>JBBDJB010000050.1:0-8387 GCA_040880125.1 Pirellulales bacterium | reverse complement strand
TGTGCCACGTGTTACTTTTCCGGCTCGTAGCCGAGATTCGACGACAGCCAGCGCTCCACCTGAGCGACCGACATCCCCTTGCGGGTGGCGTAATCCTCCACCTGGTCGCGGGTGAGCCGATCGACAGCGAAGTAGCGCGACTCGGGATGAGCGAAGTACAAGCCCGCTACCGACGCCGCGGGCTGCATCGCAAAGTGCTCAGTCAGCGTCATCTCAGTGGCGCCAGTGGCATCCAACAGCGAGAAGAGCGTCTCCTTCTCCGTGTGATCCGGGCAGGCCGGATAGCCGGCGGCCGGACGGATGCCGCGGTACTTCTCCTTGATCAGCTCCGCGTGGCTCAGGCCCTCTTCGGCGCCGTAGCCCCAGTCGACTCGAACGATCTGATGAAGCCGCTCGGCGAAGGCTTCCGCCAGCCGGTCGGCCAGCACTTTGGCCATGATCGAGTTGTAGTCGTCGTGGTCGCGCTCGAAGCGTGCAGCAAGCTCGCCGCAGCCGAGCCCCGTGGTGACCGCAAAGCCGCCGATGTAGTCCGGGCGGCCCGAGCCGACCGGCGCGACAAAATCGGCCAGCGAGTAGAAATCGCTTTGCCCCTTGCGCTCCCACTGCTGCCGCAGCATGTGAAATCGGGCCCGCTCCCGGTCGCGCGAGTCGTCCTCATAAATGATCACGTCGTCCCCGTCGGACGCGGCGGGCCAGAAGCCGTACACGCCCTTGGCGACCAGCGATTCGTTCTTAAGAATCTCCGCCAGCAGCGCTTGCGCGTCGTCGAACAGTTTGCGAGCCGCCGGGCCAAACTTTTCGTCCTCCAGGATCGTCGGGTACTTGCCCTTGAGCTCCCAAGCCATGAAGAACGGGGACCAATCGATGTAGCCCACCAACTCCTCGAGCGGGAACGGTGCCAGGGCCTTCGTTCCCAGGAACGACGGTTGATCGATCCGCACACTGTTCCAATCCGTAGTGAACCGCTGCGCGAGGGCCCGCTTGTACGGAACCAGCTTAGTCTGCTGCCGCTGCTGGTGCGAAGCGGCGAGTTGCTCCTGCAGCTTGCGATTCTTCTCCTCGAACGCCGGTCGTCCATCGGCGGACGTGAGCCGCTCGACCACGCCGACGCTGCGCGATGCGTCCAGCACGTGCACGGTGGCGTTGCCGTACGAGGGAGCGATCTTTACGGCCGTGTGCTTCGCGCTGGTGGTGGCGCCACCGATCAGCAGCGGGATGTCGAACCCGGTCCGCTTCATCTCGGACGCCACGTGCACCATCTCGTCGAGACTGGGCGTAATCAGACCGCTCAGCCCGATCAGATCAGCACCGACTTCGCGGGCCTTTTCGAGGATCTTCTCGCAGGGGACCATCACGCCAAGATCGATCACTTCATAGTTGTTGCAGCCCAATACGACGCCAACGATGTTCTTTCCGATGTCGTGGACGTCGCCCTTAACCGTGGCCATGACGATCTTGCCCCGCGGGCGCTGCTCGCCACCTTGCTGCTTCTTCTCCTCTTCCATGAAGGGGAGCAGGTACGCGACCGACTTTTTCATCACGCGGGCGCTTTTGACCACCTGCGGCAGAAACATCTTGCCGGAGCCGAACAGGTCGCCGACGACGTTCATGCCGTCCATCAGCGGGCCTTCGATGATTTGCAGACCCGTGTCGTACTTCTGCCGGGCCTCCTCGGTGTCCTGCTCGATGAACTCGACGATGCCCTTGATCAGCGCGTGCTGGAGACGCTCCTCGACGCTGCCGCTACGCCACTCGAGCTGTTGCGCCGCCGACTCGGTCTTTTGACCCTTCACCCGTTCGGCTAAGTCGACCAGCCGCTCGGTCGCGTCGGGCCGGCGATTGAGCAGAACATCCTCTACCGCATCGCGCAGCTCCGGGTCAATTTCCTCGTAGACAGCAAGTTGGCCGGCGTTGACGATGCCCATGTCGAGCCCGGCACGGATGGCGTGATACAGAAACGCCGAGTGCATGGCCTCGCGGACAATGTTATTGCCGCGGAACGAGAAGGAAATGTTGCTTACGCCGCCGGAGATTTTGACACCGGGGCAGCGCTTCTTGATCCGCCCGATCGCGTCGAGAAAGTTCTTGGCGTAGTCGTTGTGTTCCTCGATACCGGTGGCGACGGTGAGGATGTTCGGGTCGAAAATGATGTCCGTGGGCGGAAAACCGACCTTCTCGGTGAGAAGCTTGTACGCCCGCTCGGAAATCCGCACCTTGTCTTCGACGGTAGTCGCCTGGCCCTTCTCGTCGAAGGCCATCACCACCACCGCGCCGCCGTAACGGCGAACGAGCCGCGCCTGCTCCAGAAACGTCTCCTCGCCCTCTTTGAGGCTGATCGAGTTGACGATGCACTTCCCCTGCACGCATTTGAGCCCCGCCTCGAGCACCGACCACTTCGAGCTGTCGATCATGATCGGCACGCGGCAGATATCCGGCTCGGATGCGATGAGGTTCAGAAACGTGGTCATCGCCGCTTCGCCGTCGAGCATGCCCTCGTCCATGTTGACGTCGACGATGTTAGCGCCGCCTTCGACCTGGCTCATCGCGACCGCCAGGGCTTCCTCGTAATTCTCCGTGAGGATCAGCCGGGCGAACTTCTTGCTGCCGGTGACGTTCGTCCGCTCGCCGATCATCAGGAAGTTGCTCTCGGGCCGGACGTTGAGCGGCTCCAGGCCCGAGAGCTGCGTCAGCGGTTCGAGCTTCGGCCGCCGCCGCGGCTGCTTGCCGTCCACCGCCTCGGCGATCGCGCGGATGTGATTCGGCGTGGTGCCGCAGCATCCGCCGACGATGTTCAGCCAGCCGTTCTCGGCGAAGTCGGCCAGCGTCTCGGCCATGTGCTCGGGCGTTTCGTCGAAGCCGCCGAACTCGTTGGGCAGCCCGGCATTGGGATGGCAACTGATTAACTTCGGGCTGAGTCGCGAAAGCTCCTCGACATAGGGCCGCAATTCGTCCGCGCCGAACGCGCAGTTCAATCCAACGCTCAGCAGGTTGGCATGCGAGATAGAAAGCAGGAAAGCTTCCAGCGTCTGACCCGAAAGTGTCCGTCCGCTGCGGTCGGTGATCGTGACCGACGTCATCACCGGCAGCCGCTCCTCCGGGTCCCAGTTCTCGAAGTACTTGTCGATGGCGAACAGGCAGGCCTTCAAGTTGAGCGTGTCGAAGGTCGTCTCCGGGAAGAGGATGTCGACTCCCCCCTGCACCAGTCCGGAGACCTGCTGGTAGTAGGTCTCGACCAGGTCGTCGAAGGTCACGGCGCGGTAGCCGGGATTGTTCACGTCCGGCGAAAGCGAGGCGGTGCGGTTGGTGGGGCCGATCGAGCCGGCGACAAACCGCGGCCGCTCGGGCGTCAAGGCATTGAACTCATCCACCGCCCGGCGGGCGCATTGGGCCGCCGCGATGTTCAGCTCCTCGGACAGCGACTGCAGATCGTAGTCGGCCATCGAGATGGCGTTGCAGGTGAACGTGTTGGTCTCGACGATATCCGCGCCGGCCTCCAGGTATTTGCGGTGGATGTCGGTGATCGCATCGGGCTGGGTGAGCGACAGCAAATCGCAGAAGTTCTTCACGTCGCGGGTGTGCTTCGCGAAACGCTCGCCGCGGACGTCCTCGTCGCTCAGGCAAAGCGATTGAATCATCGTCCCCATCGCCCCATCCAGGACCAGGATCCGCTCGTTGAGCAGTTTCTCGAGCAGGGCGCGACGATGAGTCTGGGGTGCTATCGACATGGGCACTTTGGGAGTTTGGGTAAATACGAACAAAAGTTCGGCCGCCGGCTTTCCGCTTGCGGTCTCTGTAAGTATATGAAAAATAACCGCTTATGAAAAGCGTGAGGCAGCGAACCAACGCCGCTTCACGCGGGGGCGCAGTGCTAATGCGGGGCGCCCAGCGGCAGCGCAAGTGCTTGCGGAGGCTTCACTATCGCACATCACGCGACCGGCTGCAACGTCGCTGCCCCGGCGGCCAGCCTCTTCAAAGCTCCTTACCCGCAAAGTCTCCTTAACCGGAAGAATACTCAAGATCGGCACAGTCGCCGCCGATAATGCGCTACACACATACCAGAGGATGGATTCGCCGCGGGGGTTCGTGCGCCGTGGCGACTCCGGCCATTTCCCGACTCTTGAAGAAGCCGAGTTGCCATGGACCCCGCCGTAACACAAGCGGGCGCGACCACCACGCCGGCGATGCGCGTCGATGCGGGCGGTCGGCCGGACGTCGCCGCGCCGCTCTGGCTGCGGATCCCAGACCTGGACACCTTACCGCCGGCAACGGTTGCCGAGACTCCGACTTCGCCGCGGGCGTCGCTGGTTTCTGCGTTCAATATGATGACGACCTCTGCAATCAATGGAGTGAAAACCTCTGCCTGGGCCGAGTGGGCGGCATGCCGGCTGAGACAGTTCCACCTCTCCCCGGTGGTCGTCCTGGTGGGAATTGTTGTGGTCGCCGGCATCCTGCTGATGCAGTTGCGCGGAGGCGACGAGGCAGATCCGTCGGAGTTGCAATCGGCAGGTGCCCCTTCCTGGGAGGTTGCACCCGGCCCGGCACCGTGGCGTGGACAGCCTGACAAGTCGGTTGAGTCGGTCGCCGAACCGGACTGGTCAGAGATGCAGGGCCCGGCTTTGGAAGCGGCGGGATCCGAGCAACCGACGGCCGAGTTCTCGCCGTGGTCACCGCCCGAGGACGCCGAAATCTCCGTCTGGCCCCGAAATGCGGCCCCGTCCAGCGGCGAGGCCGCCGCCAGCACCGCTACCGGATTGAACGTAAACCCGCACACTGGGTCTTCGATCTACACCCGCGGCACGAGCTCGACGTCCGTGGCGGAACTCGACGGGACCATCCGAAAGTCGACGGTGCGCTGAGAAGTATTCCGCTGAGCAAGAACAATCTCCGCCGGCAGCGGCAAACAACATCTTCCGAGTTCAACCGAGCCTGATTATGACCTCCACGGACCGCGCGTTCATTCGAGCTTTTCACCGTGACACGGCCTCTTCCGCTGCGCCGCCGGTTCAGCACGCCGAGACGCAGGTGCTGGCCGACGCACCCTTGCATGCTGCATCGGCCGAAGTCGCCGGACTATCGGGTGAAAGTGCTTTGGACGCCTACTTCACGGTCCAAGAGTGTACGTTTCCTTCGCACGCGATCGGGCCACCGGATACGCTTGCGGAGGAACCCGCCACCGCACCGGCACTTCGTACTGCGAACAATCGCCACGTTCCGCAGCCGCACATTTCTCTTTCGCCAACACCGAGCTTCGCGGAAGCCGCAAGCGGTGCGGCCGATGGTCGCCAGGAAGTTCGTGGCGACATTCGGCCGCTGTCTTCGTTTGTGGATCCGACAGCGGAGGAATCACCGCAGGCGCCGCAGGCGTTGACTCCGGTAGTTGTGCCGGTGCCTGCAACCGCGATCGAAATCCCTGCTCCGTCGCACTTGCCGACCGAAGCCGCGGGATCGGAAGAAAGCGAGCCGTTCTTTCAGGCCGCCCTGGAGGTCGACCAGTTCGTCTATCCGCGCGAGTGCGAGCGGCTGTTGAGCGAAGTGGCTGACGCCTTCGACCACGTCGCACGGAAATTGCTGGCTACCTCGGAGATGGGCCACCGCGTGATTGCGGTCGCCGGATGTCGCCGAGGCGAAGGCCGTTCGACCGGTCTGTTATGTATTGCCCGGCGGTTGGCGGCGTTGGGCGCGAGAGTGGCCGTGGTCGACGCCGATTTCGAAAAACCGGATCTCGCCGTGCGATTGGGGCTGGCGGTACCGGCCGGATGGGACGACGTCTTACGAGGTGAATTGCGGCTGGAAGAAGCGGTCGTCGAAACCCGCGGCGAACAGATCTCGCTCGTGCCGCTGCGCGAGCCGCTGGTCGGTGCCGATCCATCGGAACTGGGCCGTCGAGCCGGCGGCGACCTGGCTACGCTATACAAGCACTTCGATATCGTGCTGGTCGATCTCGGGCCAGTACTCGATCCGCGCGGCGACGCCGTCGCGTTCGCTCAAGCGGCCGGTATACCCGCGGCGCTCCTGGTGCGCGACGCTCGCCGGGCGTCGCAGGCCGACTTCACCGCGGCTGCCAGCAGGCTCGCCTCGGCGAAAGTGGCGGTAATCGGTGCCGTGGAGGCCTTCGCGGGGCCGGACGTATTGCCGTTGCCGCAGTCGACTTCGCCGATGGCAAAGGCAGGCTGATCGATCGCTTCCCCGCTGAACTTCAACATCCAGCCCGCAAGGATAGCGGATGACGACCATGTACAACGACTACTGGGGCTTGCGGGAAAAGCCGTTTGAGCCGGGCGCCGGTGAGGGATACTACTATCCCGCCGAGTCGCATCAGGGAGCGCTTTTGAAGCTCCGCTACGCGGTGGAAAGCCGCCGCGGTGCCGCCCTGCTCACTGGACCGGCCGGTTCAGGCAAGACTCTGCTCGTCCGCGCGCTGCGGCGACAGCTTGCGGAGGACTTCCAGCCGTTTGTGCACCTGGTGTTCCCTCGAATGACGCCGGGCGAACTGCTCTCGTACATCGCTATCGGGTTGGAAGCGGAATCATCGCAATATGAACCGCGGATGTCGGTCGACCAGTGCATCCTGCGGATTGAGCGCCGACTGGCGGAGATCGCCGAGGCCGGCCGGCATGCCGTCATTGTGATCGACGAGGCACACCTGCTGGCCGATACGGAAAACCTGGAGACGATGCGGCTGCTGCTGAACTTCGAAAGCGACAGCGGATCCGGGCTCACACTGATTCTTGCCGGCCAGCACGCGCTGCTGCCGGCATTGAGCCGTATGCCGTCGCTGGAGCAGCGGTTGAGCGTCAAGACAATGCTGCGGCCGCTTACGGTCGACGAGACCGCCAGCTACATTACGCATCGGCTGTCGGCGGCCGGTGCTTCGCGCAGGATCTTCGGAACAAAGGCGATCGAGGCCGTGCACGAACTGTCGCAGGGCGCACCGCGGCAAATTAACCGGCTGTGCGACCTGGCCCTGCTGGTCGGTTTCGCTGAAAGCCTGGAGTCGATCGACGCCGACCAGATTGATTCGGTCAGCGATGAACTTTTGGCCGCGACGCCGGAATAGCGGCACGATTACCGCCGCTGCGGATCGAAGGCGGCCAGATCGATCGACGGCTTCTCGCCGCGGATCAGCTCTCCCACCACGCGTGCGGTCGCCGGAGCCAGTTGCAATCCCGAGCGAAAGTGCCCGGTCGCGATGTAAAGGTTTTCCAGTTCGGCTGCACGTCCCAAATAGGGCCGGCCATCGGCCGAGCCGGGCCGCAGTCCCGCCCAGCTTCGCTCGATCGGCATTTGCCCCAGCGCCGGCGCCAGCGACCGGCCGAAGTCGACAAGTGCGGCGATGCCTTCGGCCGTCGGTCGGGCATCGAAGCCGGCTTCCTCTTCCGTAGAACCGATCAGGATCCGCCCGTCCGGACGCGGCACCAGGTAGCGCGATCCTTCATTGATGATCTTCGAAAGCACCGGCCGGTCGCTAGCCAACAAGACGATCTGTCCCCGCACCGGACGCACGGGCAGGGAAAGCTGCAACCGCCGGGCCAGCGACGCCGACCAGCTTCCACACGCCAGGCAGATGCTACCCGCCTGCAGCGGTCCGGCGCTGGTGAACACTCGCTCGATGCGGCCGCCGCGCACTTGAAAGTCCTCGGCCGCGACTCCGGCCTCGATCGAAACGCCACGCCGGGCGCACGCCATCAGCAGCGCCTTGAGGTGCCGCGGATTTCGGATCTGGCACTCGTCCGGCACGTGACAAGCGGCGATGTTCGGCTCGTCGTCGAACTCGGGAAGCAATGACGGCTCGAGGCGATGCAGTGCCTCTGCCGTTAGTGGCTCCACGCGGACATCGCGACGGTGCCAGTCGGTCATCTGCTGGTCGAGCTGCCCGGCGGCTTGCGCATCTCGGGCGATGTAGATCCCACCGCAGCGGCGATAGCCGTTGTCGATTCCGGTCAGCTCGCGCAGATCCGCCGCCCACTGCGCATGTAGCTCGTGGCTCAGTCCCGCCAGTCGCAACTCCGGCGGATCGCCAGGCCGGTTGGTCGCCGGTGGCAAGATTCCGGCACCTGCCCACGACGCTTGGCGGCCGGGCGCACCGCGATCGATCACGCTGACTCGCAGCCCGTGGCCGGCAAGCTCGTAGGCGAGCGACAGACCGATAACGCCGCCGCCAAGGATCAAGCAGTCGTACATCTCAAAGAGTGCCTCCGCAGCGCATTCTACCGGTGCGGCGGCGTGTCCGTCAGGTGCGTAGCGGTGTATGCCTGGCGTGTAGTAGACGAATGGGTTGAGCACCGACTGGAATGTCTGAACTTAGCTCGCTCTCCCGCTCGGGGAGAGGGCTGGGGAGAGCGACTGTCTTTCGAATCAAGTAGGAACGATAGCAGTTTTCCAAGGAG
>JBBDJB010000049.1:0-78708 GCA_040880125.1 Pirellulales bacterium | reverse complement strand
CGGCGCCCCCCCGGAAAAGTTCCCCCTGGCAACAAAAGTGCCGAACAGGATTGGGAGGGGCCAGCAGTGGCACCCGGCGTTGTGCTCAGACAGGTTTATGCACAGTCAGGAATGTCTGTGCCACCAAATGGTCAGTGCCGAATTGCTCGCGGATCAATCGTCGTCGTCCCGATCGCGGCGGCGGCGCCCGTCGTCGTCATCTTCCTCCGGGCGGCCTTCGATCTGGCGGATGGCCTCTTCGACCATGTCCCCGATGCGGCCGAAGCCGCGACCGCGGCGCCCAGTCATCTCGCGCAACAGCGGCAGCGCGTCCTTTGCTGGCGGACCAACCTTGCCCAGCAGCCGCACCGCCAGGAACGACATGCGGCGGTCGCGATCCTCCAGGACCTTAACCAGCCCCGGCACCGCCTCCGGACCGGCGTCGTCGATTTCCCGCAGGGCCGATCGGGCGGCGTCAGCATCGTCATCGCTCTCGAGCAGCTCCAGCAGCCGAGGTACCGCCGCCTTGCCCTGCGAGCCCAGTTCCGCCACCGCGGCCGTCGCCGTCTTGCGGACCGCCCATTCGCTGTCGCTCAAGGCGGCGATGAGCGTCTCGGCGACCGCCGGCTCTTCCCGATCGATCTCGCTCAGAGCGTGGATCACCGCTGAGCGAACGCTGGGCGAAGCGTCACTGATCCGCTGACGGAGTGGCTCAATTGCCGCACGCGCGTCCTCATCCAACTGCCCCAGCGCTTCGACCGCCGCCAGCCGGACCGGCTCCTGCTCGTCGTCCAAGGCGGTCACCAGGGCGGCCACCGAGTCATCGCTCGCCCGCATGCGGCCCAGTGCCTGGCTAGCTCGCGTGCGTACTGCAACGTCCGGATCGCGCACCAGGGCGATCACCGCTCGGCGGCCATCGTCCGACACGTCCCGTCCGATGGCGCCCAGCGCCGCCGCGGCGCTCGCTCTAACCTGGGGCGCCTCGTCGGACAGCGCCTGCACCAGTGGACCAATGGCCGGCTCGGCCGCGTCGCCTGCGCCGTCGAGCGATTCGGCCAGCGAGTCGGCCGCCTGACTGCGGACGGCGGAGCTGGTGTCTTTGAGCGCCTTGACCATTGAGGGAATCAGTTCCTCGGCCGGCATACCGATGGCGACCAGCGCCGCTACGGCACCGGCGCGAACCTGCCCGTCCGCATCGTCCAGCGCCGCGGTGAGGCCCTCGCGAAGCGGCTGGGCCTCTCGGGCCATGCGCTCCGCCGCCCGGGCGGCCGCCGCGCGAACGTCCGCCGCCGGATCTTGCAGAGATCGGCCGACCTGTTGCAGGGCCTGCTCCGGCCGCGGATCCATGTAACCCCAGCTTTGTACTACCGCCGCTCGCACCGCCGGCTTTTCGCTCTGGGATGCCTCGATCAGCGCCGCTGCCGCCGGCGTGCCCATCCGCCCCAGTGCCTGGGCGAGAGTGTCGGTCGAAACCGCCTCGCCGCCGGCCGCCGCCAGCAAATGGGGGATGGCAGGCGTACCGATCTTGCCGACGGTAGCCACCACCACATCATTCAGCTCCGCGTCGCCGCCCAACTTGCCGAGCAAGGCCGGCACGGCATCGGCCGCGGCCGGACCGATCTGCCCCAGCACGAAGATCGCAGTCCGCTGCAGGTCCGCGTCCTGGTGGTCGATCATCTTCACCAGCGCCGGCACCGACTGCTCCGCTGCGTCGCCCGCGTGTATCATCCCCACGATCGCCTGGTCACGGACCTTTTGATCGGCGTCGGCCAGGGCCTGCTCGAAGAGGCGAAGATCCTCGTTGGTGTTGGCGTGTGCCGCGGCTAGGGCGGCGATGGCGGCCGCCCGGAGCTCGGCGTCTTCGTCGGTGGCGGCCGTGCGCAGCGGATCTGCGGCCGGCAGGGAGGTCTGGCCTGCCCCGGCGAGCGCTTGCGCCGCGGCAACGCGTGCCGGCAGCGACTCGGATTGAAGCTGTCTGGTCACCGCGGGCACGGCCGGCGCACCGAGCCGTCCCAGCGACCCGGCGGCCAGTGCCCGCACGCCGCCCTCCTCGTCGCCCAGCCGCGCGGCGAGCTGTTCGATTACGGGCCCTGGCAAGTCCTGCATAAAGGAGAAGGCTTCGGCCGCGCCGCCGCGAGTCCGCCCGTTGTCGGACTCCAGCGCCTTCAGCAGCGGCTCGACGGCCGCCGGGCCGATGTGCCCCAGCACGGCCGAGGCGCGATAGCTCGTCTGGCTGCTGCGATCGCCGAGCAATTCGATCAGCCCGGGGATGGCGGGCTCCGCCTGCGGCCCCAGGTGCAACAGGCAGCGGAGCACCGTCGAAAGGACCTGCTCGTCACGGTCTTCCAGCGCCTGGACCATTTCGGGCACCGCGTCGGCGGCGTCCAGCCCGAGATCCTCGAGCGCATACGCCGCATCGCGCCGCTCTTCGGTTTCGCCGTCGATCAGTTGCTTGCCCAGCGCCGTGACGGAGGCATCGACCTCTTGCGCGGAAACCAGCACCGCCGGCGAAAGAAAAGCGACCGCGAGTGTGACGGCAAGAAACGTCCAGCGCATGGTTAGCTATACCTCTCTAGAAAAGAGCGCGAGGCGCGCAACTTCGCAGCGCCCCCTGCCCTGCCTCTCCCAAAGGAGAGGCGTTGCAAAACGACTCCGCGGTAGGCTGTTCGCGCCGTACCGCCGCCCCCGCCTACGCTTCCAGCCCGGTCAGCCGGCCGGTGCTGTCGCCGTGCCACGGCACCGCAGCACCCATCCGGTCGAGCAGCGAGACGAACAGGTTGCACAGCGGCGTCTCGTACGGGAAGCTCACGTGGCGCCCGGGCGTGATCGTGCCGCCACCGCGGCCGGCCATCATGATCGGCAGGTTCTCGTTGTTGTGGCGATTGCCGTCGCTGATGCCGCTGCCGTAGACGATCATGCAGTTGTCCAGCAGCGTGCCGCCCGCCTCGGGGATCGACCTGAGCCGCTCGACGAAGTACGCGAACTGCGAGACGTGGAAGCGGTTGATTTCGGCGATCTTGTCGAGCTTCGCCTGATCGTTGCCGTGGTGCGACAGGTCGTGGTGACCGTCGGAGACGCCGATATTCCGGTAGGGCCGATTGCTGCCGGCGTTGCCGAACATGCAGGTGGCCACCCGGGTCAGGTCGGCCTGGAAGGCCAGCACCATCATGTCGCACATCAGCCGCACGTGTTCGGCGTACTCTTCCGGCACGCCGGCCGGCTTGGGAAAGTTGTCCGCATCGCGGCCGGCGCGGCCGGTGTCGTCGCGGCTCAGCCGCCGCTCGATCTCGCGGACACCGGTCAAGTATTCATCGAGCTTGAGCCGGTCGGACTGTCCCAGCCGGCTTTGCAGGCGCTGGGCGTCCTCGCGCACAAAGTCGAGAATGCTCCGCTGATAGGCGTCGCGCTCGAAGCGGCTTTCGGCCCCGTCTTTGCTCTTCTGGTTGGAGAACAGCCGCTCGAACACCAGGCGCGGGTTAATCTCCTTGCCGACCGGCGTGGAGGGGCCGGCCCAAGAGACGTTGGACGAATACGCGCAGCTATAGCCGGAGTCGCAGTTGCCGGCGTTGCGGCCGCCTTCGATGCCCAGCTCCAGCGAGGGGAACGGCGTGGCGCGGCCGATTTTGCGCGCGGCCACCTGGTCGACCGACACGCCGGAGCGGATGTTCGCGCCCGCGGTCTTGCGGGGCTGCGCGCCGGTGAGAAACACGCTGGCACACCGGGCGTGGTCGCCGGCACCGTCGCCATTGGCGCGGCCCTTGTCATGCGTCAGCCCGCTCATCACTAACAGGTCGTCTTTAATGCGGGCCGCCGGCTCCAGAATGTACGGCAGATCGTAATCGTAGCCGACGCGATTGGGCACCCACTTGTCCATGTTGGCACCGTTGGGCACGAACAGGAACGCCATCCGCCGGGGCGTGCCGCTACCGGCCGCGCCTACGGCTGCCTGTGCGGCCAGCGCGGGAGCGGGACGCATCGCATCGAGCAGCGGCAAGGCCATTGAAGTGCCCAGGCCGCGCAGCACCGTTCGCCGAGAAATCAGCAAGTGTCCGCTCATGGCTTTCCTCCCGTACCGCCTCGTTTCAGGAATGGTTCGCTTTCGACGACCGCCAGCACCAAGCTGGAAAAGCGGAAGTCATCCTTCCCGGCCGTTTCGATGATCCGGTCCACACTACAGCGATCGTACGACTCGAGCCCTCGGCCCAAGGCATAGGTTAGCAGCTTTTCCGCGAAACAACGACAGAACTGTTCCGCCTTCGTCTCCCGCAGGATGGAGCGCAGCTCGGCCGGCCCGTCAAAGCTCTGACCACCGGGAAGCTCGCCGGAAGCGTCAATCTCGAACCGCCCGTCCTCGGTCCGCCAGGAGCCGATGGCGTCGAAGTTCTCGAAGCCGAACCCCAGAGGGTCCATGCGGTTATGGCAACTGGCGCAAACCGGGTTGGCCCGATGCTGCTCCATTCGTTCCCGCAGGCTGCCCAATAGCTCGGCCCCTTCGTCCTCGCTCAACTCTTCCACGCCCTCGGGCGGAGGTAGCGGCGGAGTGCCCAGGATGTTCGACATGATCCACTTGCCGCGCTTCACCGGCGAGGTCCGCGTCGGATTGCTGGTCAGCAGCAGAATGCTCCCCTGCGTCAGCACGCCGCCGCGGCGACCGGACAGGCTCACCTTGCGAAACTGGTCGCCCTCAATGCCCTCAATGCCGTAATGCCGGGCGAGCCGCTCGTTCACAAAGGTGTAATCGCTGTCGATGAAGTCGAGAATGCTGGGGTCCTCGCGCACGATCGACTCGAAGAACAGCTCCGTCTCCCGCTTCATCGCACTGCGCAGCGCGTCGTCGAACTCCGGGTACTTCTGCGGGTCGGGCGCGGCGCTATCCACGTCTCGAAGCTGCAGCCACTGCGCGGCGAAGTTGCGGGTCAGCGACTCGGACTTCGGATCGGCCAGCATTCGCCGCACCTGCTGTTCGCGCACTGCCGGCTCTTGCAGCTTGCCCTGGGACGCCAGCTCAAACAGCGTCTCGTCCGGCATGCTGCTCCACAGGAAGTACGACAGCCGCGTGGCCAGTTCGTAGTCGTTCAGTTCGCGCACCGCCTGCGGATCTTCCGGATCCTGCTCGACGCGGAACAGGAAGTACGGCGAGGTGAGCGTGGCCTGCATCGCCAACTGCACCTGCTGCTCGTAGCTGGCCTCTTCCTTCCGGGCAAGCTCCGCGATCGCCAGCAGCCGCTCGAGCTCATGCTCTTCGACCGGGCGGCGGAAGGCGCGCGAGGCGAACCGCGCGAGCACGGTCTTCGCGGCTTCGGCGTCGCCGCGGTCGCCCTCTGGCCGGGTGGTCAGCACGCGATTGCGAAGCGCTTCGTCGGAAAATACCTCGTCCAGCACGTCGCCCGCCGCGGCCATGTACTTCTCAAACAGGATCGGCGACATCGAAAGCACGTCGCCGATATTGTCAAACCCGTAGCCGACGTCGTCGGAGGGGAAGTCGTCGGCCGGCTTCACATCCACGCCCAGCAGATCGCGGATCGTGTTGTTGTATTCGGCGCGGTTCAGCCGCCGCAGCGTCACGCGGCCCGGCCAGACCGGTCCCGTGCAGTCGACCTGCGAGAGTTTCGCTTCCAGCCAGTGGCCGACGAAGGTGTATTCCTCTTCGCTCGGCCTCGCCTGGCCTTCTTCCTCGGGCGGCATGGTGCGGGTAGCGATCATGTCCTGGATGATGTCCCAGCGATCGCGATCCTCGACCACCTGCTCGATCGTCTCGTACTTATCGAGCGACAGATCGGCCTCCGGCAAATCGCCGCTGTGGCACTCCGTGCAGTACTTCACCAGAAACGGCGAAATGGCCGTATCGAACGAGCCGGCCAGTTCTTGCTGGGCGTTCTGCTTGGCGGCTTGGGCGTCCTCCGCCTGCACGTCTTCGGCGGATGCTAGCGGTGCGCGGCGGCCGCCCGCGACAATCATCAGCAAAGCGCATGCTGCTAGCGCCGCGGTGGCCCACGGGCTCGATCGAAACGTGTGCGATCCGGCTCGCATGAAAGCCTCTGTCCTTCCTCTATCTATTCGCGCTGGCTTGGGATTTGACCAGGCGGCGTCGCAGGCTCACTGGCGCATCTACCGCTGGAGCGGGCGATGTTCGGTGGGAGCCGACGCGGGCGGTGGCAACGGGCAGGATTAAGGTGGGTCGAGGGTGCAGGGTCATTGTGGTCGCCGCGGATCGAAAACTCAAGGCAATTCCGCGGCGTAAACCCCGTGCCTCCGCACCCGACTTCGCTTTCCTAACCTACTCGCTGGCAACAACTCTTCTCGATGGGCCCCCGAGGTATCTCGCCGGAATCTGTCATTTCGATCGTCTTTGGGAGGCGGCGCGACGCTCGGGCAGCCGGACTGCGCGCGCACCATCCACGCAAAGTGCCCGCCCCCTGCCAGCATGAAACCCCCCTGGAACATGTCGGTTCCGCCGCTTCGGCGGCATCGCCCTCCGATCTTCCAGCCCCATACCCACCCCACACCACCTACTTTCTCCAAATCACCATCCGCGGTAGGCACACACGTGCTGGCGGCATTCATATGGGTTCTTGTTCCGACCCGCTAAGTACGTCATAAAAGATGATACTGAACCGCCTAAAAGTGCCTGACTACCCGGCGGTCAAGCCGGCTTCAAAATACTCGGCGGCGAGGGCTTGAACACCTCCGCGTAACACCGCTATACTTAGGCGTTTCGGAGCATTCCCTTTCTCATGTGCTGTGCGGTGCCATGAAAGTTCGAGCCAGCGTCAGACGGATTTGCGACAAGTGCAAGGTGGTTCGCCGCCGGGGCGTGGTGCATGTCGTATGCAGCAACCCTCGCCATAAGCAGCGACAGGGTTAATCATTAGGGAGCAATAGCAACAATGCCGCGTCTTTTGGGTGTCGATATTCCGGCCGACCGACCGACGGTCGTGTCGTTGACCTATTTATATGGCGTCGGGCAAAAGGTCGCCCGCGAGTTGTGTCACAACGCTGGCATCGAGCCGCACGTCCGCGCGAAGGATCTGGGCGAGGATGAAGTCGCCCGGCTGGCGGCCCTGCTCGATAAGGACTACACCGTCGAAGGCCAATTGCGCCGCCAGACGGCCCAAAACATCTCGCGTTTGCGCGACATCGGCTGCTATCGCGGCATGCGGCATCGTCGCGGCCTGCCGGTCCGCGGTCAGCGCACGCGAACCAACGCCCGCACCCGCAAAGGTCCCAAGAAGACGGTGGCCGGCAAGAAGGGCGTCAAGGACATGCGTTAACGATCGGCATCTTCCGCCGGCCGCCGCACGAACTAGCCTATACAAACAATTCACATCGGTCTGACCTGTTCCCGGAGAACACTCCACGGTGGCCAAATCCAAAAAACGAAAAACACGCCGAAACGTCGCGGTCGGCATCGTTTACATTAAGGCGTCGTTTAACAACACGTCGATCACCGTCACGGACGCCAAGGGGGACACCCTCTGTTGGGCCAGCGCCGGCACGAGCGGTTTCAAGGGGAGCCGCAAGAGCACGCCCTTCGCCGGCCAGATGGCCTCCCAACAGGTGGCCGAGAAGGCCAAGAAGTTCGGCGTCAAGGACGTCGAGGTCAAGGTCAAAGGCCCGGGGAGCGGACGCGAAAGCGCGATCACCGCTCTCGAGGCGGCCGGGCTGAAAATCAAGTCGATTGAAGATATTACGCCGCTCCCGCACAACGGCTGCCGTCCGCGAAAGAAGCGCCGCGTGTAGGCGCAGGGTACCATGGCTGGCTTGTCCGGCCGTTGCCCGCGTCCCACAGACAGGAATGTCTGTGCCACCCGTTTGCCGCAGCCTTGCCACTTCGGATTTCCAGACACGCTCATTCCGTTCCACCGGTTCGTCCTCCACCCAGCCGTGGGCGAGCCTTGCCAACCCAAAGGTAAAGAGTACCCCCGAACATGGCCCGATACACTGGACCCGTCTGTCGGCTCTGTCGCCGTGACGGCATGAAGCTGTTTCTCAAAGGCACGCGGTGCGACACCCCCAAGTGCGCGTTCGAGCGGCGCGAAGCCCCGCCCGGCATGCAGCAATACCGCCGTGGGAAGGTCACCGATTACGGCCTGCACTTGCGGGAAAAGCAAAAGGTCAAGCACTACTATGGCGTTCTGGAGCGGCAGTTCCGCAAGTACTTCAGCCAGGCCGAACGGATCAAGGGCAACACCGGCGACGTCTTGATGAGTCTCTTGGAGCGGCGGCTGGACAACATCGTGCATCGGCTGGGCTTCGGACTGAGCCGCAGCCAGGCCCGGCAGTTGATCAACCACGGCCATATCACCGTCAACGGACGCCGCGTGGACGTGCCCAGCTACCTGGTCAAGCCGGGCGATATCATCCGCGTGAAAAACCGGGCCAAGAGCCTGGACATGGTGCGGTCGGTGATGACCGAGCATTCGCGCGAGTTGCCAGATTTCCTGTCACGGGCAGATGGCGACATCCCCGAAGGGCGGGTGGGCCGCTTCCCCGAGTCCGAAGACGTTTCGATTCCCGTGCAGACGCAATTGATTGTGGAACTTTGCTCGCGCTAAGGCCCCTCGCGCAAAGCAAACCACCCGCGGGCGGCGCGGACGATGCTGCCCGTATTGATACACCGGTCGAGGGCTTCCACACGGCGTTTACCTGGCGGCAAATACGGAGGCGTATTGATGCATATCCGATGGCGCGGACTTGAACTTCCCAGCGTAGTTCAATGCGAACGAGAGACTCTTTCTCCTACCTACGGCAAATTTACGGCCGAGCCGTTCGAGCGCGGCTTCGGCACCACGGTGGGTAACGGCCTGCGCCGCATCCTGCTTTCCAGCCTGGAAGGCAGCGCCGTCACCCAAATCAAGGTGCAGAGCGCGCAGCACGAGTTCACCACCATCCCCGGCGTGGTGGAAGACCTTACCGACATCGTGCTGAACGTGAAAGCACTGGTGGTGAAGAACCACAGCGAAACGACTCGCGTCGTCCGCGTCGAGAAGAAGACCAAGGGACCCATCACCGGGGCTGACGTCGAAGCCGACGAGGCGGTCAGCGTGATCAACCGCAACCACGTGCTGGCCACCCTGACCGACGATGTGCCGTTTGTGATGGAAATGGTGGTCGAAAACGGCCGCGGTTATATCCCCGCCAGCGAGCACAGCGCCAACGTGCAGGAGATCGGCATCATCCCGTTGGATGCCGTCTTCAGCCCGGTGGTTCGCGTGCGGTACGAGATCGAGGAAACCCGCGTCGGGCACAAGACTAATTACGACAAGCTGACCCTGGAGATCTGGACCAACGGATCGGTGAATCCCGAGATGGCCATGGTCGAGTCGGCTAAGATCCTTCGCAAGCACCTCAACCCCTTCGTGCAGTACAGCGAGTTAGGGCCCAGCGTGCACGCGGCCGCCCGGGTTGGCGGAGCGCTCGGTTCGGACGCCGCGACGGAAGCCAAGCTCAACATGAGCCTGGCGGAGTTGAAGCTTTCCGTTCGGGCCGGCAACTGCCTGGAGTCGGAGAACATTACCACGGTGCGCGATCTGGTCACCAAGTCCGAGGACGAGCTGTTGGAAGTTCGCAACTTCGGCGAGACCACCCTGGCCGAAGTGAACCAGAAGCTGGGCGAGCTGGGGCTGCGGCTGGGTATGCGGCTGCCGGCCTCGACCAGTGTATAAGCCGCGGCGTCTGACGTGCGGCATTCGAGCGTAAAGCTATGACCACGCCCGGCATCGGCCCGGCGACATTTCATCCATCTTTCACGACCGCGGACGAACCCATCATGCGACATCGACGCCGAGGCCGAAAACTCGGCCGCAATCCCAGTCACCAAAGGGCCTTGCTGCGCAACCTGGCCAGCGCCCTGTTTCTCACGGAGCGGGACGCGGAACTGGAGCATAACGCGCCCAAGGTCAAGGGCCGGATCGTGACGACCCTTCCCAAGGCCAAGGAAGTACGTCCGCTGGTCGAGAAGTGCATCACCATTGCCTGCCGTTCACTCGAGGCGGAGGAAGAAGCCGAGCAGTATGCTCCGGACGCTGAGCGCGACACCGACCAGTGGCGCGAATGGCGCAACAGCGAGCAGTGGCAGAAGTGGAACCAGGCGATCGCCCCCACCGTCACCGCCCGCCGGCGCGTGCTGAAATTGATCGGCGACAAGGAGGCCGTCGGCGTGCTGTTCGAGGACATCGCGCCGCGGTTCGTCGACCGCAACGGTGGCTACACCCGCATTCTTCGGCTCGCGAAGCCGCGGCTGGGCGACGCCGGAACACGAGCGATCCTGGAGCTGGTCGGCGTGCGGGACCGCGTCGTCACGCGCAGCGAGAAGCCGGCCTTCCAGGATGAGGAAGAGTCGGAGGAGGAGTCTTCCGCCGCCGAGCAGGCGCAGGCGGAAGGGGCCGAGCTCGGTGAGCCGGCTTCGGCCGCCGAGGAAACGGAAGAGAGAAACGACGAGAAGTAGGATGTGCGTCCAGCGGCGGTGAATCTCTGCATGGACGCGGCGGGTTTTCGAAGCGAACGGATTCTCGATGGCCGCATCGTCGCAGCGCCGGCAGTCTGCCGGCGGCAGTCAGTCGGGCCTGAATTTCACCGCGGCAATGCGCGGCGTGTGCGAGGACATGGTCGGCCGACTGCCGGATCTCGCGCATATCGACGTCTCGCGGATTGCGGTCTCCTTTTCACAAACCCGCAAGCCCGTTACTCACGGAATGCAGGCGTCGCTCACGCCGATGCGGTTTGAAAACGGTGCGCTGTTGGAGGAGCGCTCCGGACGGAAGTATTCGGTGCAGCGGCTCTACGACTCCCAGGGCCGCGAACTGCTGTACATTCTCACCTTCTATTTGCCGCGATATTTGAACCTGCCGCTGGGGGAGAAGCTCTCGACGATCGTGCATGAGTTGTGGCACATCGGTCCAAACTTCAACGGCGACCTGCGGAGGCACGACGGCCGCTGTTACGCACACGGACCTTCGCAAAAGGCGTATGACGCCCATGCCGACCGGTTGGCGCGGCAGTGGCTTGCTTCCGGTCCGCCGCCCGAGCTGTACCAGTTTCTTGGTGACAATTTCCGCCAACTGCTCCGCCGCCACGGCACGGTCTACGGCACCCGAATCCCCGCGCCCAAACTCCTCCCGCTGGAACGATGAACTGCGGCACCCCGAGCGGTACCGCCGGTTGCGAGCCGTGAGGAGCTTTGCTCCGAACCTGGCGAGGCTGAGGCTGAAGAACGCCATGACGGCGTTTTTCAACAGCCTGTTAGACGGCGGCGGCCGGTTGCAGGGCACGCTGGTCGAGGGCCTTTTTTTGAGGGCAGCCGAAATCGCGCCACCAGTCCGCTGCCGCTTCGCGCGACCATCCGTCGGAGGACTCGCACTGTGCCAATGCTTTCCGGACCTCTTCGACATCCATATACCGGTCGCTGCGCGACTTCTCCAGGCACCGCAGTATCACTCGCTCCAAATCCGCCGGCACGCCGGTGTGGACCTGCGAGGGAGGCGGAACCTCGTCATGGGCATGTGCAATAACCAGCTTCAGCGGCTTGTCGTGGTAGAACGGCGGCTTGCCGGTGATCAGGTAGTAGGCCACGGCCCCCAGGGAGTAAATGTCGCTCCGGCCGTCGATTTCGACCTCGCCCACCGCCTGCTCGGGCGACATGAATAGCGGCGAGCCGGTGATGCCGCCTTCCTGGGTTAGCTCGGGAGATTCGGTATCCAAGAGCGGCTTGGCCAGCCCGAAATCGACCAGCTTGGCGACGTCGTATGCGCCGCCTCGATGTGCAGCGAAGATATTGCCCGGCTTGATGTCCCGGTGGACGAGCCCCTTTTCGTGTGCCTCGCGCAGCGCTTCGCAGGTTTGCATCAGCAGGTAGATGGCTCGGGCCGGCGGAAGCGGGCCGTAGCGCTCGACCAACTCGCCGACGTTCATGCCCGGCAGGTATTCCATTGCGTAATAAAACGTGCCGTCGTCGGTATTGCCGTAGTCGAATATCTCCACCGTGTTCCAGTGCGACAAAACGGCGGTCGCCCGGACTTCCCGCTCGAAGCGTGCGAGAGCCCGAGGATCACCGGCCTTTTCGGGGCGGATGACCTTGATTGCACAGGGCCGCTTCAGAAGTTGATGCTCGGCGAGATAGACCTCACCCATGCCGCCGGCACCGATCAGGTGCTTCAGCCGATATTGCCCGAGTTGCTTCGCCCGGAACGCCTCGCGACGCAACTTGCCGATGGTGTAGACGCCGAAGGTGCCGCTTATTACACCAACGGCCAGCAGCATGGCGTTTTCAAGGATGTACGTGTGGTTGACCTCGGCCGCCAACGCCTGGCGATAACTGGCCGATGAGGCGGCCAGAGCGATCGTCATTGCTACCGGAACGGCCGCCATACAGCCGGTGACCAGGCCAGCTCGCCGCCACGTATTTGGGATGAATAGCGCATAGATGAAGATCAGCAGCAGCCAAGGGGGGCTGATGGCGGGCAACAGCGTGAAGTTCTCCGCCCAGGCGAGCGAGCGAACGCTCTGCAGTACGACGAAGAAGGCACCGGCGGCTCCGAATGTCAGTGCCTCGGCGATGCGCAGCTTTAGCATCGAAAAGCTGCATCTCCGGCACAACGCGACTCCCACGCCCCCGGCCAGCAGCGTGACGCCGGCGTGGTTAATCAACACGGCCGTTTCGCCCGGCGTCGTGAAGCTATCCAACAGCAGCGCTTTCACGAGAAAGGCAAGCAGTCCGGTGAACATAATCAGCGAGGCAGCCCGCAGCCGGCTGCGCAGCACAGACTGGGTCTCGCTGCTGAGGTGCGGAGTGCTGCCCTGCACCAGCGCAACGCGGCAGGCACTGTTGGGGGACGAACTGGGAGCGCCGCTGGGCGTGATCTCGAGGGTAACGTCGACCGGTGAATCGTTCCGCGGTGTGTCCACGGTGCTTTCCCGATACAGAGTTGCTGATGGTTCGCAGCGGCACCTAAACTGCTGCGTGGCCAGTCTTGCGGGCGCCGCGCCCGCGAGCTACTCGTGCCGCTTCGACCGGCGCTCCGGGCTTTCACCACGAATGCAGGCCAAACGTCGAATCGGCACGCAGTATGGCTGTGTGCGGCACAAAGCCACCACCTCATTTATACCCGGTATCAGCCCCCGCGCGCAGACGCGGCGGTCTGCCGCTCCGCACACCACCAGGATGTGCCGATGAGCTGGCAGGCCGGCGATCTGGCAAAAAGAGGACGGAGCGGGGATAACGAGAAGGTCCCTGCCGAAGCGACGGGGCAGCAGTTCGCGAGTTGGGATTCCGCTCCGGAGGCTCGCCTGCATAAAGGCTGGATCTGCTGGCACTTGCAGCGCCAGCCAGGCTTTCTCGGATTGCAGGCGAAGGTGGACTCTCAACTGGCCGTCAAGCGGCACGACGGAAGTGTGGCCGATCCGTGCGGGCGGCGATTTGCGAAAGCGAAAGCCGCCGCCAACCAGTCTGGTCGCCTGCGGTCCGCTCCTCTATTAGGATGACGGACTGCGGGTGGAGCATCCGCGGAACGTAATACCAGGCGGCATCAAGCGACGCCGGATCCACGACGGCGGAGATCAGCAGCAGATCCGTGCCTAACAATTCGTTGGCGTGCCGGGCCAGCGTAGTGCCGGGGTCGCCCGGCAGAAGACGGGTTCGCACGCCGCACTTGGCAAGCATTCGGTAGGTCGACTTGAGCGACACGCCGCAATCGGGCGGCGTGCGTGCTTCGAACTGATCAAGAAGCGTATAGGAGACCTCGCCTCCAGGGGCATATCGCTGGCATACCTGTAGCAATCTCCCCGTTCGCAGGCTGCTGCCCAGGCCAATCTCGACGAGACGCGCCGTTCGCGTGCGCCTGGCGAGTCGGTACAGCATCCGGTCGCAGCGTGGGCGCGAAAAGGCGGCAAGGTAGCCGTATCGGATCAGATTTGCACCGGCCAAGTGTGGGTCTCCGTGGCGGTGAAACGCGGGTGTCGGGCAGTGCGGAAGGCGAGTCGGGTGCCTGCGGCCACGTGGCAGTGCCGACGGATGCGCCGCAAATGCTTCCCCAATGGTGGTCGTGCTTCTGTTGGAATGCACCTCTACATTCAATTTCGGCGTCCCGGCGCCACGGTGTTACAAAAACGACTCCGTTTATCGGATGCGCGCTCGCGGCAACGCCTTTGGCGGCGATCAGCCGGCAGTCGAGCCGCGGCGAACGGATGATGGTCGTCCGATGCGAAGCGGGAGTTCAACGATCGATCGCGGAGCGACGGGGTGATAACGCGGGCCGGCTGCGGACCCGCGTGCCGGCTGGGGGGCTTTCGCTGCTCCTATTTCGTCCCGACCGAAGGACTTGAGTACCTCAGGAGGAGGGGGAAGTTCCCTAAACTCTTCGTGCTCAATTCGTTAGAAAGATCGACGTGCCTTGAAAAATCGTTGCAATCGATACCCCTTGGCTTATAATCCAAGTCTGTTGGAATTCTCGCGTTCGGTCGGGCCGTTCATCAGAAACGCCCAAACTTCCTAATCTACCTGTCGCTGCTTGCATCCGGAATTCCCTCGATCCGGCAGGTCGGCGGCCACTCCCGCGCGCGAGTTTCGGTAAACGGAACAGAGTCCAGGCAACTTCTTTAGGGGTTGGTTCATGACCATCCGGCGTTCCCGTACGCGTGGACGTACGGCGGGAATTTTTCATTCTCGTCGTCAGTCCGACGCATTTCGACGACTTGGCAAGCGTCGCTTGAACCTTGAGAAGCTCGAAAACCGCGTTCTGTTGGCACTCAGCCCGCAGTTGGTGAGCATCCAGCCGAACGACGGCGAGCTGCTAAACCTCGACGGCGGCGCGAATCTGCGTGAGGTGGCCCCGCGCGATTTGAACTTGCGCTTCGACGACGGTCAGATACTTAATCCCGACACGCTGGATGGTGTCCGCATACTGCGCAGCGGTTTCGATGGTGAGTTTGCCAACGACAGCATCCTTGTGACGCCAGGTTTCATCGGGTTGGGCGACGTGCCGAACGAGATCGTCATTCGCTTCGCGGAGACGCTGCCCGATGATGAGTACCGCATTGAAATCATCGGCGCCGGTGCAATGGCGCTGGAGAATACCGAAGGCGATGCGTTCAACAACGGCCAGAACCTCAGTGTGCCGCTGACGCTTGACCTGGGCGCGCAGGTGATCGCCGTCGTGCCGCAGCCGATCTCACGCGGCGCGGGCGGAGATTTAACGCAGGCCCGCAACCAGATCGTCGTGTACTTCAATAACGACGACTTGAATCACTCGTCTGCCGAGAACCCCGCCTTTTACCAACTGATCTTCACCGGGCATACCAGCGAGTACAGCGACACCTTCGACTCGGTTCACAACACCGACGATCGCGTCTATCTGCCGACGTCGATCGAATATCAGACGGCATCCGAGCGCACGGACGTGGTGAACGCTACTGGCGGCCGCGCGGTACTGACGTTCGCTCACCCGCTCGATCAACTGCCCGACCGCGATGCCAACCCGCTGGCACCGGGCGCGAGGACCTATCGCTTACGGATCGGGACGAGCGAAGTGGTGGCCACGAGCGGCGCCAACCCGGGCCTCGTGCGGCCGATGGTACCGGAGCAGTTCAACATTTCGAGCGATCCCGGGTCGAGCTTCGATACGGCGCAAGAGTTGGACGTGTTGGGCGACGTCGGAAAGATCATCTCGCAGGACATCTTCACCAATGATTTTCCGCTGAACTATCCAGGCTCGAATGATGAGCCGGGGCACCGCAACATTGCGACCTACATCCAGGAGCATCTCGCCGCGGCCGATCCGCTGCCGGGCGTGACGGTGCAGGCTTACAACTTTCAGTCGTTGTACGGCACCGACCCGCAAGGCAATCCGCTGTTCAACTTGATCACAGACGTCCAAAAGCAGCGGGCGCGGGAGATCTTTGAGCTTTACAGCAACTATCTCGGCATCCGGTTCATCGAGACCGCGAATCAAGGTTTCACCATCGTCACGGGCGACTTGCGCGCTTTAAACCCGACGGTCCCGACCGGTCCTGGTGGTGTTATCGGACTGGCAGGAGCTGGCGTTGCGATCATGGATAACGCCGAGTCATGGAGCAACGACTTCGGCGAGAGCTGGTTCCGCACGGCGATGCACGAGATCGGCCACCTGCTGGGGTCGGGACATACCTATGAGCAGCCGCCGCTGACGATTCAGGGCGACGAGGCCGATTTGATTTTCACGACTCCTGCCGAGGGCGTGTATCCCGGCGATCACGACATCGTCCACGGCCAGCACCTGCATCGCCCCGAAGGCAACGATATCGACATGTATCGCTTCGAGGTCCAGGCGCTGGGGTTGTTTTCCGCGGAGACCACCGCCGAGCGGCAGACCATATCGGGCCTGCTCGACACGCATTTGACGCTGTATCGGCAAACACCCGAGGGCGAACGTGTACTGATCGCCCGCAACGACGACTATTTCAGCGAAGACTCGTTCCTGGAGATGACGCTGCAGCCCGGCGTGTACTTTGTGGGCGTTAGCGCCAGTGGAAACGGCAGCTACGATCCGACCATCGAGAATACTGGCTCGGGCGGCCGCTCCGAAGGGGTCTACGACCTGCGGTTGAACTTTCGACCCGAGGTCAGCGCGA
Source organism: Pirellulales bacterium (assembly GCA_040880125.1). Classification (GTDB taxonomy): domain Bacteria; phylum Planctomycetota; class Planctomycetia; order Pirellulales; family JBBDJB01; genus JBBDJB01. The sequence continues at coordinate 62,127 of JBBDJB010000049.1, read as the reverse complement.
GCATCGTGGACGCCACTGGCACAGCGCTGGACGGCGACTCCGACGGCGTCCCCGGAGGCGTGTTTAATTTCTGGTTCCGGTCGGCTGCACCCCGCGGATCACAAGCGCCGGGATCGCCGAGCACGATCTTTGTCGATAAGTCGGCCGCCCCTGGCGGTGACGGGTCGCTGGCGGCTCCCTTTAACAGGATTTCCTCGGCGAACCTGAACGATCCGAACACGGCCATGGGGACGGCCCGGGCCGGCGACGTGGTGCGGATCGTGGGCAATGGCGGGGCGGACGGAAACGTCAACACCCTGGGCGACAACCTTGCCTACGAGATCGGCTTTGGTGGAGCATCGAACCAGGCGCTGTCCGACGGCAGCACGCTCGAGGTGCGCCAGGGCGTCACGGTGATGATCGACGCGGGCAGTGTGTTTAAGCTGCGCCGCGCCCTCGTCGGCGTTGGTAGCTCCGCCCCGGAAGTCAACCGGAGCGGCAGCGCGCTGCAGGTGCTGGGCACGCCCGAGACTAACGTCATTTTCACCTCGTACAACGACCAGTCGATCGGCGTCGACACGAACCCGCTCGTGACGTCACCGGCTCAGGGCGACTGGGGCGGCCTGTTGTTCCGGCACGATCACGACCGCTCAGCCGGGCGGTTCGACTACGAGCGGCAGGGCGTCTTCATCGACACCGTCAATCACGCCGATCTGCGATACGGCGGCGGCAACGTCGTGATCAACTCCGTCGAGCAGGTGGTCACGCCGATCCAGATGTTCACCGCCCGTCCGACGGTGTTCTACAACCACATCCAGTTCAGCGCTGACGCGGCCATGTCGGCCGATCCCAACAGCTTTGAAGAGACGAACTTCCACGCGCCCCTTTACCAGTCGGTCGTCTACACGTCCGACTACGACCGGATCGGGCCGGACATTCACGGGAACCGCATCGGCAATAACAATTCGATCAACGGCCTCTTCGTCCGCATCGCCACGCCCTCCGGAAATCAGTTGCGGCGCATGACCGTGAGTGGACGCTGGGACGATACAGACATTGTCCACGTCGTGGCCGAGAACTTGCAGATCGCCGGCACACCCGGCGGGCCGATCCTGGTCACCGATCCCGTCACCGGCGCCACATCGCTGAATGCACGGCTGGACGCCAGCCTGGTCATCGATCCGGGGATGGTCGTCAAGCTGGATGCCTCGCGGATCAATGCCACCATAGGCGCTCAACTCATTGCCGAGGGCGTGGACGGGCAGGAGATCATCTTTACCTCGGTGCTGGACGACCGCTACGGGGCCGGAGGCGTTTTCGACACGACCGGCAATACCGATCAGCGCGACCCCGACCGCGGTAACTGGGGCGGCTTGTTCTTCAGCCCCGGCTCCAGCGCCAGCATCGACCATGCCCTGTTCGCCTTCGGCGGCGGCATCACGACGATCGAAGGAAACTTCGCCGGCTTTAACGTTATCGAGATTCATCAGGCCGAAGCACGCATTACCGACAGCGTGTTCGAGTTCAACGCCTACGGCCAGGGCTTCCAAACGCCGGCCAACCGGGTCGGCCGCGGCAACAATGCCCCCGGCACCATCTTCATTCTCGGCGCGCAGCCGGTCATCGCGAACAACGTGATCCGCGACAACGACGGTCCGGCCATCACGTCGAACGTCAACGCACTCAACCACCGGCTGCTGCCCGACTATGGCCGATCGACCGGCGACATCGAGTTGATCGAGAGCTTCGGCGACAATCAGGGCCCGCTGATCCGCAACAACCTGATTCGGAACAGCGATCTGAACGGCATGGTCGTTCGCGGTGGCACTCTGACCACTCAAGGCGTGTGGGACGATACGGACATCGTGCACATCGTGTTTGAGACGATCGTCGTCCCCGACTTCCATAGCTATGGCGGCCTGCGATTGGAAAGCAGCGCCACCCAGAGCCTGGTGGTCAAGCTATGGGCGGACGAGTTGGACGAAACGGCCGGTTTCACGGCCACGGGCCGGCCGCTGGACATTGCCGACCGCATTGGCGGTGCCGTGCAGATTGTCGGCAAGCCCGGTTTCCCGGTCGTTTTGACCTCGCTGTCGGATAATACGGTCGGCGCGGGATTCGATCCTCAAGGCCGCACCCTGACCGACACGAACAACGAACAGCTTCCCGATCGCACCGCTCCACCGCGGACGTTCAAGATCGACTACAACTTATCGCCTCAGGTGGCGGCGAACCCGGACACGGTGTGGGCGCTGCAGCGCGCCGCCGACATCTGGGAGGCGCTTTTGGAAGACCCCATCACTGTGACGCTGGACGTGGACTTTGGTGCAGCAGGTGCAGGTGGTGGAATTGCCACGCCAATTCAGACGACGCTGGGATACGATGCCGTGCGGCAATTGATGATCGCCGACGCGGGGCCCCACGAGAGCGTCGTCTCTCAGATCCCAACGTTCAGTCAACTCAACGTGAGCTTGCCCGTCGATCTGCTCAACCCCTACCTTCTTCAGTCCAGCATGATGCTGAATCGGGCGAATGCCAAGGCATTGGGCGTGCCGGCAGCCAGCTTGCCCCAGACACCGTCCGTATTTGACCCCAACGAGTTTTTGGACGGAACGCTCACGATCGACCCGGCCCTCAATGCGCCTGCTGTGGATATCTTCGTATTGGCCTTGAGTTTGGTCGGCAAGGCGATTGGTTTCACCAGCGGTGTCGATGGTGTCGACGCCGGTAACCGCAACGTATCCCTCTCGCCGATGGACCTCTACCGTCTTGAGCCAGGCGCGGGAAACGACGACTTCACCAACAGTCCGCGGGCGATGGATCCGACGCTGACGCACGTGTTTTACGATGGCGGCCACTTCAAGCCGCTCGGAATCGAGCTTTTCGGCCTGGAACAGGGCGACATCCCCTTGGCGACGGGCGTAAACAACGGCGATGGGTCAGAAGCCAGCAATTGGAAGAACCGTGACTTAATCAACGGCGTGAATCTCGGGGCAATGCACCAGACCGTCTTCAGCCGCCTCACCTCCAACGACAAGCGAGCCTTCGACCTGATCGGCTTTGACGTCGTCGGCGGAGGCTTGCCGGGCGATTGGCGCGGCGTGCTGATCGACGAGTATGGTGGCGATCGCAATATCGAAGTCATCACCGAGCGCGAAGCGCCCGATCTGGTGGCGCCGGGGAACAACGCCACGCCCAACACGGCGCACTACATCGGCGAGCTCGCGCCGCATGAGAAGGCCGGAGACGATACGCTCCGTCTCGGATACAACATCCACGGCTATTTGAACGCGCCGACCGACGTCGACGTGTACAGCTTCCGAGCCGACGCCGGCACGGAAGTGTGGTTCGACCTCGATAATACCACCACGGCGCTGGACGCGGTGATTGAATTGATCGACGCCAACGGAAACGTGCTGGCCCGTTCCGTCAGTTCGCATGAAGAAGCCGAGGCGACGGAGTTTCTCGAAGACACCGACGCCCTGTTCGGTCCGGCTCGCGTCTTGCAGAAGTCCGAGTTTTATACGGGCGACCACTGGACCATCAACCCGCACGATCCGGGCATGCGAATGTTGCTGCCGGGACCCGCCGGAACGACCAACACCTACCACGTGCGGATTCGTAGCAACAGCGCGGATATTGACGACCCCAGTTCGCCGGGGCTCACCTCGGGCGTCTACCAACTCCAGATGCGGTTGCGCGAAATCGAAGAGGTGCCGGGCAACTCGATCAAGGCCGCCGATATCAAGTACGCCATTAACGGCGTGGAAATTTTGGGCCAGCCGAAGCACTCGCCGCTGCTGGGTGAGATCGGAGAGGACGGCACCGTTAACGACCAGTTCATCGACGCCCAGCGGATCACCAACCCGCTGCAGTCCGACCGCGGCGCTACGTCGGTTGCGGGAACTTTGACCACCGGCGACGTCGACTGGTTCGAATTCGACTTGGAATACGATTCGATTTACAGCATCCCGGGCTTCAACGACGATCTGTTCGCGGCGCTGCAGTTCGATATTGACTATGCCGACGGCTTTGCAAACGCCGACACAAGCCTATCGGTGTATCGAGCGATCATCGATGCCAATGGCGACGTCACCGGCGCCGAGTTGGTCCTGATCGGGCGGCAATCGAACCATGCCGATGACCTGGCGGCGCCCAACCAGGGGTCGGACGTCGACGACCTGACGCGCGGCTCCAACGGTGTGTTTGACGCCTCGATCGGCAGTATTTCACTGCCGGTCGGACGGTATTTCGTTGCCGTCCACTCCGACTCGCTGATGCCGCAGGAGTTGGATCAGTATTACGTGATCAATCCAGCGAATCATCTGGTCCGTCTCGAGCCGGTCGATTCGCTGATCCGCATTGCCGAGGATCATGGGACTACGGCGGTCGGTGGAGTGATTCCGGGAATTCCGGGAGTTGTCGGGGTTTCGACTTTCGCCCCGCCCATTCTGCCCGGCTTGTTTCAATCCATACAGCGGATGGACGGTGAGAATATTGTCGCCGGGCTGGCGGATCGGCACGCCGTTCCGTGGCACCTTGGCGATGTTACCTTGTTTATCAGCACACCGGGGAACAACGAAACGGACATTTTAGCGATCAATCCGTTTACCGGCGCGCCGATGGGCGAGTCCGGAACGGTGGGACGGCAGCTCTCCGACATCGCCATGCGCGATAACGGCAATTTGTATGCTTTCACGCTGGACTTGCAGCGGCAGGGCGGTCCGAGCGATGCGCTGTCCGGCAATTTTCTCGAGATCAATCCCAATAACGCAAACTCTACACAGCTCGGCGACGACGGTATTCAGACATTCCAGCCGGCGCCGATTCAGGATCCAATGAACCCGATGTTGACGCCGGAGCCGGCCGACGTGGGGATCCAGTTCCACGCGACGACGTTTGCGGAAATTGGCAACACAACAAGGCTGTTTGCGGTAGGAAATCGCGGCGACGATTCTCCATTCGACGAAGAACCGCGACTTGGCCCCCCGCGCTTTACCGACAACATTATGTACGAGTTCGCACCCGATAACGGGGATGCGATTCCCAACGACCCGATTCGTGATGGCGAGGCCGTTGTTGCCAGCGAGACCTGGACCGACGTCATCGAGCGCGGCCGGCTCCACACCGGGGTCGATCCTGACTTCGACCCGATGTTCAACATCTGGCAGATCGACACCGTCATCCGGGCGATCGAGGCCACCGAGTACAATGCCCTGGGGAGCTTGATCGCGGAACTGCTCGACGGGTCGCAGTTCATCGTCGACGTGGACGGCGAGCAGACGGTGTTTGAGTTCGAGCGCGGCCCTGAGCTGTCGCTCGATTGGGCCCTGGGAACGCAGTTCAGTCCCGGCGATTTCACCCAGGACGGCGAATTCTTCGTGCTGACCGGACCGGAGGGCGACGTCCGATTCGAAATCGAATCCGGGGTCACGTTGGAGGTGACCGACGGCGGCTCGGCTTTTGTCGACGGGCAGACTTTCGAAATCACCGACTACCGCGGCACGACAAAAACCTTCGAGTACGACAGCGATGGCTCGCTCGTTAATAGCAGCCACGTCGCCGTGCCGTTCTCGTCGTTCAACACACAGCAGGCGATTGCGCAACAGACGGCCGACGCCATCAGCGGCGGGGGATTCGCCGTTCAGGCCGTGGCCGTGTTCGATCGGGTGAGCTTGATCGGCGAGTCGGAAGTCACGCTGGGGCCGGACTTCGACGGCATCACGCTGCAGGGTGACATCGGCATCGACGACGGCGTCGACGATAACTTCGCAATCTTCGTCGAGGAGTCGAGCACGCCGGCAGAAGTTCGCGAGGCCATTCGCCAGGCCGTTACCAGCCAGGGTGACTTCATGGTCAGCGTGGACGGCGAGCGGGTGAACTTCGCCGACGCCGAGGACGCCGACTTCAGCAGTGTGCCGCTGTTTGACGTCGTGATGACCAGCGCCGCGGGCGTCTCCTCCGGAGCGACCCCTATCTTTATCAATGCGGCCGATACGGCCGAGCAGGTGGCGGGGAAAATCCAGGCGGCGCTCACCGACGCCGAGATCGCCGCCACGCAAGTCGGCAAGACCGTCACGCTGGTCAACGGTCTCGACGAAACGATTGTGTTCGTCCGTGGCGACCTGGACATGGGAGATCCGGAGGAGCCGGTGCCTCCGACCGGTCCGGCGCTTACGCCCGAGGGGACCACTGCGCTACTGGTGGGCGGGACCCCGCCGAGTGGAGTTATTACCGGCATCACCCAGCTCGGAGGCGTCATTTACGCCGTAAGTGATAATGGCGGCCTCTACACAATCAGTAATCCCCGCGGTTCCGCCACGGCCACGTACGTCGGTTCGGCCATCGACCTGGTCGGCATTCCATTCACCGGTCTGACCGCGGGACCGACTGGTGCCGAGGCAGGGCTGACCGGAGCCAGCCTTTACGACAACATATTGTTTGCGACGACGTCTACCGGGCAGCTCGTGGCGTTCGATACGACCGGTGAGTTGCAACCGCTCTTCTACGACGGCCAGTCGATGATCAATATCGGGGCGAGCGCCCATGGTCTGGCATTTTCCACGCTGCAGGCAAACATGTGGAAGACGACGGGGCAGCGAGGTGGCACGGCAGAAGAGCATCAGGGCCACGGAATTGAGATACCGGTCACGGTGACGCGCGATGAAACCGCGGGCGGCGGGACCAGCTATTATTTCGGCTTGGTGGACATTGATGTGCCGGATCGCCATTACGACTTCCCTGGCGGCGCCCACGGCACTCTCATCTCGGCAGACTTTTCGCTGGCCGGTTATTCGGACGCGGACCGACCGGTCCTCTACTTCACCTACTGGGCGGAAACCGAGGAGAAGGAGTCTGATACACCCGGCAATGATCCCCTGATGCGCGATGCCTTCCGCGTGTTTGTCTCGGATAACAGCGAAACCGCCGGCGTCGACCTGCTGGGGCAACCGTTGCAGGGGCAGTGGCAACTGCTGGGCACGAACAACTCACTCCGTGGCGTAGAGGATGTTGATGAGTTCGACGATCCATTCAATTTGCCGATTCGCAACAACGAGGACAACTTCGGCCCAATCCAAGAGGTCTTCGATCACCCGGAGGCATTCCCCGGTGGTCAGTGGCGCCAGGTCCGCATTCCCCTGGACGACTGGGCCGGCAGCGACAGCCTGCGGCTGCGGTTTGACTTCAGCACCGCCGCATCGATGGACCTGGGCGGCATTCTGACGACTGGCTCGGAACTGCGGGGCGTCGCCGCCCCCCGATTGCGCGACGGAGACGTTTTTACCGTCGACAGCCAAACCTTCGAATTCGAAATGGGCTTCTCGCTGGTCGCGCCCAACGCCGGAAACGTTTCCGACGGCGAGACCTTCACGATCAACAACGGCACCTCGCTGCCGGTCACTTTCGAGTTCGACAGCGACGGCTCGGTGGATGCCGACCCCGATAATTTCAATGTTCCGATCGCTATCACGGGAAATGAGTCGGGAGCGGCACTGGCCGTGCTGATGGAACAGGCCATCCGTGAACAGCGGCTTGCCGACTCCTTTGTTTTAACGGCGCCCTTTGGCTTCCAGGTAACCCAGACCTTAAGCGGAGAAAACTTCACCATCTCCGACGGGGTAAATCCTCCGGTCACCTACTCGCTGGGTTTTGGGGTGGGTGGCGTTCAAATCCCGGTTGCTGTCGACGATTCGGACTTAGTGGTGGCCCAAGCGATTGCTGATGCCATTAACAACAGTGGGCAAGACGTCGTGGCAACCGTCGAAGGAAACCTCGTCCGCATCGACGGAGCGATCCGGATCACCCAAAGTCTCGGAACGGGTGGCATCGGCTCTACGGTGGAGCCGCTGATCGACATCATGGACCTGGGGATTCAGCGCCACGAGAATCGGCTGAATCTACCGGGTGCGGTTCGGATCACGCAGAGCACCGGCGCCGGCGTAGCGCTGCGCGGCGCTCCGGGTACGTCCTCCCAGGGCTTCTTTGGAGAAGCCCAGCCGGTGCACGTGAATCTTGGAATGAGCGCCAATGATGTCGCCAAGGCCGTTTCCGAGGCGCTGGCCGCCGAGTTCGCCGGCGGCGCCACCAGCGCGTTCAAGCGCAATGGCGATACGGTTTACGTCGTGGGGCATTCGGTGACCAATCAGGGGCCGTTGGGATTGGCGAATGTTCTACCTGGCGACACCTTTGGCGGGTTTGGGCAGTTCGACGACGATACAGGGTTGTTCGCCGGCCTTACCAACCAGTTCGAAGGCGTCTACATCGACGACCTGATCATCGGCTTTGCCGAGCGCGGCGAGATGGTCACCCATCGCGAAGTGACCGACTCGGCCTTCGCCACAAGCTTCATCGCCAACCCCGCCACGCCTGACAACCAGATCACTCTGGGCGAGTATCAACTCGAACTCCGTCCGTCCGCGGAGTATGGCGTTCCGACGCTCTTCGATGAGATTCCCTTCCAGCGGCTCATTCGCAGCGTCGACACCAATAACCGGCTATCGCGGTCGATCTCTATGGACGTTCCTTCCCCGGCCCAGTTGGCCGCGGGCGAGACATTCACGCTGGGCGACGGTATTGATCGCAGGACGTTCCAGTTCGTGGACCTCTCCGTCGGCGAGACGGCCGCGCCGGGCAACATCGCGATTCCCTACCGGTCGGCCGATCTGCTGCTGGGAGGCACTGTCTTTCAGCCGGCCACTTCGGCGGAGGCGCTCGCTCAGTCGATCGTCCAAATCATCAACACGCCGGCCGTTCAGCACGTGCTGGGGATTACCGCCGCCGCCATCCCGACCCTGAATCGGATCGAGTTGCACGGGGAGTCCGTGATCGTCTATGCGGAGTCGGCCAGCAGCAGCAGCGACCTTCTGGAAGGGCTGGGGCAGACAACGAATGACACGGTGGCCACCGCGGTCGAAACCGGCATCATGCCCGGCGGCCCGCAGAGCTACTTTGCCACAGGTATCATCGGCGACAACCCGAACTTCTTAAGTCCCGCCCAAGATGTCGACCTGGTAACGCTGAACCTGGCGGCTGGTGACCGCATTACGGTCGATATCGATGCGGGTATCAATGGCTCTTTCCTGGACAGCATGCTGCGGCTCTTCCGGCTCGACGCGCTGGGGAATCCGATTCCTCTCACGGTGTCCGACGATGTTCCCGCACCGGGCGAGCCGTTTACGCTGGACTCCTACATCGACCTGGTCGTTGCCCAGGGTGGTACGTATGTGGTAGGCGTCAGCTCATTCAACAATCGTTTCTATGACCCGACGTTGGCCGGCAGCGGTTTCGGCGGCAGCATCGGTGAGTACACCGTTGAGATCCTGGTAAACGGCGCCCCGTCGGTCGGAAGCAGCTTGGCGCAAAACGTCCTGCGCGTTCGAAACGATGACATCGGCGATCCCAGCCGTGTGCGCGAACAGGGGCAAGTGATCGTTCAGCAGACGCGGGTGCTCAACTCGCAACATGTGGGCATCCTCGTCGATGCCGCACCACGGGACGCCTTGACGGAAGCTCCCCATCTCGGCCCCATCCGCCAACTCGTCCAGGCCAACATGCAGCGGCTGGCACCGGGCGTGACGATCAAGAACAACGTCATCGCCGGCTCCGGTGACGTTGGCATCGCCCTGAGCGGCGATGAGAATCCCACCGACATGCAGCTTGCTTCGGTGCCCTTTGGTCGAATCGTCAACAACACAATCTATGGCCGTAACGGCACGCTGGAGCTGGAGTCGCTCCGGCCGGATACCGGGATCCGGGTGGGCCAGAACGCAAGCCCCACGCTGTTGAATAACGTGGTGACCAACACGCGGACTGGCGTGCTGGTCGATCCCACTTCGCAGTCGACCGTCAAGGGCGGCAACCTTTTCCAGGGCAACGTCCAGAACTCCAACGTCGGCCTCGGCGACTTCCCGATCGTGTTGCCCAACAGCTCGCCGCTCTTCGTGAATGGCGCGGAGGGTAACTTCCATCTGCTGCAAGGTTCGGTCGCCATCGACAGCGCGATCAATTCGCTGCAGGACCGTGCAGTGATGGTTAGCGTTCGCGAGCCGTTGGGATACGATGCGTCGCCGATCTTCGCGCCCGATCGGGATTTGACAGGCCAGTTCCGCGTCGACGATCCCAACGTCGGCCCTCCGGTCGGAATTGGAGACAAGGACCGCGGTGCACTGGACCGTTCCGACTTCCAGGGTCCGTCCGCCCTTCTGCTCACGCCGCGCGACAATGGCGGCACCGATATGAACCCGGCAGAGACTGCCGTCCAATTGGCCGGCGCGGTCATCACAAGGTTTTCGCTCCAACTGGTCGACGGCAGTCAAATCGAAGGGCAGTTCGACGGAGTCGGCGTCGACGACACCACCGTCACCAGCGCTCGCGTTACCATCACCCGCGACGGCGTCACGCTAGTCGAAGGGACCGACTATCGGTTCGACTACGACAGTACCAACAACATCGTCCAGTTGACGCCCTTGGCGGGCCTCTGGGAGAACGGCAGCACGTACGTCATCACGCTCAACAACTCGGCCGGCAGCGGCATCGCCGACGCCTCGAACAACGTCCTCCTGCCCAACCAGACCGACGGGCAAACAAGGTTCACGATCGAGTTGACCCGCGGTCTGGACTACGGCGACGCTCCGTCGCCCTATCCGACGTTGACTTCCAACAACGGCGCCCGGCACGCAGTCACGCCCGAGTTGCTCTTGGGCAGCACCGTGGATGGTGAGGAGAACGGCCAGCCCTCGCCATCGGCCGACGGCGACGGGCCGGATGACGACGGCGTGGAGTTCGGGACGATTGAAGTGAACAGCTCCGCCTCGGCCACGATCGCCACCGTGGGCGATGGCTTTGTCGACGCCTGGATCGACTTCAACCAGGATGGTGACTGGAACGACCCGGGCGAGCAAATCGCGGCGAGCTTCGCTGTCGAGGACGAGGACGACAATATCATCGCCTTCTCGGTGCCGCGGTTCGCTCAATTGGGGAACACCTTCGCCCGCGTGCGGCTGAGCAGCACCGGCGGACTGACGCCCACCGGTTCGGCGCCGGACGGTGAAGTCGAGGACTACCAAGTCACCGTCGGCGGCAACCCCTGGCACAACAGCGTGCTCCCGAACGACGTGGATGGCAATGGATTCATCATCCCGCGCGACGTGCTGCTGATCATTTCGGAGTTGAACAATCCCGTCTACCGCGATGTCGTAACGGGCGCCTTGCCGATTCCAGTTCCGGGCGATCCGGCCAGCGCCGATCCGCCGGTTCCGTTCCTCGACGTGACAAACGACGGGTTCGTGGCGCCCAATGACGCGTTGTCGATCATCAACTTCCTCAACAACCTGGCGGCGTTTGGTGGACGTAGCGCCGCTTCGCAGCCAGCCAGCGGATTGCTGGTTGCCGCCGACGTGCCCGATGCCGCCGAGTCGCTCGCCGCGGAAGCAGGTCTCGCCGACGCGGTGCTGCAAGAGCCTCTCGCGGCGCCGGTGAGCGGTCGGCATGCGGCCGACGTTGCCGGCTTCGCAAGCCAGCCGGTGATGACCGACGACGAGTCGTGGTCTTCGGTCTCCTTCCGCGAAGAGGTGTCGATGTCGCTGGAGACGTCGCTGACCGCTTCCGAAGACCGGCTTTATGGTACCCCGGGCGACGCCAGCGCCTGGGACGAAGCCTTCTCCGAGGACGACCCGCGTGCGGCGGATGAGGATTCGGAGGACGGTATCCTGGAGGAGGTCCTGGCTGCCCGCAGCGAAAGCCTGCTGGCCGAGGCGATCTTCGGCGATTGGAACGACGATCTGGACGGCTAACGGCTTCGCAGAGTCGGTGTCGGACTCAGGCTTTCCAGGCGACCTGATAGGTCACGGTCGTAAAAGTTGGGGTATCGATGCCGTAGCGAGCCCGCTTCTCTTGGTAGTGCTCGGCCAGGGTCTTGCGGAGCCGGCGGGCCGGGTCGACGTGCTCCCGCGAGGACACCCGGGGCTTTTGGTCACGGATCTCGTTCATCAACTCGTCGACGTACTCCAGCTTCTGGAAGGCCGTCCAGCCTTCATACTGCTTCCGCCAACGCGACCGCGGCTTAAGCCAGATGGCGAACGTCTCGGCGAAATCCTCGGCCGGATGGCGCTGGGCATACCACATGTCCAGGTGGAGCACGAAGCTTTTGCTGTAGGGTTTCGGCTGGTAGTGGTCTGGGTAGGGCTGAGTGGTCTTGCCGAAGAGCTGCTGCCAGCGGCGGCGGCGGTGAAGCTGGTAGGCGGTGTCGATGGTGTGTCCAGCCTCGTGCCGCAGGATCCGCAAGCACCAACTTTCGCTGCCGCCCTCGACCTCGAAGACCTGCTTCCGCTCCAGCCGCATCAAACGGGGATGGGCCAGGTAGAACGGAATGGCGATGCCCGGCACACCGTCGGGCGAGTACCAGTCGTCGGCCAGCCAGCAGTGCGGCCGAAACATGATCTCCCGGTATTCCAGTTCCTCGTAGAGCCGATCGATGCGCTCTTGGAGCCTTGTGCCCGGGATTTTGACGCCCAGATCGCAGATTCGCATCTGAAGCAACTGCTCATCGCTGAGCGACGACAGCTTCGGCGGCCGAGCCGGTTGACCGGTTCGGGGCGACCGCTGGGCGGTGGAACGGCTGCTGGGCGGCACGTGGCGGCTCCTCGTCCAGGTTGATCATGCTTGGTGAGCGGAGGCCGAGTCGGCAATCTCTCGGCAGCGACGAGAGCGGCGGACGGCCGAGGATAGGCGGAGGTCCTTCATCCTAAAAGAATCTTCCCGGCTGTCCAAGTCGGGATGCGCTTGGCTCGCGAGGAGGTTCTGAGTAGGATTCTTTCAAGAAGGTGCTGGAGAGGGCTCGAAAATTATTTCGGTCTCCAGTAAACTCTTGAGGATATTGCCGCCAAGCACAGCGGCATGGACCGTTTCTTGTAAGGTTTATCATAGAGAGCGACGGCGGCGGGACTTGTGCTCATGGCTGGGGCACCCGTACGAATGTCGTCCGGTTGAGGCCGGCGCTAGTTCGCTCTCGCAAACGGGAGGGTTTATGAGTTGCCTGAGGGAAAACACTTACTGATCGACTGTCGTAAAGTTTCGCGTGATTTATGCCTCAATGATGAACTGATGCTTGACGTCATGGCCCGCGCCGCTCGGCGTGCCGGGGCCGTGGTGATCTCTCAAGTTCGCTATCAGTTCGGTGCCAATTCGCCGCCCGGGTTCACGGCCGTCGTCCTACTCGACCAGAGCCATTGCTCGGCACATACCTACGCCGACGCCGGGCAAATCGCCCTCGACATCTTCACCTGCGGCGATAGCGAACCGGCGGACGTGCTGTCTTACATCCGACAGGAAGTGGATCTCGGCGAAGTGAGCATCATGCAGTTGCCTCGCTTCAGTGCCAATACGGCCGAGTATTCCATGCCGCTGCGGGTTTAATCCGCACCGGGCGCTATGCGCCCTTTGCGATCCCTTGTTGGCCAGCCTTTGGCCTGACGGTGCCATGGATTCAAGATCTTTACACGACGGGCGAGACGATGGTCTCGTTCCGCTGGAGAGCCTTGCGCTTGACCAGATCGGCTCCTTCGCGGAGCTGCTCCGGTCCATGAGCAAGACGGCCTTCTCCGGACGGCAGTTGGGCGAAGCGTTCGACATCCTTTTGCAGGTGGCGAACAACCCCGACTGCCGGCTCGTGTTGACGGTCTCCGGCGCCATGACCGTGGCCAAACAGGGGCGAATCATCTGCGACATGATCGAGCGCGGTCTGGTCGACGCCGTGGTCGCTACCGGTGCGCTGATCGCCCACGGACTGACAGAGTCGCTAGGGCTGGTGCACTATCGGCACGATGTCGGCCAGAACGACACGACGCTCTTTCACAAGGGCTACAACCGCATCTACGACACGCTCGAGATGGAGTCGAACCTCAACCATGTCGAGGAGCTGGTTCGGGCCGTGCTGCGTGAAATTGAGCCGGAGGGCGGCGGCTGGTCCTCGGCGCGGCTGTGCAGCGCCGTGGGGCAAAAGCTGAGCGAACTGGATCACGGGCCGGGCGTACTCCGCAGCGCTTACGAGCACGACGTGCCGGTGTTTATTCCTGCCTTCACCGACAGCGAGATGGGCCTGGACGTGTCGATCTGGGCGATGCGCCAGGATCTGCTCGCCCGCGGTGCGGAGGCCAAGTCGCTCAAGGCAGACGAACTGTATCGGGCGACACCGCCGTTCAATCCGTACCTGGATTTGCAGCAGTACACCCGCTTTGCGCTTTCGGCGAAGGAGCTGGCCATCTTCACGATCGGCGGCGGAGTGCCTCGCAACTGGGCCCAGCAGGTGGCCTGTTATGTCGACATCACCAACTCCCGGCTGGGCTTTGAGCAGAAGCCGCCCCGCTTTCGCTACGGCGTGCGGATCTGCCCCGAGGCCGTTCACTGGGGCGGTCTGTCCGGCTGTACGTACTCCGAAGGCGTGAGCTGGGGCAAGTTCGTCCCGCAAGACGAAGGCGGCCGGTTCGCGGAAGTCTATGCCGACGCGACCGTCGCCTGGCCGCTGTTGATGAAGGCCGTATTCGAGCAGTTGGACAGGCAGCAAACGGCATGAGTTTCGGTCCATTTCTCGAACTGCCGCAGTGCGCGCCGGAGTCTGCCGACGTACTGCTGCTGCCGCTTCCCTACGAAGGCACCGTCTCCTACGGCCAGGGGACTGCACGGGGGCCGGAGGCGATCTGGCAGGCATCGGCCCAGATCGAGCTGTGGGACGAACAACTCGACTTCGATCTGGACCGGCTTCGCTATCACACCGCCGAGCCTGTCGTGCCTGAGGCCAACGAACAGCCGGAGATTTACCTGGCGCGGGTCGAGCACGCAGCGAGGGCGCTGCACCTCGCTGGTGGCCTGGTCGTCGGCATAGGTGGCGAGCACAGCCTGACGCCGCCCCTCGTTTCCGCGGCCCAAGGGGAGCGGCCATTTGATGAACTGACGGTCGTTCAGTTCGACGCCCACTCCGACCTGCGGGAGTCGTTCGACGGGACGCCGCACTCCCACGCGTGTGCCATGCGGAGCCTCGTCGAGCGCGGGGCGCGCGTGATCGCCATCGGCATCCGCTCGGCCGAGCGGGCGGAGTTCCAGTACGGCGTCTCCAGCGGACGCGTCGAGACCTTTACCGCACAACGACTGGCGGAGGAGCCGGACCTGTCGCGAAGCTTGAACGAGCGGCTCGCCGAGCTTGCGGGGCGTGTCTACCTGACGATCGACGTCGACGTGATGGACGTGGCGTTTTCGCCAGGCACGGGAACGCCTCAGCCGGGCGGGCTGGCCTGGTGGCCGATGCTTGGACTCTTGAAGAGCCTCTTGCACCAGCGTGCTGATCTGGAACTGATCGGCTGCGACGTGGTGGAGACCGCACCGCAGCCCGGCACCCGGGTGAACGAGTTCACCTCCGCTCGTCTGCTGGCGAAGCTCATCGCCTACCGCTTCCATGGCCAGCATTGAGGCGGTCGCGACGCGCGAAAAATGCTTGACGCGAGCCCCCCGGCACCGCAAGATCAACACTCACTGAGCCCGACTCGTCGGGCGGTTATTCGGGCTCGGTCAGCGGCTTCCTCCCCGTTCTCAATCACTTCGTCCCTGCTGCGCGGCCTGATCGTGTATCCCGCCGGCGGTTTAAGTTGAAGGAGTCCTCGTCATGATCCTTGCCTCCAAGTTTCAGAAGTTCGCCGCCAGGTGCGTACTCGCTGTGCTGCTGATGGCAACCGCCGTGATTGGGCCGCGTGGGGCGGCCGCGCATGAAGGGCATGAGCACGAGGACGGGCATGAGCATAGCGCGGCGGCCACCGCAGAGTCGATGCCGACGCTGCCGCAGGCACTCGTGTTGCCGAATATCGAGGGTCCCAAGCCCTGGTCGGACAAGCCGCACCTGAACGACCCCAACCGCTTCCAGATCGCCATCGTCACCGATCGCACGGGCGGACATCGGCCGGGCATCTGGATGAAGGCGGTCGATCGATTGAACCTGCTGCGGCCGGAGTTCGTCGTCTCGGTCGGCGATCTGATCGAGGGTTACACGACCGACCGGGACGAAATCGAGACCCAGTGGAACGAGTTTCTCGGCTTCATCGACAAGATGGAGATGAAGTTCTTCTTCGTCTCTGGGAATCACGATGTGACCAATCCGGTGATGCACGAGATTTGGCGAGAGCATTTCGGCCGGGCGTGGTACTCCTTCGACTACAAGGGCGTCCACTTCGTCTGCCTGTGCTCCGAGGATCCAACTTCCAAGATCGGCGAAGAGCAGCTCGCCTGGGTGACGGAGGATCTGGAGAAGAACAAGGATGCCCGTTGGACGCTGTTATTTTTGCACAAGCCGCTGTGGACGGAAGCCGAGCGCGAGTTGGCCGCCGGCAATGAGGACCCGACAAATTGGAAGAGGATCGAGGCACTGCTTGGTTCGCGGCCGCACACCGTCTTCGCCGGGCACGTCCATCACTACGTGCAATACGACCGCAACGGGATGAAGTACTATCACCTAGCGACTACCGGCGGCGGATCGCAACTGCGGGGCGTCCCTTACGGCGAGTTCGACCACGTCACCTGGCTGACGATGGAGCCCGAGGGGCCGCACGTCACGCACCTGCTGCTGGACGGCATCCTGGCGCCGGAGACGGTCACGGAGGAGGGGATCGCCCGCTTCCGCAGGTTTTTGGCCCGCTCATCGATCGAAGTCGCCCCGATTCTGGTACGCGACGCGGAATCGTTTTCTGAAGGACAGATTCATATGCGGGTGGCCAATCAATTCGACCAGCCGATCGAGATCGAGGGAGACATCCGCGGACTTCCGCTGCGGGGGCTGACGGTCGATCCTGAGCGGCTGCGGTTAACGGCGGCCCCGGGCGAAACGGCCGAATTGGCGGTCACCGTGAAGTTCGCCGACCGTATTTCCTTCGAGCATCTTTCGCAGACGGTGCTGACCGCGAAAATCAAGACCACCGGCGAAGATGCCCCGCTCTCCGCGGAGCGAACGCTGCCGGTGGTGATCGACCAGGGGTACGACCTGCCGCGCATCGAGCAGGTGGCCTTGGATGGCGATCTGGGAGAGTGGACCGCCCTGCCCCGCCGCTCGCTGGACGAGCCGCTGGTGCTGGGCAATTCCGCCGGTTGGACGGGACCTGCCGACGCGGCGATTCGCTTCCAAGTCGCTCACGACGACCGCTTCTTGTACTTCGCCGGAGAAGTAAGCGACGAACGGGTCATGGCGGAAGGTGATCGAATCGATCTGCGGCTCGACGCTCGCAGCATGGATGACCGGCAGTCGGACAGCCGCTTGGGCCAGGGGACGTACCGCTTCGCGGTCGCTGCGCCGGGCGAGGAAGAGAGCACCGCCGTGCAGTTTCGGGGAAGCCGCAGGGAACGGCGTCCGCAGGGCCTTCAAGCGGTGGCGAAGAAGACGCCCGCCGGGTATGCGGTCGAACTGGCCATCCCGCTGGAATTGATTACCGAACAGCAAGGCGACGAGTGGGATTCGGTGCAGTTCACGTGCGTAGTCAACGACGTCGACGGCGCCGGAGAGGACGCGGCGCAAGTGGTGTGGCGCGGCAGTGACGAAGTTGAACGCCGCAACACCAACTTCGGCCACTTCGTGCGGACGCGGTAAAATGTTGCAGCGGACCCTACTGCGTTAGCCCTCGCCGCCCTCGTCCACCAGCAGCGCTTCCTGCATCAGTTCGATCTCCTTCGCGTCGTGCACATCGACCTCTTGCAGCAGCGATTCAAGCTCCTGGCAGAGTTCCACAAATTGGGTTTCCTCGGCCGAGCGCAGTTCGTCCAGCGCCGCGGTCAGGTGGGCCAACGCGCGGCGGAATCGCTCGTGCTCCCCCTCCAGCAACTTGGCACGCTCCGATAAGCTCGGCTTCTCGTCACAGACCCAGGACATGTATCCGCCCTCTTCTTCAAGCTTCATCAGTCTGGCTAAATGTCGCTGAAAGGACTTGAGCGTGAACTTGATGCTTGACAACTTCCGCGGAAGTCCGACCGCGCCCACTTTCCAGTTCAGCGTGATCCGCAGCGCTTCCTTCACGTGATTGAGCGTCTGGTGCTCGATCCAACACTGCTCGGCTGCGGGATCCTGCACCGTAAGCGGCGGGGAAGACAAGCGGGCGATGTTCGCGTCGAGGTTGACAGTCACGGCGATCCTCAAATGCCTGCGAAAGTATGGGTAAGCACCCGGCAACGACTTCGGGGACAAATTTCCCGCCGGCGCGGACGATTCTTGATTGCCGGACGGCGCATCGCGCCATGCATCACGACGGCCAAGGAAGATGAGAATGAAAAGTGCCGTCCCATGCAAGCTGATCCAATCCTCACTATACTGCGGTCCGACCGCTCGTCCAGCTTTCGCCAAGTTCATCTCAGTTGCCCGTCCCCCTGAAGGTGGCAACGTTGTCGGGTTGACGAGCTGCGCCTAGGATGCATAAATCGCCCGTTCTCGTCCCGTAACGAACCGTGCCTCCCGTCGCGAAGCTGAGGAATTTCGATGAGCAGCGACGCTGGGCGCGAACGCCAAATAGCCGAAGCCGAGGAGATGTTGGGCGACCGGCTGGACCGCGTCAGTTTCGCCAAGGGTCTCTATTTTGGGCGGTTCCTTAACGAAAAGCTTCCTATCTACCCCGATCTGACCGACGACGCACAAACGCAGAACCTGCGCCGCGAGTTGTCGCAATTCTGCCAGCGGTCGATTGATCCGGTGGCCATCGACCGCGAGGCCGAGATCCCGACCGACGTTGTGCGGGGACTGGGGGAACTCGGCATGTTGGGCGCTTGCCTGCCGAGCGAAAACGGTGGCCTGGGACTGAGTCAGACCGCCTATTGTCACCTGCTGGAGGTGCTCGGTGGCCATTGCGGCAGCACGGCGCTGTTTGTCAACGCACACCATTCGATCGGGCCGCGGGCGCTGGTCTTGTTCGGCACCCCTGAGCAAAAGCAAAAGTGGCTCCCCAAGCTGGCGACCGGTGAGTGGATCAGCGCCTTTGCCCTCACCGAACCGGAGGCGGGTAGCGACGCCGCCGGTGTGCAAACCTCGGCCAAGCCCACTGACGACGGCACCGGTTATATCCTCAACGGCGAAAAGCGCTGGATCACCAACGGCGCGATCGCCCACGTGCTGACGGTGATGGCCCGGACGCCGGTGCCGGGCAGCTCCGAGTCAAAGATCACCGCATTTCTCGTCACACCGGACATGCAGGGGTTTGAGGTGCTCGAGGGGCGGATGCCGAAGATGGGCGTCCGCGGTACGGCCACGGCCCGGTTGAAATTCACGAACATGTTCGTCCCGAAGGAGAACGTCCTGGGCGAATTGGGCCGCGGCCTGCGGATCGCCTTGACGGTGCTCGACTACGGCCGCACGACCTTCGGAGCCTGCTGCGCCGGCGCCGCAAAGTTCTGTTGCCGCGCGACGGTGGAACATGCGAATCACCGCGTGCAGTTCGGCCAGACCCTCGGCTCGTTTCAGTTGGTGAAGCAAAAACTCGCGGCGATGCATGCCGAGACGTACGCCATCGAGGCGATGACTTACCAGACCGCGGCCATCATCGATTCGGGCGCCGACGATTACATGCTGGAAACCGCGATGCTCAAGGTGCGCGCCACGGACGTCTTGTGGCGGATCCTCGACGATACGTTCCAGATTCATGGCGGCCTGGCGTATTTCAACGATCAGCCGTTCGAGCGCATGATCCGCGATGCCCGCATCAACACGATCGGTGAAGGGTCGAACGACGTGCTGCGGCCGTTCATCGCGCTGGTCGGCATGCGCGACGTCGGCATGGAATTGAAAAACATTTTCGACGCGCTGCGGAGTCCCTTGCAGAACCTCGGCCGGCTGGGAGGCTTCGCCGGTCGGCGGCTCGAGCAGCTTTTCAGTGCCCCGGAAGTTCGCGTGCGCAATTCAGAGCTGGAGGAAGATGCTCGACGCGTGGGCCGGATGGTGGGAAATGTCGGCACTCACGTCGAGCGATTGCTCCGGCGCTACCAGGAAGCGATTTTGGACGAGCAGTATCAACTCGCCCGCATCGCGGATTGCGCGACCGACCTTTACGCTTGCGGGTGTGTGCTATCGCGGCTCGACCGTATGCTCACCAGCTTGGATACCGGGCCGGAGCAGCAGGAGCTGGAACTGGCATGCGGCCGCTACGCCCTGGCATCGGCGGAACGGAACATCGACCGCAACCTTGCCGCTATCTGGAACAACGATGACCAGCAGACTACGCAGCTTGCCGACCGGATTTGCCGGCGGCCGTAACGCTTAGCAACGCGTGCGGGCACTTGCCGCCGTGTGCCTGTAGCTTGTTGCTGTGTCAGGACCCACTTATACTTCGAGATGGGCGACCGGCCGCATCGGATTGCGATCGGCGGCGTGGCCCCAGCCGTCTTGCCGCAAGGCGATTTAACTTGAAAGGGAGAGTTGAACATGTTTCGACTCGCGCGGCGATTCTTGCTAGCGGAACTGGTACTGCTTGTCACGGCAGGTCCGGGCTGGGCGCAGTCCGTGCAAGATCTTCCTGGCGCGCCGCCTGCGCCGGCGGCGACGGAAACCGAGAGCGAGGGAAATCGGCTCTCGGCGAAGGACGCTGAGGAATACTTCGAACTGTACAAGATGCTGGCCGATACGATCGACCAGATCGAGCGGAACTACGTCGAGCCGGTGAGCCGCCAGCAATTGATGGAAGCGGCCATCGAGGGAATCGTCCGCGAGCTGGATCCCTATTCTAATTACATCCCGCCGGAAGAACTGGACGGCTTTCGTACCAGCCTGGAGCAGGAGTTCGGCGGCATCGGAATCCGCATCGACATGCTGCGCGGGCAGTTGACGATCGTCAGCCCGCTGGTTGGGTCGCCTGCCTATCGTGCCGGCCTGTTGGCCGGAGATCGGATCGTCGAGATCGACGGCACTTCGACCGAGGGCATCACGATCGACGAAGCGATTAAGCGGCTCAAGGGGCCGGTCGATTCGACGGTTACTATCGGTGTTGTGCATCCCGGCGCCCGTGAGCCGGAAGACGTCGTTCTGAAGCGAGAGATGGTGCACGTCGCCACGGTGTTGGGCGACCGCCGCAACGCCGATGATTCATGGAATTATCTGGTCGATCCCGAGCACCGCATCGGATATGTCCGCATCACGGCCTTCAGCCGTGAGACGGTTCGCGAGCTACGTGACGTGCTGGAAACGCTTGTCGCGGAGAAGGTAGCCGGGCTGGTAGTCGACGTACGGTTCAATCCCGGCGGACTTCTCACCTCGGCAATCGAAGCCTCGGACTTGTTCATCGACGAGGGCACGATCGTCAGCACCGAAGGGCGAAACGTGAAGCCGCACGTCTGGAAGGCCCGGCGTGACGACACGTTCCGCGGCTTTCCCGTAGCGGTGCTGGTGAACCGCTACAGCGCCAGTGCCAGCGAGATTCTGGCCGCCTGCCTGCAGGATCATAAGCGGGCGGTCGTTGTGGGTGAGCGGACCTGGGGCAAGGGAAGCGTGCAGAATGTCGTGGAACTGAATGGCGGCCGCAGCGCATTAAAACTGACCACCGCCAGCTATCTGCGGCCCAGCGGAATGAATATCCACCGGATGCCTGACGCCGACGAAGATGATCCGTGGGGCGTGCTTCCCGACGACGGCTTCGAAGTAAGGCTTTCGCCACAAGAAATCCGCCTGCTCAGCCAGCTTCAGTACGATCGGGACATCGTCCGCCGCGGTGAACTCAGCGACGAAGACGCCGAAAATGACGAGGACACCGCTGGCGAAGGCGGCGATGGCGACGGTGATTTCGTCGACCGCCAACTCCAGAAGGCCGTCGAACACCTGGTCGCGCAACTTTCCACCGAAGATTGAGCTTGGCGGCGGGGCAGATGATCTATTCGTGCAAACGATCGTCGGTCTACGGTCATACCAATTCGTTGCTCGCTTCGCGTTTCGCCGGCGCTCATTCAAGTTTCACGTCTCATGAAGCTGCTCACCCTGGAGACCACCTGCGACGAAACGGCTGCCGCCGTCGTGACGGATGAGTTGGAAGTTCTCGCATCCGTTGTGGCTTCGCAGGATCGGTTGCACGAGCGATTTGGCGGCGTGGTGCCGGAGATCGCCTCGCGTGCGCATGTCGAGCGGATCCTGCCGGTGATTGACGAGGCGCTACGGCGGGCGAAAGTCACGCTCGCGGATCTGGACGGCATTGCTGTCGCTAATACCCCGGGCCTGGCCGGTTCACTGCTGGTGGGCCTGGTGGCGGCCAAGACCCTGTGCCTGGCGACCGGGTTGCCGTTGTTAGCGGTAAACCACTTGCAGGCGCACATCTACGCCTGCCGCATTGCCGCCAGAGAGAACGTCTTTCCCTGCGTGGGGCTGATCGTCAGCGGCGGACACACCAGCCTGTACCGGTGCCAGGGACCGCTCGATTTTCACTTGCTCGGTGGCACGATCGACGACGCGGCGGGCGAGGCGTTCGACAAAGTGGCCCAGATGTTGCGGCTGCCGTACCCCGGCGGCCCGTCGATCGAGAAAGCCGCTCGTGACGGCAACCCGGCCAAGTATCGCTTTCCCCGCGCGCTCTTGGATGACAGGGACCGGCTCGACTTCAGCTTCAGCGGCCTGAAAACCGCCGTTCGATACCATCTGGCGGGTGCGGGCAAGGTTGATTTTAGCCGCCTCGATCTCGACCGGCAGGAAGTCTGCGACGTGGCGGCGAGTTTCCAACAGGCGGTGATCGATTGCCTGGTTGGTAAGGCGGAGCACGCTCTCGAGCGTTGTGGCATCGGCATCCTCTGCGTCGGCGGCGGCGTCGCGGCCAATGGACCATTCCGTGCGCAGATGGAGCAGGCTGCCCAGCGAAGGGGGATCAAGGTCTTCATTCCACCGCTGAAACTCTGCACGGACAACGCAGTGATGGGCGCCATCGCGGTCGAACGCTATCGGGCGGGGCTCTTCGAGGAGTTGGACCTGGACATCGTAGCCGGGTTGGAGCGGGCGTGATCGCGGATGCGATGGCGCAAGCTAGGCGCGGCTCAGAACGAGCCGCTCGCCATCGTGTCGGGCGACAATGCCGCCAGGCAGCGTCTCTGCCGGGCTGGCGACGCCCGCGATTAATAAATCCGCCAGCCGATCCCACTGCGCATAACCCATCGCCCGCCGTGGCCAACCGTTCTCCCGCCAGGCCGCCACGATCACCTCCCGGACCAGGTAGCGCGGCTGGTCGGCTAGGAGCGTGGAGTCGAAGCGGAGCGCCCCCCCTTCCGAGCAGTCGACGGCTGCGCTGGTCAACTCGTCCACCTGCCGCCCGATCACGGCCTGCGCTTCGCCGGCCATCTGCCCGAGCCGCAGCAATGCCTCGGTCACTTTGCCGTGGTACTCGGCCGCCAGCTTGGGTAAGAGGTCGTGCCGGATGCGATTTCGCGTGAAGCGCGTATCCCGGTTCGTGCGATCCTCGCGGTACGGCTGCCGGATGGAGTCAAGATAGTCGATCACTTCGCTGCGCCGCACGTCCAGCAGCGGGCGAATCAGCGTCAGCGCCGGCGTGAGCCGCCGCACGCGGGGAATGCCCGCCAGGCCGGCGATTCCGGTACCCCGCACGATGCGGTGCAGTATCGTTTCGGCCTGGTCGTCCGCGGTGTGAGCAGTTGCCACATATCGGGCGCCGCAGGCTTCGGCCATCTCCTCGAAACATCCGTAACGAAGCTTTCGGGCGGCGGCTTCTACGCCATCTCCCTCAGCGGCGGCCAGTTCCGCCACATTCACACGCCGGACCTCCAATGGCAGATCGAGCTGACGGCAAAGTTGAGCGACTAGAGACCGGTCGAGATCGGCATCTTCATGCCGCAGCCCATGGTGAACATGGGCGGCGACGACCTTCCCGGTCCCCTGCCCCGCTGAACTCCCCACGGCGCAGAGCGCCCGCAACAGGGCCACGCTGTCCGGGCCTCCGGATACGCCGACGAGTACCGTCAGATCACGCCACCGCTGGGGTGGCCATGCAGCGGCCAGTCGGAGTTCGAATTCGTGAAGCGAAGGCATTGGCGTCTCTCGGCGCCCCATTTTAGCCGTTTTGGCGAGTGCGGGGACCGCCCGGCCGCACCACGGCCATACCGTCCCCGGCAATGGCCCAGCCACGTTAAAGGGCGTGGCTTGCCTGATCGCGACCAGTGGTCGCGGCGTCCGAAGATTGCGAGCGGCCCGGCTGGAGTACCGTTTTCACCAGTCAGCGACTGTGGTACGATGCAGCGTTGGCCAGTACCGGCACCTTGGCGATTTGCCGAATGGGGAGCAGGGCTAGCCAGCGGAGCAATGTTGAATGCACCGTGTCCAATTGACGCACTGTGCCTTCGGCGGTCGCCGAAGCGGACAGCCTGCCCAAGGGACCGGATGACGAGTACTCCGATCTGATCTGTTTCCGGTAGTAAGAACCAGCTTTTTCCGGGGTTTGGAGTTACGACGATGGATTGGCTGATCCTCATCGTGCGAGTGCTTTGGGGTGCTGCCTGTGCAGCGGCCCGGATATCCTCCCCCTGGAAATCCAGTGCCACTCGGCCACCAGGCCGCGTGGCCGCTCCCGCGAGATCCGCCCGCGCCACGTCGTGGTCCGGCAGGTGTTTCGGTACGAGCTGGATGTATGTGTGTCCGGCCTTGGCTGGACGTGCTCTGTCGGCGATTCTGCATGGTAGCGGTATTCCACCGACCCGAGTGAAAATTTGGGGCCTGGCTCGGGCGATTTCGAAGCAGCACCTGCTTGCCGGCTGAGTTTCTTCTGCCGCGTTTCGATTCGATCGGAGTAGTACGCCCAATTCGCGGCGTACCCGTCACCGTTCTCCTCTGAGTACGGCTTGTTCCCGCTGACGACCTTTTGCGGAGTGATGCGACGGGCGGTCGCGTGCCGCTTGTCGAGCTGCGCGCAAAGGCTCGGCCACCGCCCGACAGCACGGCGAGCAGGGAAACTAGCCATATGCCCTACCTGACTGAAATCGTCCTGATTGTCTTCGCGGTTGTCCTCGGTGCGGTCGCGGTCAAGCTGCTGGACTATTTGAGAAAAAAGGACGCCGAGAAGGACGCCCGGCAGATCATCGAACGGGCGGAAATCGAGGCCTCATCTCGACGCAAGGAGGCCGAACTCGAGATCAAGGAGTCGGCCCTTCGCCAGCGAGCCGAAGGCGAAGCCGCGCTGGCAAAGATCCGCGAAGAACTGCACGAGCGGGAACGAAAGCTCGACAAGCGCGACGACGCCGTGGAACAGCGGGGCGAACAACTCCGCAAACAAGAGAAGATGGTAGAAAGCAGTCAGCGCAAGCTGGCTGAGCGGATCGAGGACGCTGACCGCCGCAACGAGGAACTAGCGAAACTACTCGACATGCAGCGGCAAAAGCTGCATCAGATCAGCGGGCTGACTCTCGAAGAGGCTACGCGTCAGCTTCTGGAACAGCTAGACACGGAGCTGACGCACGAGCAGGGATCCTTGATTCAAAAGCACGAGGCCACGCTTGAGCAGATCTGCGAGGCCCGAACGCGGGACATCTTGCTCACCTCGATCCAGCGGTTCGCCGCTGCGCACACCGCCGACTCGACCACCAGCACGGTGGACATACCCAACGACGAGATGAAGGGCCGCATCATTGGCCGCGAAGGTCGCAACATTCGGGCGATCGAGAAGGCGACCGGTGTCGACGTGATTATCGACGACACGCCGGGCGTGGTGATTGTGAGCGCCTTCGACCCGGTGCGGCGCGAGGTGGCCCGCATGGCGCTCGACAAGCTAATTGCCGACGGCCGAATCCACCCAGGCCGCATTGAGCAGGTGGTCGAGCAGACCCAGACCGAGATGGAGCGATTCATCCAGAAGAAGGGTGAAGAAGCCGCCCAGGAGGCGGACGTCCACGGCTTGCACGAGCGGGTGATACACCTGCTGGGGCGACTCTACTTCCGCACCAGCTATAGCCAGAACGTGCTACGACATTCGATCGAGGTGGCCTTCCTTACCGGAATGCTGGCCGACGAGATGGGATTGAACGGCAAACTGGCTCGCCGTTGTGGTTTGCTGCACGATATCGGTAAGGCCGCCGACCATGACATGGAAGGTGGCCACCCGAAGATCGGCGCCGACCTGCTGAAGCGGTACGGTGAAAAGCCTGAGATTGTGCACGCCGCCCTGGGGCACCACGACGATATTCGCATCGATATGCCGTACACGGTACTATGCGCTACTGCGGATGCATGCAGCGCGTCGCGGCCGGGCGCACGTCGCGAGTCGCTCGACCGCTACATCAAGCGGATGGAGGATCTTGAATCGATCGCCACGGCCTTCGACGGAGTCTCGCAGGCCTTTGCCATCCAAGCGGGACGTGAACTGCGGGTGATCGCCAACGCCAAGGCGACCACCGACGAGACGGCGGCCAAGATATGCCGCGATATCGCCCGGGCATGCGAACAGCAGCTCACCTATCCCGGGGAAATCAAAGTTACCGTGTTGCGAGAGACCCGCATCACCGAGTTGGCGCATTAGCAAGCGGAGCAGAACGTCCCGGCGAAGTTTCCGATTCGCCAGGAACACACGCCCGCTTGTTGAGAAAGACGAAGTTTTCGTGCGGATTCTGATGATCGGCGACGTGGTGGGAAAACCGGGGCGCGACATCGTCGTGCGCGCCACAGCCGGACTCATCAAACAGCAGCGGCTGGACCTGGTGGTGGCGAATGCGGAAAACGCCGCCGGCGGCTCCGGACTGACGCCGGCCATCTATCACGCGCTGGTCTCTGCCGGGGTGGATGGCATTACGCTGGGCGACCACATCTACCGGCGGCGCGAGATCATCCAGACGCTCGAGTCGCGGCCGAACATCGTCAAGCCGGCCAATCTCCCCGAGGAGGCTCCGGGCAAGGATCATATGATCCTCACGGCTCGTAACGGCACGCAGGTCGCCGTTATGTGTGCCCTGGGCCGACTGTTCATGAAGTCGGTCGATTGCCCCTGGCGAGCCGCAGACCGTGTGCTGGCGAATTTACCCAAGGACGTGAAGGCCGTGCTGGTTGATTTTCACGCCGAAGCGACCAGCGAAATGCAGTTGATGGGCCGATACCTGGACGGCCGCGTCACGGCGGTGCTGGGAACGCACACGCACGTCCCGACCGCCGACGAGTGCGTTTTGCCGGGTGGAACCGCCTTCCAGTGCGATGTCGGCATGACGGGCCCACATGACAGCATTCTGGGCCGCCGCGTCGATCGGGTCATGGAGACGACCCTGACGTTCAATCCGACCTATTTCGAAGTGGCCGCCGGCGACGTGCGACTGAGCGGCACCGTGATAGAATTGGACGAGCAGACCGGCCGCGCGACGCGCATTGAGCGGATATGCGTCAGGGAGGCTGACTTGGAGGAACTGGCCGAGCCGGCTGGCGAAGCGGAACCGCAGTCGCGTTAAACCTCCCCTGTTGGCGAACGCGGCTCGCCTGCTTTTGGTGTAGTCTTCGCAGCGGCGAATCGCTCTTGCTCGGACCAGAGCAAGTCGTTAATCTTCTGCCCCGACTTTTGATGGCCGACGTGACGTACAGCGACCCGCGGCAACCCGTTCGGCTCGGCGGACCGACGCGCGTCCTGCTGGCCGCACTTGGGGTGGGACTTTTCGTGTTGTTGGCGGTGGCCGGGGTGCTCGACCCGAGCCCTAGCGGTTTCGGCACGCATCGGCAGTTGGGACTACCGCCCTGCACGTTCACGGCGCTTTTCGGTATGCGGTGTCCATCCTGCGGGATGACGACATCATGGGCTCATCTGGTTCGTGGGAATGTTCTTGAGGCCGTGCAGTCCAACCTGGGCGGCACGCTGTTGGGGTTATCGGCCTTGTTGGCAGCGCCATGGCTGTTGGTTTCGGCCCTTCGGGGCCGCTGGTGGATTTTCGCTCCTGAGCAGCGTGTGGGCATTTCGGTCGGCGTTCTCATCGGTGCCGTGACGCTGCTCGATTGGCTGTGGCGGTATTGGAGCGGTTGAGGCTCTGCTCGAAGAAGAAATACCACCGCGTCAGGCGGGAGAACAGGAAGTTCTCCGTGGTGCGGCGCGTTGAACTACTTATCCTGTGCTTGCGAGGAGAAGCGATGGATCGTTCTCAGCAGCCTGTTCGCGTCTGGTCGTATGCTTCGCTTTTGATCGTGCTCATGCTGATCCCTTCGGCCGGTTGCCATCGGCTTCTGGCCACGGTGTTCTATGCCGCGGGGGCGGGCGACGTGCCGGCGGAGTGCACGGAACTGGTCGGCAAGCGAGTGGTTGTCGTTTGCCGTCCGCCCTCGTCGTATGAGTTCAGCCATGCCAGCGCGCCTCGCGATCTCTCCCGGCAGGTGGGCCGGTTGCTGGACACGAACGTCAAGGACATCGACGTGGTGAACCCGGCCGACGTGGACAACTGGTTCGACGCCAGCGACGGCGAGGACTTTAAAGAGCTGGCCCAGGCGGTCGACGCCGACATGGTGGTACACATCGAGCTGGCGGATTTCGATCTCTACAAGGGCCAGACGCTTTACCAGGGGCACGCCGAGGTGCAACTGTCGGTCTACGACATGACGCAAGGCGGCGAGATGGTGTGGGAAAAGCCCCTGGGAGAAGTCCTCTACCCTGTCAACAGCGGCGTACCCGTGCATGAAACGACGCTGGATCGATTCCATCGCAAGTACGTCACCGTCCTCTCCGAGCAGATCGCGCGTCACTTCTACGCCCACGATCCCCATCTGGATTTCGCCATCGACGCCACGGCCGCGCGGTAACGGATGCGGTGGCAAGGCATCCAATTTGGCCACGATACGCGGTGCGCCTCATCTGCAAGTTAAAGCGGTCTGCGCTTCGCTACAAGATCGCACGCTTGTCGTGCAACGCCGTACTCTGCGCGGCGCTGGCGCCCCGCGCGGGGGACTGTGGAGAACCCGCAGCGTACGACGTGCTCAGCGGTACGTCGTGCTCGCGCGGCGTGTCGCCTTGCTTAGCCGGGCGGTATGTACGTGCGTTGCCAGAAACGGATCAGCCCGGCGGAAGATGCCGGTTGCCCGCAGTAGGCAACGTAGCCATCGGGCCGAACGAGGTACAAGGCAGATCGCTGGATGCCCAAGGATTGATGGAATCGGCCGCCGGGATCGATCAAAATGTTGCCCGCCCACTCGCGGATCGAGGAGGCGGATTCCTCCGGGATGATCCCATACAAGTCGAAAGCGTCCTGGCCGAGTTGTGGTCGTTCATCTAGGAGCTCTTTGGCGATCTGTGACGCGGCGGCGGCCTCACCCGGCTGAGATCCGGAAAAGAAGATCACCCGATGCCGTTTCCCCAAACAGGCCAAGAGGCGCACCGGCTCGCGAGTCTCGGGTTGCAGCAATGTGGCGTCGGGAAAGCGATCGCCCGGCCTCACCGCCAGGCCGCGTGACCTGCCGTGGGGGCGCCTGTCGACAACCGAGCTGCGGGGATAGCCGACGCCCAATTGCGAAAGTTGCCGCGTCATCCGCCGCCGGACAATGGTTCGCTTCGACAGCCACGCCGCGAGGTACTTTCTCGCAATGCGCAGAATCGGATTGCGAAGCGTGATGACACGCGTGGCGCGGTCCGTCCCGCGGCGGACTGCCAATGCGACGGGACGCCGCTCCAGGTCATAGGAATCGAGCAACTCCGGGCCTGCCCGACGCTGAAGCACCATGGCGAGTTTCCAGCCGAGATTGTAAGCGTCCTGAACACCGATGTTCATGCCCTGGCCGCCGACCGGGCTGTGGACGTGGGCGGCATCGCCCAGCAGGAAGCAGCGCCCTATGCGAAACTGCTCGACGGTGCGGCGATGGATGCGAAAGCTGGCCGCCCAACTCGGGTCGGTGAGGCTCGATTTCGGGAGGCCGGCCGCCTCGACGAGTTGCTCGAACCGCGCCACGATCGCTTGTGGATCGCGCAGCTCTGGTGCGCCAGTCGCATCGATCAGCCGCCAGCGCCCCGGCTCGGGCAGGGGAATCGCGGGAAGCAGCCCTCCGCTGGTCAGCAGCATATGCGCCTCGCTTTGAATGAACTGCCAGTCCACACTCAAATCCGCAAGTAGAAACGTCTCTTGATATTCCGCGCCCTCGAAGGCGAGACCAAGAGCGTGCCGGACCGCACTGTGCGCGCCGTCGCAACCCGCCAGCCACGCGGCACGCACCTGATGATCCTCGTCGGCTGATGTCGCCAGCGTGGCGACGACTTCCTCTTGATCCTGACGCAACGCAGATAGCTGCGTGTTCCACTCGACCTGCCCTCCCAGCTCCTCAATGCGATCGATGAGGAAACGCTCGGTCTTGCCCTGCGACAACACGAGCAAGTAGGGATATGAGGTTCCGACGCCGTGGAAGTCGAGTTCAAATCGCGCGATTCGCCGCCCTGCTTCATACGCGTTAATCGCGCGAAGCTGCCGGCCGTTTTGCACGAGCCGTTGGGCGATGGCGATGTCGTCAAACACTTCCAAAGTGCGCGCATGCACGGCCAGCGCCCGCGACTGTTCGGGCGGAGTTGGCCCCTCGGCCGCGTCGATGACGCGGCACTCGATATCGCGGCGCAACAATTCGCAGGCCAGAGTCAGCCCAACCGGCCCTGCACCGATGACGAGCACGGGCGGATTGCCGCGCGGCAGCTTCGACACGTGTGAATCACTATCGCGAAGTAGGGAACATAAAACGGGGCGGCCCATTGCCGCGAGGCCGAACTGCGACGTACTCTAGCCACCAAACATCGCCCCGTGTCCGGCCTCCTAGGCTACTAAATAGCGGGGCCGAAGCAATGCTCCCGGCGCACGCCTCTTGCGCGTATACTTGCTGCAGACGCGCCCCTGCCGGGTTGATTAAAACCGGCACGGTCCGAATCCGACAAATTGGTCGCTCTAAACGGCCCACTCTATTACTACCAGAATTGTTCATGGCCGAATTCATGGCCGACCGATTTCCAGCAGGATAACCGTGGTCGAGGACGAAGATCAGCAGGATG
The DNA here is from genome assembly GCA_040880125.1 of Pirellulales bacterium. GTDB lineage: Bacteria > Planctomycetota > Planctomycetia > Pirellulales > JBBDJB01 > JBBDJB01. Next base: position 31,195 of record JBBDJB010000049.1, on the reverse strand, counting down.
TTGTGGTCGTGGGAGCCGGCGCGGCCGGACTGTTGGCGGCAATTCGCAGCGCGGAGCGTGGGCGGCGGACCCTGCTGTTGGAAAAGAACCGCAAGGCAGGGGTGAAGATCCTGATCTCGGGCGGCACGCGGTGCAATCTTACGCATGCCTGCGATGCACGCGGCATCGTCGAAGCGTTCGGTTCCGGCGGTGCATTTCTGCACTCGGCCCTGGCTGCGCTCGGTCCGGACGACGTAATCGAGTTGATCGAAGCCGCGGGTGTCCCCACCAAAGTGGAAGACACGGGGAAAGTCTTCCCGGCCAGCGATCGCGCCTTGGACGTTCAACGGGCGCTGATCGACCGGCTCCGGCAAAGCGGTGCGAAATTGGCCCTGGGGGAGCCGGTCGAGCACATCGAGCGGACTGGGGGGGCCTTTCGTCTGCAGACACCGCGGCGAACTCTGCGCGCGGACAAGGTCGTGGTTACTACCGGCGGGCAAAGCTATCCGGGGTGTGGCACCACCGGCGATGGCTACCGTTGGCTGACCGCGCAGGGGCATACCATCGTACGACCCCGCCCGGCGCTAGTTCCCTTGACCAGTGACGACCCCTGGGTGCGCTCGCTCCAAGGCGTGGCCGTTGCCGACGCGATCGTCCAGGTCGTGGACCCGGCAACCGAAAGTATCGGCCGCGGCAACAATCGCCGAGCGAAGAAGTCTGGTGGTGCACTCATCGAACGGCGAGGATCGATCCTTTTCACTCATTTCGGTCTGTCAGGGCCGGCGGTGATGGACGTCAGCCGCGCCGTGACCGCATCCGCGGCTCCCGAGAAACTCACGCTCGTGATCGATCTATGCCCGAGCCAGACGGCGGAGGAGTTGGATTCAATCTTACGGCGGATGTCCGAAACCGAAGGGGGCAAGCTTGTGGTGACCCAGATCGCCCAACAAGTGCCCCGGCGGCTAGCCGACGCCATTGTTATCCATGCAGGGGCTCCGGAGGGCCGGCGTGCTGCCGAGCTCAGCAAGACCGAAAGGCGTGCAATTGTCCAGCAGATCAAGGAGCAGCAGATCGCGATCCGAGGCAGCCTGGGGTTCAAGAAGGCCGAAGTGACCGCCGGTGGCGTCGCCCTGGAGGAAGTCGACTCCCGTACGATGCAGAGCAAGCTGGTGCCAAACCTCTTTATCGCCGGCGAGATTCTCAACCTGGACGGCTTTATAGGCGGCTACAATTTTCAGGCCGCCTTCAGCACCGGGTGGCTGGCAGGCTCCAGCGTGTGATATCGAGTCCGGCCGAGTAGCGTCGTGCATACGGTTGTCGACCCTCGGCTGGCGGAGGACCTTATGGTCCGCGATGTGGGCGACATTATTTTTTTCAAGCCGTCGGAATACTTTTCCTTCGCGGCGAAAACGGGCGGCCTGGTTCGGCGACGACGGCGCGTTGCCCAATCGGATTTGGAGATAGCGTGGTGGTCATGAGGGCGTCGGCAAAAGCCTGCTGCTGGTTGCCACGATGAACTCGCTGGGCCGTATCGTGCTGCAACGCTCTGGCCGGGTGGAGCGGGGACAAAGGGCGAAATTGGCGGTGGTCGAGAGGAAGCGGTCGCGGCTTGCCGTCGGATGGCGGGCGCACTACATTGAAAAGTGCCTTCGGAGGGTATGCGAATTGGTGAGCAGCCTGACTCGAAATCAGGTGCCGGGAAACCGGTTGAGGGTTCGAGTCCCTTGCCCTCCGCTTTGACATAAGCCGCGCCCGTGTATAGAGTTACGCGGGCTTTCTTTTTGCGCCGCGAAGACGTAAACAGCCCCCAAAAAGGCCGTCTGTGTAGCCACAATGTAGCCAATCTCGACCTGCTCGGTTTTCTGGACGGCGGTGTACGACCGTGGATAGTAGCGGACGACCGAAAAGCGCTACAGGGCGTACGTGCGTGGATGACCGTGGACGGTAGTTGGCACGTCGCACCTCCACAACGCCCCCTCCGCGATCGGGCGGTTTTGGTAGCCAATAGTGTCCGCGCAGCGATTGGCGATGTGCTGCTGAATCCTCATTTTCCCGAAGTTTTGCGCGTGCCCGGCTCGAATCACGGCACCTGATTATGTGTCAGGTTCATGATCGGTTGCCGCACACGCGTTTCGGCGACCACTGAGTGCATGCTTTAGGCGACGCCTTCATTGCGCGGTTGGACTGTGCCCCAACAGCCACTTGCATTTCAGCTTGTCGCCGTCGTACACTCTGGAATCGTGCGTATACGTACGACCTTCTCTGGATGCGCCGATGACGACCGGAAGCGAACTCCCGATGGCGCTTCGTGCCGCTTACTTGACCCTGCATCGCAGGTCGGATGCACGGTTCGCGCCTTATGGCGTAACGGCCGACCAGTTCGTGCTTCTCGCAACGCTCGCCCGTGCTGGCACGCTCACCCAGCGAGAACTCGCTCAGCGCATGCCGTCCGATCCCAGCACCGTAAGGGCCATGCTCGTCTTGCTTGAAAAGCACGGACTGATTCAGCGGGACAGGCATCCAACCGATTCTCGCGCACGGACGGTAAGCCTCACCTCGGCGGGACGACGAAAGTTTCGACAACTCTTCAAGGCGGGCGAACCGATTCGAGCGCAAATGGTCGATATCCTCCATCCCGACGAAGTTGAAACATTGGTCGGGCTCCTGAGGAGGATTGCGGCGTCCCTGAATACCGAGTACGCGTCAGTCCACTAAGCATAAGTCGGTAGACTTATTGGTATCGCTCGTGCCACCATTTTTAAACCATCTAGGTGACGCCATGACTGCAAAGGTACTACTCTTCGCGTTTGCGTTTCTGTTCGGCCAGCTATGCAGGGCACAGGAAAATGCGCCGGCGGACGACTGGAAACCGGCGACGTCCAACCAGCCGGGCAAGGAGTACCCGCAGGTCAACTCGGAAGGCCGCGTCAAATTCCGTATCGTTGCCCCCGACGCAACGAACGTGGGTTGTACGTTCCGAGACAGCAGCGAGTTTACAAAGGGCGAAGACGGCGCATGGTACGGCTACACGCGGCCCTTGGACGACGGCTTCCACTATTACATGATTAACGTCGACGGAGCAGAGGTCCCAGATCCCAACAGCATGTACTTCTTCGGTGCGAATCGTTGGGGCAGCGGAGTCGAGATTCCCGCTCACGACCAGGACTTCTATGCCGTCAAGAACGTGCCCCACGGGCAACTGCGAGAGATACTTTTCTACTCGAAGAGCACCGACTCCACGCGCCGTGCGTTTGTGTACACTCCACCGGGTTATGATGAGGATTTGGACGAGCGCTTTCCGGTCTTGTATCTGCAGCACGGCTGGGGGGAGAACGAATACGGCTGGGGCGTCCAAGGCCGCGCCAATTTGATCATGGACAACCTGATTGCGGAAGGCAAAACCAGACCGTTCCTCATCGTGATGACCTACGGCATGACGAACGAAATCCAGTTCGGCGGCCTCAGGAACTTTGATATCGGCCCCTTCCAGACGGTACTCGTCGACGAGCTGATCCCCTACATCGACGCGAACTTCCGTACGCTCTCCGATCAACCCAATCGCGCCATGGCCGGCCTCTCCATGGGCGGCATGGAAACCAAGCTAATCACCCTGGAGAATCTCGATAAGTTCTCGCACATCGGTCTTTTCAGCGGCGGGAGCATCAGCGTGGACGATATCTCCGATACGGAAGCTTTCAAGGAGAAGATCCAACTCGTGTTCGTCAGCTATGGGAGCAGGGAGGTCGACGGCAGAAACCGCAGAGGCGGTCGCGGAGGATTCGGCGGCGATCCCAAGGCGAACGTCGATGCGCTCAAAGAAGCCGGCATCAACAGTCACTACTACGTCTCTCCGGACACTGCTCACGAGTGGCAGTCATGGCGGCGGAGCCTGCGGGAGTTCGCACCGCTCATGTTTACCCTGACGGAAGAGATCAGCGGCACATGGAAAGCGGAGTTCGATACGCAACGCGGTTTGCAGAAATACACTTTTACGTTCACGCAGGACGGTGCGCGGCTCACCGGCAAGGCCAGCGTCGAGGTAGACGGCGAGACACGAGACGTGGAATTGAAGGAATTGAAGGTAGAAGGAGACACGATGTCATTCGTCGAGGTGCTGGACTTGCAGGGCAACGAACTGCGCATCACCTACACCGGCAAGCTTTCCAGCGACGATATCACGTTCACCCGCCAGGTCGGTGACTTCGCCACGACGGAGGCGAACGCCAAGCGCGAGGCGGCGACGGCGGAAGGTCAAGCTGCGGCTGAGCAGTCTCAGCCAGATGGTGCCCAAGCCGACGAGGCGCCCGGCCGACGCGGGCAGGGCCGCCGCGGTGGGCGTGGCGGATTTGGCGGGCCTATCGAGCTCGGCCCGGACGACAAACCGGCCTTCGAAGATCCGCCGGCCGGTTTTGATCAGCCGCGTGAAGGCATCGCTCACGGCAAGCTCGAGAAGGTCGAGTACGACTCCAAATCCGTCGGCGTCAAGCGCTGGATGCAGGTTTACACGCCGCACGGATATTCCGCGGAAAAAAAGTATCCCCAGCTCTACGTGCTGCACGGCATCGGCGGAAATGAGAGGGAGGAGTGGACCCGGCAGGGAGTGGCCCACGTTATCCTCGATAATCTGATTGCCGACGAGAAGATCGAACCCATGATCGTGGTCTTCCCCAACGGAAATGCTACGGCCAACAACGAAGATGGAGGCCGTGGCGGTGCGCGGGGCCGTGGCGGATTTGGCGGCGGCTTCGGCGGCTGGGGAACGCCTTTCGAGAACGACCTTGTCAACGACATCATCCCGTACATCGAATCGAACTATTCCGTCCACGCCGACCGCGAGCACCGTGCGGTGGCCGGCCTCTCGATGGGCGGTGGGCAGGCGCTCAACTTCGGCCTGGGCAACCTGGATGTCTTCGCCTGGGTCGGGGGCTTCTCGTCCGCGCCGAACACGAATCCACCTGAGCAACTCGTGCCGAATGCGGAGGAGGCGACCAAGCAGTTAAAGCTGCTCTATATCTCGTGCGGCAACAAGGACGGCCTGATTCGCATCAGTCAGGGCGTCCACGCCTACCTGTACGAGAAGAACGTCCCGCACATCTGGCATGTGGACGACCACGCCCACGACTTTGAGCATTGGAAGAAGGGGCTCTATAACTTCACACAATTGGTTTTCAAACCATAGCGGTCAGTCCCGGTTTCGAGGATCACATCTCGAATCCCGCCAATGATCGGTTTAGGATGAGAGCATGAGCAGATTCTCCTTTTTCATGCTGTTCGTGGTGTCCTCCTTTTCGACTCAGCCTGTTCTGGCGGGCGAGCCGTTTGAGGGTGCTGAATCTTTCCTCGTGGAGAATTGCTCGGCGTGTCACAGCGGAATCGATCCGAATGGGAACCTTGATTTATTAGCCCTCGATTATGATTCCGAGGATCGGGACAACTTCGCGCAGTGGGTCAAGATTCACGACCGGATCAAGGTGGGTGAAATGCCGCCTGCAGATGAACCACGACCCGATCCCGAGGATCTGGCGTCGTTCCTCGACGGTCTGGCCAAAGCGCTGACCGATTCAGAACAGGCAATGTACGCTCGCGACGGTCGAGCAACTTTGCGACGTCTCAACCGCTACGAATATGAAAACGCCGTCCGCGACTTGCTCAACGTTCCCTGGGCCGAGATCAAGGATAAGCTTCCCGAGGACGGTGTAGCGCATCGCTTCAATAAGAGCGGTCGCGCGCTCGACGTCTCGCACGTTCAGATGGCCCGTTACATGACGAGCGCCGAGTACGCGATGCAGGAAGCAATCCGAGTCGAGTGGGAGCGCCCCGAAACCTCCACGAATCGGTATTACGCACGGGATGAGTTTTCGCTGGTCGGCAACTTCCGGCCTCGCGAGAACTCCACGCTCCCGGACCGGCATTCGTTTCCCGTGCTTGATTTCCATGCACAGCCGGACGTGCGGGCCGGCCGCGCGCCGATCTCCAGTCCCGAATCCCGAGAACGTGAAGCGGTAGGCCGGGTCTCCAGCATCTTCAGCGACGCGGGCGGTTACAGTTGGAGTCAGTTTCGAGCGCCGGTTGCAGGGCAGTATCGTCTCCGCTTCAGAGGATACACAATATGGGTTAGCGGCGGTGGCGTCAGCCGCTGGTACTTCGAAGGCTTTGGCGATGAGAAGGCCCCGGTCTATTACCTGCCCCTCTGGCACCGGCCCAACGTAGATGAAGTGTGGCCAGGCCGCACCAACGAGCCGATGGGCGTGTTCGCTCAAAGCGCCGGTCAAAACAGAATGATCGGCGAGTTCGACTTCTCTCCCGAATCGAGCGAAAGTGAGATGGTCGTCCTGTTGAGAGCGGGAGAGGTTGTTCGCACCGATGGCTCACGATTGTTTCGCACGCGAGTCAACGGGACCGGAGAACAGTACATCAATCCGCTGGCGACAGAGCACGGTATGCCCGGCTATGCGGTCCAGTGGATGGAGGTCGAGGGTCCACTTCCGGATGCGCGGCACGACGCAGGATACAAGCTGCTGTTTGGCGATTTGAACATGAAAGCAGTCGCCGCCGGTGAGCCGGGGTTAGCGCTGACTCCAATACCGCAGAGCAGAGGCGGGCGCGGTGGTGGAATCGGCGAGCGTCGGCGGCCAGGGCCGGGCGGACCACCTGGTGGGCGCGGCTTTAGCGGACGAGCGAGAGGTGGCGGATTCGGCCCGCGGGGGGGATTCGCACCGCTAAGTCCTACGATCGTGGAAGCGGTAACCGAGTATCCGGATGAAGACGCCGAGCGTCTGTTGCGCAACTTTATGAACCAAGCTTACCGTCGGCCGGTCGAGGAGGCCGAGGTCGCACTCTATCTGGACCTGTTCAAGGATCAATACTCCAAGGGATTTGGGTTCGCCAAATCGACGCTTTCCACTTACACGGCCGCCCTCGCTTCGCCCGGCTTTCTGTTCGTGGAGGAGTCGCCGGGCAAGCTCGACGATGACGCGTTGGCCACGCGACTGGCGCTCTTCCTGTGGAATTCCGCACCGGACGGGCGACTGCAGGATTTAGCGACAAGTGGCGCGATAAGCGACCTGGACGTATTGCGAGCCGAGACGGAACGGCTGCTGAACGACCAGAAGTCACGGCGATTCATCGAGGCGTTTACCGACTACTGGCTCGACCTTCGCGAGATCGACGACAACTCGCCCTCCACGACGCTCTACAACGACTATGAATTGGACGACCCTCTCAAGCTCGCGTCTGTGGAGGAAACCCGCCTGTTCATGGCCGAGTTATTGAAAGAGGATCTGCCCGCGCGAAGTATCGTGAATTCCGACTTCACTTTTCTCAACGAGCGGCTGGCCAGGCACTACGGCATTGAAGGTGTCGACGGGACGGAGATGCGCAAAGTGACACTTGACGCAAATAGTGTCCGCGGTGGGTTGATGACGCAGGCCAGCGTACTGAAGGTCACGGCGAACGGTACGACGACTTCGCCTGTCCTCCGTGGTGTGTGGATAACCGAACGAATCCTCGGTTTTGCGACGCCTCCCCCTCCGCCGGTTCCGGCGGTCGAGCCAGACATCCGCGGTGCGGTAACCATCCGGCAGCAGATCGAAGCGCATCGGGCAGATCCGAGCTGCGCGTCGTGCCACGACCGTATGGACCCACCGGGTCTGGCCCTGGAAAGCTTCGACGTCATGGGGGCTTGGCGCGATCGCTATCGGGCCGTCAACGACGAAGTTCCCGCTGAAGAGGGGATCGGATTGGACGGGCAGCGGTTCAAGTTCCACCACGGGCTACCCGTCGATCCCAGCGGCGAACTGCTCGACGGTCGCCAATTCGCCGATGTCGGCCAGCTCAAGGAGATGTTGCTCGAGGATGAGGCCCAGATCGCCCGCAACTTGGTCAATCAATTGATTATCTATGCTACGGGAGCACCGATCGGTTTCTCTGATCGGTCGGAAGTTGACGCAATCCTGGCGCGGACTCGATCGAGCGATTACGGGGTTCGCTCGATGGTGCATGAGATCGTGCAGAGCAAGCTGTTCCAGCACAAATGAGATACCATGAAAGAAAAACCACGATGCGCAGCGTTTGGTCCCGGCTCTGTAACCGGCAAGGCGATTGAGCGGCGGCGCTTCTTGCAGGGGGCGGGCGTGGCGCTGTCGCTGCCGTTTCTGGATGCGATGGTACCTGCGTTCGCACGGGATGCACACGCTGGCTCGGCCCCGGACGCAGTCGGTAAGCCTCGGCGCATGTTGGCAATCTGCAATAATCTGGGCGTGCTGCCCGAGCACTTTTTTCCGGCCGACCAGGGCTTCGATTACACGCCCTCGCATTATTTGACCTTCCTGCAGGAACATCGCGCCGATTTCACCGTCTTCAGCGGCGTGTCGCATCCGAACGTCGATGGAGGGCATCCTTCCGACATCAGCTTCCTCACCGCGGCGCCGCATCCGGCGAGCAGCTCATTTCGCAATTCCATCTCGCTGGATCAGCACGTTGCGGAGCACATTGGCGCGAGTACTCGAATTCCTTCGCTCTCGCTGGCGATTAACGGCAATCGGAGCCTTTCCTGGACCGGGACCGGCGTGGCCATTCCACCCGAGCAGAGCGCGTCGGACGTTTTTCAACAACTGTTCTTGCAGGGGACGCAACCAGAGATCGACGCCAAGATCCGCGAGATCGATACGGGCCGCAGCATTCTGGACACGGTTTCGCAGCAGGCGCGAGCACTGGAGCGCAACGTCGGCGCTGGCGACCGTGATCGTCTGGAACAATACTTCAGTAGCGTTCGCGACTTGGAAAACCGCCTGCAAGCCGCGCGGGCATGGGAAAACAGGCCGAAGCCGGTGGTCGACGAACCGCCCCCAAATGACCCAACCAGCTCCGCGCAATTCATTCAAGCGATTGAGGTGATGTACCGGATCGCACGTTTGGCCTTTCAGACGGATTCGACTCGAGCGATTACACTAATGCAGAATGGCGTTTCGACCCCGGCAATGCAGATCCAAGGTGCGACGATTACGGACGGCTATCATAATCTCTCGCACCACGGCAAGTCCGAGGAGAAACTGGCCCAACTCAAGGTGATCGATGAGTGGCAGATGCGGACCATGGCCGGGCTGCTGAAAGATCTCAAGTCCGTCGAGGAAGAGGGCGAGACGCTCTTGGATCGCACGATGGTGCTCTACGGATCCAACCTCGGGGATGCCAACGCGCATTCCACCACGAATATGCCGATCTTCTTCGCCGGAGGCGGATTCCATCACGGCCAGCATCTAAAGTTTGATCCCGCGAGCAACTATCCGTTGCCGAATCTGTTTGTCTCGATGCTGCAGCGAATGGACATCGAGACGGATGTTTTTGCCACGGCCACGGGGACCATGCGCGGTCTGGAGATGACGTCATGATGCCAGGGCTTTTTGCCTTGATTCGGATGCGCTATGCGTGGTTTGCGGGTCTCGCGCTATGCCTTTCGAACGCCGCGACCGCCGACGACGTGGTCATTGACTTCGAACAGGCCCCTATCCGGCTGGACCCCACCAACGACGAAGTCGTGAATCGCCCGGAGCAGTATGTGGAAAAGGGAGTCGAGTTTAAGCTGGCCCGCCAACCCGAGCGGAGTGAAGCCCGCGGGCGGATCATGTTTTTCCCCCACATCGCTTCGGGGCGCAAGGGCATTCTCAACGCGATGGCGAACGAACAGGAAATCCCGGTGCAGGTGCGGTTTCCCAATAGCGCGTCCGCGGTGACGATCGTCTTTTGGGCATCGACAGGCGCCGCGGCCAGATTGGAGGCGTTCAACAGCGATGGAGAGGTTGTCGCGCGTGACGAATTGGAAGTCGTGCCGGGCCGTAAAAAGCCTGAAGATCCTGTGCCAACTTTCGAGCTGAAGGTGGAGGCCAGCGAGATCTCCTACGTCGAGTTTAGCGGGTCGCGAACCGGCGAGTACTTGGCGGCGGATGAAGTTCGCTTTATCCCCAACGATCCAGTGAAGAGGTAAATCGTGGCGCATAGCGAATACTCAGGCCACAGCGTGCTTAGTCGTGTACCGAGAATGTCCGATGGGTGCATCGACTAAAACACCGCCAATCGGTGGACCACACTCTTGTTGCTGCTCGGCGGAGAGCCTTCGCGAAGTTTCCCGCCGTCCTTTTTCACGACCACGAGACTGGCGAGTTGTCGCGTGTGTGCGACCATTTTACCGAGTTCATGAGATGGCCTCGATTGGAGGCCCAGGAATAGGCTTCGCTTGATGAGCATGAGTTATGCGCCGCCCATGAGACACGCCCCAGCTACGCGATTGTACATTCGACCCGCTTGGCATTGTGTGCTCCGCACATGACTGGTCGTGGAAGCGAGTATGGGAGACTTGAAAACGGCTCAACTCACCTCTTTGTACCCTTTCCTGATCTTCTCGCGTATCAATCGTTGGTAGTCGTTTTGCGCCGCTGTCGCGTTGTCGAAGGCTTTCGTGCGTGTCTGTCCATTCGTGCCGATGCGTCCGAAAGTCACTGTATGTTCGTCGCCCTCCAGAACAATCTCCCAGAACTTGCTTGACTTTCCGTCACGCAATTCGAATCGACGCGTCTTGGACGATGCTTCCTCGTCCTCGTCAGAATTGCTCTCCTGCTCGTGTCTTTCGCCGTCTGAGGTTGTGTGCTGGCTTTCGTTGGATTCGATGTGAAGTAGGCGCAGATCGTCGTCCTCAAATTCCCCGTCGTCGTCTTGGTGATCTTCAACTTCACCGCCTTCAAGAATTGCGATGATCCGATTCAGTTCTCCGTCCTGGTCAGCGTACCAATCCTTCGCCAAGACGTGCACAATCCGCCACCCAAACGCCCTAAGGAGTCTGGGACGCATCATGTCACGTTCCAATACGTCCGATTGTTCGTAGTAGCTTTTTCCATCGACGAGGATGCCAAGCCGGTAGATCGCGTCCCCCTGCTGGTAGACGGCCAAATCGCAACGGAAGTGGGACTGCCCAACAGAACGATCAACCTGATAACCGGCCGCCGTTAGGGCGTCGGCAACCTGCTCTGCAACAATCTCTTGGGACGAAGTCGCTGGGTTCTGCTCGGCATGTGCCCAGCGTGACAGACCATGTGTGATCCTCGCCGCAGCGTGTGCATCGCCGACGGATACCGCCTCGGCGTATCTCAAATAGCTCTTCAGACAGTTGGCCCCATCGTTGTAGTCGTTGGTGATCTCGGTGGAGTCGATGGAGCTGACGACCGCCATGTGCTGTTTGGCGCGGGAGAAGGCGACGTTCAATCGCTTCTCACCGCCGCTCTTGTTGATCGGCCCAAAGTTCATCCGCATCCTGCCGATCGGAGGGCGTCCATAACAAACGCTTAGGATGATGATGTCACGCTCGTCGCCTTGGATATTCTCCAAGTTCTTCACGAGCAGTCCCACGAACTGACCGTCGTCCTCCCGTTCATACGCTTGTTCAAGCGCATCGCCAAACAGCTTGTCGTCTGCCGCCATTCGCGAGAGCGCTTGGTCGATCTCGTCCTGCTGAGCTTCGGAAAACGCGACGATTCCGATCGTGCTTTGGGGCGTGTCTTGTAGTAGGCTGCGAACCATTTCGGCGATGTATTCCGCCTCGGCGCGATTGCGACGTTTGTCATAGACGCCGTGGCTGAGCAAATGATAGCTAATCGGGCGTTTTAGCGTCTCCTCCGCGCCCAATGCGCCGTGCTCCGCGGACGTCGCGACAATCGGCTCCCGCTGGACGTTGGCAAGCGATTCGTCGGGGACCGTCAGCAGTCGGCCATCGTAGAACGCCCAGTTGGAGAAGCTAATTAGTGATTCGCTTCGGCTGCGATAATGCCAGCCCAGCATCGTCGAGGGCAGGTTCTTAGCCGCATGGCTGAGAAAGCTGCCAGAATCAAGATCGTACTGCACCAGTCCGCCGTCCGACTCAATCAGCAGTTCTTCCTCTTCCTCCTCGGCCGATTGCTTGGCGGAGAAGAAATCAGTCGGCGGGAGCTGCATCTCGTCCCCGACAATGATCGACTGCGTCGCACGGAATAGCGCGGGCACGGCTTCTTCCAGCGTGATCTGACTTGCCTCGTCGAAGATTACGACATCGAATCTATCCGGGGAGAGCGGCAACGTGTCCGATACGCTCAAGGGGCTCATCAACCAAACGGGCTTTAGGTCGTTGACCACATCGCCCGACTCACCGCTGACAAGGTCGCGGATCGCTTTGTACCGCATCTGCTTACCGAACTCGTGCTCCAACTCACGTCGCCCTCGATTGTAACGACGTTTAAATTCCTTCTCCTCCGCGGTGAGCTTCGCCGCGGGTTGCTCCGTAATGTGAACGCACTTGAGGAACCTGCGTCGCACTCGGTCGCGGATTTCCGCAGCGTTCATATCGAGCCACCGGTCGTATTGCACCTCCAGCCTGCTGGCGAGCGTGCGGTGCGTCTGGGAACTAAAACGCTCGAATTGCTTGTCTCGTCGATACAGCTCGGAGAGGCCCTGGTCCGCCACGGCCGCCTCGATTTCCTGCGGTGCGTGAGGCAGGACGCGCAGCGCGCTGGCGACGTTCTGGGGAATCGATTGAAGTTTACGCAGGCATTCCAGAAAATCCGCAACCGAATCGAGGTTGTCAATAACATGTGCAAGCGACGACTTCAGATTCTCCAGCGGCAATTGATCGGCGCCGTCGGAGATCCTTGCGAGGTGCTTGCACGCGCCGTCAACTGGTTCCTTGGCTTGGAGGACTCGCTCGACGATCTCACCAGCTCGGAGGGATTTGACGAGGGCGCCATGAACTGCGGACAGCCAACGCGGCGCTTGCGGCGCCCAGGTGACGACATCGCCTATCGTCTCGATCAGCCCCGACACCCGTTCCTCGTCGACCCTCAGACGCTCGGCCGTCTCCTGCAACAGACCTTGTCGTTGTTCCTGTGCTTCGTGCTCACTGGAGAGCTGTCCGAGAATCTGGGACCAGGGAGGACGAATCTTGTGAGCGTTGAACTGGTAGCAGCGTCTCAGCACGCCGCGGAGGCGCCACCAGGAGGGCGTGAGCCAGGCAAAACGTGACCCCTCGAACCGCTGGGCTTGCTGCAAGGCGAGACTTGTCTCTTCCGCCGTCAACTTTGCAACCCAATTGCCATTCAGTTTCTCGGCGTCTTCAACGACCCGATTGGACTTCTGAAGGACTTTGAGCTGCTCGCTAAACCACTTCGATTCCTTGTGCTTTAGATTCAACAGATGCACGAGATCGGCCTCGGCGACCGATTGGATGCGGCACGCGTACTGAGTGAGCTGAACAGCACGATCTAGCGGCTCCCACCCGCTACGAGGGACGCCGCACCGGCTCAATGCTTGTTCGGCTCGCTCCAGCTGCGATTGCGCCTCTCTCACGGATTGCGAAATGACCTCCAGCGGATGTACCTCGGTTGCCAGCTGAGGCGACAGTATTCGCATGGGGTGTTTGGCGAGCACCTGGCCACCGCCGACGTCCTGCAGAGCCCGCTCGAAGCGATGGATGGCCGCCCGGCTCTGCAGCCACTCTGAGTAACGCGGGAGCTTTTCCCGGGTCACGGCGTCCAGGTCGGGTAAGGACTTCTGCAGTTCGATGCAGCGGTCCAGCAAGCTCCTCGCCGTTGCCCCGAGTTCGCTCCGCTCAGTCTGCATTGCCTGATCGAACTGCTCAAGCGGCGTGACGGCTCGGCTCAACTGCTGGACCATCTCGCTGCGGTCCAGAGCGGTCGATTGTTGCTTCGGGGTCTCCAACAGTTTTTCGTAGGTCTGCTTGAGATCCATCACGAATTCCTTCTTGTCGGTCTGGGAGTCGTGAATAAGGCAGCAGAGCTCCGCCAGGCCGCACTGACGCAACCGCGCGTAGACGACGTCGATCGCCGCGCGTTTCTCGCACACAAACAGGACCCGCTTGCCTCGCGCGATATAATCTGCGATCAGGTTCGTGATCGTCTGGGACTTTCCCGTGCCGGGTGGGCCTTGAATGATGAAACTCTTGCCCTGCTCTGCCACAGCGATCGCCCGGGCCTGCGTGGGGTCGCAGGGGACCACGTCAAAGCGGTCTACCAGGGCTCGAGCGTCGAGCGGCTGGTTGTCGATGGGACGGGGCGAGAGGGAAAACGTTGCCTCGAAAGCGAGATTCGTCATTCCGTCTCCAAGCAACTCCTCGTAGTCCCGCACCAGCGACATCCGGCGATATTTGAAGTTGGCGAGTGTCACGCTGCAAAGATCGAACGTCCAGTCGTAGGGATTCGCTTCGCCGCCCGACTGCAGCGAGAAGAATTGCCGTTCTTTCTCCGCGACGGGTGGATCCTGCTCCGCGGCGGCGAATGTCCTGGGACGCGGATTCTCTTCGATGATCTCGCGGAGGTGAGTTTGGGACGGGCGGACCTTTGCGCTGAACAGCTTGATCCCCAGCGGGTGGTAGTTGGCCGGGTCGTAGCTGTAGTCGAGATCGAGATGCTTGCGAACCCCGCGGCCCGCCAGCCGGGCCCGCCGGCGGTACTGGTCAAGTTTGCGGCGGGCCTTTTCGTGGATCAGAGCGATGCGCGGACGATCGATCTTCGTCAGGTTGACCGCCGACTCGGACGCCGCAATCTTGCGGCCAAGCGATTCATACAGCTCGTCCAACGACGTCTCGGCAAAGTCGATCGACTCGGGCAAGTCGATATCGTAGAGCTGCTTGAATTGGTGGCGGATGACCGGATTGACCTCGGCCTCCGATGAGATGACGTCCAGGTAGAAAGTGTCGCGAATACCCTTCATCTTGCGCAACTGAACCGGCAGCAGTACCAGCGGCGAGTCGTACTGCTCGACGGGTTTCTCTTTGAGGTTCGCCCAATGCAGAAAGCAGACCACAAGACGCAGCTGAGCAAAGCCGAATTCGGACTGGTCACGCTTGGTTTCGGCGATCAGCCTCTCCAGTTGGCTGGGCAGATAGAGGACCTCCGAAAAATTCAGATATTTGTTTAGGGAGATGGGCTTCCCGCCCGTCACTTCCCTCCGCATCTGATCGCTCCAGACCAGGATCTGATCGGGACGGATGTTCTGGATGTCGAACGATAGCGGCACGGAGGCGTGCGTCAGATTCACGCTCTGCATTGTCGCACGAAAGTGCAATAGCTTGTTGCGACGCGATATCTCGAACAGTCGTTCGCGGAGCTTTCCGAGGATGACCGTCTGCTTGTCCCGCTTCGAGCCGCCTGCAAACTCCGCAGATTTCGCGAGATCGAACTCAAAGTCGACTTCCTGATCGCGATAGCTCTCCAGAGTCTTGACCAACGACGCCAAATCTTGCGCGCGGCGCCGGCGGTCGAGTTCCGTCATCCGCGCGATGACCCGAGCGACGACCGGATGGAGGTGGGCGTTTATCGCGAACAGGTTCTTGCGATGCGCGACAAACGTTTCGAGTTGTTCCTTGTCGTGGAAATCGAGGCCACAGGCCATGCTCGCCAAAATCATGCCGAGAGCGAAGATGTCTGTCAGCGGATCGTGGGCCCCCAGACGGTGCTCCCAGCATAGATACCCTGGCAGATAGACCGGCCATGTCATCTGCTGCTCGGGATCGCCGATCGCCATGTCAACGATAATATCTGAGCCATCGCCTAGCTCCGTGGTGACTCGGGTCTCGGAGACGACCTCGACGGCGGACATTCCCGCCCGCTCGATGCGGCGTACCTCGCTGCTTGCTCTGCGGACATCGCGTCGTTTCGCCTCTTCAAACCAGATCCGGACGCCATCGACACGCAGTTCGTCAAGGCTTTCCAGCGGCGCTGTCATCCCCGCCGCGTGAGCGTCGAGCACCTCCCGAGCAAGGGGCAAGAAGCTGGCCAGCGCGTCTTCGGTCGTGAAACCGTCGGCCGCGAAGCGGGATCGCAAGAATTCCGCAAGTGTCGTCACGACTCCGCCTCCGACTTGGCCGCGGCCGCGACGATGCGTTCTCGGTCGGCAGAGACCTTCTCCACCTGTTTCTTTCGGAGGTTCAGTCCTTTGGCTGCAATGCTGAGGAACTCCTTACTCAGGTCAAGAGCCTCCGCCAAACCGATCGCATGCGCCAGGGGCGCCTCTTCTAGCTCCCGATCCGCCGATGTGAAATCCAGAAGGACGTAGCAATAGTAGTCGCGCAGGGCTTGGTCGCACTGATGGACCTCCTCCCGCAGCGCCTCCACGGAGACGACTGAGTCGGCCGGCGCGTAGTCGTCGAAAAACAACCTGGCGTGGGCCAAGACCATCTCAGTCTGCAGCCATTTTGGCGTCAGCATGGCGTCGATGAGACGCCGCGTGATTCCCATGACGCGCACCTGGGCCGTCAGGTCAAGTTCGTCCAGCGCGGTCGGCCCCTCGATCAACTCGGTAATCCGCGGATTCGCCTCGGCGCCTTGCTCGTGCCATAGCTGCAGGGCATGCGCCCGGATGTAAGACTCCGGGTGGGAGAGGCCTTCCGTCTTGACGGGACCCTGGCCCAGGATTTCTTCGGCCTGCTTCAGGTAGCTTTCGGCATGGACCTCGTCCAGGTCGGTGGTGATCTTCACCAGCATCGAAATCGCATCGAGCGGCGATCCCACGACGTCCAGCGCGATGCGGTCGCAAAACACCTCGGTGTACAACCGAAACAAGCGGGCGCTAGCAAAATGAGGCGTGTCCGCATTGCGATCATGTGACATCGCCGCGAGCACTTGGTCGACAATCAACAAGTCGCCGTCCCACCGGCTGTAGAGCAACAGGTGCCCAAACTCATGGGCGAGGAGAGCTCGCAACTCTTGCTCCGAAAGTCTGGACGCGATTGGCCCGTGCAGGATGACGTGCGCCTCCTCCGGGATGTAGGCTAGCGACGCATTCAACCCCTGCGGATTCTGGGCCTGGTAAAGCGTGGTCGGGACAGCAAGTCCCAATTGTTTCGCCACGTCGTCGGCCACATCGTAAATAGCCGGCTGGATTTTCCGGTCAATGCGGTAAGTCGACTTGAGCAGGTCGAACCGGATCTCCTCGGCCTGCTCGGCGCGCACCCGGTTCGAGGCGTACCATTCCCAGATCTGCGACTCTTCGTTCTTCAGGTAGCCGCGGATCGCGAAATGGTACGGCAGCGGTTCAAGATCGGCGTGGATCTCCTCATCTGGCATTTGGCAACCGAAACGTGCCGTTCTGAAAAACCGTATTATAGCCAGTTTATCATCCGTTGGGACCACGCACCCTTCGACAGGAAAATGGAACGCGGAAGTAGATACCGCACATCAGCAGGCGTCAATTGCGCGTCCGTTGAATGAACGCGCCCGGAACCTTCGAAATGTCTGTTACTTCCTATCCAATTCCGGCCAGTACCGCTGCGTCAGCGCCTCGTGTACCTCCGTCAGGCTCCACGGTTTGATGGCTTGAGAATCACAGACCTTGCCACCGCGCCGAACCGTAATGGTAGATGCTCCGACGAAGAGCCGGTCGCTGCTGAACGACTGCTTGGCCAATAATGCCGCGTCAGCAAGAATTACTATTGCGGTATTCCAATATATCGCCGGGCTGGCACTCAAGCGATTCGCAAATAGCTTCCAGCGTGGAGAGCCGAATTGCTTTGGCCTTGCCGTTCTTCAAAATGGAGATGTTGGCCATCGTGATGCCGACTTTTTCGGACAACTCGGTGACGCTCATCTTCCGCTTCGCCAACATGACGTCGATGTTGATAATGATTGCCATGCTGGCCTCTTCACACCGTTAAGTCGTTCTCAGACTTCAGATCCACGGCATTCTGCAGAATCCGTTCAAACATCGCCGCCACGGTGGCGACGACGATCGAAGGGATGACAATGAGGAGGCCGAGAAAAATCGGGGCGCCAGGATTGTCTCTGTCACGGTCGTCGATCATCAGCATGATCCAGATTTCCTCGACGACGACAAAACCAATGATGGCGAGCGCGCAGTACTTAATGATCCGCAATGACTTCACGACTTCCGGCGAGAAGACTTGATTTCTTCCGACGCATCCCAACGCGCGGATCGCCTGATAGAGTGCCACGAAGAATGGAATGGAGCCTGCGTACACAATCGCCAGAAACGGATCCTGGAAGTAGATTTCTAAGTTTGTGCGGTTCTTGTTCACGCCCTCGACCTGAGGTTCCCACAGCAGGAGAGCAACCGCGGCGACGCCGATGAGCACAATTACGATCTGAAGAAAGATGATTGAGCTTCGTTTCATGGGTGATCGACTTTCTCGGTGATTTCACAGCGACGGCGACAGCTATTCTTCCTTCGTGAAAATCAACTGTAAAGGGCCGCGTTTCAGGGTCATCTGATTCTTGGCGGCGTCGAATTCAATAGTCAATCTGCCGTTGAAGAGTTGGAATCTATCGTCGGCCGTCGCTTCGAGTGCGGCGGCGCCTTCACTGCCCGGCTGGACGAGGAGCGTTCCCCCGTCCCGCGAGACGGTCCATTTGTTGGGGGCGCCGGGGCTAGAGTAGACGCCGACGTATTTGTCCAGGATCTCGGGGCTGACGACGAGTGACTCGAAGGCGGGAATCTCGAACGGCCTGTTGAAGTAGATGTCGACCACGCCGCCAATGATGTCTTTGACTGGATGCACTTTGGCGTTGGTGGCGTAGGAGATCACCAGTTTTTCATCCGGTAGGTACATAAGCCACGATCCGTAATTGTCGCCCCCGCCGGTGTTGCCATAGAAGGTCCTATCGGGCGCTAATGTTGCGATGGCTGGAACTGCAGTCCGCTGGTGGTATTGCGGGCACACCTGGACGCGAAAGACTGGCTGGAGATCGAGGAAGTGCTGGACGGCGAAACTCTAAAGAAGCCGAGTCGTAGTCGCCGGCTGATCGCCGTCCATGGTGATGAGTTCGACAGCCACGACGGACAACTGAAGATTACCGGCGCGGACGAACATCTTCGCCGGTACGTCAAGGCGATCCGTAAGCTGCGCGACACGGGCTACAGCCGCGTGATCGTGTTGACCGACCACGGGTTTTTTCACTGGCAGCCCGACGATCACGAGGTCGTGGACGAATCGCCAAGCGGAGAGGTTCTCTGGAAACACCGCCGAGCAATGGCAGGGCGGAATTTATCTCATTCAAGCGCGGTTCACATGCGGATTCCGCAGTCAGATCTGGAAGTAGTCGTCCCGCGAAGCACGAGTGCGTTTCGAACCTACGGGACCCTGGGCTTTTTCCACGGCGGTGCCACGCTGCAGGAGATGATCATTCCGATCGTTGTTGCGACTTGGCCCATGAAGGCCCGGAAGGTGAACGTCGTGCTGAAGCCTGTCGGCCATGTTGCCAGCGAGGCACCGCGTGTGCAAGTCCAGGCCGCGGGTACTGGCCAACTCTTCGTCGACGAAAACCTGCTGGCCCGTCGCGTGTTCGTAAAGATTAAAGATCGGGCGACCGGTAAGCTAGTGTTCCGTCACACCGAGCCGATTACCATCGAACCAGAGGGCGCCGCGCTGACCGTGCAATTGGCGAGCGTAGAACCGAAACCCACACTGGCCTATGATGCGCCAATAGTAGTCGAAGTGATTGATGCAGACAACGAGGAGTTGCTGGCGCACGAGGACGTGAAGTTGAAGATCGAAATCAGCGATTGGTAGCAGGTAAGTTGAGAGCCGCTTCCACTTCTAAACACAGACAGAGCGTGATGGCACCCGAAATCGCACATCCAGCGTGGGTTGACGACCTGGACAAGAAGTTGATCGAGGCTTTTCCGGGCCGCGTGGTCAGAAAAGATCTCGTACAACGACTTAAGGTCGGCTTCAGCATTCCCGTGTACGTTCTCGAATACCTGTTGGGAAAGTACTGCTCGACGACGGACGAAAGCCAGATCGATGTAGGCGTCACAAACGTCAAGGAGATGATCAAAGAGCGAATCGTTCGCTCTGATCAAAGCGAACTCGTGAAGGCACGGCTGCAGCGTTTCCGATCAATCAAGTTGATCGACATGGTGACTGTGGTTTTCGATGAGAAGGACCAGGGCGGTAAGTACTGGGCCAAGCTCGCCACTTCCGGCCTGGAGAAGGTCCATATCGACGAGCGCATCGTCTTCCAGTTCGAACGAACACTGACGGGCGGCGTGTGGGCTAATGTTGAGCTCGCATTCGATGAGACGATCGTGCATGGCGGCGTTACGCGCCCTTTCGTGTTAAAGCGGATGCAACCGATCCAGATCGCGAGTGCCAGTCTCGACGAATACGTTCAGGCTCGACGTCAGTTTACTCGCGAGGAGTGGGTTGGAGCCCTAATGCGAACGGTCGGTTATGAGCCGACGCGAACCGAGTTCACGTGGCGCCGCAAGCTGATGTACTTGCTGCGGTTAGTCCCAATGGTTGAACGGAATTACAATCTGATTGAACTCGGCCCAAAGGAAACCGGTAAGTCATTTGTCTTTCGCGAGATCTCCCCCTACGCAATCCTCCTTTCCGGCGGACAGGGGAGCGTAACCGACCTATTCGGTTGGAAGAACCGAAAGGACAAGCCGGGGCTAGTCGTCAAGTACGACCTTGTAGCATTCGACGAAGTTGCCGGGCCGAACTTCAAGTCGGCCAACGACAAGGACATGTACAAAGGCTACATGGAACAGGGTTCCTTTTCTCGCGGCGATGACAAAGGGACAATTTCGGCCGAGGCCGGAATCATCTTCAACGGCAACACTCACGGCGACATCGAGACTTTGGTGCAGACGGCGCACCTGTTCCGGCCTCTGCCGGAGTCAATCCGCGACGATGATGCTTTTCACGACCGCTGGCACGCGTACTTGCCTGGTTGGGAAATGGCCAAGTTGACGCCCAACCTATTCACAACCCACTTGGGGTTCGTCGCCGACTACATCGCCGAAATCTTCCACAACGAACTTCGGCCATTGAACTACACTGATGGCTATGAGCGGTACTACTCGTTCGGTTCGCATCTTGGGCATCGCGATCGCAAGGCCGTCATGCGCACGGTGTCAGGCTTGATCAAGCTGATTCATCCTGACGACAACGTGTCGAAGGACGAACTTGCAGAGTATTTGGCCTTTGCTCTGGAGATGCGACAGCGCGTCAAAGAGCAGCTCCGCCGCATCAATCCCACGGAGTTTTCACAAGCCCGACTAACTTACGTCGACAAAGCAACGGAACAGGAGTTTTCAGTAACATGTCCGGAGCTTTCTACCGTAGAACTCCTAGAAACGGGAGACGGAGCCGATCGTGCAGATGCCGCGAGCATTCAAGCCGAGGTCGAACACCAGCTCGGCACATTTCACGGCTACGAATTGCTTCGAAGCCTGGACGGGGGTGGAATGGCGGAAGCTTACGTTGCACGCGATTCCCGAACTGACCAACGCGTGTTCCTAAAGCGCGTGCGGAGTAAATCCGCTGACAAGGATGCGCTTGAGCGTGAGATGCGCATTTATGACAAGCTGATGCGGATGAGCACGACGCACATGCTTCAAGTGCTCGACTTCATTCGGGATGAGGAATACGTCGCCCTAATCACCGAGTACGCCGACGGCGGGGATCTACAGACACACGTTGAAGCATGTGGTAACGGCCGCGGTCTGGCCGTTCAGGAAGCGAAGGATATTGCCACCAGCATAGCGACTGCTATTCGCGAACTTCACGAGCACGACATTGTTCACCGTGACCTCAAGCCCAGCAATGTGCTTTGCTTTGGTGACCGATGGAAGATTGCGGATTTCGGAATTTCAAAAAACGTTGCGCGAATCGTCACGCAGAAAACGTTCCAACAATACGGTACGCTTGGATACGCGGCACCTGAACAGTTTCAGGGTGTTGAAGCACGACCAAGTGCGGACGTCTATTCGTTCGGGAAGATTCTTGTCTTTCTTTTGACTGGACAAACCGACGCAGATCACGTCTCGTATTCCGCTTGGCGCGAGTTGATTAACTCCTGCATACAGCACGACCCATCCGATCGACCTGCGGCTGAAGAAGTACTCCAGCGAATCTCCGCCATACCAACTTGATCGTTCCGATACCTGAAATCTTCTGTGCGAGCCCGGGCAACAAATTCGACTGATCAATCGGCGTGTGATGAAATAGGAGTTTGTGTAGCCAATGTGTAGCCAATAGAGAAAACAGTGGCGGATGTTGGCGACCACACGCGGATTCTAGCCCTCGCCCGAACTACGCAACCGTGTACGAGATACGACGAGTTTGGACGGTCGTGGAACAGCGTCTTCAGAGACTCGAAATCAGGTGCCGGGAAACCGGTTGAGGGTTCGAGTCCCTTGCCCTCCGCTTTGACATAAGCCGCGCCCGTGTATAGAGTTACGCGGGCTTTCTTTTTGCGCCGCGAAGACGTAAACAGCCCCCAAAAAGGCCGTCTGTGTAGCCACAATGTAGCCAATCTCGACCTGCTCGGTTTTCTGGACGGCGGTGTACGACCGTGGATAGTAGCGGACGACCGAAAAGTGCTCCAGGGCGTACATGCGTGGACGACGGTGGACAGTAGTTGGCGTCCCGCATGTCCACAACGCCCCCTCCGCGATCGGCCGGTTTTGGTAGCCAAAGCGGGCCGCGCAGCGATCGGCGATGTGCTGCGGAGGCATTATTTTCCCGAGGTTTAGCGAGTATCCGACGCGGGTCACGGCACCTGATTATGTGTCAGGTTTGCGTCAGGCATCGTGGACCACTCCCTAGCCCGCGACGATTGTCACTTGACACTTACGTTAGCACATACTAACGTAATGGCATGACAAACATCTTCAAGGTTCTCGCTGAACCGAATCGCGTCGAGATCCTGCGATTGATCCGTGACCGGGAATGCGCGGCGGGAGAGATCGCCGATCACTTCCAAGTGACGCGAACTGCAATCTCTCAGCACCTGCGAATCCTTTCGGATGCCGGCCTAATTGCCGAGCGCCGGGATGGAACGAGACGGCTATACACACTGAGGCCCGATGGCCTGGATGGGCTGCGTGCCTTCTTAAACGAATTCTGGACCGGGCGATTGCAATCTCTCAAGCGAACTGCTGAGCAACCGAAGGAGAAAAAAGATGGCCGCAAGAGAAAGCGTGGCCGGACAAGACATTGATCTCGTGGATCGGACTATCTGGATCGACGCCCCGCCCCAAGCTGTGTTCAAACTGATCTCGGACCCTGCCAGAGTTCAAGAGTGGCTCACTGATGCTCTCGAACAATTGAAGAATGGCAACGACATTCCGTTGGGTGCCGCAGACCGTGGTCCGTCCGGTATGCAGATCCTTCGGCAGGTTCCTAATGAGCGGGTTGTGCTCGCTTGGCCCGCCGGCATGTTGTCGCAACATGTTCTTCCTGATAGCGTCATCGAGTTCGAATTGCGGTCACACGACGGCGGAACCTTGCTCCATCTCCGACAGTTTCTGGGCTCGGATCAACCACATGCCCAGAAAGTCGAAGCGACTGACCGCGTCAATGCTGTAGCCGGGTGCATCGAGCACGCCTTACAGTCTCCAATTCCATTGCCATCTCGGGCAGAACGTGCGGCCGCGAGCCTTCTGTTCCTGAACCCGCATGACAATGAAGGAATGATTGCATATGCATTCCGGCGGGTCGCGAGTGCGATCGGTCCGATAGCCGTCGTGGGCGTCATCGCCGCCATGAACCTCATGTTTGGCGACAAAGGGACTTCCGGTTGGCAAACGAATCTCGGTCTTGTTGCCCTAGCACTATCTTTTGTGCTGGCGAACGTGTTTGTTCACACCGTCGCAGGTCTCCTGCTTCGCAACACTGAATTACAGTGGCAACTGATGCCGGTTGTGATCTCGTCGCTTACAGCACTTTTCTCGTGTTATGGCTTCTTCTGGATCGCGACTGGCCAAGTACATGAAGGAGGCGATCGTGCAGACGCATGGTTCACTATTGCGGTAACGATGCCAATCGCCATGGTTCTTTACGCCAAGTGGTTCGACGCGGAAGTAGCACGTCGAGGCGCATATCGTCCCATCCGCTTCAGAACGGGTCAATCTTGCGGCTGGTCGCTGATCTTAATCGCTCTATGCTGCTCCTCTCCAACCGTCCTTGCCGCAGACCCCGCTCCGGATCCGGCCACGCGGATTGGCGAACTGGCGGCAAAGAAATACGCACTTGATGAACCTGGTGCTGCTGTACTCGTTTCGAAGGGGGGGCAGATTATTCTCAGTCGAGGTTATGGGCTCTCGAATTTGGAGTACACGACGCCGATCACGGCCGATACACCATTCTGCATTGCCTCGGTTACGAAGCCGCTGACCGCCACTGCAATTCTCATGCTAGTCGAGCAGGGGAAGCTACGGCTTGACGACCAAGTGGTTGATCTCTTGCCAGACTATCCTCGCCATGTCTCCGGAGTCACTGTCGCGCACCTGCTCAGCCACACGTCCGGGATCAAGAATGTTAGTCGCCTGCCGGAGTGGCGAGCCGATCTGCGAACTGACCTGACGGTTCCGGAAATTCTCCAGCATTTCGAGGCATTGCCCTTGAACTTTATGCCCGGCGAGCAATGGGAGTACAGCAATTCCGGATACATTCTGCTGGGCGCGATCCTCGAGAAAGTGACTGGCAAAAGCTACGAAGAATTCATTCAGGAGAACGTTTTCGCTCGCGCTGGCATGCACAATTCCTGTTACGGCAGCCACCGAAAAGTGATTCCCAATCGGGCCGTCGGCTATCAACGCACTCCGGAAGGTTATGTCAACGCGGAATACGTCAGCTTAACCCGGCCGTATGCGGCTGGTGCGATCATTTCCACGGCCAATGATTTGTTTGATTTCGGCCAGGCACTGGCCGACGGGCGATTACTAAAACAGGAGACGCTGGAGGCAGCCTTTTCGCCTCGTGCTTTGAACTCCGGCGAACCGACATCGTATGGTTACGGATGGATGATCGGCACCTTTCACGGGCATCGCGTCCTGCAGCATGCGGGTGGGATGCCGGGGTACACCGCTCAGATGTGGCTCTTGCCGGACGAGGAGATCTTCGCGGTTCTGCTCTCCAATGCGCCGGACAAGACAGATCAACAACTCATCGGTGATTTGGTAGCGGCGGCGCTAGGTGAAACGCGCCAAGAGCGTGCGATCGTACGAGTCGACGAAGTGGAGCTCAAAAAGTACGTGGGTCGATATCAGCTTTCATCGTTCGGCAACGACGTGATCACCGTCCGGTTCGCTGACGGGAAGTTGACGATGCATGTGCCGCCAAATCCCGTCTGTGAACTGCACGCAACCGCGCCAGGCGAGTTCTTCGTCACGGAAGAGGACATTCAGATCACGTTTACCCGCGACTCCGTAGGGCAGGTGCCGAGTCTGGTGCTCCACCACAATGGACTCGATTTGCATGCACGCCGCCTGGAGGAGTAGTCTCGCAAGAGCGAGAGCGTGACCGCCAGTTGTCTGTACGACCCCGCGGTGACACTCGCTGCCTACAACCGAAAAGTGCTATAGGGCGGACGTGCGTGGATAGTCGTGGACGGTAGTTGGCGTCCCGCATGTCCACAACGCCCCCTCCGCGATCAGGCGGTTTTGGCTGCCTCTACAGTGCATCACGGTGATTGATGACGATCGCTACACACTGGTTTTCCCGAGCTTTCGCCGCTACTCGTCGCGATTTATGGCACCTGATTATGCATCAGGTGCAAACCGTCGCAAAGTTGCCAGCGTTGAACGAGAAGCTATGGCAACGCCGGCACGCCTGCGCCGCTTTAGAATGAGGGTTCTGATCGTCCGAGCTCCGACGCGAGTTCAATCCCCAGACGGTCAATTATTCGCAGGTTGACCGGTCAATCGCCGACTCCAATATCGACATTGTAAGCGTCAGTGATCAACTCATCCTCGCCGGCCTCGTGTTCAAGCAGGCGATTGTGGAATTGGATGTAGCATGTGGCGAGCTGCTGTACCCGAAACACATCGTCGCCCGCAGCTGCGAGATCGGCCGCCATGTCTGCGAGAAAGGATATCGCGTCATACAAGTCGACGTGCTGGGCCCGCAAGCGTTTTGCCCTCTCAGCCAGGTGTGGAGCGACGGCAAGTGGTTCCTCGAAATACCCGTAGAACTCCTCCAAAGTGAAGTGGAGCGCTAGTACGTCGCGTAGATCGCCGAGCAATGTAGCCAGGCGGATTCTCCACACCCGGCCGAATGGGCAAGCCTCACAAACGCTGCGCGCCTCCTGCAACAACGACTTCAACCGAATGTTGTCTCGCTTGATGTCTTCGAGGAACGCAGTATTCACGGTGACGGCGTGGGTTGACACCGGGGGTGAAACGTTGCTGTAAAGTTGAGTGGCCATGTTGCGAATCCTGGTCTGTTGCCAAGCCTCAGTCGGCATACTTGAGTGTGGGATGGTGAGCGATGTAGAGCCGGTAAATCAAAACGCGATTGTCACGTGCTAACTGGCGACCGCCCATTTCACGGCCTTCGTCCTGTCGGCATCGTTGGCGGTCCGTTTCAGCTTCGGTCGCGATTTCGGTTTTTCTCGATTCGCATGATGCGGACTGCCACGATCGCCGCGCCCTTCGTTTGTGCAAAGACTACGGAATGGCTTCGTTTCATCCCCTATATGAATGTCGATCATGACACGGTGAGTACATTCGCCCTGCGCCTCTCGCAGCACGGCCGAGATTGCCGTAATCAGAAGCTGAAGTTCATAGAAGGAAGCAAGAGCCCCTGAAACAACGGTGTAGCCATTGCAGGTCTCCGTATTCAGGCCGCGGAGGCGATTCTCCAGCCTGCGCCGAAGCGGCAGCTCAATGTATCGACGAGTCCACTGTTCAAACGATGGCATCGCTGGCATCCTTTCTGTGCGATGGGCTAACGAATCTATGACGAGAGCTTTATTAGAATAGCCCAATCATCGCGGCCTGGACGGCGGCAACAGCTTCGTCTCGCTCCGCTGCGGTTCCTTCTCGCACATTCGCACCCACAACTCATTTCGGAGTACGGAAAGGGATTTCGGCGCCACGATCCCGAGCCGGACCCGCTGCCCATATACTGCAATAACCGAAATCGTCGCGTCGCAGTCGGGGAGAACGATGCTTTCGCCAACCTTCCGTGAGAGTACCAACATCCTTTTACTCCGTTCTCTTGCCAACCGGCGAATCAGATTTAGGTCAACAGCCGCCACCACACGATGACTGCCAGAATGAGGCACACGACAACTAGCCCAGCAAGAGTGGCGTTCACGTGACGGACGTGCCGACACAACGACCCATCACGCGCTACTGCCATCGATTGACGGGGCACAACTTCTACTTCCAAACCACGATGTCCGGAGGTTTGATCGCTTTCCATTCGAGGTGGAATGGACCGACCGCTTGTCTGCATTTCCAACGAGGTGCCCATGTCTGAACCCGTCGTCATACGATTGAAGCAGTCCGCTTGTGAATCGGTGGTGCATGCGTTGCAAAGGATATGCCGGAGCGAGGCGCGGAGGCGGGAATGCGTTCCGTCCCTCGTGCAACTGATTACCGTATAGGCCATTCGGTCAGATGCACGGAGTTGTCTCGGCGTTGCCTGGGCATCCACGCGAGTCTGATTTTTGTTCGCCGTGGTCGGAATTCGCCACCGAGAGTGGTCTGCGACCGGCTCGCCTTTCCACAGTCTTGAGCAGAATCGACGATAGCTGGATGGCCTCGCCGCAGGCAGTTGAATGGAACTCGAACTCCGGATCATGAGCCCGCCGGTGTGGGCGGTTCGTCCACGGAAGCCGGAGTTGGCCTGAAATTCGCTCGACTGCCCCACGAAGGTGGCCTGTTGGGGGGCTCGGGTGGCCGCAATGCTTGTCGCGACCCTTCCAACTCACAGCCGTAGCTGTAAATTCTTTATACTTTTGCACGCCCAGACGGAGCTGAGTAGCGGAGATTCGAGGTGCCGATATTCAGCCACTCTGATCTAAAATTGGACAGTGACGAAAGAGTCGGGCTCTATGAAACTGCGTAATCGGATCACGATTCCAACGGTGACAATTGGCTTGCTTCTTCTGACCCTCGGCGTCTCGGGAGCCTGGTACGTCCTACGCTTGCAGCGATTGAACTCTCAAATCTTGGACGTCAACGTTTCGAGCATTCGAGCGGCTGAGGAGATCGAGATTCACGTTCGGGAAATGCGGCACGAATTAGACCGGTTCCTGCTAAACCACAACCTAGCCCGTCTGGTCCGAGCGTCCGAAAAGGAGAAGGACGTTGACGCATGGCTACAGCTTGCGCGGGAATATGCCGAGTCGGAGGAGAAGAAGGCTTTATTATCGGAAATCCAGGCCGGCTTGGACGAATTCTTCCTTCAGGTGCGGCAGGTGATTGATGGAGGGGGAGAGACAGCGCCAACGGAAATTGTTGGCGACCTTGTCGACGATCTATTGACGCAGAGAGTGCTGGCACCCGCTCGCCAGTACTTGGACATCAATGAGCACGAGCTTCAGGCCTCCAACCAGCAAAACAAGGCCATGGCGGAGCGGCTGGCATTGGCGCTGCTTCTTTTGGGCACGTGTGGTGCAATCGCCGGCTTGGTAGCAGGTTTTGGCGTAGCGCGTGGGATTAGCCGCTCCATTTTCCAGCTCAACGTGCCGATTCGCGACGTGGCAGGAAAGCTGAACGAGGTCGTGGGGCCAATTGAGATCTCGGCAGACCCGAGCGTCGAAGATTTGGAGTCCATGTTACAACAGGTTTCAACCAAGGTCGGTGCAGTAGTAGAACAATTGCATGCTCGGCATCGCGAGTTGATCCGATCCGACCAGCTAGCCGCCGTTGGCCAACTGGCGGCTGGACTGGCGCACGAGTTGCGAAATCCGTTGATGTGTATGAAAACCCTAGTCCAATCCGCGCGAAGGCAAGACCGAATCGCCAGTTTCGATTCACGCGATCTCTCAGTACTGGATGAGGAGATATCTCGACTAGAGAAGCTCGTGCAAGGCTTCCTCGATTTTGCCCGTCCGGCCAAGCCTGACAAAGAAGACGTTGACCTGCTGCCGCTCATACGCCAAACCGTGAGCCTGCTTTCAGGGAGGGCAGCAGCGCGAAGCGTTACGATCGACTGCGATCTGCCGCCGGACCCGCTCGTGTTGCAGGTCGATGCCACTCAATTGCGCCAGGTCTTGCTCAACCTGCTATTGAATGCCCTCGACGCCGTACGGAACGACGGGCGGATTTGGGTCCGAGCTGGATATGATGAAATCGAGCGTCAACCAAACGGTGCGGCGGAAACTACCAGTCAGCTCAGCATCCGGCTGCAAGTTCTAGATGACGGTCGAGGGCTACCGGGACGCGATCGCACCCGAATCTACGAGCCGTTCTTCAGCACCAAAGAAACCGGCCTGGGCCTGGGCTTGGCCATCTCTCACCGCATCGTGGAGTCCCATGGCGGGCAAATTCTGGCGTACGACCGGGAGGGAGGCGGAACGATCTTTGAAATCGTGTTGCCCGCTCAGGAAGCGTTTACCGGTAGTCCCGCATAGCGCAAGAATTTTCGCGGCGTACCGCTGCTAGGAACGAGACATATGCCGAAGCTATTGGTGGTGGACGACGAGCCCAACGTGCTCTACTCGATCAAAAAGGGTCTCGAAACCGACGAGCTCAAAGTACACACCGCGGAAACAGCGGAACAAGGTTTGGAGGCTGTTCGCAGACATCGGCCGGATGCCGTAATTCTTGATGTCCGGCTGCCCGACATGTCAGGCCTAGACGCTTTCAATGAAATCCACCGGATCGACGCCCGACTTCCCGTCATCATCATCACGGCCTTCTCCACAACGGAAACTGCGATCGAGGCGATGAAGCGTGGAGCCTTCGAATACCTCCTCAAACCCGTCGCGTTCGATCAATTGTGCGCAGTCGTCGATCGGGCCCTGGAAATAAGCCACATGAGCCGAGTGCCGGCCATGTTTGAGGCTGAGGCCGACGCTGATGCCGATCACATCGTCGGGCGTTCCCAATGCATGCAGGAAGTGTACAAGGCGATTGGCCAAGTTGCCGCTCAGGACGTTAACGTATTGATCTTGGGGGAAAGCGGCACCGGCAAGGAGATGGTGGCGAGGGCAATTTACCAGCACAGCCGCCGCAGCCAGGGACCGTTCCTCGCGATCAACTGTGCCGCACTCCCTGAAAGTCTATTGGAAAGCGAATTGTTCGGGCATGAGCGAGGCTCATTCACCGGAGCGGATCGGCGACGCATTGGCAAATTCGAACAGGTCCATGGCGGAACGATCTTCTTGGATGAGATCGGTGACATGACGCCAGCAACCCAGTCGAAAGTCTTACGCTTGCTGCAAGAAGGCACCTTCGAACGGGTAGGGAGCAATGAGACAATTCAGGTGGACGTGCGAGTGATCGCAGCCACCAACCGACGCCTTGAATCGCTCGTGAAAGACAGCACTTTTCGGGAAGACCTTTTTTACCGATTGCGTGTATTCACTATCGAACTGCCACCGCTCCGCGAACGCGCAGACGACCTTCCCACCTTAATAGAGCACTTCGTCAACCTGGGAAACCGGGAGCTTGGCAAGAATATACGTTCGATTGCGCCGGACGCAATGCAACGACTGCGGCAGTACGATTGGCCAGGCAACGTGCGGGAGTTGCAGAGCGCCGTCAAGCACGCGTTGGTTCGCACGGTCGGAGAAGTGCTCACCGAAAGTTCCCTCCCGGCAAGCTGCCGCGGGCAAGTATCACACATGCCGGAAGGCTCGGCGCTTCCGCTGGGCGAGTCCCGTATCCGCGACTTTGTGCAAGAGCTTTTGAGCGATGAGGATGCAAACGTCTATCACAGGCTGCACAACGAGATCGATCGAATCCTGCTCCGCGAGGTACTCGATCGGGTGGACGGGAATCAAGTTCAGGCTAGTGAGCTATTGGGAATCTCTCGAAGTACGTTGCGTGCTCGCATTGCCGATCTTGGGCTGAGATTCGAGAAGCGTGTGCGGTAAGAAGCGACGCGCTGCCTACCAGCTCTGGAACAGTCCAAACTCCAGCAACCAGACCGTTGCCGGCGGTCGGAAGCACGTCGCTCGTGCTATCCGGCTCGCGCTTTAAGTTAAAACACGGACGCGCCCTTGTAACCAGAGTAACCACGACAGCAACCACGCGCCTGGTTCGGCCTGGGCGATCTGGAAGAAATCGTTTTAGAAGGAATGGACGGATGCCCCGCCGAGTGTTTTGCAGGCTGTGAGGCAGGAAGGTATAAATGACTATTCCTCATCGTCGGAGTTTTATCACGTGCTCTTTGTGAGGTACAAGAAATGACACGGAATAGCCTCGACAATCGACTGACGCGACGGACGATTCTCGGCGGCACCGCTGCCCTTGCCAC
>JBBDJB010000048.1:0-79463 GCA_040880125.1 Pirellulales bacterium | reverse complement strand
CGCTCCGCGCCGCAACGAACGAAAGCCGCATAGATTCACAACCTGTGTGCGGACCCTACTTCTTACGGCGGGCGGGCAAAAGCCGTTCGCCGTAGCCACGGCGTAGGTCCCTCACGACCTGCCTCAGCCCTCGAACCGCCGTCCCTGCCACGTCGGCTGGCGGGCGAACTCCGCCTCGATCGCCGACCGCACCGCTGGCTTGTCCAGACACCAGGAAGGCCCCACGAAATAATCCGGCGGGGCATCGCCGCTGATCCGCTCCACGATGCACTCCGGCGGCAGCAACTCCAAAAAGTCCACCACTGCCGTCACGTACTGGTCGCGCTCGATCAGCCGCACTTCGCCGCGGGCGACCTGTTCGGCCAGCACCGTGTTCTTTACCGCGTACAGGTTGTGGATCTTCACCGCGTCGACGCGCAGCCGCGCCAGTTCCCGCGCGGTGGCCATCATATCCGCATGCGACTCGTCCGGCAGCCCCAGGATCACATGCGCGCAGATCTCAAATCCGCGATCCCGGCTTCGCTCCAGCGCGTCCACGAACGCGGCGTGATGATGCCCCCGGTTCATCCAGTCGAGCGACCGGTCGTGCATCGTCTGCATGCCATACTCGACCGACAGGTACGTGCGATCGGCAAACTCCGCGAGCAGATCGAGCACCTCCGGCCCCGCGCAGTCCGGCCGCGTGCCGATCGCCATGCCTACGACGCTGGGATGCGCGAGCGCCTCGTCGTACAGCGTGCGCAATCGCGTCACCGGCGCGTAGGTATTGGTGGCCGGCTGAAAGTACGCCAGGAAATGATCGCACACGTAGCGGCGCTTCAGGCGGCGGATGCCCTCGTCGATCTGCCCGGCGATGCCCTGCCGCGGCAGTCGGCGGCTGGGGCTAAAGCTGCGGTTGTCGCAGAAGGTGCAGCCGCCCACGGCGACGGTTCCGTCCACATTCGGACAGGTCATGCCGGCGTCAACGCTCACCTTTTGCACGCGGTGTCCGAACTTGCGGCGCAGAAAGAAATTGTAGGAGTGATAGGCCAGCCCGGCGGCACGCCACGGCGGCATCGGGCCGGCAGCCACAGGTTCGTTCGTTGACGGCACCACGCGATGCACCTAAATTGTAGATAGAAGTTTAGGGACCATAAGATGATACGGTCGCGGCAACCGTTCGGAGGAGAGGCACTTCGATGTACGGCGAATTGATACCGCTGGGCGGCGGCGATCCCGTCCCGCTGTTGAAGAAGCAGTTGCTCGTGGGCCGCCGTGAGAGCTGCGATATCGTCCTGCGCTTTGGTAATGTGTCGGCCCACCACTGTCAACTCACGCTCACGGGCGGCTACTGGTTCGTCCGCGACATGGGGAGCCGCAACGGCACCAAGGTCAACGGCTTTCGCGTCACTGAAAAGCGGCTCGACCCGGGCGATGTGCTCGCAGTCGCGAAGCACCGCTACGAAGTGCAGTATTCGCCCGTCGATCTCGGGGCGGTGGGGCCGCCGCCGGTCGAGGACGCCGCGGCCGACATCATGGGAAAGTCGCTGCTCGACCGAGCTGGGCTGTCGGGCGATAAACGTCGGTCCGACGAGCCTCGTCGCTACGACGTCAACGACGACCGCGCCGGCCAGATCAAGGACCCGAACAAGCCGGTGTAGTCGTGGCACGGGCAGTAGCTGAAATCCGCAAGAGTTCAGACTTGCAGTCTGGTGGCACAGACATTCCTGTCTGTGCGCGTGGATCACTGGCTTAGTGGGACCGAAGTGGGCCCTTTCGCGCCCTCTCCCCGGCCCTCTCCCAAAGGGAGAGGGAGTACAATGACCGCATGTCGAAAAAGAAAAAGAAAATCCGCACGTCCTTCCGCAAAAACCGCGGCGTCCGTACGCGCGATAAGAACCTCACCCGTGACTACAAGCAGCACGGCTTCGAGAATTCCGACGTTCCCACCGCCGAGCGCATCAGCGGCAAAGGCGAGCTGACCCGCAAGCGGACCATTGTCGGCTCCGAAAGCGACGTCGACGAGACCGGCCTGCCCGTGCAGTTCGACGTCGACAAGAGCCGCTGCCAACTGGGCCGCGTGCTGCGCGTGCAGGGATTGCTCAGCACGGTGCAGGCCGAAGACGGCCGTATGTTCGAGTGCGCCACCCGCGGTATCCTCAAGACGCTCAGTACCGAGCAGCGTCATGTGGTGGCGGTCGGAGACCGCGTCTGGTTCCGCCCGGAAGGCCAGTCCGAGGGCATGATCGAAAGCGTCGAGCCGCGGCACGGCGTGCTCAGCCGCTCGATCCGCGGGCGTCAACAGGTGATCGTGGCGGGTGTCGATCAGATGCTCATTGTCGCCAGCGCCGCCGAGCCCTATCTCAAACCGAATCTGATCGATCGCTACCTGGTCACTGCGGAAAAGGGCGGCATCCGGCCGCTAATCTGTATTAACAAGGTCGACCTGGTGGACCCGGCTCATCTGCAGCCACTGGTCGGTGTCTACAGCCAACTCGGCTACCGTGTGCTGCTGCTCTCCGCGGAGACCGGCCTGGGCATCGACCGGCTCCGTCGGCGGCTGGCCGGCAAGCAGAGCGTCTTCGCCGGACAGAGCGGCGTCGGCAAATCATCGCTGATCAATGCGGTGGACCCGAATGTTGAACTGACCGTGCAGACGGTCAGCGAGGAATCGCACAAGGGCCGGCACACCACTACCTCCGCGCAATTGATCCGGCTGAGCGAGGGCGGGTACGTGGTCGATACGCCCGGCATTCGCCAGTTCCAGCTTTGGGACGTGCTGCCGGAGGAGCTGGCCGGCTTCTATCGCGATCTGCGGCCGTTTGTCAGCCAGTGTCGCTTTCCCGACTGCACCCACACGCACGAGGCCGACTGCGCCGTGAAGGATGCGGTGGCCGACCTGCGGATCGACGCCCGGCGGTACGAGAGCTACGTCCACATACACGCCGGGGACGAGCCGTAGGCGTATTAGGCGAGAGGCCGCTACTGGTGGAGAGTCAGCTAGTGATTCGACCAAAAAAATTGCAGGTCCGCGGCCGATCTAAGTACGCCGTTCGAAACGGTCACTTCAGGTACGAGCCGGGCCCGATCGACGGAATCGGGTATTCAAAGGGCCTTGCCTTGCGAATGGTCGCGGTTCCCCCTTTGCGTTGGTGGGGCGTTTGGCATGCGTTGGCCTGTGAAGCGGTGGCAGCTAAGATGAGGGTCGGAAACCACCTCCGCGGCTAGCCTCACCAACTGGATCCAGGAATCTTTGAAGATGCGTCTCTGCAAATCGCGGTCAGCCAGTGTGGCTTGCTTCAACCGCCATCGGCTTCCGGCACTGGCGGCGCTCGCATGCGCCGTGGTCACCGTACTGTCCGCAGCTCCCTCGTCGGTTTTCGCCCAGGAAGACGCTGCCCCGGCTTCGCCCGGCCTGGTCGCCGAGCAGCCGGCCGAGGGCCGCTTCGTCAAGACTGACCGCGGCTACATGGTCCCCTACGAGATGACGATCCCCGGCACCGACGTCGCTTTTGAAATGGTGCCGATCCCCGGCGGGACCTTCACCATGGGCAGCCCGCCAGACGAAGAGGGACGCCAGGAGGACGAAGGACCGCAGGTCGAGGTCAAAGTCGCACCCTTCTGGATCGGCAAGTACGAGATCACCTGGGAAGAGTACCAGCAGTACATGCGCATGTACGACGTCTTCAAGGATCTCGCCACGCTGCGTTCCACACTGGTGAAGGTCGACGAGGAGACCACACAGCGCCTGCAGCAGCGGACGGCACTGACCGAGGCGCTCGATAAGTACAACGCCCTGCAGCAGCGGTTGGCGTTGACCCGCGACCTGGCCGATGCCATCACCGCGCCGACCAAGCTGTACGAGCCGAGCTTCACGTTCGAGTTCGGAGAAGAGCCGCGGCAGCCGGCCGTGACAATGACGCAGTACGCCGCTAAGCAATACACCAAGTGGCTCAGCCGGCTGACGGGTGAGTTTCACCGCCTGCCCGGAGAGGCCGAATGGGAGTACGCCTGTCGCGCCGGCACGACCACGGCTTACTCGTTCGGCGACGACCCGGCGGAGTTGGGCGAGTACGCCTGGTACTTCGAGAACTTCGACTTCAAGACGAGCGAAGTCGGCAAGAAGAAGCCCAACCCGTGGGGGCTGTACGACATGCACGGAAACGTGGCCGAATGGGTGCTCGACGAGTACAAGCCGCAGACGTACGAGCAGTTCGCAGGCGGCCCGGTGTCGGCCGAAGAGGCGATCGTGTGGCCGACGGTCGAATTCCCCCGCGTAGTGCGTGGCGGCCATTGGGATAGCGACCCGGAAGGCTGCCGCAGCGCCGCGCGGATGGCGTCGCACGACGTCGATTGGAAATCGCTCGATCCGAACCTGCCGCTCAGCCCCTGGTGGTTCACCAGCGACCCGGCTCGCGGCGTCGGCTTTCGCATCGTCCGCCCGCTGGATGCACCGCCGGAATCCAAGCACGGCAAGTATTGGGAAGCCGACGTGGACGCGATTCGCTCGGCCGTGGCCGATCGCTTGCGGGAAGGCCGCGGCGCCCAGGAGACTATTGATCCGTTGCTGCCGGAAGTAATCGAACAGCTTCGCGCAGTGAAGGAAAGCGTCAACGAGAACAATTAGTTGAAGGTCAACAATGGTTGAAGGTCAACAAGAGCTCTACCCTGCGGGAAGAGGGGGTAGTCGCTGAATTCGTGAGAATGTCAGATGGCATTGCGTTCGGCTGAACTCTCACGAGTCCAGCTACAACTTGAGTTCAATCGCACGGACAGGAATGTCTGTGCCCGCGCTACGGACATCGTCCTGGAAAGGAATTCAAAATTTGAAAGCCGCCACTGAAAAGATTTCGATCGTCGGCATCGGCGATGACGGCCTGGAAGGCCTCTCCAGCGCGGCACGCCAGGTCGTCAACGACGCCAAACTGCTGGTCGGCGATGCCGGCACGCTCGCGCTCGTTCCCGACACCGGCGTCGAACGCCTCGTGGTCGGCAACGACATCTCCGCCGCGGCCGAGCGCCTCTCGACCACCGATGGCAAGCGCGTCGCGGTGCTGGTGTACGGCGATCCGCTCTTTTACGGACTTGCCCGGTACTTGTGCGATCACCTGGGCAAGGACCGCTTCGAAGTTGTGCCGCACGTCAGCAGCATGCAGCTCGCCTTCGCCCGCGTGAAGGAGAGCTGGGAAGAAGCGTATCTGACGAACCTCGCCAATCATCCGCTGGAGGTGGTGCTGGACAAGATCCGCGTCGCGGATCGCATCGGTCTGTTCACGACCGATACGCGCACGCCGGCCGACGTTGCCCGCGCACTGCTTGACCGCAAGATCGACTATTTCTCGGCCTACGTCTGCGAAAACCTCGGCTCGCCCGACGAGCGCGTCACGTTCGGAACGCTGGCCGACATCTCGCGGCAGTCGTTTGCACCGCTGAACGTCATGATCCTGATTCGGCGCCCCGACGCTCCGGACCGCCCGCAGGACGCAGTGGGGCTGCGGCTGTTCGGCAATCCGGAGGAATTCTTCCTTCAGAGCAAGCCCAAGCAAGGGCTGCTCACTCCGGCGGAGGTCCGCTGCATGGCGCTGGCGGCGCTGGACATCGGCCCTTCGAGCGTGGTCTGGGACATCGGCGCCGGCTGCGGTCCGGTCAGTATCGAGGCGGCCCAGATCGCCCGCGACGGCAAAGTCTTCGCCATCGAGATGGATGCCGAAGACTACGAACTGATCCACAAGAACTGCGAGCGCTTCGGCGTGCAGAATGTGGTGCCGATATTGGGCAAGGCCCCCGAGGCGCTGGCCGACCTGCCGGAGGCGGACTGCGTCTTCGTCGAAGGCAGCGGCCGGGAGATCAGCCGCATCGTCGAAGCGGTCTACGACCGGCTGCGAAGCGGCGGTCGGCTGGTGGCCAACGTCGGCAGCATCGAAAACCTATCCGACGTGCACAAGACCATGTCGCGCAAAGCCGAAGACGTGAAGGTCTGGATGGTGAACATCTCGCGCGGCACCTTCCAGCTCGATCGCGTCCGCTTCGATGCGCTCAACCCGACCTTTGTTCTGGGAGTGGTGAAGCCAAACTAGTACGACAGCACAGGTTCGCGGGAAATGGGACTGGCTGCTTATCGCGAAATTGCGGCAAACGAATTCAACTGGGCGCCGCGCGATAAGATGCCTGTCCCATTCCCAACGTGGACGTCCCGCGTCGAAGAAAGAGGACAGGCACGATGCATAGCCGTTTCGCAGTAAGGTGGCCGCTTGTGCACATCGAGCCAGCCCCCCTTTCTCTAACGCTCCGTACTTATTAAGTTTCGCGGCATGAGCAATTCCGGCAATCACGAAACGCTCGATGTAATTGCCGTCGGCGCCCATCCCGACGACGTCGAGATCGCCTGCGGCGGCACGATTGCGCGGCTGGTTGAGCAAGGGCACCGGGTCGGCATCATCGACTTGACCGACGGCGAGCCGACTCCGCGTTCGGCAAGCCCCGAGGTGCGGCTGGAAGAAGCCCGTCAGGCGGCCGAAGTGTTAGGCGTGCACAAGCGAATCACGCTCAATCTGCCCAACCGCCGGCTGTTCGACTCGTTCGAGGCGCGGGTGACGCTGGCCACGGAGTTTCGCCGTTACCGGCCGAAGCTAGTGCTGGGATTCGGCGAAAAGACGCCGATGGCCTCGCCCGACCATTGGCAGGCAATGCAGATCACCGACGCGGCGGTGTTCTATTCGCGGCTGACCAAGTGGGACGAGCATTTTCAGCACGTGCCGCCGCACACGATCTCCGCGCATCTCTATTACACGTTGATGTTCGGTTCGATGAGCCTGCCGCCGGGGGCAGGGCACGTGGTGGTAGACATCGCCAGTACGCTAGAGCGCAAGGTCCAGAGCGTGCGCTGCTACAAATCGCAGTTTCCGCCCGAGAAGGAATACATACTCGAGCGCATCCGCGCGTTCGCCATTCAGCAAGGTATGGCCGCCGGCATGGCCGCCGGCGAACTGCTCGTCAGCCCGCGCGTGCTCGGAACCCGCGACATCATGCGGACGATCTTGAACAGCTAGGTGAACTACTGGCTGGTGGCACTTCGGGATCGGTTGGTTGCACGTGCAAGATCGAAACGTGGTTGCTGTATGTACGCGCGAAGGCGGTACGCAGCCACCCCCTCTCCCCTGCGACTGCGGGGAGAGGGGATGCTCCTAAAGCGCTGTTATTGAAAAACCGCCTGCCCATTCAAAAGACAACATCACCCAAAAGCACAGACAGGAACGTCTGTGCCACGTTCCCAGTGATACCCGATGATTGCTCCGCAAAGCTTACCGCCTGCGTCTATCCCGCAGCGCCTCCAGCACGCGGGCTATATCCTCCGGCAACGGTGCGGAAATCTCCAAAGGCTCGCCGGTGGCCGGGTGCGTGATTTTGATCCGCTCGGCGTGCAGCGCCTGGCGGGCAAGAACAACGGTCGGATCATCGCTGCGGCGGCCCAGTTCACCCAGCGTGATCTCCGAGCGGCCGCCGTAGAGCCGATCGCACAGTACCGCGCAGCCAATGCTCGCCAGATGAACGCGGATTTGATGCGTGCGGCCCGTCTTCGGCAACACGCGCAAAAGCGCGTAGCCGTCGAATCGCTCCGCCACTTCGTAGAACGTCTGCGCCTCTCGCGCGTCGTCGTCGGTGCGAATGGCCATCTTCTCGCGATGATAGGGATGCTTGCCGATGGGGCGATCGATTACGTCGCGATCGCGGTCGGGCACCCCTACCACAATGGCCGCGTACTGCTTCTCGGTGGTGCGCTCCGCGAATTGACGCGCGAGCTGGTGGTGAATTACATCGGACTTTGCGACCAGCAGCACGCCGCTGGTGTCGCGGTCGAGACGATGCACGATGCCCGGCCGCACCTGTCCGCCCGCCGCGCTGAGCTGTTCGAAGTGATGGGAAAGCGCCCCGGCCAGTGTTCCGGACCAGTGGCCTTTGGAGGGATGCACCACCATTCCCGCCGGCTTGTCAATCGCCGCCAGCGACTCGTCCTCATACAGAACGGTCAGCGGGATGTCCTCCGGCAGCGGAGCCGTGGGAGGCAGCGGCGGAGGTGTGAACGTGACGAGTTGTCCGGCTTTCAGACGGTACGCGGCCTTGGCCCGCTGACCCTCGACGGTCGCCGCGGCGGCCTGAATCGCCTTGCGGACCAGCGACCGGCTGTACTGCGGGAAGTAACCGGTCAAAAACACGTCCAGCCGCATACCGGTCTGATCGTCGCGGACTACCCACTCCGGCGGCACATTGGCAGCGTCGTCAGGCGACATGGCTATCGCCCGCCATGGATGGTGAGGAGAAGATGCGGGCAGCAAAGCGAGGTTCCGAAGTCACTGCCCTTGCGGAGCCGCCGGTTGATCTTGCGGCGCGGCGGGCGACTGTTCGGTCGTCTCGGCCCCGCTTTCGGTCGCCTCAGTCCCACCTTCCGTAGCGCCGTTTTCCCCGGCCGGTGCGGCTGGCTGTGTCGCGGCCGGTGCGGCTGGCTGAGCGGGAGCTGTCTCGTCGCCGGACGGCGGCGCCAGAAAGTCCGTCGACGGCAAGTCCGTGCCGGTGCCGCCGGTGGCCTCACCCTGGCCGGCCGCGTCGTTTCCGATAGTCGGGCCGAGCAATCCCGGATCAAGGCCACCGAAGTCGCCGAGGTCGAACGGAGGACGGGCTCCCGGCGTACCGGGCGCGCCTTGCATCGCTCGGCTGGGGAGGTCCGCCTGTGCGAACCAGTCGTAGAACTCCTTCACCTTCCGTTGCTGGAGCGTCTCGGCACGCTGCTGAGCGACCGGGGCTAATCCGCCTTGAACGGCCAAGTACTGTTCGCGGGCCTTGACCAGATCGCCCGAGGCTTCATATGCACGCGCCAGTCCGAAGCTGGCCCGTTGGCGCACCTCTTCCAGGACGCTCGCGTCGATAAGCTGCAGATACATTTCGCGTGCCTGCTGAAGCATCTGCCTTGCCGAGGCGCGATCGAGGAATAATTGCTCAATGCCGATCTGAAGACGGGCGTCTGCCCAGGCGAGGCTGGCCCACTGTGCGGCCGTGGTCTCCGGATGGTTCTCTGCGACGGAGCGGAGGGCTTCGAAGTCGACGGTCACGGTGCCCACGGCCAACGTGTAGGCGTCCCATGCGGCAGCTTCGCGCTGGCGATTGCGGTACGAGACGAACATCGCCACCGCGACGATCACAATCCCCGCCACGAACACCCCGGCCATTGCCTTCGAATAGGGCTTCATCCGATCCAGGGCGTGCCCCAGCCGGTCGGCCAGTTCGTTCGTTTGAAGTTCGTGTCGACGCGTGGACTTCATCGGCGTTTACGTCGTCCTTGCTAAGGGCTGTCGTACCGCGAATGCGAAACTTCGTGTGTTCCCGAGCGATATGCAGCATTAAGCTCGCCGCGGAGTACGTGTGACGCACGCCGCGGGTTTACTAGCCGCGCGGTGACATCACCTTCACGGCTTCGGCACGGGGGCGGCCGGATTACCGTTACGCGACTGGATTACCGCCCGCTCGAGCCGCAAGTTAAAGCCTGCCCGGAGTATAGGGCTACGCGATCCGTTCAGTCAAGGCCGCCAGCAGCCCCTTCGCTCGACGCGGAAAATCCTCTATATTCTCGCTGGGCGGTCGTGCCGGGCCCACGTTGTTTGAAGTCGCCAGCCGACCGCAGCAGCTTGCCGAGGGTGCCCCTTTCATGCAGGACGAAGCGACGTACACCTGCGACGCCTGCGGCGAGGCGATTGTCATTCCGGTGGACGTCTCGGCCGGCGAGTGCCAGGACTATACCGAGGACTGCCCGGTGTGTTGTCGGCCGAACATAATTCATATCCGCATCGACACCGACGGCGGCATTCAATGCTGGGGAGAAGCCGAAGCCTCGTAAGGCCGCTCCAATGCGGCGTGGAATCACCGGCGCGAAGGCGTACGGCTTGCGTGATGAGAATGGGCGCGGAACCATTCCGCTATTGTGCAGCGCGGCCCCGTACGTGGAGCCATCACCCTCTCGGCTTGACGAGCGAATCGGCATAAAGTACGCAGTATTACCCACGCGCCGAAGTGGCTGCTTCGGCGGTGCCCAAACAAGGCTGGCTTCGCGATTGTTCGGTCGACCCCTGGGTGGGGCACGTGACGAATCAACTACGAGTGAACTTTCCATAAGGTGAATGCCGTGAGTATTGTTCGAGTCGGCTCCAACAAGAAGTACGCTGACGGATGGGAAGCCGCCTTCTCCGGGAAGAACTCCGCGAAGAAGCGGTCGAAGAAGACGACAGCCGCCAAGGCTGCTTCTAAGGGCACTAAGCGCAGCGGCGCCAAGAAGCCGGCGAAGAAGGGCGGTCGCAAGTAGGCATCCCCGCAGCGGCAAACTCGTAGCACTGCGAGGACCGGGGCCTTCGCAAATCGGGGGCGATCTCCCAAATTCGGCTTGACCCGCCCGGTCAATCCTGCGACCATCCCGCCGCGCATTCGGCGGCGATTGCTCGATTCCCCGTACCCTGCGCCACACGCACCTCGCCGCCAGACCCTGCCGAAAAAGCGAGAGCCCCCGATGATGTCGTTGCGATGCTTTGCTGCGCTGGTCGGCGTGGCGCTGGCCTGTGCCGGTTGCAAAAGTCCTTACTACGCGGACCAAGGAGCGCTATTCGGCGGATTGACCGGTGCCGGTGTGGGAGCTTTGGTCGGAGACTCCGTCGGCGAAGCCGGCGCGGGCGCGGCCATCGGAGCCGGCGTGGGGGCACTCACCGGTGCGGCGGTCGGCAGTTCGCTCGATGAGATCGACGCCCGGAACCGCGCGCAAATCGCCCAGCAACTCGGCCGGCCGGTGTCCTCGGGCGCGGTGACGGTCGAAGAGGTGATCGCGATGAGCCAGGCCGGTGTGGCCGAACCGCTGATTGCCTCGCACATCCGCAACAACGGCGTCGTCGCGCCGCCCACGACCGACGATCTGCTGCGGCTGAGCAGCGCCGGCGTGCCGACCAGCGTCATTCAGGCGATGCAGAGTCCGCCTCGTCCCGTGGCCGCGGTGGCCCCGGGGCCGACTCCGGTGATTGTGGAGGAGTACCACTACGGCCCCCCGCCGTACTACTACCATCCGCACCACCACTTCCACTACCGGCATCGCCATCGCCCTCGCCCACACGTCGGCTGGGGAGTATCCTTCTCTTCCCACTGATATGGTTACCGACTGCTGGAGCGCTCATTAACCCGCTCTGGTCGGCTTCCGGTGCGGTGGAATGGCTCGGCCACCAGGCCAGCGCTGCATCGAGCACCGGCCGAACTGCGCGAAACCCGTGGCTGCGGCAAGTGTTTCATTCTTTGGAGGCGGATCGGAGCCCTGGGGCTCGACGGTCCGTCGACGCGGCCATTACCCGAGCGAATCGGGCCAAAAAAGCCCGCTCAGGCACATGGTGGCCTCGCACGCTCGCTCCGGACGGCAAATGCCACCCCAATTTAGGCATACGGCGGGTTGGCGATGGTGCGCAAAGCCTAGCCTGATTACAATTTAGGTAGCATTCCCCGGCACACCTCCACTGCA
Source organism: Pirellulales bacterium (assembly GCA_040880125.1). GTDB lineage: Bacteria > Planctomycetota > Planctomycetia > Pirellulales > JBBDJB01 > JBBDJB01. Next base: position 67,948 of record JBBDJB010000048.1, on the reverse strand, counting down.
GACGATGGCCGCCACCGCGGCAAGCAATGGCCACAAGCCAGGATTGCCGCAAGCCAGGGTCATCGAGGAGCCTTACGAGTATGTCATTGATTTCGCGTACGTTGGGCATGGGCAGTCCGCTTTCGGCGGCGATGCTTGCACTTCTGTGGGTCGGAGCCGCCGCGGCTGCCGACCGCGACCTGGTGGGGGCGCTGGCCCTAATCGAGGATCCGCAGGTGGCCGAGCAGTTGCAACTGACCGACGAGCAGCGCGCCCAGCTTGTCGAGGTCATGGATCGCCGTGAGTCTGAAGCGCAAGAAGCACAGCCCCAGTTGCAGGAAATGCCCGAGGACGAACGCCGGCAGGCGCAGACCCAGTTCCGTGCAGAGTCGGAGCGGCAGGGGATGGAAATCCTCGGCCTGGCGCAGACCGACCGACTTTGGAAAGCGATTGCCCAGCGAGACGGCGTGCTGGCGCTTGGGCAGCCCTGGGCGCAACAATGGCTGACTATGACGGAAGAGCAAAAGAACCAAATCAACGAAGCCATCGCGGCGGCGGAAAAGACAATTCGCGAGGGCGACCTGGCCGCGGTTACGAAGGCCAGCCTGGAGCTTTCCCAAAACCTGCTCGCTGTACTTAATCCAACACAGCGCGAATCTTGGCATTCCTACACGAAGCCCGCAGCACCGCAGCAAGTCGCCGGCCAAAATGCCGACGCGCAGCCTAACGGTGCAGCGCAGGGCCAAGGCGATCAGCGAGTCGCTGAGGCCGTGGCACAGTCGTCCGGCGCGGCCGGCTCCGGCGAACCATCGGCTGACGCAACCGCCGCGGCCAACGGCGAGAAGTCGCTTCAGTTCGAGTTCACGTACGCGCCCTGGCGCGAAGTGATCGAGTGGTATGCCGAGGAGCAAGGCCTGTCCTTGAACATGGATCTGGCGCCGGACGGTACGCTGAACCTGGTCTCGCCAAAGCAGTACACGTCCGAAGAGGCGATGGATATCCTCAATTTCTACATGCAGCTCCGCGGCTTCACGATGGTCCGCCACCAGGACAGCCTGATGGTGCTGAATCTGTCGAATCCAATTCCGCCGAGCTTTGTGCCGGAAGTGCTGCCCGAGGACCTCGACCAGTACGGCACCTATCAGATCGTGCGGACGGTGTTCGACCTTCGCAACATGTCTGCCGAGGACGCCCAGGAGGAGCTCCAGGGTCTGCTCAGCCCGATGGGGAAGGTAGTTGCCTTGGAGCGCATGAAGCAGATTCAGGTGACCGAGACGGCCGGGCGGATGCGCAACGCGATCAAGCCGGTCATCGAGGCGATCGAGCGTCCGGACGCGGCCTCCGGTGGCGTCCGCCAGTTTACGCTGACGCACGTACAAGCCCCGACACTCATTCCCATATTTCGCCAAATCTTCGGCATGGACGAGGACGAGAACTGGGATGACGACGAAACCATCTTCGTCGCTGCGGCGCCAAGTGGGAATCAGATCATTGCCCGCGGCGATCCGAATGCCTTGAAGCAGGTCGAGGACATCATCAAACAGGTCGACGTGCCGGGCGGCAACGCGGCCATTGGTGGAATTGGATTCGCGGGGGGTGAACTAGACGCGTTGCAGTTCGATACCTATTCGACCGGTGGTGCCGATGCGCAAACCATCAGGACCGTGTTGACGAATCTGTTGGGGGGCGACCCGTCGGTTCGGCTTTCGGTGGATCCCCGGACGCAAAACCTACACGTTTATGCACGTCCAACGCAGCACGCCATGATCCAGACGTTGTTGAATCAGATGACCCAGAATGGGCAGCGTGTCGAAGTTCTTCCACTACAAGGTATCGATCCCAACATTGCCGTTCAGGCCATTAATGGCATTTTCGGAGCGCTTGATGTGACGGGGCTGCCGAATCCCAATGCCCCACGCGTGCAGGCCACCAGCGATCAATTGATCGTCAACGGAAGTCAAAGTCAGATCGCGCAGATCGAACAGCTTCTCAGCCGATTGGGCGGGTCGGCGATGGCGGGCACCGCCTCCGGCGGGCCGGTTCGCACCTATGACTATACCCAGGAGGACATGGCCGAAGCGCTGACGCAGTTGGAGCAGATCTGGAGCTCGCTGGGGCGTGATAATCCGATTCACGTCATCCGGCCGGGCGATCAGTCGATACCGCAGTTTCTGCCAGGCTCCAGCGGTATCAATACTCCGGCCGACAATCGCGGCACTCCGGCGCAGGGCATTCGCGATCGCCGGCCGCAACCCCGGCAGCCGGCGCCGGCCGACAGCGAGACCGACCGCGAAGCAAGCGTAATTCATCGCAGCGGGCTCTTCCAATTGGCCAGTCAAAACGTGGAGGATTCTCCGTCTGCTTCGGATCAAGTAGAGATCCAAGACGAAATTCCTGTCGAGACTCCATCGGTGCCGGCCGACGCGCCGCCTGAACCTGCGGACACGGAGCCACAGCCACAACCGCAGTCACAGCCACAGCAAACCGGTGAACAACCAGACCGGCAGCAGCCAGGGGCGGACGAGCCTTCGGCCAACCAGCCGTCGACATCGCCTTCGCCGATCATCATTCGGCCCGGCCCGGAAGGCACCGTGATCTTCTCGCAGGATCAAGAGGCACTCGACGCCTTGGAGAAGTTGCTCATGGCGCTGGCTCGGCCCAACGGAAACGGCGCCGGGCGGCAGTTGAAGGTCTTTTACTTAAAGTACGCCAACGCGACGACGGTGGCCCAAACGGCCCGCTCGATTCTTGGCGGTGGCTACCTCTCCAGTGTTACCGGAAGCACGCTCGGCAGCGCGACTTCCAGCTTTGGCAGCCCGCCCGTCGCCCCGGTGATGAGCGGTGTACTGGGCGGTGCGGCTGGAGGCGACTCCTTCGCATTCACCGGGACCGTCGATATCACTCCGCACGAGCCGCACAATGCGCTTTTCGTTCGGGCACAGCAGAGCGACATGATGCGACTGCAAAAACTGCTGCAAGTGCTCGATCAGCCCACCAGCCCGGAAGAGGTCGTGGCGGTTGCCAAGCCACGCACCATTCCCGTCTACCACGCTCCCGCCTCGAGCATCGCCCAGGTAATTCAGACGCTGTATTCGCACCGGTTACTCTCCGGCGGTAACGGAGGCCGCGGCAACACGGACCGGCGCGGCGGGCGTGGTGGGGACGAGGACGAGGATCCACGGGCCGCGTTCTTCCGTCGCTTTGCGGGCGGTGGAGATGACGAAGATAATAATCGCGGGCGAGGCGGACGTGGTGGCGGTGGTGGCGGCGGCGGCGGTGGTGGCAACAACCGCGGAAACAACGGCGGCAACGAGCAGCAACAGACAGAGCAGCGAATGGCGGTAACGGTCGACGAAATCAGCAATTCGCTTCTCGTGTTGGCGCCCGAACCGCTGTTCTCGGAGATTGAAGCTCTGGTCCGTCAATTGGATCAAGCCGGCGAGATGGCGAACGCCTCGATCGTGACCGACATCATTCAGCCCAGCAGTGCGAATCCAATTGCCGTACAGTCGGCCTTGACGACGCTGTTCGGCGAGAATGTGCAGATCAATTCCACCAGTTCCGCCGGTCAGACATCCAACACTCGTGGCGGCGGGCGCGGTGGCAGCAGTGCCGCCGAGGATTGGCGCTCACGCTTCGGTGGTGGCAATACCGGCGGCCGCGGCGGTAATACCGGCGGTCGCGGCGGAGACACCGGTGGCTTCGGCGGGTTTGGCGGAGACCGCGGCGGGTTTGGCGGCTTCGGCGGTGGTGGTCAGCGCGGTGGCTTCGGCGGTGGTGGCCGGGGCGGACGTGGTGGCGGCCGCGGCGGCGATGATTAACCTTGCGGCGGTGTCATAAGTTCCAGCCGCAGCACGTTGAGCGCCTGCTTCGCGGCGCGGACTAGGCGAATGTCGGGATGTCCGGCCGAATTGTGCCGGCTCTGCACGACATCCGTGCCGTGCTTGCGTGCGATGCCGAACCACTCGTCCGTTGTACAATTCGTGTCGATGGCCGGCAGGTCGGATATCGCCAGCACGTAGTCGGCCGCCAGCGTCGGGCCGGCACTGAGCGACAGCGCCGCCGCCAGTTGCGCGCTGTACGGCCCGTGCTGGGCAAGGGCTTCGCGCACTTCCGGTCCGAGATCCCGCGCCGTCACGTCGGAGCCAATCACAAGGCCACCGCGAAATACGCTCTCCGCCTCCGGCACGTCGGATAACCAGTGCGCCAATTGGCCGCCGGTGCCCCACTCCACTGTGGACAGTGTTTCGCCGCGGGCCGCCAACAGCCGCGTCACCGCGTGCTGCAATTCGTCGTCCTCTTCGCCGAACACGAGCGTGCCCAGGCAGGAGCGGATCGTATCGATCGTCGGTTGCATCGCGGTCAGGCAGTCGTCGTGCGTCCGGCCGGAGGCGGTGATTCGCAGCGTGATCGTGGCCTGGCTGACGGTGATCCCCACCGTCGGCTCGCGGCCGCGGCGGATCAAGTCGGGCAACAGGCTCTCCAGTTGGCTCTCCCCGACGCCGAAGCACTTCAGCCGGCGGTGGCGGATTGTTCGGCTGACCGGCTGCAGGGATACCACGGCCGGCCGCACGGTGGCCGACCACATCTCGCGCAACTCCGCAGGCACACCGGGAAGCGCGAACAGCCGGCAATCGTGGCCAGCCGGGCGGCATGACTGAACCGCGATGCCGGGTGCCGTGCCGTGGGGGTTGGCGATCGGCGCGCTTCCGGCGGGGAACATCGCTTGAATGCGGTTGCTGTCGGGCATCGTGCGTCCGCGGCGGGCGAACAGGTCGGCGATGGCCGCCAGCGAAGGTTTGTCCAACACCAGCTCGACTCCAAGTGCGGCGGCAATTGCCTGCCGCGTCAGATCGTCGGCCGTAGGGCCGAGGCCACCGCTGCTGACGACCACCTCCACGCGGTCCATCGCCACGCGAAAGGCATCGGTACAGGCGGACAGGTCATCGCCGACGGTGGTGTGAAATCGTACTGGAACGCCGATCTCGGCCAGCCGCTGGCTGATCCACTGACTGTTGGTGTCCAGACGCTCGCCGCTGGTCAGTTCGTCGCCGATGGCGAGCACTTCCGCGTACATGGTAGGTGAATTCCTGTTGGTCGGGGCCAATGTCGCTATTATTGTCGGCCGGGCGGCCGGTTTGGCCAAGGGAGGGAGCCAACAGCGGCGGGCGAGGTTGCAAACCCACCGAAACGCCGCGAAAAGGCGGAACCTGACCTTCGGCGGGGTGTTAAGTCTAGTGGTGGCCTGCGCGCGGGCCGCGTACAATGAGACCTTTGCCTACCGGCCCGAAATTGCGTGGTTTTCGGCGTCGGCCGTCCATCGAGGAGCCGGATCATGTCGCTGCACATGTATCGCCTCAGCACAATTGTCGTTTTGTTGACCGCTGTCTTTCTGGCTGCCGACGTGGCAGAAGCACAGCGCGGCGGCCGCGGTGGTGACGAGCGCGGTGGATTCGGCGGGCGTGGAGATTTTGGCGGCGGTCGGGGAGGCTTCGGAGGCGGCGGTGGTGATTTTGGCGGCGGTCGGGGAGGCTTCGGAGGCCGTGGCGGCTTCGGAGGCGGCGGCGGTGATTTTGGCGGCCGCGGCGGGTTCGGGGGCGGCGGCGGATTTGACCCCAGCGGGATGCTCGGCCGGTTCGACCAGAATGGCAACGGCGTGATCGAGCCTGGCGAAGTTCCTGAACAAGCCCGAGGGTTTCTCGAGCGGAGCGGTGTGCGGCTCGATCGCCCCATGCGTATTCAGGATCTGGCCCAGCAAATGCAGCGCGGCCGGGAGCGGGGCGAGGATGACCGAGGCCGCGGACGTGGTCGGGACGATGACGATGATGACGATGATGACGACGATGACCGCCGCCGAAATGATGATGAACCTGTCTTGCTTCCCTCCGAGCAACTCGCGGGCTTTGAGATCCTCGACACGCTCCAACCGGTGCCGGGATTCGAGGTGCCGTTGCCGCGGTTGGCGCCCGGACTGCTGGACACGATGTACAACGAGGACATCATGGAGCGCGTCGACGAGCGGTACATGGACCGCTACGACGAAAATAAAAACGGCGTGCTCGATCCGGAGGAGTTTCGGGCATTGCTCGATCGGGAAGACGAAGCTGCGGAGTTCGACCAGAACAAGGACGGCATCCTCACACGAGCCGAGCTTGCGGCGTGGGTGCAGGACGAGCGAGGTGGCCGCGGTCGAGGGCGCGACCGTGATGATGACGGCGATCGGCGCCGGCGCGATAATGACGACGATGATGATGACGATGAACGCGAGGATGACGACCGGGAAGCCCGAGAGGAGATCGCCCAACGGTATTCACAATTTCAAGAAGCCGCACCATTCAGCGCTCGTAGCGACACCGACGTGGTCGAACGGACGCGGAACGAAGCGGAGAAGATGTTCGATGAGGCCGACCGCGATGACAACAAACGCATCGAAGGGGACGAGTTCCGCAGGCTCAGTTCGGAGCTGCGCTCCGCCGACGTCAATGGCGACGACGCCATCACGCTCGATGAAATCACTGCAAAACTGCTAGCGGACAGCCGGTCCTCGTACAGGGCGCTGCCGATCGCCGCGCGGCTGCCGGAAAACCTGGCGCGGCTGGACGCGAATCGTGACGGCCAGATCGCGATGCACGAGTTCACGCGGAACTGGGAGCGCGATTCCGAGCGCGAGTTCATGGGCTACGACCGCAATAACGACGGCATGATTACCGCTGAAGAGGCAACGACGCCCGCGGGTGAAGGTGAGCAAGCGGGACGGCAACTTGCCTCGGCACAAGACGGTGATCGTCGCGGGCGGCGGGAGCGCGGCGGCGAAGAGGGTCGTCGATCCGGTAGCCGCGAAGGATCCGGCGGCGACGGTGATCGCGGAGGACGCGGTGGTGGCCCCGAAGGCTTTGGCGGCCGCGGCGGTTTCGGGGGAGGTGGCCGCGGTGGTTTCGGTGGAGGTGAGGGTGGCGGACGCGGTGGACGCGGTGGATTCGGCGGTGGCCCCGAAGGCTTTGGCGGCCGCGGCGGTTTCGGGAGAGGTGGTCGCGGTGGGTTCGGCGGAGGTGAGGGTGGCGGACGCGGTGGACGCGGAGGTCGTGGGGGCTTTGGCGGTGGCGGATTCGACCCCAGCGCGATGTTCACCCGCTTCGACGCGAACGGCGACGGCGAAATCGAACCGGACGAGTTGCCCGAGCAAATGCGTGGCATGGCCGAGCGATTCGGCATCGACGGCCCCGTCTCGATCGAGGAGCTCGGCGAGCGGATGCAGCGCGCCCGGGAGGAAGGCATCGGTGGGGGCCGCGGAGGCTAGCGATCGATTCACCACACCACGCGCTCCTCGGTGCGGCGCGTGCATCGGTGAACCGCTGTGCCGTCCCGCATTGAACGTTCGTTTCAACTCAATAGGCAACTCTGAACATGCGCTGGATCAGCTTTTTATTCGCGGCCGCCGCATTTGCCGGCCTTGGGTTGTGGTCTCCAGTTCGCGCCGAGCAGATGCTCGTGTACATCGGCACCTACACCGGCTCGGGCAGCCAGGGAATTTACGCCGCGAAGTTTGACACCGCTGAAGGCACGCTCTCCGAGCCGTCGCTGGCCGCCGAGTCGTCCAATCCCTCGTTCGTCGCACTGCATCCCGGGGGCCGGTACCTTTACGCCGTCAATGAAGACGCACAGTACCAGGGCCAGGACAGCGGCGCAGTCAGTGCATATTCAGTCGATCGCCAGTCCGGGCGGCTGACGCCCTTGGGCAGTCAACCTTCGGGGGGCGCTGCTCCTTGTCATTTAGCCGTCGATCGCACCGGCAAGTACGTGCTGGCTGCGAACTACAGCGGCGGCAGCACGATCGTGCTGCCGATTACCGAGGGTGGCGGACTGGGCCCGGCGAGCGACTTCGTGCAGCACACCGGTTCGAGCGTCGATCCGCGCCGTCAGCGCGCACCGCATGCACACGGAGTGTACCTCGATCCGACAAATCGCTTCGCCCTGGTGGCCGACTTGGGCCTCGACAAGGTCCTCATCTTCCGCTTCAACCCGCAGCAGGGGACGCTCTCGCCGAATGAACCCGCCGCGGCGAACGTCGCGCCCGGCTCGGGTCCTCGCCACCTGGCGATTCACCCCAGCGGACGCTATGTCTACGCGATCAACGAAATAACCTCGACGTTGACCGCATTTCAGTTCGATCCGCAGTCCGGCGCGATGCAGCAGTTGCACACGCTTAGCACGCTGCCCGAAGGACACGAGGGCGGCAACTCCACCGCCGAAATCCAAATCCATCCCTCCGGCAAGTTTCTCTACGGCTCGAATCGGGGGCACAACAGCATTGCCATCTTCCGCGTCGATGAGGACTCCGGGCGGGTGACGTCCCTGGGGCACCAGCCGAGCGGCGGTGAGACGCCGCGCAACTTCAACATCGATCCGACGGGGCAGTATTTGCTGGCCGCCAATCAGGGCAGCGACGACGTCGTGGTCTTTCGGATCGACGCGGAGTCCGGCAAGCTGACCGCGACCGGCGAGTCGATCACGGTCTCTCGCCCGGTGTGCGTGGAGTTCCTGCCGCTGGCGGCGACTGCCGAGTAGAGCAATCCTTCACTCGCGAAGCACGACTTCGTGAACTTCTCGCTGCTGTTACTCGGCCTTCTTTACTTCTTCCTTCGGTGTAACCGAGATGACGGCGGTCGTGGAGACCGTCACCAGATCGATGTCTTGCGGTTTGTTGGCCTCGTTCACTTCGGCGGCTTTCTTCTCGGCTTCTTGCTTTTGCTGTTGGGCCGCTTGAGATTGCTCGGCCAGCTTTTGGGCCTGCTGGGCCGCGGCGTCCCGGGCGGCGATTGCTTCGGCCGCCGCCTTCACGGCGCCTTCCGCGGTGGCGGTTGCCTGAGCCAGCTCTTCCGCCGCCTTGCGCTGTCGCTCGGCCAGTTGAGCCGCCTGCTCGGCGGCGGTGCGCAGCGCGGCGAGCGACTCGGGCGTGGGGTTCTCCCGGGCCGCCTTTGCCAACTCCGCCAGCGCCGCCAGCCTGGCGGCAGAAGTCACTTCCGCCAAGGCCGACTCCGCTGTGGCAAGTGCCTCGACCGTGGCTGCTCGGGCGGCTTCGGCTTCGGCGACGGTCGTTGAGGCCGCTTCATGCTGCGTTTTCGCCTGCTCGGCCTGCCCGGCGGCTTGCTCGGCTAGTTGGATCGCCTCCGCCTTGGCGGCTTCGGCCGCCTCGACCGTGGCCACATTGCGGCGATAGGCGAACTTGACCGGCGACTGCAGGTGGAACGAACGCGGCCCCAGCGGTGCGCCCTCTTCGATGGTGAGTTCCAGCGATGCCTCCTGCGCGTCGGGAGCCACCTTTATTTCGGCGGCCTTGATCTGCTGCGGAAGTCCCACCGGCTGCAGCGTGATCTCGGCCGCGAAGCCCTGCCGACGCGTCACCTTCAGCGGCACGCTTACTTTGCCTCCCTGCGGCGCGGAGACGCCGTCGGCGCCAAGCTCCACCAGGACCGGGGCTTGCTCTATCTCGACGACGGCCAGCATTATGCCGGTAGTCAGCCGCGCGCGGGAGCGTTCGTTGCCATTGGCGGCCTCCCACGTGACGCTGCCGGAGGACGCTTCGCGCACCACTTCGGCGTCGCCGATCTTGCCGCGTCCGACCATGCGGATCGGCCCCCGCCACGCCCCCGCGTCCTCCGCGGCGGACAGTACCAGCGTTGCCCGGGTTTCACCCGAACCGATCACGCACGGCGTCGCGCGGACTCCCTCGGGCAGATTTTCCACCGTGACTTGGATCGGTTCGCCGTAGCCGTCGCGTCGCAATGCGAGCAGGTCGAGCGAGGTCGTCCCACCGCGACGCAGCAACGGAGAAGCCTGTTCCACGCGTTCCTGCGGATTGGGGATCTGGTCGCGGCGTGCAACCGCCACCAACTCAAAGTCCGGCCTAGGCGGACCGATGACAATTCGATACACCAGCCGCGGGCTGCCCTGCGACGAGGCGTACAGGTCACGCACCATGATGCGGTAGAGTCCGTCCTCCGGCACTTCAAAGTCGGCGCGCGGGTCGTCGTTGGCGGTATCGAACTCGCGGCCGCCGACGTTGCCCCGGCCCTCGCCCTGCGACTTGATCTCGCGCACAACTTCTTTGCCGTCGTCGCCGCGGTGGACCTGCTGGATCGCCAACCATGGATCGGTCGGCAGGCCCATCTGGCTGGAGATGACGTCCACGTGAATGTGCTGACCCTTGGTGGCCTCCAGTTCGATCCAATCGCGGTCGCCGCGCTGGCCGAACTGGCCGACGAGCTCGCAGGGGAACTGCACCTTCTGCGCTTGCTCCGGAGCGTCGTTCGGCTCGGTCTCCGCAAGCACCGGCGCGGACGCCAGACCGATCGTCACCGGGTTGCTCGCGCCTTGTTCGCTCTCCAGACGGTACTGGAACGCCTGGAGTCCGGCCTGGCCGGGCCGCATCGCCTCGGGAAGCTGCGCACTTGCGGCGGCATCCGGCTCGGATGGAACGTCGATCTGAATCGTCACTTTTTCCAGCTTATTGCCGCGGCGATCGACGAGTTCGGTCGCTTCGCCACCGGGCAGATTGCGCCCGTACAGCGTAAACGTCTGCGTTGTTCCCGGCTCGCCTGCGGGCGGAAAGGCGAAGTCGACGTGCGGCGCGGTGCTTGCTGCGAGCCGATAAAAGTAGTCCGGGCCGTTGCTGTAGATAAAGTCAAACACGCGCAGCCTGTAGGGCCCGTCGGCCGGCGCGGTGAAATCGAGCAGTGGCTCCAGGCCGACGGCGTCGCGGCTGGAGTCGAGAAACTTGCCGTCGGGTCCGAATAGTTCGAGCGTGGCATCCATCCGCGAGTCGATCCGCTCGGCCCAGCACTCGACGAGGATCCGCTGCCCGGCCTTTACATCAATGGCGTAGTAGTCGACGTCCGTTTCGCCTTCGCACCGGGCGTTGACGATCGTGTCCAGCGCGATCTGCTGTGCCGTCTCGGGCGTGTTGTTCTCTTCGGATTCGACGGTTTCCGGCCGATCGCTCACCGCGAACGCGCGGGGATTGGAGAGCCCAAAGCGGCCGCCAACGTGCAGTTCGTAGATGCCCGGCGGCACGTCGGGGGCGATCGTCACCGCGTAGGTGTTCTCGATGCGCTCTTCGGTCGGCTTGCCGTCGACCTCGCGGAGCTTGGGCGTGGCCGTGATGCCGTGGTGCGAAAAGAGCATCTGGTCATGGTCATCCAGGTCCGCGCCGCGAGCGATGACAATGTCGACGGTCGTGCCGCGCTGGCCGCCGGCGGGAAACACCGAAAAGAGCCTCGCCGTGGGAAGCTGCGCAAACGCGGCGGTGGCGCTGGCTATGCATGCGGCGGCCAGCAGCAGACCGTGGATGGCAAGTCGGCAAATACGAAGCAATCGCGACGGCATGGGCATGCCCTCAGCGGAGGTCGGGGAGAAACGAGGCGGGAAGAAAAAGTCGGTCCGGTTGATTTGCCGGTTGAATGCCCCGGTACGAATTGTCCGGATACAATGTGTCAAATATTCACGGAGCAGGAAGTCGATGCCGCCCTGCAGACTGCACAAAAGGAACGTCTGTGCCACGCGTCGCCGGCAGCTTTCAGGGCGTCTCTCGGTTTAGTGATCGAACAGGAACTCCTTCGTGTTGATCAACGCCCAGACAATGTCCTCATAGGCGTGGCCGACGTTCTCGGCCTTTTCGATGTAAGCCATCGCACGGGACTGTTCGTCGGGCGTGGGAAGCCGCGAGTACGCGCGCATGTACAGCTCGGCAATATTGTCCGCAGGCGTGCGCTGCGCGTCGGCGGCCAAGATGGCGGCGCGGCCTTCTTTGCTGGCGAGCTTCTGTTGGATCTCATTCGAGTTGATCAGGTGCAGACTCTGCGCCAGGTTGGCGTCGGAAGTCCGCTCGCATTCGCACGCCGTTGCTGCTTCCGGCCGGCCGAAGACCGTCAGGAAGAACGAATTGAACTCCGTATCCGGCAAGGCCACCGCCCGCGTGCCAGCAGGCATGCCTGCGTACTTGGTCGGACTGCCGGTGAGCGAGTCGACCGAGTCGAGCAGCACTTCGGCTCGCAGTCGCCGCGGGAAGTATCGAGAGTAATTCTGCTTGTCGTCCGCGTTATAGGGGTTCGGTTCGCTGCTGAGCTGGAACAGCCGCGAGCGGCAGATTGTGCGGACTAGGTCCTTCAGATCGTAGCCGCTCTCGACGAAATGTTCGGCAACCGCGTCGAGCAACTCCGGATTGGTGGCCGGATTGGTCACGCGCATGTCGTCTTCCGGCTCGACCAGTCCGCGGGAGAAGAAGTGCTTCCAGTAGCGGTTGACCAGGGCACGGGCGAAGAATGGATTGTCCGGCTGGGACATCCAGTCGGCCAGGGCCTGGCGCGGGTCGTAATCGGGGGCGACCTCTTGCGGCTCGTCACCCAAACCGGTGGGCAGTTCGTTCTCGCCGGTCTTCGGGTTTTTCGCGGTCGCCTTGCCAGGATTGTGGAAGATCCGCTGCTCGCTCGGCAGTTCGCCCTCTTTACGCTGCACCTGCGAGAAGAACGCGGCCAGCGAGTAGTAGTCCTTCTGGCTCCACTTCTCGAACGGGTGGTGATGGCACCGGGCGCACTGGATGCGCATGCCCAGAAACAACTGCGCGGTGTCCTCGACCTGCTCCTCGACTTCGTTCACTTCGCGATACCAGGCGACTGGCGGATTGCGTCCGATGTCGCCCGAGGCGGCGACGATTTCCCGCACGAACTGGTCGTACGGCATGTTCTGGTGCAGGCTGTTGCGAATCCACATGTGGAACGCGTAGGTGCCGTGCTTGTAGGTGTCCTGCACTCGCTTGTTCCGGAGCACGGTGGCCCACTTGTTGGCAAAATTCTCGGCATAGTCGATGCTGCCCAACAGACGATCGATCAACCGGTCTCGCTTATTCTCCGAGGCGTCGGCCATAAACTCCTGCGACTCCTCGAGCGTCGGCAGGCGTCCGGCGATGGCGACGGTGGAGCGCCGCAGGAAGGTGGCGTCGTCGCATAACTCCGACGGCGGCAGGCCGAGCTGCTTCAGTTTGGCGAAGGCCAACTCGTCGATGAAGTTGTTCGCCTGCGGCATCGATTCGATCTGGATGCCCAGCGGGATCGTGGCCCGAAACACGTCGACCTGCGCCTGATAGCGAACCATCACCGCCACGTCGCCGGTCTGGTCGATGGTGGTGACAACGCCAGTGGGCGAAACTTCGGCCATCTCGACCGCATTGGGCTCGAACTGGGCCATGCGGGTGACGTCCTGTGTCGAGCCGTCCGTGTAATGGGCGATCACCAGCAGTTGCTGCTGGGCGTGGGCGTCCATGATCCGCTCGCGCGGAAAGACTTCGATGCGATCGACGGTCGGGGCGTCTTCGGCGCCGTAGGGCAGACCCTGGGCGATCCAACGCCGCATCAGGCGGTATTCATAACTGTCTTCGGTAAAGCGCTCGCCGCCGCCGTGCGGCAACTGGCCAGTCGCCTTGAGCAACAGCAGGCTGCGGTCGGGCGCGGCGGGAAAGACGCGGCGGCCGCGGGCTTCTTTCACCAGGAACTGGTAGTCCTCGGGCGGTTCAAAGCCCAGCAGCGAGAGTCGAAAGCCGTTCTGCCCACCGGACTTGCCGTGACAGCCGCCGCCGTTGCAGCCGTGCTTGGTGAAGATGGGGGTGATGTGATTGGCAAAGTGAACTTCCGGCTGGCGGTCGAAGTCTCGCACCGTGACGGCCAACTCGGCGGACGGGCCTGCTTCGTGCCGGACTCGCAGGATCGCACTGCCGTCGTCCAGGGGCGTGAGCATGCCGGACGCGTCGATCGAGATCACGCCCTCGGGCTGCGATTCGTACACGGTCTCGGCGGTCAGATCGCGGCCCTGCCCGGAGGCGTATACGCCGGTTACGAGCAACTGCTGGCGGGTGTCGGCCCCGCGGATTTCGAGGCGAGCCTCGGTGCCATGGCCAGTCTCGACGGCCAGAGAGGTCAACTCTCCGGGGTCGGGCAGGCGGGACTTTTTCGATTCGGCGTCCGGCTCGGCGGCGTGGCCGAGACTGGCGGCCAATAGGAAGGCGACAAATGCCGTGGCTAATGCGTGCGTCCGTATCATCGCAGCACCCCGTGAATGGATGGAGGGTAGCAGTGGCAGGCTAGTGGCGGGGAGGGCCAGTCAACGTAGCTATGTGTTGTGGCGTCCGCGGTCGAGCCATCCTTGGCTGGCCTCGCAATGCGGTCGTCGCGCCCCGCGGCGCGGTGGGTCCAGGTAGGGTGGGGGCAGGTTTGCTAGCGACCTGATCATATCAAAACTTCTTGATTCGATCAACAAAATCCCGGCCTGATCGCTCCGGAAGCGACCGAGCGTCCGGCGCGCCGGAAAGGGGAGGCGGATGCGGCATGGGCCGCCACGTGGTCCAATGGGTGCCACGGCATAAAACAAGTGCCACGGCGGGACAAGCCCGCCGTGGGCACCCAGAAAGTGGCCGGCTTTTTCCGGCGGTTACTGTCCAGGGGGTGAATCCACCGGCAGCCAGTTCATATGATTCGGGGGCCCCCATAGCGGAATTTGCGAGTATTCCAAGAAGGAGAGAGTTCTGCGCAATTCTTGCGAATTCCGCTACTCAGTGGCGGTCGTTGATTTTGCACGGCTGCGGGGCTAGGTTGAAACTTGCTGTCAGCGCTCGTTTTCCTCGCTTTTCGCCCGGCCGCGTCACCCACCCGAGTGCCGATTTCGGCCACGTGCGACAAGGAACTTGTATGCAAAACGGTTTTCGCGTCGCCGCGGTCACGTCCATTGCCGTAGTGGCAGCGCTCGCGTGGCTGTTGCGGGCGGGGAGCACCGGACCGGAAGGGGACACGCTGATCCTTTATTACGCCGCCGGCATTCGGCAGCCGGTGGAAGAGGTGATCGACGAGTACAGCGAAAAGTACGACGTCGAGATCCAAACGCAGTCGGCCGGCTCGGGACGGCTGATGGCCACGATTGCGGACTTGGGCAAAGGCGATCTGTTCCTCGCCGCCGACGTGGACTACCTGGAGCAGCTTCGCGCGGGCGAGACGTTCGACAATCGCTACGTGGAGGAAATCCTGCCGGTGGCGTATCAGCGGCCGGTGATCGCGGTCGCCCGGGGAAATCCGAAGAATATCCAGGGGCTCGACGACTTGGTTCGCGAGGACGTCAAGCTTTCGCTGGCCGATCCCAAGGTGGCGGCAATCAGCAAAACGGCCCGAAGCCGCCTTACGTCGGACACCTGGGACGCGCTGTGGGAGCACAAGTTCGCCACCCGCGATACGGTGAACATGGTCGCCGGCGACGTAAAGCTCGGCGCTGCGGATGCCGGCATCATCTGGGACGCCACCGCCACGCAGTACCCGTCGATCGACATGGTGGCGGTGCCGGAGTTCGATGCGAAACAAAACCAGATTGCCGTCGGCGTGCTCACTTCGGCCAAGGACCCGACTCGGGCACTGCACTTCGCGCGGTACTTGACCGCCCGTGATCGAGGGCTGCAATCCTTCGAGAAGCACGGGTATCGGCCCGTGGAGGGGGACAAGTGGGCGGAGAAACCGGAGATCAGCCTGTACTGCGGCGGCTTGAACTGGCTGGCGACCGAGCCGATCGTTAAGGAGTTTCAAAAGCGCGAAGGTTGCCAGGTGCTCACGCGTTACGGCGGCTGCGGTCAGCTTGTGGGCGAGATGCAAGCCCGGGTGGGCTCGCACAACCAGCTTCCCTGTGACGCGTACTTCGCCTGCGACGTCACGTACATGGAGAGGGTGCAACAGTGGTTCGACTCGCCGCGAGATGTATCAAAGGTAGAAATGGTCATCGCGGTGCAGAAGGGGAACCCCGAGGACGTGAAGCAACTGTCCGACCTTGCGCGGGACGGCATGCAGGTGGGGCTGTGCAATCCGCAGCTCAGTGCGCTGGGTGACTTGACCAAGCAGCTTCTCGATCGGCATGCTCTATATGAGGCAGTGTCGCCGAACGTGCAGGATCAGCCGGCGACGGCGGCTTCGCTGGTGGAGCAGGTCTCGCTCCAGCGGCTGGACGCGGCGATCGTCTATCGCGCGAACACCGCGGCGGAAGAGAATCGCGTGGACGTGGTTGAGATCGATGATCCGAACGTGTGGGCGGTACAGCCGGTCGCAGTGAGCAAGAATTCGGGCCACAAGCACCTGTCCGAGCGGTTGATGCAGCGGCTGATCTCGGCCGACTCGCAGCCGGTGTTCGAGGACCTGAAGTTTCAGTGGCTTGGAGAAACGGCCGGCCCATGACCGCTCGTATGCGTACGCCCTCCCAAGCCGAGCGGACGGGCATCGAAAAGTCCCGGTCGGACGTGCCGTTTTACGCCGGGCTGGGCATCCTGGCGAGCGTCTATCTGGTGCTGATCGCCTCGCTGATCGTGGCGGACGTCTATTATGCGACGAAAGAGTCGAGCCGCGTCTGGGAGGTGCTGGCCAGCCCCGAGATTCGCTACGCAATCAAGCTGAGCCTCATCTCGTGCAGCATTAGCGCGATCGCTTCGCTGTGGGTGGCGGTGCCGATCGGGTATTTGATGTCGCGCTACACGTTCCGCGGCAAGCTGGTGGTCGACGCCCTGCTGGATATCCCGATCTTTCTGCCGCCGCTGGTGGTTGGCTTGAGCCTGTTGATCCTGTTTCGGCAGACGTTCCTTTACCGCGTGGACGACGCGCTGTTGATCAGCCTGCACATTCCGGCGGTGATCTTGGCGCAGTTCAGCGTGTCCAGCGCCTTCGCGGTGCGCTCGCTACGGGAGACGTTCGATGAGATCTCGCCGCGTAGCGAACAGGTGGCGCTAACACTCGGTTGCTCGCGGAGCCAGGCGTTCTGGTCGGTGGTGATGCCCGAGGCGAGGCACGGCTTGCTCACCGCCGGCACGCTAGCCTGGGCGCGGTCTTTCGGTGAGTTCGGACCGATATTGATCTTTGCCGGATCGACCCGGATGCGGACCGAGGTGTTGCCGGTGAGTGTCCATCTTGAGCACAGCAGCGGCAACACGGCCGGCGCGGTGGGAGTTTCGCTGTTGATGGTCGTGGTGGCGGTGATCGTATTGGTGGTCGTGCGGCTACTGGGCGGAAGCGATACGCTGGGGCGGGGGTTCAAATGATCCAAGCCGACCGGCTATGCATCCAGGCGGGCGGATTCCACCTGACGGATCTTAGTTTCCACGTGCCGCAGGGGGCGTACTGCGTGTTGATGGGGCGCACCGGCTCCGGCAAGACCACGCTGCTGGAGAGTATCTGCGGGCTAAAGCCGATCGCCGGCGGACGACTGCTGTTGGACGACCGCGACGCCTGCAAGTTGAAACCGGCTGCGCGGGGTATCGGGCTGGTGCCGCAGGACGGGGCGCTGTTCTATACGATGACGGTGCGGCAACATTTGGAGTTTGCGCTGCGGATCCGGCGCTGGAATAAGGCGGACATCGCCCGCCGCATCGGCGAGCTGGCCGAATTGATCGAGCTGGAGCCGTTGCTCGACCGGCGTCCGCGCGGGCTGTCGGGCGGCGAGCGGCAACGGGTGGCGCTGGGGCGGGCGCTGGCATTTCGGCCGCGCATCCTCTGCATGGACGAGCCGATCAGTGCCCTGGACGACGAGTCTCGCAATCACCTGGTGGGCCTGCTGAAGCGCGTGCAGCAGGACACCGGCGTGACGGCCCTGCACGTGACGCATAACCGGCAGGAGGCCGATCAACTGGCCGACCTGCACCTGCAGATCGTCGACGGGCGGGTCGAGCAGTCGCAGCACGCGTAGCGCGGAAAACGAAAAATGGGACAGGCACGTCGCGATCACGCAATTGCCGGGGCGACGGGAGATGGGCTCCGAGCCAGTCCCATTTTCGAACGGCTGTTAGGGCCGGCTTTTGTTGTTCGGACGTGGCGTAGCTGGTATTCTGGGGGCATCAGCCGGCATTCCAGTTGCCGGCACTCAGCAGGAGGTGACGATGCGATCTGCACCGCGTCTACTTCGATCCTTTACAATGGCCGCGTTATTGGTGGCGGCCGGCGCGACGGTGCTCTGGGCGTGTACCACGCCTGTCTACCGCTACGCGATGTACAACTGGCACCCCATGCCCTACGCGGTGTTCTACCTGCACCAGGGCGACGCTCCCGGCGAATCCGAACAGCGGGTGAACGAGCGGCTCGAAGCGCTCTCCAGCGATCCCGACGCGATGGCCAACCTGTGGTTCTCGTCAGTCGACGTCTCGCAGCCGGAGCATATCACTACGTTGCCGCCGGAGGTGGCCGAGCTGGTCAAAGACCGTCCGGCCGACTCGCCGCCGGAGTACGTGGTGCTTTCACCGCCGCCTACGCCGGCGATCGTCTACCGCGGGGCGCTCACCGAGGACGACGTGGAGCCGATGCTCACCTCGCCGAAGCGGCGCGAGTTGGCCGACATTTTGGCGGCCGGCAAGGCGGGCGTGCTGGTGCTGCTGTCCGGCGAGGATGAAGCGCTGACCGGCGCGGCCGAAGTGCAGATCCGCGGCGTGATCGAGAAGGCGGCCGCCGGAGGCCTGTCCGGGCCGGACAACCTGCTGCCGGGCCTGCCCGAGGCGCTGCAGCCCGAGACGCTCGACGTGGGCCTGATGACGGTCGATCGCAGCGATCCCGCCGAGGCGTGGCTGGTGCGGACGCTGTTGAACGTGCGGCCGGCCGACCGCGATCATTCAGGGCCGATGATCTTCGGCGTGTACGGCCGCGGCCGGGCGAGCGAGCCGCTGGTCGGCGAGCGGGTGAATCTTGAGAAGATCGAGGCCCTGGTCGAGTTCATGAGCGGCGCCTGTTCGTGCGAGGTTCAGGCGCTCAACCCGGGCAAGAATCTGCTGGTGCAATGGGACTGGAACGCCTCGGCGACCGCCATGGCCGAAGCGTTTGGGCAGGAGGAAGGCAACGAGAACCTCTTGCCGCAGGAGAGCCTGTTTCCGGATATCGCGATCGTGGACGTCGCCGCCAGCGTGAGCCAACCGACGGACCCGGCCGCAACCGATGTCGAAGGAGAGACGACGAGCGATACAGTCGCTTCGTCGGACGTGGGCGCCGATGCCTCCTCGACCGCGGAGCAAGCTCAATCCGGCGGCGAGGCCGGGCAAACGGCTGGCACCGTTGGTACCGTAAACGAAGCGAACGAGTTCAGTACGCCCAGGGTGGCGGCGTCGACCGAGGCCGCGCCGACTGCGGCGGATGTGCAGCCGCCTGGCGCCGAAAGTGGTGCTGGCAGCCGGGTCACCGGACGCGTAGGACTTTGGATCGCGCTGGGTTCGGGCGTCGCGGTCACGCTGCTGGCGGTGCTCAGTGTGATCGTGCTGCGATCGCGGTCGTAAATACCGAATCCTATCAACTGCTGCCTCATGATTCGATTCGACAAGGTCACCAAGGTCTACAAGACGTCACATGGTGACGTGCGTGCGCTGGATGGAATCGATCTGGAGGTGGCAGCGGGCGAATACGTCTCCGTGCGGGGGCCGAGCGGCTGCGGCAAGTCGACGCTGCTCTCGCTGGCCGGCGGCCTGGCAACCCCGACCTCCGGCAGCATCGAAGTCGCAGGCGAAGCGATCGGGCAGATGACGTCGGCCGCCCGGGCGCGGTTTCGAGCCGAAAAGATCGGCTTTGTCTTTCAGCTCTTCCATCTGCTGCCGTACCTGGACGTGCTGCAGAACGTACTGGTCGCGGAGCCGGCCGGCAAGGAAGACGATGCGCGGGAGCGGGCGGCGGCCTTGCTGACGAAGTTCGGCCTGGCCGATCGGCTAACGCATCACCCCTCGCAGCTTTCGGCCGGCGAGCGGCAACGCGTGGCGATGGCCCGGGCGCTGCTCAATGGTCCCGCGGTGCTATTGGCCGACGAGCCGACCGGCAATCTCGACGCCGAAAGCGCCGCCGGCGTGCTGGACGCGGTGGACGATTTTCATCGTGCTGGCGGCACGGTGCTGCTGGTGACGCACGAGGACGCCACCGGCGGCCGCGCGCAGCGGACGATCTACATGCGCGGCGGCAAGCTGCAGCCGCAAGCCGATGCCGTGCGGTAGCTGTAATGTGGCACAGACATTCTTGTCTGTGCTCATTCACTGATTGCTATAGCGGAGGCTACGTCATCGAACGGATGGTTCGCACAGCAGATTCTACTCGCTGACTCTTGCGAATCCAGCTACAAATCATCCGCCGGCGACCGGGGCGACCAGTACCAGTTCGTCGCCTTCGGAAAGCTGATGCTCGGCGGGCGATGCCACCGTGCCAAGATGCTTGCCGCCGACGCACACCAGCGCAGTGCCGGGAAGTTTCGCGTCGTCGCCCAGGGCGCTGTCGATCTGCGCGAGGGCCTCGCGCAGCGAGCAGCCGGGGGGCAAGTCAAGAACCTCGGGCATCGCCTGAGCCCGATCGTAACTGCGGCCGGTGAAGACAAGTCGAACATTCATCGTCGTCGATCGCGTGCTAGTCGGAGTTGGCGGCGGGGCCGCATACGGAACATTCAGGGTTTCGCTGCAACTGAAGGATGTCTACTCGGCCGTGAAAGCCGTCGAAGACGAGCATCTTTCCCAGCAGCGGCTGGCCGGCGCCGGAGATTAGCTTGATCGCCTCCAGGGCCGCCAGCGAACCGGTGGCCGAGGAGATCGCCCCCACCACCGGGAACAATTCCTCGAACGGCGGATCCTCGGGATACGCGCACCGCAGGCAAGCAGAATGGCCGGGGCGGCAGACGATCAGCGTGCCGGTCATCCCCCACTGGGCGGCGTCGACCAGCGGAATGCCGCTTCCAAATGCGGCGCGGTTGAGCCGGAGCCGCTCCTCGAAAGTGGGCGGGCAAGCGACAATCAGCGTGCAGCGGCGAGCCAGTTCGAGCGCCTGCCGGTCGTCCGGCTCATGGCCGATCGCTTCGACTTCCACGAACCGGTTCAGCGAACGTAGCGTTTCGGCGAACTGTTCGACGCGCGGCCGGCCCAGCCCTGCTTCGCGGCCGAGCACCTGGCGGTTCAAGTCGGGCGAGATCAACTCGCCGCCATGCGCGAGGATGACGCGGCCGACGCCGGCCATCGTCAACATCTGCGCGGCGGGACCGCCCATGCCGCCAACGCGCGTGACCAGCACGGTCGCCTGCTTGAGCCGCAATTGGCCATCGCGGGTCAGGACGCCGGGGCCGATCTGGCGCTGATATCGTGCGAGTTCTTCTTCGGACAACTGCATGCGCGTTAGTGTAACAAGCGGCCGCGGCGCTGTCGCCGGCGGGGGCCGTTTGCTAGAATCTTCGCGTCGATAATCGTCAATCATGAAGCGTAGCTGACTTGTCAGAATTCAGCCGTTAGCGGGGTCACCGTTCTGAACTCTTGCGAGTTCAGCTACACAGTTCAGCTTCCTCACGCGAGGAGTTACGCAATGCAGCTTGGTTTCGTCACTGCGATCCTGCCGGACCAGTCGTTCGAAGACGTGTTGCGCTTCGCCGCGCAAGAAGGCTACGACTGCATCGAGGTGATGTGCTGGCCGCCGGGCAAGGCCGATCGGAAGTTCGCCGGCGTGTCACACATCAACGTGGTCGACTTCACCCAGGCAAAGGCCGACGATGTGCGAGGGCTGTGCGAGCAGCACGGGGTCGGGATCTCCGCCCTGGGCTACTATCCCAATCCGCTCTCGGGCGACGCGGAGGAGGCGGAAATCGCGCTGGGACATCTGCGCAAGGTGATCGATGCCGCACCCCTGTTGGGACTCAGTACCGTCAACACGTTCATCGGCGCCGACCACCGGCAGCCGCTGGAAGCGAACTTCGCGGCATTCGAAAAGGTGTGGCCGGACGTGATCCGGCACGCGGAGGATCGCGGCGTGCGGATCGGCATCGAGAACTGCCCCATGCTGTTTACCGCCGACGAGTGGCCTTTCGGGAAGAACCTGGCCCGATCGCCGGCCGTGTGGCGGCGGATGTTCGAGACGATCGACTCCGATTCGCTCGGTCTGAACTATGACCCCTCGCACATGGTGCTGCAGATGATGGATTACATCGCGCCGATCTACGAGTTCCGCGAGCGGATGTTTCACGTGCACGCCAAGGACATGCGGATCGAGCGGGACAAGCTCGACGCCCAGGGCGTGTGGGAGCTGGGGTATGCGTGGTGCACGCCGAAGATCCCGGGCTTGGGGGACGTCGACTGGAATCGCTTCGTTTCGGCGCTGACCGACATCGGGTACGACGGCCCCGTATGCGTCGAGGTGGAGGACGACTCGTTCTCCGCGAACCTCGCCCAGCGGCAGCGCTCGCTGCGGCTCAGCCAGCGCATCCTGCGGCCGCTGGTGGGGTGAGTGCGGCAGGACGCACAGACAGGAAAGTCTGCGCCACCATACTGGTAGCTGGACTCGTGAGAGTTCAGCCAGTCGCACGGCGCATCTGAATTCTTACGAATTCAGCCAGTGGCCCCCGGTGCGAAGACCCTACGCGAGAGATCCCGCCCCGGGCACGAGGGGCGCCGCCTTGTTCGGGCGACGACCCTCGTGCGGCTGGGCGAAGCGGGGATTTGGCCGAGGCTATTGCGTCTCGGCGGGCGATTCTATGCTGATCTCCAACTGCTCGCTGTCGGCGGCCAGCGGGTCGCCGATCACCTGCAGAAGCTTCGAAATGCAGAGCTTGTTCATGCTGGTTTGCCGCTCGTGTGCTTGTGTCTGGAGCGACTCGTGCAAGCTCTTGGGCAACCGGACCGTGATTACCCGGGTCGGCTCTTTGTCCTCGGTTGGACCGCCGGACTGCTCGCGGAGCACGCTGAGCATCGCCTGGATTTCGCGGTACTCGCGGCTCTGCTCGAAGGCCGGCAGCTCCTCATCGGTGAAATGTTGACGCACAATGCCGCGGATGCCGAGCACTTCTCGAAAGAACGTCACCCAGTCAGGCTTCTGACGATAGAGATTACTGGCAACCTGAAGAACCTCCTGATACTTCTCCGGCGATTGGTTGATCATCCGTGCAACTCCTCTTGGTAAACGACGGCCGAATTGCCTTCGCGGTCGAACTCTCGCCGCGATTTCAAAAGCATCGTCGAGGTGGAGTCAAGCGGTGCACGAATATCATTGCTGTGCTTGCAGTTACGTCAAATTCCCGCTGCTGCCTATTTTCGGGCAGGCGTGCTCAGTGAGCCGGCAGCCCTCGCCGTGCCTACTTCTTAGGCAGCGGCCCGATTCTCGACTTTCAAGTGTCCATGTCCCCAGTTGAGGCGCGACACGACCACTTTCGCCGTCCACTCCGTACCAGGTAGAACGGCGTAACTTCAAGCAGTGCTGGCAGTAGCGGCGGTCGCACCGACTAGTGCGGCAAGCGATACGGATCGGCCGAGAAGAATTTTCCGGCGTCCAGGTAGGTTTACCGAGAGTGGACGTCACCAAAAAAACGCCTCTCCCGGAATTCCGAGAGAGGCGCTTCGCCAAGCGGTGAAGCTTGGGCGGGATATGCCCCGGTCAGGCCAGCTCGCCACGGATGCGGTCCAGCAGGGCCTTGGTCTTGTGGATGCCCTCGACCTCCGGAATGCCGCCGCCTTCGAACTCGATGCCCACGTAGCCGTGGTAGCCGGAGTCGACGACGATCTTCATCATCCGCGGATAGTCGATGGTGGTCTCGTTGCCGGACTCGTCGAAGGCGTAGCTCTTGGCACTGACCGCCTTGGCGAACGGCATCAGCTCGGCGACACCCTTGTAGCGGTCGTACTCTTCGCCGCGGCCGAGGCGGAAGTTGCCGAAGTCCGGCAGAGTGCCGCAGTTGGGCAGGTCCACTGCTTTCATCACCGCGGCCAGCCACGCTCCATTGGAGGAGAGGCCGCCGTGGTTTTCGACGATGACGTTCATCTCGTGCTTTGCGGCGAACTCGGAAAGCTGGCGCAGCCCGTCAGCGGCTAGATTCAACTGCTCCTCGTAGCTACCCCGCGAGGCGGCGTTGACGCGAATCGAATGGCAGCCCAGTGCCTTGGCGGCCTCGACCCACTTGTGGTGCTTCTGAACGGCTTCGGTGCGGCTCTCTTCGTCGGGATCGCCCAGATTACCTTCGCCATCGACCATGATGAGCAGGCTCTTCACGCCGGCATCATCCGCCCGCTTTTTCATGTCCGCCAGGTAGGCCGCATCGCCAGCCTTCTCGAAGAAGGGGCGGTTCCAGTGCTCGACCGCGTCGATGCCGAACTCCTTCTTCGTGTACGGGGCGAAGTCCAGCGGATCGAGCTCGCCGCGGTCGATGGTGCGGTGCAGAGAGTACTCCGCCAGCGAGATCTTGTAGACCGGCTCGGCATCTTGAGCGAAGAGGCGATTGGTGGTCGACGCCAACGCAACACTCGCGGATACGGCGGCAGTGGCTTTGAGAAACTCGCGTCGCGTGGTGGTGGGAAGCATGTTGGTTGTCCTCGTTGCCGGAAATTGGAATCGAAAGCGCTCGCGTGGCCGGCGGCCATTCCCGCAGTGGTTTGGCACGCGCCGCGGTCGCGGGAGACTCGGATGAAGAAGCCCCAAGTATAAGTGGCCCTCATACGGCCAGCAACAAACGGGGCCGTCGTGGCGACGCCTTGACCATCCGCGAGCGGGGTCGGACAATCAGCGGCTTGTTGGCACGGCGGATTCCCAGTTTCGAGGTGAATTTCCGCCCGCGATCAGCCGCGCCGGGCGCACGTCAGGCGAACGCACAACCGCCGCACGCGGCCCGGATGGACAAGCACGCCCCTTGGAGAGATAGATGCCCGACCAACCTGAAGTGCAAACGATCTCGATGGCCGGCGGCCAGTTGCAGGTGCCGGATAATCCCGTGATCCCATTCATCGAAGGGGACGGCATCGGGCCGGATATCTGGGCCGCCAGCAACCGCGTGTTCGATGCGGCGGTGGAGAAGGCCTACGGCGGCAAGCGAAAGATCATCTGGCGCGAGGTGCTCGCCGGGCAGAAGGCGTTCGACACCACCGGCGACTGGCTGCCGGAAGAGACGCTGGCGGCGTTCAAGCGGTACCTGGTCGGCATCAAGGGTCCGCTCACCACGCCGGTCGGCGGCGGCATCCGCTCGCTGAACGTCGCGTTGCGGCAGATTCTCGATTTGTATACATGCCTCCGCCCGGTCCAGTACTTTGCCGGGGTGCCCTCGCCGGTGAAGCGCCCCGAGCAGACCAATATGGTCATCTTCCGCGAGAACACCGAAGACATCTACGCCGGCATCGAGTTTCAAAACGGCACCGACGACTGCCAGAAGTTTTTGAAGCTGTTCAATGAGGCGTTCGCCGACCGCTTCAGCAAGATCCGCTTTCCCGAGTCGAGCGGCATCGGCATCAAGCCGGTCTCGCGAGAAGGGACGCGGCGTCTCGTGAAGGCGTCGATCGAATACGCCATCGAACGCGACCTGCCCTCGGTCACCTTGGTGCACAAGGGCAACATCATGAAGTTCACCGAGGGTGCCTTCCGCGATTGGGGCTATGAGATGGCGGCGGAAGTGTATGGCGCGAAGGAGATTGACGGTGGACCGTGGCGGTCGTTCAAGAATCCGCGCACCGGCAGCGAGATCGTCATCAAGGACGTCATCGCCGACGCGATGCTGCAACAGATTCTCACGCGTCCGGCCGAGTACAGCGTGATTGCCACGTTGAATCTCAACGGCGACTACATCTCCGACGCACTGGCGGCCTGTGTCGGCGGGATCGGCATCGCACCGGGAGGAAACATCAACTACGACACCGGGCATGCCATCTTCGAAGCCACACACGGCACCGCGCCCAAGTACGCGGGACAGGACAAGGTGAACCCCGGCTCGGTGATCCTCTCGGGTGAACTAATGCTGAGATACCTGGGCTGGAACGAGGCGGCCGACCTCATCCTAAAAGGCATGGGCGGGGCAATCGCCGCCAAGACCGTCACTTACGACTTCGAGCGGCAGATGGAAGGCGCCACGCTGCTGAAATGCAGCGAGTTCGGCGACGCGGTGATTGAGCATATGGAACGTTGAGGAGGGCGTGTATCGCTGCGATTGGTGGTGTCGGCAGTATTGACTGTGTGAGCAAAAGGGGACTGGCTCGAAGTGTAGCGCCGTGCCTGTCCCGCGTTTTGCGGAGCTGTGCCGACGTTGGACCTTGGTTAAGGAGCTACTCACCCCGCAAACGCGCTCTCTTTCAAATCCGAGGGAGACGGAGTTGAGCTGTGGACGATAGGCAGCAACACATCGACCAACTGTTCCGCCTGGTGAATCGCCAGGTGTGGATCGTGACAAGCGCGTCGGACGGCCGGCGCGGCGGGTTGGTAGCTACGTGGGTGAGCCAGGCGTCGATCGACCCGGAGCGACCGGTGGTGGCGGCCGCCATTGCAGCAAACCATTTTACGCGCGAACTGATCGATGCGAGCGGCGCGCTGGCTGCACACCTGATCACGTCGGAACAGATCTCGCACGCCTGGAACTTCGCCCTCGGCTCGGGACGAGATCGCGATAAGCTGGCCGGCACGAAGTGGCATACCGGTGAAACTGGCAGCCCCATCCTGACGGATTGCCTGGCCTGGCTCGAAGGCTGCGTGTTCGACCGCTACGACGGCGGCGACCGCATCTATTACTGGGCGGACGTGATCGCGGGCGGACGCGCAAAAGAGGGCGAACCGATAACCGAGCATGAGCTGTTCCAGGCGGCGACCGACGGGCAGCGGCAGGCGCTACGCACATCGCTGCTGGCAGATGTCGCCGTGCAGCGGCCGATGTACGACCGGTGGCGCTCCCAACTGGCGCGCCGGCGGGGTGAAGGGTAAAGCCAGAGCGGGAAGCGAAACTTCTCCAGTTACAAGTGCGGGCGGGACACGCCGGAGAGAGCAGCCGTGGCACCGGCCCGGTCAAATGGCCTGTTGAAAAACGCCGTCGCGGCTTTCTCCAACCTCGGCGAGGTTCGGAGCAAGCTCCTCACGGCTCGCAAAATAACGACTTATGCCGTCATTTTGGCATCACTTCCGTGTGATGCAGCAGCCTGTTGAAGTATCAACAGGCTGCTAAGCCTTTAGGAGACGGGCGCTTCAAGAGTTTGACGCCGCGCCGCGAGGCATTTAAAATCATATCTAGCGCGTCGTCGATACGCACCTTCACGTCGATTTGGGCATTCGCCCCGGAAATGCGGACAGGTAATCGCCGCTCGATCTAATTTCAGCATGGACGTGCCGTTTCGGGAAGGAGCGTCGAAGCCGGGCCGGGCTCGTAATTGTCACGAGTCGCCGGCGGCAAACCGATGAGTGAATCCGACTCCACAAGCCGGCCGCGCGCGGCCGAGGACCATGCGCAGTCCGATGGTGACCACGTCGACGGTCCTGGCCAGTCGGCATCGCAGAGGGACGCTGCCGCGGAAGCTCCCTCCGAGGACGCGGCGGATCGCATTGCGGCCCAGTCCGAGAACGATTTGAGCGAGCCGCCGCAGCGGGACGACGCCGGCGATCCATTTGTCCAGGAGTCGGATCGAACGATCATCTCCAGTTCGCCGCCGATGGAGTCGGCGGCCCGCCGCTATCACCCGCTGGAGCTTGCCCGCATTCTCGAAGGCGAGCGGCTGGGTCATTTTCAGCTTCAGGGGTTCATCGGTGGCGGCGGCATGGGCGCCGTATTTCGCGCGCTGGACACCATGCTCGACCGCACCGTCGCGGTGAAGGTGCTGGCCACTGACCAGTCGGCCGACGACGAGACGCAGCGGCGCTTCAAGAACGAGGCCCAATCGGCGGCGCGGCTCGATCACGAGAACATCGCTCGCGTCTACTACGTGGGCGAAGATCGCGGCGTCCACTACATCGTGTTCGAGTTTATCGACGGGATTAACATTCGCGAACTGGTCGATCAGCATGGACCGCTGTCGCTCGCCGATGCAATCAACTACACGATGCAGATCTGCCAGGCGCTCGCGCACGCATCCGAGCGCGACGTCGTGCATCGCGACATCAAGCCTTCAAACGTGCTGATCACGCCGCGGGGGCGTGCAAAGCTGGTCGATATGGGCCTGGCGCGTCTTTATCAGGTTGACCGAACGCAGGCGGACCTAACGGCCAGCGGCGTAACGCTCGGAACCTTCGACTACATCTCGCCCGAGCAGGCCCGCGATCCCCGCAGCGCCGACGTGCGCAGCGACATCTATTCGTTGGGCTGCACGTTGTTTTACATGCTGACCGGGCAGCCGCCGTTTCCCGAGGGAACCGTTCTGCAAAAGCTCCTCCAACACCAGGGAGACAACGCGCCCGACCCGCGCGACTTCCGGCCTGAACTGCCCGAGGAGGTTAGCCGGGTGGCCGCGAGGATGCTCGCCAAGTCGCCGGACGACCGGTACCAGACGCCGCAGGAGGTGATCGCCGAGTTTTTGTGGCTGTCCGAGCGCCTGGGAATCGCGCTGCCCTCGAGCGAGAATACCCTCTGGGTGACGCAACAGGAGGATGCTTCGTCGTTTATTCGAGGGCATCTTCCGTGGATGGTGCCGGCGCTGTTGTTGGCGGTCGCGGTGATCGTGCTCGATCGATATTGGTTCGACGCACCGTCCGTGGCGGAGCTTCCGCCGATCACTTCGGTGGCGGCGCCGTCCTCCCCGATCGAACAAGCCGACTCCAACGACGCAGATGCAGCCGTGCCGTCCGATCTGCAGGGCTCTCCGCCGGCTCCCGGGCAGCCGGGTGAAGGGACCGAAACTTTAGAACTTTCCCCGTCGCAACAAAATGGCGGCGAAGGCAGCACCGCGCCGGCCACGTCCGACTCGGTCGCGTTGACGAACCCCATGACGCGCCGGCTGCGCGGAAACCAGGGCGAAAGCCTGCGCCTGCCGGTGAGCGAGGCAGGGGTTTCCGCCAGTACAACCTCCGGGTATGGCATTACGGTGCCGCCGGACCCAGAAACGGCACGAATCGACCGCAATCGCCCGCCGGTGGCAACCGATTCGCCCGATCGGCCCTCGACCACGGCAAGCGACCCGCGCGGATCGGCGATCGTGGTGGTAGACGCCGACGACGAGACCATTGCCTATGATAGCCTGCGCGCCGCGTGCAGTGAAGCAAAAAGCGGCCAGGTGATCGAGCTGCGTTACGATGGGCAGCGCGAGGAAGAACCGATCAAGCTGATGAATCAGCGGGTCACGATCCGCGCCGGCGCAAACCGTCAGACCGGTGCACTCTATCGTCCGGAGATCGTCTTTAGGCCGGAGGCCCGCAGCGGCACCGTCGACAAAAACCCGATCAACCTGATCGGCGGCGAGTTAACGCTGATCAATGTTGATCTACGGCTGGAGTTGCCGGACGAATCGAACCTCGGTTCGCGGTGGTCGTTGATCGAGATGCGCGGGGCCGAGTCGGTCAAGCTGGAGAGCTGCTGGTTGACCGTGGTATCGCCACCGGCGGTGCAGGGCGGCCAGGCCGCGGCCGCGATGTTCCAGGTTACTGCGGCCCCCGGCGGCGAGTCGATGATGATCGATGACCCACCCGACTCCCGGGCTGCGGTGCGGATCACCATGGATGACTGCATCGCCCGGGGCGACGCGGCACTGGTGTTCAGCGAGGAGTCGCAGCCGCTGAGCCTTACGTGGAAGAACGGCCTGTTAGCCATTACCGACCGGCTGTTGCACTTGACCAGCGGTCCCGCCTCGGCCCGGCTGGCGGGCGAAGTAAGCGTCGAACTGCAACACGTGACCGCGATCACCCGCAGTGGACTGATTTTGGTGACCAACCTGGCCGACGCTCCGCAGGTACCGCTGGACGTGACGTGCCGCGACAGTTTATTTGTCGTGGAACCGAGCGATGCCCTGATCGAGCACGTTTACAGCAGCAGTGAGCAAAGCTTCGAGGATTCGAAGCTGACCTGGCGCGGCAATAACAACTACTACGACTTCCAGGGTGGCATTGAGCTGTTCTGGTGGCTGTACAGCAGCTCGGATGACGACCCGCAGCGGATGGATGCCCAACTCTGGCAGGCGCACTGGCTGAGCGACGAGACGATGTCGAAGGCGAGCAGCGTCCAATGGCGGAGTGCTCCACCGCAGGGGCATCCCATGCACCAGCACGCGCCTGCGGACTATCTCTTGAAACAAGCTGCCGACAATCCCGCCTCGACGGGAGCCAGCGACGGGCGGAGCGTCGGCTTTCGAACGGATGATCTTCCCGGGCTCGTCGCGCCGTCCAACCGGCTCGCGCGTGAGCCGCGGTCGTAGCGGCTCGGCAGGCTGTTGAAAAACGCCGTCGTGGCGCTTTTCAACCTCGCCAGGTTCGGAGCAAGCTCCTCACGGCTCGCAAAAGTAACGACTTCGTCGTCATTTTGGCATCACTTCCGTGTGATGCAGCAGCCTGTTGGAAAAATCAACAGGCTGTTAGGCTGTTTCGCACAGTCAGGAACGTCTATCGCCCCGCCTGGTAGCTGGACTCGTGAGAGTTCAGCCGAATCCGGGGTAACTGAATTCTCACGAATTCAGATACAGGAAGTTTTCTGCCACCGGGCGGTTTTGTAGCCGCGTCAAACCGCTATGGCGCTTTCCCCTCAGCGCGTACAATGGCCGCTCCGCGCTTGCACGACGCGCATGCCGCCTCCCATGAAACGGCCGCCTGCGTCGCGCGGCAATCCCCATATTGCCGACCTTGCGAGATCGCCATGAGCACCGCGTACCGCACCGTGCCCACTCCGACGACGGGGCTGCCCAGCGGCATTGGCTACATCATCGGCAACGAAGCGGCCGAGCGATTCAGCTTTTACGGGATGCGGGCCATCTTGGTGGTCTTCATGACCGAGCATCTGCTGGGCCGCGACGGATCGCTGGAGGTCATGTCCGATGCCCAAGCGACCGCCGCCTATCACACTTTCTCGACCGCGGTGTACCTCTTTCCGCTGCTGGGCTCGATCCTCGCCGATACGCTGCTGGGCAAGTATCGCACGATCATGATGCTGTCGATCGTCTACTGTCTGGGGCACGCCGCCTTGGCGATTGACGAGACGCGGATCGGGCTGACTACGGGACTATTTCTCATCGCTCTGGGGTCGGGAGGAATCAAACCCTGCGTCTCCGCGCATGTCGGCGATCAGTTCGGCAGGTTAAATCAACATCTGCTGCCGAAGGTCTACGCCTGGTTCTATTTTTCTATTAACTTCGGGTCCTTTATCTCGACGTTGTTGACACCCGTGTTGCTGGAGAAGGAAGGCTTCGGCCCCGCCTGGGCGTTCGGCGTGCCGGGTGTGTTGATGGCCATCGCCACATTTGTGTTCTGGATGGGCCGGCACAAGTTCGTGCACGTGCCGCCGGCCGGCCAGAGTGCGCTCCGCGAGGCGCTCTCGCCGCACGGCCGCAGT
Organism: Pirellulales bacterium; assembly: GCA_040880125.1. Taxonomy (GTDB): domain Bacteria; phylum Planctomycetota; class Planctomycetia; order Pirellulales; family JBBDJB01; genus JBBDJB01. Next base: position 36,724 of record JBBDJB010000048.1, on the reverse strand, counting down.
GCGATCATGAACCTGGTGCCGCTGTACCTGATCGTGGCCGTCTTTTGGGCGCTCTACGATCAGACCGGTTCATCCTGGGTATTACAGCTCAAAAACATGAACCTCGACGTGGTCGACCTGGAAGGCAATACACGCACACTGCTACCGTCGCAGGTCCAGGCGATCAACCCGATCCTTATCCTGTTGTTCATTCCGCTGTTCTCGTACGTGATCTATCCGGCGATCGACCGCTTTTTTCCGCTCACGCCGCTGCGGAAGATCGGCATCGGCTTCTTTCTGGCGGCGGCGGCGTTCGCCGTGGTGTCGATCGTGGAAGAATGGATCACTGCCGGCCACACGCCCTATTTCTTATGGCAGGTGCTGGCCTTCGTGCTGATCACCGCGGCGGAAGTGATGATTTCGATCACCGCGCTGGAGTTCGCCTACACGCAGGCGCCGACGACGATGAAGTCATTCATCATGTCGTTCTATCTGCTGTCGATGGCCGTGGGCAACGCATTCACGGCCGGGATCAACATGGTGATCCAAACCGATCAGGGCGTCAGCCGGCTGCAGGGGCCGGCTTATTACTGGTTCTTCACCGGTCTGATGCTATTCACCGCTCTGTTCTTTCCGTTGTTTGCGCGCTTCTACCGCGGGATGACGTACATCCAGGGCGAGGACGAATACTTGGACGACTAGCGTCGCGTCATCTCGGGGCGCGCGAGGTCAGAATCGCGAGACGGTCCTCGCGGGAAGAACCTCATTCAACGTCGCTCCGCGCTGAGCGCGCGGATCAATCGCGTCGGCTGGCCATCATGAAGGCTGCGTCCGCGCCAAACCTCGGCGTGGCAAGCACTTCCGACGATGGGCAGTGCTTGACACCACTGTCGGCGGCAGATAAGCTCAAGCTTCGGAACAGAGCCTCGCGTCTTATTTTCCCCTTCGAGGCCGCAACGGCGACGATCCGTCGATGGCGGGCCTTTTCGGCCGCCGCGGATCGGAAAGAGAACGCCAGTATGCGACGCGTAACTTCGCGTACTCTCCTCATATTGCGTGCTTGCGCGGCGCTTCGAGAGTGCGCCGCGGCGGGGCTTCGCGGCGGTGCGCGATGTGTGTTCGTTTGGGCGGCCGCCCTGCCCTGCATTGTGATGACGTGTCGGCCGCTCGCGGCGGTGACCCCCGAGAGCCCGCAGGTTCAGCGGCTGGTATCGCGGGGGCTTGAGTTTCTTGAAACGTCGAGCGATCAGCGGCTGGGGGCACGCGCGCTGGTGGCGATGTCGCTCATCAAAACCGGCGCAGCGGATTCCCACCCCCAGGTCCTTGCCGCCGTCGAGCAGTCCGAGCTGGCCTCCCGAGGGAAGGCCAGCGCCATGGATTTCGAGGACGTGTACAGCGTTCCGCTGGCGATCATCTTTCTATGCGAACTTGGTCCGCAGCAACACGCGGCGACGATTCAGCGGCTCGTCGCCCTGATGTCCGCCACGCAAAAGAGCCACGGCGCTTGGGGCTATCCCGAATACATTACCGGCGACACGTCGATGACGCAGTACGGCGTGCTGAGCATGTGGGAAGCTCGGCGAGCCGGGTTCGACGTGCCCGACGAGCGCGTGGCCCGCGTCTGCAACTGGCTGCTGCGCACGCAGGACCCCAGCGGCGCCTGGGGTTATCAGGGCGAGGATCCCGGCAACTTCCAATTGGTCGAGCAGACCGAGGTCCGGCCCTCGCTGGCCGCCGCGGGACTGGGGAGCGTGCTGATCTGCTCGGACATGCTGAAGATCATGCCCCGGCTGCAACCCCAACGCACCGATCTTCCGCCAGCCCTGAAGCCGTACCGTCAGCGCCCGGAGGAGTCGCCTCGCTCGACGCGCGTCGACCAGGACACCTTGAAGGAGGCCGTGCTGCGCGGCAATCGCTGGTTTGAGGAAAACTACACGATCAGTCCCAGTCGCTATCCCATCTATTACTTGTACGCGCTGGAACGCTACATGAGCTTTCGGGAAGTCAGTGAAGGATACAGCCCACCCGACCCGAGCTGGTACCGCGACGGGTACACGTACCTCGCTCGCAGTCAGCGGCGCGACGGAGCCTGGTCGTTCGACTGCGGCCCGGTGCCCGACACGGCCTTCGGCGTATTGTTCTTGATCCGCTCTACCAAAAAGCGCGTCACCGCGGGCGAGGGGTTCGGCGAAGGCTGGCTCACCGGCGGCCGTGGCCTACCCTCGCAATTGGAAGGCGCCCAGATTCGTGGGGGCCGGGTGGTCAAGTCAAGCGACGGCGCCTCGATCCAGGAATTGCTATCGACGCTATCGGGGCCGGGGCAGGACAACCTCACCTATCTCTTGAACAATCCGCCGCCTTTGTCCCTCAGTAGCAAGGAAGACCCGCGCAACGAGGACCTGGAGAAGCTTAAAGCGATCGTGCGTCAGGGAGAGCCAAACGAGCGGGTACTGGCGGTGCGCGGGTTGGCCTCCACGCGAGATTTAAACAATGTGCCGGTGCTACTTTTCGCGCTAACGGATCCCGATTGGCGTGTCGCCCGGACCGCGGACGAGGGGCTCCGGTTCATCAGTCGTAAATTCGAGGGCGTGGGCTTTCCCGAGCAGCCGGATGAGGCGGGCCGCCGCAGCGCGATCCCGCGCTGGCGACAGTGGTATCGTACGATTCGCCCGCATGCCGACCTAGACGAATGATGGTTCAAAGCGTGGCACGTGACGAGGCGAGCTCGCAAAATTCCCAGGCCGCCAGTGGCGACGGTCTGGCCGTCTCCTGGTACGACCGCGTCTCCAGTGCGCTGGTGGCGGCGCTCGGCCTGGCCGGAGTGGTCGTGCTGGGGCTGCTGGTGGTGTATTTTAGCAGTCGGCTGTTTCGTTCCCCCACGCCGGTGCCCGTGGATCTCGTAGAACTGTCGCTGGGGTCGGGCGAAGGCGGTTTGAGCGAGGCACCAGAGATCGAGCCTCCTGGCGCCGAGGACGTGCCGGAGGTGCTCGAGCCGCGGTTGACTTCCACGCTCAGCGCCGTCGCCGATGCGATCAGCGATCAGCAGGCGATCCTTGCCCAAGAGGCCACCGAAGCGGAAGCGCTGGCGAGCGGGCCGGGCAGTCGCGACTCGCGCCGCGCCGGACCGGAAGGTGGCCAGGGCGCTGGCGAAGGCCGTGCGACGCGCTGGGAGATTCGCTTCGACGGCGGCACGTTGGTTCAGTACGCCCAACAACTCGACTACTTCAACATCGAATTGGCAGTCCTGGGCAGCGATGATCTCGTCCACTATGCCTATGACGTTTCGCAGCCTCAGCCCGCGAAACGGACCGGACCGCCGTCGGCGGAGGACCGGCTGTACATGGCCTGGCGGACCGGATCGCTGAAGGAGGCCGATCGCGAGCTGTTGCAGCGGGCCGGCATCCTCTCGGAAGGACGTGACATCCTGCAGTTCTATCCGCCGGAAGTGGAAGCGCAGCTCGCGCAAGTGGAGCAGCAACACGCCGGCCCGCGCGATATCGAAACCATCCGCAAGACCGTGTTCGGCGTTCGCCGCGCGGGAGGCGGCTACGAGTTTTATGTCATCGAACAACAGCACCGGTAGGCGGCCCGGGCGACCGCGCGTGATAAGTGTCGCTTATAGAGGATAATTCATGGACCGACTGTTCGACGTGATTGAAGTAGTGGTTTACACCCTGCTGGCGATGCTGGCGGCCTGGGGGGCCTACTGCGCCGTGATTGCCTGGCGGCGCGTATCGCTGGTGCGCTTTCGATCGGACGAGCACCATACGGAATTTCTTGAGCAAATGGATCGGCGCGTGCGTGCCGGCGACTGGTCCGGCGCGGAGGAGTACTGCAGCGGCGATCGCCGAGCCATGCCCCAGTTGGCGGCGTATGCCATCTCGCGGCGTGATCTGGATCAGACTGCGCTGCGACGCCAGGTGGCCGACCGGTTTCAGCGAGAGGTGTTGACCGATCTGGACTATCGCCTCAGTTGGGTTTCCACCATTGTCAAAGCCGCGCCCATGGTCGGACTGCTAGGGACGGTGATGGGCATGATGGGGGCGTTCACCAATCTGGCCAGCGGGAGCGACGTCGATCCCCAGCGGATGGCCGAGGACATCGGCTTCGCCCTGATCACGACCGCCTGCGGCCTGGGGATCGCCATTCCGCTGGTGCTTTGTTCGGCCGCCATTAGCGTCCGCCTGCGGAAACTGGAGGAATCGGTCAGCGCTGGCGTCGCCGAATTGCTGCATTCGCTGCAGGCCGTGTTGCCGGCGAGGCGGCGGGAGGCCTTCCATGGCTGACCAGGCACTGCGACGCCCACTGGCAATGGACGACGAGGACCTGCTGGTGCCTCGCCGCAACCGGCAGGACGAGCTCGACCTGGACATCACGCCGATGATCGATGTCACGTTCCTGCTGTTGATCTTCTTCCTCGTAACCACCACGATGACCCGGCAGTCCAGCGTGGAGCTGCCCACCGCGCGGTTCGGCGGCGCGGTGAGCGAGCAGGATTCAATCGTCTTCACACTGGTCAGCGGCGGCGTGGACGCGGCGTCCGTCTATGCCGCCGATGGTGTCGATGCCGATGCGCGCCTCTCTGACGATGCGGACGCCCGGCGGGAAGCGATCACCCGTGTGGTACGGCAAGGGATGGCGGCCGGTCGCGCCAACGTGCTCATCAAGGCGGAGCGCCACCTGCCACATCGGAATGTGGCCGAAGTAATGAAGGCGGCCTCGCAAGTCGAAGGCGTCCGGCTTCACCTGGCCGTGAACGAAAGGGACTAGCTCACATGCCAATCCGCTTTCGATGCCCGTTTTGCGATCAGCGGCTCAGCGCGCCGTCGAAGGTCGAAGGCCGGCAGATCAAGTGTCCCCGCTGCACGGCGCCGATCGACGTGCCGGAAAGCGCAGTCGGCCGAGGCCGATCCGGTAAGGGTCCACCAAAGAATCCGCTCTTGCGGAAGGTGGAGACCAGGGTGATGGGCGGCGCGGTGAGTTTGCCCGTGCAGGATGCCGGCGAAGCTGACGAGAGTCAACCCATGCTTCGCACGTCGCGCACCGCGCGCGACGGCGAACTGGACATGACGCCGATGGTCGACGTGACCTTCTTGCTGCTGATCTTCTTTATGATCACCGCGGCGTACGCGCTGCAGATGGCGCTGGAAGTGCCGGCCAGTGAAGAGCGCGACGCCGCGGCGCCAAGCCGGACGCTGCACGACTTTGAAGAGGATTCGATCGTGGTGCGCGTCGACGGGGACAACTTCTTCTGGATCGGCGCCCCAGGCTGGCAGCAGGAGCGCGAGGCCCCCAGCACGCAGGAAATGCTCATCCAGCTTCGCGACGCCCGAGAGAACGGCGCCGCGGGTGGGGGCACCGGCCCGGCCCGCATGCTGGTGCTCGCCAGCGGCGACGCGACCCATGAGAAAGTGGTCGACGCATTGGATGCCGGCACCGCGGTCGGAATGGAGGACGTGCGGCTGGCGACCTTCGAGGAAGGCGAGCTATAGCGGTCGGGCAGAACGCTCCGGCGACGGGAAAGCGGGAGAGAACGAAGAGTCGAACAGAGATGAGAGGCATCGGGAAGTAATGACGGTAAACGAATTCCTAGAGCGACTCAGCGCCAGCGGCCTGGTGTCGCGAAGCCTGGTCTCGAGCTTGCGCGCCCAGGCGTCCACAGCACCGGACTCCGTGAGCGCCGAGTCGGTCGCAAAGCTCCTCGTGTCGCAGGGCCATGTCTCGCCGCAGCAGGCCCAACGGCTGTTGACCGCTGCAAGCGATGCTGAATCGCCTGGCGGCGCGGCTGCTGTGGCAGACGAGGATCTGGGCCTGGTGCCGCTGGACGACGACGATCTGCCCTCGTCGATCGATTCGCCGCCGCCGCTGTTGGGCGGTTCGCCCGAGGGGGATCGATCGCGAGAGCTGCCCGAAGCGACGCTCGACGTAGAGGACGAGTCGGATATCGCCGATACGCCGCTGAGGGCTCGGCTGGCCGGCGAGGCAATCGATTTGGGTGACGATGAAGTCTCGCTCGTTCCGCTGGAGGGCGATCAGGGGCTTCCTCCGAGCGAGGGAGCTGACGTTTCCAAGAAAAAGCGGCAATGGCGCGATCCGGACGAGACGCCGGAAACGCCGAAGGCGCGGCCCGTGGCGCCGGACAACCCCTGGGACTCGCCGCTGCTGCTGATCGGCGGCGGGGCACTGATCTTGCTCGTACTGCTTGGGGCGACGCTGTGGTACATGCTCGGCAGCACCGACAGCAGTCAACTGTTGGCCAGGGCGGACGAGCAATACCGCGCCGGCTCCTATACGCAGGCCATCGACACGTACAACGAACTGCTGGAGCGCTATCCCAGCGACGAATCCGCCAGCCGCGCCCGGGTGCAGCGTGGGCTGGCGCAAATGCGGCAAGCGGTTGACGGGTCCGTCGATCCGAGCGATTCGCTCGAAGTCGCACGGGACGTGCTCGATGCGATCGAAGACGAACCAGATTTCGCCCTCGCTCGCGAAGAGCTTCGGGCGATGCTGCCGCAAATCGCTTCGGCACTTGTACAACAGGCAGAACAGGCCGACGACGACGCACAGGCGGATCAACTGCTGGCGCAGACCGGCGAGGCGATGAGCCTATTAGGCAACACGCAGTACATTCCGCGGTCGTTGCGCCCCGAGCGGAAGATCGAGAACATACGCGGCACGATGGACGTCGTGCAGCGCCGCTTGCACCGCGCGGTGGCCTTGAATGAGGCGGTCGCCGCAATTGACTCGGCCATCGCACAGGGTGATTCTGGCGCCGCCTATGCGCATCGCACGACGTTGTTGCGCGCCTATCCGGAGCTGGCTTCCGATGCAAAGCTGGGCGAGGCGGTTCTGCGAATCGTCGATGCCGAGCAGGCCAGTGTGCGCGTCGAATCGAGCCCGATAGCCGCCCAGACGAGCGAGCGGCCTTCGGCCGTCGAAGCGTCTGTGGCCCTGGCGGCGCAGACTACGGAAGCGGCGGCGGGTGGAGGGAACCGTGCCGCCACGGTGCGCGTGAAGGACTCCAGTTTCGGCCTGGATGCGCAAACCGGCGCGCTGCTCTGGCGTCGCTACTCCGGGCCTGGAGCGGAGAGCCTGCCGGTGCCGCTGCCCGGGGAAGACGACGCCGTATTATTGAATGACGCGGGGCACGACGATCTGGTGAAACTCGACGCGCGGACCGGAAAGCTCCGCTGGCGGCTGGAAATCGGGGAGCAATTCCCCGCGCCGCTTCCCGTTGACGATCGTGCGCTGGTGGCAACCCGGGGGGGACGGCTGCTGGCCGTTGAGATCGAGTCGGGAACCTCTCCCCGGCAAGCGCAACTGCCGCAACCGCTGCGCGTCACGCCGGCATACGACGCGGATAGTGAAACCGTGCTCGTGGTGGGCGATCATTCCACGCTGTTTGTTCTGAAGGCGGACGACTTCGTTTGTGAGCAGGCCGTTTATCTCGGGCATTCGCCGGGGACGGTAAGTGTTCCGCCCACTGCCGTTGCCGGCTGTGTGATCGTGGCCGAGAACGAGGGCACCAGCCGCACAACACTGCACGTGCTGCGCCGTGATCCGCAGGGCGTACTGTCGAGTCGGCCGGTTCAACATGTGCGGCTGGAAGGACACGTCCGCACTCCGCCGCGCGTTTATGAACGTCACCTTCTCGTAACAACCGATCTGGGGCAGATCAAGATGTTCGAGGTCGCCGCAGGTCGCGACGAGCCGCTGCAGGAGACCGCCGAGATCGCGCCCGACGGCAAGGCTCCGCTGCTGCGCTACACGGTCATTCACGACAACCACCTGTGGATCGCCGACACCCGGCTCCGGCGATACGAAATCCAGTCCGCCAGCGGCCGCCTCGTGCCCCAGGGATTGGAATCGCCCATGACCAGCAACGTGGCCGACTTCCCGCTGCGGATCTACGGCGATGTTTTGGTGTGCGTGCGAAGCGCGGGCGCCGTCTCGGGCGCTCGCGTCACCGGTGTGGACTTACAAAGTGGCAGAGTACGTTGGGAGACCGATCTTGCCGCCGCCCCAGCGGGACCACCCACGCTCGATGAAACGGGCAGTGCGGTATTGGTGCCGACGGTTCGGGGAGACGTTCACACCATCGACGCCGCTGTGCGCGAGCGCGGTCTCGCCACGTCGCCGAGACGCAAGCCCCAGGGAGGCCCGCCGAGTTTCGTGGCGAGCGGCAGCGTCGCGCTGAGCGAGGGCCGGCTGGCACTATATTCGACTGCTGGTGCGAAGCAACTGCTTGTGTTCGGCTCGTCCGGCGCACCGCCGCGCTGGGTCTCGCTTCCCTCGGAGATCGCCGGTCCGCCGCTGCCGCTGGGCGCCGGGCTGCTCGTGCCCACGCGCATCGGGCAGGTCTTTTGGATCGATCCCACGGGCAATCCGCTCAGCGAGCCCTTTCAACCGGCACTGGCCGCCGATCAGGTTCCACACCGGCAGTCCTTAGCCGGCAGGCCGGGCAGTCCGTCGGAGTTTGTCATCGCCGACAGCCGGGGAACCGTTCTGCGAGCCGCACCAGTGGCCGAGCCGGTGAAACATTGGCGGTCGCTGGCCGAGTACAGTGGCGAATCCTCGGCAATCATCCCGCCGCTGGCCGTCCTCGGGGATGCTATCTTCACCGTCGAGCGGGAGCGAGAACTGGTCGCACTGCGCGCGGATGACCTTGAGGAGATCGGGCGCTGGGAACTGGAAAGCGAGCTTGTCTTTGGGCCGCGGCGCGTCGGCAAGTCGGTGCTGCTCGGAGTTGCCGGCGGAGAGCTTATCTGCATCGCCGACCCGTCGGCATTGGCGTGGCAGCAGGCGGTCGACGCAGCACAAATCATCGGCGCGCAGCCGTTGGGCGAGAACCACTTGCTATTGGCATGGCGAGGCGGCACTGTGCGACGGCTTTCCGCGGCGAGTGGCGAAGTGCTGGGCGAAATTGAAGTCGGCCAGCCGCTGGCGAGCGGACCGGCACTCTGGCGAGACCGCTGCGCACTGGTCGCCGACGACGGTACCTTGCTCCTTACTGCGATCCCATAGGGGCATCCGATGAGACGCGCGCGGCGAGATGTCCTGCGACGGTCCGGTCAGATCGGCGGCTTGCTCCTAGTGTTGCTGTTGGGATCGCCCGCGGCGGCGCAACGGTTGCTCGATCAGCAGCCGTTCGATCAGATCACGCTCAACGCCGCGAACGATGATGCCGTATTGCAGGTCTTGCCGCTGGAATTGCCGATGCGGCGACTGCCGAAAAGTCCGCGTCCTACCGAGAGCTTGCAGGTTCGCCTGGTCGAGCAACCGGATGAGATTTACGTCGTAGCTTGGCGGGACATCGAAGAGGTGAAGCTGTACGAGCAGCTCCTGCTGGATGAGGCGGCGTCGCTCGAGTCGGAGGGGCAATTCAACGAAGCGTACGAGAACTACCAGTACTTGCTGGACACGGCTCCTGATACACCCGGTGTGGCGGCGGCGCTGGAGCGATATCTGCTGCGGAATGCCGGTGCGTCCTACGAGGCCGGCCGCCTCGACGATGCCCTGAGCCTGCTGCTGGAACTGTTCGATCGTAATCCGCAGCACCCGCAGATCGCGGCAGCGCTCGACCGCATCGCCAGCCGGCTCGTGCAGCAATACGCTGATGCGGGACAATACCAGTCCGCTCGGTCGATACTTCAGCTCGAATCGGGCCGGCTGGCGGACTTAGACCTGAGCGCGACTGCCCGATGGCGGCAGACATTCACCGAGTTGGCCTCCGAGAAAGTCGCCGCGGCGCAGGAGCAACTGGCTTCGGATAACCTTCGCCAAGCACGGAGCCGCATCCGAGAGGCTCTCGCCATTCAGCCCGATCTGCCGGAAGCCGTCGAGGCCGCGCGCGAGATTCAGCGCGCCGCCCGCTTGGTGGTGGTCGGAGTCGCGACGCCGCCTTCCAGTGCAGGCGATCGCATCGACGACTGGGCCGCCCGCCGAACGAATCGACTGCGCCAGCGGCGGCTGTTCGAGTTGCGCGGCTACACGGCCGACGGCGCCCAATACGTGTGCCCCCTGGGCGCGATCGAGCGGTCTGGTGATGGCCGCGGACTCACGCTGGCTCTCCACCGGTCACTGGTCGTCGAACCGAGCGGAAGCCCCCTCACCGGATACGTTGCCGCGCGGCGGCTGTTGTCCGGCAGCGAGAAGTCGGTCTTCGAGCAGCTTACCGTTGAGGATGTATTTAGCGTCAAGCTGGCCCTGCGTCAGGCCCCCTTGCGGCCGGAGCCACCATTGGCGTCCGCTTGGGATGCCCCGTCCGCGGCCGAGAGCGAGCCGGCGGCGATCGCCTCCATGCGGCCCTACGAGCTGACGGAGCAGTCGCAAGGCGAGACGGTGTTCGAACTGAGCGAAGCTTACTTTGCCACCGGCGATAGCCAACCGAAACTCGTCGTCGAGCAGCAGTTCTCCGACTCGGAAGCCGCCCGCGAGGCGATCGAGAGCGGTCAGGTCGATATGCTCGATCGCGTCGCCCCCTGGAGCTTGCAGCGCCTGTCGGGCCAAGAAAGTCTCGTCGTAGCGCGGTATGCGTTGCCGACCGTACACGTGCTGATCCCGGTCGGTCAGAGGCCGCTACTGCGCACGCGCGAGTTTCGCCGGGCGCTGGTGTATGCGATCCCGCGGCAGGCGATTGTCGAGGAGATTCTGCAGCAGGGCGACGCTCAAGCCGGCACGCGCGTGCTGGGAGGAGTCTTTGCCCGCGGCAGCGGTTTTGACGATCCGGCGGGCTACGCCAGCGATCCGCAAATCACGCCGCGCCCCTTCGACCCCAAGCTAGCGGCGATCCTGGCGGCCGTCGCGAGGCGCGGACTGCCTGGGAGCGACTCGGACAATGTATCCGGCGGCGAGCCTGCTCCGCTCGTGGTGGCACACCGGGCGGATCCGGTGATCGCGGAGCTTTGCCGCATTGTCTGCGAACGCCTGTCGCTGGCCGGCATCTCCGCCACGCCGCGGGAGATGGACCGCGAACAACTTCCCAGCGACGTCGACCTGTACTACGCGGAACTGGCGATATGGGAGCCGGTCAGTGATGCCGCACGCGTGTTTGGGTTCGGCGGTCTGGTTCAGTCGCCCGGCACGCACCTTAGCCAGACGCTTCTCAACCTGAAGCAGGCGCAGTCGTGGGCCCAGGCTCGCGAGCATTTGCACCAGATCGACCGTATCGTACACGAGCAGTTGCCGCTGATACCGCTTTGGCAGTGCATGAACCACTTCGCGTATCGCCGCGGCATCGGGGGCATTCCCGACCGCCCGGTGGTGCTCTATCAAGATATCGAGCAGTGGAACGTTGACGAACTGACGCTTGCACCATGAGACGACCGACCGGACTTTCGCGATTTCACCGACATCGCCTGATCGCCGCTGCGCTGCTGGCGCTTTCGGCGATCTGGCCGGGGGTGGCGGTGGCGCAGACACCTTGGGAACTGTCGCCGTACGAAATAAAGACTATCGTAGCGGTCGATCCACAGATCGATCCGACGGGCGCGCTCCAGGCGGACGTGATCGAGGAGCTGGATCGGCAGGCTGCCACGGTCGTCGGTGCGGTGTGGGAGTTCGCCGCGCAGGCGGCTAATGGCCCGCTCGCAAGAAACCTGCTGGACGATCCGGCTCTGGACCTGGAGCACATGGTTTCGCCGGAACAACTTGCCGGCGATAAGCTCATGACGGTCGTAGTGCGCATCGTAGAAGACCGGCTGGAAGTAGCGGCCCGCGATTTCGACTGCCGGACGCGAATTACCCGACCGGCGGTCACCCGAATTGTGCAACAGCGGCAAGAGCTGCCCGCGGAGGCCTTCCGGGCCGTGCTGGAGGCCTTCATGCCGGTCGCTGAGGTGGTCGAAGTAGAGGACGGACGCGCGGAGCTGCGGATGAAAGCCGCCGCCCTGGCTAGCCCGGAAAGCGATTTATCGCTGCTATCGGAAGGAGACATATTCCAGCCCGTGCTGCGGCGGGTCAGCCGTTCCGGAGCGCCTGACGATCATAATATCATCATCGCGCCGTGGACATGGTTAACGGTGGATCAGAGCGACAATGCGTCGTTGCGGTACGTCATCCACAGCGGAACGCGGCAAGGTTTGCTAACCCGCCGGCGCGGCCGCACGGAGCTGGTAGCGCTGGCCGCTCGGCCTCGCCCGGTGCCGACGCGATTGGAACTCGTCGCAAGCCAGTCGAAAAGTCCGCTGCCGGGCTACGAAGTCTTTGTCGAGGGCGGCGAGTCGAACAGCCCGCAGCGAGTCGGCGTCACCGACCAGCAGGGGCGGCTGACGCTGCCAGCCGGCGAAGGCCCCCTGTTGCACGTCTACATCAAGAGCGATGCTCGCGTGATCGCCAAGCTTCCGCTAGTGCCCGGGCTGCAATCGACGGTAACGGTCGAGCTGCCGAGCGACGCGGGGCGCACTGCCGCAGAGTCTGCACTAGCCGGGCTGCAGGACCGGCTTATCGACGTAGTGGTGCGGCGTCAGATCTTGATCAATCAGATCGATCGGCTGATCGAACAGCGGGAACTGGAAGAGGCGTCTCAACAGTTCGACGAGCTGCGCCGGCTGCCCACCCGGCAGCAATTTGGCGCGTGGCTCATTGAGCGGCACCGGCAGTCGGCCGCCGACTCGACGACCGATGCAACGATTGCCAAGCGCGTTGACGACACCCGGCAGCTTCTCAACGTGTATCTGGACCCGCTGTCGATCGACGCCGTTGCGTCTCGATTGGAACAAGCGCGCCGCGATGCACTCGGCTCGGCCCGTCCCTAGCGGCGCGATTGAAATCATCAACCGCCTGCTAGCGGAGCAGGTCGAGCAGCATCAAGAGCAGCACGGCCAGCACGACGATCAGCGGGACGAGCACCAGCGTGGTGAGTGAGAATTGCAGGGGCTTTCTGCGGCGACGCAGAATGCGGTCCAGAGTCAACGTCTCCTGCGAAGCCGAGGCGAACGGCTCGGTTCCCTGCGACGCTTGCGAGAAGCTGTCCTGGTCCTCACTGAAGATGTCTTGCTCGTTGAAGAGCTGCGGCGCCGTATCCTCCAGGCCCTCCGGCGGCGGAAAAGGGACGGACGGAGGACCGGCGATCGACGTTTTAGCCCTGGCCGGGACCGCATTGAGCGTCCACGGCGCCAGCCGCTCGGCCGCCTCGCGTGCCGTCGCGAGGCGGCGGCGTGGGTCTTTTTCCATCATGTCGCCCAGCACCTCGATGAACGCGTCGGAGAGCATCGCGTTGAATCGCTGTGGATTGAGCGGCATCGCCTCGCAGTGCCAGCGGAGTTTGTCGGCGGTGTTACCTCCGGGAAACGGCACCTTCCCGGTCACCGCGTAGTACGCCGTGCAGCCCAGTGCATAGATATCGCTCACCGGCGACACGGTCGCAGGGTTCCGGATCGTCTCGGGCGCGAGGTAATCGGCCGTGCCGACGATTTTAGCCGTCCTTTCATCGTCTGCCTGCGGGTCGTCGGTCAAGTACCAGGCGAGGCCAAGGTCGGTCACCTTGGTGCGTCCCTCGGGAGTGACGAGCAGATTACCGGGCTTGATGTCGCGATGCACGAGCCCACGCTGATGTGCGTATTGAAGGCCTTGCGCAGCCTGGGCGATGATGGTGGCAGCCTCTTGCATCGTGAGCAGTCCGCGCGAGCGAACCAGCCGCCGCAGGTCGGTGCCAGGCACGAATTCGGTGACAAAGAAGTACGTGTCGCCGTCCTGGCCGGCGTACGAGACGCGGACCAGGTTGGGGTGATCGAGCTGGGCCTGGGCGCGGATCTCGCGTTGGAAGCTGGCGATCGAGTCGGGCGTCGTCTTCGACTTCGGCAGCACCTTGACGGCCTCGATCCGGCCGAGCATGGCATGCTCGCCCTTGAATACGTGGCCCATGCCGCCCTGGCCGATCGAGTCGATAATGTGATACGGCCCGAGCGTGAACTTGGTGCGTCCTGCTTTAAGCTGCCCCACCTGCCATCGGTTGAGCATTCCCAGCTCGATCAGCACATCGCCGAGACGATCATCGTCGATCTCGTCGGGCGGCCGTAGTCCACCTTCGGATTCCGCCGCGATGCGGAGTGCCGCATCGATCTGCCGCGGCTCAATCAAGCCGCTGGCAACGGCAGCCTGGCGAAGAATGGACGCGCGAGAGTGATCCAAATGTCAGCCCATCGACGGAGGCACAAGAGAGAAGATCGCCGCCCTGGGGGCAAGCGCACCCCTTAATGTACCCTCGCACACCGATCCGCGCCAAGTTCTGCGGCGGACGCCAACTCATGCGGAATGCATATCGCCGGTCATTCTGCGGCGCCGCGGCGAATGCTGACGAATTGGCGCGTCTGCTCGGTGATGGCCGTTTCGGTCGGCAGCCGCTCCATGCTGCTGGCGCCGTAGAAGCCGTCGACCAAGGGTGCCCGGTTCAGCACGTACGTCGCATCCTCCGGCATGGCGATCGGCCCGCCGTGACAGAGCACCAGCACGTCGTCGCGCACCGTCTTGGCGGCTTCGGCGATGGCGGTCACTTCGCGCACCGAGTCGTCGAGCGACTTGGCGGTTTTCGCGCCGATCGTGCCCTTGGTGGTGAGACCCATGTGGGCGACGATAATGTCCGCGCCCACTTCCGTCAGCCGGCGGGCCTGGTCGACATCGAATGCATAGGGCGTGGTCAGCAGGCCCAACTCACCGGCGGCGGCGATGCACTCGATCTCCTTGTCGAAGCCCATGCCGGTCTCTTCCAGATTTTCGCGCAGCGTGCCGTCGATCAGCCCGACTGTGGGAAAATTCTGAATGCCGGCAAAGCCCAGCGCCATCAGCTCGCGCAGGAAGTGGTCGCGAATCATCATCGGATCGGTCGCACAGACGCCGGCCAGCACAGGCGTATGCGAGACGGCGGTGAGTACCTCGAACGCCATCTCCTTGACGATCTGGTTGGCATTGCCGTACGGCATCAGCCCGGCGAGCGAGCCGCGGCCCGCCATCCGGAATCTGCCCGAGTTATAGATCACGATCAGATCGATGCCGCCCGCCTCTTCGCACTTTGCGCTAATGCCGGTTCCGGCGCCGCCGCCGACGATCGGCTCGCCGCGTTTTACCTTGGCACGAAGTCGACCGAGAATTGCATCACGAGCTTCAGGCATCAGGCCGGTTCTCCGTGGAACGTATTCATTGACTGCTGCGTACTTTACTGCTTCCGCGGATGGTGCTATTGCGACGCGAGCTCATCTGCCGAAGGAACACTTCCACCAACCGCAAGGCAAACTCCGGGTCGTTGATATGATGGTCGACGCGCTCCACCCGGCACTGGACATGTCCGGCGAGCGCCGCTTCCAATTCATCGAACAGGACCGCGTCGGCCGGCGGATCGAAAAACACACCGCCTTCGATGTCGAGCATCGAGACACCCCGCTCGGGCAGCAGCACCGTGACCGGTGACGTTGCCGCTTTCAGCTTAACTGCGATCCAGCGTGCGATCCGGCGGTTTTCCTCGACGCTGGTTCGCATCAAGGTCACCTGCGCCGTATGCGCGTGAAGCAGGCGCGCGGCGAATCGCTCCGGCACGGTCGCCATCCCGCCGAAGTTGACCATGTCCAGTGCGCCGGCACTCACTACGTAGGGCACGCCGCTGCGCAGAATCGCGTCAAACCGCTCCGGGCCGGCAGTGAGGATGCCGCCCACCACTTCGTCGGCGACTTCGGTGGTCGTGATGTCGAGCACGCCGTCGACCATGCCGGAGGACACTAGTTTTTCCATGGCCCGGCCGCCGGTACCGGTGGCGTGAAAGACCAGGCAGTCGTAGCCCCGCTCGCTCAATTCCTGCCGCACGCGGTCGACGCAGGGGGTGGTGACGCCGAACATCGTCATGGCGATCGTCGGCTTCGAACGGTCCATCGCTGGCGGCTGCGCGTTTACCATCCCGGCCACCGCATGGGCCGCGTTAGCCAGCACTCGCCGCGAGACCGCGTTTAGCCCCGCAATGTCGACAACCGAGTACATCATGGTGATGTCGCTGCAGTCGACGTACGGCTGCGTATTGCCACTGGCCAGCGTAGATACCATCAGCTTGGGCAGTCCGACCGGCAGCGCCCGCATGGCAGCGGTGGCGATTTGCGTCCCTCCGCTGCCGCCGATGCCAAGCACTCCGGCCACGCGCCCTGCCTGGTGCTCGTGGTCCAGGTAACCCGTGATGGCGTCGCTGATCGCTGCGATTGCGTCGGCGCGACTGAGCTTCGCCAGGGAACCGGAGATTGCGTGCTGCGCGCCTGCGCGACTCAGAACCGTTTCGCGTGTGACGTCGGGTTGGATGGACGGCGGCCCGGAGACGCCTACGTCGACGGTTACGACCTGCACGCCGGCGGCACGTAGACATTCACCGACGTAGTCGATCTCCTGGCCCTTGGTGTCCATGGTGGCGATGGCGTAGACACGAGGCTTCATGTCGCGGCTTTCGAGAAAAGCGTCAGCGATATTCCGGTCCGATGCACGGCGTCGCCGACCGGTCGTTCTCACTTCCCAATCGTGAATTCCGCCGGATCTTGATCCGCATGCGGCAAACGATCCGGCACCACGCGGACCGGCGTCGATACCTTCAGCGGCATGCCGGCTGCCGTGGCAAACGTCAACTCGACAAAGTAAGCCGTCCAGCCGTCGTCGGGACCTTCGACGCTCGCCGAGTAATCGCCCTGGTCGTTCGGCGTCAATAAATGACTCCGGTAACCTGCGCCGATCGTCTGCAAACGAAAGTCACGGCTCGCTTTGTTAGTCGCCTGCCATAGCAAGGCTGCTTGCGGCTCGGGCGTCGACTGCACGTAGATGGCTCCCGAATCGTCCCAACGCCAGCGAACCTGCGGAAGCGGCTGCTCCCGGGCGATCGCCAAGTAGAACCCGACCACCGACTGCAGCGCGTCGCTGTCGCGCAGCGAGTGGTCCGTGTTCGGTACGTAACGCAACAGGTTCTCGCCCGGCAACTCGCCGATGTAGAATTGCGCCGAATCCGGCAAGAAGTACTGATCGCCGCTGGCGTTGACGATGTACTTCGGCATGTCCAGCCGCCGGCGGTAGACGAACGGATCGACGGTTTTCAACAGCTCGGCGTGGCGGGGCGTGTCGAGCCGGCGGGTGATGCCGTGCCGCACGTAGTCTCCCACGGCCGGCGCCCAATAGCCGTAGGCTGCCGCGTGGTGCCGCATCGAGCGGTCGATGTTCAGCACGTCAATCACAATCGGCACGATGGCCGCCACGCGATCGTCGACCGCCGCGGTGAGCCAGGTTGTCCAGCCGCGCTTGGAGGCGCCGGCGACGACGAACCGTTCGACGGTGTTGCGACCTCCCTGCTCACTGGACGCGAACGCCTGCACGGCGTCCATGGCACGCACCACGCTCTTGACCATGGGCAGTTGGGCGGGCCACTTCTCATCGCCGCCTTCAAGGTACTGGTCCCATGTGTAGGCGATCAGATCGTCTTCGTAGCGGTGCGTGCCGTCGTTATCGAACACCAGCGGCTGATTGGGGATCATGCGGACTTCCGCGGTGACGGTGCCGGTACTGCGGGCGATCTGTACCAGCCGGTCGGACGGCCCAGCCGGCATCCGATCGCGATTGCTGCCGCCGCCGACAAACAAAAGTCCCGTTTTCGAGCGGACCTCCGCCGGCCGAGCCATCAGTAAATGATGCTGCCACGTCTGCCGGTCGACCTCGCCGGGTGCTCGCCATCGCTGCGACGTGAGCCGGAGCACGTGACCGGTGACGCCGTTCGTTTCGGAAGTGTGCACAAGCTCCCAGGCAAAGCTGTCATCCGGCTCGGCGATGTACCGGTCGAGCGCCGTCGTGGGCGATTGCTCCGGCTCGGCCGCGCGCAACAGCGTGGGAGAAAGCGCAAGTGTGAGCATCGCGATGCCAGCAAGGAGAGCGGTGGGGCAAAGTTGATTCATCGCTCGTAGGTCCATCGGTTTTCTCTGTTCGAATGCGCGTGTATTGCGAAAATGGATCGACTCAACAATCGCCACCAGTATACGACTTTTTGGCTCCAGGCAATGCAAGCCGGAAGTGCGAATCATCGCGGTAGAAAACCGCCACAATCTGGGCGGCGACGGCACCGCCCATCGGATCGATCTCTTGCGTTATCTCGCTGTACACGCTGCAGAAGGAAGCGCAAACGCATGTCGGCTGGGGGCGAGTTCATCCAGCTCGGCGGCACGATCATGCTGATCCGGACCGCCGGCGACATCTCCTATCTGTTGTCGCTGCACGCGCTGGGGGCGTTTTCGCAACTCTCAGGCGCGCAGCGTACCCCCGGAACGTTTGCGCTGCGCCACACCTGCGCAGCGACAAGGTGCGATTGATCGCTCGTGCAAAGCACATCCCGCGGCGTACATTCTTCCTGCGTTGCAAGGATTGCCACGTGCGGCGATGGCCGCTGGGCCGTGAAGCTTCCCGATACGTCATAGGTGGACCTCGCACGGGAGAATCTTGATGGAATCGCACTGTGTCGAGGTAAATTCGTTGACGACGCCTGTCCGTTCTTGCTAGCGTGGAGGTCTTGCGAGGCGGCAAGCAGTGGTCCGGTGAAACGTCGGTCGACACCGCCGGACTGACTCGCCCGATGGCAGATTTTCGGTTCTCGTGGCGCGGTTTTCGCAATGCCACCGGATGTTCATACCGCTCATTAAGCCCTTCCCACCCGGCCGGTGAGGTCGACGGTGCTACGGCATCGACGCCCAATAACCGCCGGCAAAGGGGAAGGGTTTTTTTATTGCGCCCCTGGGTTTTTCCCATCGCCGAAGCGCTCGGATACAATGGCCCCCGACACTCGATAGCCGGCATGACGACCGGTTTCAATCCTACGACCTGAACTATATCTTGGTGCCACCGGATAACTCCGATCATCGACGAGCGTTTCAAAGAAGGCATAACAAAGCGGTGAACCGGAGCCGCCGATTATGCGGGTCTTGAGATCATTATCCTTTGGCGGCGGCCCGGTTACCGCCATCGTTGGGCTCACAGGGGGCGAAATGGCATTTGGAGTATTTGAAGTGCATGCTGGTGATTTCAAGAAGGGGAAAGATCACCAGTACGTTGCCGGCAAGCCCGGCAATCTCATCATGAAATCTGAGGGCAAGTTCTTTCGGGAGACAATTCCGGTGACAGAGATTGCCGAGCTTGAGGCAGCCTCTGAGGAGAGTGTTAAGCGCTTTGGCGGCACAGTGGGCTGGGGTGCCGTGGGCGGTGTTCTTCTTGGCCCTGTCGGTCTATTGGCCGGCCTTCTCGCTGGCGGGCGCGGTAAAGACGTCACGTTTATCTGCAAGCTCAAAGATGGCCGCAAGTTCATGGCTACCGCCCCGTCCAAGGTTCACACAGCGCTGTCTGCGGTGCTTTTCAAGTGAGCCCTAACAGTTCATTCAAAGCCGAACCCGTATCGCTGCTTCGTTCAAATGCTTGGGCGGCGCCATTTTCTCATCTCCCGAACCACGCATTACGGGCGATCCACGCGTTACGGGTCGGCTTAATTCAAACGTTGGGCGCCGCCGGAGGGGGCCTCGTGACATGACACGCCTGCCGACCGACTTGGACATGCTCAACGCCATTTACGAGCGATACTATGGGACCTTCGCTTCGTTCACGAAGGCAAAGCCTAGTCGTAGTGCCAAGATCTTCGTCCCGATCGACATTGATGCCCTAGCACGTGATTTGGGAGTCGATGGCGACATCGTCTTTGGAAGACTCTACTACCATCTGGAGAACCGGTACAGGTACAAGAATGACGATGGCTCGTTGGTACACTTTTTTGCCCTCAAGGTCGGCAACGACGGTCACTGCATCAACTTCACGTACGCAGCCTCTGTTCTTGCAAGCCTCAGAGACGAGAACCGGAAATACCGCACCGCTACCTTGATCGCCATAATCTCCCTCGTGGTTGCGGCCGTGTCGCTTGTTATCTCTATCGTCTGGTGAGTGACTCCCAGGGTAGCGGGCTTGGCGCCGCCTAACCCGCGGCTGAAGCTGACGCCGCCCCTCATCTGTGGTAGAATTGCGTTTGTGAACGTTCCTGTTCGGCGGCGCAGCTTTGCCGCATCCCGTTATGCGGACACCGTGAGTGATGGTGCGATCTGAATGAAGGTTAGCGAACTAATTCGCTTGCTCGAGGAGGATGGTTGGCAGCTGGCGAGAACGCGCGGCAGCCATCGGCAGTACAAGAATCTGAACAAGCCGGGTACCGTTACTGTAGCTGGGAAGCCGAGCTTGGACGTGCCACCGGGCACGCTGAACGCAATCCTAAAGCAAGCAGGCCTGAAGAAGGCCGGGGAGTGGTGAATGAAGCGCTACATGGTCGTGGTTGAGCGTGGGGAGACCAGTTGGGGTGCTCACGTGCCCGATCTTCCCGGGTGTGTTGCTGTCGGCGAATCTCGGCCGGAGGTGTTGCGGCTCATTCGCAAGGCCATCGAGCTTCACATCGCAGGGCTTCGGGAGGAAGGGTTGCCTGTGCCGGAGCCGAGCTCAGAGGGCGAGATCGTCGAAGTTGGGGCCGCATAACAGGCCGTTGGAGCGGCCCAGCTTTAGCCCGTCGCGGCCACAACGAGGCGCGAGCGCCGGCCGTTCAACGCCTTTTGCGTTATGAAGTTGCTTCGGTCACATCGCTCGAGGCAGAACTGACCCGCCGCACCAACTCAGAAAGTAGGCGGATCATTTATTCGAGGAAACCCTCGCGGCACAAATCATCCCAAAGGCCGCCCAACCTTCAAGAGCAAACCAAGGCGTGTGCGCTTCCCTTGGGAAGTCGCCCTAAGCTCGGCTCTATCCGCCCGTTGAAAATAGCCGCCGTGACTTATTTCAACCGAGCCAGGCACGAAGCCGACCCACTTCGTGGGTACCCCGTCCGTGCGGCTCGCAGGCCGTGGAATATACCCTCCCCGGACCCCGGACCCCGCACCCCGCTTCCCGGACCCCGCTCTCGTCCGTGCGGCTCGCAGCCCGTGGAATATGCCCTCCCCCGCTTTCGGCGACCGTTTGGCAATTTCCGAAGCGTGATCCGCACCGGGCAGCCCGAACAGCGTCCAAAAAATCACCGTTTTTTTGACCACATCTATTGACCTGCGATTGTAGCTTCGGTATTATTGTGAGTGGATGAACAGGATTTTTCGGGATCCGCCGCGGTATCGCTGTGGTGACCACCCAGCGAGCGTACGAGTCCGTAGAAAAAATGCCGGTGTAAATGCACTTAATCAGTGCGGCTTGAACCAGCACGAGCTCACTTAGTTAGAACGAGGCGGATTTTTTCAACACTTCTCAAAACGGGGGTGGTCAACAAACATTGTCAAAAACAGCGCCGCGCTGCGGTGTCGCGGCCTTTCGACCTGTCTTTTTTTGATCGTAAATGGGTTCCCCGTCAAAGGGGCGGTCAAAAACCCGCCGCCGGGGCGAGGCTCCGAGGGGCCAATACACCATGTCCACGAAGTAAGGGCCGCTGTGCAGCCCGCTGTAGCTCGCGCTCGTAAGAGTTCAGCCGGTCCCGGGGCAAGTCTGAATTCTCACGAATTCAGCTACCAAAGAACTCCCGCGGCAGGAGTTCACGACTTTGCATTTACCAGGGCGACAACCATGACTTCACCACGCATTCAGCCCAGGGGCTTATTCGCGCGAGCACACCGAGCGTGTGCGCTCGCCGTACTGGCTTGCGTCGCATTGAGCATCGCTCCCGCGGCTGCGCAGGACAAGCGCGGCAAGGCGCCGGAGTTCGTGTTGCACGAGATCGGCGAGACCGGCAACTACCTGGGACAGACGTCGCTGGCGGATATTGATCGGGACGGCGACCTGGACTTCATCACCGGCTCACGCGGTGGCGAGATTCAGTGGTGGGAGTACCGCGGAGCCGACGACTGGGTGCGGCACCTGATCGGCGACGATTCGCCCACCGACGTGGGCGGCGTGGCACTGGACGTCGACGGTGACGGCTGGGTCGATCAGCTCTCCGGGGCGGCCTGGTTTCGCAACACCGGCAAGCCGCGCGAGGAGCGATTCGTCCGCCACGATCCCGGTACCATCCCCTCGCACGACAACCGTGTGGCGGATATTGACGGCGACGGCCGCCAGGACGTCGTGGCGATGCAGGATTCTCGCGGCGTCGTTTGGTACCGCATCCCCGAAGACCCAAGCCAGAAGTGGAGCGAGACCCGGATCGGCGACGCTCGACACTCCGGGCTGGCTTTGGGTGATGTTGACGGCGACGGCGATATCGACGTCGTCGCGGCCACGTGGTGGTACGAAAACACCGATGGCAAGGGCGCGAACTGGCGGAAGCACGAGGACATCCCGTTCGAGGGCAAGCGCTACAATCAGTACGGGCTGTCGACGCAGAATCGCCTGGCCGATCTGGACGGCGATGGCGATCTGGACCTGGCCATCACCGACGGAGAGACCGATGGTGCCCAGGCCGCATGGATCGAAAATCGCGGCACCGCCGAAAGCCGCTGGCGCCGGCACGACCTGGCCTCCGGCCGCGGAGCTCTGCACTCGCTACAGGTGGCGGACTTCAACGGTGACTCCCACCCGGACATCTTCACTTGCGAGATGGGAATCGGCGGCGAAGGCCGGTGGTATCTCTACTTGAATACTGATGGCAAGGGGGCCTTCCGCGAGCACGTCATCCTGCAGGGCGTACATGGGCACGAGTCGCGCGCCGGGGATATCGACGGGGACGGAGACGTGGACATCTGCTCGAAGCCGTGGAACGGCGGACGGCACGTCTACCTGGAGAATCGCCTCGTCACGCAGTGATGCAACCAATGCAAGCGGGCCGCCCAACTAGTGGGACGGCCCGCGGGTTTGCTCTTAGCTGTGGATGAACGCAATCGCGTGACGCTGCGAATCAGCGACTGGGTCGCAGTCGGCTGGTGGTCGGCCGCGGACTTGTCGAGCGAGGCCGCTCGACCACGCGGCTGTCGCCGTGCGAGAAGTCCGCACGCTGCGCGACGCGGCCGTCAGTTTCCCACCAAGTCCAGCGCCCCGAGGGAGCGCCGTCAACGTATTCGCCTTCGTTCCTCTTTTGGCCGTTGGGATGCCACCAGATCCAGCGGCCGACCATCTTGCCTTCCTCGTAGTACCCCTCGGACATCTTCTGCCCGTTGGCGTGCCACCAGGTGAACTTGCCGACTTGCAGATCGCTTTTGAATTCGCCTTCCATCTCCTTGGCGCCGTTCTCGTGCCAGGAGACCCAGCGTCCGTGCCGCTCGTCCTTGCCGTGCTTGGTGTACTGAGCGGGCTGGCAATTCCACCAATCGTCGGCGACCTTGATGATGTCCTTGCGATACAGGTACATGCCTTCGCTTTTCTTGCGCTGTGTTCCCTGGTGGTACTCGGTTTTGGGAGCGAGCTTCCGCCCCAATTGGTAACTTACCTTTTCGGCGAGGCTGCCATCGGGGTTCCACTGCAGGAAGTCGCCGTCCATGTCGCCGTCGCGGTAGGCGATTTCACGGAGCTTGCGGCCGTTGGGATAGTACCAGGTGCCCACGCCGTTCCGCTGTCCGTCCACGAACTCCCACTTACTGATGATGTGCTGCTTGGCGTCGTAGATCGTCCACGCACCGTCGAGCCGGCCATTTTCGAAGGTGGCCTGTGAGATGAACGGCCCCCGAAACTGCAGATAGGGGGCCTCGGCGAACAGCTTGGATTCCTTGCCGCGATACCAGCGGTTCCACGTGCCGGTCCGCTCGCCGTTTTCGTACCGACCTTCGGCGATCAGCGTACCGGCGGCGTCGTACATCTTCCAGGAGCCATGATTGATGTAGTTGTCATTGGCGTCCTGGGTAACTTCACGTTCGATTCTGGTGCTGCCGTTGGGATAGCGCTCCTTGATGACTTCGACCTTTGCCCCGTTGGCGCCGACCGAGTCGGCATCGCCGGCGGGCTGCAGGTCGCCCAGGTCGATCTCGCGCGGCTGTACGGCGTCGGCCTCGTCGCTTCCGGACGCGTACGTCGGGGACGGCGGCGTGCTGGCGTCTTCGTCGAAGTAGCTGTCTTGCGCGGCGGCCGCCGAGACCTGCAGGGCCAGTAGCATTGACCAAACGAGGGGCGTCCTGCCCAAGAGGGAACAGCGCACCATGGCGCACTCCTTTGCTTTCGCTTCGGGGTCAGTCACTTACGGTTCGCGGGAAGACAAAGCACCCCGTGACGGGCGAGCTTTCGATTCTCCGGCAGCTATGCGCCGCGGCAGCACGTCGGCCTGGCAGAACCCCAACCTGTGCGCCGCCCGGCCGCGCGAGATACCTACTACTGGTGATTATCGTTAGCTACCGCCGGCCGCTTTAAGGCATTTACGGATTATCCGTTAGAACCGTTACGGTTGCGCAAGCATTGCTGGCGAGGAAAGCAACCGCCGGGACGAACCGGAGTGGCGGCGTGACTCAGACTTCGATGAGCATCCGCGAGGGATCCTCGACCGCCTCCTTGATTCGGCGGAGGAAGGTCACCGCCTCGCGGCCGTCCACCAGCCGGTGATCGTACGTCAGAGCGACGTACATCATGGGGCGAATAACGACCTGCCCCTCTCGGGCGACCGGCCGCTCTTGGATGGCGTGCATCCCCAAGACACCGCTTTGCGGCGGGTTCACAATCGGCGTGGAAAGCAGCGAGCCGAAAATCCCGCCGTTGCTGATGGTGAACGTGCCGCCCTGCAGCTCCTGCGGGGCGATCTTGTTTTCCTGGACGCGGCCGGCGAAGTCGGCGATGGTCTGTTCGATCTCAGCAAAGCTCATTCGCTCGGCGTGCCGCAGCACCGGCACTACCAAACCCTTCTCACCACCGATGGCGACGCCCAGGTGGTAATAGTCGCGATATGCGATGTTATTGCCGCGGATTTCGGCATTAAGCTGCGGAAACTGCTTCAGCGCATCGATGGTGGCCTTGGCGAAAAACGACATGAACCCGAGCTTGATGCCGTACTTCTTCTGAAACACCTCGACATATTGGCGCCGCAGGTTCTGCACGGCGGTCATGTCGATCTCGTTGAAGGTGGTAAGCAATGCCGCCTGCTGCTGGGCTTCGACGAGCCGCCGGGCGATCGTGCGCCGCAGCATGCTCATCGGCACCACTTCCTCCAACCCCGAGTCGGCCTCGGGCACTTGGCGGGGTTCTTCGTGTCGGGCGTCCGCCTGCGCCGTTTGCTTCTCGGAAGCCTCTCGGCCTTCACCATGCTGCGAGACGTACCGCAGCACGTCCTGCTCCAGCAGGCGGCCGTGCGATCCGGTGGGAGTGATCTGCTCCGCACGCAATCCGTACTTGGAGAGCGCCCGGCGGGCCGACGGCACGACCCAACTCGATTCTTGCTGCTCTTTCTCGGGCGGTTGCTCATCGTTGCCGCTGGGTTCCTCGGCCGACGTGCTGACTTGCTCTGGCTCTTCCGCCGCGGTGGCCTCTTCTTTGGCTTCTTTCGATTCGCCTCCCTTGGCGATCTCTTGCGACTCTTCTTGCTTCCTTTCGCGCTTTTTCTTGCCGTTTCCGGAAGTCGCCTGCTCTTTAGTCTCTTTTGTAGATTCCTCCTTCGCCTGGCCGTCGCCCTCCTCGACGTATCCGATGACTTGGCCGACCTCGACGATCTCTCCCTCGCCCTTGGTGATCTTGGAGAGCACGCCCGCGGCCGGGCAGGGGAGCTGCACGGTGGCCTTGTCCGTCTCCAGTTCGACCAGATCCTCGTCCTGCCGCACAGTGTCGCCTTCGCTCTTAAGCCACTTGGCGATCTGCACTTCGCGGACCGACTCGCCGACCTCGGGGATCTTCAGTTCAACGGCCATGTCTTTACCAGTTCGTGTCTATGATGTTCAGGTTTGGGGATGTTCAGGTTTGGGGATGTTCAGGTTTGGGGATGTTCAGGTTTGGGGGGAGTTGCATCAGGATGCACTGCACTGATGCTTCAGTGTCTCTCGGTTTACGGCTCGCCGTCCAGGGCCTGTCGCAGCAGCTTCGCCTGCTCCAGCTTATGGCTGCTGGACGATCCGGTCGCAGGGCTGGAAGACGCCGGCCGGGCCACGACTTCCAGCTCGAACCGCTCGGGAAACCACAGCTCGCGGTGTGCCTTCAAGTATCGCCACGCCCCCATGTTTTCCGGCTCCTCTTGCACCCACATCAGCCGCGTGCCCTTGCCATATGTCTCGAGGCTAGCCCGAAGCTGAAGTTCCGGGAACGGGTACAACTGTTCCAGGCGTATGATCGCAACGTCGTCCCGTTCCGCTTCCTTACACGCTTCGACCAAGTCGTAGTAGACCTTGCCGCTGCACAACAGCACGCGCTCGGCCGGCCGGTCGCCCATCAGCTCATCGGGAAGCACTCGATGGAAGCGGCCTTCTGCGAATTCCTCCAGCGGCGAGACGGCCTGGGCATGGCGAAGCAGACTCTTGGGTGTCATCACCACCAGCGGCTTTCGCCAACGGCGCAGTGCCTGGCGACGCAGCACGTGGAAGTATTGCGCTGGCGTCGTGGGGTAGACGATCTGGATGTTATCCTCCGCCGCCAGCATCAAGAATCGCTCCAACCGCGCACTGGAGTGCTCCGGCCCCTGCCCTTCGAATCCGTGCGGTAAAAGTAGCACCAGCCCGCTGAGCCGGCGCCACTTGTCCTCGGCGCTGATGATAAACTGATCGATGATCACCTGCGCCACGTTGGCGAAATCGCCGAACTGCGCCTCCCAAAGGATCAGTCCATCGGGATAGTCGAGCGAGTAGCCGTATTCAAATCCCAACACGCCCATCTCCGAGAGCGGGCTGTTGATCACTTCGATCGGCGCCTGGTCGTCCGCAAGATGCTCGAAGGGGGTGTAGCGCGTGCCGTCCTCTTGATCGAACCAGATCGCGTGCCGCTGACTGAAGGTACCCCGCTCGGTGTCTTGTCCGCTCAGGCGTACACGGTAGCCGGCCGTGCCTATACTGGCCAGCGCCAGCGCTTCGGCGGCCGCCCAATCGAACGGCTCTTCGCCGCGGCCCATCGCGCGGCGGCTCTCCAGCCCGCGCTCGATCTTGCGGTGCAGATGAAAACTCTCCGGGGTCGTCGTAAGGCGCTCGATCAGTTGGGGGATCTTCTCATGCGGCAGTTTTGTCTCGACCTGATCGTCGGCGGGCTCGGGACCTCCGAGATAGCCCTTCCAGACGCCGCCCAGCATTTCGGTGGGGCGAAAGGTATCGCTCCTGCGCGCCAGCGAAAGCTCCTTCTCCAGGCGCTCGCGGCGGCTCTCGGCGATGTCGTCCGCTTCTTCGCGGGTGATCTCGCCTAGATCGAGTAGCTGCTGCAGGTAGCTGTCCCGTACCGAGTTGAGCTGCTCGATCATGTCGTACATGACCGGCTGGGTGAACGTCGGCTCGTCGCTCTCGTTGTGTCCCAGCTTACGGTAGCAGTACATATCGATGACCACATCGCGCTGGAATCGGCGGCGGAAGTCCATGGCCAGGTTGATGACCTGCGCAACCGCTTCGGGGTTCTCGCCGTTGACGTGAAAGATTGGGATCTGCAGCATCTTGGCGACGTCGCTCGCGTAGACGCTGCTGCGGCCTTGTTGTGGAGGCGTCGTGAAGCCGAGTTGATTGTTGACGATCACGTGTAACGTGCCGCCAGTGGTGTAGCTGTCGAGCTGGCTCAAGTTGAGCGTCTCCTGGACGATACCCTGCCCGGCGAATCCGGCGTCGCCGTGGATGAGCATTACCATTCCCCGCTGTCGCTGGTAATCCTCGCAGCGGTCCTGCTTGGCCCGCATCCGCCCCAGCGCGACGGGGTTCACGAACTCCAAGTGGCTGGGGTTGAAACAGAGCGAGAGGTGTACCGACTTACCGGACCGCGTCGTCCAGTCGCCGCTGTACCCCATGTGGTACTTCACATCGCCGCGTCCCTCGCGGAGCCGTGCGTGCTGATCCTCGAACTCCTGAAACACGTGTTGCGGGTTCTTCCCCAGGATGTTCACCAGCACATTCAGCCGTCCGCGGTGGGCCATGCCCAAAACGATCTCCGCGATGCCGTCGTCGCCGGCCCTTTCAATCGCCATGTGCAACAGCGGAATAAGACTCTCTGCGCCTTCCAGCGAGTACGTCTTCGCGCCGATGAACTTCTTGCGGACGAACTGCTCGAAGATCACCGCGTCGGTCAACCGGCTGAGGATGGCCGTCTGCTGATCGTGGCCCAGATCGAGCCGGTTCTCGGTCTCCTCCATGTGAGCCTGAAGCCATTCGCGCAGCTCCAAGTCGTCGATATGCATGAACTGCACGCCAATGCAGCGGCAGTACGTGTTGCGTAGACGGTCGAGAATCTCCCGCAAGGTTTGCGACGAGGGGCCGCCGAAGAACGACGTTGAAAACGGCGTATCCAGGTCGCTCTCGTAGAGCCGGTAGTGCTCGGGCGAGAGCTCGCGTTGAACCGGTCTCGCACCGAGCAGCGGATCGACCGCCGCGACCAGATGCCCCCGGACGCGGTAGGCCCGAATCAGTTGATCGACGCGATCCTGGTGCCGGGCAGCACGCATGGAGGCGTCGGCCTGTGCACCGTTACCATTCGCACCGAGCGTGTGGAACAGACTTCGCGGCCGAAAGGACGGACCACGATGTGCACCGTTCCCTTCGCCCTGCTCGCCCCATTCATGGAAGAAATCGCGCCAATCCGGCGGGACCGTCTGCGGATCCTGCTGAAACCGGGCGAACAGCTCCTCGATGTACGGCAGGCTCAGGCTGTCCAGTTGAACCGACTTTTCCTGTTGTTCATTCATGTCGTCACGGCGTGCACGATCCCACCTTGTTGTGGTGAGCATTGGTATTGGGAACCGTCAACTCCGGCCATGCGGACTAGGCGGTTCGGGACTGAATTGTGGCATTCAAGCGTACGTCGCACTGACCGAGCGTATGCAGAACTACCAGTGAACGAACTCCATCAGCTATTATGCGTACCCCTCGCCGGGGAAGCTAATATGACCATCGTGCCAGCACGCGGCTCTTCTTTATCCTCTGGGGGCAACTGCCATACCGGCGGGTCGGCATCGGCGGCGTCGCGTCGCGACTCCTCCCGCCTAGTAGCGGCGTGGGGGCCATGCACGCACTGGTCCGACACAGTCGCGACAGCGCAACACGCGAACGCGACAGGTTGACCGACCTATCGCCAAGGTGTCGGCGCCGCACCATGGTAGTCGGTCGGTGGCACAGCCATTCCTGTTGTGGAGGCACAGACTCTTGTTGTCTGTGCCTGTACTATTCCACCAAATATCTCTCTACCTTTTCCATCTGATCCACCAGCGGGCGGGTCGTATCCACCACTAGCGTCGCATAGCCGCGCATCAGCTCATCCGCCTGGCGGTGCTGTTGCCGGCACGTCTCGATGTCGGCATCAGATACGGAACCGCCGGCGGCCTTGCGCTGTGAGATCCGCTGCATTGCGATCTCCGCCGGGCACTCGCAACGGACCAACAGCCATAGTGCGCCGTGCCGCCCGGCAAGTTGCCGAGCGGAAGCCAGTGCGCCGGGAGTCAAGAACGTCCCGTCGAGCACAACCCAATGCCCCTCGCGAAGCAGCTCCTCTGCCTCGTGCATCATCTGCTCATACACCTTCGCCCGCAGCTCCGGGTGGTAAACGCCCTTGTCTGGGGCCGCCGAGAGGTCGCCGCTGCCGAAGAGCGACTTACGAATCTGGTCGGTCTGCCGTAATGCGGCCTGCCATGCACCGGCAATCTCCTCCGCCAGCGTCGACTTGCCTGTACCGCTTAAGCCAGTCACGACCGCCACCAGCGGGTGACCGAATCGCTCGGACGCGCAATCGGCCAGATGCAAGTATTCGTTGACCAGCGTCGTCGCATGCTGCCGCTCGTCGTCGTGCGTCTGTGCCAGGCGAAGCACGTTGACTTTCGCCCGCACACAAGCACGGTAGCTCTTGTAGAAATCGAACAACTCGTCGGGACTCGCGTCGTCGCAGTCGTACTCGTAGGCTGTGCGAATCTGCCGGCCGACCCAGTCGGCTCCCAGCCGCTCGCACTCCATGGCGAGAAAGGCTAACTCATCCGCCACGTCGATCGTGCGCAGGTCCAGGCTGAATTCCAGGCAGTCGATCACCACCGGCTCGGGCGTCAGGAAGATGTGCTCCGGCCGCAGGTCGCCGTGACCTTCTAAGATCTTGCCGGCGGCCGCTCGCTCGTCGAGCACCGTGCGGCCCAGGCGGACGAACCGAAGCTGGCGCTGGTGCACGCGCCGCACGGATGCCGCGTCGAGTCCATGATCTGGATCGGACAGCACCTCCAGGTTGTCGCGAACATGTTGCTCGATCCGGTGGCGATAGTCCTCGCCGCTCAGTTCCAAGGGCGGCAGCCGGCGATAGAAGTCCGTCAACCGATCGCTGATCTGCCGGACCTGCTCCTGGGTGAGCCGGCCGGTGCGGATCCGCACGTCAACGGCCTGATCGTGATCGAGCCGCTGCATAGCAACGACCCAATCGACCACCTTGCCCGCGTCTTCGCCCGTAGGTTCTCCCTCACTGGCCAGTGCGAGACCGCCCGAGCGCCGCCGCACCACCGGCACGACTCCTTGATACACTCCCGGTGCAAGTCGCTCGTTGAGCCGCACCTCGTCTTCGCAGGCTCGGCGACGCGCCTCGGACGTGCTGAAGTCGAGGAAACCGAACTTGACCGGCTTCTTCAATTTGTAGGCGTGGCGGTCAGTGAGAAAGACCCAGGAGATGTGCGTCTCGATCAACTCGACCGGTTGCGCTGGCGTGCCGTGTGCTTGAGGACTTTGAAGAAACCGGACGATCTCGCCCGGTGCGTCCGCCGGCGGCTCGCTGGGCGCTGTATCGTTCAAGGCCATCTCCTCTTCACCTGCTGCCGTGCCACTCAATCACTCTCGTTGGCCGCCTCGGGCGCCTTAAACGTCACCACCGGGCAGGACGATCTGCGGACGATCTCCTCGGCCACGCTTCCCATCAATAGCCGCAATATGCCGGTGCGGCCGTGTGTGCCCATCACGATCAGGCCGGCCTTCTCCTGTTCGGCCAACTCGATGACCTGCCGCGCCGGATCGCCGGACAAAAGGCGATGTTCGTACGGCACATCGTCAGTAGTCGGCTTGAGCCGCTCAAGCATTTCCATCAGCGCATCCCGCTCGGGTTCCGGCACCCCATAGTAGAGATTGCCGCCACCATAGGCGGTGGGCGGTTCTTCCACGTGGACGATCAGCATCTTCGCGCCGGTATCGCGGGCAAGCGAACTGGCGAACGCCATGGCCGCATCGCTGGCGTGGGAGAAGTCGGTTGGGAAGATAATCTTCTGGATTTTCACGGTCCGCCCTTTCAAACAATATCGCGGGGAGTGATTGCCGCGCCATCGGCGGCAGTGCGACGCACAGTGCGCCTTTTGAGTGTAACGGCCGACTCCGCCCGTGCCAGCACGAACCAACTGCAAAGAAAGTACCGCCAGGACGTGCGCAAGCCCAGCGGCGGCTTCGTACCGGACCGTTGGGTCGCCGGTCGCTCGCAATGTGGTAGGATTGGGGAGACCGAGGCCATAAACGTCGAAATTACACGATACGCGGGGCGGGGCGATGACCACACGCAGTTTGGCCATGTTGTGTCTATTGGCCGGCGCGACCTATGCCGCGGCGTGGGGAAGTGGAACTTTGGCACAACAGCCCAGCACTCCGCCCAGTCCGGCGGTAATTGCCGCGCCCGCCTCGCCAGCGCCTCGCTCGGCTGCCGCGGCGGCTGCGGCATCGCAACCGCCCGGCCGGGAGCCGCGCGAGCCCACGACTACCGCCGAGCGGATCGCCCGGCTGCGCCGCACAATCGAGATGGACGAGCAGCGATTGGCCGAGTTGCAAGGGACGCTCACCGCTAACGAAGACGAATTCCGCAATGCTGGCGAGCGATTCGGAGAGTTGGACGGGCGGCGTGATGCGCTGGCAGAGCCTCTGGAAGCGGCCCGGGCGGACGAGGATGCCGATCGCGTCCGCGCGCTCGAGCGCGAACTGGAACCGGTCCAAGAGCGTTGGCAACTGTCGCGCGAGCGGTTCGATCTGGCGATCGAGGCTCGCCGGGTGACGCGCGAGCGGATCGAGGCGTTGCAGGAGAAAATCGCCAGCGATCGCCGGGCCCTGTCGCGTTTGACCGGCACGGAGGACGGTATCGCAGCCGAGCCCCCGGCCCCGAGCGGACGCGCGCGTCCGGCGGCTGAAGAAGCGACTCAGGATCCGCCGAGGCCGCTGCTGTCTCCGTTCCCTGCGATTGAGAACCCGTTGCAGCCTCAGCAAGAAGCCGCCGAGCAAGCACAGAGCGAAGCGGAAGAGCCCACGCCGGAGCAACCAAGTCCCGAAGTCACCGCGGCCCAACAGGAGGCCCAGCGCGCCGCCGTGTCTGCCGAGCAAGCGGCCGAGCAACTTCAACAGATCGACGAGCGGCTGGCGGCGCTGGAGCGAAATATTGAGCTGGAGCAGCAGGCACGTCAGGCCGCGCAGCGAGCTTTGACCAACGCCGAGGAGACGGTCGCTGCGCTCGACCAGCAATTCCAGACATTGCTCGATCAAGGTGCGCCGGCCGAAGAGCTGCGTTCCGTTCGCGAGCAGTTGCGCGAAGCGGGGGCCCGAGTGGCCGCCGCCCAGGCCGAGATCGACGAGCACTCCGCCGATTTGGAGCGACTGCAGGCGGATCGCAATGAGCAGTTGGGGGACAAGGTCGCCGCCACGGAAGCGGCCCGCCAAGAGGCAATCCGCGCCGCCGAAGCGAAGCAGACGGTCGAACAACTGAGTAACCCGTTCTCGCCGCAGAACATCTATCAGTGGCTGCTGACGCATGGGGCGAAGGTCGTCGTCATCCTCGGTGGGATGTTCATCCTGCTGTGGACGGTGAACGTCGCCAGCTACCGCATGGTAAAGATCCTCATGCAGGGCGAGCGCCGCGGCACTCATGAGGAACGCGAAAACCGAGCCACCACGCTGGCCGGCGTGTTCACCAACTTCGCCTCCGTGGCGATCTACGTCGGTGCCTGCCTGATGCTGCTGGAAGTGATAGGCATTCCCGTCGGGCCGCTGTTGGGTGGTGCCGCCGTCATCGGGCTGGCAGTCGCGTTCGGCGCGCAGAACCTCATCAAGGACTACTTCGCCGGCATCATGATCCTGCTGGAGAACCAATACGGCGTGAACAACGTCGTGAAAATCGGAGACACAGTCGGGCTCGTCGAGCGCATCACGCTGCGGATGACGGCCATGCGTGATTTGGAAGGTATCGTTCACTTTATCCCACATGGACAGATCACGACCGTCAGCAATCTCACCTTCGGGTGGTCCCGCGCCCTTTTGGACATCGGCGTCTCGTACAACGAGGACGCCGACCACGTGATGGACGTGCTGATGCAGATCGGGCGAGAGTTGCGGCAGGATCCCAAGTTCGCCGACTTGATTCTCGAAGACCCCGAGATGCTCGGCGTTGACCAGCTCGCCGATTCGGCCGTCGTGATCAAGCTGTTCATCAAGACGCGCCCACTCGAAAAATGGACGGTCAAGCGCGAAATGCTCCGCCGCGTGAAGAAGCGCTTCGATGAGCTGGGCATCGAAATCCCCTACCCGCACCGTACAGTCTATCACCGCCACGAGTCGGAAGACGGGCTGGACAAGGCACTCAGACCTCGCGACACCGAGTGGCCGATGCCGCATTAGTTAATGTGCGCCCTAACGAAGTTGCGTCAAAAACTCGACCAGGTCGAGCAGTTCCCGGTGGGTCATCAGTCGATGAACGTCGTCGGGCATGATCGATTGGCGCTGCGGCGTCTGTTGGTCGATCTCGTCCGCCTTGAGCGAAATGATCTTCCCCTGCGCGTCCGCCAGGTCGACCGAACCGTCCGGCCGCTGGGCCACGACCACACCGGTAAGTAAGCGGCCGTCGGTCAAGGCGACCGTGTAGGTCATAAACTGCGGCGCGACCTCGCGGCTCGGCTCGAGCAGCGACTGGATGATCTGCTCGCGGCTGCGCGTCCCGCCTAGAAGCGAGAGGTCCGGCCCCACGTTCCCGCCGCGGCCGCCGGCGCGATGGCAGGCGAAACAGCGCGGCCCTTGCGCGTGAAAGAAGACGCGCCGCCCGGCCGCCGCATCGCCCTGCTCGTCGAGCAGCCGCTGCACGTCGGGCACCACCGGCGCGCTCGAGTCCGGCGCTGTGTTTCGATCTTCGCCCGCGTTGTGGGCGGCCAGGGCCAGCTCGAGCTGCGCGACCAGTTCCCGGCGAGCCACTCCGGCTGGCGTGTCCTGCCCACCTTCTAGCCGGACTTCTTGCTCAACCGATTGCTGAGCCCGGTACAACAGCTCCGTCAGCGTCGACCGCACCAGGGGGGCGTTCACCGCCGCGCGCAGCGAGCGAATCGCCTCGTTCTGCAGCGGCTTTGGCCCTCGGTTTACCAGGCGCAACAGAAGGTTTCGCGTCGCTTCCGACTCGCTGGCCGAGAGCGCCAGGCCCATCACCGCCTCGGCACGCTCCGGCAGATCGATTGCCCCGGCGTTCGCAGCCGCCAGTCTGCGCAATCGACGTTGCGACGCCTCGTCCGCCCGGGCCGCCAGGGTGCGGATTGCCTCCTGGCGAAGTTGCGGCTCACCACCGGCAAGCAGCGGATCGAGGAGCTCCAGCGTCAGTTCCTCATGCGCCGGATCGAGGTTGCGAAGCGCCAGCGCCCGCAGGTCGGCCGACTGATCGGAGTCGGCCACCATCCGCAGCAAGTACGCTTCGCCGGAAAGTTCATCGAGGTCCTCGTCGTCCCGCCGGGAGAGCATCTCGGCCGCCGCCAGGTAGCCCTGGAGAAGTTCAGCGTCGACCGGCGGCTTGGCGACGGCTGCTTCGGCCTGTTGGCGCAAACCGTCAAGCTGCGCTTCGGCCACCCATTGGATGGCCGCCCGGCGCACGCCCGGATCGTCGTCGCGCAACAGCGCCGGCAGCTTCTCGACGGCCGCCTCGTCTTCCAGCCGGCGGAGCGCCAACAGCCCGGCCAAACGGCGCTCTGGCTTGTCGTCGCTCAGCAGCCGATCGATCAGTTCCGTTTGCCGGCCTACCGCCAGTGCGTGCGTGACGGCGGTGGCGATAAACGGATCAGCGTCGGCCGCCCAATCGACGACGCCTTCGAGCGACTCGCGCTGGGTGAGCCGCGCCAGTGCCGCCCGGCGGACTTGCGGCGACGGGTCACGGATCGCCTTCTCGGCCAGGATCGCTTCGGCCTGCTCGCTGTCGTGCCGCGCAAGTTGCTCGACGGCCGCGGCTCGAACCGCCTCGTCGGAGTCTTCTAAGGCGAGCTTCGCCGCTTCGGCAGCCGTATCCGACGAAACCCGCTCAGCCGCCCACAGTGCTTCCACGCGAGCACGGGCGTCCTCATCGCTTTTTACGGCGTCCATTAATGCAGCCGCACCCGGCTCGGCGCGCTGCGCGAGCGCTCGGGCGGCTGCGCGCCGCGTCGGCTGATGCGGGTGGCTAAGCAGTTCGCTCAGATTCTCCGTTGGCAGTTCGGATGCCTGCTCGTGGTCGAGCGGACGCTCTGTTGAATTGTCGGAATCTTTCGCCACATCCCGCGAACGCAGCCGCCAGATCCGGCCCTTGCCGTGCAGCGGATAGGACTCGTCGACCCAGTCGCTCAAATAGACCGCGCCGTCCGGTCCCATGGCGATGCCCACCGGGCGGAAGTTCTCATCGCCCTGTACGATGCTTTCCGCCTGGGCGGTGAACGAAGCGCCATGCGGCTCCAGGCGAAATCGCTGCAGCAGATGATCGCCCCACGAGGTGACCAGCAGCGCGCCGCGGAACTCCGCCGGCAGCCCGTCCGACTCGTAAGCGATCACGCCCGAGGGAGCTTCGCCGGTGCCGGCGATCATCGGCAGCGTGCCGGGCAGCTCGCCGTCCCACGCGGTGAAAGGATGTAGTCCCTTGCGGCCGTTGCGGAAGCGATAGCCATAATCGCCGCCCTCGACGACGTGCAGCAGCCGGCAGGGCGGCCGCGAGTCCGGATCGTTATCGACGGCGAACAACCGCCCGAAGGCGTCAAAACCTACGTGAAACGTGTTCCAAAAACCGGTCGCCACCTGCGCGAGGCCGCTGCCGTCGGGCCGCATGCGGTAGATATTGCCGCCCTCGCCGCCGCCGGAGAGCATCGTGCCGTCCGCGCCGATCAGGACGTACGTCTCGCCGAGATTTTCACCGAGCGAGAAGTAGATGTCGCCGCGATGGTCCCGGGCGAAACCGCTCAGCCCGTTGTGAGGGTAGTCGCCCGGCGTATCGAGCCGCACGAGCGCCCGGCGATCATCGGCCGCCAGGTCGCCGTCGGTGTCGCGCAGCAGCAAAATCTCCCCGCGCGTGGCCAGCAGCACCTCACCCTCGGCGAGCAGCATGATGCTCATGCTGTCCGACAGATCCTCGGCAAACGTCCGCAGCCGGGTGGCGCGGCCGGCGGCATCGAACTGGTCCAGCACGCGCACGCGATCGGACGCCGGGCCTTCGTAATCGTCCGGGCGGAAGTGCGTATGGTTCTCGATGACCCAAACGCGGCCGGTCTGGTCTACGTCGATGCCCGTCGGCGTGACGATCTCGGGCGACTCGGCCACCAGTTCGATCGCCAGCCGCGGATCGGCGACCTGCGGCGGCGGCTCCGCGCCGCCGGCGGTGGTGGCTGAGATCATCGCAACCAGTAGCCACGCAGTGCATTTCATCCGACGTATCTCCTGGGGTTCCGTTCAGGGCGATCGCACCATAAGTCACGTACCGCATAGCACTTCCAGCCGGTAGCCATCGTCCCAGGCGGCGCAGAGGCGTTTGTTCTTCACTC
>JBBDJB010000047.1:0-15873 GCA_040880125.1 Pirellulales bacterium | reverse complement strand
AAAAGTGTCACCCATGTGTCCGAACAACTGTTACCTATCTGTCCGGTCCGTACACTTGTCCAGCCGTGCTCTTCTTGGCCCTTGGATTCGACGTGGCCGCCATCCCGACAATGAGCGTCGCAACACGTCCTCAGGCACAGACAAGAATGTCTGTGCCACGCTCCACGCCGCATCTCCACCATCTTGCCAAGTTAACCTGTTTATCCTGCCCGTCGCAGTCTGACTGCTTCTTGTCAAACTCGCCGGCAAGCATTAGTCTCAGGGGTTTCCGTACACTGCCCCTCACCCGTCCGGTCGCAGCATGGTTGCCCCTCTGCCCGACAACCAGCGGATCGTCATTACCGGGATCGGTTTGACGGCTCCCAATGGCAACAGCCTGCCGGAGTTCCGTGCGAACCTGCTGGAAGGCCGTAGCGGCGTGACGGCGTACAACATTCGCTACGTGGGCGATACGCTGGCCGGCAAGTGCGACTTCGACGCCCTGCGCCACCAGAAAAAGAAGGACGTCCGCCGCGGCACTCGGGCCGGTAGCGTGGGAGTCTACTGTGCGAACGAGGCGGTGGCCGATGCCGGCATCGACTGGCCGAACGTCGATCCCTCTCGGGTAGGCATCTACATCGGCGTCACCGAGCACGGCAACGTCGAGACCGAGAACGAGATCTACGAGCTCAAGGGCTTTGACTACGACACCAAGTTCTGGTCACACCACCACAACCCTCGCACGGTGGCCAACAATCCCGCCGGCGAGATCTCGCTGAACATGGGCATCACCGGCCCGCACTACACGATCGGCGCCGCCTGCGCGGCGGGCAACGCCGGAGTGATCCAGGGCGCCCAGATGCTGCGGCTGGACGAGTGCGACGTGGCCCTGGCCGGCGGCGTCTCCGAGAGCATTCACACGTTCGGTATCTTCGCCAGCTTCAAGAGCCAGGGCGCATTGGCCACGCACGAGGATCCTGCCCGGGCATCCCGTCCGTTCGACCGGGACCGCAACGGCATCGTCGTGGCTGAGGGCGGGTGCATCTACGTGCTGGAGCGGATGAGCGACGCCCGGCGTCGCGGCGCGAACATCTACGGCGAGCTGGTCGGCTACGCCATGAACAGCGACGCCAGCGACTTCGTGCTGCCCAACCCGGACCGCCAGGCCGAGTGCATGCGGGCCGCGCTGAAGCGGGCCGATCTCGCGCCCGAGCAGATCGACATCGTCAGCACGCACGCCACGGGAACGACCGAGGGCGATGCGCAGGAGTGCATCGCGCTGCGCCGCGTGTTCGGCCAGTCGCCTCGCACGCACATCAACAACACCAAGAGCTTCATCGGCCACGCCATGGGCGCCGCCGGAGTGCTGGAGCTGACCGGAAACCTGCCGGCCTTCCAGGACCGGCTGTGCCACGCGACGATCAACGTCGATCAACTCGATCCGGATTGCGAGCTGCCGGGCCTGGTGCTGGGCGAGCCGCGCGAGACCAAGTCCGTCGAGTACATCCTCAACAATTCATTCGGGATGCTGGGGATCAACTCGGTCGCCATCATCAAGCGGGTTTAAGCAAACGTTACGACTGGGAGCAATCACGGCATGACCACGGCCGAAATCAAAGACGAGATTCGCGACATCCTCGAAAACATCGCCCCGGACGAAGACCTGTCCGATCTGGACGACGAGAAGCCGTTCCGCGAGCAGCTCGAGCTGGACAGCATGGACTTTCTCGACATCGTCATGGAGCTGCGCAAGCGCTACCGGATCCAGATCCCCGAGGACGACTACATGGAGCTGGCCAGCATGAAAAGCACCGTACGGTATCTCGAACCGATGATGAAGGACCTGGAGCGAGCGTAGCCGCGTAGCTGGACTCGTGAGAGTTCAACCGGCCGTGCCGTGACGCTGCACAAATTTCCGCCAGTGCCGATCCTCCGATGTACGATACGATCATCATTGGCGCCGGCATGTCGGGCCTGGCGGCCGGAATCCGGCTCGCCTATTACGATCAGCGCGTCTGCATTCTGGAGCGGCACTACACGATCGGCGGGCTGAACTCGTTCTATCGCATGGGTGGCCGCGATTATGACGTCGGGCTGCACGCCCTGACGAACTTCACGCCCAAGGGCACGCGCCGCGGGCCGTTGGCCCGGTTGCTGCGGCAACTGCGCTTCTCGTGGGACGATTTCGCCATTGCGCCGCAGGTCGGCTCGGCGATCGCCTTTCCCGGCGTGACGCTCCACTTCGATAACGACCTGGCCCTGCTGGAAAGCGAAATTGACGCGAATTTTCCCAGCCAAGTCGACAACTTCCGCCGCCTGCTCGGCAAGATCGCCGATTACGACGAACTGGAAAACCTCGGCAGTCAGCCCTCCGCGCGAGAGGTGCTCCGCGAGACGATCGACGCCCCGCTGCTCGCCGAGATGCTGCTCTGCCCGCTGATGTACTACGGGTCAGCGCGGGAGGACGACATCGACTTCGATCAGTTCTGCATCATGTTCCGGGCCATCTACATGGAGGGGCTGGGGCGTCCGTACGCCGGCGTGCGTTTGATCCTGAAGAATCTCGTGCGGAAGTTTCGCGGCCTGGGCGGCGAACTGCGGCTGCGCAGCGGCGTGGCCAAGCTGGGCGTGCACGACGGTCAGGTTCAGCGGGTCGTCTTGGAGAACGGCGAGGAGCTTCAAGCACGTTGCATCCTCTCCTCGGCCGGTTGGGTGGAAACGATGCGGCTGTGCGACGACGGCCAGGCGAGTGAGCCGCGGCCGGCGGGCCAGCTTTCCTTTTGCGAAACAATCGCCACGCTGGACGTGCAGCCGACCGAGCTGGGGCACGACCGGACGATCGTTTTCTACAACGACTCGCCCGAGTTCGCCTGGAGAAAGCCCGACGAACTTTGCGACCTGCGCAGCGGCGTGATCTGCTCGCCGAATAACTTCTGTTACGACAAGCCCTTGGCCGAGGGGACCATGCGGGTTACGACGCTGGCCAACTTCGATCGCTGGAAGGCGCTCGAGCCGGAGGCCTACCGGTTGGAGAAGCTGCGATGGTCCGATCGCATCGCCGCGTCGGCCGTTCGCTTCGTGCCGGACTTCCGCCACCACGTGATCGACACCGACATGTTCACGCCGACCACCGTCGTCCGCTACACGGGTCATCAGAACGGCGCCGTCTACGGAGCGCCGCGCAAGCAGCGCGACGGCACCACGCACCTGAAAAACCTGTTTATCTGCGGGACAGACCAAGGATTACTCGGTATCATTGGCAGTATCCTTAGCGGAATCGCCATGGCGAATCGCTATGCGCTGAAGACGGAGTGAGATGCCGCTCTTACTCCCTCTCCCCTCGGGGAGAGGGCTGGGGAGAGGGGGTAGCTCGCTTGGTGAGAGTTCAGCCGAACTGGGATAGCGTCAACTCAAAGCTCTTAGTTCAAACTCATCGCAACTCGAAGTCACGGCTGGACAAGCCAGCCGTGGCACCCTTAAACGAAGCCGTGACAGAGCAATAGGCGCAGGTCTGACTTCTTGCGAACGCAGCGACAACGCACAGACAAGAATGTCTGTGCCACCACTGGTCGATTCGAGAACTCTCATGCCGCGAGACTTTCTAAAAGGTGCCGCCGACGAGTACGACGTGATCGTCATCGGCAGCGGACTGGCCGGCATGACGGCGGCCAACACGCTGGCCCGTGCCGGCAACCGCGTATTGCTGCTCGAACAGCACTACAAGATCGGCGGCATGGCCACTTGGTTCAAGCGGCCCGGCGGCCACATCTTCGACGTCTCTCTGCACGGCTTTCCCGTCGGCATGATCAAGAGCTGCCGCCGGTACTGGAGCCGCGAAATCGCCGACTCCATTGTGCAGCTCAATAACATCCGCTTCGATAACCCGATGTTCTCGCTGACCACGTCGTTCAATCGCGAGGACTTCACCAAGCTGCTCATCGAACAGTTCCAGGTGCCGGCGGAACGCGTTCAGGCGTTTTTCGATACCGCACGCGGCATGAACTTCTACGACGATCAGCAGATGACCGTCCGCGAGCTGTTCGACCGCTTCTTCCCCGGGCGAGAAGACGTGATCCGCCTGTTGATGGAGCCGATCACCTACGCCAACGGCTCGACGCTGGAAGACCCGGCCATCAGCTACGGCATCGTCTTTTCCAATTTCATGTCCAAGGGCGTGTTCACCTTCCAGGGCGGCACCGACCGGCTGATCAAGCTGATGCACGACGAACTGATCGCCAGCGGCGTCGACGTGCGGATCCGCTGCGACGTCCAGCGCATCTGTACGCATCGCGGCAAGGTCACCGGCGTAGAAGTGAACGGGCGGACGATCCGCGCCCGGTCGGTCGTGTCGAACTCGAACCTCAAGTCGACCATCTTCCAATTGGTGGGCGAAGAGCAGTTCGACCGCAAGTTCGTCGACGAGGCCAAAGCCGTGCGGCTGAACAACTCCAGCACGCAGGTCTACATGGCGCTGAAGCCGGGCGAGCAGCTCGACGAGTCGACGGGCGATTTGCTGTTCAGTTCCACCGCGCCGCTGTTCCGCACGGAACTGTTGCTCAGCCGCGACGTAACCAGCCGCACCTATTCGTTCTACTATCCGCGTACGCGCCCCGAAGGCCGGCCTCGCTGCCTGATCGTCTCCAGCACCAACGCCAACTACGACGACTGGGCCAACCTCTCGCCCGAGGATTACGAGGCGAGTAAGCAGGACCTGATCGAGACGACGCTTGACGCGTTGGACAAGTACGTGCCGGACGCCCGCAATCGAATCGATCACGTCGAAGCCTCCACGCCGCTCACCTTCCGCCACTACACCAAGCACGTGATGGGCGCCAGCTTTGGCACGAAGTTCGAAGGCCTGGCCGTGAGCCGCGCCATCCCCGAGCAGATCGCCGGGCTGTACCACGCCGGTAGCGTCGGCATTATCATGTCGGGTTGGTTGGGGGCCATCAACTACGGCGTCATCGTCGCCAACGACGTCGATAGTTATGTGATGAAGGCCGCCTCGGGCAGTTCCACATCCCTTGCACAGTCCACCTGATGTCGCTCGAGCAGATCCACGCCGCGATTCCGCATCGCGCGCCGTTTCTTCTGTTGGACGAGATTATCTCGTGCGAGGATCGGCACATCGTCTGCCGAAAGACATTTGCCGGCGATGAGTTCTGGTTTCAGGGGCATTATCCTGGCTACCCGCTCATGCCAGGGGTGCTGTTGTGCGAAGCGGCCATGCAGGCCGCCGCCGTGCTGCTCTCGCAGCACATTACCGACAGCAACGGCAAAGTGCCCGTGGCCACCAGGCTCAAGGATGTCCGCTTCCGCAAGATGGTACGGCCCGGCGACACGATCGACATCGAGGTCGAACTGAAGGACGTCGTCAGCGGAGCCTTCTTTCTGCACGGCCGGGTGACAGTCGGCGACCAGTTGGCGGTCCGCTGTGAATTCGCCTGCATGATGGCCTCGCCGCAGTAGCATCTTACGTGGCGAGTCGAAAAGAGGACTGGCTCGATGACTGGATGTGAGATGGCCTCTCGTATTGCGACGCGGCATCGTGCCTGTCCCCCTTTTCGACTTATCTCCCCGCTACAGCGATTTATCATCCATGCCTAGTGACTTTTTGCAACTTGCCGACAAGACGATCCTGGTGGTCGGCCTGGCCAACCGCAAGAGCGTTGCCTTTCACGTGGGCCGCGTGTTGCAAGAAGCCGGGGCGCGGGTGATCTATTCGGTGCGGACGCCTGAGCGCCAGGAGTCGGTCCGGCGGCTGGTGGGCGACGCGCCGGTTCACGTGTGCGATCTGGAGCACGAAGCGCAGATCGAGGCGCTGGCCGAGCAGCTTAAGCAAGACGACTTCACACTACACGGCCTTGTTCACTCCGTGGCGTTCGCCGATTACAGCGAAGGCGCCCGGCCGTTTCACGAGACGTCGAAGCGGGCCTTTTTACGGTCGTGCGACATCTCGTGCTATTCGCTGATCGCGCTTAGCCGCGCGTTGCAGGACCGTCTTTCCAGCGATGCATCCGTCGTCACGATCTCGATCTCGACCACCCGGATGGCCAGCGAGAATTACGGCTACATGGCGCCGATCAAGGCGGCGCTCGACTCGTCGCTGGCATTCTTGGCCAAGTCGTTCAGCCGGTTTTCGGAGGTGCGCTTCAACGCCGTCTCGCCGGGGCTGCTTAAGACGGCCTCGTCGGCCGGAATTCCCGGCTATGTGGATTCGTATCTGTATGCCGAACAGGCGACGTTGCGGCGGCGAGCCGTGCAAACCGAGGAAGTCGCCGCTGCGGTGGCGTTTCTCTTAAGCCCGCGTTCCAGCGGCATCAACGCGCAGCGGCTGGTGATCGACGCCGGCATGTCCGTCAACTATTTCGACCGCGACCTGGTCGACCGGGCCATGCGCCCGGAGTGACAGGTTCCGGCTGCCGGTCTGCCAGAAACTCCTCTCCCCTCCGGGGAGAGGGCTGGGAGAGGGGGTAGAAAAGAATCGCTGCCTATCAAATCTGCGTAGCAGCGGCTTGTGAAGCCTTGATCCTGGGGTGCCACGGCGGGCTCGTCCCGCCGTGCTCAATCAGCCCTTGCATTGCGTCGAAGCCCCTCTCCCCGGCCCTCTCCCCAAGGGAGAGGGAGCAAGAACTGGGTGCCATGGCGGGCTTGCCCCGCCGTGAGTGTATGTGAGGACGCAGTTGTGCTGGATCGACGTTGTGCTTTGCCCTTGGAGTAGGGCGGCTGATTGTTCCCGGCCGGCCGTGAAGAAGAAAGGCAACGCGCAACTCCAAGGGCGAGAGCAACCGTCGTTTGAAGAGGAAACGCTACTTCATGGACGCACACGGCTGGAGGGGCCAGCCGTGGCACCCGGGTAGCTGAATCCGTGAGATCAGAGGCGCCAAGGGTTCGGCTGAACTGTCACCGGTTCAGCTACACCCTCTCCCCGGCCCTCTCCCAAAGGGAGAGGGAGATGTTACGCGAACAGCTCCTCGATCACCTTGCCGCCGTTAGCGATCTTCATCGGCCGTCCGTCTTTGCTGGTGTAGGTGGTGTCGAGCGAGATGCCCATGGCCCGGCAGACGCTGGCCATCAGGTCTTGCGCGGCGAACGGCTCGCTCTCAACGCGTGAGCCATCCGCACTGGTCTGGCCGATGGCTTGTCCGCCGCGGATGGTGCCGCCGCCGACCACTGCGCTCCAGCTTCGGGCCCAGTGATCGCGTCCGGCATTGCCGTTGATGCGCGGCGTGCGGCCGAATTCCCCCATCCAGATAACGACGGTGTGCTGCAGCAAGCCTCGCTGGTCCAGGTCGGCGATCAGAGCGCTGGTTGCCTGATCCACTTCGGGCAGTTTGTCGCGCAGCGTGTTATGGACGTTGCTGTGGTTGTCCCAACCGCCCAGGTCGACTTCCACGAACGGCACTCCCTGCTCAACCAGCCGCCGCGCCATCAGGCAGCCGCGTCCGAAAGCGGAGTCGCCATACCGATCTCGCGCAGCCTGCGGCTCCTGGTTGACACGAAAGGCCTGCATCTGCTGACTGGTCAACAGTGCCAGCGTCTTGTCGAGGACCTTGGCATGGTCCGTGGCCAGGCTGCCGCGATTCTCGCCGATAAAGCGCTTCTCAAGCGACGCCAGCATTTGCATTCGCTCATAAAGTCGCCGCGGCGCGACGTCCGTCTGCAGATTCTGAATCCGCCCGTTGGAGTCGACCGTAAAGGGCGCGTAGGCCATGCCCAAAAAGCCCGGCCCTTCGCTCGCACCCCCGACCGAGACGAACGGTGGAACGTCCAACTCCGGCACCTGCTCTTCCATCTCCCGGGCGATCACCGCTCCGTAGCTGGGGTGCTCGACGTTGGGATTGGGCACGTAACCGGTGTGCATGTAGTAGCGGCCACGGTCGTGATCGGCTTCGCGCGTGCTCATCGAGCGGATCACGGCCAGGTGGTGCATCTGCTGGGCGACTTGCGGCAGGTGCTCGCAAATCTGCACAT
Source organism: Pirellulales bacterium (assembly GCA_040880125.1). GTDB lineage: Bacteria > Planctomycetota > Planctomycetia > Pirellulales > JBBDJB01 > JBBDJB01. The sequence continues at coordinate 7,920 of JBBDJB010000047.1, read as the reverse complement.
CGCCGGAGGTGTTGATCGGGCGGAAAGGACCGCCGGTCGGAGCGCCGGGCTTCATGTCCCACATGTCGATCGTCGACGGGCCGCCTCCCATCCACAGCAGGATGGCCGACTTGTGGTTCCGCTTCAGTTCGGCCGCGTTGTCGGCCAGCGACTGGGCGAAGGTGAGCGCCGGCACCGCCATGGCCGAGGCTCCGGCCAGGTGCGAGAGAAAGTGTCGCCGCGTCATGCCCGAGGGGGTCGAGAAGCGCGTCATGGTCGTGCTACTCCCGATCTAATGAATCAGGATAAACTCGTTGCTGTTGAGCAGGGCCCAAAAAACGTCCGCGAGCGCTTCGGCCCGGTTTCCGCCACGCAGGGCGACGAGCTTGTTCGCCTGGCCGATCTCGTCGCGCGTCGGTGGCCGGGACAGCGCCGCCAGGTAGAGATGCTCGATCTGCTCGCGGTCGCTCATCTTTGAGTTGGACAGAACGTCATAGAGCAGATTGCCCGGCTCAAGCTCGGTGGCCTTGCGCACCAGTTCACCGTTCATCATCATCAGTGTTTGCGGAATGGTGCCGTTGAACGTCGTGGTCTCGCCACCATCGTCGGTGCCAAACGCTCGAGTGAATTGCGATAGCCATCGCCGGCGCGTCTCGATCTGGGCTTCGCTCGTCTCCGAGTCGACGCGGTCCGCCCGGGTGGCCACCAGCAGCGACTCGTAAAGCTGCTCGGCCTGCATCGGGCGCAAGTAAAAGCGGCTGAACTGCGGCCGCGCGCCGATGGTCGGGTCGTCGCTCTCGTTGTGCCGCGTGGTGCGGCTGGCGAGCGCGTACGGCTCACTGAGCGCGATCCACCGAATGAGCTGTTTCAGATCGAAGCCACTGGCACGGAACTCGCTGCCCAGCGCGTCGAGCAGTTCGGGATGCGAAGGAGGATTATGCGGCCCCATGTCGTCGGGCGGCTTGGTAAAGCCGTAGCCTAGAAAGTGTGCCCACATGCGGTTGACGATCGCCTTGTCGAGCCAGCGCGACTCGATGAGGAGCTTCCCAAGCTCCTGGCGGCGGTTGACGTCGCTCACGTAGCCGCTGTTGCCCAGTTCCGCGCCGTGCAGATCGACCAGCGACGTGCCGTCCACAAACGCCGGATAGGCCACCTTCACCAGGCCGTTGCGCATTTCGAAGAAGACGTCGGCCTCGGCCGGCTCATTGCTCTCGCCGGCGAAGTCCTGGTCGATCAACTCCGCGCTGACCGCGCGATTGCCGCCTTCAAAGCGGCGCAGCGCCCGGGCTTGCCGAAAGAAGGCGTTGAGCTCCCAAAACTGGTTTTGTTTCCAATCGTTGAATGGGTGGTTGTGACACTGGGTACACTGCACCTGCAGGCCGAGAAATATCTGTGCCGTCTTGGCGGTGGCCTGCACGGCGTCGTCGGCGAGCTTCGTGACCAAGAAGTTCGTCGCCCCGTTGAAGCCTTCATCCTGCGGACGCGTGGCGCCGGTGGCGGTGATCAGCTCGCGGACCAAGCGGTCGTACGGAGCATTGCGGCGGAACTGCTCGCGCAGGTAGGTGTGCATCCCCGCGCGGCTGGTGAGCGAGTCGTCACCTGTGCCGCCGGTGCGTCCGATAAGGATGTTCGTCCACACCGTCGCCCAATGGCTGGCGTACTCGCCGGCGTAGCGCTCGTCCGTCTCGCCGAGCAGCTTTGCCACGAGGCGGGCCTTCTTGTCGGCGGAACGATCGTCCAAAAACGCATTCAGCTCCGCCACAGTGGGGATGCGGCCGATCACGTCCAGATGAACGCGGCGGCACCACTTGCGGTCGCTGGCCGCGGGTGACGGCTCCAGGTCGCTCTGCCGCCAGGCCTGGTGCATATGGCGGTCGATCAGCGCCACCTGCGGTGCGCGGCTACCGTCGTAGGGAGGGGGAGGGAATCCCACACTAGGCTGCGCGGACGCACATACCACGACGAGCAAACCGGAGAGACTCCGGCACGCGGACCAAATGCGATCCGACCGAACACCGCGACCAGGCGTGCAGCGTGACGAGGAGTCAGATGTTTTCAGCATGGGTAACTCGATCCGCCCGAGCGAACACCCCAAGCAAGCCGGGAGAGTTTTCGCGTTCGCGGCCCCACTCGGGCGGCTGTGATCTGTAGACGCGAAGCCAGCCGAGCGCACGTCGAAACAGCGTGCCGTCCAGAACAGCGAACCGCGCCATCGCCCATTGTGGCATGGCACTCTCAGAAATCTAGAAAAATGCGTCGGACCGAACGGTCCGGTGGAGCGACCGGCCAGCCGCCGGGTGTATGATTTTGCAACACTTGTTCGAAAACGCAACACCTAAAATGCAACAGGCGACTTGGAGGCCGCTGGAAGTCAGCCTCCGCGTCGCCTGTTGCCGGGCGGAATGGTGTGTCGCAAGACCCTAAAAAACAAAGTGCGGCTAGGCGTCAGCGCTTTGCCATAAGATCTTATCTCATAAATCCTTCCGTCCGAAACGTTGGACTTGCCTCTTCACCAACCGGCCCGCAAAACGCGCCTCTTCTCTGCTCCGGCCCCACACGAGGTTCCGGCCCGTGTGACCCGCCTAGTTGAGGAACGGGACGGATAGGATGCAAGCGGTGTGCCAAAGCCTCACCCCACCCGAAACAGACCGTCTTCAGGGGCCTTCTTCGACCGGAAGCGGCGAGTCCAACGCTGCCGCCGTCCCGGGATTGGGCGCGCTCAATCTCAGCCTGGGACACCAATCGGTGGACATCAGCGCTCTGAAACGCCCCTAACGGACGCGACAAGCCGATGTTCAACTTTGTTGCGATCGTCTTTACGATTGTTAAAATTCGCGTCGTGGGCTCGCGAGCTGTCGAACCACCGCGATTCGACCGCGCCAAGCGCTGCAGAGCCGCAGCGCCCGGACGACCTTACACAGGACCAGCGGAAGCGAATCCATGAGCCGTGTCTCGGAAAATGCTGCCTCCCCAGAAACGCACTCCGCGCGGCGCCACCCGCTGAAGCAGTTGACAGCGGAGGAGCAAGAGCTGGTGCTGCAGTTGGTGTTGGGCTCCGGTTCGCTGAAGGACGTCGCCCGGCACTACGGCGTGAGCTACCCGACGATCCGGGCGCGGCTCGATCGGCTCATCGACCGTGTCCGCCGCTTTATCGAGAATCGCCCCGTCGATCCGATGGCGGAGCTGCTGGCCAGCCTGGTGGAAAGTCAACAGCTCGTCTCGGCGGCGGCCCAACAGGTCCTCGCCACGCACCGCGAGCTAGCCTCAAAACAGTCGGAAGGAAAGGAGCCATAACGATGGCAGAACCCTGGTTCGAACCGGGCACCTTCGGCGCCTGGTTCGGCGCGATCGTGGGTGGCGGCGGAGGAACACTGGGCGGCTTGCTGGGGGCCGCCATCGGCATACTCGCGCCCCGTGGCAAGTGCCGCCGCGTGCTGATGACCTGCACGGGCGCCTTCATTGCCATCGGCATCGCGATGCTGGCCGTCGGCGTGTATGCCCTGCTTGCAGGTCAGCCGTACGGCATCTGGTATCCGATGCTGCTTTCCGGCGCGATCTTCACCCTCGTGATGGGAAGCCTGATTCCGGTGGTACGCATCCGATTCCGGGAGGCCGAAATGCGCCGCATCACGGCCGAGAGCATCCGCACGAGCTGAAGGATTCGCCCCCGTGAACGGGGCGAGATCTGTTGCTTTGTCTCTACATGCCGCGCTGAGTCACGTCGTGCTCTGCTCAAACTGCTCGACAACGACACTAGGCAAGTTGGCGTTTCGCTGCGCGTGTTCGATGGTCATGCTGACGAGGTTTCCGTCTTTATCCAAGTCGACGTAGACGCTCTCACTAATCTCCCGAGTCTGGTCGACGGGACGAGATGAGAATTCCAGCAAGGCCGTATCAGTATCTTTGAAGTACTTGACGTTCATGGTCGAGATCAGCAATAGAGCGCTCCGGATCGAAGTCTAATCCCCTCCATGCGTATCCTCCGCAGACGTCTGCGGATCGGCGATTGGATTGAGCGGCTCGGTGATTTGTCGCCCCTCGCCGTGGTAACGGGCGCCGGTCATAGCGGCCCAGCGCACACCCTGGGCGATCACCCGCCGCACGTTCTGATCATAGTAGATCGGATACGTCTCATGGCCCGGTCGGAAGTAGAAGATCTTTCCCTTCCCCCGGCGGAACGTGCAGCCTGAGCGAAAAACTTCGCCCCCCTCGAACCAACTGATCAAGATCAGCTCGTCCGGGGCCGGAATGTCGAATAGCTCCCCGTACATCTCCGTGTGTGGCAGCTCGAAGTACTCGTCGTCAAAGCCCTCGACGATCGGGTGCGAAGGATCGACGATCCATAGCCTCTCGCGTTCGCCGGCCTCGCGCCAGCGGAGCATACAGCTTGTGCCCATCAGCGTGCGAAAGATCTTGGACAAGTGGCCGGAGTGGAGCACCACTAGCCCCATTCCCTCCAGCACCCGCTGCTGCACCCGCCGCACGACCTCGTCGCTCACCTGGTCGTGGGCGGCATGTCCCCACCAAGTGAGAACGTCCGTCTCGGCCAGCACAGGCTCGGTCAGTCCATGCTCAGGCTCGTCGAGCGTGGCCGTGCGGATCTGGACGGAGTCGCCCAACTGCTCGGCCAACCCGGCGGCGATCACCGCGTGCATGCCATCTGGATAGATGCGGCGCACGCTCTCCAGCGATCGCTCGTGAATGAACTCGTTCCACACCGTAACGCGAAGGGGACCGTTGGTCGACATGGCTGTTATGCTGAAGCTCGATTGAAGTTGCGGCCGGTCGACACGAGGTCGACGGCGGCCCGAAGGTCCACGTTGTCCACGTTATAGAGGACCGCAACTTGCGGGCCAAGTCGCAGGGAATGCCGGCGCAAAACGTTCGCGGCGTCGCCTTACCGCCGCGCCGCCAGCAGCATCCGGTCGAACAGCATTCGCTGCCGGGCCAGCGCCGCGACACGATCTTCCGGTTCGCCCGATGCTTCCAGCAGCACCCAGCCGCGATAGTTCATCCGAGCAAGCAGCCGCAGCAGTTGGTCGTAGGGGTAAGCCCCATCGTCCAGCGCGTGGACGTGGCACGTGTCGCCGAAGCGGTCCTTCACCAGGTTGAAGTTGTACCGCAGGCCGCTGCCCGCCAGGTCCTGAGGGTTGCTGTTCCAGCACACCGCCACGCGAGGATGATCGGCCACGTCCATGATCTGCCGCATGATGGGCAGCTCCGCACACTGCCCGTGTACCTCCAGGCGGATCTGCTGATCGTGCTCGGCGGCGAAGCGGCCCACCTCGTTGAGCGCGCGGCCGATCTGCTCGATCGTCTTCTCGCGTGGCACGTCGGGCGGAAGATCGTTCGGCTTGACCTTCACGCCGCTTGCGCCGATATCGTGGCTCAACCGCACAAACTCCTTCACCCGCTCGATGGCCTTGGCCAGCTCGGCCGGATCGGGATGATCGAAGCGCTCGTTACTCCCCAGGCCCACACACGTAACGGGGCTCGCCGCGAAGCGGCTGCGGACATCGCGCCGCTGCGCCGCACTGAGCGACGGCTCCACGCCGTGCGCGTGCGTGGTGCGCAATTCCACGCCCGGCACGCCGGCTCGCTGGCAGTTGGCCAGCAGCGTCGGCAGGTCCCAATCGTGGCCCCACAAGTACGTCACCAAACCGAACCGCATCGTCCGATCAGACTGCTCGGGCGACTGCCGAGCGATGGCCAACTCGGGAAGCGCGAGGCCGCTGGCCGCGCAAACGGCCGCGCCGGATGCGGCGGCGATAAACGCGCGGCGGTCCATTGGGGCGGACGCACAGACAGAAATGTCTGTGCCACCGCGCTTACGCCCTCTCCCCTCGGGGAGAGGGCTGGGGAGAGGGGGTAGTTGGACTCGTAAGCGGGTCACCGTCAGACCTCGCTGGGCGAAGGCACCACGAACGGCGGGCGATAGTCGCGCGTCAGCAGTTGGTTGGCCTCGTCGTCGCCCACGAAGCGCTCGCTCTGGGGGTCGAACTGGAGCGTGCGTCCGAGCGCGTAGTTGGTCTCCTGAAGATTCACGCCCGCGGCGCGCAGATTGTCTTGAATCTTCTCGTAGCTCTCGACGACCTGCTTGTTATCGCCCAGCGACTTGGCCTGCTTGTTGAACGGCACCGACTCGCCCAGGCGATAGGAGATGTTGCCGAGGTGACACAGGGCCGAGGAATAGTGGCCCTTCTCCACGTCGGCGTTCAGATCCTCCACCCGCCGCGTCCGCATGGCATAGATGAAGTTCTCGAACGGATCGCTTACGGTGATCTCGTCCGGCGTGCCGCCGCTGACCCGCTCGGCATCGCCGCCCTGGTAGGGGTGGAACCGCCCGTCGGCGATCATGCCCTCTTCCATGTAGAACTCGTTGGTGATCTTCGAGGGGAAGTCGTCGTTCTTGCCGACCAGGCCGCGGGTTTCGAACAGCAGCGTCGTGTCGCCGTAGTCGAAGACCGACAGCAGCGTGTTGGGCGTTTCGCCCTGGTCCTCGTAGCCAAAGCGTCCACCCAGGCTCCAGACGCTCTTCGGGTGCGTGGCGTCCTTGATGGCCCAGCGGGCGATGTCCATCTGGTGAACGCCCTGGTTGCCGACGTCACCGTTGCCGGTGTCCCAGAACCAGTGCCAATCGTAATGGACGAGGTTGCCGTGGTAGTCTTGCTTCGGGGCGGGACCGAGCCACAGGTCGAAGTCCAACCCCGCCGGCGGACTGGTCACCGGTTCACGGCCGATGCTCCACCGCGGCTTGGCGCAATAGCCTTTGGAGACCAGCAGCTTGCCGTACTTGCCGGACTGCACGGCGGCGATTTCGCGGGCCCGACCTTGGCTGGATCGGTTTTGCGTGCCGTGCTGCACGATGCGGTTGTGCTTCCGAGCCGCTTCGACGCAGACTCGCCCTTCGTAGACGTTGTGGCTGAGCGGCTTCTCGACGTAGACATCCTTGCCCGCCTGACAGGCCCAGATGGTGATGAGCGAATGCCAGTGATTGCAGGTCGCCACGGAGACGGCGTCCAGGTTCGGGTCTTCCAGGGCCTCGCGAATATCCTGCACGCACTTGGGAGCCTTGCCGCCGCGCTCGGCCACGTCTTTACTGCGGGAGTCGAACAGGCGGCTATCCGGATCGATCAGGTAGGTGACCTCGACCTTGTCCTGGCCCGTGAAGGCATTGATGTGCGAGTTGCCGCGGTTGTTAATGCCCGCCACGCCGATGCGAATCGTGTCGTTGGCGCCGATCACCCGGCCCGATGACTTGGTGCCCGCGATTGTAAAGGTGGAGAACGCGGCACTCGCGGCGGCGGTGTGCTTCAGAAACGTGCGGCGTGTTTGCTTCGTCATGATCTGGTCACCTCGATTTCGGGAGAGCGGGGGCGTTGCCAGCGGCCCTGTTCGGGCGCCACGGTGGGAAGACCCGTCCGTGCAGGCGGCACTGCCGGCAGAGTGGCAGCGACGCCGATTCGATACCTCGGTTTGAACGACTCTATGAGAGCGGAGGGATTGCGGCGGCGCGCCTCGGCGAGAGATGCGCGGTGCCGCACCGGGGCGGATTATAACACCGCCGCACACCGAGAATCCAATAAAAGGCGAAACTCGCTCATCAACGCCGCCTCGCCGTTCTCAGACGGCTGAGAGGAGGGGCTTTCACGGGTGCCACTGCTGGCTTGCCCCGGCTTGCCCAGCAGTGCCTACGGCACATAGCTTTAAAGGCTTCGCTTACCGGCAATGTGTCCTTTTGGGGGCGGTCGCAAGTGGATACTTGTTGCAGCCTCGCGCACAGGGGGGATCGATCTCCAGAACGGCCGGATTCCCTCTTCTGACTCATCATCGACTATTGGCACGAAGGTTAGTCGTGATCGATCGTTTAGGCACTGCTGGCTTGCCCCAATCCTGTTCGGCACGGGATTTGCGCTATGACAGGCAAGGTAAAATGCAAAG
>JBBDJB010000046.1:0-84119 GCA_040880125.1 Pirellulales bacterium | reverse complement strand
GCACCAAGTTCGCCGACATCATCGGCGAGATCGATCCGGCCAAGCTCGCCGGCGGAGCCAGTATGTCGGCCGAAGAGGCGCTGCACTTCGGGCTGATTCCGCGTATGCATCGTGGCATCTTCGCCATGAACGAACTGCCCGAGCTGGACGAGTTGGTGCAGGTGGGGCTGTTCAACATCCTCGAAGAACGCGACGTGCAGATCCGCGGCTATCCGATCCAGTTCGATATCGACGTGATGATCCTGTTCTCCGCCAATCCGGCCACCTACAACCGCAGCGGCAAGGTCATCCCGCAGCTCAAGGACCGCATCGGATCGGTGATCCATACGCACTACCCCCGCGAGCGCGAGCTAGGCATTCAGATCCTCGATCAGGAAGCCGGCATCAGCCTGGACGGCGAACTGCCGGTGGTCGTGCCGTTCTTCATGAAGGAGATCATCGAGCAGATCACCGCCGCGGCGCGGAAGTCGAAGTACATCGACCAGGAGTCGGGCGTCAGCGCGCGGATGAGCATCGCCAACTATCGCACGATGATCGCCAGTGCGCGCCACCGCGCCGCCGCGCTGGGCGAGTCGCCGTCCGTGCCGCGGATCAGCGATCTGGGGCACTTGTACGCTTCGTCGCTTGGCAAACTGGAGCTGGACCTGATGGGCAGCCACCAGATGTCCGAGCGGCAAGTGCTCGACGCGGTAATGGCGGAGGCGATCCGCACTATATTCCAGGAGTACGTGGACCAGCACAGTCTGGAGGAGATCGCGGAGATCTTCTCCCAGGGCGTGAAGATCGAGGTCGGCGACATGCTGCCATCGGCCGAGTACGCGCGGCGGTTGGAGCGTGTGCCTCCGGTTTGGGATACGGCCTTTGAAGTGAACGCCTCCGAGAACGCAGCAGTTCGGGCGTCGTGCATCGAGTTCGTCTTAGCCGGGCTGTACGCGCTGGATCAGATCTCCCGCAGCCAACATCACGGGCGGATTGTGTACGAGTTTGAATGAGAAGCGCACTCGGTCGGCTTTTGGCGGCGCGGCCGCCCGGGATGTAGAATGGAGAGGGAAGCGAACCAGCCAAGGTGGAATACAATGACGGACTTGCTCTTTTATCGTCAGAAGCGTGTGGATGGAGGGCTGCGAAGCGGCATTGACCTGAACGGCTCTCCGCTCGCCGAAGGTTTCCGCGAAGGCGACGAGGAGCCGAATCCCGTTCTCCTCTGGTATATTGACCTTCGTTGTTCCGGTGAGCATCTGCCTCACGACGCGGACAAAGCGATAGAGTGGTTTCGGGAAAACAACGATGCGTTCACAGGCACACTTCGCCGAACGGCGCAGGAGTTGTCCAGGACCGGTGTCGATACGGAAGCCCTCCCATTCCGTCAACAATTTCGCAACTTGCTCCCGGGCGTGAACGTTGATCTCGTCATCTCCACGCTCGGCCGCCCCGAAGGAAGAGACGTCGCACAGTTCCTGCGCGAATTCGCCGACGATTGGCTCGCGCAGCTTGACGGACTGGCACTCAGTGCAGATGTCTAGCAGCATGTGATGGCAAAACGCCTGCTCGATACCAGTCTGCTGATTCCCTTTTTTCGCGGCAGACGCCGTCAGTACGAATCTCCTACGGTGCAGGATGCCGCCGCTTGGGCAAGAGAATTGATCCATATTCACGGCGATGGCGTAATCGCTTCTCCCGTGTACCTGGAGTTCACTTGCGGAGTTGACGACGACCAGGAAATGTCTCTGGCGCTGGCCTTTCTCGACGAGTTCGAAAACATAGACGGTGGGCATATCTCCGACGAAGACTGGAAGATCGCGATTCAAAGAGCACAACGGATCTTCTATCCCGGACGGAAGCGCCAGGTGGTGGACTGCTTGCTCTTTGCAATCGCCCGGCGGTTGAACTGTGACCTTAAAACAAAGGACCGCGATTTGCGCCGGCGTCGCTGACCTTTGACTCGCGAATCATACTAGCCACACGGCGGCCAGCCGCGCTCCCGCGAACTATCCGCCACCGCTCCCAAAAGCAGGGCATCCGGAAACCACCATGCCTCAGCGCAAGAACATCGGCGGCGTCATTCACACCTACCAGCGGTACGACCCGCGGCGGTTTCCCAGCCCGACGCAGCCGCCGCCGGATGTTGTCTCTCCGGCCTTCGAGCACATGCTGATGTACGGCAGCATGCGCGAGCTGACCGACGAAGAGCTTGCCCGGGCGATCCGGCTCGACCCCAGCCAGATTCAAGGTCTCGGCCCCAGCATCGACGCTCTGATCACAATGCTCCAGGAGCGGAAGCGGAAGATTCTGGCTACCTACGAGACCGACACGGTACAGAAGCTCGCCAAGCGGGAGTTCCGCGATACGGCCGAAGCGATCCGCCCGCCGCGCATCCTGCGCGATCGCTTTCACCGAGCCGTACGCGAGGAACAGATTCGCGATCTGGAGCGGCTGTGGTACGCCGCCGAGGACGATCGATCCCGGTTCGCCCGATCGCTGGTGCAACTGGTCGATCGCCTGGGGGATAAGTATGAAATCGACGAACTGGCCGGCAAGTACGAGTTCACCGGCCGCACCTCGATGGATATCCCCAAGGCGCTCGAGATCAAGGAAGAATTGGAGAAGATTGACGAGTTGCTCAAGCAACTGGAAGAGGCCGCCCGCACCGCACAGATCGGCATCATCGACATGGAGGCGCTCTCCGAGTTCGCCGAGCCGGGCGACATCGAGCAGCTTTCGGGCTTGCAGCGGCAAGTACAGGAGTACCTGCGGCAAATGGCCGAGCAGCAAGGGATGGAGCAAACGGCCGGCGGCTACGAATTGACGCCCAAGGCCATGCGGCTGTTCCAGGGCAAGCTGCTGGAGCGGATCTTCAGCGAGTTGGTCGCCTCGCGCTCCGGCCGCCATCAAGGTCCGGTCGTCGGCGAAGGGGCCGTCGAGACGCAGAGGACCAAGGACTACGAGTTCGGCGATTCGCCCGCCAACATGGACATCCCCGGCACGTTCATCGCCGCGCTGGTGCGCCAGGGGCCGGGCTTGCCGATCCGCATTAGCCAGGACGACATCCAGATCCACCGCACGCGCAACACACCCAAGTGCGCGACGTGTGTGCTGATGGACATGAGCGGTTCGATGCGCTACGAAGGCCAGTACATCAATGTCAAACGGATGGCGCTGGCCCTGGAGGGGCTGATCCGCCGCGAGTTTCCCGGCGACTACCTGCAGTTCATCGAAGTGGCCAGCTTCGCCAAGCCGGTCCCGCGCGGCGAAGTCGTGAAGCTGATGCCCCGCTTCCCGACGATCAGCAATCCCGTCGTACGTCTGCGGGCGGACATGAGCCGCGAGGACATCACCGAACTGGACGTGCCGCCGCACTTCACGAACATCCAGCACGCGCTGGCCATGGCGCGGCAGTTCCTCGGTACGCAGGACACGCCCAACCGGCAGATCATCCTCATCACCGACGGGCTGCCCACCGCCCACTTCGAAGGTGAGCAGCTGTTCCTGCTCTATCCGCCCGATCCGCGGACCGAGTCGGCCACGCTGCGCGAAGGACTGCGATGCAAACGGGACGAGATCACCATCAACCTGTTCCTGCTGCCAAACTGGTCGCAGTCGGAAGAGGACATCCGCTTCGCCTACCGGTTGGCGGAGTCGACGTCCGGACGGGTGTTCTTTACCTCGGGCCGCGATCTGGACCGCTACGTCATTTGGGATTACGTCCAGCGGCGGCGGGATATTGTTTCGTAGCCCTCGGCACGTCACCTCAAAACTCCACCACGTCGCCGTCGCTGGCGAGCTCGAGGTGCGCAAACGTCTGCTTCGCCTGATCGACTCCCAGCTCTTCGTCCGTTTCGGCCAAGGGATTGATGTGCACCAGCACGGCGCGGCCCACTTCGGCGGCAGCCGCCAATTGGGCGACGTCGGACGTGCAACTGTGGCCGGTCCGCTCCGCCCACTGGCGCATCGAGTCGGGAAAGTAACACTCGTGCACGAGCAAATCGACGCCGCGAATCGCATCGATGTACGACGCATCCGCCGCGGCCGTCGTGTCGGTGACATATGCCAGCGAGCGGCTGGGCCAGTCGAGCCGGTAGCCGACGACTCCGCCCGGATGCGCCAGCGGGAAATGAGTCAGTCGCCCGCCATCGGGCAGCGTGACGTTCGTCGCCAACGGGCGAAATTCGCACGGCGGGCGCACCGGAAAAATCGCCTCGGCCAAGAGATGCTGCTCGATCGCCGCCAGCTTGTCCGCCGCCGCGTGCACCACCACCTGCCGCACGTCTCGCTGCCATAGCACGTCGAACAGGTACGTCAGCCCGACCGAGTGGTCGAGATGCGCGTGCGTGAGGAAGATATCGAGCGTTGGCGTCACCAGCAGATCGCGTACGCGGAACATGGCCGTGCCGGCGTCCAGCACGATGCCCGCCTCCGGCAGCATCAGGCATGCGGTGTGCCTGCGATCGCTGGGGTGGTAGCCCCCGGTACCCAACAGGTGGAGCTTCATAAATCTTCCGGCGCCAGGTGACGGCGACCCCACACACGCCACGCATCAGTATAAGCCATGCGAACGTAACTTCCGCAAGCCGGCGCACACTCGCGGCAGCTATTCTCGGCGACGCTCCAGCAACCGCTGTAGTCCTTCTAACACCGCGCCCTCGACGGCGTTTCCAATCAGTTGTGCATTCAGGTTCCGCAGGGTCTGCGGGTCGAGCTCGGGCCGCGACAACGTGCCGCGCACGGGGAACTGCATTGTCTGACCACGCAAACCTGCCAGCCACGGCCGCTGCCCCACCCAATCGTCGCGGATAGGCACTTCGGCCACGATCGCCAGCGTTTGATCGAAACCGACCGAGCCATGGGTGCGGATCTCGACGTCGCCCACGTTCGCGGTCACTCCGCGGTGGTGCACTCGCCGGCCGGACACTTCGAACGCGATCTGCTCCTGCGACATCTCCAACAGCGTGCGATCCCGCGCTTCGGCCGTGGCGAGCTGCGGCAACAGCCGATCGCCCTGCCGCAGCGAACGAATCTGCCGCGCAATCGCGAGGATCTCCATCGCCAAGGGGCCCGGCGTGACGCGCGCTTCATGGATTGTCAGTTCTCCGCGCGACCCGGCGTCGATTGGCTGATCGAGTGGGATTTGCGCTCCGTCGATCGCCAGCGAGAATCGCCCCTGCGAACGCGTCGCCTGAGAGAGCAGCGGAGACACGTATTTTAATCCTGCGTCGATCACCTCCGGCGAGATGTGAACCTGGTCGATTAGTTGCCCGCGCGGCAGCACGACCGCCGGCCGCTCGACCGCCAGATGCACCTGCGGCGCGCCCAGGATGCGGCCCTCGCTCACGGCGATTTCGAATGGATCGACCTGGACAATTCCGCCGCGCAGGTTGGCCGAGAGTTCGCCTTGTCCTGCGGTGAGCCCGAATGCACGAATGCTTTGCCAGCCGGCGCGTGCATTGCCGGAAAGCGGACGCAGCCAAGCGAACTGTTGCTCGCCCTGCCCTGCCTCGGCGGCGACTGCGCCCCAGGGACCACTTAGTGCAAAGCTTCCTTGGCGGCGGCCGTCCAACTGCACCGTCGGTCCAGCGTACTGCTGCACCAGCGGCGTGAGCTTCGCCAGGTCGTAATCGAACGTTCCGGTTAGATCGACTTGCCGCTGGTCGCCGGCGGTGTCGACGCTGCCTGAGATGGCCACAGTGATGTCATCGCTGACAATCTCACTCTGGGCGACGCGCAGACTGCCGGAGCGTGCGTCGTGGCTGACTTCGGCGGCGAGCGTCACCAGCGGCTGTTGCCAGCGGCCAGCGGCCGCCTGCGGAGCGACCCCGGCTTGATCCGCCGGACGCCATATCACCAGTTCGCTCGCGCGTGCCGTAAGTGTGGCGGTGGTCGTTTGATCGTTTCTCTGAACGCTTGCCTGTCCTGCAAGTGAACCTACCAGGCGTACCGCGTCGGGTGAGGCCGCAGCACGCCATCCGCTCAGTCGGGCGAGGTCGGCCCGGAAGTCGACTTGCGACTGGATGCGGGGCAACTCGGACTCGGCCCAGTTGACCTTTGTCTTGCGGGCATCAACGGTTATTGTCGGGCTGGTCAGTTGCACGCGGTCGGCGCCGAGTTGCTGCGCCGCGCGGTCCCAAGCGGCCGCAGTCGCCACCAGCTTCACCTGCGGCTCATCGATGTGTAGCTGCTCCGTGCTGACGCGCAGCCGATCGACGGTCAGCATAAGATCGTTGAGTTGCACTTTTTCTGGCGAATAGTGCAGCCGCCCGGTGGCGCGGCCGACGCCGTCAAAGTTCCGATTGAGCGTAGTGGCCCAATGCGCGAGGTTCGTGTTGACATCCAGATCCACCGACAGCGGCTGCTGCGGTCCCGGACGATCGACGGGTTTGGCCAATCGCAGCGAGAGCTGATCGCCCTGGCCGGTGAATTGCAGCCAGGCGGTTTCAAGCCGGGTGAGTGAAGTGCCCTGCAGTTCGCCGACCGCGGACGCCTGGGCTGAGAGTCGCGGCTCCGCCCAACTGCGACCGGACGGGTTCGACAACTGCCAATTGACGACTTCGACGGATGCGCGGCCGTCGAACGCGCCCTCGGGCGTTTCCCGCCAGACGAAGTCGCCGCGTCCCTGCCCTTTCACTTGCCAGCCGCCCAGGTCGAAGAATTGGCTGAGCTGTGCGTGCAACTCCGCCAGGTCGGCGCTGGCGGTGCCCTGCAGATATTGCCGCGAACCGGCCGCCACGACCTGTGCAAAACCGGCGTCGGCCGCCAGCCGCTCCAGAACAAAGTCATCACCGCTGCGCTTTGCCGTGAAATCGGCTTGAAAGGGGCGATCCCAGCGCAGCGGCTGCCCCTGGTGCACGGCCGCCAGCTCGCTGGTCCGAATCGAGGCGGTCCACTTCGAGCCGGGAGCCGCAGCGTTGCTGGCCGCGCGGACTTCGACCTGCCCCGACGTTAGCTCCGTGCCTTCGCGGACGTGCAGCAGGCGCGGCATCATGTTCCCCAGCCGCGCCAGATCGACATGGGCGATGATGTCGAAGTTGGACTCGGCCAGCGCTTCGGCATCCCACGGACTCGAAAGCACCTCGGCCGGAAAAGCGCCATTGATTCTGGCGCTGGCGACGTCGCTCTCCAGCGCCAGTTGCGAGACTTCCACCCGATTGCCCTCCCGGGTAACCTGCCACGGCACGTGCAGTTCGGCGAGCTGGATGTGATCGCCGCTCAGCGCGGCGGCGGTGAAATCGAGCTGCGCCACATCGATGTTCCCGTCGATGAGCCACGCGGCTTCGGCCGCAGGGCCGCTCCAGGTCGCGCTCAAACGCACTGAAAGGCTGCCGGCCAACTCGGCCTCCGGCACGAAGCGAGCCAGCAGCGATTCGCTGACCGACAGGGGGATCGCTTCGCTCGTCAATTCGAAAGTGTTGGCCAAGCCGGTTTTCAGATGCGCCTCGAGTTGTCCCGTGCTCGATCCATTCGGCACAATCGCCGAGAGCTCGAATTGCCGCACTACCGGCTCGGTCTTGGCGATGGTTAGCTGGGTTGCAAGCTGCTCGATGCGCCACGGCTGGCCGCCGGCCGGCTCGTGGAGGACGACCGTGCCGCCGGTGACGTGAAGCTGTAGATTCCTAGCAGGTGACGGTTCTTCGTCTCGGAGGTAGGCCGCCAGAAACTCTTCTAAGTTGCTGCTGGTCTTCGTCACGTGAATCGTCGCCTGCGGCTCGTCGACGTGGACTTCACCCACTTCAGTCGGATCGACCAACAGCGCCAACAGCGATTGGGAAGTTTCCAACTGCGGCACGGTCAACAGCGGCTCGCCGGACGGACCCGTCAATTGCACATCGTAGAGACGGACCGGCGAGAACCAACCCAGCGAGGCGGACTCGGCCGTCAGCGTGCCGGAGCCGTCTGGCAGTGCCGATTGCAGCACCGAATTGCGCAGCGGGCTCACCGCCACCAGCGTCGGCGCGAACCACGCAATCACCACCACCGCGAGCACCGCCGCGGCAAGCAACCGGACGACAAGCGGCCGGCGCCGGAAGTAAGCGCCGCCGGTCGACGCGGCCGGTTGATCCGATGAGTCCATGGCGCGGCATCCTTGATAACGAAACTCGGCGGTCGATCCCTCAGGCATCAATCCGCACCGTGAAAATGGGGCATCTAGGGCGCATACTTTCGCGGCGATTCCGCCTCGGTGTCAACATGTCCAATTGGACGCGCCTTGCGGGGGGGCCCCATGACTGTCCATTGGGCTCCCCCACGTTTTAATAGCAGTGCCGGCGGCTTCGAGTTGGGCAGGTGGGTGTTTGGCTGTCCAACTGGCCGGGCCGTTCGCCGCCGTCGGAGTTTCTTCGCCGGTACATTATCGCATTTTATTGGATTATTTCGCTTGAAAAAATTCCGATGGAGGCCAAACTACGTGATGCCGCCGTGGAAGCTCCCCATCAGGAAATTCCCACGGCCATCCGTCACAATGGAAGCACTGCTGACAAAGCCAGCAGGGGCACCCAGTAGCCGTCCCATTCTCCCAGCCTGGATAATTCGGAACTATATTTTATACAAAATATCCACATGAGGCAACCCGGGATTTTCAGGGTTCGTCAGCGACCGTCGGCCGTCCCCAAAGCCCCTGCGTGCCAGCCGGTTACCGTGTGTTTCACGCTCAGCACGGGCCGGGATAGAATGAACCGCCGTCGCTATGCCAGCGGCCCCGCCTTCGTTTTGGGAAATTCCCCGTGATTCAATACCCGAAGATATTTCGCCTCCGCCAGAAGTTCTCCCGCCCCCGGGTGGAGGACATCCCGGCCACCGTCGAGCAGGAGCTGTTGCGGCTGTCGCTCGCCCAATGCGTGCGGCCGGGACAAAGCGTCGCGATCACCGCCGGCAGCCGCGGCATTGCCAACATCCACCTGATCATCAAGGCCATCGTCGGGCATTTCCGCTCGATCGGGGCACAGCCCTTCATTGTGCCGGCCATGGGCAGCCACGGCGGCGGCACGGCCGAGGGCCAGCGGAAGCTGATCGAAAGCTACGGCATCACCGAAGAGTTCTGCGGCTGCCCGATCCGCTCCAGCATGGAGACGGTCGTCGTCTGCGAGGCCGAAGAGGGCTTCCCAGTGCACATCGACCGGCTCGCCTACGAGGCTGACCACGTGCTGGTGTGCGGACGCGTCAAACCGCACACTGCCTTCACCGGATCGATCGAGAGCGGGCTGATGAAGATGATGCTCATCGGCCTGGGCAAGCACGCCGGCGCGAAGGTCTACCACGCGGCCATTCAAGACTACAGCTTCGATCAGATCGTCCGCAGCGTGGGGCGACACGTGCTCAAGCGATGCAATGTGGTGGCGGGGCTGGCCATCGTGGAGAACGCGTACGACGAGACGGCCCGGCTGCAGGCGGTGGCGCCGGAAGAGTTCGAGCCGCGCGAGCAGGAACTATTGCAGCTCGCCAAGGAGTGGATGCCGCGGCTGCCGTTCGACCGCGTCGACGTTTTGCTGATCGACGAGATGGGCAAGAACATCAGCGGATCCGGCATGGACACCAACGTCATCGGCCGCAAGTATTACGAGAACGTGGCCGCGCCGGACGAGTTTCCCAAGGTGAAGCGGATCGTCACCCGGGGACTCACGCGAGAAACGCACGGCAACGCGATCGGGATTGGAATCGTCGACTTCTGTACGCAGCGGCTGGCCGAATCGATCGACCGCCACAGCACGTGGATCAACGGCTGGACGGCCAGCCACATCGGCGTGGTGAAAATGCCGCCGGCGTTCGAGACCGATCGGGCGATTCTCGACGCGGCCCTGCCCACCATCGGTTTGACTCCGCCCGAGCGAGCGAAGGTTCTCTGGATTCGCAACACGCTCGACCTGGCCGAGGTCGAATGCTCGGCAGTATTTCTTGACGATGCGCAGCAGCGCGACGATTTGGAAGTACTCAGTCCGCTGCGCGACCTGCCGCTGGACGCGCAGGGCAATCTGCCGCTATCGCAGGCGGAACTTCGCTGACGCGCGCGTCGTGCGCGCCAATCGCATAAGCGCGATTTGAAGCCCCCATAAAAAAGCAAAGCCCGCCTCACACGGAGCGAGGCGGGCATGCGTCTTTGCGAAGAAGGAGTAAATGCGGATCGACAACAAAACGCGAGGAACCTCGCCACGAGCGCGGTTCCTCAGGCGACGTTGTCCGGTGGATCTTGCATGGCAGCCCTCCTGTGCAGAAGCCGCATGACGGCGGGCCAGCCACGCGCTCGCCCACTACGATTCTTTTAGCAAATCGCGGCCGGTCAAGTCAACTAAACGGCGTTTCCTAGGGTGTTTTTTCGAGAATTGTCGCTCTGAAGTTACGCCTGTGACGATGGGAGAAACGTTGCCGGGGCATATACCCCTCGCCCCGGGCGGGGAGAAAGCTAGGGAGAGGGGGTGGCTGTTGTCGGATAAGGTACTACGTGCGCGTGGGAGGGAAGCGTTGCGAAACCCAAACGCCAAACCGGCCGCGCTGCCGTCGGGCCAACGGCAGCACCGTGTTAAGCGGCATTGCTGCCCAATCGCTGCAGCAAGGGAGTCAAAAGCAGCACGATAATCAACAGAATCTCGCAAACGACGGCACCTTCAATCTCGTTGTAGAGATCCCATCGCAGAATGAGGAAGTACAAACTAGCTGTACCGACAAAGCCTAGTAGTGCCAATGTGCCAAGTGGAGCGAGCGATGCTCCAATCAAGCAGGTAAAACTGAAGACCAAGATGGCCACAGAAACCGCCGTGCGACGATTCGCGCGTCCGATGGCAGC
Source organism: Pirellulales bacterium (assembly GCA_040880125.1). Classification (GTDB taxonomy): domain Bacteria; phylum Planctomycetota; class Planctomycetia; order Pirellulales; family JBBDJB01; genus JBBDJB01. The sequence goes on along the minus strand of JBBDJB010000046.1, from coordinate 73,354 downwards.
GTGATGTTTTTCATTAATCATGATCCGATGAACGCGTCGGCCGCCATCAGTCAGGTAGAGGAATGCATCCGGCTCTTTTCCAAGATGGGCTCGCGCTTCCTGTTCGAGTTCCTCCAGCGTATCAGCGGTCAGTACGGGCTTTGCTTCGTTGGGGTTGAAAATGCCTAGGATGCCCGATGCATCATCCCGACCTTCGATCGAGAAATGCATTTCGTTATGCCGCGCTTGGTAGGCAGAAAAAGTCATCGCGACGATCTCCTAACGCTAAAGCTCAGCCGCCAGCGGCCTGACCTACCGCAGAATTTCAAACTAGCATCGTGGCGGCCGTCTGCCGCAGCGACTGGTTCGGCGCGGTCAGCCTTCAAAGCGGCAAATGAACTGCTCGACCCTTCCACTCTGCTTGCTCACTGCACGCGACCATCAGGAGGATTTCCTCGATGGACTCGCCCACGGGAAAGCGATCATTCAGGATGAAAACGCCCGCCATCCCTTCTCCTGCGGCCACTCGTACATACGCATAGTCCGCCATGGTGGCGCGATCATGCGTCAGGACGATCCGGTTGTTCTCAGCAGCCCAGGCCAGCACTTCAGGGTCATCCGCACCGGCAAGGCCAACATCTTGCACGCGAACGATATCGAGGTCGGGTCGACGCAGCAACAAGCCGCGCCCGATGTCACCATTGAAGTTCTCGTCTGCCAGCAGTCGTAACATGGCTGTCCTTACGGCCGTCGCTGGGCGAGCAGGCGAGCGCGGATTTCGCTCAAGTCCCCCCGCTGGCCTTCAATCCATTGCCGAACCTCTTCGGCCTTCTGCTCGCGTCGGGCCAAATATCCTTCGACTTCACTGCGATGACGTAAGTAGTAGGCAATGACAGCGTACACGTCGGGAAGCGGCAGTGTGGAGTACCGCTGGACGATCGTCTCGGGGGTTGCGCCATCTTGGAACGCCCGTATAACCAACTCCAGCAGGACTCGCGAATCGCCGACGCGCAGAGCGCCGGCGGCATCTTCACGAAGCGGGGGCGCTTCGGCTTGAGCGGTGAAAGCCACGATGCAGTTCTCCTGTTTGATTCGAGCTCCCGTTACTGCGGCTCGTCCGAAGTGGCGGGGTAGAGCAGTTGTTCGGCCGCGAGGCCTCGACTCTCCGCAACACCGCGCCAATTCCTCTATCCCAAGATAGTCACGATCCCTTGCTCGGGGTGACCAGTGTTTACAATATCACCCTGAATCTCGTCGGAACAGGCAAGAACCAGAAGGTTGCGAGCCAGATCCATGGCCTCCTTCTTGGAAATGAGTTCGTCTTTTAATCGCTGGTTGTGTGCCTGCCGCCCCTTTTTTCGGCCTCTCCTCGGCGGGGAGATAAGAATTGGGAAACACAGATAAGCGTTTCGGAGAAGCACAGGCAGGAATGTCTGTGCCACCTTTGTAGCTCGTGCTCGGACGAGGTAAGCCGGTCGCGGGGCCTCTGAATTCTCGCGAATTCAGCTACTCGTCTGTGCCACGTGGCACTTACTTGCCGTGGATGTTGAACCAACTGCGGCAGTGGGCGCACAGGACGTCGCCGTGCGGGGAGGCCTAGGCCAACGGCGCTCCGCAGCGCGGGCAGGCGAGACGGCCGCCAGAGGTGCGAGGCTCGCCGCCGCCGCGGAGACACTGAATTCGACACTACGTTGCCGCCACAGTGGCTCTCGGCTCCAGGACCGAAGGAGCCGGAGGCCGAATGTCATTCATCCGTTGGCCAATCGGGCAATTCGAATTTTTTGACCGTGTTTGCAGTATGTTCGTCGTAATGACGTTTCATCTGCTGTAACAGCCCGCGAACAGTCCAAATGCTGCCGGGCGCCATTTCATCGAGATCGAGATCCGCCAGCCGGTAGGCGAACCGCCGAGAAAACTCGCTGACTCTCTGCATCTGCCTTGCCTCTTCCGGCCCACTCCAATCGGGATGAGCGGCTACGTAGTCGGACGGCATCTGCTTCGGGTTTAGATCCATCACCGGGATGGTGGGATCCTGCTCGTGGTAGATTTGCGAGAAGAACAACAAATGCCGCCCCATCATGTGCTCCGCATTCCAGCGCGGAGTATGCGTTCCATTGGACGGGCGGAAGTTCATCTGGTTGATGGAAAGGCCGGCAAAGACTTTCTGCGAATCGCGAGATGCCTGTTCCATGGCAGAGAACAGGTCGGCCAGGCGAGCGGGCATTTGCCACGGCCGGTCGCTCATCACGATCAATCTCCGAGGGCCGGGCTCCTCGTCATCCACGGTGGTTGTCGTCGAATGCGCCAGGGCAAGCGTGTTGTGACTTACTTGGATCGGCTTTGGCCCAATGCCATTTGCCGACATGAACGGGTTCAGCTCCCGGACATCTTCGATGCGATTGAACAGCACAGCTTTCGGGCCGATCGACTCTAGTACGGAAGCAACCTGCGGACGTGCCGATCCTGCCGCGTCGGGTGATGCGACAACCAACAGATCAATACTTCGCACGTCCAGCATATCAGGAACTTCTCCGCTTGAAGCCGACCACCCGTCCGAAAGGTACAGAATCCGGACGCCGTCCACGTCGAGTTCGAAAGCACTGGCGCCGTCGCGGCGAAACTCGCGGACCCGAACAGCGCTGGGATCTTGCGGAGAGTCCTCGCCGACCGGCGTCCATCGCACTCTCGGACTGTTTGGCGTACGCGACAGGTAATGGTGGACAGCTTCGCTCGCTTCCATCCTGCCGGCGGCATCGACGACAACGGTGTTCGAGTCGACGACTCCGGGAATTTCGCTAGGCGACAAAAGAGCAAGGTCGGCAGGTCGTGGGAGTTGTCGGAGATTGCCGCCTTCGCGGTTCGGGTTAATGACGATGTGAAATCCCCAGTGGGTCTCGATGGACAGCATTCCGTTCGACCATTTCCGCAATGCCAACGGATCGCCGTCCGTAGCGAATGCCTGTCCCCCGTGGTGCAGCAACAAGGCCACGGCCAGTGTCAGGATCGTCACTCGACTCAGCATGCGAGACATATTCGCTTCCTTGGAATGGATTTGGCAGATCACTACGACGCCGCTGCCACCGCTTTTTCTTGGCAGTGCGCCCGCGGATCTCATCGGCGCGATATTGCTTGGCTTGCTCGATATCATAAACCAGATTGATCGACGTGTCCTCGTCGGCCCCAGGTCGGGCGGGAGTGAAAAACGAAGCTCCTCACGGCTCGCAAAACTTCGCCGCCGTCCTATTGGCGTCACATTCTGGTGACGCACAAGCCTGTTGAGAAAACCAGCAGCCTGTTAGAATCCGTACAGTGTGTTCCACGTAGAGGACAGTGCTTCGGGCGTGTGGAGACGCGGTCATGGCAGTGAAAGCGGACCCCACGGATCCCGCAAAAGCGCAGCGCGTGCTCATCTGGCTCGCCTGTTTCGTCCTATCGGGATGGCTGCTTTATGCGGCGAAGGCGGTTCTCGTCCCGATCGCGCTTGCGATCCTCATGACATTTCTACTAGCGCCGGCCGTTATTCGGCTCCAAAGGCTGGGGTTGCCGAAGGTCGCGGCCGTTCTTGCCGTTTCGTTGCTCGCATTCACCCTTCTTAGTGGAGTCAGTTGGCTCGTCGCGCGGCAGCTCGTGGCCTTGGCGGAAGAGGTGCCACAATACCGCCCTCGGGTGGAGGCGAAGATCGAAGACCTCAAGGAATCCTGGGCGACCGGCGGTGGATTCTTCGAAAACGTCTCCGGTCTCTTTGAGGGGGTACAGAGAGAGCTGGCCGAGAAAGGCGAGGAAGAGACGACTGCGGCGCAGCCCGGTGACCCGGCCCGGGAAGAACTCCAGGAGCCGGAAGCCGTGCCGGTGCGAGTCGAAACACAAGAGGCGACTGTCGTCGAGATGTTGAACAGTATTGTCGTGCCTCTCGTGAAGCCGCTTGCAACCGCCGGTCTTGTGATCGTGCTGGTCCTGTTCATGCTGCTGACGCGCGAAGACCTGCGCAACCGGATCGTGGGGCTTTCGGGCCACACGAACCTGGCGGTCACGACCAAGGCACTGGACGAAGCCGGGAAACGGATCGCTCGCTACCTTCTGATGCAAGCGGTAATCAACATTGGCTACGGCGTAGTCGTGACGGCGGGTCTGTTGTTCCTCGGCGTGCCGTATGCACCACTTTGGGGCGTTTCCGCCGCGGTGTTACGTTATATCCCTTATGTCGGTCCCTGGGTGGCAGCCGTTCTGCCGCTCGGCTACAGCGTGCTGACCAGCAGCGGTTGGGGGCAGCCGCTTGGCGTGCTCGCGCTGATCGCGGTGCTGGAACTATTCAGCAATAATTTTATGGAGCCGCTCCTGTACGGCCGCGGGATCGGCGTGTCGGCCGTGGGCGTAATCCTCTCGACGGTTTTTTGGGGCTGGCTCTGGGGCCCCGTGGGTTTGGTGCTTGCCACACCGCTGACAGTATGCCTGGTGGTCGCCGGCCGGCACGTTCCGGCACTCCGCTTCTTCAATCGGCTGCTTGGGGACGTCCCCGAGGTGGAGCCGCATTTCATTTACTACCAGCGTCTCCTGGCGAAGGACGACGACGAGGCGGAGGATCTGTTCGACGAACACGTCGAGCGGGCAGGGATCGAATCGGCCTGCGAAGAGGTTCTCGTTCCGGCGCTCGAACTCGCCAAACGGGACCACCTGCGAGGAGTCATCGAGCCGGAGCAGTTGGCATTCGTGTTGGAATCGGCCCAGGAGCACTTGGACGAGGTTCCCAACGGTTCGGCAAGCGGCGAGGAGGACGGTGACGGGGCCAGCGATGCTGCGGATGCAATGGACTTGCGAGAACTACCCCTCATTCTCGGGTACGGCATGCGCGTGCAAACGGATGAGGCGGTCCTCGCTGTGATGAGCCGCCTTTTGAAGGGGACGCACTGCCGGTTTTCGCCCATTTCGAGTTCCACGCTCGTCTCTGAAGTCGTCGAACGGATTCGGGCCGAAAAGCCCGCCGGGATTTGTCTTCTGGGTCTGCCCCCGGGTGGGTTAACGCATGCCCGAACGCTGGTGAGGCGACTGCTTGCGGCCGTCCCTGAATTGAAGATCATCGTCGGTCGCTGGGGAGCTACTTTGCCGGAGAAGCACAAGGCGGCACTCCTGAGAGCCGGGGCCACTTATGTCAGTCGGACGCCGGTCGGAACTCGGGACAATGTTCTATCGGTCGCACGCTTAGATCCGGCGCAGCCGAAAGCCACCCAACCGAACAGCGATCGCCCTGTGGTCGGTGCATCGGCCACCGAGGCGCCCGCCAACATAAAGCGACCCAAATGACTCTGAAGTCTCGCCGCCGCCAGGCGGGCCTTCAACTGTCACGATTTGGCGGGCTGAGCGCCTGAGGGGCGGCGTCTCGCCCGTTGTTGCCACGTTTCCCCCGTTCACATCCCGTCGAGCTAAAATCCGCAACGGCATCTGCGCCTGCTCACGCTAATACTTGTCCAAACAACACATGTCTTGACGTGAATTGTTCTGGCTCGTAACTTGAAGCAATGAAAAAAACCTCAACGACACCGGCTCCGGTCGCCAGTACGCCACGATTCGATTCGGTGGAACAGGGGGTTTTTCTCAACCTGTGGCGCACGTACGACCGTCTCCGAGCGTTGGAGGATGAAGTGTTCGGGCAGGTCGGCATTTCGGCTCAGCAGTACAACGCATTGCGATTGCTCCAGTCGGTTCACCCGGATTCGATGCCGACGCTGGAGTTGGGACGCCGGTTGATTTCCCGTGCCCCGGACATGACGCGGCTTCTGGACCGTTTGGAGAAAAAAGGGCTTCTCCGGCGCACGCGGCGCTCCGCCAATCGCCGTGTCGTCGAAATCCGTATTACGTCGGACGGCCTAGACCTGCTGGACGAGGTTCACGAGGCCGTGCAAGCATGCCACTCCCGTCAGTTGGGGCACATGAGCAAGAAGTCGCTGCGGGAGCTGGCAAAGCTACTCAAAGAGGCTCGCCAGCCGCATGAGGATTCCGAGAACCTCTCGTTCATCGATAAGTGACACGGGCGGTTCGTCTAGTTTGCCAACCCGCAAGGAGTTGAGATATGCCTGATAACGAAGCTCCTCGCGTCGTCGTAATCGGCGGCGGACCTGCGGGTGCCACCACCTCGACTCTGATCGCCCAGCAGGGCTACGGCGTGGAACTCTTCGAGCGGGAACGGTTTCCTCGTTACCACATTGGGGAGTCGCTCATCCCCGAAACGTATTGGGTGCTAAAACGGCTGGGAATGCTCGAAAAGATGAAGTCGAGCCACTTCATCAAAAAGTACAGCGTCCAATTTGTCGGCGCCTCGGGAAAGCACTCTGCGCCGTTCTACTTCCACGACAACAAACCGCACGAATGTTCGCAGACGTGGCAGATCCGCCGCAGCGAGTTCGACGTCATGATGCTGAAGAACGCCGAGGAACATGGCGTGAAGGTGCGTGAGGGCGTGCGAGTGCTCGACGTCTTATTCGAGGGAGATCGTGCCGTTGGCGTACAGATCATCGATGACGCCGGAAAAACGAGAGAGGTGCGGGCCGACGTGGTGATCGACGCCAGCGGTCAGAGCTCGCTGCTCATTAATAAATTCAAGCTCCGCATCCCGGACCCGAAGTTGAACAAGGGAGCGATCTGGACCTACTTCGAGGGAGCCTACCGCGACCGAGGCAAGGACGAGGGGGCGACGATTGTCCTGAGCTTGCCGGACAGAAAAGGCTGGTTCTGGTACATCCCGATGCACGACAACATCGTCAGCGTCGGCGTGGTCGCGGATTTCGAGTACCTGTTTAAGCGACGCGAGACTCAAGAGGCCACGTTCGCCGAAGAGATTGAGAAATGTCCCGCCGTCAAGGAACGTGTCTCGATGGGTCGACAGGTCGCTCCGATCAAGGCGACCAAGGATTACACCTATCGGGCAAGCCAGGCAGCCGGTGACGGCTGGGTGCTAGTCGGCGATGCTTTCGGCTTTCTCGATCCGCTTTACTCGTCGGGCGTGCTTTTGGCGCTGAAGTCCGCAGCACTCGCCGCCGATGCCATCGTGGAAGGGTTACAAAAGGGGAACGTATCCCGGGCGCAACTCGGAGCGTGGGAGGCGGGGTACGTCGAAGGCATGAATCGGATGCGGCGGCTGGTGTGCGAATACTACGACGGCTTCAACTTCGGTCAGTTTGTGCGTCGCTTCCCGCATCATCGAGGCAGTATTACCGATCTGCTCATCGGAGATCTCTTCAAGAAGGATCTCGACGAAGTGTTCTCCGACATCGATTCGCTAAAGGCCGAGCAAGTCGCTGCGGAATAGCCAAGGCTTTGCAGCGGGTCAACCACGGCTGGAATACCGCCCGGGTGGCCAAGTTCGCCGAGCGGCAGCGACCGGACGCGTCGTGGACGAGTGAACATGCGCGACGATTCGAGTTCAATACTGACCTCGCAACAAGTGCCGTCCTGCTGGCGCTATGCTACTGCGACGACTCGGCTTATCTCGTCGCTATTATCGCGCGCCACGGGTGGGGCGGCACGGTCCCAATGTTCAGCACGTAATCCCATGGCGGCGGAAACCGATCTGCCGCGTCGTCGTGGTTGCGTCTGGGTGGTCAACCTCGCCCTCCTCGTGGGGCTGACGGCCTGGATCCTCATGGATCCCGGCTTCGAGCGCTTTGGCGATCGGCTGATGCAGGTCTTCGCCGCATGGTCGACCAGTGGGCCCTGGAAGCAAGCGTTCGCAGCCGCCGGCAAGGTTCGGCTGGTCGCCTTCGGCGGGATAGTCGCAGTAAGCGGCGCGACGCTCGTGAGAATGACCGTTGGCCTGGTGCGCGGCAGCCCGCCACACCGCACCTTGCGGCGCTGGTTTATTTTCGTTGCACTGCTGGGCATGTGGATTACGCTGGGTCGCTTCTGGCGCGATTTGGGTTGGACCGGCAAATCCTTGCGCGTGCGCGACGAGATCGCGGCGATCCAACCGGTCGCGGAGCGGTTGCACGGCAACTGGCCTGTCGAGGACGGGAATATCGCAGGGCTGGGAGCCTTCTCCGCCTATCCGCCGCTGGCGCCGACGATGCTCTTGTTGCTGACGCCTCCGGAATTGTCAATGCGCGAAAGGGCCATCTCCGCGGTGGAACGTACTGCGTCAGGCGCACTGTGCTTCGAGCTATCGGGCAGCGAGCGCGGCGACTGGTTGCAGTGGCACCCGGAAGGCTCGCGACCGGTGGATTTCCACAGCGGCCTGGACGTGCCCTATCGGCTGGTGAAGTTTCGCCAGGTCACCGGCCGCTGGTATCTCGCGCGATATAATTCTGCCTGGACGACAGGCCAGTAGGAGCCTGGTCCGTCGGAATATCGTCGCCGGAACTTTCCGCACGGACCAAGAGTTTTGAGACAGCACCGACAAGAAAGTCCGTGGCACGCTGGATCACTTGCCGTGGATGTTGAACCAGGTGCGGCAGTAGGTGCACAAGGCGTCGCCGTGGGGCGAGACGTCGGCCGATTTGGCCAGGGGCGCTCCGCAGCGCGGGCAGGCGAGCCGATCGCCGGGAGTGCGAGGCGCATGCTCGCCGCCGGCCTGATTCATTCGCCGCAGATCGGCGTGTGAGCCGAGGCCCTTGCCAGTGATCGCGGCCAGCACGGCGGCGCCACCCATGGTGACAAAGCCAATCGCGATGAACGTGCCGACGATCCGAAAAAACAGCGGTGGCGAACCGAACGCGCCGAACGGCGCGATCCATAACGACACGAGCACGGTCAGGCCGATGCCCAGGAATATCACGCCGAATACGCCGACGATCACGCGGGCGACCGTCATTTGGTACCGCGTGGCGTCATCCAGAGGCTCGCCCGCGTGGGAGACGCCTGGATCGGGATCATGATCGTGATGTTCTTGTCGAGGTGAATCCATTGCGTGGGTAATTCGTCTTGCGAGTCAAATTCTTGGCTCAGGGGTCAAAGGCAAATAGCTTGGGCCGGTTGATGTGATTCAATCCAGGGCACGCGGGGCAAGCCCGCCGTGGCACCCTGCAAACCGTGGCACCCCGGAAGCCGTGGTGCCCGCGCTAACTCCACTTGAACAGCCGCATCGCGTTGCCGCCCAGCACTTGCGCCTGCTCGTCGGCCGAAAGGTGGGCGATGAAGGAGCGGCCCTGCTCGACCGCCGCGCGGTAGCTTTCGGCCGTGGCATCGGCTCCGAAGCCGCCGCCGTAGATCATCCGCCCGGCGCCGTAGGCGCCCGTGAGTTGCTTGACGATGGGGCGCAAGTCGCGGTGCGGATAGTCGCGCGTGGTGCGGAGGGACGAGAGCTTGATCACGGTGTTTGGGAAGCGTGAACAGCGGACGACCACCGCGTGCTCCTTGGGCGTGCCCTGCAGCGGCCGGCCGAGATGGTCGATGATGACCGTCGTATCGCGGAACTCCCGGATGAGCGGCTCAAAGCCCGGGGCATAGCGCGGCTCGAAATGAAGCTGAATGGCCAGCCCACTGTCCGCGGCCGACTTCCACAGCGCACGCAGCTCGGGCTTGCCGAACGGCGGCAAGCGATCCGGGGCGTATGCATGTACCCGCACGGCGACGACGTCCAGCCGCCGAGCCAGCTCCGGCAGCTTGGCGGCCGAGTCCGGCCGGTCGGAGAACACCAGCACGGTCCCCTTCAGCCGCCCGTCGCCCACGGTGAGGCAGTGCTCCAGGTAGCGATGATCATCCTGGTACGGCTCCGGGTGGACGATCACCGCGCGGTCGATGCCGGCCTGGTCCATCAGTTCCAGCAGCCGCTCCGGCGGCGATGACTCGGCCGGCCGATACGGAGCGCGGGCGTGGTACGGGAAGCGCGGATTGTCTTCGCCGGCGAAGCAGTGGACGTGGCAGTCGACGACCGGGGCCTTATCGCTCTCGCTGCCGGCCTGTTGCGCCCCGGCGAGCGCGGCGCTCGACAGCGGCGCGGCGGCGGCCGCTTGCAGAAAGTGGCGTCGCGTAAGGGGCATCTGGCGTCCTTTGGTGAAGTGCGCCGCTACGGCTGCCCGTCCTTGGCGATCAGCTCCACTCCGCACAGCACCGGCCCCAGTACACTGCCGCTGGTGGGCGACAGCTCGATCCGCAGGTCACGCTCGATGCGCACGTCTTCGAACTCCCGCACGACGCTGCGGTCGTGGCCGCCGGCCTCTTGCGCGGGATCGAAGGCCTGCAGCAGCGTCTTGCCCTGCAGGGCGACGTCGAACGATCGCGAACCCCCGGCCCGCCCTTCGGGTTCCTGGAAATAGAGCCGCACGGTGTAGAGCCGGCCTTCGCCGGTGGTCGGCTGCACGGCCTCTTCCCAGTCCGGCTCGACGACCAGCCTGGCCGCGCCGGGTTTGCCGTGGGCGACCGCCACGCGCTTGCCCCGGCCGGTAAAGATAAACGCAATCGAGCCGCCCGGCTTCCAACCGGGGCGCGAGATCACCTCGTGAATCAGCGGAGCCAAGTCCGGCGTCCGCTGCGCCTCGCCCGCATCGCCCCCTCGACGCCACCGCGGTACTTCCCAGGCGACCCGCGCCTGCGTGCGGGCGCGGGAAGAAACGTCCTTATCCCGGCTGGCGAACGGCTGGGCGTCGTCGGACGCTTCGGCATAAATCATCAGGTTCGTCGGATCGCGGGTTTCTTCGTCGACGGTGAACTGAAGGTAGGCCGCGTCGATCGTGGCGCCGGGCTGGAGATGCACGTCGCGGAAGCGAACGCCGATCACCTGGTCGTCCGAATCGGTGACCAGTTCCAGATCGCTGCTGGTGAGCGAGACGTTGCCGCCGGCGGACTCTTCGGTATCGTCCTCTTCCGCGGCGACCGCATGGCCCGGCCCGTCGGACGTGGCCCGCAACTGCGGCCGGATGACGACGCTGCGGACGTTCGTCACGCCGGAGGCCGCCACCCAGGGAAGTTGCCCGCCGGTGACGGTCATCGCGTGATTGCGGAAGTAGTCGTGCCCGGGACCGTCGACCTGGACGTGGATCTCCGGCGAATCGCCACCGACACTGGGGTACTCGATCCACAGCGTGCCGCCCTCGTCGCGGCGGTCGCCGGGGGCGCCGAAGTTGACGCCCACCCGCTCGACGGGCGTACCCGGCTCGGCGCCGTCGGCGAGTTTGCTGTAGGTCCACATCTCGACGTCCGGCATCGGTACCAGCGCCAGCGAAGTCTGGTTCTGGTACGAGCAACTGCACGTGCGTGTGTAATCCGGCGCATTGAGCACGCCATCGGCCACGATGAGGTTCGACGTGCAGCCGCTCTTGAAGCCGCCGAAGTTGCCGGTGCCGCTTTGCGTCTCCAGGTCGTAAAACCCGGCGGCGCCGGAGCGGAAGGTAAGGAGATTCTCGCTGGCGACAATTGTGTTACATCCATACGTGCGAGTGATCCGCATCGGCTCCATCTGGCCGGTGAGCGGATTTTGGATCAGGTGTGCCGATCCGTCGAGCAAGTTGAATGCCCCGGCCGAAACCTGGTACGAATTCGCGTTGGTGATGATGATGTCGTTGTGGATGATGCACGGGCCGGAATAGCGGACGTCGAGCTTCTTCCAGACGACCGAGCCGTCGGCGCTGCGATAGGTGGCCATCCCCTGCCCTACCTCGTCGCGGAGCCGGTCGCTGCCGCTGGCGCCGGCTTGCAGGATTAGGTCATGCTGCTCGGAATAACCCAGCCAGGTGCCGAAGATGTCTTCGGTCTCGTCCCAAATCTGCTCGCCCGTTTTCACATCCACCGCGACGATGCGGTAGTCGTTCGGTACCGCATCGCCCTTGTCCGCCAGCTTGTCCTCGACGGACTTGGGCAGCCTGTCGAGCAGATAGATCCGATCGCCGCCGGCGACGATGCCGTTGTGCAGAAAGCTGTGCCGCGCCGGCACGCGCCATAACAGCTCGCCGCTGTGCCGGTCGAAGGCAGCCAGCCCGGCGCTGGCGGAAAGATCGACGATCGGCGGGCGGTCGCTCTTCTCATCCTCGTCCTGCGGCAAGCCCAGCCGGCGCTGGAAGTGGGCGAAGCCGGTGCCGCCCAGCAGCACGTCACCATACACGCCGATGAAGCCCCAGTCGGGCGACTCGCCGCCTTCCTCCTCGCCGACCATCTCGATGGTCTTGATGTTCTCGCCCGTGCGGGGGTCGACGACGTTGCAAATGTTTTTCTCCAGCACGTAGACGGCGTCCTCGGTGGCCACGTAGTTCGTGCCGCGGCCGTTCGCGCCGGGGATGTGCACCTGGTTGTAGGCGGTCGAGAGTGGCGTGTCCTGGTAGGTGTCGTCGTAGTAGACGCCCATGTTGCCGAGGTTTTTGAACTCCCGCTGCCACAGCACGCTGCCGGTATAAACGTCGCGGGCGCTGATGGTCTGCATTCCCTCAATGAACAGGCGGCCGCCGATGACCTGCTCGGGCGGACCATGCCCGTGGCGGGGGAGGACGTCGAGGTTCGAGTTGCCGCCGTACCATAGCACCCCCAGCGGCAGCCGCACGCGCTGGTCGTCCGACTTGACCGTGTTGGCGATGTTGCCGTATTGGTGCGTCCAGTCAGCCGCCCCGGGGAGCGCCCCCTGGCGGAAGACGACCAGGCCCTGACCACCCTCGGCCGCGGCCACTTCTGCCTTGGGGAGGCCACCGCCGGCGATCAGTTCGGTGAGCTTTGCCCGGTCCGCTTCGGCCGGCGCGACGTACAGCGCGCCGCCGTAGGGACGTACGGACTCGTACAGGCGATCCATCCAGCCTCGCGCAAGATAATCGGTCGCCACGGCCGCCTCGACCACCACCAACTGCGCGACGTAAGGCGGCGCCTGGTAATTGATCGGATCGGCATGATGCACCACGACCTGGCGACCGTAGAGGCCGGCCTCGTCGAGCAGCCGCCGCAGCACGCTGACCTTTTGCACGTCGGGCTCCACGACCACGATCTGCAGCTCGGAGGTCTCCATCAGTCCGGCCAACAGGCGTCCGTCGCCTACGCCGAACATCAATGCGTAGCCCGACTGCGCGCCGGCCTGCTGGACCAACGCCTTGGCCTGATCGACAGTCTCCTGGGCGACCCTGATCGGGCGCGGTGCGTCGCTGAGCACGACCGGCTCGACCTCTTGCTCGCCGAAGGCCATGATGCGGCCATCGAGCGTGACCGCGAACAGGCGATCGCCACCGGCAAGCAGCCGCTGCACTTCGCCTTCGACGGGAACCGCACCGATCACCCGCGGCTCGCCGCCGGCGCGGGGAAGTTCGATGGCCGTCAGTTCGGTTTTACCGGCCGCGTAGAGGCGGCTGCCGGCCTTGATGATGTCGCCGCGGCCGTCGACCGGGACTTGCCACAGCACCTCTTTGCTGTCGCCGTCGATCGCCTGAACGACCGGTTTGCCGTCCGACTCGGCGGCCGCGTAAAGGACCGCGCCGTCCACGACCGGCTCATTGACGGTGAATCTGCCCGGCTGACCATCGGCGAGCGAAAATGCACGGACCTCGCGCCCGCGGGTGTGCAGAAAGAAGGCCACGTCGTTGGCCATCACGAACGAGCCGCCGTTGCCCTTGCCGGTGTGATTGAAATAGAGAAACTTGCCGGTCTCGCGATCGAAAGCCGCCGGCACGGAGCGCCCGCCCGGCACGAGCAGCGTCTTGCTGGTAGCGACCAGCGCCCCCTGTGGCGCCACGCCGGCGAACGCCGGTGCACTATGCGGCTGCTCGATGAACTGTGCGGCGGTGCTGTCGTTGACCCATTGCACTTGCCCGGTTTCGGCATCCAGGGCGTAGATGAACGTGCCCATGAATGGCCAGATGCTGGCGGCGAAGTAGACCGTGCCGTCTCGGAGGACCGGTGCTCCTCGGGCCGGCCAGGCGGAAATGATCCGCTTGTTGCCGATCGCCTTGCGCTCGCCCGGGGCGCCGCGGAACCGCCAGACCAGTTTGCCGCTCGCCGCATCGACACAGTACAGATAGCCGTCGTCGCTGGTGAAGTAGACCTTGCCGGCGGCGGCCGCCGCCGGGAAGCGGACCGGCCCCTCGGCGTAGTAGGTCCATGCCACTTCGCCGGAGGCGACGTCCAGCGCGACGATCTTGTCCGCGTCGTTGAAGTTGACGATGAGCTTGTTGTCGACGACGATCGGCTCGAACACACGATCGTATGGCATCAGGTCGTGGTTGAGCGGATCATCCCAGACCAGCTCGCGCTGGCTGTATTGCCGGGTCCACTGCAAGTGGAGCGACTCGGGCAGATCGTGCGGAGAACTGGCCAACCGGCCGGCGTCGTAGCGCCACATCGGCCAGTCGCCGGCGAGAGCCGAGTTCGCCAGAGGAATCGCGAGAAGCGTGCAGAGGGCGGCGAGAATCGCCAGCCAGCGGACGGGCTTGAGGGCCATGGCAGGTCTCCGCGGATTGCCGAGTATGAGTGCCGGTTTTCGACGGGATGACCGCGATCCGCGCCGGCCAGCGATGCGGCGGACGGATCGCGATCGCCTCCCAGTATAGCCGCACTGGGCTTAGAATTGGGACCTCGCGTAGATTTTTCGAATTGGCCGGTGACCAGTGAGGTAGCTGATGTCCGATCCCGTGCGGCCGGTGACGATCCGCGATGGGCGAAGCGGCGACGTGGAGGCGATCGTGCAGTTCAACCAGCAGCTTGCCGCCGAGACCGAGTCGAAGCAGCTCGATGGCGACGTCGTCCGGTCCGGCGTGCGGCGGGCGCTGGCCCGGCCGAGCTTGTGCCGGTATTTTCTCGCCTGCGACAGCGAGCGGCCGGTCGGCCAGGCGATGGTGACCTACGAGTGGAGCGACTGGCGCGACGGCGTCCTGTGGTGGCTGCAAAGCGTGTACGTGCATCCGGACTGGCGGCGACGGGGAGTGCTGCGCCGACTGCACGAGCACATCCTCCATACGGCTCGGCGGCTGCCCGACATCCGGGGCGTGCGGCTGTACGTGGATCGGGACAATATAGGGGCCATGGAGGCGTACCGGCGGCTCGGGTTTCGCGCGGCAGGATATGAGGTTTGGGAAGTGGACGTGTGAGGTGCCATTTTCTGCATAACCGGAAAGAGCGTGACATGCATGGCCGCAGTTCCATATAATGCGAGTCCCGCCCGCTGGTGGGGCCTGCCGCCTGAAAAGCACGCCGACCGCACAAGGAGTCACGCCTTGCACGTCCGTTGTGGCCCGCGTTTCGTATCTCGCAGTATGCTGCCGCTGCTACTGGTCGGCGCTGCGGCTTCGTTGATGGCGCCGCTCGTTTGGGCCGCCGATGAGGCGAAATCCGGCGAGCAGGGTTGGAAGCGCGGCGAGCTTGCGGCCCCGGACGGCAACTCGTCCGGCGAAGTTGAACTGCCCAGCGGAGTGAGCCCGACCACGGTCATCGACCTCTTGGTCGAGGCCGGCTGGCAGCGCGACGGCGCGACCCCCAGCGACCGGTGCGACGACGCCACGTTCGTGCGACGCATTCATCTGGATCTGGCCGGCCGCATCCCCACCGTCCAGGAGGCCGAGGCGTTCTTGGCCGACACTTCATCGGACAAGCGCGCGACGTTGGTCGACAAGCTACTGACCAGCGAGGAGTACGCCCGGCACATGGCCGAGGTGTTTGACGTGGTGCTGATGGGCCGCGTGGCGGAGATGCTCGAAGGCGATCGCCGCGCCGCCCGGCTGGTCCGCGATCGCGACAGTCACGGTTGGCCCGAATACCTGCGGCGCTCGTTCAGCGATAACCGCCCTTGGGACCAGATGGTGCGCGAGATGCTGCTCGCCCGGCCGACCGAGCCGGAGCAGGCCGGTTCGAGCTGGTTTCTGTACGAGCGCAACGAGGACGCGCAGCGGATGGCCGAAGCGGTTTCGCCGGCGATCTTCGGCGTGCGGATCGACTGCGCACAGTGTCATGATCACCCGCTGGCGTTCGAGATCGCCCAGGCGCATTACTGGGGGCTGGTCTCGTTCTTTCGCCGCACGAAGAACGGGCGATCTGGCGGCGATCCTGTCGTCGAGGAGTCGGCCATCGGCGGGTTCGAGCAATTCGCCGACCTGTCTGGCCAGACCAGCGAAGCGGTGCTGACGTTTCTCGAGGCCGGGACGGTCGAAGAACCGCGGCCCGCAGACGGCGAAAAGCAAGAAGACTCGGCCGACCTGTACGTCAGCGTGGAATTGAGCAGCGGCGAGCAGCGCGTGCCGAAGTTTTCGCGCCGCGAACGACTCGTCGAGGAAGTGGTCGACGGCAATCCGCTGGTGCCGCGGGCAATGGTCAACCGCATGTGGGCGCTGCTGGTGGGCCGCGGACTGGTGCACCCGGTCGATCTCATGGACTCGATGCACCCGCCGAGCCACCCGCGGCTGCTGGACTGGCTGGCCGAGGACTTTGCCGCCTCCGGCTTCGACGTGAAGCGGCTGGTGCGGAGCATCGTGCTCTCGCGAGCCTACCAGCTCGACGGGCGGGCTACCGGCGAGCACGTACTGTCGGAGTCGTTCGCCCACGCTCTGGAGAAGCCGCTGTCGGCGGAGAGCTACTGCCGGTCGATGCTGGTGGCGATCGAGGGTAACGCCGAAGCGGAAGCCCCGGAGTTGACCGAAGCATTCTGCGAGATCTTTCCCGAGGTGTTCCCCGAGGAGAACCTGGCCACGCTCAAGCAGACGCTGTTTCTCTCGAATAACAATTCGCTCTGGGAGCGGATCCGCGGCACCTCCGGCGGCACGGCCGAGGCTCTGGTGGCGATCGAGGATGCCGGCGATCGCGTGCGCGAAGCATTCCGCCGCGTGTATGGCCGCGCGCCGGACGAAGAAGAGCTGCAAGCCGCCACACAATTCTTGACCGAGCGCTCGGCCGATTCGCGCGCTGCGGTCGACCAACTGCTGTGGGCGATGATCACCAGCGCGGAGTTCCGATTCAACCATTAGTTAGTGGCACAGACATTCCTGTCTGTGCGTAGCAGTAGGCGAACTCACACGAGTCCAACTACCTCGACGTCCACACCACCACACGATCCCATGGCAAACCAACGCCGCAATCCGACCGACGGCACCCGCTCGTGCGGCAGCCCGGAGCACTTGCTGCATCGGCGGCTGTTTCTGGAAGGAGCGGTCGCGGCCGGTGCGGCGTCGGTGGCCAGCTTCAGTGGGCTGTTTTCCATACCTGCCTTGGCCGAGGAGGCGAAGCGGCAGGAGAAGCACTGCATCCTGCTGTGGTTGTGCGGCGCGCCGAGCCAGTTCGAAACGTGGGATCCCAAGCCGGGCCGGCCCACCAGCGGGCCTTTCCCCAGCACTCCAAGCTGCCTGCCGGGCGTGCACGTCAGCTCGCTGATGCCGCAGTGTGCGACGATTCTCGACCAGTTGGCCGTCGTGCGGTCGATGAAGACCGAGCCGTCGGAACACTTTCAGGCGATCGACATGCTCACCCGGGGCGATGGCCCGCGGCCGCCGTTTGTGCGGCCGACGCTCGGCTCGGTGCTGGGTCAACAGCTTGCGCAAGTGGACAGCCCGATACCCGACTTCATCCTGCTCGACCCGTGCCCCGAGGGGAATGAATACAAGCGCTTCAAGGCCGGCAATTGGGCCGGGTGGCTCGGCGCCGAGTACGGGCCGGTCCGCGCCGGCGGCGAGTACAAGATCGCCAACATCGAGCGCGCCGGCGAACTTGCCGATGCCGATCACGCCGACCGCGAGGCCCTACGGCAATTCCTCAGCCGCAAGTATGAGAACGACCGCAAGAGCGCCGCGGCTTCGTCGCTCAACACCGCCTTCGAGCGGGTGCGCGGACTGATGAGCTGCGCGCCGCTGTTCGATCTGGAGACGCTGCCCGAGAGCGATAAGCATCGCTACGGGCCGGGCAATTTCGGCATGCACACGCTGCTCGCCCGGCACCTGGTGGAGAACGGGGCGCCGTTTGTCATGGTCTCCAATGGCATGCCCTGGGACTGCCACGTGCTGAATCACGAGACTCACCAGATGCTGGTGCCGGAGCTGGACCGCGTGCTGTTCCATCTGGTCAACGATCTGCGGGAACGGGGCCTGCTGGAGAAAACGCTGGTGATCGCGATGGGCGAGTTCGGACGCACGCCGTGGCTGAATGCCGCTCGGGGCCGCGATCACTACCCCAATGCCTGGAGCCTGGCGATGGCCGGCTGCGGCATCCAGGGCGGCGCGGTTTATGGCGCCACCGATGAAGACGGAGTCGATGTCGCCGAGAATGCCGTCGACCAGCGGCGGCTGTTCGCCACGATCTTCACGGCCCTGGGGCTCGATCCGCACGTCCAGTTCGATCTGCCAGGCTTGCCGACGTTCCATCGTGTCGAAGAGCAGGCGGACCCGATCCAGGAGATCTTAGCGTAAGCGGATTGACACGCACTAACTTTTGCCACCGACCGATTATGTCTGAAGCCACCGAAACCAAACCGACCGCCTCGCCCGCCAAACCGGAGCGCCGCGCGGAGCACAAGCTGCCGACTGCCGTGCTGGGGATGGACGTCTCGCCCGACGGCGCGACGCTGTACGCCGCGTGCATGCACGGCGTGTATCGCGTCGATGCCCAGTCCGGCGAGCACGAGCGGCTGGCCACGCACGACAGCTATGTCTCCGGCGTAGCGCTCGATGTGGATCGTGAGACACTGATCTCCGCCGGGTACGACGGCGCGCTGGCTTGGATTCGTGCGGCCAACGGCGAAGTGATTCGCCGCGTGCAGGCGCACCAGTTCTGGTCGTGGCGGATGGCACTGGCCCGCGATGCGAGCATCGTCGCCACTGTGACCGGCCAGTACCTGGCGGGCGATTACGAGTACAAGCCGGCCCCGGAGAACGAGCCCTCGGTGAAGGTGTTCGACGCGGAAACCGGCGAACTGCGGCACGCCTTCTCCCACGTGCCTTCGGTGCAGGCGGTGGCGATCAGCCCCGACGCCGGGTACGTGGCGGCCGGCAACCTGATGGGCGAGGTCCGCGTGTGGGATTTGGAGGGCGGCAGCGAGGCGGCGCGGTTTTCGACCGACGCGTTCACGAGCTGGGGCATCATCAAAAGCCACTGCTACATCGGCGGCATCTACGCGATGCACTTCACGCCCGACGGTGAGCATCTACTGTTGACCGGCATGGGACCGATGCGCGATCCGATGGCCGGCAACGGCCGCCAGCTCTGGCAGAAGTTCGCCTGGCGCGAGAATCCGCCGCGCATGGTCGACGAGACGCACCGCGGCGAGAGCGGCGAGGGTCTGATGGAGTCGCTGGCTGTGCATCCGGCCGGCGACCAGTTCGTGATGGCCGGCCGGCTCCGAGGCGGCGACTACAGCGCGGGGCTGTTCGACCTGGACAGCGGGAAGCTGGTCGGCTCGGAAAAGACCGACTACCGCGTCACTCGCGCGGTCTACTCGCCCGACGGCAAGCGGCTCATGTTGGCAGGCGCGGCCAATCAGCCGAACCGCGAGAAGGGGCGCTACGCCGCCTTCGGCCGCATTGGCGTCTATGAACTGGTCGGCTGATCGTAGCTGAACTGGTGACAGTTCTGCCTCATCCGTAGGTTCGCTGTGCGGACCATCATCGGTAAATTCGCGACATCATCTGGCCACGACGGATGATCAAGTCACGCCGCAAGGCGTAGTTGCAGTTTGAGTAGCCGGTCAGTGCGCATGGTCCGCCACAGCGGACCCTACTCGTCCTGCCGCTTAATGGCCAGTGCGACGTCCTCGTCGAAGTCGGGAATCTCCAGCCGCCGCTGGCCGCCGTCGTGGCGAAACTCTTCCTCGCGAACCGTCTCGCCGCTGACCGGGTCGAGCCACTTGGCTGCGTACGATCCTTCGGCCAGTTCGACCGAAAGCGGACCGTCGACCGAACCCTTTTGCGCCTTGCCGTCATCGATCGGCCAGTGCAGGTAAACGGCCGCCGCCCGGCCAGGCTCGACCAGTGCCAGGGCTGATGCACTCCGCGGCACTCCGCCGCGGATGATACCGTCATCTGGCTTCATGCGGATGAAGTCGAAGCCGTAGAGAAACTCCCGCAGGATTGCCATCTGCCGGCGAAAGCCGGCGTTGCCGCCGCCGGGCTGCGTCTCCGGATAGTCAAACGTGCCGTCCTCGTGCCCCACCGTGAATGAATAGTCCAGGTGATTGAACAGCCCTCCGCCGGCGATCAGAAAATCCCATGCCTCTGTGCGATACGGCAGGTCGGCGGTACCGCGAAAGCCGGTCTCGTTATCGCCGATCACCTTGTCCAGGTGGTAGTTATCGGTGACCGCCGTCGGCGGCGTGGTATAGTGAAAGTTGAAGATCGAAATGGCCGGGTGCGGATTTTCGACCTTGGCCGTCTTGTTGGCGATGTTCTGCGAAATGAGCTTCTTGTTGGGATGCTCCTTCTGCGCGTCGACGATCACGTCCGCGATGTGATGTTCCCAGTCCTTGGAGACGTTGCGGATGTACGGTTCGTTCATGATCTCATAGTAGATGTTGTCGAACTCGCGCAGCTCCTCGACGAACTTTCGCACCATCCGCTCCTGCACCTCCAACAGCCCGCCGTGCTTCTCCAGGGTGTACAGGTCGTTTCGCTCGGCCAGGTCGCCCAGGCCGTTGAAGTTGTTGCGCACGTTCATCGGGCTGAGCGACCACTGCACGTCGGCGTACATCGGGCAGAAGAGATTCACTTCGACGACGATGCCGCGGCGGCCGGCCTGAGCCACGAAGTCGCGGAACCGCTGGAAATACGCCTCGTCCCACTTCGACAGGTCGAACTTGTTCCCGCCGCCGGCGTAACCGGGCTCGTCGCTGCGGGCCCAGGGGGCGATGAAGCGGCCGCCGGCGGGTGCCAGCGTGTTGCGGGCGATCCGGAACGCACCGTCCGGCTCGACATACGCTCCGCCGGTGAAGGTCCGCGTGTTGTTTAGCCCATCGGCGGCCAGCGTGTCGAGATACTTTACATAATCGAAGTCACGGTTGAGCACCGCGCCATAATGCTCGGCCGAAGTGATCAAAATCGTCGGCTCGCCCCGCCAGAGAAAGTAATGCGGGTTGTCCGGGTGCAGACTGATCGGCTCTTGCGCGTGCGCGGCGGCGGAGAAGACCGCCAGTGCTACGGCCAGCAGCAGGACGACACTGGTCAGTCGATGAATTAAATGGGCTCGACTTGACAAGCGAGTGAGGTGCGCTTCGCTGTGTTGCATTGCTCAATCTCCTAGAAGCGATCGGTGCCCCAAGTGGTGGATCCGAAGACATGGTCTCCTAACGCTCCGGCCGCAATTGCCGGTCCAGCCACGCAAGTGCTTCGTCGATTTCCGCTTCGTGCAGTTCGCGGCCGGTATCGGGGTGCGACGAGTGCAGATTCTGCGGCACGTTATGCAAGTTGTATACTTCCGCGGCCGCTTGCAACACGTTCCGCGCGCCCCGGATTTCGCAAATCAGGTCGTGCAGTGGGGCCATCACATACACCGGCCGCGGGGCCAGGGCCGCGACAAGCTCGTGAAAATCGAACGGCAACTTCGCTGGATCATTTTCGTACACGGTGGCTATCCGCGGCATGCGGCGCGGTGCCGACCAACGGGCCAGCTCCTCCGGCGGCGTTTCGGCGAGCGACGTGATACCGCAGCTTGTGACGATGGCCACCAGCCGCTGATCGAAGGCCGCCGTCATGACGGCCAGCTCTCCGCCCGCACCGTGGCCCAGGCAGCCGATGCGTTCGGCGTCCACCTCCGACAGCGACTCCAAAAGGTCGACCGCCCGGAGGTTGTTCCAGATCGCGCGGCTGGTTCCGCTGGCGTGGCGCGGGGAATCGGCCGCCGGCTGCGCACCCGTCTCCTGATGCCACGGGTCGTCTGGCACGAGGGCGACGTAGCCGCGTTCGGCCAGCTTCACCGCGAACTGAAACACCTCGGGATTCGAGGCATCCGGCTCGCCCGCCTCCCCGGCCGCGCCAGGCGCGCGCTCATCGGAAAGACACAGCACGGCCGGAGCTTTCCCCCGCAAGCCAGCCGGCACGAGCAACTGCGCGGCGACGTGCCTGCCCGGCTCGGTGGCAAAGCGCACCTTCCGCCGGTTGACGTTGTTCTCCGTGCGCGTCTCTACCAGTTCGACGTCCAGCGGCACGCGCTGCGACGGGTCGGGCAGCGGCCCGGCCGCCCGTTCCAGCCCGGCCAGGATGTGCGCCCGGCGAAGTCCCCAGTCGAAGGGCGTCGTCACGGGCCGCAGTTCCGCACTTTCGGTCTTCACTTGCAATAGCTGCGCATGCTTGGAGTACTCCGGCATGTTCGCATATCGCGCGACCGACGCGCTAGTGGCCGCTGGATCCTCCAAAAGGTTCTCCAGCCAGTACAGGCCGCTCCGCCCGGCGGCCACCAAATCCAAGTCGCCGTCGGCGTCCAGATCGACGACCTTCGGATCGAGGCCCAGCCCCACGCCTTCGGCCCAGCTCAATAGGCCCCGCGTCCAAGTGCGAGCTTTGGGATCGAACTGGTACCGGCAGACGATCAGCGGATCGTAGGCCCCGGGGTCCGCGCCTTCGTGGGCGAGATACCGCTTGCCGACGATCAGTTCGCCGCGGCCGTCGCCGTCGAGGTCTGCCCACAGCGGCGAGTGCGCCTGCGACCAGCTCGTGTCGATGGCATGGCGAATCCAAGCCCGCTGGCCGGCTTCGTCGGTCGACTGCTCGCACCAGTAGAGTCCGAAGCCGTGCGCGCGGCTGAACACCAGGTCGGCATCGCCGTCGGCATCCACGTCGACCACTAGAATCGGAATGCTGGCCGAACCGAGATCGAACTCGGCGTGCCATCGCCAGCGGCCGCCGCGGCGATCCTCCGGCGCCTGCAGCCAGCCGCTTGGCCCGACGATGTCACCACGCCCGTCGCCGTCGATGTCGCCAAAGCCGATGCCATGCCCCGCCACTTCACGCGGCAACTCGTGCCGCACCCATTGCGGCCCTGATGCATCCGATTCGCCGGGCGCCAAAAGCTCCCACCAGGCGGCGTCGCGTACCCCGTTGGGCAACAGATCGAGGCGGCCATCGCCGTCGATATCCGCCAGCCGGCCGGTCTCCATCGGGCCGGGCTCCGCCACGACGTGCGCCGTCCACCGGCCGAGCGACTGCCCCGGATGCTCGATCCACTTGATGCTGCGGCTGCGGTAGTTGACCTCGACGATGTCGGTCCAGCCGTCGGCGTTCACATCCAGCGGCTGATGGGCAAACCCGTCGTAGCGTCCGCGGATGATCTCGACGTCCCGCACCACGTGCCGCTGCCAGTTGGGGCTCTCGTACCAGAAGCCTCCGCTGACGATGTCGAGTTTGCCGTCATGATTCACGTCCAGTGCGGCGCACGCGCTGAAGGTCGCATCGGCATTCACCACGTGTCGGCGAAAGGCCAGACCGCCGGCATGCGCCGGAACGCAGATCAGCAAGGGGACGATCGCAAGTATGACACGCAACATCGTGGGCGCCCTCCATCGCTTCGGAGAAGAACCCAGTTTATGCGGCCGGAATGGCGCGTGCGAATGAAATTGTCAGAGACCACCTCTCCGGAAAACGCCGGAATCTCTTACTCCAGCGAATTCGCCGGGCTGTCTGCTGATGCTGCCTCCTCTTGCGCCGGTGCCGGCTTGGCCTCGGTTGCCGGCGCCGGATTTTCCGCCGCGGCTTCAACCTTGCGGTAGCCCAGGTCGTGGAGCACTTCTAGCACTTCGCTGCAGGTGGGGAACATCCGCCCGCTGGTGCGCTTGTACTGGTCCATGGCTGCCATGAACTCGATCTCCTCGACCGTGTAGTCGCGCTCGCAGGTGGTCGGATCGATCTGGCGGCGGCGGCTGACCTTCTCACGACGCTCCAGTTTACGGCGATCGACCGCAACGGTGACGTCGTCGGTGCGGCGGTCGGCCATCTGGCGACGGTCGCTCTTACGGCGCTGGTCGACCGGTATTTCCGGATCGAGCGTCGCCGGCTCCCTTTTGGCGGACTTGCGGGTCGCGGCCGTCTTCGTCTTTCGGCTCGACTTGCCGCGGCGGGCCTTGGCGGCGGGCTTCTTCGTCGACTTCGACTTGGTCGTGGCTGCTTTCTTCTTTGTTGGCACCCCGATTCACCTCCCAAACGCAGGTTTTGGCGATCCGTAGCACCTGATGGCCCAAGACATCCTTGTCCGCCAAAGTCATCGGGACGCCGACGGGGTAAAATTGACGGACTAGTGAAAATGGGTGGTTAGCCGAGTCAGCACGGATTGTGCGGATCTTGCACATCGAGGGGACTTGCCGGACGCACGGGCCTGCAGTCCAGGCGGGCGGCGGGATATGCGGCCTGGCGCGGCCATTGCCCCATCCAGTGGCGAAAGAAGCCGGCTGCGGCGGCAGGAGAGTAGTTGCGTGCCGCCTGTGACGTTCACAGCCGTGCCTGAGAGTTCCGTAGAAGGTGGCACAGACATTCCTGTCTGTGCGAAATACCCTCTCCCCGGCCCTCTCCCTGAGGGAGAGGGGGACGAGAGCCGGAAGCATCGCAAACTCGCGACATGCCCGGCGGAAGCGTTGGAATACCCCCTGACCGGCCCCGGATCAACTCGTCTTGCGTCCGGTCCGCGCGCTCGCTAAGGTTCCGCGTCCGATGCCAAGCCGCGGCTGGCCGTTCGTCCGGGCCGCCGGCGTTCTGACCGCCCTTTTCTCGTCGAGCGAGGCTTCTCAATCGTGCCGATCGCAGCAGCTATCGATGCCAGCGCGCGGACCGTCGCCCGACTCGTTCCGCTGGCGCTGTTATTTGCCGCCGGGTGCAACTTCGCCTCCAGCGGACTCAACAACGACGGCGTGCGACTGTATCAGCAAGGCAACTACCCGGCCGCGTCCAACCGTTTCATTCAGGCGGTGGCCAGCGATCCCACGCACGCCGACGGTTATTACAATCTGGCGGCCACGTATCACCAGATGGGCAAACTTCATGGCGGGGAAGACGACCTGAAGCAGGCCGAGAGCCTGTACAACCAGTGCCTGGACCGCGATCCCGATCACGTCGAGTGCTATCGCAGTCTGGCGGTTCTGCTGTCCGAGACCGGGCGGCAGGACGCGGCCGTGCGATTGCTGAACGGTTGGTCCGAGCGAAGTCCCGCGCTGGCCGCCCCGCGAATCGAAATGGCGCGGTTGATGGAAGAGCAGGGCGACGTTCAGGCGGCCAAAAAGCAACTCGAGGAGGCACTCGTACTGGAACCGCAGAACTCGCGCGGGCTGGCCGCACTGGGCCGCATCCGCGAGCAACTGGGCGAGCCCGAGCAGGCCCTGGCCGATTACGAGCGCTCGCTGGCGATGAACCAGTTTCAACCGCAGGTCGCCGCCCGCGTGGCGACCCTTCGCGCGGCGGTGGGGCACCCCACCATGATGACGCCCGCCACGGATACCCGCCTTGTCGCTGACCCGGCTCGCCTGAACCGGTACTGAGCGTGCCCGCCGCCGGAAACACTCGCGCGGTCCGCTAGCCGGCCGCCTTCTAGTTCGTGCCGCTCGGCGCTCCGGCCGAAGCGAAGGCTCGCCGCTGGGCGATCTCTCTGAGGCCATCCCTGCCCTGCCGGCCGCGCTAGCTTGATTGCGCCTGCTATCGAGCTTAGAACAGCGATCGTGGCTGCCTGGATCGTCCGCGGAAAGACGCCGTCGACGCGGTACCGGCGATGAAGACACCCGTCGCAGCGCAGTCGCGCCGTGCCGTGGGCTGAACCTCGATAAATCCAACGGAGAGACCAATTTCGATGCGAACTGCGACGATGGCCATGCTCTTGCTGGTTTTTGCACCGAACCTCATCGCCCAGGAGCCGAAGGCGAAGAAGGTGCTGTTCATCGGCATCGACGGGTTGCGGACCGACGCCCTGCGTGCCGCCGAGACGCCGAACTTCGACGAGCTGATCGCCCACGGAGCCATGGCCGATGATACGGATATCCTGCCGGAGCGCTACCAGAAGCAGGAGACGATTAGCGGGCCCGGCTGGTCGAACCTGCTGACCGGCGTTTGGGCCGATAAGCATGGCGTGCACGAGAACGAGTTCCGTGATCATAAGCTCGGTGATTTTCCACCGTTCTTCGTGCGGTTGAAAGAGCAGCGGCCCGCCGCGCGGACCGCGTCGTTCGTCGACTGGAGCCAGCTCGAACTGCTCCGTGCCGGGTCGGATGTCCATAAGGTGTTCCCAGCCGAGGGAGCCGAAGGCTACACCAAGGCCGACGCCGAACTGACCAAAGCGGCCAGCAAAGTGCTTCGCAACGAAGACGTCGACGCCGCTTTCGTTTATCTGGGCCAGGTCGACGAGACTGGCCACGCACACGGCTTTCATCCTACCGTGCCCGAGTACATGGCGGCCATCGAGCGAGTGGACCGGCACATCGGCACGCTATTGCTCGCTCTGCGGAGTCGCGACAAGTACGCGCACGAAGATTGGCTGATCCTCGCTTGCACCGATCACGGCGGCCAGGGCACCGGCCACGGCCAGGGCCATAACGTGCCGGAGATCCGCATCATCTGGCTCTTGGCGAGCGGGCCGTCCGCCGCGCGGGGCAAGATCGAGCAGCCGACCTACCAGGTCGACATCGCCGCCACGGCACTTGCGCACCTGGGTGTAGAGCTCGACCCGGAGTGGAAGCTCGACGGCAAGCCGGTCGGGCTGAAGGCCGATTGAATTGCGTAGCCCACGCGATCATGCAAGGCCAGCCGCACCAACCGAAATTGAGGACTTGGAGCTACGAGCATGACCATCTCGGTTTGGCGATCTTTGACGAAACACCTGCTGTTGGCGGCGGCGTTGGCTGCGGCGTGCTTCACGCCGGCAGGCGTCCGCGCTCAGGACGACGCGGCCGAGAGACCATCCGATGATCCGGTCGCTAGCGTCGTCTTCGCAAGCGGTACCGAGGACTACCACACCTATCGCATCCCGGCGTTGATCGCGACGCGCGAAGAGACGCTGCTGGCCTTTTGCGAAGGCCGCAAGTCGAGCCGCTCCGATCACGGCAATCTGGATCTCTTGTTGCGACGCTCGACCGACGGCGGGAAGACCTGGCAGCCGGCCCGGCTCGTGTACGAAGAAGGCGGGGACGCGGCGGTCACCATCGGCAATCCCTGTCCGGTAATCGACGAGTCGACCGGCCGTATCTGGCTCCCCTTCTGCCGCAACAACGACCACGTGCTGGTCACCTACAGCGATGACGACGGCCAGACGTGGAGCCAGCCGCGCGAGATTACCGCCAGCGTGAAGCCAGAGGGCTGGAGCTGGTATGCCACCGGGCCGGGCGTGGGCATTCAAATGCAACACGGCGAGCACGCCGGGCGGTTGGTCATCCCCTGCGATCACCGCGAGCAAGTCGACGGCCGCGATGTGAAGATGTCGCATGTGTTTTATAGCGACGACGGCGGCCAGTCGTGGAAAGTCGGCCAGTCGGTCGCTCCCCACACGGACGAATGCCAGGTCGTCGAGTTGAGCGACGGCCGACTGATGATCAACATGCGAAACTACTGGGCTCGCGAGGGCGGCGTGCCGCAGCGAGGCGGCATGCGAGCGGTCGCCGTCAGCGACGACGGTGGGCAAACCTGGTCCGAGCTGCGGTTTGACGAGACGCTCATCGAGCCGGTATGCCAAGCGAGCCTGATCCGTCTACCACCGGTCGAAGGCGCCGCGGGCGACCGGCTGCTGTTCTCCAATCCGGCGTCCACATCCACGCGGCACCGACTGACCGTGCGACTGAGTCGCAACGCCGGAGAGACGTGGCCCGTCTCGCGGCTGCTGCACGAAGGCACGTCCGCCTATTCGTGCCTGGCGGTGCTGCCGGACGGCTCGATCGGCTGCCTGTATGAAGGCGGCGACGAGAACGCCTACGAGAAGATCATTTTCAAACGCTTCTCGCTCGACTGGCTGACCCGCGGCGAGGAGCCCTCTAGTAACAGCGCGAACTCACAGCCGGGCGCGGGTGCCACTGTAGGCCCCGCCAGCAGTGCCGCGACGGCCCCGGCGGTTCGTCCCAACATCCTCTGGATCACGGCCGATGATCTGAGCCCGACGCTCGGCTGCTACGGTGACGACTACGCCGTCACGCCCCACATCGACCGGCTAGCTCGCGAGGGCGTCCGCTACACTCGCGCGTTCGCGACGGCCCCGGTCTGCTCGCCCGCGCGCTCGAGCCTGATCACCGGCTGCTATGCGCCGTCCTTGGGCACGCACCAGATGCGCTCCGCTTTTCCGATTCCCGATTTCATGAACGGCTTTCCGGCCCTACTGCGCGAGCGAGGCTATTACACGACCAACAACGAAAAGACCGACTACAACACGGCCGACACGCAGCGGATTATCGCCGCCTCGTGGGACGAAAGTTCCGCAACCGCACACTGGCGGAAACGGCCGCGGCCCGATCAGCCGTTCTTCAGCGTGTTCAATCTGATGACTTCGCACCAGAGCCGCACGATGGTGTGGCCTCGGGAGCGCTTCGAGCAGGAAGTGCAAAGCCGCCTGAGCGAGGATCAGATTCACGATCCCGCCGCCGCACCCGTGCCGCCCTACTACCCGGACACGCCGCTCGTGCGCCGCACGCTCGCCCGATACTACGACTGCGTCACCGTGATGGACCAAGAGGTGGCCGAGATTCTTCGGCAACTCGACGAAGACGGCCTGACCGACGACACGATTGTGTTCTTCTACTCCGATCACGGCTCCGGCCTGCCGCGGCACAAGCGGGCGCTGCTCGATACCGGCATGCACGTCCCACTGGTGATCCGCTTTCCCGAGCGCTACCGGCACCTGGCTCCGGCCGCAGCCGGCCAGACGGTCGACCGGCTGGTGAGCTTCGTCGATTTTGCACCGACGGTGCTGGCACTGGCCGGAGTCGACGCGCCTGAGTGGATGCAGGGCCAGGCATTCTTGGGAAGCGAAGCCGCACCGCCGCGGGAGTACGTATACGGCCATCGCGATCGAGTCGACGAGGCGCTGGACACGGCCCGGTCAGTGCGCGACGAGCGGTATCTCTACATCCGCAACTACATGCCGCACCTGAGCTACAACCAGCCGACGGCTTGGCCGGACCTGGGCGAGATCCGCCACGAGTTCTACCGGCTCGCACGTCGTGAGCGGATGACCGACGCCCAGTGGCACTTCGCCGGACCGACGCGGCCGGCCGAAGAGCTGTACGATTGCCCCCACGATCCGCTGAATCTCACCAACCTGGCCGGCTCTCCGCAGCACACGGCGATCCTCGAGCGGATGCGCGCTGCACATCGCCGGCACCTCCGCGAGACGCGCGACCTGGGCTTCTTTCCCGAGTCGCATGCGTGGGAGGTGTTCGCCGGCACCACGCCCTGGGAGGCGGCGCGCGAGCGGGATTTGAAGTTGGAGGCACTGCATGAAACCGCCGCGGCGGTCGGCGTCGCGGACGAATCAGGGCTGTTGGCAAATCTCGAAGAAGAACGCCCGGCGGTGCGCTACTGGGGAGCCGTCGGCCTGGCCGCCCGGGAAAAGCTTTCGCCCGCGGCACACGAGGCGCTATCCAGCCGATTGGAAGATTCAATCCCGGCGATGCGGATCGCTGCGGCCGGGGCGCTCGGCCGACATGGCGAGGCGGAACGCGCGGTACCGGTGTTGATCGACGCGCTCGCATCGGACGATCTGAACGTCGTCCTGCACGCGGCCCGGACGGTCGAGCTGATGGGGGAGTCCGCGCAAGCGGCGATCCCCGCCATGCGCCGCGTGGCCGCCCGCAGCCAAAGGCTCCAGGCCGCGGACACTCCGGCGACCTTCGTGCAATCGGCCGAGCAGGATCTGGCGATGTTTTGCGGCTTCTCCGCCGGAGCCTTTCTGTCTCGCGTGGACGAGTGAAAGTGGCACAGACAGACACTGTCCTTCTACTACCTCTCTCTCTGGGACTCCCTCTGGGGAAAGGGCCAGAAAGAGAGACTTCTCCGGCGAATTTCAAAAGACGCGCATCGCCAGTGCGGGACGGTTACAATGGCGGGCGAGCCGAATCTCCGCCATCCCACTCCAAGTTGGAGACGCGACATGCGCGCAGCCAAACTCGCAGGATTGGTTCTCGTGGTGGCAGTCGTCGCCCTGGCGTTTGCCGCAATTCAAGCGCCGGCACAGCAGCAAGCCGCGGCCCAAAATCGGCAACAACAAGCAGCCGACATCCCATCGATGGCCGAAGCGGCAAAATTGACTTACCAGTCCGCCCGTGCTGCGTACGAAGTTGGCACGGAGGAGGTCGAAACCGTCTACCGCTGGTCCAAGCGCTGGATGCAGGCCGAAGATCCGCCCGCGGTGCAGGCGCACCTGGATCGCATGGAAACGCTGCAACAGCGCGTCGCCCAACTTTATCTAGCTGGCGCCGAAGGCGGCGCGGCCACCGAGTTGTATGGCACCAAGTTCTATGTCGCGGAAGCCAGGGCGATGCTGGCGGAAGCGAACGATATGCCGGAAGAAGAGTAGCCCTCCACAGCGGCAGAGTTACAAACAAAGTCTCTCCCTCTCCTCCTACCGAAGCTCAAGGAGATCACAGATGTCCCACCTCAAAGTCAATCGACGTCAGTTTGTCGGCGCCGCATCGGCGGCCTTTGCCTTCACCTATCTGCCCAGCCGCGTGTTCGGCGCGAACGAGCGGTTGAACGTCGCGGGCATCGGCGTCGGCGGAAAGGGAGCCGGCGACGTCAGCGACGTGGCCAACCTGGGCTGCAACATTGTCGCGCTGTGCGACGTCGACGAACGCCAAGCGCGCGGAAGCTTCGAAAAGTTCCCCAATGCCAAACGGTACGTCGACTTCCGCGAGATGCTTGAAAAGCAGAAAGACATCGACGCGGTCACCGTCAGCACGCCCGACCATGTTCACGCGGCGGCCTCGATCATGGCCATGAAGCTGGGCAAGCACGTCTACTGTCAGAAGCCGCTCACGCACTCGGTTTATGAAGCCCGGTTGATGGCCGAGACGGCAATAGCACAAGGCGTGGCTACGCAGATGGGTAACCAGTCCCATGCCGGCGAGCCGACCCGTCGCGGCGTCGAGCTGGTTCGCGCCGGGATCATCGGTCCGGTGCGCGAGGTTCACACTTGGACCGATCGTCCCATATGGCCCCAAGGCATGACCGCACGGCCGGCGGCGCAGGAAGTTCCTTCAACACTAAATTGGGACCTGTGGCTCGGCCCGGCTCCGTGGCGCGAGTACAACTCGGCCTATGCCCCGTTCAACTGGCGCGGCTGGTGGGACTTCGGCACCGGAGCGCTGGGCGACATGGCCTGCCACATCATGGACATGCCGTACTGGGCGCTGGAGCTGGGCTCGCCGACGTCGGTCTCCGCCGAGTCCGAAGGCGGCACGCAGGAGGCCGGCCCCTGGTGGTCGGCGGTCACCTGGCAGTTTCCCGCCCGCGGCGATCAGCCGCCGGTGACATTCAAGTGGTACGACGGCTACAAGGGCCCGGACCGGGAAAGCGCCCCGCGGAACTTCCCGCCGGACGACGTGCTGGAAGGCGAAGACCCCAACCGCTTCGGCTGCATCCTGGTCGGCGAGAAGGGCAAGCTCTATTTCAATCGCGGCGGCAATCGCTGGGTGACCAAGCCGGCAGCGCTCCGGGAAGACTTCGAGACGCCCGAGCCGACACTGCCCCGCGTGCCCAACGAGGACGCCGAATGGGTGGCCGCCTGCAAGGGAGGCCCCGCCGCGCTGTCCAACTTCTCCTACGCCGGGCCGTTCAGCGAGGCTGTATTGCTGGGCGTAGTCGCCATCCGCACCGGGAAGCCGCTGAAGTGGGACGCCAAGAACCTCACCTGCCCCGGCAATCCGGAGGCGGACCAGTACATCCGCCGCGAGTACCGCCAAGGCTGGACGCTGTAGAAAGACCTCGACGGCCGAATTCCGAACTATTGCCCAGCGCCATCGGCCGTTTCGGCCAGGCGGTGGTCGCCGCGCCCGATAGCACGGCCCGCGCAACAAACTCGGACGTCGCGCAGGTGCCGCCTTGGCGCCTGCGCGTTTTTCTATACCCCCATCTCCACCTCCCGTGGGAACAACTCGATGCACGTAGCCGGACCTCTCTTCCGCATCGCCACCATGCTGCTCTTGCTGGGCGGCACCGCCCTGGCCCAACTGACCTCCGACGCGCAGCGTGCGGATGTCGTCATCGCCGACTTCGAGAGCGGCAACTACGGAATGTGGAAAGTCGAAGGCGAAGCGTTCGGCCCAGCGCCCGCGGAAGGGACCCTACCCGGCCAGATGCAGGTCACGGGCTTTCAGGGCGAGCGACTCGTGAGCTCGTTTTACAAAGGCGACGACTCCACCGGCACGCTCACCTCGCCGCCGCTTACGATCGACCGGCCGTTTATCAACTTCTTGATCGGGGGCGGCGGATACCCGGGCGAGACGTGTATCAACCTGCTGTCGCAGGGCCGGGTCGTGCGGACCGCCACCGGTCCCAACCGCGCCGCCGGCGGAAGCGAAGCGCTCGACTGGCACACATGGGACGTCCGCGACCTGGCCGGCAAAGCGGTCGTCATCGAGATCGTGGACGCCCGTACCGGCGGCTGGGGACATATCAATGTTGATCAGATCGTCCTGAGCGACCGCTCGCGGATGGTTCCTCCCGAGGAGCTCTCGCGGACGATTGCGATCGAAAAGCGGTACTTGAATCTGCCGATCAAAAACGGCGCACCGATGCGCCGGATGGAGTTGACCGTCGGCGGCGAGACTGAGCGGGCTTTCGACATCGAGCTTGCTCCCGATGAAGCCGACTGGTGGGCGTTCATCGACGTCAGCGCGTTCCGCGGCGATCAGGCCGAGCTCAAGACCAATGCGCTCGCGCAGGGGTCCGGCGGGCTCAAGGCGATCTTCCAGTCCGACCGGATTCACAACGCCGAGAATCTGTACGCCGAGCGGCTGCGCCCGCAGTTCCACTTCAGCCAGCGGCGCGGTTGGAACAACGACCCCAACGGCATGGTCTACTACGACGGCGAATGGCACCTTTTCTTCCAACACAATCCCTACGGTTGGAATTGGGGCAACATGCACTGGGGCCACGCCGTCAGCCGCGATCTGGTGCATTGGGAAGAGCTGCCAATCGCGCTCTACCCTTGGACCATGGCCCAGGAGCACTGTTTCTCCGGCACCGCGGTTGTCGACAAGGAAAACACCTCCGGCTTTCAGACGGGTGACGAGGAGGTCCTGGTGGCGGCTTTCACCGATACCGGTCGCGGCGAAGCGATCGCCTACAGCAACGACCGCGGCCGCACTTGGACCTACTGGCAGGGCAATCCCGTCATCGAGCACCAGGGCCGCGACCCGAAGGTGTTCTGGCACGAGCCGACGCAGCACTGGGTGATGGCGCTTTACGACGAGCACCAGGGGAAGCAGTGGATCGCGTTTTACAACTCGCCCGACTTAAAAGTGTGGGAGTTCCAAAGCCGCCTGGAGGGCTATTTCGAGTGCCCGGAGATCTTCGAGCTGCCGATCGATGGCGACGAAGATTCCACCCGCTGGGTCGTCTTCGCGGCCGATGCAAAGTACGCCCTAGGGCAGTTCGACGGCCGCGCGTTTACGCCGGACCACGAGGGAAAGCACCAACTGCATTGGGGCGCCTATTACGCATCGCAGACGTACAACAACACTCCGGACGACCGCCGCATTCAGATCGGCTGGGGGCGGATCGATATGGAAGGAATGCCGTTCAACCAGATGATGACTTTCCCCTGCGAGCTCACGTTGCGAAGCACCGGCGACGGAACGCGCCTGTTCGCCCGGCCCGTGCGAGAGATCGAGCGGCTGCGTAAAAAGACGTACCTGCGGGAGAACGTGGTGCTCCAGCCCGGCGATCCGCTGGAGGTGCCGGTCACCGGCGAACTGTTCGACATTCGGGCGGAGTTTGACGTCGGCGAGGCCGCGGCGCTGCGGATCACCGTCGGCGACCGCACGATCACCTACAACGCGGCGGAGCAGACATTGGAAGGAATGCCGCTAAAGCCGGTCGGCGGCCGCGTTCAGATTCAGCTTCTCATCGACCGGCCTTCGCTGGAGATCTGCGGCAACGACGGCCGCGTCTATCAAACCAGCTCGTTTCGCGCCGATTCACCGATCGAAGCAATCCGGTTCAGCAGCCGCGGCGGCGAGTCGCGTTTGCTGAAACTGGAAGTCCACGAGCTCCGCTCGATCTGGCAGTAAGGCGTAGCGCGCTTCTTGCGCCTGCAGTTCACTTGACTTGAAGTGGACACCTATCTCGATCGGGGCGCTCCTTGCGGCGACTTCCGCGCTCCACGGCAACGCATCGCGAGCGTCTTGCCTGCGCGCTCCCAGGCACGGCTGTCGCTATGTCCGCTGGACGCTGCTAGTCCAACAGCGGCCGGTGCCCGGTAATCGGTATACACCACGGCCAGCCCCAGGCCGCGGCTGCGGGCGCCACTCGGCTGCACAGCCGCACAGCTCATTTCCTTTTCTTTATTGCACAATCGCTACATTCTCCCACAAAGGGTGCGTTTTGATCATTTTATTAGTCATCTCGATACGTATAACTCTTATATGCGTCATACGACGTACGCCCCCTCTTGGGACATCACCGCAAACCAGTTTGATGCGCCCATGTGGCCGCACAGCCTGAACATTGTTGCCCAACCATAAGGAGTCACTCACCCATGGCATCGGGAAATACCCTAGTTGTGTTCACGCCGCTGCACAACGAGCCGCCGGCGTCGAATTACGCGACCCTGGCGCTACGCAATGAACGGCCCATCTTGGTGTTCGACAAATCCACGGACCAATCGGCCATATTCAGCGCCGTTCTTCCACGCCAGTACGAAGGCAACGGACTGACCGTTCTTTTGGTGTGGGCGTCGGAGGACCAAACGACCAATGACGTCGTCTGGACAGGGGCCTTTGAACGGATCGAGGACGATACCACCGGCCTGGACAGCGACAACTTCGCTTCGGCAAAGTCGGTTGCCGCCACGACGGCATCGGTCGCCGGCGAGACGAAGTATAGCGAAATCGCCTTCGCCAACGGATCGGAAATCGCGAATCTGGCGGCCGGCGAGGCGTTCCGATTGAAAGTCACGCGCGACGCGGATCACGGCTCCGACCTCATGGACGGCAACGCGCAACTGCTCGCGGTAGAAGTGAGGGAGACATAATGGCAAGACAACCCACAGATGCATTATATGCCGAAGTCAATACGCCGGGTACTCCCTTTACCGTTTCGGCGTGGTTTTATCCGACCGAATCACACACTGGAGCAATCATAGGCACCGGCAATGGGACCAGCACAACGAATTTCCATTGCGTTGAGTTGCAGTCCAGCGGTGAATTGGAGGCGATCAGTGTCGATGACTCGTCGAACGAAAGCGCTGCCACAACCAACACGGCAACGATAAACGGCTGGAATCACGGATGTGGAATTTTCACAGCAGCGGATGACAGGCGGGTAATCTTAAATGGCGATTGGGACGCCAGCGGCACGGATGACTCGAGCGTCTCGCCAGGTGGAATCGATGTGTTCGCCGTCGCACTTTCAGTGTCGAGCATTCCGAATCTGTTCAGCGGCCGACTAGCGGAAGCGGCGGTATGGTCGGAGGCCTTGTCACAACGGGAGGTAGAAGCGCTGGCACAAGGCGCCTCGCCGCTGCTGGTGCGGCCGCACGCGCTGGCGTACTACTGGGACTTGGTCGAGGGCCTTCACCGGCCCGGCCTTCCAGGAGTGGCGCTTTCGGACCTAGGCTCGTCCACGGTTGTCGAACACCCTCGCGTTCTTTATGCGGCCCCCCCACTGCTCGTTCCGGAAGTGACCTTCTTCCCGAAACCGCCGGAGGTGATCGTCCAAACGCAAACGCTGCAGGGCCGGCTGTTCCAGGATCTCACGACGGGCATGCCGGAAGTGGAGATCGTCACGGATCGCTGGACCGGCGGCTATCCGGCCGACAGCAACGAGCGGCTGCGCTGCTTCAACCCGGTGGACGAGCTCTCCAGCACTGAGGGAGACACGCTCCACGTCTGGGAAGGCAACACTGAGGGGCTCTGCAACGCCACGTACTTTATTGACGGCGATTTTAAACCCGGCTGGTATCTCACCTGGGTGCAATCGCCGGTCGTCGAGCCGGCTGAGGAGTCGCTCCCGATCGAGTTGATGGAAGGGGACTCCCTTGCTCCCATCGACAGCGGCTTCGCCGCAAGAGGTGTGCTATGACCGTTCAGATCGGAGGCTACACGCTGGAGGACGTTCGCGACCACGGCGCGGTGCCGCAAATAGACGACGACGACCTGGAGGGCAACGCGAACAACACGGCGTTCGTTGACGCGGCGCAGGCGGTGTGGGACTCGCGAGATACGGAGACGCCCCGCAACCCCGGCAGCATCGACGGGCTTTACATCCCGCCGGGTGATTGGTTCGGAATTCGGTTCATCACGCTTCCGTGGTGGTGCGTCGTCTATGCGATGCATGCACGTATCTTCGCGCAAGTCAACCGCACCGAAGGCGTGAGCGCACGGCCCGAATTCCCGCCGATGTTTCGCTACTTCTCGGGCGGCGCAACAGCCGGCCGCCAGTGGGGCGCACATCCCAGCCAGATCGGCATTCAGCCGGTGCCGACGGTGTGGATCGGCGGCGAGCTAATCAGCGATTCGCGGTGGACCGTCAATCCAGATAATGGCGTGCATTGGCCGGACAGCCCCGGCTTCAATCGCCAGCACAACCACGGCATCCACTTCGAGGGCACGGATAGCAGCGGCAACAGCCTGTGCAATGTCAAAATATATGGGACCAAGGTCCGCTTCACGACCGGGAATGCTTTTTATCTTCGGTGGGGGCACCTCTACGCGCAGGACATCGAGTGTGAAGAGTGCTTTCGCGGCCTACTGTCCATCACCGACTACACGACCGCCAAAGTCCGCGGATTCCGATCGATTGGTAAGTGGGGCGGCATCGACGTGGAGCCCAATCACTCCCACTACAGCCACCTCGATATTTCCGACGGCTACGTGGACAACGATTGGGACATCGGGTTGAAGGCGGCTTCCGTCGTCACAGCACGACGCATCGTCACTACGGGCGTGCATGAGCCGTTCGGCGCGGAGTCGCAGATTTATGACCACGTGCGCGACTACACGCGGGGCGCCGGATTAAGCGTCACGATGCGCAGCGGCTGTAAAATCCTGCACGAGAGTTGCCGGTTAACGATTACCAAGTCCTTTGATGGACAGCGCGACGATGCGCACATGCGGATTATTGGCACAGGTGGCATCGCGACTTATCGCGACGTCGACTTTGTGGCAATGAGCGATGCTTCGCAGTTGAGCATCCAGTGCAACTCAGGCACAAATGGCACGGTGCGATTCGAGGGATGCACGTGGAACGGCTCGCCGCTGCAAACCAGCCACATCGATCTGTTTCAGGGTGGGCGGTTCACGGCGAACGTTTATGTCAACGACTCGAAAGTGACACCGAGTTCTTAAGGAATCGCAACGAATAGCGTACACGAAGCAGCCAGACGTTCAGCGGCGCGGGCAGCCAGACGATGATCATCGACGCGGAGGATGTGTAAATGGGTGCATTATTCGACGACGCCAGTAGCCAACACCTGGAAGGCAATTACACGCCGCCGGCGGACTACCCGATCGTCATGATGGGGTGGTTCGGTCGAACGACGCCTATGCCAGCCAGCAGATAGTCGGCTTCGCGACGTCGGCAGTGACGACCACTGGCAAAGACTTCTGCCGGCGGCGTCGGGAAAGATGCTAGTTCCCTTTCCACGAGCGGAAATGCCAAAACATGGCACCGGTCCAACAACAACCGTGCGGGCGACCTATACGTGTCGATAAAGCCCTCGTTTCTGTCGACCATCCATAAGAACCCGATTTGATCAGCGTCCGCGTAGATACTTCGACTTACGGAAACAGTGGTCACGAAATACCACGGTCAAACTGACACGCTTCAAATGAAGTTACACGTAAAGCGCCAAGGAGTATCGGCATGTGCGGAATTTTTAACGGATCGTCGTCACACATCGTTGGTTCATGGATGCCCGGGAACATCCGGCCCTACTGGGTTCAGGCGTGGTTTAAACAGGAATCGGCGGCACACGGCTGCGCTTTATGGTTCGGGAACAGCGGGCGGCAAGACCAGTATCGACAACTGGTGACGCTCGGCAGCGGCGACCAAACGATCGAGTTTCGCTCACGGCACACCGGCGGATCGGTTCCGATCGAAAGCGGCAACACGATCAACTACAGCGAATGGAATCATGCGCTCTTCGAGGAGACCGCATCCCATGACAAGCGTGTCATCCTGAACGGTGACGTAGTCAGTGGCGGCTTCATCGACACGAGCGTCACATGGCAAACCGTAATCACTTTGGCAATTGGCCGGATTAATACCAACTCGCCAGGAACTTACTTTTCCGGGCGGATTGGATACGTATGGATCGGCGAGGGGGAACTGTCGAACGCACAGCGGACAGCGCTTGCCAGTGGCTATCACTACAGCCTCTTCAAAGGGCTAGGGCTGGACGCGCTCGACGTCATCATCGATCAGCCTCTCGTCGCCGCCGCAAATGAAGGAAGCGACGGAGTATCACTGACCGCAAACAACATGACGTGGGACTCTGACGACAATCCACCCATCGTTTTCGAGTTGGACAAGCGTTTCCGGGCGCTTCGCAGCCCACTACTAAGCCCTTCGTATCCATCCTTGAGGCCGACAACATCACTATAGCCAGCATCGCCGCGATCACGGCTTGAATCGCACCGACGTGTGTGACTTCCAGTACGACATGCATGTTTATTTTCTTCTCTAATTGACATAAGGAAAACCATACTATGGCTCAACCCCTCCTTCCCATCTATTCGATGAACAGCAGCGGCAGCCCGCTAACCGGCGACGGCAGCTCCGACGCCATCCTCTGGCCAGGCGGCAAAGGCGTCGTCTACGTCGAAGGCACGTTCGATTCGGCGACGCTTCAGCTCGAAACGCAGCCGGTAGGCGCGACAGATCAGTGGTCGGACATGGTCGACGGCGAGTTCACCGAACTTGGCCATCGAACGCTGGACTTGCCGGGCGAATGCGAAATGCGCTTCACGCTGTCAGGCAGCGCTACCGAATCTCTCGAAGCCAAAATCTACACCGGCACGCCCAGCAGCTTTACGGCCGCCTTTCCCGCCGTGTCGCTCGTGGCGGAAACATCCCGGCTGGTCGGGTCGATCCATGCCGATTCCGTCACGGCGGCGCTGTCGGCGATCCGCGTGTGGACCGGCGGCGGCGTGCCGACGGCACCGACGTGTCTGTTGGAACTAATCGACAACGACAGCGTCAATCCGGACGGCACGATGACCGATATCATTCCGGTCAACCCCAAGGACTCGACAAGCGCCGACGTGGAAATCCGGCAGGGCAGCAACGAAACCCAAATCGACGCCCACGATTCCACGGCGGCGCGCGACTCGGAGCCCTTCCATCTTCAAGTGGGCGTCCGCTGGGAAAAATTCTTCAATCGCGTGCGGGTGATCGAGGTAGGCAATGCCCTGGCGGTTTGGGTGACCTCGCCCGAGAACGTCGACGAGTGCAAGGTGTTCGTCGAGGTCGAGCAGTACCTTAGTTAGTCGCTCTGGAAATTTGGCAGCAGGATGCCGCAGGGCGGCAGGTCGGTGGCTTCGCGACGGCAGATTTAAGGCGCGAAGCGGCCGTTGCAGCCCTGCGGCATCCGCCACTTGGCGATGGCCTTAGCGCCTCCGAACGCCGCCACTTCGGGAACCCCCGCACCTTCTACTGCCACTTACCGCGTTTGACACTCATCGCCCGGCCTTCGCTCGATATCTGCGGCAACGACGGCCGCGTCTAGCAGCCTGTTGAAAAACGCCGTCGTGACGTTTTTCAACCTCGCCAAGTTCGGAGCAAAGCTCCTCACGGCTCGCAAAATAACGACTTACGTCGTCATTTTGGCATCACCTCCATGTGATGCAGCAGCCTGCCCTCAAAAATCAACGCGCTGCTAATATCAAACCAGCCCCTTCCGTGCCGAAAAGCCCATCGAAGCGATTCAGTTCGACAGCCGCGGCGACGAGTCGCGTTTGCTGAAGCTGGAAGTCCGCAAGCTCCGCTCGATCTGTCGCTAAAGCCGTGCCACGTTTGACGTGAATGCTTATCATTTCGGCCAAACCTCCTCGGCGAATTTCTCATTTCGACAAGACGGCTGCCGCCGAGATCTTTTCACCGACGTCGTGTCCGCAGCCGAAACGTTATAGATACCTCGAAGTGCGGCCGGGTTAGAAAGCGATGATGCTGCTTCTAGGCGCCAACGCCGCTCCGGCACGCGAAATGTATAGCTGGATACGTTTCGCGTCGATTCAACTGCCTCAGGTGCGTCCAGACTGACGTGGAGTACACCGAGCAGATCGGCCCACCCGAATCGTCGTTTCCTCAATCAACATGCATAACCAGCGGCGGAAGGTGTCACGAGTTCAACAAGCTGCTCGCGGTACTACCACGATGGTGAAGCGTCCGCGGATCAGGAACCTACCGCCATGCGAATTCGTGCTCGGAAGCATCGCCGCTCGCCCTTTCTTCGAAGTCATCTGAAGCTGGAACGCCTGGAAAGCCGCCTGCTGCTCGCCGTCGACTATCGGGTGAACGTCGGCGGTCCGGCATTGGCCGGCGACCCGATCTGGCAGGCCGACAGTTCGGGGTCTCCCTCGGGCTATGTGAATTCCGGCGCCATTCACAGCGATGGCACGGCCATCGACATGAGCGACAGCTCGATTCCGCCCGGCACGCCGGAGGCGATGTTTCAGACCGAGCGGTTCGACTGGTCCGGCGGCGCGGAGATGCAGTGGGATTTCCCCGTCAGCCCCGGCACGTATGAAGTCCGCCTGTACTTCGCCGACATCTATGCCGGCACGCATTTCGTCGGCGCCCGCGTGTTCGACGTCCTGATCGAAAGCGATGTGGTGCTGGACAACTACGACATCTTCGCCGAAGTGGGCGGATTCGCGGGCGTGATGAAGTCGTTCATTGTCGAGGCGGATTCAAATCTCGACATCGACTTCGGCCACGTTACGGAAAACCCGACGATCAAGGGCATCGAGATCGAAAGCCTGGAGCCGGGCGCCAACACGGCACCTACCGCTACGAATCTCGCGCAGACGCACACCTACGCACAAGGCACCGCCAGCGTCGCGCTGAACAACATTGTTGTGAGCGACCCGGATGCCGGCGAGGCCATCACCGCGCAGCTTACGCTCAGCATTCCGGCCACCGGTAGCCTGACCACCGGAACGTTCGGCGGCACCACCAGCACCTATAGCGCCGGCGTGTGGCAGGCCATCGGGCCGGTGTCCGAAGTCAACGCCGCCCTGGCAGCCGTCGCGTTTGTGCCCGCGGCGGGCAATTCGCTGGACGCGACCATCGCCACGCACGTCGAGGACGCCGCCGGCGCCGGGCCGGCCGACGGCATCATCACGCTCGACGTGACGATCGCCAACACAACCCCTACCGCTACGAATCTCACGCAGACTCACACCTACGCACAAGGCACCGCCAGCGTCGCGCTGAACAACATTGTTGTGAGCGACCCGGATGCCGGCGAGGCCATCACCGCGCAGCTTACGCTCAGCATTCCGGCCACCGGTAGCCTGACCACCGGAACGTTCGGCGGCACCACCAGCACCTATAGCGCCGGCGTGTGGCAGGCCATCGGGCCGGTGTCCGAAGTCAACGCAGCGCTGGCGGCAGTCGCGTTTGTGCCCGCGGCGGGCAATTCGCTGGACGCAACCATCGCCACCCACGTTGAGGACGCCGCCGGCGCCGGGCCGGCAGACGGAGTCATCACGCTCGACGTGACCGTTCCGTCTCCTCCCAGTGGCGTTGTCTATCGAGTGAACGCAGGCGGATTCTCCTTGGCAGGTGATCCTATCTGGCAGGGCGACAGTGGTAGCTTTGTGAATACGGGCAGCACGTTCAGCACGAGCACCGCCATCGACATGAGCCACGGCTCGCTACCGTCCGGCCTTTTCCCGACGCTGTTCCAGTCTGAGCGATTTGACTTTGCTGGCGGAGCGGAAATGCAGTGGGACTTCCCGGTTACTCCCGGCTCTTACGAAGTCCGGCTGTACTTCGCTGAGATCTATTCCGGGGCGCAGGCAGTGGCGGCGCGTGTTTTCGATGTCTCGATCGAAGGCGACATTGTGCTGGACAACTACGATGTCTTCGCCGAAGTAGGCGGCTACGCGGGCGTTATGCAGTCGTTCATCGTCGACGCGGATGCAAACATGGATATCGACTTTGGCCATGTCGTTGAAAATCCGGCCATCAAGGGCATTGAAATCTTGAGCCTCTCGTCCGGCTCGAATACGACTCCCTCCGCTACGAATCTCACGCAGACGCACACCTACGCACAAGGCACGGCCAGCGTCGCGCTGAACAACATTGTGGTGACCGACTCCGATGCCGGTGAGATCATCACCGCGCAGCTTACGCTCAGCAATCCGGCCACCGGCAGCCTGACCACCGGAACGTTCGGCGGCACCACCAGCACCTATAGCGCCGGGCTCTGGCAGGCCGTTGGGCCGGTGTCGGAAGTCAACGCCGCCCTGGCAGCGGTGGCATTTGTCCCGGCCGCGGGCAACACGCTGGATGCGACAATCGCCACGCACGTCGAAGACGCCACCGGCGCCGGTCCGGCCGACGGACTCATCACGCTCGATGTGATCGTCGCCAACACGGCACCTACCGCTACGAATCTCACGCAAACGCACACCTACGCACAAGGCACGGCCAGCGTCGCGCTGAACAACATTGTGGTGAGCGACCCGGATGCCGGCGAGGCCATCACCGCGCAGCTTACGCTCAGCAACCCGGCCACCGGTAGCCTGACCACCGGCACGTTCGGCGGCACCACCAGCACCTATAGCGCCGGGCTCTGGCAGGCCATTGGACCGGTGTCGGAAGTTAACGCCGCTCTGGCAGCGGTCTCCTTTCTGCCGGCCGCGGGCAACACGCTGGATGCGACGATTGCCACGCACGTCGAAGACGCCGCCGGCGCCGGTCCGGCCGACGGAGTGATTACGCTGGACGTAACTGTCGCGCCTCCCTCGGGCGGAATCGTCTATCGGGTGAACGCCGGTGGACCCGCATTGGCCGGAAGCCCTGCGTGGGAAGCCGATACCGCTACCTATGTGAACACCGGCAGCACGTTCAGCGACGGCACGACCATCGACATGAGCGACGCCTCCCTGCCGCCGGGCACGCCTTCGACGCTCTTTCAGACCGAGCGCTGGGATCCTTCAGGCGGCGCCGAGATGCAGTGGGATTTTTCCGTCACGCCGGGTTCCTACGAGGTGCGCCTCTACTTTGCCGACATCTACACCGGTACGCAGTTCGTAGGTGCCCGTGTTTTCGACGTCTCCATCGAAGGCGACATCGTGCTGGACGACTACGACATCTTCGCTGACGTGAGCGGCTACACCGGCGTGATGAAGTCGTTCGTTGTCGAGTCGGATGCTAACTTAGACATCGACTTCGGCCACGTCACGGAAAACCCGGCCATCAAGGGCATCGAGATTCTCAGCACGGCGGCCGCCGACACATTGGTCACCAATCCGACGTCCGTCGAGTTCGGAAACGTGTCGGCGGGGGAAACCGAGTCGCAAACGGTCACCTTGATCAACGCCGGCGCGCCGGGCGACCCGTCCATCACTATTTCTGACCTGGTCGTTACCGGCGGCAGCGGGGCCTTCACGGCAACTCTGGACGCCGGCGGCCCGGTGACGATCGCACCAGGCGCCTCGACGACCGTCACCGTCGAGTTCGCGCCGACGGACGAGGTCCTGTATGCGGCGACTCTTTCGGTCGTCCACAGTGGCAGCAACGCGCTGGCGCTCTCGCTCTCCGGCGACGGCGGCGTGGCCCCGGTCGGGTTCGGCAAGTCGGAACTGGCCGGCGCGAACATCACCACGCCCACTTCGCTGCAGTTCGGCCCCGACGGGCGGTTATACGCCGCCCAGCAGGACGGGGAAATCAACGTCTATGAGGTAACGCGCAGCGCGTCGAACAGCTACTCAGTCACTTCGACCGAAATCATCAACCTGGTCAAGGATATCCCGAACCACAGCGACAGCGGCGTCCCGCAGCCGTTCATCGACTCACGTCTGGTCACGGGCCTCTATGTCACCGGCACGGCCAGCAATCCGATCCTCTATGTAAGCTCGTCCGACCCGCGCATCGGCGCCGGTCCCAGTGGGACGGATCTCAACCTCGACACCAACTCCGGCATCCTCTCGCGGCTCACCTTCGACGGCGAGGCTTGGGAAAAAGTCGACTTGGTGCGCGGCCTGGCTCGATCCGAAGAGAATCACGGGCCTAACGGCCTGTTGATCGATCCGGCCACCAATACGCTGCTGCTAACCTCCGGCGGCAACACCAACATGGGCGCCCCGTCGAACAACTTCGCGCTGCTGTCGGAGTTCGCCCTGTCGGCGGCGATTCTGTCGATCGACCTGGACGCCATCGACGCGATGCCGACTCTCACCGACGTCAACGGCCAGCAGTATAAATACGACTTGCCGACATTGGACGACGAAGACCGCGACTTCGACGGCTCGGGCAGCGACGTGAACTTGGCCAGCGGCATTCAGGATGTCTTCGGCG
The DNA here is from genome assembly GCA_040880125.1 of Pirellulales bacterium. GTDB lineage: Bacteria > Planctomycetota > Planctomycetia > Pirellulales > JBBDJB01 > JBBDJB01. The sequence continues at coordinate 28,886 of JBBDJB010000046.1, read as the reverse complement.
GCAACAACGGCCAAAATCAGGCGATCCTCGCGCCGGACAGCCCGGTCCAGATCTATGCGCCCGGTTTTCGCAATCCCTATGACATTGTCTTGAGCTCGACCGGCGACCTGTGGACGGTGGACAACGGCGCCAACTCCGGTTGGGGCGACGTTCCGATTCTCGATCCTGTTACCGGCCTGGCGACCAACCAGGTGAACGAGCCGGGCGTCACCACGCTCGACAACCTCCAACGGATTACGGGCCCCGGCTACTACGGCGGCCACCCCAACCCGGTGCGGGCGAATGTTGACGTGACCTTCAATGCCTCCAACCCACAGTCGCCGGTCGCGCTGGTGGGCGGCAATGCGGTCGAGAGCTTTTTCGAGGTTCCGCAAGGTCCGGACGCTCTGGCCACTTTCAATCAGTCCACCAATGGCCTCGCCGAATACACAGCCTCGAACTTCGGCGGACAAATGCAGGGAGACTTGCTCACGGTAACACTGTGGGGCGGCAATGCCGTCCATCGCTTGTCTCCAAACGCCTCCGGCGATGCGCTGGACCTGCACGAGATCCTCGTCAGCAACGTCGGCTCCGCACCGCTCGACATCATTGCGGTGGACGATTTTGGACTATTTCCCGGCACGGTCTGGATCGCCGATCATGGAATGAATGCCATCATCATCCTGGAGCCCAACGACTTCGACGGCAACACCGGCGGTGGCTGTGCAGGCGATGCCGACTGCGACGGCTACTCGGACGACGACGAACTGGCCAACGGCACCAACCCCAATAGCTCCGCGGATACACCGCCCGACGTGGACGAGGATTTTCTCTCCGACCTGCTCGATGACGATGACGACAATGATTCGCAGTTGGACCACCAGGACCCGTTCGCCGTAGACCCCGCCAATGGCACGACCACTCCGCTCAACACGATGTACACGTGGGAAAACGACGCTCCTGCTGCCGGCGGACTGTTGAACCTCGGCTTTACCGGACTAATGACCAACGGCGTCGACGATTACCAGGACCTGTTCGATACGTCGGCCTTGACAGCCGGCGGTGCCGCGGGCGTGTTGACGATCGACCAGTTGACCGATGGCACCGCCTTGGGCGCGACCAACACCCAGGAGCAGGCGTTCCAATTCGCGGTGAATACCTCCGGCGCCGTGGCCCCGTTTGTCGCCCGCACGAGCGTCGGCGGCCCGTTCGCCGGAGTGATACCGCAGGCTGGCCAGGAGATGGGCTTTTTCATCGGAACCGGCGATCAGGACAACTACGTCAAGCTGGTGCTGACCGGCAACAGCGGGGGTACGGTCGAGGTGACCAGCGAACTGGGCGCCGTGGCGACCAACGTGGCCACCGATGCGTTGTCCATGCCCGGTCCCGACTTTGTCGATCTATTCTTCACAATCGACCCGGTTGCGCTGACGGTTCAGGCCGGTTACCGTGCGACCACCGGCGGAGTCGCGGGCAGCGAAGTTGCGCTGGGATCGCCGATCTCCATCCCCGCGTCATGGCTGAGCGAAGTGCTCGCGATCGGCGTCATCTCCACGGGTGGCGGCGCCTCTTCGCCCGTATCAGCCTCGTGGGACTTCTTAGGCTTCGACGCGCCGTCCACCGCGTCCGCCGACGTGGTCGTCAACGCCGGCGGCACGATCCACAACTCGAGCACGTTTACCGACGGCTCCTTCCAGTTCACGAACACCTCGCCCGACGGCCGGCAAATCGAGCGGATCCTCATCGATCTGAGCCACGCCATTTTTCCCGATATGGTGTTCGATCCCGATGGCATCGCGGGCGATCCGGCCGGCAAGGGGTTTACGCCCAACGCCGGTGCCGCAGCCACGGGGGTGGCCGGCTTTACCTACATGCGGCCGCACGACGACGGTTTCGACGTGCTAGAAATCCAGTTCGACGACTTCGATCCCGGCGAGTTCTTCTCCTTCTCGATCGACATCGACCCCACCAGCATTCGCGGCGCGGCTCAGCCGGGCCCTGCCGAGTCGGGCAGTGTTTCCGGCCTGGAGTTGGCCGGCTCCCTCGTGGAGATCGAATTCAGCGACGGCGTCGTGCTGACCTCAGAGCTGTTCGGTACGCCCTCGAGCGTCATCGGCTCGCAGAACACGCTGGGGGAAGCTCCGCCTGCGATGCCCGCCATGCAGGTCGTCGGGGTCGGCAGCACTCCCACGGTGGTCAGCAGCGCGAGCCAAACTGTCCGGATCAGCGGCCCTGTTGGGGCCACAGTGCGGCTGTCGGTGATCGAAGGCGGTCTCTACCTGAGCGGCGTTCCCGGCGGCGGCTTCGACATCGACCCGTTTGAATCGAACAAGGCGATCGTGGTGAACGAATACGGGGCCACGATCGGCTCCTCGGGCATGGTCGACATCCCGGTTACGTTGACCAAGACCGGGGCCGAAGGGGGTATCAATCACCTGGCCGCCGTGCTGGTCGACGGCAGCGGCCGCACCGGTCCGCTTGCCAAGCGGGTCCTCGAGTATGATCCCGCCGCAGCGGCTCCTCTCTCGGCGGATCTGGTTGCGCCGCATAATTCCGACGACGCCAGTGGTGAATCGCAGTTCGAACTCCATGACGTCGTTGTCCTGCAACAGGCGGGCTCGGCCACGTCGTCCGGCAATGCCGGCGCGCGGCTCGCACCGGGGGCTGATTACTCGACATCGCCTTTCTCGAAGGCGACGGCGAAGTCCAACCAATTCGACGTCAACGGGCGCCTGCACGAAGCGCTCGGCACGGCTGCCAACCAACCGATCGCGGCGCGGTTGGCGGCGGATCCTTGGGCAAGCACTTCGCCACCGCAAGGCAAACTTGGCAACTCCTTCGACCTGGATTCGCTCGACGGTGCTTTCGAGCGGCTCGCCGAGGACGATTCCATTGACTGGATCGCATGGCGATGAATCAGGGCGAAGCAAATCGTGTCCGCCGTGCGGACCGATCTCTTCAAAGCTGAACTCGCACGAGTTTCAGCCGGTCGCGCTTTCTGCGATCATCTCCCATCCTTGCTCCCTCTCCCCCGCGGGGAGAGGGCTGGGGAGAGGGGAGTAAGAAAAAAGACGCCCCGACAGGAATGTCTGTGCCACGGTGCAGAGCCCGCTGCACGGACAAAGCCGTTGCTCGCGCTGGTGAGAGTTGGATTCTTGCCGGTTCAGCTACCCCTGCTGGTTCCCGCACCCGGTCATCTGACCGCCGCGTATGGTAGGATGGATACAGCATCCAGTGTCGCACGACTGCGCAACTTCCGCACCAATTCGCCTGACAATACCAGCCGCTTTGGAGACCGCGATGAGCCTCAACCTACCTTGGGTGCCCCGGGCGCTCTTGCCGATCTCGCTGCTTGCCGCGCTCTGCCTCGTGCCGTCGACACCCGCCGCGGCACAAGCCGGCGCGTCCCGCCCGAACATCGTCTTTATTCTTACCGACGACATGGGCTATTCCGACGTGGGCTGCTATGGCGGCGAGATCGAAACCCCCAACCTCGACCGGCTCGCGGCCGGGGGCCTTCGCTTCACGCAGTTTTACAATACGGCCCGTTGCTGGCCGACTCGGGCGGCACTCTTGACCGGCTACTACGCCCAGCAGGTACGGCGCGATGCGCTGCCCGGCTTCGGCGGCGGACACGGCGGGAAACGTCCCGAGTGGGCGCGATTGCTGCCCGACTTTCTCAGGCCTCACGGCTATCGCAACTACCACAGCGGCAAGTGGCACGTCGACGGACCGGTGCTGGCGGCCGGCTTCGACCGGTCCTTGCTCATGAAGAATCAAGCCAATTTCTTCACGGCGGCCGGGAACTTTCTGGACGATGTACCTATCACGCCCGCCGATGATGAAGGCGACTACTATGCCACGATGGCCACCGTCGATCACGCCATCGACTGCCTCCGCGAACACGCGGAGGACTACGCGGATCGCCCCTTCTTTCATTACGTGGCGTTCATCGCTCCCCACTTCCCGCTGCACGCGCTGCCCGAGGACATCGAGCGATACCGCGACAAGTACGTCGAGGGTTGGAACGTGATGCGCCAGCGGCGCTTCGCTCGTCAACGGGAGCTGGGCATTGTCAACACGAGCCTTTCCAGGCTGGAACCCAACGTGGGGCCACCGTATCCCTATCCCAATGCACTTGCCAGGCTGGGTCGCGGTGAGATCAATCGCCCGCTGCCGTGGAAGAACCTCACCCCGCGGCAACAGCGCTTTCAGGCGACCAAGATGGCGATCCACGCGGCCATGGTCGACCGGATGGACCGCGAGATCGGCCGGCTTCTCGATCAACTCGAGTCGATGGGCGCGCTGGACAATACGCTGATCTTCTTCGCCTCGGACAACGGCGCCAGCGCCGAGATAATGGTTCGCGACGGCGGACACGACCCCCGCGCCGCTCCGGGCAGCGCGGCCAGCTATTTGTGCCTGGGCCCCGGGTTTTCCAGTGCGGCGAATACGCCCTTCCGCCGCCATAAGACCTGGGTGCACGAAGGCGGCATCAGCACGCCGCTGGTCGTGCATTGGCCGGCAGGCATCAAGGCCCGTGGCGAACTGCGGCATATGCCGTCGCACGTGATCGACTTCGTACCGACGATTTTGGAAGTGTCGGGCGTCGAGAAGCCCGCCCGGTGGAACGGACAGGCAATCCCGCCGGCTCCGGGCCGTAGTTTGCTGCCGGCCTTCCATGAGGACGTCCGCCTCCAGCATGACCACCTGTGGTGGCTGCACGAAGGGAATCGGGCGGTACGCGTTGGCGATTGGAAGCTAGTGGCGGCCAAGGGCCAGCCTTGGGAACTTTACGACATGCGCACCGACCGGGCCGAGTCGCGCAATTTGGCTGCCGCCCAACCGCAAAGAGTGAAGGAGTTGGAGGCGGTGTGGAATCGGCAACTTGAGGCAATGCAGCAGGCGGCCGGCGCGGAGAACGGCCAGCCTTGAGGGGCATCCAATCGGAAAGCATCCGGAGCGGACAATCCTTCTCCCCAAGACGCTACCGTCAAGCGGGTCGAGAACGGATGAGCCGCTCGAAGACAGCCAAGCGCAAAACAACCCCGGAGCATGCCGGGGTTCACCAGTCTCCGGAGGTCATGTCGGCAGAGATACAGGCCGACCGGCCGACCACTGAGTGCCCCCTCATGGACTCGAACCATGAACCCTCTGATTAAGAGTCAGATGCTCTGCCAGTTGAGCTAAGGGGGCGAAAGACCGCTGGTTCGCGGAATACGTCATGGTACACGCTTTCCCCCCGCTGACAAGGGTGCGGCCAACGAGGGTCGCAATCGCGCGAAAATGGTGGCCGGCGCGGCTGCCCACGTTGGCAGCTTTTTAGTAAGGCCGGCGTGGAAAGCGATTTACCGCGAGTCGCCCGCGTCCTTGCGGGTGGGCATGTCGAGGGAGCGCATCTTGCGGTACAGGTTTGAGCGGTGCAGACCTAGCTGCTCGGCCGCTTCGCCCATGTGGCCCCGCATGCGGTCGATCGCCTGGTTGATGTATCGGACTTGAAACTGCTGCGTCGCGTCGGCCAGCGGCAGGTCGGCGTCGATGCTGTCCGCGCCGGCGCGAGGCGGCGAAATGATGAACGCCAAGTCGTCCGCATCGATCGTGTCACCGGGCACCAGGTATGCCAGCCGCTCCATCAGGTTGCGCAGCTCGCGGACATTGCCGGGCCAGGTGTGACGCAGCAGACGCTTGCGGGCCGCCGCGGTGAACTTCGGCACCTTTCGCCGGGCGTGCTCGCAGAAGTCATCCAGAAAGTGCCCCGCCAGTAGCAGCACGTCCTCGCCGCGCTCGCGCAGCGGCGGCAGTTCCAGCGTGACCACGTTCAGCCGGAAGTAAAGGTCCTCGCGAAAGTCTTTGCGGCGGACCATCTCGGCCAGGTTCTGATTCGTGGCCGCCAGTACGCGGGCGTCAGTATGAATCGGCGTCGATCCACCGACGCGTACGACGACCTTCTCTTCCAGCACGCGCAGCAACTTCGCCTGACCGCCGGGGCTGAGGTCGCCGATCTCATCGAGGAACAACGTGCCGCCGGAGGCGAGCTCGAACTTGCCGGGCCGCGACTGATGGGCGTCGGTGAAGGCCCCCTTCTCGTGACCGAAAAGCTCGCTTTCCAGCAGCGTTTCGGTGATTGCGGCGCAATTGACCGCGATGAATGGCTGATCGCGGCGGCGGCTCAAATAGTGGACCGAGCGACTGACGACCTCCTTGCCCGTACCATTCTCGCCGAGAATCAGGATCGCCAGTTCCGTATCCGCGACGCGGGCGACCGTAGAGCGCAGCGCCTCGATGGCCGGGCTTTGGCCGACCATCCGCACCTGGTCGGCGGCCTGGTCGACGATCTGCCGGTGCGCCGCCAGAAGCTGCTCGAACTGCCGAGTGTTCTCCAGGGCGATGGCCGCATGGGAAGCCAACTCGACCAGCCCTTGTTCGTCTTCATCGGTGAAATCGCCGGAGCGCTTGTTGAGAACTTCGAACGCGCCCAGCATGCGGCCGTCTGAGGTGACCAGCGGGACGCACAGCAGCGTCTTGGTTTTGTACGCCAACCGCCGGGTGACTTCGGGCGCGAGTTTGGGTTGAGGCGAGTCGGCCGAAAGTCGCCGCGGTCTGCCGGTGCGAACGACGTCGCCCACGATGCCAGTGTCGTCGGGGATGCGAAGTTCGCCGTCTTCAATTCCCAGGGCGGGCCGGCCGACCAACAGCCGGTTCGCGCGATCCCAAAGGAAGATGCTCGCGCGGTCCGCGTGCAACAGTTGTGTGGCGGCGCGGGCCATCTGAACAAGCAGCGCCTCGGTTTCGTTTGTACGGTACCACTGCTGCGCGATCTCGAGGATCGTTTCCAGCCGGCGCAAGCGGCGAGCGGCGGCCGACCGCTGGCGAACGGCCGCCACCGCGCTGGCCAGGGCGGGCACGATCATCCGCAATAGCTCGCCCGAGCGTGTGGTACCGACGAGGACGACTTCGCCGCGGTCGAGCGGCGCGAGTGGAGCGGCCAACCAGTGCTCGGCGACGACGAGCGTTTCTTTGTCGAGTGCGTCGGCCAACAGCGACTCCGGCAGGCGGCGCTCAGCACCGGCGCTCCACCGCGCCGACCAGCGGCCGTCCTTGGCGATGGCCAGGGCCGCCAGCTCAACTCCGAATGACTCCCGAGCGGCGGCTAGAAAAGCGGTAAGCACCTCACCAGGGTCGGACAATTGGACCGACCAAGCTACGATGTCGCTCAACAAGTCGGCTGTTCGGTCGGACGCCGTGCTGTTTAAGTTGTTCCTGTTCATGGTGTTCCAGATTTCGGACGCGGAGCAGTTTGGGGCCGGTGCGATCCCGAATCCGCTACAGTAAGTGTATTCACTCGTCATCAAATCGACAACAACTGGAGGAGCTCATTTGATACATCGCTGCGGGGCTCCGGACCGGCGGTCGGCGGAGCGGTTTCTGCCCGGAGCAATAGTCGCCGGCGTGAAACCCGCTTCGCAACACCCATCGCGCGGGCCGGTGGCATTCGCGAACGGACACCGGGCGTACGGGCCCGTGGCCCTTTCTCGAACTCGACCCGCGGAGTATCTTGCGAAGGTCGCGAGCCGCCGACGCGCTCGCCGCACTGGCCGCGCATCTTGGGAGGATTCGATTGTGGGGCTCTTTGAAGGCAAACAGGGACTGATCCTGGGCGTGGCGAACGATCACTCCATCGCCTGGGCAATCGCCCAGCAGATTATGGAAGGCGGCGGCGAGTGCGGCTTCACGCACCTGCCCGACCGCCCGGACGACCCCCGGCAGCGGAACCGGCGACGTGTCGAGCAACTCACCGAGAAAAACCCAGCGGCCAAATTCCTGGTTCCGCTGGATGTGTCGAATGACGAAAACACCGCCGAGGTGATGAAGACGACAGCCGACAAGTTCGGCAAGATCGACTTCCTGTTGCATTCGATCGCCTTCGCATCGATGGACGACTTGAAGCGCGACACGATTGAGACCAGCCGCGACGGATTCAAGATGGCGATGGAGATCAGCGCGTACAGCCTGCTGTCGGTGGCGTGTGCTGCGCGCGACGTGCTGGCCGACGGCGCGGCAATCTTGACGATGACGTACTTTGGCGGCGAGAAGGCGGTGCCAGGCTACAACGTGATGGGCATTTGCAAGGCGGCCCTCGATGCATCGGTGCGCTACCTGGCGTACGAGCTCGGGCCCCGCGGCATCCGCGTCAACGCGCTGAGCGCCGGTCCGGTGCGTACCTTGGCCGGGCGCGGCGCCGGAGTGGATGACATGCTTGTGTTGTACGAACAGATGGCGCCGCTCGGGCGGAACGTCACACACGAGGAAGTCGGACGTTGCGGCGCGTTTCTGCTCTCGGAGATGTCGGGTGGCGTAACGGGCGAGATCATGCATATCGACGGCGGTTACAACATCATGGGCTCGCCCGGGCGGATGCTTGATCAGTTGAAGAAGTCGTGAGAGTTATTCAGCCGGTGGCACAGACATTCCTGTCTGTGCGTGGAGTCTTCGCAAGTAGCGACAAACCCTCTCCCCGGCCCTCTCCCAAAGGGAGAGGGAGAATAGTCGTCGCTGAATTGGTGACCGATCAGCCGCGGGAAATGCGGGCAACATTAACGAGGTCGTAAGGCACCAGGTCCAACTGAGTTTCCACGACTAATGGGTTCAACCCTGCTCCAGTGGGCACGGGGACAAGCTCGCCGTGGCGCCCCGAAATGTTGCCCTTACCGGCCGGTGCCCGCCTATCATGCCACAAGAAGTACCCATCGCGATCGCCGTGGCCGTCGTCGAGCACCAGGGGCGGTATTTGGTGGGCCGGCGCACAGCGGATCAGACGCTAGCAGGGCTGTGGGAATTTCCGGGCGGAAAGGTCGAGCCCGGCGAGTCTCCCCAAGATGCCGCCGCGCGAGAGTGCCTGGAAGAGACCGGCGTCGCAGTTCGGGTTGGCGCGCCCTACCCCCAGGTGGTGCACCGCTACCCGCACGAGCACGTGCGGATCACATTTTTCGCGTGCGCGCCGATCGAGCCGTTCGGCCAGCCGCGTCCGCCGTACTGCTGGCAATCGCGCGAGCGCCTGGCTCAGCTAGCATTCCCGGCGGCCAATCGCGCGCTCTTGGAGCATCTTTTGCGCGAGATCGAATGAATCGATTTTGGCATTTACGGCGCCCGGACGTTCGCCGCCCAGGCAATCCGGCGCTAGCACGCCGCTTCCGCGGAAACTCGATTTGCTCCGGAACCGGTCTAGTCAGCCGCACACGATCCGTGGTAACTTTTTGCAATCTTTACAAGGCGGCGCGCGTTGACCAGTGACGGTTTCCACGCGCGGCATGTACGACCCAACCACCGCTCTGAACGCGTCTTCGCTCCTGTCCGTGCGACCAGCGGCATACCGTCGCTAAACTGTTCGGCTCAAGGTTTGCGACGCGGGGCGGCACGTGAAGCGGCACCGTGCCGGTTGGCGCGAGCTGCAAGGATGCACCGGCTTTCCCCGCAACTGGACAGGAGAGGAGCATGGAAGCTCGTATCGCGCGGGCCCTCGTACTGTTGGCGTCGCTTGCCTCTTTAGGCGCCGGCTACAAGACCCCCAACTTCGTCGTCAGCGCCCCCACGCCCGAGATGGCCAAAGAGATCGGCGAGGCGGCCGAGCGCTATCGCAAGGAACTGGCCGAGTTCTGGTTGGGCGCACCGCTTCCCAACTGGTCGGAGCCCTGCCCGATCAAAGCCCGCGTCAGCGATCAACTGGGCGCCGGAGGCGCGACCAGTTTCATGTTCGATCGCGGTCACGTCTTCGGTTGGAAGATGGACATCCAAGGATCGTTCGATCGCATACTCGACTCCGTGCTTCCGCACGAAGTGACCCACACGATCTTCGCCTCGCACTTTCGGCAGCCGCTGCCCCGCTGGGCCGACGAAGGCGCCTGCACCACGGTGGAGCACGTCGACGAGCGCCACAAGCTGGAGCGGATGCTGGTGACGTATCTCAAGACCGGCAAGGGCATCGCCTTCAGCCGCATGTTCGCCATGAAGGAGTATCCGCCGGAGATGCTGCCGCTTTACTCGCAGGGCTACGCCCTGGCCGAGTACCTGATCGGGCAAGGCGGGCGGCACAAGTTTATGCAATTCCTCGGCGACGGCCTGCAGGATGAAAACTGGCCGCGGGTGATCGAGAAGTACTACGGCTACGAAAGCCTGCTGGCCTTACAGGACAACTGGCTCGATTGGGTCCGCGAAGGCCGACCGGCGCTCGACCGAAACCCGGATGCTGGCGCGACGCTCGTCGCGCAGTCGGATGGATCGGCCGCGAGTGGCTCGGGCGCCACTGGCGCAGCCGCACAGGCGCCGGAAGAGACGCTGCTGGCCTTGGCCAGCGGTACGCAGTACGAAGCGGGGCAGCCGACGTCGGTCTACCGTGGGCAGAGCCCTGATCCCCCGGCTGCCGAAGAGCCGCCGCTGGTGGCGGTCGACGCTTCCGGCCGCAGCGCGCCCGATCACAGTGCATCGAATCAAATCGCATCGGGCACGGGCCGTTTGCATTCGCAATCGCGCGACCGCCAGTCGAGTCGCCTAAGCCAGCCGGTCAGCCGCCGGCCTCGTCCGCCGGCGGGAGCGGACGCGTCGCAGCCACCTCCGCCGCCGGTCACGCGCGAGCCGCTGGATCGGGAGGTGATCCTGCATTGGTCGCGCTCACAATCCCAAGGCAGCGCAAGCCAGTAGCCGCGCATGGTCCGCTCTCCGAACTACGCGGAGAAGAAATATCGCGTGATGTGATAGAAGACGGGCGCGGCGAAGCAGATCGAGTCGATACGATCGAGCACGCCGCCATGTCCTTCTACGAGCGTGCCGTAGTCTTTCACGCCGCGATCGCGCTTGATGGCCGACATTGTCAAGCCGCCGGCGAAGGCCATGATCGAGATCAATAGCGACATGGCCGCCGATTGCCAGAAGTTGAAGGGCGTCGCCCAGTAGAGCGCCATGCCGATCAAGGCGGCGCTACCCGATCCGCCGACGAATCCTTCCCACGTGCGGCTGCTGCTGATCGACGGCGCGATTACGTGGCGGCCGTACAGCCGTCCCCAGGCGTACTGCAGGGCGTCTGAGACCTGCACGATAAAGATGAAAAAGAACAAGAGGCCCGCCTTGCTGCCGGTCCAGGGGCGGCCGTCTGCGTCCAGCAAGTCGAGATAGAGCAGCGCCGGCGCGAAGCTCAGACAGTACACGCACACGAGCAGCCCGGCTTGGATCTTGGCGGTCCGCTCCAGGAAACGCTTGTAGTCGCCTGCCATGGCGATGCGGGCGAAGACAAATAAAAACGCATACACCGGGATCAGCACGTTGAACAGTCCGTAGGTGCCAGACGCGACCCCCGGCCGGTCCATGCCGACCAGCACGTACTGCAGCGGCGTGAACAGGAAGAAGACCCAAAACAGTGCGCGATGATCGCCCAGCCGCGTCGGCGTGAGCGTAATGAACTCCCGCAGCGCCCAGAACGAGATGCAGCCGAACAGAAACACCGTAGCGGCCGGGTGAAACCAGAATGCGGCCGCCAGCAGGCAGCACAGCATCCACCACGCGCGCAGCCGCTGATTGAACGCAGCCACGGCCGCCGGGTTGAGCCCCAGCTCGGGCTGGCGCTTGAGCACCTGGCCCACGGCGGTCGCCGCGGCCAGCAGGCCCAGCACCAGCGCGATCAGTCCCCACGTGGCGGCATCCATGTCTAAAGATCCTTCAGACGGAGGATGGCCTCGCGGGCGCGGTTGAGAAAATCCGTCTTTGGCTCGCCGGATTCCAGCCACAGCGGCGGCCCGAAGGTGACGCAAGAGAGCAGTGGAACGGGCAGAAACTCGCCGCGCGGCAGCACGCGATTCAGATTGTCGATGTGCACCGGGACCAGCTCCAGCTCAGGCCGCTTCTTGGAAAGGTAGTACAACCCGCTCTTAAACTGCCCGATCTCCTCGCGCGTGTTGCGGCTCCCCTCGGGAAACAAGATCAAGGAGTGATCGTCCCCGATCTCCCGGAGCATCAGGTCCACCGGGCTCTGGTGAACCTTAATCTCCCGCCGATCGATCAACAAGGCATTGAACGCCCGGGCGACGTGCCGCCGCAACATGCCGCGCATCCAATAGTCCTTCGCCGCCACCGGCCGGGTCACGGCACGGACATTCGCCGGCAACAGCGCCCAAATCACCACCGGATCGAGATGACTGGTGTGGTTGGCGAAATAGACGCGCTGGCAGGTGTCGGGTTGGCAATCGATCCAGCGGACGGTCGCCCCGCTGAAAAACCGGGCGAGCATGGAGAGGAGCGTCTCTGTCATCATGGGCGGTGTACGCTTCGACCCGAGTTAGCTCCGACGATCCGAACGTGCGCGAATTCTGTAGCTGAATCCGAACTCAGCCAGGTGGCCGTAGCTGAATTGGTGACAATTCAGCCGGTGGTAAATCACCCTGGTCTGAACGTTCACGAGTTCAGCTACCAATCACCGTTCCATCTCTTCCCAAGTCTGCATCGTAGCTGAGCGGCTGGCGAGCCGAAAGTAGCCGCGGTGAGCGGCCGGTTCGCTTCGAACGTTCTGTAGCGATTGTGCGGCGCGAGCGAGCGCCGGCTGGCCAGCCATCCAGCCATAGACATCGTGCGGCCGACCCGGTCGCAGTTCCCGGCTACCGTGTTTCACAACCGCAACACGCGTTGCCCGGTGGCAACGCACCTCTGGCGACCGGTGCTGCTTTGTCAACGTCTCGCCACCGGTGTGTATCGCCGTAACTTCAAGCACCGCCGGATCGTATGCCGCCGGAGCCGCCGTTGCCCGGGCTCACAGGATCTGCCGGCGCGCGGTTTGCCAACTGTCCTTCCGCAAGTCGAGAGCGAGCGGTACCCGCTAAGCCAGACACTTTCTGAACCTGGGAGAACATGACACACGACTCCTCCACCAGCGCCGCTTCCGTCTCCGCAGTCGGCAGTCGGTTCAACGTGAGCAGCAGTGCGACGCACCACGAAACGGCACGTGTACCGCGGCGTTCGCCGTCTGCCCGGACGGACGTGCACCGCTCACGCGAGTATGTGCGGCAGCGGATGGCGGCGAATCAACCGATTGTGCCGGCCGAAGGCAATCGCTCGCTCACCTATCGAGCGACAAAGCGCTGTGTCGACTCGATCGGCGCGATCGTGTTGCTTGTGCTGTTCGCGCCGCTATTGCTTGCGGTGCTGGTCGTGCTGACGTTCACCACCGGCGGCCGTCCGCTGTTCATTCAGCGGCGCGTCGGTTACCTGGGCAGGCAGTTTCCGTTGATCAAGTTCCGCACGATGCTGCATGACGCGGTCCGCCTGCAAGCCCGGGTGACGAACGAAAAGGATGGTCCTATCTTTAAGAACCGTACTGATCCGCGGATCACCCGCATCGGCCGCGTGCTTCGCAAGACGAGCATCGACGAGATGCCGCAGTTGGTCAACGTGCTCTTGGGGCACATGTCGCTGGTCGGTCCGCGTCCGCCGGTCGCTTCTGAGGTGCTCCAATACGAGAGCTGGCAGCGTCGCCGCCTGGCGATCAAGCCCGGCTTGACCTGTCTGTGGCAGGTGAGCGGCCGCTCCGATATTGGATTTGTCGATTGGGTGCGGATGGACTTGTGGTACGTCGAAAACCAGAGGCTGGCGACGGACTTGGAACTTTTGATCCGCACGCCTTGGAGTGTGATATCTTGTCGTGGAGCGTATTGATCCAACAGCGCAGAGTCGCGGAATGGGACTGGCTGCTGATCGCAAAGCCGCCGTGAAACCCTCGAGCGGCCGATAGCAGCGATAGGAAGCCTGTCCCATTTCCGTCCTGCCCCGTTTCTGTTCTCTGGCATGAGTCGAGTGATTCCCGCATGACAATCGCCTCTCCCGCCCGACGCATCCGGTTGTTCGGCATCGAGATCGACGTCGTGCGGCTGAAGGAGGCAGTTTCGCAACTGCGGGCGTGGACGGCCGCGGTCGACGGGCGGTGCCGCTACGTAGTCACGCCAAATGTCGATCACGCCGTGCTCTATCAGCAGCGGGCCGACCTGCGCGACGCCTATGCCGGTGCGGCGCTAGTGGTGGCCGACGGGGCGCCCCTCGTGGCGGCTAGCAGGCTGCTGCGCAAGCCGCTGCCTGAGCGCGTCGCCGGCAGCGATCTGGTGCCGGCGCTTTTCGACTCGGTGCAACCGGGGGAGAGCCTCCGCGTGTTTCTCTTAGGGGCCGAGCCGGGTGTCGGCGAGAAGGCCGCGGAGCAAATCGCCCAGCGATGGCCGGCGGTAACGGTCGTGGGCACGTGTTCTCCGCCGCTGGGTTTTGAAAAGGATGCGGCGGAGAATGATCGCATCGTGGGGAAGATCAACGCCGCCGTTCCGGACGTTCTAATTGTCGGCCTGGGCGCCCCCAAGCAGGAGTTGTGGATCCACCGGCACGGCGAACGCATAAGCGCCCCGGTGGCGATCTGTGCCGGCGCGACAATTGACTTTCTCGCCGGGCACCGTCGACGCTCGCCCCGCTGGATGCGTAAGACGGGCCTGGAGTGGCTCCATCGCATGGCGAGCGAGCCTCGCCGCCTGGCTGGCCGCTACGCCCGCGACGCCTGGGTGTTCCCGCGTCTGGTATGGCGAGAGTTTCGCGGCTGGGAGTAGGCGAACCCCACGGTGGGACAGACATTCTTGTCTGTGCCTGTGGCACTCGAGAGCCAGCCTCCTCGTCACACGCTGCCCGCCTAACTCGACTTCTCCTCGTCCCGGGCGTGGACTTCCGCCGGTGGTGAGGTGGCTTCCACGGCGGTGAACGGTTCGAGAACCTTGTACGAGTGCGAAGCTCCTTTCGGTACCACCCAGGAATCGCCGGCCTCCAGCACCACGGTTTGGCCTTCCAGGTTCAATTCGGCTCGGCCGGAGACGACATATCCGACCGTCTCATAGTCTCGGCTGGTCGCCGGCTTGTCCTGATTCGGTTCCTTATCCTCCCACAGCCGCATGGAAATTGATTTGCCCATGGCCAGGTACTTCTGGCCCATCTTGCCGGTCGGCGAATGGGCCGAGGCAACTTTCTTGACGGTAGTATCTGGCATGATGGCCTCCTCGATTTCTTCTTCCGGGTCGGGCGGCGTTTTCTGACGCAACGGAAGCACACCGCCGCAAGAATTGCGCCGGTTCAGCGATTGTGATGCCCTCCAGTATTGCGGCCCGGCGTGGCGGCCAAGTAGCCGCCATCCCACCTTCGCCCGACAAGGTGTCACCGCGCCAGCCGTCGTCGTGACGGTTTGTCCTCCGGCGGCCGCTGCCGAAATCCAACGCATGCCCTGCATTCACGCTGAAGGAAAACCTTGCACCACGGATAAACTGCACGCGATTGAAGAAAGTGATGCTCGCCCCGGGCGGTGCCGAATCTTTGATTGCCCTGGGATGCCGCGCGCTTGACCGCTGGGGACCGGTTGTGCTGAACAGTCAAACTGTGAGCGGAGAGCTCGCGCCTCGGTGAATACCAAGGCCCATTGATTGGCAACTTGTAACGACCAGGCCGTCGGAATTGAAAGGGTAATTCGTGAGTCTGGACCCGGCTGCGAATTTCACAGGCGACAGCGCCAACGCCCGGTGGCAGCGAGATCTTCTCCGCTGCGATCGTCGACACTTCCTGACCGCTGCGCTGGCCAGCTCCGTAGCGTTGTCCGCGGGCGAGGCGGGCGCGGCGAGCCTGACGCGCTGCGACGCCTGCTGTCGCGAACGGCCCCTCACCTGCATCCGCCTGCACAAGTTTCAGACGCTGTCGGCCTTCGTCTATGCACAGCTTTATGCCCTCTGGTGCGGTCCGCCGGGGGACGATGCCGACGCGGTGGCCGAGGAGATCATCCGCTTCGCCGAGTACCTGCCCAAGCGATTGCAGCGAGGGCTGCGCGGCGCAATCACCTGGCTGAACATCTATTCGACGATGCAAACCCACAAGGCGTTTGACCGCCTCTCGGTCCATCAGCGGTGGCGGCTGCTGAACCAGGGGGAATACGTGCCGCTCGACGGGAGCGCGGCAAACAGCAAATCACTAATCCGATGGGAAGAAGATTATCCCTTCCATACAGCGGTCAGCGCGCTGGCCGCGCTGTCGCGGCTGGTGACCGGATCGCGAGCGCCGGGCCGGGATCTAGCCGGCTTCGTCTGGTCGGAACCGTGCCGCGAGCCGAGCAACTTGACGACGCTCCCCGCGCCGGCGTATCCCAATCTAGATCAAGAGTACGACATCTGCATTATCGGCTCGGGCGCAGGCGGCGCGGTGGTCGCCGCGCAGGCGGTGGCGGCGGGCAAGCGCGTGCTGATCATCGAACAGGGCGATTGGGTCAGCCCCGACGCACTCATCGAGCGCGAGATCGACGCCAACGGTCAGGTGCGTCTGCAGCCGCCGCGCGACGACCGCGTGCTGATGCATCTCTATGCCGACGCAGGCGGACGCGTCGCCGGAGGGCTGGGCAGCATCCTGGAGAATCCGGTCGACGTGTTTATTCCCTGGCGGCGCCGCCAGCTTACGCCGCAACAATCAGTCAACTTGATCCAGGCGAAGGTCGTCGGCGGTGGGCCGTACGTGAACAACGCCATCCACTTGCCCATCGAAGAGAGCGCCTGGAACAAGTGGGGCCCTCGCCAGCCGGCGGGTGTGAGCTACGCCGACTTTGCGCAGCGAATGCAACTGGTCAACGCCACGCTGGGTGTGAACACGATCGCCACGCAAGAGTGTTCCGGGCTCAGGAGCGTGCGGTTTATCGACGGGGCTACCATGATCGGCGACGTGGCCGAGCCGCTGCCGGTCTCGATCACGCCGGATTGTCTCGGTTGCGGCGCCGACAATTCCGTCGACCCATTCGGCGAGCACACCGGAGGCATCCACCCCTATCGCGCCTCCGGCCCGAACAGTTACCTGATGCAAGCGATTGCCGTTCCGCGGCAACCCGCCATGGTCGCTTATTCCACCGCCGCACTCGCGCTGCACGTTCAGCCGGACGAGAATGGCGTGCATCGGGCCCTGCATCTGGTAGTTGACGACCGCCGGGGCCAGCCGCCCGGCTGTCCAGGCATCAAGCGGACGGTGCACGCCCGACAGTTCGTATTGGCGGCCGGTGCGATTGCCAGTACGAATCTGCTGCGCGACAGCCTGTGCCCGGTGGGCATCCATCCGCCGGGGCTGGGCGAGCGGCTGGCGGCCAATGTCGTGACGCCGGTCTATGCGGTGTACGACCACCCGATCATCGATCTGGACAACCCGCGGCCGGAGCCGGGCATCGCGCAGTGTTACTTCGTGAACTCCCGTTTGGGGCCGGACGGCCGCCCGATCGAGCCGGCGCTGGAGAACTGGTTCCACTATCCCGGCACGCTGGCGGTGGCGCTGACCGGTTGGTTTCAGCACTACGCCTCGGTGATCCGGCGGTACAACCACATCGCCGTCGCCGGGGCAGTGGTGCCTACGGCGGTGCGGTCCACGAATCGCATCGAGCCGGACGGTACAGTGAACCTGCAGATTGATGGGGGCGAATTCGAGTTGCTACTGGCCGGACTGGAAAAGATCGGCCGCATCTTTTTGGCGGCTGCCACGCCGGACAATGGAGTCTCGATCTACCTGCCAACCCGAGCCCTGCTGCTTGACGCATGTGATCGGCCGATCTCGATCCGCAGCTTGCCGCAACTCCGCGCGGCCCTCGACATGGTCCGCCGCCGCGGCCCGGCGTTTCTCAACCTGGCGACGGCCCACCCGCAAGGCGGCAACTCGCTGGGCGAGGTAGTCGATCCCGTCTCGTTCCGCGTCCGCGACGGTCAGGGAGGCGAGATCGACAACGTGTTTGTCGCCGACGCGAGCATCTTCCCGGCCGGCTGCGAGGTTAACCCGCAATTGACGGTGAAGGCCCTGGCCGCGATTGCTGCGGACCGGTTGTTGGAGCTGGCCGGCTAACGTGAGGTGCTGCGATAACTCCCTCTCCTGGCCTCTCCCGCAGGCCGGCCTCTCCCCGTAGCGGAGAGTCCTTCGCGCCACGAGCGTCCCGTGGCACAGACATTCCTGTCTGTGTGCTTCCTCCCGTTGTCGCCGGTGCCGGGCGATCTGCCAGGCCGCATTAGCGGGCGCGCCGGCCAATTCCCATCCGCCCTTTCCCCGCCTGCCGGGCCGCCTATACTGGCCTTCCATGAATTACTGGCCTTCCATGCATTACTGGCAAGACAAGGTCGCGCTGGTCACGGGCGCTTCTTCCGGCCTGGGGGCGGCGCTGGCCGAAACGCTGGTCGAGAAGGGAGCCAAGGTTGCGCTGGCCGCGCGCGGCCAGGATCGGCTTCATCGCTTCGCCGATGCGCTACGCCAGCGCGGCGGCGATGTATTGCCAGTCGCGGCCGATGTTACCTCGCAGGCTGACGTCGAGAGGCTGTTCGAGCAGTCCGGGCAGCACTTCGGGCGGCTCGATCTTTTGGTCAACTGCGCGGGCAAGTCCGCCCGGGCCGAGTTGCGGCAGCTCGACGCCGATCACTTCGACGAGCTTATGGAGCTGAATTTTCTGGCGGCGGTCCGCTGTACGCAGGCAGCGATGCCCCACCTGATTCAGTCGCGAGGGCACGTCGTGCACATCGGCTCGCTGTCCTCGAAAGTGGCCACCCGGTACCTGGGCGGGTATCCGGCCAGCAAGTTTGCCCTGGCCGCCTACGCGCAGCAGCTCCGGCTGGAGCTCGGTCCGGCGGGCTTGCACGTGCTATTGGTCTGTCCCGGCCCGATCGCCCGCGAGCAATGTGATCCCTACGATGCGGCCTCGGCTGGCTTGCCGGAGTCGGCCAGTCGTCCCGGCGGCGGGGCGAGAATCTCGGCCATCGACCCGCACCTGCTCGCGCGGCGCATCCTCGACGCCTGCCGGCGGCGCAAAGCTGAGTTGATCGTGCCCGGCCGCGCGCGGCTGTTGTTTGCCCTCGCACAGCTTTCGCCGCGCCTGGGCGACTGGCTGGTGCGAAGGATGACATGAGGGCCTTATGCGGACACCGCGCCGTTACGAGTAGGACCGCGACGGGTTCTCGAACTCCATATCGAGCATGTGCCGCTCACCGGGAGCCAGACAAAGGAGGACCGAGATTTGGGAAATGACCCGTCCGGTAAGTCCCTTCAGTGCAGCCACCGCGATGTCATGGCGGTCACCCCTGGACACTCCTTCAAACGCAGGATCGATGATCCGGATGCGAATCGCGGCGGGGTTGTAGCGGTAGACCGTGCATTCGGAGGACGGATTGCGGCGCTCATACTCTTCAAGAGCAGATGCCACTTGCTGAACCGCCTCGTCCACTTTACCAAGTGTCTCGACCATTGGGATCACCTCTCTATCGGAATCTGCCCATCTACCCATTCCATTATACGGCGAGTTTCGTTGAGAAACTTTTCGGCAAACACTCGATCGTGAATAGCCGAATGGTATCGCAAGGATGGCTCCCACGTACTAACGAATGCCAAGGAAAGCGAGATATTCTCGGGAATGGTTTCACTTGCGGCTTCCTCGTAGCGCTGGCGAAGCCTCTCATAGTCGTGACCATCCCGACTTCGAAAGGTTCGCTCGATTTCTTCGTGACGTGCTGGCTCCTCCGCAATCAATATGAGTGTCTTCAGCATGCACTCGACAGTATATCCGGCCAAATAGACAGCGCCGTGGAACTTTCCCGCCAGAAATAGTATCTCCGCCTCTTCAATCCGCTGAAAGGCGGCGCGATAAAACTGGAACGGTATTTCGCTCGTCGGCTCAGCCATTGACTTCACCTGGTGGGAAGGCCAGTCGGCAGGCACCATTTCAGGATAAGCACACCGTCTCGTCGGGAAGGCTGCATTAAAAACGTCAAGCTTCATAGCCGCAATGGGACTTGCTGGGCGCTGCGAACGAAAACCCGGTGCGGAGCACGAGTTGCTCACTAGCGGACGCGCGTATTTCGGCACCCCGCGCGCAAAAAACGAGCCCGGGGGATAAGGACCAGCCCGGGCTCGTCAGGAGATGGCGCGCGACTCTGGCTCCGCCCGCACGGTGGCGAGCGAAGCTGAACGTCACGCACTCTTATGTTGAGTCGAGGATTCCGGAAACAGCGGCGCACGCCCTTCCACCACGTCGTCGGTCAGCACATAGCGGCTGCCCCGCGGTTGCTCAGGAAGGTCGTACATGATGTCCAGCATCACTCCCTCGATGATCGAACGCAGTCCGCGGGCGCCGGTCTCGCGTTCCAGCGCCTTGCGAGCGATGGCTAGCAGCGCCTCCTCGGTGAACTGCAGGTCGGCGGTTTCCATCGCAAACAGCCGCTCGTACTGCTTGGTCAGGGCATTCTTCGGCTCGCGCAACACGCGTACCAGCGACTCCGTATCCAGCGGCGTCAGCGCCGAGATCACCGGCAGCCGCCCCACCAACTCGGGGATCATGCCGTATTCCATCAGGTCGTCGGCCGAAACGCGCGGCAATAGGTCGCTCAATTCCGCATCGCCGGCCAGTTCGGTATCCTGCGTAAAGCCGATCATCCGGCGGCCGAGACGCTTGCCGATGATCTTGTCCAGACCGACGAACGTGCCGCCGCAGATGAACAGGATGTTCGTGGTGTCCATCTGGATGTACTGCTGCTCAGGATGCTTGCGGCCACCCTGCGGCGGGACGTTGGCGGTGGTGCCTTCGAGCATCTTCAGCAAGGCCTGCTGAACGCCTTCACCGGAGACGTCGCGCGTGATGGAGACGTTCTGGCTGGTCTTGCCGATCTTGTCGATCTCGTCGATATACAGCACACCCCGCTGCGCGGCTTCCAGGTCGAAGTCCGCCGCGTGCAGCAGCTTCAAGAGCAGGTTTTCAACGTCTTCGCCGACATAGCCCGCCTCCGTCAGCGTCGTCGCATCCCCGATGGCAAACGGCACGTTCAGAATTCGGGCCAGCGTCCGCGCGAGCAGCGTCTTTCCACAACCGGTGGGTCCAATCAACAAGAGGTTCGACTTGTCGATCTCGACGTCCGAGTCGTCCTCGGCCGCGATCAACCGCTTGTAATGGCTGTGCACGGCCACCGCCAGCACGCGCTTCGCGTGAAGCTGTCCGATGACGTACTGGTCCAGCTCGGCAACGATCTCGCGGGGCGTGGGCACCCGGGTGAAAAGCTGCTTGCTGGCGCCGCGCCGCTTTCGCTCCTGATCGAGGATCGACTGGCACAGCTCGATGCATTCACCGCAGATGTAGACGTCGCCAGGTCCTTCGACCAGCGGCCCCACGTCGCGGTAGCTCTTGCGACAGAACGAGCAAAAGGCGTTTTTCTTGGTGGTACTTCCGCCCCGCCGTCCTCCGCTCATGTCCCTGCTCGAGGGCATTTACAACTCCTTTCGGCGTAAGTCGAGACCGCGTCCATTTAAAGCGGCGGTGGTCGACGGCACTGTTGGTCCTGGTGTCGCTCGAGTGGCCGGCGGCGATCGCGCTGCCGTTACGCCTGGCGGGGCATCCTTGTCCACGACGACGGTCGAGCTGTCGGTTTGTACACTCTGCTTCGTACGTACCGCTGACGGCACACGTTCATCGACTTTTCGCGACGCGGGAGGACAACACAATTCAGCTTCGCCTAATAACCGCTCCTGCCGCCCGGCTCTCTGACCTCGCGTTGACCCGCTTAACCCTTGCCCTCGGTATCCTTTAACTCTGCCTGCAGTTGAGCTGATAGCTTCTTCTTTATCGTTCGGAATTCCTCGTCGCTCAGTTCACCCTGGCCGTGCAGTTCTCGGAATCGGGCGAGCATGTCGCCGGCCCTCGATTCTCCGCCCTCGTCCGACCGGTACTTCTTGACGATAAAAACGGCCAACGCCAACAGCGCGAAGATAGCAGCCAGGAGAAGCGCCGCTTTGGCAAGCGGGTGCATCCGAATCTCCAGCGAACGACTGACGTCGGCGATGTGCCGCGCACCCGAGGCGGGGAAACTCTCGCCACCGTGCGCCCTATGCCCGAGTTCAATTATGTACCTCCCCGCACCGTGCGTCCAGGAGAGCGTCCGAGGCCCCGGCAGCGGGCGGTCTATGCCGCACAACCGCCGAAGACGCCGCATCCCCCTCTACTTACGGATGGCTCGGTGCCCAATCGGTGCAAATCACCACGGCGATCGGTGAGTCCACTCGCTTCGCCCAGCCGACCCGACCCTCGTCGCCGCGCCGTACGGCTTTCAGTTTCAAGCCGCATAGCCCACCCCACCGATACGAAAGAAGTGGAGTACCAGGGAACCCCTATGCGCGGACATGGGAAAAACGCCGCTTTAGCCCAGCAATGGCGATGGCCGCTCGTTTTGGCCGCCGCATTGTTGCTCAGCGCTGCGCGCATCGTGCCGGCACAACAGCCGGTCACACCGGCCGCCGAGCCGATCCCGTGGCGGCAGAACGTCTTCTCGATTCCCTACCATGTGAAGCCCAGCGCCGCCCAGCCGCCGGCCGAGGTGTTGCTCTACGTATCGAAGGACCGCGGCCAGACGTGGGAGTTGGCCGCACGTGCCGAACCGCGACTGCTGGGCTTCACCTTCCGCGCACCGCACGACGGCGAGTATTGGTTCTCCCTGCGGACCGTCGACGATCAAGGCAGCCTATCGCCAGAGGGTCCGCATCAACCCGAACTGCGCGTCACCGTCGATACCGTCGCGCCCCGGCTCGACGTGTCCGCGCGCCGCGGCGCCTCCGGTCAAATCGAACTGAACTGGGAAAGTGTCGATCCGGAGCTGTTGGCCAACAGCCTGAAGATCGAGTACCAGACCGACACCGATCCCACGTGGCGGCAGCTCGCCATCGGCGCCGCCAGCGCGTCGGCGCAGTACACCCGAAGTGGCCGCTCGGCATGGTGGCCGCCCGAACAGGCAGAGCGCGTCGCGCTCCGCGCGGAAGTCTTCGACCGCGCCGGCAACCGCAGCGTGAGCCAAACCGAACTGGACGTCTCCGGCGGCGCGGCTTATCCCCTGGCGTCGGGCGGTCCGGCAACTTCGGGTGAGCCCGATTCCCAGTTCCGCCCAATCACGCTGCCGCGCGACGGCCAATCGACCGCACCGCTGGACGGTCGCCCTCAGGCGTACGGCCCTTCGTCGCAGCCTGATACTTCCCGTTCACCGTTCGACGTGCGACCCGGCGCCGCGCATCCCTGGCCTACCAGCTCCGGCGCAACGCCTGGTAGCCCGCTCGCGCAGACTCCCACAACCGACCCGTTCGCCGCCTCCCGCGGCTTCGAGGAGATCCCGCTCCCCTCGGCCGATCGGTCGACCGCGCCACTGACGTCCGATCACGACTTCGCGCCCGAATCGGTCGCCCCGCCGCCGGCCGACCCGCCGATCGCGCCGTACTCGACTTCTCCGCTGGCCGGGCCGCCTTATACCGAGGAGATTCCGCCAGGCACCACCGCGGGCGCGCGCATGTTGGAAACGAGCCGATCGCTGCCCGAGTCCGGCGCGCGTCTGGTGAACTCCCGCCAGTTCGATCTCGATTATGACGTCGAGTCGGTCGGTCCGTCGGGCATCGCCAAGGTCGAGCTGTGGGGAACCGCCGACGGCGGGCAGTCGTGGCAGAATTACGGGCTGGACGACGACCAGCGCAGCCCCTTCCGGGTCACGGTGCCGGGCGAGGGCGTGTACGGATTCCGCATCGTCGTGGAGAATGGCGGCGGCCTGGGCGACGTGGCCCCGCAGTCGGGCGACCTGCCTGACGAGTCGATCGGAGTCGATCTCACGCCACCGCAGGCGAGCCTCATCTCCGCACAGCCCGGCGACGGCAATCAGACCGATCAACTCATCATTCGCTGGGAAGCGTCCGACGCCCAACTGGCGACTCGGCCGGTGGCCCTCTTCTGGCGACCCGAGGGCGAAGGAGCATGGCGAACGGTGGCGTCCTCGCTGGAGAACACCGGCCAATACGCATGGCGGCTGGAGCGTGAGGTGCCCGACCGCTTCCTGCTGCGGCTGGATGTCCGCGACGCGGCCGGCAATGTGCAGAGCATCACCAGCGAGGAGCCGGTCATCGTCCTGCGTCCCCGTCCCAAGGGCCACATCCGCGGCGTCCGCCCCGCCGGCACCGCCGCCCGCCAGTCCACCTGGCCCCGCTAGGGCGATTCTTCTTGCGGTGGCACAGACATTCCTGTCTGTGCGTCGGCGTAGGCTCCCTCCACTGCGTCTGACGCGCCTCGGTGATTCCCGATCAGCCGCACCCCTGCCGTTTCGCGCCGCCCCGCGTTGGGATATATTGGGCATTGAACAGCCGCCTACGCCGCGCAAATCGCACCACGCGACTCGAGGTCTCCCATGAAAGCCATGCTCCTGACGGAGTACAAACAGCTCTCCATCACCGACTTTCCCATGCCTGAGATCGGCGACGAGGAAGTGCTGGTACGCGTCCGGGCGTGCGGCATCTGCGGCAGCGATATCCACGGCTTCGATGGCAGCAGCGGCCGCCGCATCCCGCCGCTGGTGATGGGCCACGAAGCTTCCGGCGTGGTGGCTGCCGTTGGTGCGAAGGTCGAGCGGTTCCGCGAAGGCGACCGCGTCACGTTCGACTCGATGGTTCACTGCGGCAAGTGCGAGTTCTGCCGCCGCGGCCAGAGCAATCTGTGCGACAACCGCCGCGTGCTGGGCGTCTCCTGCGACGAATATCGCCGCCACGGCGCGTTTGCCGAGTTCGTCGCCGTGCCGCAGCATATTGTCTTCGCCCTGCCCGACGAACTGAGCTTCGAGCACGCCGCCATGATCGAACCGATCTCGGTGGCCCTGCACGCGGTGAATCTAACGCCGATCGAACTGGGCGATACGGCCGTCGTGGTCGGCAGCGGCATGATCGGGCTCTTGGTCCTGCAAGCGGCCAAGCTAGCCGGCTGCGGGCGGATCATCGCGGTCGACCTGGACGACGGCAAGCTCGAAATGGCACGGCAGCTCGGCGCGGACGACGTGCTCAATCCGCGTACGACCGGCGACGTGCCGGCGGAAGTGCAGCGGCTCACCGGCGGCCGCGGGGCCGACCTTTCGTTCGAAGTGGTCGGCGCCAGCGCCACGCTCGACACGGCGGTGCGCTCGGTGCGCAAAGGGGGCTCGGTCACACTGGTGGGCAACCTCGCCCCGAAGGCGGAGCTGGCGCTGCAGGCGGTGGTCACGCGCGAAATTGCCCTGCGGGGCTCGTGCGGCATTCAGGGCGAATACCCGGCCAGCATCGCGCTATTGGCCGCCGGCCGCATCAACGTCCAACCGCTGATCAGCCGCGTCGCTCCGCTGGACGAAGGCCCGCAGTGGTTCGCCCGCCTCTATGGCGGCGAGCCGGGCCTGATGAAGGTGATCCTCCAGCCGTAGCACAGTCATATCGCTTAGACCCCGGCGGACACCACCGACCCCGTATTGCCGGTGGCTACGACCTCTTCGGTTCCCAATCGGTGGCGGAACCGCAGATGACGCCGCCGCGTGAACTCCACCAGCGGACGCCATGCGCGCGACGTGAGCTGATAGCGGATCAACAGATGCCAGAACAAGTTCGAACGCTTGTACAAGTACGACATCGCCAGGTAAGCCGGCACGGCTCGCCAGTCGACAGGCCGCCTGCTCCAGATCGAGCGATGCGAGAACAACCGCCTATAGCACCAGGCATAACCCTCGGCCAACTGCTCAGTCGTCAGGTGCTTCGGCCGAAAAACGACGTTGGCCGTATCGTACCGGCTCCAATCCTCGTGCAAAATTCGCCCCTGGCTTTTCATCTGCGTAAACAGCGGCGTGCCGGGGTACGGCGTGAGGATGTGAAACGTGGCACACTCCAGCCGGTTCGCCTCGATCCAGCGGACCGTCGTCTCGAAGACGTCCTCCCGGTCGTGGTCAAAACCCAGCACGAAGCTGCCATTCACCTGGATCCCATTACGGTGCAGCAGCTCGACCCGCCGCGCGTAGTCTTCCGTGCGTGGGCTCTTTTTGTTGGAGTCCACAATATTCTCGTTCTGCAGCGACTCGAACCCGACAAACACGCCCGTGCATCCGGCCAAGGCCATCTCACGAACCAGGCTCGGGTCGTCGGTCACGTCGATGCTGACCGCCGCGCTCCAAATTCTCTCCAACGGCCGCAGCGCCCGGCACAGCTCCCGCAAGTAGTCGGGCTTCGATCCGAGGTTGTTGTCGACGAAGACGGCGTACGGCTGCCCGTCTCGCGCGAACTCGTCGACGACCTGCTCCACGTCGCGCACCAGATACGGCATGTGCAGCCCCTTGGTCGACAAGTAACAAAATCCACAGCGATTGTGGCAGCCGCGCGTAGCGATCAAGCTCGTCGTCGTGAGATACGAATCTCGCGCGAGCAGTTCGCGCCGCGGCGGCGGATCGAGCCGATACGGTCGGCGAAAGTCGGTGCGGTAAACCGGCTGCAGTCGCCCGGCTTCGACGTCCTCTAAGATGCGCTCCCATAAGACGACGCCGTCGCCGATGGCCAGCGCATCGGCGTGCAGCGCCGCTTCGTCCGGACAGGAGATGACGTGCAGCCCACCCAGCACAACTTTGGCGCCCCGCGCGCGATACCACCGCGCCAGCTCGTACGCGCGCCGGGCGAACGTCAGATGGACCGAGATGCCGACGACTTCCGGGAAGGGTTCGCACGGCGGAGGTCCCTGCAGCAGGTTTTCATCCCAGTACCGCACCTCCCAATGGGCCGGCGTGGCGGCCGCGACGCTGGTCAGCGCCAGCGACGGCGTCAACACGTGCTTCCCGAAACTGGCATTCGGATCCTTGGCATAAAACGGATTGAGGAGCAGCGCATGGCGCCGCTTCACTTGGGCCGGTAGGTAGTTGGCATCGAGCTGGGGCGCGATACGCATCGCCCTGGGGATCCGATGGGTTTTCATAGGTTGGCCCCATTGTGGCGAAGTTGAAAGGGTTGGTTGCATTGGTGACTTTGCAATACAAAGTGAACGAGTAAAAAAAGGGAGCCTACGCCGGCGACCAGCCGTGAGTGGCGTTGGGCTGGCTTGCCTTCGCCGCAGTCTCTTCCACCCGGGCATCGGCAATGACACTCTCCAAGACGTTGAGGTATTCGGCGAAACGCTTGCGGCCGTACGGCGTGAGCCGGTACAGGGTTTGTGGCCGCGGCCCGTGTTTCCCCTTCAAAATCTCCACCAGCCGGGTTTCGCTCAGCACCGCCAGGTGACGGCTGAGATTGCCGTCGGTCAATGCACACAGCTCTTTGAGGTCGTTGAACAAGAGGCCGCCGTCGTTGGCCGCCAGCGAGGACAAGATGCCGAGCCGCGCCTTCTCGTGGATGACACGGTCGAGCCCGTCGTACGAGAAGCGACCAGGGATGTCCGGCTGCTGGGAAGTTTTACGTTTTCGTGGCATCGGTTCGTTCCAGAGTCCAGTAAAGCACCGCCGCGCCGAACATTTGACCGCCGCCGAAACTGACGCCCATCTGCCACGGCGAAAGTGCGGCGCTTCCATGTCCCCAAACGAGGCATGCAAACCCGCAAACAAAGTAATACGCGCCGACGGCAAACACCGGCCGCGGCAGCCACCGGCACGAGGCGAAGATCCCCAGGCTGAAGAGGACTGCCCACAGCCCCGGCAGCATCCACGAGATTTCCGTGGCGGAACGGTATATGAACAACGTGAGCAGGCCGCCGGCGACGATGCTCGGGATGAATTGCTCCACCGCCAGCAGCGTCATCTGGCGCGACAATCCGGGCCCGGCCTGTCGCGCCCGCCACCACATTTCCGTCCCGGCGATGAGTATGCTGATCGCGGCCATCGCGATCCACAGACTCAAGTAAGCCCCCAGGTCGCTGGCCGGCGCGGGAATCAGAACCGGCTGAATCGCGGCTGCGATGAGTGCCATTCCGCCGGACGCTGCCACAGTGAGCGACCGATAGCCGCGAAACACTTCGCTCCGCGCCATCTGCCGGCGAATCTCGGAGACCTGGCACAATGCGTCGCGAAGTTCCATGGCGTCACTAGTCGGTTTGGAAGGAGCGAAGCTTTGCAATGCAAAGTACCGATTGCCGCGATGTTCGTCAAGCGAAAACTTCGCTTGCGGACGGAGTCGGCGCACCGTCTCAAGGTCGCGGGAAATGGGACTGGCTGCTTATCGCAAAGTGGTGGGTAGACCCTCTGTCTGCGGCGCCGGCGATAAGATGCCTGTCCCATTTCCCAGGTGCAAGCCCAGCGTCGAGGAGGGCCGTCGAAAATGGGGACAGGCACGCTGCAGAGCCATTTCCCCGTCGCGACGGCGGCTTTCCCGCATCGAGCCAGTCCACTTTTCGACTCCCGAAGCTGCGCTGTCTCCCTCGGCGACGTCGATCGATCGGCTGGCGGAAGGCGTAACGTATCCAGATCGAATTCTGCTGGGACGTGCGATAATATTGGAACAAGGAATCCCAGTAAAACGTGAATTCGAGGGGAAATACTCGACCGGAATTTTACTTGTTTTTTACCGCCACCTGCGGTACAATGACCGGCCGCGATTGTTAAATAGGGATAGGCGGCGCGGTAGCGTGCGGCCGGCTATCATCCGGCATGCGCGGGCGCTAAATTAGACCGACCGGCGCCCGGATGGACGGTCGCACCACTACCAACTGACTCGAACCGAAGGGGGCTTTTTCAACAGATCACAAAACCGGGTGTTGCAAAAACCTGACGAAAAACGTCACCGCGCCGCTGCGGCGCGGCCTAGGGAGGCTTATTTTTTCAACGAACGTGGGGCCCCCCCTTAAGGGCGCGTTGCGAAAACCTGCCGCCGAGAGGGGGCATAATGCAAACAATCGCTCCCGCTGGACGGACCATTGGCTCGACCACCGGCGTCGATAGCCATCGCAAGAGCGCCGGTGTCGACGACGGTTCGGTGCTGATGAAGAATGAATCACATTGAGCGGTTCCAAAGGACGGACTCTGCGTAACGTAGCGGACGGTTCGCACACAGGTTGTGAATCTATGCGGCTTTCGTTCGTTGCGGCGCGGAGC
>JBBDJB010000045.1:0-84193 GCA_040880125.1 Pirellulales bacterium | reverse complement strand
TCCGTAGCTCACGATGTCCTCCAACCTACCGGCTTCAGCCGGTAGTAGTTCAGTCAATTCAAATCAATTCGAACTTTGGTGTATCGGAAGGATCCGAGAATCATGGCTTCAGGTTTATCGAATCGTCAGGCGCTGCCGATTGTCGCGTTGTTGGCAGGCGCACTGCTGCTGACGGCCGGATGCCCGGCAAACGATCCGTCGACCTCTACCAGCCCGCGGTCAGAGCGTGCGACCTCGTCGCCCGAGCCAGCAGGCGATGCCGCGACAGTGGACCCTGAACCGGGCGAAACGCAGCAGTCGGTCTCGGTTCCCGATGCGTCGCACGGCAAGCCGGCTCCCGATTCGGATACTCCCCTCGCCGATAATCCCGCGGCCGCTGATGGCGGCCACGCTGCGTCGGATCCCTACGGCGACAAGCCGGCGGTCGATCCGGTCGCGGAGAACGGCCGGATCTTTGTCGACTGGCCGCAGCCGCAGGTGGCGCTGCTCATCTCCGGGGAGCAGCAGGGCTATCTCGAACCGTGCGGTTGCGCCGGTCTGGAAAACCAAAAGGGCGGGCTGAAGCGCCGGCACTCGCTTATCAAGCAGCTCGACGAGCAGGGCTGGCCAGTGGTGTCGGTGGACTTGGGCGATCAGATCAAGCGCTTCGGTCCGCAGGCGAACATCAAGTTTCGCAAGGCAGTCGAGTCGCTGTCACAAATCGGCTACACGGGCGTTGGCTTCGGACCGCACGATCTGCGGCTGCCGGTCGAGCACCTGATCGGCACGGCGGCCAATCTTGGCGGCGAATCGCCGCTGTTCGTCTCGGCCAACGTCGGGTTGTTCGAGCTTCCCAGCGAGTTCGTCGCGCCGTTCAAAGTCGTCGAGGCGGGCGGACGGCGGATCGGCATCACCTCGATCCTCGGCCCGTCGCATCTGGGCGCGATCAACAACGACGGCATCCAGATCATCCCGGCCGAGGAAGGTTTGCAAAAGGCGCTGCCGGAACTTCGCCAGCAGGCGGATTTCCTCGTGTTGCTTTCGCACGCCACGCCGGCCGAATCGCGCGAACTGGCGGCGAAGTTTCCCGAGTTCGACATCGTCGTCACCGCCGGCGGCGCCGCCGAACCTCCCCGCGAACCGACGATGCTCGACGGCGGCAAGACGCGGCTGGTCGAAATCGGGCACAAGGGCATGTATGTCGCCGTGCTGGGATTGTATGACGATCCGCAGACCCCGATCCGCTATCAGCGGGTGCCGCTGGATGCGCGGTTCCCCGATTCGCCCGCCATGCAGCAAATGTTGGTCGAGTATCAGCAGGAGCTCAAAGAAATCGGTCTGGGCGGGCTGGTGCCGCTCGACACGCCGCACCCCAGCGGTCGGAAGTTTGTCGGCTCCGCAACCTGCCTGGAGTGCCACACGATGGCCGGCGACACGTGGAAGAACACGCCGCACGCCCACGCGACTGAGACGCTGACGAAGCTCGATCCGCCGCGGCAGTTCGATCCGGAGTGCATAAGCTGCCACGCCACGGGCTGGGAGCCGCAGAAGTACATTCCCTTCGCGTCCGGCTTCCGCGATCTCTCGCAGACGCCGCACCTGGTGACCAACGGCTGCGAGAACTGCCACGGGCCGGGCTCGGACCACGTCGCCGCACAGATGGGCGACGTCGACGTGGACGACGCGCGCATGAAGGAGCTGCAAGAGCAGATGCGGGTCACCTTGGCCGAGGCCGAAGCGAAGTGCCTGGAGTGCCACGACCTGGACAACAGCCCTGACTTCAACTTCGAGACGTACTGGCCCGAGGTCGAACACCACGGTAAGGAGTAGCGAGAAAAAGGGGACAGGCTCCAAGCCACAGGCGAGGTACCTGTCCCGCTATTTCGACCCGCCACCGCTACGAACGCAGCGGAAAATGGGGACTGGCTTGGACGCTACTCCTGGCCGATTTCGGCCATGGCCTCGTCCGGGATGTTGAAGTTCGCGGAGACGCTCTGCACGTCGTCGTGGTCGTCGAGCTGTTCCATCAGCCGGAGCACTTTGCGGGCCGTGCCCGTGTCCAGATCGACCGTGTTGCTGGGGATGCGGGTGATCTCGCAGTATTCCGGTTCGAGGTTCGCCCCGCGCACCGCGTCGCTCACGTCGCTGAACACGTCCGGATCGCAAGTGATCTCGAAGTTGTCGCCGGACCGCTTCAGGTCGTCCGCCCCGGCTTCCAACGCTAATTCCAACAGCGACTCTTCGTCGGTCCGGCTCTGCGGCACGATGATCAGCCCCTTACGGTCGAACATCCAGGCCACGCAGCCGGTGGCGCCGAGCTTGCCGTCGGCCAGTTCGAAGATCTTGCGGATTTCCGGCGCGGTGCGATTGCGATTGTCGGTGAGAATGTCACAGATCACGGCGACGCCGCCGGCCCCGTAGCCCTCGTATTGGATCTCTTCGAGATTGCCGCCTTCCAGCTCTCCGGTGCCCTTCTTGATCGCCCGTTCGATGGTGTCCCTCGGCATGCTGCCGGCCTTGGCGTCGGTGATGGCGTAGCGCAGGCGGAGGTTGGTATCCGGATCACCTCCGCCCAGCCGCGCGGCGACGATGATCGCTTTGGAGAGCTTGCTCCACAGCTTGCCGCGCTTGTTGTCGATCAGGGCCTTCTTGTGCTTAATGCCTGCCCAGTGTGAATGGCCTGCCATATCGTCTCGCTCTGCAATCGCAAATCGTGGTGAACTGGATGAGGAGCCTTGCCCGCGGAGTCGCCGCCTTCTTCATCTTATCTTGAAACGCACATGCGGCGAGGGCTACCGCTCGACGGTGCACAGACATTCCAGTCTGCGCAGAACACACGCTCTCCCCGACCCTCTCTCTGAGGGAGTAGTGCGACTTGTCTTATTGGGTGACGCGAGATTCCGTACAACTACGGCTCTGCATCGCCGGAGCAGGCCTGGAGCTTCTCCCGAACCTGCTTCAGCTTGTCCTGTTTGTCGTCGTGGGCAAACGACGCCGCGGCGCGCCTCCAGGCGGCCCTTGCATCGTCGATGCGACCAAGCTGGCAATAAACGTCGCCCAGATGATCGAGGATCACGCCATCGGCGTCCTCGCTCGCGGCGGCCTTTTCGAGCGGCCCGAGGGCCTTCTCGAACTGCCCCAGCCGGTAAAGCGCCCAGCCGAGACTGTCTAAATACGCCACTCGATCGGGCTCGGCGGCCACGGCGGCGCGGGTCATCTCCAGGGCCCGACGCAGGTGCTTGTCTTGATCCGCCCAGAGGTAGCCCAGGTCGTTCATCGCGCCGATATCGTCGGGGTACTCGTCGAGCACCTCTTCCAAACAGGCTTCCGCGGCCGGCAAATCGCCCTGCACAACGTGGATCGCCGACAGCATCAAACGGCACTCTCGCAAGGACTGCCGTTCCACGGTCGAATCGTGCCGATCGTCGTACTCGCGGATTAACCGCTCGTACGCCTGCCGAGCTTCGCCCAACCGTCCGGCATGGAACATGATCCACGGGGTCTGGGCGGCAATCTGCAAGGACTCGGGCGCAAGCTCCTCGGCCTGGCGCGCGGCGGCCAGCGCGTCTTCGGTGTGGCCGTCCATTTCCAGAGCCATCGCCAGATGGTAGTAAAGCGGCGCCGCTTCCTCGGGCGGATCATCGCCGATACCTCGACGCAGCACGTCGGCCGCCTGCCCATAGCGCTCAGCAAAAAGCAGCGCGAGGCCCCATTGCCGATATGCCTCTGGTGCGCGGTCCGGCGCCTTCGATGCCGCGGCGTCGTATAGCGGTCCGGCGTCGTCCAAGCGGTCGGCCATGACCGCCAACTCCGCCGCGGCGAGCGCGCCGTCGCTTTCAAGCTGATTTGCCTCGACCAGCGACCGGGCGTGGCTCAACACCGCGTCCAACAGTTCGGCGTCTTCCAGTATCGGCTCGATCTCGTCCTCGACTACATCGACCCCGCCGGCCAATGTTACCGCCCGCTGGAGGCCGTCCAACAACGGGGCCGGCTGCTTTTGCGCGACGTGCAGTTCGACCAGCCCGCGCAGGGCGTCCAAGGCAGTGGCTCCCTCCACGGAGTCGTCGTCGCCGGCTACTTCGAGGATCTCCTTGCGAAGCTGCTCGGCCCGCTTGTGCTGATCGGCTTCCGCGCACCGGTTGGCGAGGAACAACCGCAGGTGGTTGTTATCCGGATCGGCGGCCAGCCACTTTTCGAGCTGCGGCAGTACGTCGGCCTCGCGATCCAACTTCTCGAGCAGTTCAGCGGCCAACTCGTACGGCGCCTGGCCTTCGCCGGACGGCGTAGTAGAAATGAATTGCTCCAGCCGCGCGAGGGCCTTGGCGTGTTCTTTCCTGGCGGCCAGCACTCTGGCGAGTTGATAGTCGAGCAGGCCGGGCTCGCTGCGGTCGGCGCGACGGAAGACCTCCTCTGCTTCGTCCAGGTGGCCCGTGAGCAAGTGGCTTTCGCCCATCAGGCGATAGGTCGTGGCCGCGTCAGCGAGCAGAGCCGCGCGATCGCGACGCTCCAGCCCGGCGTCTTCCGGTGCATCGAGCACCTTTTGGACGGCGATGAAATGACGTGAGGCCGGCTCGTACGATCCGGACAAGAAGTGCAGCCGCCCAAGCTGCATGCGAAACTGTACCGCCTCGACCGTGCCTGCCACATTCTCTTCGTCGAGCACGGCCAGAAGCCGCTCGTGGGCGGCAATCGCCAGGCGCCACTGACCGCTCCCGGTCAACAGCAGCGCTAGCCGCTGTAGTAAAAGCGGATCGCTGATCGAATCGACCCGTTCGGCCGCCATTGCCGCGTAGCGCGCCGTCTCCGCCTGGCGTTCGAGCGAATACGCCAGCGGCACGATCTCCCGCAGGATGTCAACCGAATGCGGATCATAGCGTACCGCACGTTGGTACCGCCGCAGGGCTTCGGCCGACTGGCCGTTATGTTCCAGCGTACGCGCGGTGGCCACCAGCGCGGCGGCGTGCAGCCGATCCGCATCGGCCTCGCTGCGCGGCCGCGCCGGCTCCAGCGGCTCGATCGGATCGTCCAGCACCGTCCCCGGCGGAGTGTCGGCAATCTGTGCATCAACCCGCGCCGCGTTGAGACACAGGACGCTGCACACCGCGACTATTGCGCAAGAATTGACCGACCAGAAGCGCCGAAGGAAGCTGGGCCGCATGGTGTGTGTCCCTCGTATCAACGGTTCGGCCGCGAACCGCCAGTGGCTTGGCAGCCGTTAGCGCGGCTTGCGTCGCGCGAGCCGCTTCGTGCTGGTCTTCTTTTTGGTAGGGCCGGCCTTCTTGCCGGCGGCCGCGGTGGCCGGCCGCTTCTTCGACGTCTTTTTGGACGGCGCCGGTTTCTTTTTGGAGGTCTTCTTGGCGGTCGGCGGCTTCTTGTCCTTCTTCTTCGTCTCGGGTCGCTTCTTGTTTTTCCCGTCGTTGCCGGCCGCCGCTTCGGCAGCGGCCTCGTCCTGCGAGTCGCTCTTCTTCTTGCCGCCGCGCTTAGGGAGGCGGTCCTTGCACTCCGGCTCGATCTCCAACAACACACTGCGAACCGTTGGTGAGTGGGGATTTGCCGCCAGGTCCACGCCGAGCTGGTGCAACAGCGATCCGAACTCGACCCCCTTGGTCTTCAAAATGGCGCGCTCAAGGCCAGGCACGGTCTGCTTGGCCGCTTCCGCCGGCGTGATTGCGCCGACGATCTCCAGGGCTTGAAAGCCGCCCTGGTTGACCGGAATCGAATGCCCGCCCAGCGCCGCCTGCGTCACGTACGCCACGACGAACGGCGTCGTGCCGTGATACTTCTGCAACGTCTTCATAGCCTGCCCGAGGTTCTGCTTCCGCAGAAACTCCAGATCGAACGCGTACAGCGACTCGAATACGCTTTGCAGGCAGCCCTTCACCCGGACGGCCGCCGCTTCCGAGTCGTTCAACTGCGGCATTACATCGGTGAGCTCGCGCACCGTGCTGACCCGGACCTCGTTCCAATCGAAAAACTGATCGACCAGCGTGGAAAACGTCTTGTCCGCTGCCTCGGGAGGTGAATTCTCCAGACAACAGCCGTAAAGCAGGTGCTCCAGCACCGTGCGGTCGCTCTTGGGCGTGTGGGCTTTGTAGAACTTCTTGAGCACCTTGTGCGTCTTGGTGAGAAGCGCGGCGCGATTCGATGTGGACATGCGTGTGGTATCGTCGCTGATGGGGGAGGTGGTCGGGCAGTAATCAGCCGCCAGCGGGTGGTGCCGGCGGCCCTGCAGCATGCACTTTGTTTTTGCCAGGCAGGGCTCGCCACGGGGCTTTCGACTGATCGGACGGGAAACTAGCCTCTCTCTTCGCTGTCGATGTCGTCAACCTCGTCTTCTTCCAGAGCTTCCGCTTCCGGCGGCATCTCCTCGTCATCGGGGGGCAGCACCTCGCGGAGGATCTTGGCAATCTCGATCGACTTCTTCACGCCCATGTCCAGCTCGAAACGGACGCGAGGCGTGTACCGGGTTTCGATCCGCTCCGAGATCCGCTTCTGCAGGTATCCAGCGGAGCTGCGCAGGCCGTGCAGACAAAGCTGCTGCTTGGTCTGATCGCCCATGATCGAGACGTGCACGGTCGCCAGCCGCATATCGCCCGACAATCCGACGTGCGTCACCGTTACGTCTTCCACGCGTGGGTCCTTCAGCTCCCGCAGGATGGCCATGCTTACCACCTCGCGGATAGCCTCGGCCGCCTTTTGCACGCGTCGCGATGTCATGGCTCGGTTTTAGGGCAGTGTAGGCGGGGCAAGAACGGGAGTGCGTCGCTTGCGCGGGGGGTTTTTCCTAGGGAACAAACAACGAGCCGATGGCGGCAAGGCGAGATCACAGCCGCAATGGACGCCAGAGCGGCGCCGGCGGCCACTAGGCAAACGTTCGGCCGACCTCCTCAATGCGATAGTCCTCCAGCACGTCCCCCTCCTTGATGTCGTTGAAGCCGGACAACTTGATGCCGCACTCCATCCCTTCGCGGACCTCTTTCACGTCGTCCTTTTCGCGACGCAGCGTCTCCAGCGGGTAGTCGCCGATGATCGTGTTGTTGCGGATCACCCGGGCGCGCGAGTTGCGCAGTATGGAGCCGGCCAACACGCGGCAGCCGGCGACGGTGCCGATGCGGCTGATGGTGAAGATCTGCTGGACCAGCGCGCGTCCCAAGTCGACCTCGCGCTGCTCGGGCCGGAGCATACCCTCCAGGGCCGCCCGCAAATCGTCGGTCACCTTGTAGATGACTTCGTAACGCCGCACCTGCACGCCAAGCTTATCGGCCAGCGAACGTGCCCCTTCTTCCGGCACGACGTTGAAGCCGATGATCACCGCGTCGGAGGCGTCCGCCAAGTGCACGTCCGCCTCGGTGATTCCGCCGACGGTGGCCTGCAGTATCTTGATCCGCACCTCCGGATGCTCCAGCTTGGTGAGCTCCTTCTGGATGGCTTCGATCGAGCCGCGGACGTCCGCCCGCAGGATGATGTTAAGCGTCTGAACTTCGTCGACGCCGCCCAGTCGGTCGAACAGGTTCTCCAGCGTGATGTGCTCGCGGCCGCCACCCAGCGAGATCGTGCGGTGCGTGCTGGCCCGCTGCGAAGCGATCTCGCGGGCCTGGCCGATGTCTTCCAGCACGTAGAACCGCTCGCCCGCCTGCGGAGCGACATCCAGCCCGGTCACGTTGACCGGCACGCTGGGTCCGGCATGCTCGACGCGCTTCGTCGGATAGAGCGAATCGTACATGGCCTTCACGCGGCCGTAGGCATGGCCGCAGACGAGGATGTCGCCCACGTTCAACGTCCCGTTTTGTACCAGCACCTTGGCCACCACGCCGCGGCCGGGCTCCTGCTGGGCTTCCAGACAGGTGCCGAAGGCGTCGCGATCGGGATTCGCCTTGTACTCGTGCAATTCGGCGACGGTCAGCAGCGTTTCGAGCAACTCGTCTAGCCCTTCGCCGGTCATGGCGCTGGTCTTGATCACTTCGACGTCGCCGCCCCATTCACTCGGCAACAGTTCGTTGGCGGAAAGCTGCTGCATGGCCCGATTCACGTCGACACCCGGCAGGTCGCACTTGTTCAGCGCCACGACAATCGGCACTCCCGCGGCCCGGGCGTGGCTGATTGCCTCTTCGGTTTGTGGCATGACGCCGTCGTCGGCCGCCACAACCAGCACGGCGATGTCGGTCACCGTTGCGCCGCGGGCACGCATCTGCGTAAAGGCTTCGTGGCCTGGCGTATCGACGAACGAAATCTGCCGCCCTTCCTTTTCAGTGGTATACGCCCGGATGTGCTGTGTGATGCCGCCGCTCTCGCCGCTGACGACGTCCAGACCGATGATCTTGTCCAGCAGCGAGGTCTTCCCGTGGTCGACGTGCCCTAGGAAGGTAACCACCGGGGGCCGGCCCACCAGCGAGTCGGGTTCGTCATTTAGTTCGCGGATGCCGGAGAGTACCCGGTCCTCGACGGTGACGGCGTGGCGGAATTCCACGTCGATGTCCAACTCTTCGGCAACCAGTTCGGCCATCTCCGGATCGAGCTCGGCTGTGATGTTGGCCATCACGCCTTCGGAGAGCAGCACGCGGAGGATCGCCGGCGCCGGCACACCAGTGGCCTCCGAAAAGCCGCGGACGCTGCAGGGAAGCTCGACGACGACTTTGCCCTTGCGTGGCGCAGCGGTGTTGGTTCCCATCCGGCGAATGCGCTTCCGGAAACGCGTCGATCCTCCGGAATCGCCGTCGACCGACTTCCGGCGACCTCCGCCGGTGGTCCGCTTTCGTTGAAGCTGGCGTTGCTCTCGCCCTCCCAGCATGGGCCGTTCTTCGGTGGTGGCGGCGGCAACCTCTTTCTCGCCTTTTCCCCGTCGGCGTCCACGTGCCGCAGCACCGCGGCCGGCTTGATCGTCGCCCACCGGCGCCGCTCCCTTGGGTCCGGCGGCGGGGGTGCGCTCCACTTTGCGGGTTTCATCCGCCTGGCGCTTCTTCTCGTGGCGGCGCAGGTGCTCGGCCAGTGGCTTGCTACCGGCTTTGCTCGCGCGAATCGCGTCGGCCGGCAGCTTCAGGTCGGGGCGTTGCGGGGCAGGTTCCGCGGGTTTCTGTTCGGCCTTGGGCTGATCGGAGACCGGCAGCGGAGCGAGCTTGATCGTCGGTCCCGTGCGGGGAGGAGCCTTCTGGGGAGCCTTCGGCACTTCGGCCGCCTCTTGATTCTTGCGGGGCGTCTCGATGACCGGCGGCCGTCCGCCGGTCCCGGCCGGAGCGACGTAATCTTCCCGCCGCACGGGGCCAGACTGCTCGGGACGCGTGGGCGGCTCGGGCGCCGGGCGCGAACTGCGCGGGACAACGGGTACCGGGCCGGATCGACCAGGGGCGGCACGCTGCGCCGGCGCCGCCTTGGTTGCCTGCCCGCCTCCTCCGCGAAGAAACTCCTTGACCTTTTCCGCTTCTTCGTCGGTCAAGCTCGCCAGCGCAGACCCCTTCCCAGTGATGCCGGCGTTGGTGCAGACATCGACCAGGTGCTTACTGTCGAGCTTAAGTTCTTTCGCAAGCGCGTAAATACGGACTGGCAAGTTAGACTCTCCCTCCTGCGTATCGCCGCGCGAAGCACTGACGAGGCTGCGCCGCGGTGAACTCGGTAGCTTACAAATTCATATCCGAATTCTCCATCTCGTGGCCGTGTGCAGGGCAGCTTCCTTCGTCCGCGCCGTCGAGGGCACGAACCATTGGCAACGCCGACACCTGGCACCGTGGGACACATCAGCTCGGCCGTCCCGAGCCGCTCTGGTCGGATTCACTCGTCTCCAATTCGGCGGCCGACTGTTGATCCGTATCAGCCGCCTGGCTGCTTTCTTCTCCGTCGGCCGGTGCCGCCGTTTCGCCCGTTTCTTCTGGCGATGCTTCTGCGTCCAAAACCTGCTCGGAGGTCTCTGTCTCTGGAGCCGCAGTTTCCGAGCCTTCTGTTTCAGTGCCTTCCGTTTCGGCGACTTGGCCTTCGGTTTCCGCCGGCGCGCCATCCTCCTGCTCGGCGGCCGCGAGGGCGGCCTGCTCGGCGGCGGCCTTAGCCGCGTCGACTCGGTCTTGCTCCCGCTGGCGGCGCCGCTGCTCGGCCGCTTCGGCCTCCGCCTGCATCGCCCGCTCCTCGGCTTGCTCGACGATCTGGTTCACTTGTTCCTCGGTC
Organism: Pirellulales bacterium; assembly: GCA_040880125.1. GTDB lineage: Bacteria > Planctomycetota > Planctomycetia > Pirellulales > JBBDJB01 > JBBDJB01. The sequence goes on along the minus strand of JBBDJB010000045.1, from coordinate 74,065 downwards.
AGACCGCCCATCTCCATCAGCGAGTCCGGCTCGATCACCGACAGGTCGTCGTAGGTCAAAAAACCCTCTTCCACGAGTTTCTCGGCCAGCTCGAACTCGACGCCGTCCAACTCCGCAAAGCCGGCCACCGCCCGATCGATCGACTCGGCCAACTCCTCCTGGGTCATGATCTCGATGTCCCAGCCGGAAAGTTTGCTCGCCAGCCGCACGTTTTGTCCGCGCCGCCCGATGGCCAGCGACAGTTGATCTTCACGGACCAGCACGATCGCCCGGCCCATCATCTTGCACAGAATGACCTGCTCAACTTCCGCCGGCTGCAGTGCATTGGGGATCAGCACTTCCAGATCGTCGCTGTAGCGTACGATGTCGATCCGCTCGCCGGCCAACTCGTCGACGATATTCTTGATACGATTGCCGCGCACCCCGACGCACGCGCCGACCGAGTCGACTCGATGATCGCTGCTGCTGACGGCGACCTTCGACCGGTAACCCGGCTCCCGGGCGATGGCCCGAATCTCAATCACACCATCGGCAATCTCGGGGATCTCCTGCTCGAACAGGCGCTGCACGAGTTGCTTGCGGGTTCGGCTGAGGATCACCTTGACGCGGCTGCCGGACTTGCGAACCTCGAACACAGTGGCCCGCACGCGCTCGTTGGGGTGATGCGTCTCGCCGGGGATTTGCTCACTGCGGGGCAGAATCGCCTCGACGTTCGAGAGCGCGACGGTGGCCGCGCCCCCCTCGTATCGCTGAATTACGCCGGAGACCATCTGCCCGATCAGCTCCTCGTACTCGTCGTACAGGGCGTCGCGCTCGGCCTCGCGAATCTTCTGGATCATCACCTGCTTGGCGGTCTGCGCGCCGATGCGGCCGACCGTCTCCTCGGGGTCGAGGTACTGGCCGTCGCAGGTGCCGGTGATCGAACCGTCCTCGCGGTCGATCTCGACGACGATGTCTTTTTCCTCGCCGTAGTGTTTTTTAGCAGCCGAAACCAAGGCAGCCTCGATGCCCTCGAAAACGATCTCCTTGTCGATGTTCTTATCGCGATGAATCGCGTCGACGATCCGCAGCACTTCGCTCGGGTTCATATAGGATTCACTTTCCCCGACATTTCCGCCTGCCGGGAGGCTTACCAGGTTGTCCCACTTCCGCCGGGTCCGCCGCAGACCTGCTCGCCGCCAGCAAGGCCACCACTCCCGACGCGTTGCCCCGCCCGCCGCCGAGCCCGGACGATCCCGCCGTGACGGCAATCCACCGCACTGCAAGCATCGTCTTGACGCCCGCTCGGACCCACCCCGCTGGGCACCTTTGCACCGTGCCCCTGCGGAGCAGTACTCCCTTAAGATTTGCGCCCCGAATTGAGAGCGAACCATCCCCGCTTGCCGCCTCGCCGTTCGAGGCGGCCGCTCCAAACTCGTTCCTGGAACACAACTTAGTGTTTTCCGCAATCAAGTAAGGATATCGGTCGCTCGAACCAATGTCAAGGCACGCACGGAAGCCGGTGGCGAACGGGGAGTGGGGCGTTTCATCCCAGCCGACAGCCCTTCAGCAGATCGGGCGTATGGCACTGCGGTCCCAGTGGTGCGGCATCGCGCGGCCGCGGCCAGATCGGAGGGCGAATGCCGCCGCTTAGCGGTCCTCGCCAAACGCGCGGATCAGCACCGCGGCCGCCTGACCTTGAGGCGTGGTGTTCACGCTTAAAAAGCTCTCCCCCGGCGACACATCGTCGGCCGTTACGGCGGCGACGGGGCACTCCGGGTCGGGCGTCTCAAAGTTGAGCACGCGAAAGAGCCGCCCGTGGGCGAGAGCCATCAGACTGCTTATCAACTCGACCATGCCGCTACCGGCGCCCAGGTTGCCGAAGTAGCTCTTCGCCGCCACCAGCGGCACCCGCGTCGCACGATCCTCAAAGACGGCGCCAATCGCCAGGGCTTCCTGGATGTCGCGCGATTTCGAGCCCAGTCCGTGGGCGTTGATGTGGCCTACCTCCTCGGGCGTCATGCCGGCGTCGCGGAGCGTCAGCCGCATGGCGTTGGCGATAGCCTGATCGCATTGCGCGATTCCCTGTCGATCGAGCACTGTGCTGGAGGCGGCGCCGACGAGTTCGGCGTAGATGGTCGCTCCTCTCGCCCGGGCGGCACCGAGCTCTTCGAGCAGGACCGAGCCGGCGCCTTCGCCCAGCACCATACCCCGCCGCCGCAGATCGAATGGGCGGCAGGCCTTGGTCGGATCGCCATTGCCTTCGGCCAATTGCTCGGTTTGGGCGGCGTGCACCGCCTTCATCGGATGCACCCGCGTGCCCGTGGCCCCCACCAGCATCGCATCAGCATGGTCGCGGAGGATCGTGCGGTAGGCCTCGCCCATGGCCAGGTTGGCCGCCGCTTCGCGATGGGTGATCGAGTTATTCGGCCCGCGCAAATCGTTGAAGATCGCGATGTGGCTGGCCGGCATGTTGGGCAGATACTTCAGTAACCACAGCGGCTGCATCTGCTCCAACCCGTCGGTGCCCCAGCGGCTGAATTCGAACCGCCCACCGTCGGAGCACTTACGGATGCTGGAGGAGAATTCCTCCGGCAGGGTCATCATATAGTCAGACCCGAAAACCACGCCTGACCGTTCCGGATCGAGCCCGCTCTCGACTAGCCCGGCGTCGGCCATGGCCAATTGTGCCGAAGCGACGCCCATCAGCGTCTCGCGGCACATGACTTTCAGTCCCTTGCGGATGAGCTTCTTACGGTCCTTGTCGAGCGGCCCGAAGTCGTCGATTTTTCCGGTGAAGGCGATCGCCTCGCCCGCCACGTTCGTCGGAAGCGCGTTCGCCGGCACGCTTTGCAGTCGATCGATGCCGCTACGCCCCGAGGCGAGCGCCTCCCACAGCGCTTCCTTGGTGCTCCCCAGCGGGCTGATCAGCCCCATCCCGGTAATGACAACGCGACGCTTTTCAGCCACCGCCGTAGCTCCGCAAAGTCAGCATGAATTACCCAGTTTCCGCCCTTGATGGTCGATTCTATCGAGCCTTCAGAGGGGAGTCGAGGTGAATCGCCCGGGAAAGGCCGCAGGACACGCCCAACCAACCAAGGCCCCATGCAAGAACAGACAAGCGAAGGTAGCGACCTTCATTCGGAGCGATCCAGACGATCGGTGTCCCTATATAACCATTCGACTGGAATTTGCGTCACCCGCGTCATCGCCAGACCATTGTTTTCGCGACGGTCGCCAGCACAGTAGGCCAGCAGCACGAGATCGTCGACAAACGTCATGGCGGTGTAGCAGTACCAGCCGTGCGGATTGTCTTGAAGCACGCGAATGTTCTTCCACGTCTGCGAGCGCCAACCAGTGGCCGCGTCGATTGAAAGCGTGCATCTTTCGTTCCTCCGCTGGAATGTCTGGCGAGTCGCCTTTCGCACAGCCGCACCGGTCGCACAGCCTACCGCCGGGCTTCGTGGGACGCGGTTACCGTCGTGGCGATGCCGCCGCGGGGGCGGAATGAGCCGACCAGCGTCATCCGCTTGGGTTGCACGGCCGCGACCAGGTCGTCCAGGATGGCATTGGTGACGTGCTCATAGAAGATGCCTTGGTCGCGGAACTTCTGCAAGTACAGCTTCAGGCTCTTCAATTCCACGCACGTTCGCTCAGGCGTGTAGGTAATGGTGAGCGTGCCGAAGTCCGGCTGGCCCGTCTTCGGGCAGACCGAGGTAAACTCCGGGCAGACGATTTCGATTGTGTAGTCCCGCCCAGGAAACTGGTTTTCAAAAACCTCCAATTCCCCGCGAAAGTCAGTCATTTCTAGCTCCTTTTGCACCTCCGTCCATTGTGGCATGATGGAGCGAAGGTGGAAAGTGCCAACTGACGACCGGGCAAGCAGGGCCTTCATGAAAACAGCAGTCGTGCTACTCTCCGGCGGGCTCGACTCGGCGACCGCCGCCGCGATCGCGAGATCACACGGTTTTACGCTCGTCGCGCTCACGGTCGACTACGGCCAGCGGCACCGCTTCGAGTTGGAATCCGCGCGGCGCGTTGCGCGGTCCTTGAGTATCGACCGACACGTGGAATTGTCGGTGAATCTGGCTCAACTCGGCGGCAGCGCGCTTACGGACCAGATTGACGTGCCGAAGGACCGCACTGACGCGCACATGGCGGAAGGAATCCCGCTCACCTACGTGCCGGCGCGGAACACCGTGCTGCTGTCGCTGGCGCTGGCGTGCGCGGAGGTGGCCGGTGCCGCGGACCTTTTCATCGGCGTGAACGCGGTCGACTACAGCGGCTACCCGGACTGTCGCCCGGAGTTTGTCGCCGCGTTCGAATCGCTGGCCAATCTGGCGACGAAGGCGGGCGTGGAAGGCAGCCTGCGATTTCGCATCCATGCCCCCTTGATCGACCTGACCAAGGCGGAAATCATTCGCCGAGGAATGGAACTCGGCGTGGATTACGGCCTGACGCACTCGTGCTACGACCCCGACCCGGAGGGTCGAGCCTGCGGCCGCTGCGACGCCTGCCAGTTGCGCCGCACGGGCTTTCAAGATGCCGGAATTACCGACCCGATTGATTATCATATGTGAGTATTGAAAATGGGACTGGCTCCGAGCATTGGACGGAACGTCTGCCCAGACGGCGATCGCCGCGAGTTGCCTGGCCCACTTTTCAACCCACGATTGCCATATCACCGCAAATGAAGATCGCCGAAGTCTACGTCTCGATCCAGGGAGAAGGCCGGCTGTGCGGCACGCCGAGCGTGTTCGTCCGCGCCAGTGGCTGCAACCTGCGGTGCTGGTTTTGCGACACGCCGTTCGCGTCGTGGTCGCCCGAGGGGTGCGACATGGCGGTCAATGAGATCGTGGCACAGGTTCAGGAGTGGGACGTGCGGCACGTGGTGCTCACCGGCGGAGAGCCGATGCTATTCGCCGAGGCCATCCCGCTGTGCGAGGAACTTGCCCGGGATGGCCGGCATATCACGATCGAAACGGCCGGCACGCTGTACCTGCCGTTGCCGTGCGACTTGATGTCGATCAGCCCGAAGCTGGCCGGCTCAACGCCCAGCTTTGAGGCAGCCGGCCGCTGGAGCCGTCGCCATGAACGGGCGAGGCACGTGCCCGACGTGATCAGTCGGTTGATCGATCAGTACGACTACCAGATCAAGTTCGTGGTCGATCAGCCCGCGGACCTGGAAGAGATCGAAGAATACTTAGCGGACTTTCCCGAGATTGACCGCGGCCGGGTGCTATTGATGCCCCAAGGTACGAGCGTGGAGCAGTTGCGCCAGCGGGAGGCCTGGCTGGCGGCGTACTGCCGTCAGCAGGGGTTGCAGCTTTGCCCGCGCCGGCAGATCGAGTGGTTCGGAATGGTGCGGGGGACGTAGCGGCCGTCCAAAGATCCGTGGTGGCACAGACATTCCTGTCTGTGCGGCAGCATAGTAGCCACCGTGCGTGGCTCAAGTCGCGCTTTTTGGCACGGCCTGTTGCTCGGGCTTTTGTGACGGCGGTGTGGCGTGGCTGCGCGGGGCGAAGATCAGCACGGTGACGGCACCGACAATGGTGACAATCAGCCCGGCGTAAAAGATGGGGCTCACCTCGCCCAGCAGCCCGCTGCCTACGACCGTGATCATCGTATTGACGACCGGCGCTCCGCCGAAGACCAGTGGCATCACGTAAATCGGTTTGCCTCCGGAGTTGAAGGCCATAATGATGCCCAGTGCACCAATTGCCCCTGCGCCACCCGCGGCCAGACTCCACAACGCGCCGGTAGTGGTGAAGCGTAGCGTCTCCTCACCCTGGGTGGCTTCGATACCGGCCAGCAGCATCAAGCCGGGGATCACCACCGCGATGACGAAGTACGCCAGCCCTACGCAGATCAGCGGCCGCAGCCGGCTGCCCTCCATCTTCATCTGGCCCTTGTGCAGCACCGGGCCATAGGCTCCCCAGCACAAAATTGCCACGGCGATTGAGAGCAGCACCATCGGCCACTGCGTTGTGTCCACCGTGGCTTGTGTCGCCGGCGGTCGGGGTTTGCTGACCAAGACCGTGACCGCGCCGGTAATCACCAGGATCAATCCGGCGACGAAGATAGGACTCGCCCTGCGGAACGATTTCGTCCAATACATCGTCAGTAGCGAGTTGATCACCGGCGCGCCGCCGAAGACCAGCGGCATGACGAATACCGGCCGTCCGTTGAAAAAGAAGGCCATGATGATCCCCAGGGCCCCCAGCGCTCCGGCGGCGCCGGCGGCGAGGCTCCAGATGGTTCCCATCATCGACCAGCGGCCCCGCTCGCCCTGCGACCAAAGGTACCCGCCGGGCGCCAGTACGCCGATGAGGAAGTAGGCCAGCCCGACGCAGATGAAGGGCCGCAAGCTCGAATGAAGCATCGCAGCCTGACCGCGGTGCAATACCGGCCCGTAGACTCCCCAGCAGACTACGGTCACGGCGATCGAAATCACGACGGCGATCATGCCTGACATTCAAAGCTCCCCCGGGGGTGCAGCGTGGTGGGTGTGGCAAGGCGGCCCGGTAAATGTCGGTGCGGCAAAGGCGGCACGTTAAAGGGCGGTACGTTAACGGGCGGTACGTTAACGGGCACAGTGTAGCAGCTTCGCGCGACTTTGTTGAGGCAGCTTAAAACCGGTATGCCGCCCGTCAAAGCGCGGTCCCGGTTGGCCTATTCCGCCCGCAATGCGGCCAACAGCGGTGCGTGCAACACCGCACGCACCACCAGCATCCCGGCGGCCAACCCCACGACCAGCACGATGCCAAGCATCGCCGCCAGGGCAACCCAGGGCACCGAGGCTCCGCCCATCAACAAGTGGGGCAACACCGCAACAAGGGCGGCCAGAACACCGGCTCCCAATCCACCCAGCAGCAGCACCGCGTTCTCCAGCATCACCAGCCAGGCCAGCCGCCGATGCGGAAAGCCGGTGGCGCGCAGCAGGGCCAGTTCGCTCCTGCGCTCCAGCACATTGCGAAGCTGCACCGTCGCCAGGCCCAATGTCCCCAACAGCAGCCCGAGTGCCCCGAGACTCTGAAAGGTGAGCAGGTACGTGTTCTGAACGTCGAGAAAGCTGGCCAGTCGCCGGTCCGCCCGAGTCGCATCCAGACCGAAGTCGCTCAGACTGGTCTCCAGCGCCGCGAGTATCTGCTGGACGCGCGAGGGTGCACTGCCAGCAGTGACATTCGATTCACTCGCGGCCGCGCTCGCTTGGTCGCCAGCGGCGTCCGCCGCCGTCGATGCAGGGCTTTCAGGCTGATCGACGTCGACCAGAAAGTACCGATACCCGGACGTCGCTGGGAAGTGCTCCAGGAAATTCGCTTCGCTCACCAGCAGGCTGCCCTGCAGAATGCTGTTCTCCAGCAGGCCCACCACGCGCAGCCGCACGGGCTCGCCGCGATCGTCCGGCACGCTCAGCGTATCGCCGACTCCGCGGGGCAAGTGCAGGCTGTAAGTCGCGGTGTTGGCGTCCAGCACGACCGGCACGGCGCCGTCCTCCAGCGTTTCACTGAGCAGCAGCCAAGGGTTCTCCCGCTGCCGCTCGGTTGTGGCGGCCGTGTCCGTCCAGGCAAAGCCGCCCCGCTCGATGAAACGCTGCGGCAGGCCGAGCACTTGCGGTTGCTGCGGCTTGTAAAGATTCAGGCAGCTCGCGTCGTCGCCTTCGTGCAGCCGCAGGGAGTAGGTCGTCGCGCTTGCCAGCAACGCATCGTTCTCGGGCAACACACCAAGCTCAAAACGGCCTTCGTCGGTATCGAGATTATGGAACACCGGCTGGGAACTTTGAGCCACGATCTCGAAGCCGCCGGTCCCCTGCTCAGTCGTAGTCAGGCGGAAGGCGCTCATGGCGATGATCAGGAACGACGCCGACGCCACGAGCCCAATCGTCAGCGTGCTGCGGCTGGGGTGCCGGGCCGCGTTGCGGATCGCCAGACCGCGCAGTGCGAATCGCGCCGCCACGTCCCCGCGCGTGGCACCGCCGCCGTGCATTCGGCTCCAGACCAGCAGCAACAGGGCGATCAACACCGCCGCGCCCGATCCGAAGAAGGCGCCCGCCTGAGCCATGCCTCCCAGTTGCGAGGCCGCCAAACCCGCTGCGATGGCAAGTACAAGGAGGCCGATAGCAATCTGAAAGCTGCGCTTGCCCCCGCCACCTGCTGCACGGAGTGTCACCTGCGTTTGGCCGGCCAGGAGACTGCGCACCGGCAAGCGGCGCAACTGCCGTAGCGACCAGGCGATCACCAACAGCGAAATGACCGTTCCCACGGCATAACCGACGAGAAGGCTGGTCCACGTGACGTGCAGCGAGATAAACGGCGTGCCGATCGCCGGCAGCCACCACGTGCGGAGTCCATAGAGCATCAGCGCCGCGTAAGCCACGCCTACCACGATTCCCACACACGAGCCGATGAGTGTCACCACCGCCGCCTCGCAGCCGAGCGCCAATCCGACCCGGCGGCGAGTCATGCCGGAGGCCGCCATGATGCCGACTTCGGCGGCGCGCTGTTCCACTCCCAGCCGAAACAACAGCGCGACCAGCATCACCGCCGCGGCGATGATGAAGAAGCTGAAGCCTAGGAACAGATTGTTAAAGTCAGTCGTGCCGGCAGCGGCCTCGATTCCATCTCGCTTTACCGGCATGAAGTGAAATCCAAGCTCCGCGGGCTCCAGCTCCAGTCGCTCGACGACTTGAGCCGCCGCTTGGCCGTTTTGCACGGGTATCCGCAGCGATGTCGTATGGCCGAACCGGCTTCCCCACATCGCTCGGCCCCGCGCGAGTGAGACGAATGCCTTGGGCGTGGTACGATACTCCTCCCAGTAGTCCTCATCCTGCGGCCGGATCTCTTCCACGAGTTCGAACGGCAGGTCCCATTGATCGATCGTCTCTTGGTCGGTGACCCCTTCCAACTCCGGCGTGAGGTGCGGGTCGGCCGCCATCGTCACCGTACCGTCCGCCCGCTTGAGCGGTACCACGGCGGCCAAGCGAAGCGAAATTGGCGGCGCCTCCTCGGGCTGGCCGTGCGTGCTTTCGGGACGATAGTACGTGAGCGTGACGGTGTCGCCCGGCTGCACGCCCAGATCGCTGGCGGCCCAGTCGTTCAGCACGATCTCGTCGTCCGCCGGCACGATCGGTTCGCCGTCGGCGGTGAGCAGTGGACCCAGCATTGGGGTGGAGTGAATGCCGGTGATCGTGGAGTAGGGAATCGTCGTCCCGTCGGCCGAGAGCGTATTCGCCAGATAGGTGATCGCCGGCTGTACTTGATCGCCGAACTTGCGCCGCGCTGCCTCGACGACCGCATCGGGCAGCAGCATGCGATCGGACGTGATGCTGATGTACTGGGAAACCGGATTGGCATTGTCGCCGACCGCAATACGCTCGGCAGAGAGACCGTAGTCATCCCACGTCGGCTGCAGCGCTTCGGACAATGCCCGGCTGGCCTGCGGCGAAGGCGCAGTCTGCACCGATCCGCCCGCCACCAGGATCGCATTGACGCGATCGGCCTGATCCACGGCCTGCTGAAGCGTGCGGAGCGGAATGTAGGCGTTTAGCGGCCGGCGCTGGTTGGGCCGCAGGCTGAACCGGCCAATCCCGTCGGCGGGGAGAACGTCCACTACGCGGAGCGTCAGCCCTCGGATGCGGCCGGCCTTTTTCCCCAGCGGACTATCGGCCGGAATCTGACTCCCCAAAGGGATGCGGACCATCACCTGGTCGCCGACCTGGACGCCCAAGTCCGCCGCCAGCGGCTCATTCAGTACGACGACGTCCCCTTCCAGTTCGGCCGATGGTCGACCGGGCCCGAGCCGCCAGAAGGAGGGCTGCACGCCCAGCAGTGTGACCTGCCCGGCCAGCGCCGTCTTTTCCGGATGCGTCTCGACGCTCCCCTGAAGGAGGATCGCCGGCACCGCCTGGGCGAAGTGCTCCTCGAAGCGCGCCTGGCTGGCCAATTCGCTCGCTAACCGCTGCCGAAAGAACCGCTCGGTCAGCAGCACTTCGTCGATGCGGCCCAGCCGCTGGTAGGTCAGTTCTCGCAAGCTGCCGCGGACGGAGTCGCCGACCAACAGCGCCCCGGTTAGTACGGCGGTGGCCACCACGACGCCCAGCCCCACGGCGACGTGCACGCGCCAATGGTAGCGAAGTCCGGCGACGATCAAGCGTAGCAGCGACACCGTTGAATGGCCTTCCGTTTAGGCACCGTTTCGCAACCGGCCGTCGTCCAGTTCAGCCCGCTTCGAGAGCAGGTCCGCCAGTTCCATGCTGTGTGTGACCACCAGCAGCATCATTTGCTCCTGACGCTGCAGGTCGAGCAACAACTGCCCTACCGACGCGGCCGTAGTACGGTCCAGGTTGCCGGTCGGTTCGTCGGCCAATAGCAGCACGGGGTTCTGAATCAGCGCTCGGGCGAGCGCCACGCGCTGCCGCTCTCCGCCGGAAAGCTCGGCGGGCCGATGTTCGAGGCGATCTTCCAGGCCGACGCGCCGCAACAGATCGTTCGCACGCTGTAGCCGGTCGGGCGGCGCGGGACCCTCGGCGATCGCCGGAATGAGGACGTTCTCCAGCACCGTACACTGCGGCAGCAGATGATGATCCTGAAAGACGAATCCGATCTTGTGATTGCGGAAGGCGGCCAGCCCGCGCTCGTCCAGCGTCGTCGGGTCCTCGCCTTCCAGCGAGACCGCGCCGGAGGTCGGCTCATCGAGCGTGCCGATGATATGCAGCAGCGTGCTCTTGCCGGATCCGCTGGGGCCCAGGATTGCCATGTTCTCGCCGGCGGCGAGCGAAAACGAGACGCCGCGCAAAATGACCAGCGGTTCGCCCCGGGTGGGGAACTCCTTGCAAACGTTCTGAACGACCAGTTCTGCCATGCGATTTTTTTGCGCCATTAAAGCGCGGTACCGTCGAGGAGTATCGTGCGGAGCTTTGCGGCGAATGTGTCGGGAATGGTGACGGACGTGGGAGGCGCTCCTGGATGGATTCGACAGCAGACGCTCGTCATCCGCCCCTGGGCGATCTGCCGATCGCCGGACAGGAACGTAAAGACGTACGTCACGCTCTTCTCACCCACCTGCTCCAGGCGGACGTCGATCTCCAGCACATCCTGAAAACTGGCGGACGCCTGAAAGTCACAGGTCGCCGAGACGCGGGGCCAACTGATGTGGCCGTCTCCCTCCGGCGTGACAACGCTTAGCCCCAGGTGCCGTAGCAGCGCGTGCTCTGCTTCTTCCATGTAGCGAAAGAACACGCTGAAGTGGGCGATGCCCGCCATGTCAGTGTCGGCGAATTCGACACGGCGAGAAGTTCGAAAGGCATCCGGCATGATGTTGCGGCGAAGCGGCGGGGATGAACCGAAGCTGGCAGTCCCTTCGGCGAGCGCGTCCCAATGGTGCTGCCACGATGGCAGCTCTCCAGGACCGTATTATAGCCGCGCCCCGGGGGCAAAGGCACGAGGCATTCGCCGAAAGCTGTATCCGTGCGAAAGCGCAAACACACATCACGTGTTGCCGGACTCGCGAGAACTCACCCGCGCGCTACCGGCGTTTCAAGCAAGCGGCAGAAGCGCCGCGGCGTCAGTCGCCGACGTACGGCATCAACGCCATGAAGCGCGCCCGCTTGATCGCGCTGGTGACCGCGTGCTGACTGGCGGCCGTGCAACCGGTCTTGCGGCGGCCGACGATGCGGCCGTGCCGATTGGTGAGCTTATTGAGCAGATCCAAGTCCTTGTAATCGACGTACATCGGACGAGGGCGTACGCCATCCACAAAGATCGGATCCTTCTTCTTGACCTTCTTAGTGACTTTCCGTTTGGCCATGGGAGATTCTATTCGGTGGAGAAACGAAGTAACACGGCGGTACTGGGATCGGCCAGTTGCCGGAACAGGCTTCCGGAACGGGGCGAATCACTGATTGTAACAGCTTGCCGGCATCGGGCAAGGCGGGCGGTGCACCGAATCCGGCCGAGATTGTCGGGAAACGGCCGACTAGTCGGGCTGGGGACCGCTGGCAATCGGGCGCACCTCCCGCTGCTCGATGACCTGCCGGTATAGTGCCGCTGTCTTGGCCGCCATTCGCCCGGCTTCGAACTGTTCTCGAATGGCCGCTTGCCCCCGCCGGCCCATCTCGTCGGCTTGCTGCGGACTGGCAATCAGCCGGGCCAGGGAATCGGCCAACGACGCCGCATCGTGCGGCCGGCAGAGTAGGCCGCCTCCGGTCAGCTCGATCAGTTCCGGATACGTGCCGTGCTCCGGCACCACCACCGGCACCGCATTGGCCATCGCCTCGAGGACGGAGATGCCCTTGCTCTCCCGGTACACCGCGGGCACGCTGAACACGTCGAGCGACTGCAAGAAGTCGATCTTCTCCGCGCGGTCCAACTGCCCCGCGTACTCGTAACGGTCCGCCAGTCCCTGGCGCTTGAGTTTGATTTCGATTTCCGCCAGGTACCGCCGATCGCTCGGCCCCAAGTAGCCGGCCACGCGCAGTCGCAAGGGCGGCAGCGACGCATCCCGCGCTAGGCTGGCGAAGGCCTCGGCCAGCAGGTGCAGCCCCTTGTCCGGACACACCCGCGCAAAATAGCCGATCGCCAGCGGCTCGTCGGCGGTGCGCGTGCGCCGCGTGCCGTGTCCTTGGAGATTCAGCCCGTGCTGAATGACATGAATCCGGTCCCGCTCGATGCCGAGGTACTCCACCATGTACGCGGCGTAGTAGTTGTTCAGCGCGACGAAGGCGTCGACGTGCAGACAGTTTTGCCGCAACAGTGCGCGGGCCTGGTCGTAATACGGCGGCGTCAAGTTTTCCGTAAAGATATCCTCGCCGGAGAGCGAACAGACGATGGGGGCTCCAATTCGCTCCTTCAGCCGCGGAGCCATGCCGGTTAACAGTGCGTTGGACAGGTGAATCACCTCGGGCCGCACGTCCTGCTCCAGCCAGTACAGCAGCTTGTCGAGCTCTTTCTTCTGGTGCCCGTGTTCGCCCTGTAGCATCGACACGGTCATGTCACCCAATTCCGCGGCGCTGACGCTGGAGGCTCTGGAAGCCAGCCGCGCGAGCATGCGAGGCCGATCCAGTACCCGGTCCAGCCACCAGGGAGTGCGCCGGAACAGCGGGAACTTCTGCTGGAGATAGACATTGATCCCACCGAAGAACACCCGCGGCAGGCTGACGTCTTCCTCGTCAGTGCGCAGGGGCGTATAGGTGGGCACGAGCAGGATGTCCTCGCCCGCCTTGCGCAGGGCAGCCGCCAGCGTGTTGTCGTGCAGGCAGCTTCCGCAGTACATCCCGGCGGCGCCCGCAGCAAGATACGCGATTCTCATGCTTGCGGCCGTAGGCTCAGTCAAAGAACTTGGCCAGCGTGCGCTCGCTCGGCGGGCGCGTCACCAGCGAGACCAGGATCAGCGCCGCGGTCGACGCCGCGAAGATCGGCGCCACCGGCATCATGGAGTACTTTTCGCCGGCGATCGTCAGATCGAACGTGTAATCCGGGACGGCGCCGAACTTCGATTGATAAAAGAAGTACACCCAGGACGCTACCGCCGCCACCACGCTGGCGTACGCGCCGGCGACCGACAACCGCCTCCAATACACCGATGCGAACACCAGCGGAAAAAGGGCGGAAAAGCCAGAGAAGCACCACACGCCCAGCGTGAACACCCGCCGCGGCTCGAACAGGCTGAAGGCGTACGTGATCGCCACGATGCCCACGATGAACGAACGGGCGATCAAGACTTTCTTCCGTTCGCTGAATTCGTTTTGCGGGCTGTAGTGCAGGACCATGTCGTTGGTGAACATTGTTCCGATGGCCAGAAACTGGCTGTCCAGCGAGGACATAATGGCCGCCAAAATCCCCGCGGTCAGAAGCCCGCCCAGCACGGGGCCCGACAGATCGGCCACCATCTTGGCGAGCACGGCATTGGCGGGAAAATGCGGTGGAATGAGCGAGCGGCCGTCCAAGGTGGCCGAAGTGGCCCACACCCCGACCAGCACGCAGGGAACCCAGACAATCATGATGAAGATCGGGTGCAGCACGACCGCCAGCTTAAAGCTGCCCGCGCTGCGGGCCGTCAACCAATGTTGAAACAGGTGCGGGAACATCCCGACCGAAAGCGGCACCAGCAGATACGTGAAGAAGGTCAGTTTCCCCAGCGTGTGCACCTCTTCCGGGGCCCAGCGTGTGGCCCGATACATGCCCAGCGCCCGCTTGCGGGTCCACTTGGTGCCGGCGGAAGGATCCTCCGGATCGAGCAGTTCGTCGGGATGGCCAATCCGCGCTTCGTACGCCTGCAGGGCGTTTCGCGCCCAATCTTCCGAGCGCGGGAATGCCGACAGCGGCAGCGGATTTCCTGCTGCGTCCAGCACCAAGGTGCCCGTCGGAATGACGCGGTCGTCCTGGGCGATCAGCGCTTGCTGACGCTCTTCGGGCGTAAGCTCGAACATGCCTTGATTGAGCGCGTAGTCGGCTTCCGCGCGGCCTTCCCAGCCGGGCATGCGAGCGGGGAACGCGTCGCGAGCTTCTTGCAACTGCTCGGGCGTGAGCTGCAGCCCGCGATTCTCGACGGCCCAGTTGTATTGCGCCAGGCCTTCCCAGGCGGCCATGGCGTGTTCGTAGCTGATCTCCTCTTCTGGAGCGACGGTACGCATCAGCTTGGTGGGATGCTTCTCCAGCACCGCCTGACTGGCCGCCTGCTCGCCGCCCAAACGGTCCGCGATGAAGATGAAGGTCACGATGCCCAGCACCATGAAGATCATGGTCTGAAAGGCGTTGGCCCAGGCCGTCCCGCGCATGCCCCCGGAAAACACGTAAAGCAGCACGACGACGCAGATGGCCAGCGAGCCGAGCCACATCGGCACGCCGTAGTCGTAATTGGCGAAATAGGAACTGGTGAAGGCGCCTTCGGTCACGCTGTTGATGACGGTCCCGGACGAGATCACGCCGATCAACAGATACGGAATCACCAAGCCCACAAGAATCGGGAACAACAGCAGGCCGAAGTGGTCGGCGTCCAGCCGATCGCGGAAGTATTGAATCTGCGTTCGGTAGCCGTACTTGCGGCCAAATCCCCACAGCTTTACGCCGATGAGAAAGAAGCACAGCGAATGGATGATGCCGCTGGAGGAAGCGAGCTGGCCGTAAACGCCGACCCCTTCCTTAAAGGCCTCGCCGGTCGACCCGACCAGCGCGAAGGCGGTCATGGTCGTCCCGAACAGCGACATCAACAGCAGAAACGGACCAATCGAATGACTGGCCAGCATGTAGTCTTCCGACGTGCCGCGAAACATCCGGCTGGCCACGACGCCGAGCGCCAAAAGCAAAATCAGGTACAGGATGATAATAATGAGCTGCGTCATGCTGCGTCACCTCCTTGCCGCGTATCCTGCGGAGGCGATTCCAACTCGGGTGGCCAGCAGAAGATCGTCGCCAGATACCAGGTGAAACCGGCCGCCAGCGAGATGCAGGCGTGGTACAGCAGCGTGATAGGCAGGAAGCCGAACACCAGCGTGGGGTCGTCCCAAAACCAATTGTCCTGATGCAGTATGAGCAACAGCACGACGAGGAACCAGACGAAGTATTTCATGAGTCCTGCGCGTAGGAGGAGGAAGAAGTCACCGGCAAACAGTGTACCCGATGTGCCCTCGGGTAACCAGTTTCCGGGGGACCCGGGCGTGCAGCGGAAAGTGCTTAGCTGAACTGGTGAGAGCTATGACTACTGCGGTGAGATTTCTGACCGGCGAGCCGCGGCAGCGGTCCTCACCGACACGAATGTCTGTGCACCGGTCTTTGCTGCAGCAGCTACCCGGCGCTCACAACCATGCAGCCGCATCGGGCATTGCATAAGGGAGATCGCTTGAGCCTTTACGGTTCTGTGATACTGCGCCCTGCCGTCATCGCGGGGTAACGATCTCCAGCAACTGCACAGCCGGCTCGCCCGCGACGTGAATCAGAGCGGTGCGGCCGTAAGTGATGTCCTCGGGCTCCATCAATAACAACTGTTGCAACTCATCGCCTGGAGTCACCTTCCACAGCGCCACCAGTTCCACCTGCCGCAACAAGTTGTGCTCGATCAGGATGCGGCCCAGCGGAACCGCTTCGCTCTCGATGTCGCGGCGCACCGCTTCGCTCAGATGGGCCTTCAGCACGCGCATGATTCCGTACTGAACGACGCTCCCGTCCGATTGCCGCGTGAGGAGAATCTTGCGGGCATACGCCTTTGGCGAGATTTGCTTTTCCAGCACTTGGACGTCCACCGGGCTGTCGTGAAACGACTCCACCGTGACCGTCATGTGGTTGTCGTGCGCTAGCAGCTCCCGAAATCGCCGAGGCATCGCCTCGGCGGCCACGCGCTCAAACGTGCCCAATTGATCGGGCGAGGCATAAAACAGTTTGGCCAGCGTCGGCAGGTCGGCGGTCACAGCGTGGGATTCTTTCACGTTCCGTCTCGCGACAGGAGGCGGACGCTCGGCAGTCGCTGACCGTGCTTCACCGGCGCGGTTACGACTTGGCGGCCACACTCAGTTCCGTTTGGAGGGAAGTCGATACGATCGCAGAGACCGGTTCGGCGGGGCGCTCCAACACCGTATCGATCAGGTAATACAACAGCCGGCGAAGGTCGCCGGGCTGAAACCCTTTGGCGATATCCTCCGCCCGCTTTTGATAATCATCGACTAACTGGCCGGCCGTTTCAAATACTCCGGCCGACATATAAAGCTGCCGCACGCGGAGCAACGTCTCCCGATCCGCGACATCGCAGTCGATCAGCGATACCATGTCGGCTCGATCTTCGTCCGACAGCGACTCTAGCGCCAGCGCCCACAACACGGTAGGCCGCCCCCCGAATACGTCTCCGCCGGAGGCCCGCTTATTGTTTTCGTCGCCGTGCCAGTCTTTCAGGTCGTTGAGGATCTGAAACGCGACGCCCAAATTCTTGGCAAGCTGCTTCACCGGTTCCAGGTACTGCTCCGCCGGACCGGCCAGTCGCAAGCCGGAGTAGAGCGCCGCCTCGAACGCCGGGGCCGTCTTCAGGGCGTAGATCGCCAGGGCATCGCTCGGCTTGAGCGACTTGTCGCGGGCGTCCCGCCACACCAGTTCGGCCCCCTGCCCTTCCGACAACTTCATGTGTGCGTCGGCCAGGCAGTCCAGAATGTCGCTCACCACGTCCGGCCCGAGCGTGGCCGCTTCGCGGCTGACCAGCCGGTAACCCAGCCCGATCAAGTAGTCGCCCACGTTGATGGCCGTGGCCGTGCCAAATTTGCGGTGCAACGTGGGGTCGCCGTAGCGGAAGGCGTCGTCGTCTTCGACGTCATCGTGCACGAGCGACGCCTTGTGAAAAGTCTCAATCGACAATGCCGTGCGGCGGATGGCATCCGGCAGAGACCGAAGGTGCCGCGCTCCGTCCGCCTGGGTCCCCTTGGCGCCGGTGAGCGCGTCATAGGCAGCCAGGGTGATGAAAGGCCGCGAGTGCTTGCCGCCCTTGGTTAAAAAGTCATAGGCGATCGCCTCGGTGGCGGCGATCGGTTCCAGGCCGCCGAGCCCTTGCCCGTTGACCTGCGAAAGCGATGGCCCCTGCCGCAAGCGCGGCGCGATCCGCTCCAGTTCCTCCGGCGAGAACAGTCGATCTGCCGCCCGCATCAGATGCAGATAGGTCCGAGTCCGCACGCCGGAGCCGCCCTGACTTAACCGGATCATCTCCTCAACCCAATCCTCGTCGACAGACATGCCATTGCAGTCGTTCGAAAGCAGCGGCACGGCCATGCACGGAATGCCGGCCAGCAGGATCTTGTCGATCGCCTTCTCCAGCACGTTCAAACACGACACGCCGACAATCGCGTCGACGGATCCGCTGAGGATGGTCTGTAGAACCAGGGGCGATCCTTCGGTGACAAGCACCTGGTAGCCCAATACTTCGGCCTTGCTCTGAAACTCAGCCATACAGCAGGCCCCACACCGCTTGCCGTCCAAGCGGAGTCGATCGCATTCGCCCGCGCAACTGTCGAGGTGCTCCATCCGCTGAGGTACCAGAAACAGCCGCCGACGGGGTGGCACGGCGGCTACCTGGTCCCGCCAGAACTCCGACGCCAACACGACCATTGTCCAGCCGACGTAGCCTTCACCCAGTTCCATCTCCGCGAGCAACTGCCGGGCGGCCACTTCCATTTCTTCGGTGGATAGCGGCTGTGACTTGTCGAACTCTGCGGCCACCTTGCGGCACCGCGCCCGTATCCGCGCCCTGGATTCCTTTCCCTCGGGCACAATTTTCAACGCACCCCTTTTCCCGCGACGAAACCGGCCACCCTGCAAGTTCTGCTCACCGCTTGTGGAAGAGGTGCCACCTGGTGCAGGGGCCCGGGTGTGCTCGTCGGGGGATGCTGGCGTCAAAGTCTCGGGCCTTTGCGTGTGTCGCGATCCGAAGCAGGCAGTTTCACATACGCCGGCTGAGTCGAGCGGAGGCTTGCGGTGGGATGATGGCGCTGTTGGGCAACGGCGTGCCCAAGTGCTGACGCGGCGAAGGTCAACGGATAGAGCCGTTCATAATACCACAACTTCGCGAAGGAAAAACCTACGGGCGAGGTTTCCCGGTGCCGCCCCTGCTCGACGGCCAAAACCAGCCAATCAAGTCCTTGCTGTACCGAAACTTGCAGTTCTTCGTCGTCCGCCGCACACAAGAGCGCATCCAGTGCCAGTGCGGATTCTTCGACGGACGAATATTGATCCGGCATGTCACTCTCGACCGCGGCCGGCCCGGCCCCCCAGCCGCCGTTGGCGTTCTGCACGGACACGAGAAAGCCGAGAGCCCGGCGGCAGACCGGCGTGTGAAGCTGGTCCAGGTCGCACAGCGCCATGATCACCCGCGCCGTGCCGATGACCGGATTGACTTCGCTCTCGGCGTGCTGATTGCCGAACCACATCGGCAGCCAGCCACCATCTTCGCGTTGCGTTTCCGCCAGGTATCGCAGTCCGGCGCGAATAGCGGCATCGCAGCGAGCGATCAAGCCGGCTTCCCGCGCAGCCATTTGGACCGGGCTGCTCCGCCACATCTCCCGCCACGCCCGGATCGCCCGCATGGCATGCGCGGTCAGATCGGGTGCGCTGCGATCAAAGGGCATCTTCCCCCGCCCACGGCAAAACGTCGGCCACCCGCCGTCGCGGTTCTGTTGATTGATGAGCCACTCGGTGCCCAGCACGGCCGCGGCCCCGACGCGCTCACGGAGATCGGCTTTCAGGGGCTGGTCAATGACTTGTGGGCCGCTGCTGTCTTTACCTGTACTCCCAACGTGCCCTTGCGAGTAATGTAATGCCAGCGCCATAAGTGCTCCGGCCGTGTCATCCACGTCTGGCACTCCGCCGGACAGATCTGTCCACGACCACCCACCCGGCTCCATTCCAGTAGCCGGATTCGCCTGAGTGTGCTGGCAACGCAGCAACCAGTCGAGACATTCTTCCAACGGTGATTCGCCACCCGCCGCCAGTGCGTTGATCGCCAGCGTCGTGTTCCACGTGGCCAGGTTCGTGTCGATCGGCCAACTGCCGTCGGACCGGACTGAAGCCAGCAGGAACTCCACCCCGCGCCTCAACACGGGATGGTCCGGTTTGCCAATTCCAGCCAGGCTCATCACGACAAAGCTTGTCAGCGGCGTCGATTCAAAGAAACCACCGCTTTCCGGCTGCATTCGCTCCAGTAACTTCAGGCTCGGTTCCACCGACGCGCTGCGGACCATCCGCGCGATCGGGTTTACCGGCGGGGAGTTGTGAAACTTCACCTGGCCGAGGGCTACAAGCGCCGGGGTAACGTAGCCGAGCCAAGGCATTCGCAGCCACCGGGAAGCCGACCTCGGTAGACGCGCCAGCTCGAAGGGCAGTGTTGGCACGTCGCGCCACGGCGCCAGATCGGCCAGCGCATAGTTAGTGAGAATTGGCACGGTAAACGTGTGGTCGCGGCCGAAGCGTCGCCGCAACGCGCCCGATCCCTGGCCGCGCAGGTACTCCTCCGCCCGCACCAGCATGTCACTGTATTTCACCGGCACGCCGGTCAGGTGAAACGCGGCGCAGACCAGCATCGTCGTGGCGACGTTCGACAGGCTTTTCTCTGTGTCGCCCCAGCCGCCGTCGGCGTTTTGATGCCGGGCCAGCCAGTGGAGCGCCCCGACGATCAATTCACTCAGATCGCACTGATACGCCTGCTCGATCGTGTATTGTTCGTCGACTTCGTGACTGTGCTGTTCGGCCAGTACCAAGGCGCTGATCGCGGTGGCCGTGGCCAGTGGAGAGCTGGAAAGCTCACCAACCCAGTGCCCCTTCGTGTTGCGCTCCGCGAGAAGGTCCGTGCGTGCGCGCTGGTAGGCCGCCGTAAGCCGGTCCGCATCGACTTTCATGACACAGTCTTCGCTAGGCTTGGCGTCGGGCAGCAAGTGGACGCTCCGGCGGGCTCGTGGATCAAGCCGCAGCAATGCCGTGGCGTCGGTGATCGCAGTTGTTCAACCGATCAACTCGATTCTAAGCTGCCGCCTGTGGACTGTCGAGCCGCGCCCTCGCTGCCCACGGCCGCGGCCATGGTGAGAAACCCCCTGCCGGGCGATCGGCTCGAAATTTGCACCCGTCGCTACGCTCGTTCCCGCGTCGCCCACAGTATGCGCAGTTCCGCGCGCCGTGCTACCGCCACTACTGCTAGATAAACCGCCAAACTCACCACTACCGGCACTCCCACCCGGGCAAGCTCGTCGCGTAGCCCCTCGCCCCGCGGCAACGCGCGCAAGATGTACCAACAGGCCGCGCCCATCACCACCGACGCCACCAGCGAAACCGTCGCGGTCCGGGCAAGTACGCGCCACTGCAAGCGACTGGCTGTTCGCGAGAACACCACCGCCAGCACAATGACTTGGGCCATCGCACAGGCCGCGGTGCTCACTGCCAATCCCATTTCAGCCATCACCCACACCAGCGAAAGGTTCAGCAGCAGGTTCGCCGTCACCACCATCAACGAGCTGCGCATGGGCGTGCTGTGATCGCCCATTGCGTAAAACCCCCGCACCAGTACCGGCAGTGCGCAGTATGCCCAAACGCCGGTGCCATACGCGGCGACCATCCGCGCTGCCCGCTCGGCGTCCTCGGCCGTAAACTCGCCTCGCAGAAACAATAGCCTCGCGATCGGCTCGGCCAACAGAACCAGCCCTACGCTGGCCGGCAGCCCCAATAGCACAACCAACCGCAGCCCCAGCGTCAAATCGCTTCCCAGGCTGTCCAGATCCCCCCGCGCCGCATGGCGACTGAGCAGCGGAAAGATCACCGTTGCCACTGCCACTCCCAGCACGCCCACCGGAAATTGGTACAGCCGCTCGCCGAGGTAAACCGCCGCCGCAGCGCCCTGCGCCATCGGGTACTCCACCCCGCCCAGCCACGCGATCGTCGCTCCGCTCTCCGGCGTCGCCGAGAGTCCCCATGCCATCAGCACGTCCAGCAGCGTATTAAGCTGCGTCGCCGCCAGGCCGAGCATCATTGGCGCCATCGCCTGCACGATGCGCCGCAGCTCATCGCGGCTTGACTGCCAATTGTACTCGTACCGAAAGCCGTGCCGCCGCAGCGCCATCCACTGCATCCACAACTGCACGACGCCGGCGATTACCACAAACACCGCCAGCACGTATGCCTGGGCGACTTTGTCGGGGGCGAACCGAGGAGCCACGCCCCACACCGCCACCAGCCACAGCACGTTGAGCACGACGGGGGCAAACGCCGGCATCGCGAAGTGCGACAGCGCGTGCAGTGTGGCCGCCAGTTGCGCGGTCAGGCAGATCAACAGCAGATACGGCATCATGGTGGCGGCCAGGCCGGCGACGAGCTGCACTCCCGGCAGATCGCCCGCCACGGCGAGCACCAGCGAGCACACCAGCTCGCCCAGCACGACCAGACCCGCTAATACGGCGCTCAGCCACGTCATCGTCACGCTGGCCAGTTGCCAGGCAGCGCGGTGATCGCGCTCGAGCACGCCGGAGAAGATCGGCAGATAGCTCGCCGTCAACGCGCCTTCCCCAAACAGCCGCCGGAACAGATTCGGGATGCGAAAGGCGACGACGAAAGCATCCATCACGCCGCCGCCGGCAAGTCCAAACAGAGAGGCGGTGGCCATGTCGCGCACCATCCCCAGCACGCGGCTGAGGAGCGTGGTTGAGCTGGTAACGCGCAATCCGGCCAGCGATGTGCGAGCGGGGCCCTTGTTCATCAGGCGTGATGTTAGGTGCCGCCGCCCCGCCTGCAAAGGGCAGCTCGTACGACCGGTGGCGCACCTATTTGTGACTATGCCCGCATCTGTTCGTATCCGCCCAGGCGAGGGCTAACAGCCTGTTGAAAAACGCCATCGTGGCGTTTTTCAACCTCGCCAAGTTCGGAGCAAAGCTCCTCACGGCTCGCAAAATAACGACTTGCGTCGTCATTTTGGCATCACCTCCGTGCGATGCAGCAGCCTGTCGAGAAAATCAACAGGCTGCTAAACATCGCTGGATTCCCAGTGGCCGGATTCAAAGAATTCAGCCGCATTTCGGATCGCACAGCCGACCGTCTGAACTCTCTCGAAACTCCCACGCATTCAGCTACTGCTGTCACCCTCGCCCCCAAATCGTTCTCCTCGCCGCAGCATTAGTTACAATAGCCATCTACTTCAACGGCGGGGCAAAAACTGACGCGACGGGCTATGGTAGCTCGCCGCGTGGGCCGAGGCGGTGACGGTTCAACGTGGAGGTGGCACTGATGTGGGGCCGGCGATGGCGCATAGGGCTTTCCCCCAGATTTCGCTCCAGCCAACGGGCACCAGCCACGCAGCAGCATCGCCCCGCGCTGGAGTGCCTCGAAGCTCGCTGGATGCTCACCACCATCGTATGGAGCAACCGAGGCAGCGCCAGCTTCGACTCAGACGGTTTTGGTTCTCTGTTTGGCACCGATGCCGCGCTCGCCCGGTCGATCGTCGATCGAGCCATCGACGACTGGGAAGCGGTGATCGACGACTTCAACTTCGACGGCCGCGCCAACAGCTACGATTTGGTCGTGCAGACGGGCGAGCTGGATGCGGTGGCCATTGGCGGCCCTTCGTCCGTCGACGGCGATGGCAAGCCCTTCGCCGGTGGTGTGACCATCGACACCGATACCACGCACTATCTCGATCCCACCGTTGACGACGACTCGGAGTTCACAAACTTCGTCTGGAGGTTTGCCGCCTTTGGAAGCGTCACCGGCGTGGACCTGTACACCACGCTAGTGCATGAAATCGGCCATGCCGTGGGCGTACTCACCGGCGGATCGCTGGCGATCAACGACTTCGTCTCCAACTCCGGCGTCGACGACCCCAACAGCGACGATTCCGGTAACCTGTTGTTGATGAACGTGCCGGGCGGAACTCAGGCGACCTTTACCGCCAGCGACCCCGGCCATCTCTGGGAAGGACCGCCTACTCCCGAGACCGGCGCGCTGCCGGCCCATCCGAACGACTTGATGAACCCCGGCCGCGCCTTGCCGGGCAATCAACGCTTCCTCATTACGGATTTGGATGCTGGAATCTTGCGCGACGCGTACGGCTATAGCGTCACGATGCCGTCGCAGGTCAACACCTTCTACGCCGACCTAAACACGACCACTGGTCAACTGATTGTGCGCGGCGACGTTGGCGGCAGCGACGATAACATCATCGTCCGACGCAACGGGACGTTTCTTGAGGTGCTGGTCAATGGAACGTTCGAGACGTTTACGATCGCCGATATCAGCTCCCTCATCGTCAATGGCCTGGACGGTGAAGACACAATCCAAATCGAGAGCCTGCCCGCTGGATTTTCTACCACCGTCAACGGCGGTAACGGCGACGACGCGGTGCACGTCGGCGGTGGCGACTACGACAACAACATCGTCCAGGCCATTACAGTAAATGGCGGCATGGGAACCGACTGGGTCATCTTCGAGGATAGCGACGATCTGAATGGCGCCGACAACTACGTCATCAACGCGACCACGATCTCCAAGACCGGTTCGCCCACCGCGACCTTTCTCTCGACCGAGGAACTGGTGCTCCATGCCAATCCGCAAAGCAACTTTGTCAATGTCGAGAGCACGGCGGCCTCGACAAACTATGTCATCAACGGCGATGCGGGCAACGATACGCTGCAATTGTCATCCGTCGCACATGACTTGAGCGCTTTGGACGGGGGGCTCGTGTTTCACGGACAGGCCGGTACCGATCGGACGTTGATCAACGACTTCGCCACGACGGCAGGGTTTACCTACACGATCGACGCCGATGCCTTCGGCCCGACGACGTTTACACGAAATCTGGTGGGCGATCACACGATCCATTCCACCGAGCGGTTCGAGCTCCGCTCCGGCAGCGGAAGTTCTACATTCAATTTCGAAGGCACAGAGTCTACAACCGAGTGGGACCTCTTCGCCGGCGCAGGCAATGACGTGCTGCGGCTCAGCCCCACCGCTGGACTTTTGGGGCGGCTCAACGGCACGATCGATTTTGTCGGCGAGGGAGGCACCGACACGATCGAGCTATTCAACACGGCCAGCACGCAAGCCGGGCTGAACGTGTTCGATCTGGGCATTGTCAACCCAGGCGAGGGCGCGGATATCGAGTACGATCTGATCGAGGGGATCACCTTCCGCGACGGCGCCGGCAATGGCACCTACCAGATCATTGCCACGGCCACCTCGGTACCGCTGGCCATCCACAGCGGCGCCGGCAACGATACCTTCGTCCTCAGCCACGCGGCGATGAACCTCGATAACATCGACGGCAACATCACGTTGGCGGGCGAGGCCGATCTCGACTCGGTCATCCTGCACGACGAGTCGAACGGCTTTGCCGACACGTACACGCTCACCAGTACGACCTTCGACCGCTCCGCCTTTCCGCTGGTCTCGCACTCCGGCATGGAAGTGGTCACCCTGCACGGCGGCTCGTCGGACAACACATTCAACATCCAAAGCAATGCCGCAGCCACGCAGACCACCATCAACACCCGGGGCGGCGAGGACCGCGTCGTCATTGGCGGCACCACCGGCGACGTGACAAACGTCCAGGGCGACGTCTTCGTCAACGGCCAGTTCGACACCGACTCGCTCGTCTACTATGACGTCTTCAGCGGCTTGGATAGCACCTACACCCTCACCAGCAATACGCTGACCCGGTCCGGATCGGGCATCGTCCACTACAGCACGATCGATGAGGTCATTTTCAATGCCGGCTTCGGCGACGACGCGATCGACGTCCAGTCCTCCGTTGCCGGTGTTCCGCTCACCATCAATGCCGGCTCCGGCGACGACACGATCACGCTGGGCGCGAACCTGGGCCACATCAATACGCTGAACGGCGCCATCACCGTCAACGGCCAGGGCAACAGCGATACGCTGGTCGTTGATGACACCAGCAATGCCCTGTCGGATGACTTCACGATCACCGATACGATTTTCACGCGATCATTCTCAGCGATTGTCACCTACGCAACAATCGAAGGGCTGGAGGTCTTCGCCGGCACCAGCAATAACGCGGTGAATATCGAGAGCACCGCCGCCGGTACGCCCGTCACCGTTCACGGCGGCGACGGCGACGACACGTTCACGCTCAGCCCCACCGCAGGCAATATGGCGACTTTGCAAGGCGCAGTTTCGCTGCTGGGCGGTGCCGATGACGACATCCTGATCGCAGACGACACATCCAACCTGAACTCCGACAGCTTCACTATCACTCCCAACACGTTGGCGCGCAGCTCGTCGGCCACGGTCGCGTACGACACATTCGAGGATTTGACGCTGAATGCCGGCCCGGGCGATAACGAGATCCTCGTCATGGGCACGGCCGTCGGGGCGCCGCTGTTGATTAACGCCGCCAATGGCAATGATCTGCTCAACGTCATAGGAGCGATCTCTTCACCGATCACGTACTTCGCCGGCTTCGACGCCGGCCCGCCCGGCAACCGGCTGCGGGTCGAGGGCGACGGCACGATCGACGGTGCCTACACACCCGCCACCGGAACGCCGGGCGTGGGAACCGTTGAAATAGGCGGCCATGCGGTCAACTACTTCGGCCTAAGCACGCTGTTTGGCGGCGGGCCGCTGGAGGTGAAGGGATTCGATACCTTTACAGTCGTTACGCCCGGCAGCGAGGATAATATCCTTGTCGACTCACCCGCCAGCAACGTCAATCGCCTCACCGGCACCAGCGGAGGACACCTCTTCGACCCACTGACTTTCTTCAGCATCACGAACGTGGTGATTGACACCGGCGCGTCGGATGCGTCTGATCCCGATGACGTGGTGACGATCGAATCACCCGGTCTGGTTTCGGCCGGGCTGGCCGACTTCCGCGTGGCAATGGGACCAGGGCAGAACACGCTCAACATCAACGGCGGCCTCTACACACTGCGGGAAGATGCCGCACTCGATTCGGATAACCTGGCGATCAACGTCACTGGCAGCGGCACGGAACTGGTGATCGACGCGACGCAGCACCTGCGGAGCCTCTCGATCGGGGCCGGCGCGCTGGCCCGGATGACTGCCGGCGGCGACAAGGTGCTGGTGACGCCTCTGCTGGACGTTGCCGGCGGCGCGACGCCCAGCGGCACGTTCGATCTGCACGACAACGGCCTGGTGATCAACTACGACGACCTCGACCCGTCGCCGCTGACCACGCACCAGGCGCAGATGGATCACGCCCGGGATCAAAACGCACCCGTACTGTGGACCGGCACAGGCATCACCAGCAGCCTGGCGATAGCCAGCCCTTCCACGACTTTCGTCATCCTCAGCGAAGCGACGACGGATTTCGGCAGCGGCTCGGGCTCGTTCTTCGGGGAAGCGATCGTCGCGGGAGACGAAGCGGTGCTGATCCGCGCCGAATCGACGGCTCCGCCGGCGTTGATCTTCGGCCGGCAGGTCTTTTACAACGACTCGTTCTTTGACGGCGACGATCCGGCGGCTAACTCCGCCGACGACGGCGCCATCGACCCGGACAAGACAGCCCTACTACCCGGCCAGACGGCCAGCTTCGCCAACTATGTCAACTACACTCAGGGCATCAACGGCCTGATCGTCGACGTCTACCAGCCGGCCAAGACGCCCGAGCTTGCGGACTTCCAGTTCCACGATATGGGCCGCGACGGCACGTCCGAGAGCGTTGCCCCGCCGCCCGACATTTTCACCGTGCGGCCGGGCGAAGGCGTAAACGGCTCGGATCGCGTTACGCTGATTTGGGACACGTCCGGCGGCATCGTCTTCGACACGACCTGGCTCCGCGTCACGGTTGGCATGCCGCTGGGATTGTCGGCACCGGATGTCTTTTATTTCGGCTCCGCACCGGGCGAAGGTTCCGGCGGAGAGTTCGCCCAGATCGATCCCGCGGACGAACTCGGCGCCCGCAACAACACGCACGGGTTTGGCAATCCCGCCACCGTCAACGACCCTTGGGACTACAACAAGGACCGATTTGTCGACCCGGCGGATCAGCTCTTCGCCCGTAACCATGGGACGGGCTTTCTCACTCGTCTGGTTCTTTTCACTGCTCCGGCGATTGCACCGCTGGCAATCGGCAATAACGGTCCGGACACATCCGCCGCTCTCCCCCCCATGGCGGCCGGCCACACCGATGACCAGCCTGAGCTGCCGGCGGATGCCCAGCTCTGCCGCGCTTCAGACGGCTTGCACGCGGCGGTGACCGACGCGCGGATTTGGAGCGAGCAGGACGATGCTCCGGCGGACCTTCTGGGGGACACGCCACGCAGCGTTATGGACGCAGTCTTCGAGGAACTCGACGGCTGGCTCGCCTGGGACGTGCTGTAATGCCCTCGCCTTCTGCCCTCTTTTTGCGAAGTCGAAATAAACTCAAAAAAACGCTGTCATTACCACAAATTCCCCTAGTGCGTCCGAAATAAGACGTATGTTTTGGTGACGCAAGGCCTTTCTTCATGAGGGGTCAGCAGAAATTGCCCGTGCTCCCGCTGAAACAAACGGTATCGGCCGGGTTTTAATATAATTGGCGAACTTTTTTCTATTTGACACGGGCCTCCGCAGGTCCATATGTTAGTCGATGGTCGGATCGCGGGCGTTCTGCGGCGGAACAAGGAACGAGAAGGAGTTATTATGCCCCCTACCCGAGGCCGGCGCGCAGCTTTTACACTGATCGAACTGCTGATCGTGATTGTCATTATCGGGATCCTCGCCGGCCTGCTCTTGCCGGCGATCTCCTCATCGCGGGCTGCAGCCCGTCAACTTCGTTGTAAGAACAACATCAAGCAAATTGCCCTGGCGACGATTGCCTTCGAGACGACCAATGGGGCATTCCCTCCCGCCCGACTGGAACCGCCACTCGACGCGAGGCCTCCGTACGACTGCGGGGGCGTGCAGCCGTCTTGGTTGGTGCGGATCATGCCTTTCATCGATCGGGATAGTGATTTTGCTTCATGGGACTTGAACGCGCCCTACGGAGACCATCCAGCCGAAGTTCGCAATCGGGTCGTCTCCACGTATATCTGTCCGGAGCGCCGTTCGCACGGTGACGCGATCGCGCCGAGTAACTCGTCCCGCGAGTATTTCACTATGCCGTGCGGTTGCGGCGCCGTTCGCCAAATCACCGTCCATGGCGGTGCCGTGGGTGATTATGCCGCAAACCACGGCGACCTTTCTCCCGGCGCCGTTGGCGGCCCGGACGACTTTTTTCTTGGGGGAAATGGTACGGGCATCATCATTTCCAGCAGGGCGAAGTGCAACGGCGACACGCCGATTAATTGGGTGGATGTCATCCGGGTCGCCGATGTGCTCGACGGCCTGAGCAACACCGCGCTGGTGGGGGAATTGCACGTGACTCCCGCCAACCTCACCAAGCAGCCTCACAATGGCCCCCTGTTCAATGGCGAGGACTTGGCTGCCTTCGCCCGGGTCGGAGGCCCCGGAGTGCCCCTGGCTCGGTCTCCCGAAGACTCGCCGGGCGCCGTCTTGGGATTCGGAAGCTGGCACCGCGAGGTATGCATGTTCGCCATGGGAGACGGCAGCGTTCGAGCTATCAGCAACCTCATTGACACGACGACGCTGGGCTACCTTTGCAACCGCGCCGACAGCCTGTAACGGTCCGTCGTGTTTCGCCTTTCGCTGCAGCTTTCTTTTTTTCACATCACGGACGTGCCGTGGGCGCTCTTAGAGTCGTACTACTGTCCGCGCTGATTGCCGCGGGGTGTTCCAGCGATCGAACGCCGACCCACAAGGTTCGGGGCGTGGTCATGTTCCCTGATCGGCAACCGGTCAAGACGGGCGTGATCGAGTTTCAATCGGTGAATCATCCGCTGACCGCCCGCGGCAAAATCCAACGCGATGGATCCTTTGAGCTGGGCACATACGAACAGGCCGACGGGGCGGTTGCCGGAAAACACCGGGCAATCGTCGTTCAGGTTCTCGCCGCCGACTCGATCGCGGGCGTGAAGCATGATCACGGCGGTGCAGTCGACCGCAAGTTCGCCGATTATGGCACTTCGAAATTGGAGTACACGGTCGAGCCTCGCGAGAACCAATTCACCGTCATCGTGACGCCTGCCGAGGGAAATGCCTCTCGCCAATAGGTTTTCGCATTCCTGCCGCCGGGCACCACACTTGCGGGCAGAGCTTGTGCCCAGCGCATCCCCATACATAGTGCGGGCAGGCATTCACCGAAGCGGGACTCGCCCACGTCTGCCGTCACCTGCTTGAAATCCGGTCCCATCCCGCAACGGGTGGCCGAGCCCCCAATGCGCAATGCGACCTTCTCGTCGGCCTACTCTCCCCTGGCGCACAAAGTGAAAGCTGGATTTTTTCCTTCGCTGTGCGGATACTGGCGAGAGCAGCACGGGGAGGCACCTACTGCACCAGACGGCTCTGGGTCCGTGGATTCGAGGAGCGGGGAGCGAAACATTGGGTATTGGTCAGCCGGAGATTCGGCTCCCTCAGAGGCAGTTCCATCGGAAGCACCGGCGGTACGCCGCTACGCACCTGCGGATCGAGCGCCTCGAACAGCGCCGGTTGTTAAGTGTCAATGCGTACTGCACTGGAACGTGTGGTGATACCGCACCGATCGCCACCATTGCGCCTTTCAGCCCCGCGCCGGTGGCGAAGCCGCTGACTTCGGTAGCCGAGATTTCTGAAGTCGATCACGTCATTCACGTTAGCATCGAAGGGCTCAGCGCGAAGTTTTTTCAAGACGTACTGGAATCCGACGCGGAAAGCATCCCCAACTTCGTCCGGTTGCAGAACGAGGGCGCGTTTACGCTGAACGCCCGCACGGACTACTCGCACGTCATTACGCTCCCCAATCATTTCACGATGCTGACCGGGCGGCCCGTGGAACCGCCCGAGGGTCAGGCAGACAGCGTAGCGCACTGGTGGAATGATAATACCGCCGAGGGAACCGTGCACAGCCGCAATCCGTTCGTGGATTATGTGGCGAGCACGTTCGATGTCGCCCACGACGCGGGCCTGGTAACGCGGCTCTACGCAAACAAATCGATCTTCAGCGCCATCGCCACCAGCTACGATGCAACCAACGGCGCGGTCGATTCCAATCCCGCCGGTGGAGATAACGGCCGCAACAAGATCGATCAGAATTTTATCACCAACCTGCTGGGGGACGTCATCGACCCCTTCATTACAGCCTTGCAAGCCACTCTCGCCGGAAGTCGCACTTACAGCTTTTTGAATATCGCGGATCTCGACTTATGGGGTCATGGCGACGGCTGGGGTAGTTCCACGTGGAACCTGGCCCTGAGCGACGTGGACGGTTACCTCGGGCAACTTCTCGATCACGTCACGACCAATACCAAGATCGCCGGAAACGTCACGCTCGTAATTACGGCCAGCCACGGTGGTGACGGGTTCGGCCACACGGACCCAACGATCCCCGCGATCAATTCCGTGCCCGTTTTCGTCTGGGGGCCGGGTATAACACCGGGGGCGGACCTGTATTCGATGTTCAGTGGTTTGGTCGTCGATCCCGGTGAAGTTCGGCCCGATTACAACGCCTCGGGACAGCCCCTGCGCAACGGCTCCACCGCAAACCTTGCGATGGCACTGCTCGGACTCGATCCAGTTCCGGGGTCGAGCATATTTGTGAACAGTGAAGCCGCCACCGTCGAAGGTCGGCACGTCTTCTACAACGACTCGTTCTTCGACGATGCGACCTTCGGCAACGACGATGACACGGCCATCGATCCGACCAAGTCGGCGTTGCTGCCCGGCCAGACCGCCACGAACGCCAACTACATCAGCTACACCCGTGGCATCAACGGCATCATGGTCGACATCGCCAATCCGGAAGGCACGGTCGACGCCGCCGACTTCGAGTTCCACGACATGGGCCGCAATGGCGACACGCCGACGGCGGCACCCGCGCCGGACAGCATCACGGTGGGGCCGGGCGAAGGTGTAGGTGGGTCCGATCGCGTGGTCATGACTTGGGACACGTCCGCCGGCATCGTCTTCGACACCACCTGGCTCCGCGTCACCGTGCTGGAGTCGGTGGGCTTGGACGCGGCCGATGTCTTCTACTTCGGCTCGGCGCCGGGCGAAGGTTCCGGTGGAGAGTTCGCCCAGATCGATCCGGCCGACGAACTCGGCGCCCGCAACAACACCCACGGGTTTGGCAATCCCGCCACCGTCGACGACCCGTGGGACTACAACAAGGACCGGTTTGTCGATCCGGTCGATCAGCTCTTTGCCCGTAACAATGGGACGGGCTTTACGACTCGCCTGAACCTGATGTCCGCACCGGCGGCCGGCCTGCTTTCGGCCGGCCCGTTTTCGGCCGGGCTGTCCAGCGGCGAGTCGGATGGCGGTCCCACCGCAGCGGCCTTGACCGGCGGCGAGAGCGGCTGGTCGACGCTCGCTAGCGATGCTCTCGGGGACAGTTCGACCGCCGGCGGCTCCAGTGCCGCGGCGGATGAGCGCATCTGGTCCGAGGCGGACGACGAAGCGGTGCTGGTCGGCAGCGGCGCCAATTCCAGCGGCGCCAATTCCAGCAGCGTCGACGGCGCCCTCAGCGAAGACGCCGACTGGCTCGCCTGGGACGTGGTGTAAGACATCCGCGCAGAGGCGCGCCACGCATAGTTGATTACGCAGTTCGCCTGCATCAACGACCGTGGCGCGCCGCGGCGACACGGTGCCTAAAAAGCACGCACGCGTTGTCGGCGAAGTCGACGGAAACTCGCTTGGCCTGCCTAGAAACTTGTCGGCAGGTTTGGCAAAATCCAACAGGCTGCTGCCCCGCACCCCCCAAAGAGGCGGTGCTTATTCGGCCAGTCGGAGTCAGACACCCCCTTTGAGCTTCGAGCGGCTGTGATCTCGCTCAGGGGGTAATTTCCTTCCGGCAGCAGTTCTGATTAGAAAAAAACTGGCGCCATAAGTCTTTATCTACAAAGGCTTGCAGCGGTGTTTTGCCGTTGCGAATCGCGTTTCTCTGTAGAGGTTGCTCCATCACTCGCGTAACTTCATATATGCCGGATTACGCAAGTTTAACCGGTCCCCCCGATTTTTCCGGAACAGTACTTCCCCCACTTTGTCTTGACGTGCCGCTCGCGGCTCGCCGCGGGCGTCGGCGCATCTGCTGCCGCCACGGACAGAGACCACATTCGCGATTTTAGGGACGAGGAGAATACGAAATGCCAGCAATCCGCTCGATGCGTAATCAGCAGCGAGGACTTCCCAATTGGTTCAGGCGCCGTTCTGCGGGACGGAAGGTGGCCAAGAGTTGGCTTCCGCGGCTGGAGTTGCTCGAGCATCGCCGCGTGCTGGCGGCCGTCGCCGTGGACGACCCTGGCTACGAGACCGATCAGAATACGCCGCTGGTTGCCGGTGCGGATGTGTCGACCGAAGTGATCTCGTCGGGCGATTACTGGGACTACCTGGACCAGATCAAGAATCAGTTCGACCCGGGCGGCTCGATGGGTTATCCGGTCGATGCGGAAGTCGACCAATGGTATGAGCCGGACTTCGATATCGCCACCAGTACGATCGGCCCCTGGGGAAATAACCCGGCCCTTTTCGCCGCCGGCGGAATCGACGGCGGCAGTGCGCAGACCACTGTGGAGGGGATCGGCGACGGCATCAACGGAGATAACAGCGTCACCACCTACCTGTTCCGGCAAGAATTCGTGCTCGCCGACGCTTCGGCGGTTCACCGCCTGGACTTCAGCATGTTGCTCGACGACGGCGGGATCTTCTACATCAACGGCGTCGAGGTTCTGCGGGTGAATCTGCCTGGCGGAGCGGTTACTACAGAGACCGGCGCCACAACGACAGGTGACGAAGACAACGTCGTCGATTTCTCGGTGGACGTGTCCTCGATTCCCAGTCTCGTTCTGAACGACGGCGCTAATTTGATCGCGGTCGAAGTTCACAACGACGACGAGGAAAGTTCGGACATCGGGTTCGACATGTCCCTGTCGGCCGTCACCAGCAGCGGGTCGGGCGTATTGACCAATGATATTGACGCCATGCTGGCGGTGCTGGATACGGACGTCTCCAACGGTACGCTCGACTTCAACAACGATGGTTCCTTCGTCTATACACCCGCTCCGAACTTCTTCGGTACCGACTCGTTTACGTACCGGGCGGCGGAAACACCGGCGTCTACGCAGCTAATAACTGCCGGCGACGGACCGGAAGGGCAGGTGTGGAATTTCCTTCACCCGCTTGATGGAACCGATCCGGCGATCGCGGACTCGGACTTCAATAGCACGTGGTTCCTCAATGACGGCTCCTATGATGGACCGGCGTTTACCGGCAGTGGGCAAAGCATCTTTGGGTATGGCACGATCGACTACGGGGAGATTGTCACCAATGTTGGTACGCCTTCCAGCGGCGATCGTTACTCCGCCTACTTTAAGACGACGTTCGAACTCGATGTTGACCCATCCCAGGTCGCCGGCCTGACCGCCGATATCCTCGCGGACGACGGTGCCTACGTTTACATTAATGGCATACGTGTCGGGCAGCTAAACATGTCCGGCGGAGCGGATACGTACACCACGTTGTCCGAGGGCGGTTTTGGAGGTGGCAATGAGAACAGTCTCACCGAGATTATCTTAGATCATACTTCTCTTGTAGCGGGCACGAATGTAATCGCCATCTCGTTGCACAACCAGAGTCCCAGCTTCAGTAGCGACCTAGGCCTCGACTTCGGCATGACGGCGGAGATCGTCCCCGACCTGTCCGACCCGGCCACCGTGACGATCACCGTCGAAGACACTGGCATTCCGCCGGTCGCCGTCAATGACGCCTACACGGCGCAGGTAAACCAGTCGCTCGACACGCAGGCCGCCGGGCTGGCTAGTGTGCTGGACAATGAAGGACCCATCACCGAGATGGGCGACGCCAGCTTCGCGGTAAATGTTAACGACAGCGGCACTCACGGCACGGTCGTCATGGACCCCAGCACCGGGCACTTCGTCTTCACGCCCGACACCAACTTCAAGGGCACCACCACCTTTACCTACACGATCACCGACGACGACGGCACCAGCGTACCGGCCACGGTCTCGATCAGCGTCGAAGGCGACCTGATCACGGATAATCAACAGGCGATCGATCCGCTCGGTTCGCTCGTTTACACCAGTGAGACCAACCCCCTCTTCGACGCCCCTGGCCAGACCCACACGTTCCCTGTGGTGTTCAGCGCCGGCCAGAGCGTCACGCTGGCGGCCACGCCGGACAGCGCGGGGCTCGATCTGTCGATCGCCATCCGCGATGCCTCCTCGGCGATCGTCGCCAGCGCCGACACGGGCGGCGCGAACGCGGCAGAGGTGATCCAAAACTTCCTCCCCGCCAGCGGAGACTACACGGTCGAGGTGACCAGTGAATCCGGCAGCGGCAATTACAGCGTACAGATGGTGCTGGGCGCGGCGGTCGAAGAGGAGGAGCACGGCGGGCCGAGTAACGACAGCCAGGGCACAGCCCAGGACCTGGGCAGTGCCTTCACCGACCTGGGCGGCGGTGTCGCCGATCGCGCGGCCGTGCTGGGCACCGGCTCGACCGTTAATGACGATTGGTACAGCTTCACGCTGGCCGGCGGCCAATCCGCCACGCTGGCCGCCGAAATCCTCGGCGGGTTGGAAGTCGACGTGGAGACGGTATTCCAACTCGATCACACCTGGCGGTACAACCGTACCGACAATTTTACCAGTGGCTGGCACGATACGACCTACCCAGTCGGCGGCAACTGGAGCAGTGGGCCGGGCCTGTTGGGCGTGGAAAGCTCCACGCTTTCCGAACCGATTCGCACCACTTTCGGCTCCTATGACAGCAGCCGCATCACGTACTACTTCCAAACCGACTTCGAGTTCAGCGGCGATCCGGAAGAGGTCTCGCTCGCGCTGCGGCACATGGTAGATGACGGCGCCGTGTTCTACTTGAACGGTGCCGAAGTGTTGCGGTTTAACATGGAGCCGGGTACGGTCACCAGCACCACGCAGGCCAGCGACGCTCCCAACAATGCGAGCCTGAGCGGCTTTGTCGATTTGCCGACCGACGCGCTGGTAGTGGGCACCAATCGCCTGTCCGTCGAGGTACACCAGAGCGGCACGTCCAGCAGCGACATTGTGTTTGGCGCCGAACTTCAGATCGAGACACCGGTCAATCCCGAGTTCGAACTTTACGACGCCGGCATGAACCTGGTGGGCACGGGCACGCCGTCGGACAATGCCGACTTCGTCATCCCGAACTTCGTCGCTCCCGCGGCCGGAACCTACTTCGCCCGGATCGCCGGCGGCAGCAGTCCTTACAACATGGTGGTGGTGCGCGGCAGCGATTTCGATACCGAGCCCAACGACGCGGTCGATCCCGATGCGCAGGACATCTCGCAGACGGGGCACGCGCTGGGTTACGTGATCGATAACCTGGAGGACGAAGGCGGCACCGGTGCCCAGGTCGACCACGTGATTCACATCAGCGTTGACGGACTTCGTTCGGACTTGCTGCAAGGCCTGATCAGCAGCAACCCGGCGGAGTACGACGCCTTCATTCAACTGGAAAACGAGGGAGCGTTCACTTACAACGCCCGTACCGACTACACGCACACCATCACGCTGCCCAACCATACCTCCATGCTGACGGGCCGTCCGGTGCTGGCTCCAGACGGTCAGCCGGACACGGTGGCGCACCTGTGGACCACCAACTCCGATCCTTCGCCCAGTCAAACGCTGCACAACAACCACCCGTCGGTGGACTACATTTACAGCACCTTCGACGTGGCCCACGATGCCGACCTGCTGACGCGGCACTACGGCAACAAGACGAAGTTCAGCATCTACGAGCAGAGCTACAGCGCGGCGGCCGGAGCCCCGGACACCAACCCCGAAGGCGGCGACAATGGTACCGACAAGATCGACGACACTTTGATTACCGACGACTTGGGAGCAATGATTACCCCGTTCATCGCGGCCCTCAACAGCACGCCTGATGGGGAACGCACGTACAACTTCCTCCACTTCGCCGACCCCGACCTTGTCGGACATGGCAGCGGCTGGGGAAGCAACGATTGGAACGAGTCGGTGGCCGACGTGAACGACGACCTGGCCGCTCTGATTGCCGCAATCAACGCGAATCCCGAGTTGGCGGGCAAGACCGCCATCGTTCTGACCGCCGACCACGGCGGTGTGAACACCGGCCATTTCGACGCCGATGATCCGCTGGTCTACACCATCCCGCTGTACGTCTGGGGACCGGGCTTCGACGGCGGAGCCAACCTGTACGAGGTGTTCAGCGAGTTCGTCGTCGATCCCGGCGCGGACAACCCGGACTACAACGATCCCAACCAGCCGCTCCGCAACGGCAGCACCGGCAATCTTTCGATGGTCCTGCTGGGGCTCGACCCGGTTCCGGGGTCGAGCATCTTCGTCACCGAGTCGATCGCCCCGCCGGCTAATCTCGACCACTACAGCGTGGACGTGACTGCCGGAGAGCCGATTTCGGTGAAAACCTTCACGCCCACCGGCGGCATGAGCGATCTGGCCAACAATCTCGATCCGGCCATCGAAATCTACGATCCCACCGGAACGCTCGTCGCTTCGGCCGAAGACGGCGCCACGGACGGCCTGAACGTCGACTTCAGTTACGAAGCCGAAATGACCGGCAAGTACACGGTTGTCGTGCGTGCCGATTCGACGCCCGAAGGTGACATCTTCGGCGAGTACTTCCTGGACGTGAACGTCGGCGAGGACGAGCCGGCCGCCACCGTCGAAGGTCGGCACGTCTTCTACAACGACTCGTTCTTCGACGATGCGACCTTCGGCAACGACGATGACACGGCCATCGATCCGACCAAGTCGGCGTTGCTGCCCGGCCAGACCGCCACGAACGCCAACTACATCAGCTACACCCGTGGCATCAACGGCATCATGGTCGACATCGCCAATCCGGAAGGCACGGTCGACGCCGCCGACTTCGAGTTCCACGACATGGGCCGCAATGGCGACACGCCGACGGCGGCTCAGGCGCCGGACAGCATCACCGTGCGGCCGGGCGAAGGTGTAGGTGGGTCCGATCGCGTCGTGATGACCTGGGACACGTCCGCCGGCATCGTCTTCGACACGACGTGGCTCCGCGTCACGGTGCTGGAGTCGGTGGGCCTCGATGCGGCCGATGTCTTTTACTTCGGCTCGGCGCCGGGCGAAGGTTCCGGCGGAGAGTTCGCCCAGGTAGATCCGGCCGACGAACTCGGCGCCCGCAACAACACGCACGGGTTTGGCAATCCCGCCACCGTCGACGACCCGTGGGACTACAACAAGGACCGGTTTGTCGATCCGGTCGATCAGCTCTTTGCCCGTAACAATGGGACGGGCTTTACGACTCGCCTGAACCTGATGTCCGCACCGGCGGCCGGTCTGCTTTCGGCCGAGCTGTCCAGTGGCGATTCGGACGGTGGTCCCACCGCAGCGGCCTTGACCGGCGGCGAGAGCGGCTGGTCGACGCAGGACACCGACGTCCTCGGCGACAGTTCGACCGGCGGCGGCTCGAGTGCCGCGGCGGACGAGCGGATCTGGTCCGAGGAGGACGAAGAAGCGGTGCTGGTCGGCAGCAGCGCCAATTCCAGCAGCGCCTATTCGAGCGACATGGACGGCGCCCTCAGCGAAGACGCCGACTGGCTCGCCTGGGACGTGCTGTAAGACATCCGCGCCGCGCCACGCATTGTTGATTGCAATTCGCCTGCATCAACGACCGTGGCGCGCCGCGGCGACGTCCGTCGCCGTTTAGCTTACGCCATAGAAAGCATCGCTTCAGGAATTGCGGCTTCGCTAGC
The DNA here is from genome assembly GCA_040880125.1 of Pirellulales bacterium. GTDB lineage: Bacteria > Planctomycetota > Planctomycetia > Pirellulales > JBBDJB01 > JBBDJB01. The sequence goes on along the minus strand of JBBDJB010000045.1, from coordinate 35,818 downwards.
GGTCCGTCCGACGAACTAGCGCAACCCAGTCGCGATCGCCTTCACTCGGTGGCTCACCAATGGCTACCGAGCCGGGCCCCGAAATCGTATTCATGCTGCCCGACTGCAACTCTCCCCCGGAACGCGGATTGTACCAGCGGACTTCGAAACGATCGCGGCGTTCGCCCAGGTCGAGCTCGGTCGATCCGCCGTCGGGCCGAAAGATCGCGTATACGCTTCCGGGATCGGCCAGGCAATAGTCATCATCGTCGCTCGTCAAGTCGTCCGCGGGCTTCATGCGCTGAAACGGCAGATGCTCGTGCATGAAGCGAAGCGCATTGGCGGTCTGCTCCCACATCCGCTCGCGGCTGCGGAAGTCTTCCAGGTTCAGATCGTTGTGCGGGAAGTTGTAGCCGAAATACCACTCCACTCCGGCACCACCGCCCATCAAATTCCCCCACAGATGTCGCTTGCGGATCTCATCGTGGCCGGGATCGTCCTCGTCCGGCTTGACGCCAGTGTTGGCTGGCCCGATCTCATCCAGGCATACGATCCACGGCCTGCCCGCTTCGGCCGAACGGTGCACCCAGCGCAGCGTCTGCTCGTGCGTGTCGTTGGTCTGCAGCGACGGCCCTTCGAAGTGCTTGAAGCCCAACAGCGGCTCGTAAACTTCGTCGTAGCGGCCGGGAAAGGTGTGCACTACAACTTGATGGTCGTACGGATCCAGCTCGTGGAGATACCGGCAGAACGCCTTGCGCTGCTCGCTGGTGTTGGTGTTCTCCTCGCCCAGATTCCAGGTCACTGCCAGGTGATGGCCGAATCGGGCCACCAGCTCGCGATAGTACAGCTTTCGCTGCGGGCCGAGCTCGCCGCCGTCGAGCAACTGGTCGTTCTCCTGCTCCTGCGTCACCACGTGCAGCATGATCCCCTGGCAGTCCATGTGCGAGAAGACGATCTCCCACTGGTCGAGCTTGCTGCAATCGAAGCGGAACCGTTGATCGTGGTCGGCCCACGGCCAGACGTCCTGCCCGTCGCCGCCGACGTTCATCGTCAAGAAGTAGACGCTGTTGACGTGTTGATCGGCCAGGTAGTTCAGCGCCCCGATGATGCCCTTGCCTTGCCCGTCGCCCCAGGTGGGATCGCCTTGGCGCCAGTCGCGCACGTGCGGCTCGTAGCGATGCAGTGCCGCGGGCGCGGCTTCGCCTTGCCGCCGCGGGCGATCGCGGAGCGATGAAGTACCGTCGAAATCGGCGTAGGCGAGAAAATTCTCGGGGCTGTCGGCGCCGCCCTTGAGGAAGTATCGCTCCGATCCCGCAAACTGCAGATGATGCCCGCCGACGTACCGCAGTAGGCCGTGCGCCCGATGGTCGCGGCCGGACTTGTCACTCTCCGCCACGGTCAGCTCGCCCTGCGCGCCGTCAAAGGCGGTCGCATCGCCGGCCGCCGGTTCTTCGCTCAGGGCTATGTCGCGTCCGGTTCGAAACGAAGCCGTATACGTCCACTGGCCCGTCTGGTCCGGCACGAAGTGCACGCGCCACACGCGGCCCGAGTCGGAGCCACTTTCGGCGGCGTTGCCGTCGGCGGCATAGAATCCGGCCACGCGCATCGCCCGATCGCCGTGCCGGAATGTGACGTCTAGCCGATAGTCGCGGAACGGGTTGGGATCGGCCGACTCGTTGGTCTGCGGTCCTTCGAAATCGATGGTGATCCGATGCCACCGCTTCAGTTCACCGGAAATGCGGCCGCTGGCCTCTTGAGCGGCGGCGGTGAGGCAAGTGGTTAACAAAAGCGCGGTAGTGGCGGCGAATGCGCTTGCGGCTTGCCAGGGATTGGACCGGTAAGTCATGGAGATTCCTCTCGAACGATGGTCATGAAAATTAACCTGCGGAATCGCGGCTCTATCGTGGTCGATCGCGCAGTCCGAGGCAAGCAAAAGCTGCCGGTACGGCCGCATTCGTGCACTTTGGCAGCGCACGTCAGCGGAAGTGTGCACGATGTCCACTAGTTAGGTATGAACGGCTGCGGCGTGAATCCGACGATGACGAACGCCAGGCTCAGCCAGCCCAGCACCGTCCGGGTGGGTCCGAGCGGAACACGGTCGTTGGCCGTGGGTGGATGCGCCGGGCCGAACAGAAAGACCAGCACGATCAACAGCATCCACTGGTACGCCCCGAAGATAACCACCGCGGCGGCGGCCGCGATCAGAAGCGCCCATGCGATCGGCCACGACGCCGGTCCGAGCAGTGCATAGAAAATATGTCCGCCGTCGAGTTGGCTGACGGGGATCAGATTCAGCGCCGTGATAAAGATGCCGACCCAGCCGGCGAAGGCGAGCGGATGCAGGAAAACGTCATGGCCTTCGGGAAGCGAGCCGAAGACCTGGTAGACGAATAGCTTGAATAGCAATGGTTCGCCGAGCGACAGCCGTGGCTGTCGCGGGTCGACGACGTGAACCTCGGAAAGAGAGAGCCCCACAATAGAGAACACGATCGCCGGAATCAGTCCCGCCAGCGGGCCGGTGATGGCGATATCGAACAGCGACCGGCGATCGCCCAATCCGCCAGGCATCCCGATTACGGCGCCCATGGTACCGATGGGCGGGAGCGGCACGGGAATGAAATAGGGCCAGCTTGCTCGCACGCGATAGCGTCGGGCCTGTAGGAAATGCCCCAACTCGTGCGCCGTCAGCGTGAACAGAAGCGCCGTGGAGTAAGTCAGCCCGCCCACGATCGAGGTGCTGATCCACGTCAGCACATACAGCACCGCCGGCACGGTCGGAAAGCCGGACTTTTGCGGGGGCCGCCACTGGCTGGTCGGCTCGACGACCTCCGCGTCCACGTAGTTGCGAGGCGGCTCGCTCGACTCGTGAGCTGGACGTCCCGGCTCTTGAGGATTGGAGGACATAGTCGGGCCGGATCTGGGTGCTGAAGCGAGTGCGGCCGCCGGAGCCATATGGTTTTGGTCTACCGTCGCGGGACTACCCGATCCTAGGGCGAGTGAGACGCTTCGGAAAGGGCTTGATGACCTCTCGTACAGCATCGCGGCGTTACTCCGGGTTAAAAAGGCAGCCTCTACCCGCGAACCCGCACATGTTGCTTCCTGTCCAGCTTGGCAGTCGGGCGGCGTCGCCGCCCGTGCATTCCTGCAAGCAACCCGGGGGAGGTGCGCGGTGGACTTCTTGCACGTCCCAGACCGCCACGTGCGACGCGAGCTGATCGAGCGGCTGGAAGTCGACCCGCACTGTCTGCAGATCACGATCCCCGGCGAGCGTCGGGCGCGGACCTCGTGCTTCGCACTGGCGGCGGTCTTCGCTGCCGGTTTGATTCTGGGCTGGCTGCTTTCTCGCTGACCACCCCGAACGGCCCGGTCGGGTGGGCGTGATCGGCCTGGTGAAACTTTGCCGGTTGAAGTGCTCGTGCGGCTGGCGGCAAGCTGCCAGTCTCGATGCTCCAGCGATCGGCAATCACCGCCGGCGCTGATTCACACTGAAAATCCATACCACCGGTACAAGCGGATCGGCGCGTGAGCTTTGCAGCGGATTTTCACGCTGTTTGGATTGTTGCAGGTGATTTCGCAAAAAGGGGTGCGACGATAACAAGGCGTGTCCGGCATTCGTCTGGCCGAGGGAAGTGATACACAGGTTCAGAGAAGGGAGTCTCCGATCGTGAACGTCTTCAAATGGTCAGCCGGGGCCTTGGTGGTCTGTGCGATGTCGGCCGGAGCGGCGTCGGCTCAATACGGATACGGTCAGCCAACTCCGGCGAGTCCGGATCGCGACTACACGAGCTACTTCGCGCAAGACGAGCCCCAAGCATCGCCGAGCGATCGTCCGGTTGAGGAAGCTCCCGAAGCGTCGGCCGGCGGAGCGGCGAATGGAGCCGCCGCGGCGGGCGGCAACGGCGCGGTGGCCTACGGCTGCGACGGCGCGTGCGGCGGCGGGTGCGCGAGCTGTTGCGCACTTAGCTGCCCGGAAGAGAATCCCTGGCGGTTGTTTCCCTGCGGATTGGGCTGCGGGGTCAACATCTACGGCTGGGCCTCCGCTGGTTACACGGCCAACTTCTCCGATCCGGCCGACAACTTCAACGGACCGGTCACCTTCAACGACCGCGCCGACGAAGGACAGCTCAACCAGCTTTACCTGGTGATGGAGAAGGAAATCGACAACGGCGGCTGCGGTTGGGATCTGGGCGGACGCGTCGATCTGCTCTACGGCACCGACCACCGCTTCACCACGTCCAACGGCCTGGAAGACAACTGGAACGAAGACAGCCGCTTCTACGGCGTAGCCATGCCGCAGCTTTATGCCGAGGTGGCCTACAACGACCTGTCGGTCAAGCTGGGGCACTTTTACACGATCATCGGGTATGAAGTCGTGCCGGCCACCGGCAACTTCTTCTACTCGCACGCCTACACCATGCAGTACGGCGAGCCGTTCACCCACACCGGTGCGCTGGCCAGCTACGCCTACAGCGACACCACCACCGTATACGGCGGCTTCGATCGCGGCTGGGACAACTGGGAAGACAACAACGACGACCTCTCCTTCCTGGGCGGCTTCTCGTGGGACGGCGGCAACGGCACCACGCTGGCCATCTCCGGCACCGCGGGCGAAGAGCCTTCGGCCATCTCGGACGCCGACGACCGCTTCCTGTACAGCGTCGTCTACAGCAACGAGCTGACCGACCGCTGGACGTACGTCTTTCAGCACGACAACGGTCACCAGGACAACGGTGCCGGTGCCGGGCAGGACGCCGAGTGGTACGGCATCAACCAGTACCTGTTCTACAAGATCAACTGCTGCTGGACGTTCGGCGTGCGAGGCGAGTGGTTCCGCGACGACGACGGCGTGCGGGTGACCGGCCTGGGCGAAGGCAACGCGATCGAGGGCGAGAGCTTCGTGGGCAACTTCTACGAGCTGACGGCGGGCTTGAACTACAAGCCCAACGACAACTTCGTCTTCCGGCCCGAGCTTCGCTACGACTGGTACGACGGTGCAGCCGACCCGGACACCGGTGACCTGCCGTACGACGACGGCACCGACGACGACCAGCTCACCGCCGCGTTCGACGTAATCTTCCTGTACTAGTCGCCGGCTGAGCTCTCACGAGATCAGCACCGACGAAGACACCTTTCCAGCAAGGCCGTGCTCCCAAAGAGCACGGCCTTGCTTTTTTGTTGCGCCGGGTGCCACGGCCGACTTGCCCCGCCGTGCCCGGCTCATGGAGCCCGCTGGCTGGCACAGACAAGAATGTCTGTGCCACCTCTGAGTTTGTGCGTGGTCGTTCGCCCATCCGATGGTCCGCACAGCGGGACCCTACTTTGCTCTGCCACGTGATCCTGGTGAAGGTCATTTTCCGCGGCCGCTCGGCGGCTTGTTCCCGGTGGCGGGACGACCTAAAATGAACGCTTTGCCTCGCGGCCCAGACAGTACGGCGGCAACTGTAGCCGCCGCACGTGGGGGGCATCGGGGCTCTTCGTCGCGGGCTTTTCGAACATGGACCGTCGCCACGCACTTCTTTGGGCGACTTTCAAAAACATGGGAGTTGGCGAAATGCACACGGTCTGGGAGACGATGCGGAAGCGACTGCGAATCGCGGTGTCGGTCGTCGCACTGGTGGCAACGGTCAGCGGACTAGCCGGCTGCCAAGGTTCTGACGATGCAAGCGCCGGGTCCGGCGATGCCGACGGCGAGCTGAAGCGGATCATCTTGCTGACTAACGGCAATTCGCCCTTTTGGGACGCCTGCCGCCACGGTCTCCAACAAGCGGAGAAGGACCTGAAGCTTCAAGAGGCCGGACTGCGGGCGGTGATGGAAGTGAACGACGGGACGCCGGCCGGGCAGATCAACAAGCTGCGGCAGTTCAACACGCAGTCGGACATCGCGGCGGTAGCCGTCTCCGCACTGGACGCGGACAATGAGGCCGTGGCTCAGGAGATGCGGAATTTGCAAGAGAAGGGCGTTCACGTGATCTGCGTCGACAACGACGTCAACCGCGAGCGGCTGCGCGACGCACGTTCGTTCTACATCGGCACCGACAATGTCGAGGGCGGCCACGCCCTAGCGACGGCCACCCGGGTACTTTTGAAGGCCAAGGGCGTCGAAAGCGGCGGGTACGTGCAGTTCGTCGGTACGACCGGGGCGTTCAACGCCCGGGCGCGGATGGATGGCTTTCAAGAAGCAATCGGCAAAGAGTACGTTGAGCGCGACCGCATGGGCACCTGGGATGCTTCCACGTCGCGCGAAAACGTTCGCAACGCCATCCGAAACCACGCGGACCTGGTCGCCCTGGTGGGCATCTATTCGTTCAATGCCCCGGCGATTGTCGACGTAGTCACGCAAGATAACGTGCGGGACGATTATGTCGTCGCGTGTTTCGACGCCGAGCCGATCGCCGTCTCACAGATGGGCAAGGGCCACATCGACGTGCTGGTCGTGCAGAACCCTTACGACATGGGCTACCAGTGCGTCCGAGCGCTCAAGGCGCTGCACGAGGACAGTCAGGAGACTCTCGACGAGATGTTCCCCAACCGCGAGGAAGAGGGCGGTGACATCTACGACACGGGGCTGAAGCTGGTGGTGCCGGATGAGAGCTCGCCGCTGAACGCCGAGATGTTCGACGAAAAGACGCAGTTCTTGACGCTACCGGAGTTTCAGGCGTGGCTGGATAAGTTTGGCTTGAAGGGATCTTAGGCGTGCCACGGGCGAAACTGGCGGGTCGACTACCGCTGTCGGGCAATGAGCTGGGATTGGTCGCGGCGATCGTCGTCGTCGTGGCGGTCACCGCCGTGCTCGATTCGAATCACAATTACGTCTCCGCCCCGTGGGACAGCTTCGTCAACATCGCGCGGCAGACCGCCTACTTGGGCATCTTCTCGCTGGGCGCGGCGGTGGTCATCATCTCCGGCGGCATCGACCTGTCGAGCGGGTCGATGATTGCGTTTGCCGGCACCATTTGCGCCACGGTGATGGTGTTGCTGGCGCCCGATGCGATGCAAAATGCCGAGCCGCTGGGGTGGGGGGTGATCTCCACCGCTATTGGCGTCACGCTGTTGGTCGGCTTTCTCGTCGGCACGCTGCACGCATGGCTGATCACCGTAGTGGGGCTGCCGCCCTTCATCGCCACGCTAGCGACTTTGGTCGGCCTGCGCAGTCTGGGCCGCGCGATCTGCGAGCACGTTACGGAGGTGGCCTTCGGCGGCAAGAGCACCCAGATACAGATCTATGATCCCGGCTTCCGCTACCTGGCCACCTCCGTATGGATCCCGTGCGTGATTTTTGTCGTGCTGGCCGCGTGCGTGTGGCTGATGCTCAGCCGGACCGTCGTGGGGCGGCACATCTATGCCCTGGGTGGCAACGAGCAGGCCGCCCGGTTGAGCGGCATTCGCACCGATCGCGTGAAGTGGCTGGCGTATTGCATCGGGACCCTTACCTCGACGATCGCGGGGATCCTATACATCTGCGACCAGAGCGTGGCCGACCCACAGACCCTGGGGCGCGGCTATGAACTGAATGCCATCGCCGCCGCGGTGGTCGGTGGCTGCAGTCTGCAGGGCGGCGTCGGCAGCGTGCCGGGTACGGTGCTCGGTGCGCTGTTCCTCCGCACGGTGATCGACGGAGTCGCCAAGATCATCAAGACCGGCGCCGACGTCTACGAAGGACTGATCGTCGGCATGGTCGTGGTGATCGCGGTCGCCTTCAGCCAGTTCCGGCAAGGCATGGGTCAGGGCAAGCAGGCCTTTCCCGGCATGTTAGGGGTGGTCGCCATGCTGACGTTAACCGTGTTGGCCGCCGTGCTGGCGCTGTTGGTGGCCGGAAGAACGGGCGCCTACGTGGCAGCGCCTGCCGCCCTTATCCTGCTGGGGGGGCTAAAGCTGATTCAGGGGCGGAAGTCGCGGTGACAGGCGCCCGCGGAGCCAGCTTTGCCAGCTCGATTGAACATCCATGAATGACGCGCCGATCATCTCGATTCGCAATGTCACCAAGCGATTCGGCGGCGTGGTGGCGCTGGACGACGTGTCCTTCGACATTCGGCCGCGCGAGCTGCACGCGATCTGCGGCGAAAATGGAGCCGGCAAGAGTACGCTGATGAAGATCCTCGCCGGCGTGCTCACCGCCTATGAAGGCGAGCTGTGGCTGCGAGACGAGCCGGTGCGCTTCGGCGGCACACGCGACGCCGAAGCGGCGGGCGTCAGCATCATTCACCAGGAGTTCAATCTGGTCGAGGAGCTCTCCTCGGCGGCCAACATCTTTCTCGGCCGAGAGATGCGCACGCGGCTCGGCCTGGTGGATGACCGCGCGATGGAAGAGGCCGCCGGGGAACTGTTCGCCCAGCTCGATTGCCACGTCGATCCGCGGCAGCCCTGCGGACAGCTTCGTGTGGGCGATCAGCAGCTCGTCGAGATCGCCAAGGCGCTGTCGCTAAGGACCGATATCTTCATCATGGACGAGCCGACCAGCGCACTGACCGAGTCGGAGGTCGAGCGGTTGTTTCGCGTTATCGGCCGGCTGCGCGAGCGCGGCGTCACGGTGCTGTACATCTCGCACAAGATGGATGAGATCTTCCGGCTATCCGACCGGATCACGGTGCTCCGCGACGGCAAGCGGGTCGAGACAGTCGCGCGGGCGCAGACCGATCCGCGGCAGATTACGCACCTGATGGTGGGCCGCGAGATCGAAGCGGTCGACATCAGCGCCAAGCGCCCGATCGGCGAAGTGCTGCTGCGCGTCGAGTCGCTTTCCCTCCCGTGGCCGGGGCATGCACGGCAGTGGCGGTTGCGCGACGTGTCGCTTTCGTTGCGTCGCGGGGAGATACTCGGCATCGCCGGGTTGATGGGTGCCGGACGGACCGAACTGCTCGAGTGCTTGTTCGGGGCGGCTGCCGAACCGCACCAGGGAGCAATTTTTCTGCAGGACCACGAGGTCCGCTTCCGCCATCCGGCCGAAGCGCTGGCCGCGGGCGTCGCCCTGGTTACCGAAGACCGCAAGCGGCTCGGCCTGTTTAGCGCGATGAACGTCCGGGAGAACCTGACAGTTTGCAGTCTGTCGCAGGCGTCGCAGGGCGGGCTGGTACGAAGTCGGCGGGAACACGAGATGGCCCGCGAAACAGCCGGTCAACTGGCCATTAAGGCCGCCAGCGTCGAAGCGCCGGTGGTCAGCTTAAGCGGCGGCAATCAACAGAAAGTGATCATCGGACGGTGGCTGTTGACCGAGCCGGCGGTGCTGTTGTTGGACGACCCCACTCGGGGCGTCGACGTCGGCGCGAAGGCCGAACTGTACCGGCTAATGGACCGCCTCTGCCGGCAGGGGCTGGGCATCCTGCTCACTTCCAGTGAACTGCCGGAGCTGCTGGCCGTGTGCGATCGCATTCTGGTACTGAGTGAAGGCCGTCTGACCGGCGAGTTCACGCGCGAAGAGGCAACCGAGCAGCGGATCATGGAGGCGGCCACGAAGCGGGAGTCGGCCGCATAGCGCTTTGCCGCACCGTTACAAAGATGCTTCATTGTGCGACCGGCCCTCGCGCCCGGGGGGGTTGTCGAGAATTGCGTAGGCCACCTGTGTCACACAACTATTGATCCGCTTCAGATGCGTTAGCACGTCGAGATGGATGGCGCTTGTCTCGAAGCTTTCGGCTAACCCCGCGTTGAGCCGGGCAAAGTGTCGGTCGCGCATCTCGCGCTCGAGCTGATTCACCTTCTCCTTGTGCCGCAGCAACTGCTGGGCGTACATCCGCTCGCCCGTCGTAAAGGCTGTCTCGGCGATGAGCATGTCCTCGTAGACGCGGCCATACATGTCGTCTAGATCCTGCCAGCCTTCGGCGGAGAAGTGAACGTCGAGCTTCGCTTTTTTCACGACCAATTCGGTCAGGTTCTTGTCGATGATGTCGCCGATCGTTTCCAGTTCGTTCAGGTAACGGAGCTGCCGCATCTGCTCCTGAGCGTTGGACGGGTCTTCGCCCAGGCTGATCAACGACGTGAGAAATTGCTTTATCTCGGCGTCCAGCAGGTCGACCTGATCGTCGCGCTCGCTGACCGCCTCGGCCAGTCGGGCGTCGTTTTCCTTCAGCGCTCGCCACAGATCACCCAGCATGCCGCGCGCGATCTCAGCGACGTGCATCAGCTCCCGGGCCGATTGATCGAGCGCCAGGGGAACGCTGTCGGCTCGGCCGGTGTGGATGTATCGCGGACCGAAGATCGGCGTCGCCGAGGGAGGTGGACCGGGCACGAGCCACTCGGCCAACCGATGCAGCGGCGTGACCAGCGGCAAAAACAGCACTGCTACGGCGACATTGAAGCCCGTGTGCGCATAAGCCACGTGCTGGTCGATATTGCCCGGCAAGCGGCGCAACAGCGGGATGATGTGCGATATATTGGCCACCACTATCCCGGCGACGATCAGCTTGGCGATGAGCATCGCTACGGCCAACCGCCGGGAGGCGACTTGGTTCCATCCCACGATCAGCAGCGTGATGACAATGCCGACATTCGCGCCGGCAACCACCGCGACGCCCAGCGGTAGATCGACGCTGCCGGCCGCACCCAATCCAATCACCAGCCCCAGAGTAGCGGTGCTGGATTGCAGACAGACGGTGACGATCGCCGCCAACAGGGCAATGCCAGTGGATAGCCGGCGGCGATGTCGATGATCGTGTTCAGGTCGTGATTCGAACTCACGGTGGCCGCGGCCGTCTTGATCACGCCGATGGCGGTAAAAATCAGACCCAGGGAGAGGATCAACTGCCCGGTGCCCCGGGAGCGCGAACTGCCGGTGAACTGAAACAGCACCACGCCGATCAGCACCAGCACCATGGCGTAGCGTTCGAGCCGCAACGAAATCAACAGCACCGTAACGGTCAGGCCGATGTCGGCTCCCAGGATCAGCGCGAGCAACTGCCGCCCCGCCAGGTGACCCGCCTGCAGGACTTGCACGGCTAACACGGAGATGGTCGTGCTGGAGGGCGTGAGAACGGAGACTACGATGCCGCTGAAGAACGCTTTCAGCCGGTTCCCGGAAAGTCCCTGCAGCCAGGCGCCCAGCCGGCTTCCGAAGATGCGGTCGAGCCCCTTGCGAAGGAAGCGGATCGCGAACACGATCAGCGCCACACCGCCGGCGATCGTGAGCAACGTAAGCATGGGCGCGGTGCAGTGCGTGGGCTGGTGTCGAGAAACCAGCGCCGTACGGTCTGCCCGGCGCCAGCAAGCTACGAGGCGGCAACGGACCGTGCCAGCAGCCGCCTCAGTCAACTATAGCTTTCCCGCGTGGGCCATCAACGGCGGCTGCAGCGGAGCATCGATGGCCGCGGATCGAGAAACCTCCGGGCATTGGCATGAGCGGCCAGCAACCGATACATTCGACGCTGCGGTCAATTGACAGCTACGTAGCGAGCCAGCACATGCCCGTCAGCGTCGTCATCCACTACCTCGAAATGAACGATCCGAGCCAGCTTCGGCCGGCCTCCGACGGCGGCGCCGAACTTTCGATCGTCCGCGCGGAGATTGCCTCGCCGGAGCTCAATCGCTTTCTCTATACGGCGGTGGGCGGCGACTGGTACTGGTGCGAACGGATTGCGTGGACCCATGCGCAGTGGATGGAATACCTCGATCGGCCGGAGCTGGAGACCTGGGTCGGCTATGTGCGGGGTACGCCGGCAGGTTACGCGGAGCTCGAGCGGCAGGAAGACGGTTCGGTGAAGATCGCCTACTTCGGGCTGCTCCCGGCGTTCATCGGCCAGGGAGTTGGAGGCCGGCTGTTGACGTTTGCGTTACGTCGCGGCTGGGAGATGGGCGCCACCCGCGTCCGGGTGCAGACGTGCTCGCTCGACCATCCTGCCGCGCTTGCTAATTATCGCGCGCGGGGGATGGAGGATGTTCGTAGCGAAACTCGCGAGGTGGACACTCTGCCGGCCTTACCTGGCCCCTGGCCCGGTGCAAAACGTCCGGTGCACCACAAGCGCACTAGCGAGTAACATCGATTAGACCTGACGCGGCAGAACCAGGCAGAAGCATGCGCCGGGTTGGTCGTTGATCTCCAGCCGCAGATCGCCGCCGATCTGCCTCGCCAATCGCCGACAGAGCGCCAAACCCAGCCCCACGCCGGGGGCGGAGACCGCCGCCTGTTGCGCCGACTTCGAGAACGGGCGAAACAGCGATCGCGCGTCGCGTGGCGAGATGCCCGGCCCGTGATCGCGGACGCGAATCTCCACATGGCGGCCGCTGGCCTCCGCGCTTAGGTGAACGCGTCGATCCGCGGTGCGGGGTGCGTACTTGCAGGCGTTATCGACCAGGTTGAACAGGATCTGCTCGACGGCTGTCGGATCGGTCCAAACCACCGCCGCGCCGCCCTCCGATACTTCCTTCACAACGAGCTGCATGTCCGCCTGCTTTGCTCGTTCCCAAAGGCGCGGCACGATCCGACGCAACAGCTCGTCCACACTCAAACGCTCTTGCTGGCCGGAGTGCCGTCCGCGTTCCAGCCGGGCGTAGGCCAGTACGTTCTCGACCAGGTGCGAGAGTCGATTCGCTTCCAGGTGCAGCGTGTGCAGGTACTGCTTCTTCTGCGAGTCGCTGTCCACCATATCCTCATCCAGCATCTCGGCATATATGCGGAACGTGGTCAGCGGCGTGCGCAACTCGTGCGTGACGGCGGATACGAACGCCTCGCGGCGCTGGCTCAGCGATACCACTCCGCCCAACAACACGCCGATCGCTACGGCCGCGAACAGCAGGCAGATCCAGGCGATCGCCAGCGACAGCCGCAGCGGGGTCCAGCGCACGTCGGCAAGCTGCAGTGCCGGCACCTCCAACCGCACCGGCAAAGTCGCCAGCAAATGCGCCGGCTGCTCGCCGCCGCCGCCACGTACCGGCGTCAATCGCACCTCGGGCAGCAGGTCGGCTACGTCGGATTTCAGCGACGCTTGCAGCTTTTCCCAGTCGAGCCAGCAGCCCTGCACGAGCGGTTCGCCGTCGACGGTGACTCGCCGGGCCAGGATCAAGTGGTCATCGCCCAGCCAAACCGGCCGACTAACTCCGGCGTCCAGTGCCAAGTCCGGCGATGCGGGTGACTGGAGTGTCTGAAACGGAATCTGTTGTTGAGTGAGCTCGCGGATTGTGTTCGACTTCACGTTCTCCTGCCGGCGAACCAAATCGGCGGCCATCGCCTTCGCGCCGCCTTTTGTTGGGCGCGAAGCGCCCTTGGCGGGGTAGGTGAATGGCTCCAGCGGTAGATCGCCGGCCAGTGCCTCGGGCGGTGGGGCGACCGGCGCCGGCGGCTCGGACTGCTCCGGCAGATGCTCGACAATCTGTTGATAACTGATGCGGCTCTGCAATTGACCAATGCGAGCGTCGCTCAGTCGGATGTTGGCCAGCGTCGTCCCGTTCGACACGGCAAGCTCGTTGAGTTGCGGGTCGGGCCGCTGTGGTGAAGTCCACCTTCCGCCCGCTCGAACTTCAAAGTGCAGCAGGACAAACTCCGAGGGCTGCCTCAATAGCGGCGAGGGCACAGCCGAGGCGGCCGTCTGGCTGCCAGGCGGAGTCGACACCGAATAGAACGACGTGTACGCCATCACCGGCCGGGCCGCCTCACGGGCGATCAGCGGCGTCAGCTTCGTATCCATTCGCCATAGTGCCAGCCGGATCAGCTCTTCCCGTTGAGACTGGCTCCGGGCGGACAACTCCGCACGTTCCAGTTCCAGCGTGGTGGCCGTCAACCACGCCAGCGCCGGCAGCGCGACCGCAAGTGAAAGACCGAAGCACAACCAGACTCGCCACGGACGCATCATTTGCTCTTTGCGAAAGTTGGTGAGGAATCCCCACGGTTGCCAGTGTCCGACCTCAAGTTCCAGACGCCCGAAGCTGACCGAACATGTACCCTTTGCCGCGAACCGTCAACAGGATCTGCGGCTCCGGCCGGTCGTCGCGCAACTTCTCGCGCAATCGGGCAACGTGCATGTCGATCGTCCGTGTGCTGCAGCGCCGGGCATCGATCTGCCAGACGCTGGCGAGGATCTCTTCTCGTGTGATCGCGCGTCCGGCGTGCGACGCGAGGTACTCGATCAATCCCAGCTCTCGCTCTGCCAGATCGACGCGCTGGCCGTCGTCGAAGCGGGCTTCGCGGCGTGCCAGGTCGATCGTCCCGCCAGGTATAGGAATGCTCGAGACGCGGCTAGGCCGCTGCGGACTACGGCGCAGCACCGCCTCGACGCGCGCGAGAAGCTCTTTCACGCTGAACGGCTTGACGACATAATCGTCCGCCCCCAGTCGCAAGCCGCTGACTCGATCGCTCTCCTCGCCCTTGGCGGTGAGGATGATCACCGGCTGCGTCGGCTTGGCATCGCGCACCGCCTGCAGAATCTCCAGGCCGGTCTTGCCCGGCAACACCAGGTCCAACAGCAACAGATCGTACGTTCGCCGCAGCGCCAGGCGCAGGCCTTCGTTGCCGCAGGCAGCCTCCAGCGGTACATAGCCGGCGAAGCGCAGGGCATCGACGATGCCACGGCGAATCGCAGCGTCGTCTTCCACCGTCAATACCTGTTGCGGATCCGTCATGGGGGCCGTTGTCTTTTGCGAAACGTTCACGGTGAGGACACGGAAGTCTCGTACGATCTATTCTAACTCCTTAAACGGAGAAAATATCGGTGTCGTTACGCACGACGGCCGACCGCCCGGCGTATCGAGCGATCGGCCTCGTGCCTCATGCGGTGTTGCGAGTGATATTCGGCACCGATGTATCAGTTCGTAGCCCGCGAAACGCCGCCGTTTTCCAGAGCGGTGTATCGGTCTGGCGTATCCAGCCCCAGCCAGGGATCGCTGCTGGGTGTCAGGAAGATTTCGGCGTAGACCCGCTCGTTAAGCCGCTCGGCGTCGCCGTCGACGCTGCCGGCGGCAAACCACTGGTGAATCTCGCGGTGCAGCAAGTATTCGTTGCGGATCGTGTCCAGCGCGATCGAGTTTTGCAGATTCGAGATCAACCGCAGGACGGGGTCCTCGACTTGAACGCTCTTGGTCACCGCTCGTGCAGCGGCCTCGATGGCGGTGGGGTTCTCCTGGCGTATAACCGAGATGCTCGCCTGATCGAGCGCCACGGCATGAGCCGGCAGCGCCGCGATCTTGTTCCACAGCTCATCGCTGGTCGTCTCCGACAGCCGCGCCGGATCGCCCGCCATTTCTAGCACAATCGGCATCTCTACCCGTGACTTGGTGACCGCCCGCAGCATGGCCGCGTTCGCCGGTGGAGCCTCTTCAGGCTCGGCTTGGCCCGGACGAGTCGATGTTGTGCTGGCATTTCGAAAGCGGCTGCGCGCGTTGGCTTGTTCGGAACTGGCCAGTTCCGGCGCGACGGCCACCAGGTCGCGGGCCCAATCGCGGGCCACCGCGTCGGCGCGAGCCGCGTGGTGGTTCTGTACGTAGGCTGCGCGGTTCTCCGGGGGCAGGTTTGCACAATGCTGGTGTAACATTTCGGCGACGTTCAGCCAGTTGAGGAACTTCTGCGGCGAGTACAGCCCGGGCAGCACATCAAGCGGCGAACCGTCCGCGGCCAGCACGTAATGCGCGCTGTTGCCCGTGATGGTACGCTCGATCTTGCGGCCGTCGCCGAAGTCGATGGTGATCCGCGGCACGGGCCGCACCGACTGCCAATGAAGCACGAAGCGGTCTTGGAGCCGCTGCGAGATCTCTTGATTGGAATACAGCGTCGTGCGGAAGAAGCGGCTGTTGGCGCAACTGTACTCGTCGGTCAGGTTGCCGAGCATCCGCAGGCTCAGGATGGGCCTACCCGACTTGTGAGCCGCCTGTTTGGCCTTCTCCAGGTCGGTATACCAATACAGGCGCGAGACGCAAGCGTATCGCTGCCCGGCGACCTCGTCGATCAGTTCGTTGAGCTGCACAATCTGGCGGTTCAGCCGGTTGTCCTCCGCGCCGTCTTTCGCGCTCGACCCTCGTGCGATTAGCTCGTCGCGCTGCGCGAGCAGGCGTGCCAGGGCCTCGGGGCCTTCGGACCGCAATTTCTCCGCTCCTGCGACATACGCTGTGGACTTTGCGCTCACCGCGCCCTTGGTTGCGGCGTGCGACGTCGAGGTGGCGACGTCACCGCAGAGGGCAACTGCTACGGCCAGCATCACAACCGGCATCCATTGATGGCAAGTTCGGTACATCACTTCACTGCTCCTTTTCGAAGAGTCTTCGCCCTACTCGAATGCTGGGGCGGTTTTCGCAACCATCGAGCGTCTGGCTCGATTGCATTCTAGAACGAATACGGCCCGGAGCTTGTAACGGGTTTGTAACGATCGGAGCCCCGGAGTCGCCCCCGCGGCATTGCCCCCGCGCAGTTAACCTGTTGAGACGTGCGCGGCCGCAGCGCATCTGCTATAATCGCCGCACAGTCCGGCACTGGGGTCTTCGGCTCCGGATGCGGCAGGAAAGCAAACCGTAACCCTCTAAAAACACCGCCGCAAGGCGATCCACGACGAGGCACCCATGGAAGAACAAACAGCAACCACGCCAGCCCAAACCACGCCAGCCGAAACCACGCCAGCCGAGACGGCCGAGCCGAAGTGGGAGCCGCTGGGGTACATCGAGCGACGGGTTGTCGGCGTACTGGTCGAAAAGGCAAAGACCACACCAGAACAGTACCCGATGACGCTGAACGCCTTACGCAACGGGTGCAACCAGAAGAGCAATCGGTTTCCGCAGATGCAGTTGGACGATGACCGTGTGGAAGAAGCGCTAGAGCGGCTGCGCGAGCGCGGTGCCGTGACGGAAATCCAGGGCGACGCACGCGTGCCGAAATACCGCCACCAGATGTACAATTGGATGGGCATCGAAAAGGTCGAATTGGCCGTCGTAGCGGAGTTGTTGCTGCGCGGACCGCAGACGGTGGGCGAGCTGCGCGGGCGGGCGTCGCGCATGGAGCCGGTCCCCGATCTTGCGACGCTGTGGCCGATCCTGGCCTCGCTACGGTCTCGCCGGCTCGTGGTCTACTTGACCCCCGAGGGCCGCGGATGCATCGTGACGCACGGTCTGTATCCGCCCGAGGAATTGGAGAAGCTCCGATCGCAGCAAGGGCACGGCGTAGCCGAGCCGGAATCGGGCGAGCCGGTTGCCAGTCCGCCACGTGCCAGCGTGGCGTACGCCACCGGCGCTTCGTCTTCGGGCGCACCTGCCGCGGGACCATCGAATACGCAAGGTCGCCACATCGGTGACGCGGAGTTACGAGAAGATGTCGCGCGACTGCGTGAGGAAGTCGCCCAGTTGCGACATCTCGTCGATCAGCAGGCCGATGGGCTGCGCAGCGACGTGGATGAGATTCGCCGCCAGTTGGGAATCTGAAGCAAACTTTCGACGCGAGGGATCTGCTATGCATCAACGACTCCGAGTACCCCCTCTCCCTCTGGGAGAGGGCCGGGGAGAGGGATTCCTCTCTTTGAGTCGACGACCACCATCCAGACAGCGAGCCTCGTTGCACCTTTGGATCGTTCGGCTGACGTTGGCCGCGCTGGCCGCCGGAGCGCTTAGCGGTGTGACGCAAGCCCAAGAGGATCGGCCGCCCAACGTGGTGGTCATCTTCGCCGACGACCTGGGCTATGGCGACTTGGGTTGCTTCGGGCACCCTACCATCCGCACGCCGCAACTGGACCGGATGGCCCGCGAGGGGATGAAGCTCACGCAGTTCTATTCGGCCGCGTCGGTCTGCACACCCAGCCGGGCGGCACTTTTGACCGGTCGGCTGCCGATCCGCAGCGGCATGTGTTCCGACCGGCGGCGCGTGCTGTTTCCGGACTCCAAGGGAGGTCTTCCCGCTGAGGAGATCACGCTGGCCGAAGCCTTGAAGGTCCAAGGATACGCCACGGCCTGCGTCGGCAAGTGGCACCTGGGACATCTTCCGCAGTTTCTGCCCACCAGCAGCGGATTCGATTCGTACTTCGGCATCCCCTACTCGAACGACATGGACCGCGTCGGAGACGCCCCCGGCGGCCGAGCGGCGTTCAATGATTCTCGCTCGCAGTACTGGAACGTCCCGCTGATGCGCGACACGCAAGTGGTCGAGCGGCCGGCCGATCAGACGACGATCACGCGCCGCTACACCGAGGCGGCGGTCGAGTTCATCGGCAAACACCAACAGGAGCCCTTCTTTCTGTACTTCGCCCACACGATGCCGCACGTTCCGCTGTTCGCGTCGGAAGACTTCGCGGGCTCCAGCCGGCGAGGCCTGTTTGGCGACGTGATCGAGGAAATCGACTGGAGTGTGGGGCAGGTGCTCGACGCTCTGCGCGAGTCCGGCCTCGATCGCCGCACGCTGGTGATCTTCACCAGCGACAACGGCCCTTGGCTGACGTTCCACGAGCAAGGCGGCTCGGCGGGGCTGCTGCGCGACGGCAAAGGGAGCACCTGGGAAGGTGGCATGCGCGAGCCGACGATCGCCTGGTGGCCGGGGCGGATCGCAGCGGGCAGCGTCGCGGCGGAGTTGGCCAGCACACTGGATATCTTCGCTACCGCACACAAGCTGGCCGGGGCAGAGCTGCCCGACGACCGCACGCTGGACAGCTACGACATGTCCCCGATCCTGTTCGACGATGGTAAAGGTGCGCGGGAGGAGATGTTCTACTATCGCGGCACCCGGCTGATGGCCGTTCGCCTAGGCCCGTGGAAGGCGCACTTCATCACGCAGCCGGCCTACGGTGGCGGCGGTCAGCAAGAGCACGACCCGCCGCTGTTGTTCCACCTCGACCACGATCCTTCCGAGAAGTACAACCGGGCCGAGGAGCATCCGGAGGTACTCGCCCGCATTCAGGATCTGGTCGAGCGGCATCGGGAGACGTTGGACGCTCCGGCGTCGCAGCTCGAGATCCAGTAGTCGTAAAGCGCAATACAGGGAGGCGAAAAAGGGAACCGGCTCAAGGCTGGCGAGAGGCGTGTCGCCGCAAATTCAGCCGGATCATGGCGAGACAGTTCACGGCACAATCCCGCGTGGGTCGGCGTCCAAGCGGTCGGCTCGAATCGGTTCAATGACCGGGCCACCCGGGAGCGCATCGGGCGGCGGCGCTTCTTCCGGCAGCGGTTCAATCGGCAGTGCGTCGTCGTGTAGCAGTTCTCCAGGCATCGCTTCGTCCAGCAGCACTTCTCCCGGCGCAAGCGGTTCGGGCAGAGCGTTCTCGCGCGGCAAGGGGACCGCGATGCAGCCCATCGTCTGCATCATTTCGCGAATCTCCTCGGAGTAGTGCACGTTGTACGGCAACTCTCCATACGCCGGCAACGCATACGGCTGGAGCATGGAGTAAGCTTCCGGCTGATACTCTTCCTCGTAAAGTTCCTCCCAGAATCCATTCGGGCCGACGGTCAGCAGTTCCAGGTCGAGGAACAGTTGGGTCCGCAAGACGATGAAGTTGATGTGGTTGTTCGCCACGCTGCTCAACGCGCTGGCGTAGTCATTCTGAGCTTCGAGGAAGTCACGGGCGGCCACGCCGGGGAATCCAAGCTGCAATTCTAACCGAGTGCTGATCACCCGTTCGTACGCCAAGCCGGCTTGGGCCACGCTGATCGTGTACTGGGTTTGAGCCAGTTGGATGTCGCGCAGGTCGTTGCGAACGTCGAGCTTGATGCTGTCTTCGAGCTGCATCAGGCTCCGCAATCCGGCGCGATAGTTGATCAGCGCCAGTCGGTAGCCGTTTCGCTGGGCTCGGCGATTCAGCGGCAGATCGAGCTCGGCACTGAGCTGAGTCTGGCTTTCATCGAACGTAAAATCGAAGGGGCGATTATTGTCCCGGTCGGTGCGGACGATCTGCGTGGCGTTCAGGTTCAGCACCGACCGCAAATCGTCGGCCGCCAGCTTGATCTGCCGCCAATCGTCGGCCACAAAGCCCCGCTCGTTCATCAGATCGTATCGCAGCACCAGCGCCGTCAACATCGCCTCGTCGACGCCGATCTCGACCGGCACCAGTCCGCCGCTGGGCCCTTCAAGGATCTCGTCGGAGACTGCCAGGAGCTGGTCGATCTGCTCGATCGTGCGGGCTAAGGCCTCCTTTTCGGTAGGCGGCGGTCCCGCTTCGCCAATCAAAGCGTCGGCGTCATCGACAAGCTGATTCGCTTCGGCAAGTAGCGATTCGGCCGCCCGGAGGAACTCCGGCAGTCGCGCGACCTCGGCGGCGGCCAGCGCCGCTTCCAGGCCGTCGCGAAGCTGCGCGGCGTCCTCTTCCAAATCAGCGGTCTGGCGCTCGAACTGCTCAACGGCCAGAGCCGGGGCGCCAAGACGTCGGGCCAGCCGCGCCTGGTACTCCACCAGTTCCAGCATCGAGTCGACCAGATCCATCGTCCGCTGGAACAATTGAATTGCCGGTGGCGGAGGCTCCGCCATACGATCCTCGATCAATTGGGTTCGGTTCCGGTCGACTTCCAGGCGAGCGCGGCCGGTCAGCAGCCGGGCGTTAAGATCTTGCAACACGTCTTCGGCATCAACGTCTTGGCCCAGGCGGCCGCGCAGTTGGTAGGCGTCCAGCATCCGCTGGATCAGCACCACGGCTGAGTTAAGCATGACGTTGCGGCTGGGGACGCGGGCTTGCCGCTGGACAATCAACTGTCGCCGCGCGCGGCGAATCAAGTTGTCGTTGACCGCCACTTCGTCACGCAACGTCAGACGCTCCAACTCTCGCAGGTCGATATTGATCGGTGTCTCGGGCGGGATACCCATCTGGAACTTCAGCGCATCGAGTGCCCCCTCCAGCCCGTTGCACGTCTGCACGAGGCTGCTACGGCCCTGTAGCGTCTGTTGCTCGATCTGGTCCAGTTGGATGCGGCCGAGCAGTCCGGCGCCGTATTCCGCCTCGCCCTGCCCGAACGCCCGCACAAACGTGAAGTAGTTTTGCGCGTTGATCTCAATCTGACGGTAGGTCAGGATCAAGCCGTAGTAATCTTCCGCAAAGTTCACGAACAGCTCCTTGCGGAATCGTGCCAGATCGCGGGCGGCGTACACTAGATTGCGCTCCGCCTGGGTCAACGGCTCGAAGAGGATGTCGCGCTGAAAGACGCTCTGTGAGATATCGACGAGCAATTGCGAGCTGACGTCGGCGGCGAAGCCCTGCGGGCCGTTGAACGTGAGTACGACGTCGTTGGCAAAGCGGGCCAAGAGCGTGCCGCCGGTGGAGAGCATCTTATCGACCTGGAACATCGTCGGTATCGCCAGCGTGTTGGTCGTGATGCCGGCATTGCGGCTGTGGATGTAGTCGACGGCGGTGCCGTTGCCGGCAACGCTCGGCTTCAATTGATAGTCGAACCGCTGCAGCGAGAGTGCCAGCGCCGCCCGATAGAGGACCTCCTTTTGAGCCTGGTACTCGCGGCTGTTGAGCAGAGCCAGTTCCACGATGTCGTCCAGCGTCAACCGCGGCGCCGTCTCGCGCAGCTCCCCCGGCGGAGCGGTATCGAATGTGCGGCGGTATTCCTCGCGAATCGATTCGAATTCGAACATCCGCGACAGGCAGTGGCGGCTGATCGTTTCCCAGGCCGCTGGCGGAAGCTCGACCAGCGAGACGTCGATCGCGCCAGACCGGCTGGTCGCACGACCGGCCCGCGCGGCGTCGCCCTGGATCATCGCCCGATCGCCAACCGGTGGGCGTTCTGTCGGCGCTTCGGGCGGCGTCGCGGATGGCGGTGTCCGTTGATCTTGTGATGGCGGAGGTGGTTGTGACGACGTGTGCGTTACCAGGCGAATCGTGCTGCCGGCCGAAGCCGCTCGGTCCGTACTGACCGGGTCTTCGATTTCCGGCAGCGGGAGGACTTCCGGCGGAAGTGCGTCGCCCGACGCACCGGCTGCCCAGGGCCGCTCGGGGCGAGGGCTCAGTTCCGGAAGCTCGTAGTTGTAGAGCTGCCCAACGGGTATCGGCAACGCCGGATGATCGGGGCAGCCGGGCAGGTACAGCCGCGATCGGGGCTCGGGTTGGATGTCGTAATCCGGCGGAGGCGCCCAGGGCTTGCCCGCCGTCTTTTCGGCGATCAGCGCATAGGCGTCCGCGTCCGCCTGCCGGCGGTAATACGTGCGCGAACAGCCAGCGGTGACGACCGCCGCGATGCACGTCATCCATGCAAGGCAGCGGGCGACCTGCCAAAGTCCCATCAAAGCGGTACCCCCGAAGTCGCGCCCGAATAACCGGCACGACCGTCTTACGCGTCATGATCGATTCCCTTTACCAACATCGGGCACCGGCGGAGTCGCGGTTAGTGAAAGCGATCGAAAGTGGCAGCCTCGGGGAAGTACGTGCGAAAATAAGTCGAATGCGCAAAGGTTGACGGCATCGCTCCAGCACGGCTGGACGAGCCAGCCGTGGCACACTGTGTGGGGCTTGGACCACGCGGGCCGTGGCACCGCGAACTGAGACTCGATCAGCCTGGCGGTTTGCCAGTGCCACTGCGCATTGAGGAGAAGGCAGCCCAGGTCAAAAGGATAGCGGCCGTAAACAGGCAGCCGATGAGAACCCGGCGCGATAGCTGGCGGCGATCGAGCTGCTGCTCCATCACGTCGGCGATTTCATCCCCACTCGCTCGGGCGCCGATTTGTTCGACGCTGGCTTCCGGCTGTCCGAAGGCCAGCAGCGCGAAGCCGGCCAGCAGCGAGACCAGAGCCAAGAGCATGCAGACCGGCGGCAGCCAGCGGGCATGTCCGGACGTGCTACTCATGCCGCAGCGCCTCGATCGGGTCCATCAGCGCGGCCCGCCGGGCAGGATACAGTCCGAAAACCACGCCGATGAAAGTCGAGATTCCGAAGGCCAGCCCCACCGACCACCAGCGAAGCACCGTTTCGATTCCGGAAAAGTACGTAACCGCCAGCGGCGTGGCGATTCCCAGGGCGATTCCGAGAAATCCGCCCACCGAAGAGAGCACGACCGTCTCGACCAGGAACTGGACGGTAATGTCGCGCTGCTTGGCGCCCAGCGCGCGGCGAATGCCGATCTCGCGTGTGCGCTCGGTGACGCTGGCCAGCATAATGTTCATGATGCCGATGCCGCCGACCAACAGCGAAATGCCCGCGATGCAACCGAGCACAAGATTCCAGATCCGCTTCTCCTGCTCCGCCTGGCGCAGCAACTCCAGCGGCACCTGCAGTTCGAAGTCGTTCCCCTTAGGGTGGTTTCGCATCAGTAGCTTGCGGGCCATGGCGGCGGTTTGACTGACGTGCTGGGAGTCGGCCACCGTGAGGGTGATCTCATTCAACTGCGTACGCTCGAAGCTACGACTCCCGGAGCTGCGAATCATTTGCAACTCGCCGAAGCGGCGCTGCGCCGCCGACAGGGGGATATAGATGTCGCGGTTGAAGTTCAGTTGCCCGCCGCCCGGCGAGGTGCTGCCAGAAGCTTGCGGGTGAAGCAGTCCTACGACGCGATAAACGTCGTCACCCAACAGCAGGGGCTTGCCGAGAGGGTCCTCGTAGCTGAACAACCGCTCGGCGGCGCCGGCGGCCAGCACGGCGACGTTGGCCGTGGTGGTCATATCCTGATGGGTAAGAAAGCGCCCCCTCCGCAGTTCCAAGTTTTTCACCGAGAGGTAGTCGGGCGTGGTGCCGAGAATTCGCGCGTTCATGATCATCCGCGGCCCGTGCTGCGCGTCGCGAACGACCAGCGAGATGGGCAGCGCCGTCTCGACCGTCGGCAGCGTGGCCACCAACAGTTCGAAGTCCTTGTGCTTCAGCCCGTATTCAAGAATGAAGCTGACTTCCTGCTGGCTGGAAATGCTGGAGTCGTCTTCGTTGTTCTGGCCCGGCTTGACGCTGCGGATGATCACATTGCGGGCGCCGAGGCGTTCGATCTGGGCGAGTGCCTCCTGTTTGGAGCCTTCGCCGATGGCCAGCATGGCAATGACCGAGCCGACCCCCAACACAACACCCAGCACCGTCAGCAGGCTGCGGAGCTTGTGCAGCAGGAGGTTTTTGGCACCGAGCTGGACCGTGTTCAACCACATAACAATCCCAGTAGCAATATCGCGACGACAACGGATCAACATCCACTGATCCGTAAGATCTTGTCAATTCATTCTTGCGGCGGGGTGTTCGCCCCAGTTTTTCAACGCGCCCGAATAGGGGTCCCACGCAATTGTTGAAAAAGTCTCCGCCCGCTCTGCGCCAGCAGTACCGGCGGCACCCTTTTGCAACACCCCGTTTCCACAGCGTTCGAAAAGGTCACGCCGTCTGGCGACTAGGTCATGACATGTGCCGGTAGCCAAAGCAGTGGTTCGCAGCAGTGATTTATTGGGCATTCCGTACAGCCATGAGCCATGGTTTCACGGTGTGCATTATATAAAAACGAGTTAAAAAACAAGTAGTTCAGGTCACCGAATTGCGGGAGATATCAGTGGCCGCTGGGCGGACTGCCGCATTGATCGGCTAACTTGGACAACGGGGCGAGCAGTGGACGGAAACATCCGCGTACCCGCCCACGCGACGTCACAAGGCGGGCCCGACTCAGCCGGCGGAGATTACGCCGCTGCTCTCTTCATCCGATGAGCCGGACTCGACCGGCTCGGGGTCGGCCACCTGGGCCGCGGCCGGCTCCGCCTCATCGGCGTCTTCCTGTTCGGCGTTTTCCTGTTTGGCGGCTTCGTGATTGTCCGGCCGCCCGAAGGCGATTGCTTCATCCGGAGCGCCCGCATCCGGCGCGATCTGGCGCTGTGACTCCGACTTTTCAATCAGGTCCATCGGGTTCAGCACGACTTGTTCTCCGGGCTGGAGCCCGGTGCGGATCTGCACAAACTTGTCATTGGTGCGTCCCAGATCCAGTTTGCGCCGCTCAACGCCCCGCTCGGACTGCACGTAGCACCAGTTGTCCTTTTCGATCTGCACGATGGCCTGAACCGGCACGGATACCACGTCGCGCAGCCGGTCGACGTGAATCTCCACGACGGCGGTCATGCCGGGCTTGAGCTGTTCGACCTCTTCTTCGATGCGGACAACCGTCTCGTAGACCTTGATGTCGGAGCTCGACCAGTTGCTGGAATCCGGCAGAACGGCCACGGATTCGATCACGCCGCGGTAGACGCGGTCGGGAAACGCGTCCACGCGCACCGAGACCGTCTGGTTCGGCTCGACCTGGTTGAGCACCGATTCATGCACGGCCGTTTGGACCTGCATCTTGGAAAGGTCGGGCAACGTCAACAGACTTTGCCGCTCGCGGACGAACGTGCCTTCGGCGATCTCGGAATTGCGCCGATCCTGGTCCGCGTAAACCGCCATGCCATCGTGCGGCGCGAAGATCTTGCAGTGCTGCAACTGGTTTTTCAGCAGGTCCAGCCGCTCTTCTTCCTTCGCCAGCCGCTGATCGGCGGCGTCGAGCGTGGCCTTGGCCTGGGCGAGCAGGCTGACATTGTCGACCAGCACCTGGTCCAGCGCCCGCTGCGCGGAGGCGACGGCCCCTTCGAGCGTAAGCTTTTGCACCTGATAGTCGTACTGCTCCAACTTGCGGCGCTCGGCCAGTGCCGTTTCCAGCGTGTTGGTGGCCGAGGCCAGACCGTCCTCGGCCTGCATGAAGGCGTAACGACTTTCGTCCAAGTCCCCTTTGCCGCGATAGCCCAACTCGAACAGTTTCTCGATACCGTCGAACTCGGTGGTCTTCAGGGCCAGATTCGCCATGGCCTCCAGGATACCGTTCTTGGCGGTTTCGATCGTCCGCTCGGTGGCTTCCAGTTCGAGCTGGTAGGTTCCGTTGTTGCCGTCGTCGTACATCTTCAGCTCGATTTGGGCGAGCCTCAGTTTTAGTTCGGCCTCGGCCTTGGTCGTTTCGTTCTGAGTCTTCTGGTTTTCGTACTTGGCGTCGCCCTGAATCTGCTCGGAGACGGCCTGCTGGTAATCGAGGGTTTGCGTATCCAAAAGGTCCCGGATGGGGGCCGAATCGAGCTCGACCAACAGGTCGCCTTCCTTCACGGCCTGTCCGTTGGGGACGATGTAGATAATCTGCGTGCCGTTATTGCCGCTGCGGTCGTAGCCGACGTTCTCGACTTCACAGCGGATCGTGGTCTCGACCTGGCTTTCCAGGTTCCCGCGTTCGGTGACCGAGATCGGCAGGTCCGCCTGGGTGACCTTGTAATATAGCAGTGGCTGCTCGCGGCCACGGACCTCGCCCAGCAGGCTCCAACCGGCAGCGGCCAGCAAAGCCAGCGTGGCGGCACCGCCCAGGGCGATTTTCCAACGACGTCGCTTGGCCCCGCGGGCGGGGTCGCGTCGTCTATCCATGATAGTTCCTCGATTTTCAGACAGAAATATCGTGAGGCACCGGGAGGGGATAGCTTCTGAAGTGGTGCCCGGCAAAAGGTGGGTCGCGACCAATTATAGGCGCCACCGCACCAACGAGTCCATAACAATCCGTCAACGAAAACTGATGTTTTAACTGCCTCTCCTACTTCAGGTTATCGACAATTCACTCCTGTCGGCACCGCTCGCAATCGCCCAGAGCAAACGTATTTCCCCCTTGGAATTCCCCATATCAGAGCAGTCCAGCGGCCGCCCTACCCTATTTAACCCGCCTCGGGATCGGTGGTGTCGCACCGAAAGCATTGATCCATCAACACTTGCAGTTAGGTTAGTTGGGTAAGAAGCCTCTCAGGGGCAACGGATTGCAAGTCGCGCGAACGCCACGCGCGGCGTCGCGGCTTTGGATCAAAGAATCGGGAGAATGGGTCCGCTGGACTTGATCAGCCGCAACGGTAATGAGGGCGGCCGATCATGGCCTTGGCCGGGAACTATCGCCAAGCCAGAGCGCGTTGGCTCCGCCGACTACCGATCGCCGGACCGCTGCTCTTGGAGTATCTGCCGAAGTGCGGCGACCTGATCGGGGTGTGTTTCGGCCAGATTGGACTCTTCGTGCGGATCATCGGCGAGATGGTACAACTCGGCCGAACCGCCCTGCGCTTTCGCGATCAGCTTCCAAGGGCCGCGGCGGACGGCAGACTCGCTTCCGGTGCGCCAGTACATCGTCCGCTCGTCAGCGTCTTGCCTGCCGGTCAGCAGCGGCCAGATGTTTTCGCCTTCCAGTTCGTTCGGCGAGTCGATCGGCTCGCCTGCCAGCGCGCAGAACGTCGGCAGCCAGTCCAACACGCTGGCGGGGCTTTCCGCTTTCGTGCCCGAGGGCAGTTTCCCCGGCCAGCGGGCCAGGGCGGGAACGCGAATGCCGCCTTCGTAGAGGTCGCCTTTCCAACCGCGGAGCGGGTCGTTGCGGCCGAGCGTGGTGTGCGGCTGATAGCGGCCGTCGTACTGATTGGCCGTGCCGGTCCAGCGCTGCTGGCCGCCATTGTCTGAGAAGAAAACCAGCAGCGTCCGCTCCGCCAGGCCGGCATCATCGAGCGCCGCCACGATCTGCCCGATGCCGGCATCCATGTGCGAGACACTGGCGGCGTAGTGCGCGCGCCAGGGATCGTCGAACGTGTCGGTGTATCGGGCTTGCCACTCGGCCGGCTCATTGAGCGGGAAGTGCGGCACGCTGTAAGCCACTTGCAGGTAGAACGGCCGCGAGCGGTCGCTTTCCATGACGCGGACCGCTTCGGCGGTGATCAGATCGGTGGCGTGGCCCTGCTCGTCGAGAAACTCGTCATTGCGGTGCCAGGTGCGGTCGCCGAACTTGTATCGGTGCGTGTAGGGATCGATCTGGCCGTGCAGATAGCCGTACGACGTCTCGAAGCCGTAACGCAGCGGTCCGAACTGGCGGTCGAGTCCCAGGTGCCACTTGCCAACCAGGTGCGTGGTGTAGCCATGATCGGAAAGCGCCCGGGGCAGCGTCAGCGCATCGGGCGGTGGATGCTGCCGGCTGTTACCGCCGATGGGGCCGAGGATGCCGTGCCGGTTGGGATTGCGGCCGGTCAACAGCGCCGCCCGGGTGGGAGAGCAGGTCGGGTAGACGTAGAACTGCGACAGCCGCACACCCTGTTGGGCGAGTCGGTCGAGGTGGGGCGTTTCGATCCGCGAGCCGTGATAGCCGACGTCCGCCCAGCCCAGGTCGTCGGCGATAATGACGACGATATTAGGCGTTGGGTTTGGCGCCGGGTTTGACGCTGGGTTTGACACTGGCAGTTCGGGGGGCTGCGCGGCGTCGAGGTGGCAAGCCCAGCCGCCGACCAGGAGCAACACCGTAGTCTGCCATCGCCACGTCATGTCCGCCTCCCGTCGATGAAATCGCTTAGTGCCGATGCGGACACTGTAGTTTGCCGGCGGGCACAGCTCAACTCTTTGGTGCACCGGCTGCAGTTTGCTTCGCCGCGCGCGTGCAGATATGCTGAGTGGCGAATTGGCTTTGCGTATTGCGACGCGCGAATCGCTACATAACCCGTCCGGTGCGATAATGTGTTTTGAATTTCCGCGACTTTGGCGGGTGGCGATGCTGCTTTTCGTTTGCATCGCAGGCGGGCATTCCGCGGCACTGCACGGGCAACAGCCGCGCGAAGCCGCTGAGCCTCAGCGCGTCGCCGGACGCACGCTCGCCGAGTGGACCGCCGAGCTGCGCGACCCGGGTGAGATTGTCCGGCTGCGGGCCGTGCGGACGATCAACCACTTTGGCGCGGAGTCCGTGCCGGCGCTAACGCGGATGCTGCGGGACCACGAGACGTCGGTTCGCTACTGTGCGGCGATCGGGCTGGGCGACATCGGCGAGGACGCCCGGCCGGCGAAAGCACAACTGACCGAGCGGCTGCGCGATCCGCTGGAGAGCGTGCGGCTGGCGTCCGCCTTTGCGCTGGCGCGACTGGGGGAGTTGGAGACGGCGCTGCCGGTGCTTACGGCGGGGCTTGCACATGCGGATCGGGCCATGGCGTGCAGTGCTGCGGAGTTGTTGGGACGCATCGGTCCGCCGGCCGCAGGAGCCCTGCCGGCGCTGGAAGATGCCCGGCAACACTCCGATATTCACGTCAAGGGCGCCGCGCTGAACGCCGTGCGAGCGATCCGAAGCGAGAGCGAATGAGTTTTATCAGTATCGGGTTTCATTAGTACCGATGGGAAATCGGGAGTGCCACGGCTGCCGATTGTGGAAGGACACGATGCGTTACCTCGCCGGTAAAAAACGTGCCTCGCTGTGGACAGCGATCGTACTGATCCTCGCAGTCTTCGCGGCCGACGTCGCGGTCGCGCAGACGGCCGAATCCCAGCAGCCGCAACGGTTGAACATCCTGTGGATCAGTTGCGAGGACATGAGTCCGGACCTGGGCTGTTACGGCGATGATTACGCCCGAAGTCCAAACATCGACCGCCTGGCGGCCCAAGGCGCGCGGTTCAGCCGGGCGTTCGTGCCGGCCGGAGTGTGCGCGGTCACGCGGTCGGGCATCATCACCGGGATGTATCCGGTCTCGATCGGCTCGCAGCACATGCGTTCGCGAATCGTGCCGCCGCCATACGTCCGCTGCTTCACCGAGTATTTGCGCACGGCGGGCTACTACTGCACGAACCGCTCAAAAACCGATTACCAGTTCGATCCGCCGCTGACCGCCTGGGATGCCCAGGGGGATAATCATGAAGATTGGCGCGGCCGCGCTTCGGGGCAGCCGTTCTTTTCGGTGATCAATCTCACGACGACGCACGAAAGCCAAGTGCGGCAGGGCGATGAGCAGTTCACGCGGCGAACAAGCGAACTTTCCGAGGACCAGCGGCATGATCCGGCCGAAGCGAAGCTGCCGCCGTACTATCCGGATACGCCGGTGGTCCGCAACGACTGGGCCCGTTACCACGATTTAATCACCGTGATGGATCGGCAGGTGGGCGCGATCCTCGCGCGATTGGAGGCTGACGGCCTGGCGGAAAGCACCGTGGTGATGTTCTGGAGCGATCACGGCCGCGGTCTGCCCCGCGGGAAGCGGTGGATTTACGACTCGGGGATCCACGTGCCGCTGGTGATTCGCTGGCCGGGGCAGGTCGCGCCTGGCACGGTGCGCGAGGATCTGGTGAGCCTGCTCGATCTGCCGCCGACGGTGCTGTCCGTCGCCGGGGTCACCGTGCCGCCGTACATGCACGGCCGCGTGATTGCCGGCGATGCGGTGGGCGACGAGCCGCGTTATCTGTTCGCCCATCGCGACCGCATGGACGAGGCATACGATCTGATACGCGCGGTGCGAGACCGGCGATACAAGTACATCCGCAACTTCCGCCCGGAGATGCCGTACGCCCAGCACATCGAGTACATGGACCAGATGCCGACGCTTCAGGAAATGCGGCGGCTGAATGCCGAAGGCAAGCTCGAAGGGCCGCAGCAGATTTTCTTCCGCCCGACCAAGCCGCTGGAGGAGTTGTACGACCTGGACGCGGATCCCCACGAGGTGAACAACCTCGCCCGTTCGCCTGAGCACGCCGAGCGGCTGGCCGAGATGCGCGGGGCGCTGGAAGATTGGCAAGTCGAGATCGGCGACATGGGCATGGTGCCCGAGCCGGTGCTGATGCAGCGGATGCGGCCGACCGGCAAGGTCGAGCAGACGGCCGAGCCGAAGCTCACGCCGGGCCCGGATCGGGTGATGCGAGAGGCACGGCTGATTGCGATCAGTTGCGCGACGCCCGGCGCCACGATCGCCTACCGCGTGCGCTCGAAAGAATCCGACGGGCAGCAGCCGGCAGGCGGCGATTGGAAAATCTACGTCAGCCGCGTTCGGTTGATGCCGGGCGAGACCGTTGAAGCGACGGCCATCCGGTTGGGCTTTCAGCAGAGCGGCGTTGTTTCCTACACGGCGCCGGATGCGACGGCCGCCCGGCCGTGAATTTTTGCGAGTCCCCGCCAAGATTCAGCCGGCAGCGGCGAATAGGCTGGCGAAACCGTACGGAAGAGGTACACGCGCGCTCCCCTGCCCTCTTCCAGCGTGAGAGGGAGTTGGGGGTGACGAACACTCCTTTCGGGAGATCCATCCAATGGGATCCGGCATGTTACTGGCCCAGAAAATGACATTGTCCGAAGGCATCGTGCGGATGCTGTCGAACAACTTTTTCTGGGTGGCCATCGTTCTGATCGTGGCCGCCAGTTCGACACCGCAGCTCCTCCGGTACTACTTCCTCCACCGCGAGCGGATGGCGATGATCCGGGCGGGCCTCCACCCGGATGCGTATGCACGGACGCAGTACGACGACGTGGATGAGGAGGAGGAGGAAGAGGAAGTCGAAGAGTTGCCTCACACCACCGCGCCGGCACGCGAGGCGTAGCTTTTCCAAAACGCGAGTGGCTGCGAGCGTGCTCACGGAAATGGGACAGGCACATTATCGGCAAGCCCTGTCCATCGCGGCGCAGCGGCCTGACCTGCGATAATGACCCAGTCCCATTTCCGAAGCTGTCTTCATGAAAACCCCCGCACCGCGTGCGGCCCGTAGGGCGCTTCAAGCGACTCGATCTCTGCATCGCTCAGCGTGACATTCACGGCGTCGACCGCCTGTTGGAGATGGTCGAGCTTGGTGGCGCCGATGATCGGCGCGGTGACGGCCGGTTGAGCAAGCAGCCACGCCAGCGCCACTTGGGCCGCGGGAAGCTCCCGCCGCTTGGCCACCGTCAGGACCGCTTCGACCACGTCCCAATCCGAAGGGCTGTCGTAGAGCCGGTCGGCGAAATCGTCGCTCTCGGCCCGCTTCGTGCTCTGGTGATCGTCGAGCGACTTGCGCGATCCGGTGAGCAGACCCCGGGCCAGCGGTGACCAGGGGATGACGGCCACGCCCTCGGCCTGGCAGAGCGGGATCATCTCGCGCTCCTCTTCACGGTACACCAGGTTGTAGTGGTTCTGCATACCAACGAAGCGCGCCCAGCCGTGCGCGTCCGACTGGGCCAGAGCTTGGGCGAACTTCCAGGCGTGCGTCGAGCTGGCGCCAATGTAGCGGACCTTGCCCTGCCGGACGAGCCGATCGAGCGCCGCGAGCATCTCGTCGATCGGCGTATGCGGGTCGAAGCGGTGCACCTGGTAGAGGTCGATCACGTCGACGCCCAGACGCCGCAGGCTGGCCTCGCAACCTTGCTGGATGTGCTTGCGCGACAGTCCGCCCATGTTCGGACCGTCGGCCATGGGGTTAAAGACCTTGGTGGCGACGACGCACTCTTCCAGATTTGCATACTCGCGCAGAGCCTTGCCGGTGACGCGCTCGCTCTCGCCCAGCGAATACATGTCGGCCGTGTCGAAGAAGTTGATGCCGCTTTCGACGGCCTGGCGGAAAAACGGCATCGCCGCCTGCTCGTCCAGCACCCAGGGCCGCCAGTTCGGATCGCCGTAGCTCATGCAGCCCAGACAAATCCGGGAGACCTTCACGCCGGTCCGGCCGAGATAGGTGTATTTCATGGTCGGGCTCCTGTTCGCTCGTGCGACTGGAAGCGGTTTGGTGCGGAGTCGCCGCGGGCGCTTTTCAGGCGCATCCGCAGATCTGATCTGTAGCATGGTGGTATAACAAGTGTCAGCGGCGACGTCACGCCGCGAACGGCCTTGAATGCACCAGCCGTTGCTGCGGACTCAAAGGAGTCGCGTTCGCGACCCGTCCCTCACAGTGGCCGCCGCGATGGAAACGTACCTTCGCACCCGCCGACAGATGCTGGCCGCCATGGTGATCGTGGCGGCGTGGGCGCACCTACGCCCTGTGGATACGTTTGACTGGTTGATGGTTTTGATGTTGGGCGTGCCGCTGGCGGGCTGGGTGCTGCTGATCCAACGGCGCCACGTTTGGCTGGTGGCGCATTCGGCCGTGTGTACGGCATTGGGGATTCTCTTTGGGATTATGTTCAGCCCGGCCGCCAATGGCGATGCCTACCAGTTTATAGAGTTTACGCAGTATCGGCTTGTGTTCGACATCTTTGGCGCAATCGCAGGGTGGCTGGTCGGCGTCTCTACCGTAGAACGTGAAGCGCGATTGCAAGCACGCTCGACGAATCAAATATCGCACACGTTGCAGGCTTCTCCAGCTTCGTCCGGTGGTTGGCCGAGCGGATAGCCGAACTGGGCACGCGTCAACAAAAATTGAGATGAGCCACGATGAAACCCTCTTTCAACTTAACGCGCCTGTTGCTCGCGGTGACGGTGCTGGCCGTAGTGTCGGCCATCGTGCGACCGGCGGATCGCCTGGGCTGGACGATTTGGGCGACGTTGGGGGTGCCGCTGGCGGTGTTGGTGCTCCTGGTGCGGCGGCGGCACGCGCGATCGTTGGTCTGGTCGATGAGCTTCGCCCTGGAGGGCGTGCTGTTGATGCTGTTTTTCATGAGGCTCATTTCCGGCAATCCCTTCGAGACGCCGGAACCAGACGGTCTGTTTTCGCCGATGGAGATCGCCTGGATGAGGTTCTATCTGCTGGCCGGGGCCGGGACGTTCGGCTGGATCTGTGGGGCCTTACTGAATCGATCCGTGGCCGAGCCGGCGGAAGCGGTAACGCCGCAGTTGCCGGGCCACGTGGAGCCGGCGGAGGGACCGCCCGGTTGAGGCCCGTCGTCGCGTCGCTCGGAGCCAGTCCCCTCGATCAGCAATGCACCGCCGTCAGCGGATCACTCGGCCGGTCGCGGCCCCGCCCATCAGGGCTTCGATTTCACTGCGGCTGGAGAAATTGAAGTCGCCCAGGATCGAATGGGCCAAGCACGAAGCGGCCGCGGCAAACGCCACCGCGCGGTCGGGCGACGCGAGCTCCGGCGTGAGCATGGCGAAGATGAGCCCGGCCGCGAAAGCGTCGCCCGCCCCCACCCGGTCGACGATGTGCGTGATCGCATAGGGGCGATACTCCCCGCCGGCCAGCGGAGCGAAATGGGCCGCGCCCTCCTTCGCGTTGTAGAGCATGCCGCCCCAGTTGTTATGCGAGGCGGAGATGCTCTCCCGCAGCGTGATGGCGACGTGGGTGATGCCGGGAAACTGCTCGACCACACTGCGGGCGACGTCGGGATAGCGGTCGATCACCAGCGTCCCGGCGGATACGTCGGTGTCGCCCGCGCGAATCCCCAGCACGTCGCCGCAATCTTCTTCGTTCGCCACCAGCACGTCGACGTGCGGCAGAATCTGCCGCATCGTCCGCTCGGCCAGATCGCGCGGGGAGCGAGAACCGTTCCACCGCCATAGCTTCTTGCGAAAGTTCAGATCGCACGAGACGGTCACGCCTAGCTCCTTGGCCGTCTGCACGGCGGCCCGGGTACTCTCGGCAGCCAGCTCCGAAATCGCCGGCGTAATGCCGGTCACGTGAAACCACGCCGCGCCGTCGAGGATTTCCTTCCAAGCATAGGCGTCCGGCGGCGTACGGCTGATCGTCGAGCCGTCGCGGTCGTAGATCACCTGGCTGGGCCGCTGGTTGGCCCCGGTCTCCAGAAAGTACAGGCCCAGCCGGCCGTCGTCGCGGCGGAGAATATGCTGCGTCTGCACGCCCACGGCGGCGAGCGCGGCCACACAGGCGTCGGCGATCGCGTGCGTCGGCAGCGCCGAGACGAAGCGGGCAGTCAGGCCGAACATCGCCAGCGAGGCGGCCACGTTCGCCTCCGCGCCGGCGAAGCTCACCTCGAGCGTGCCCGGCAGCGACTGCCGCAATCGCCACGTCCCCTGCGGCGTCAGCCGGCCCATGATCTCGCCGAAGGTAACAACCCTCATCATGCGTCTCCCAGGCGGACTTGCTGTACAATCTGGTGGACTTCCGCCGCGCGCCGGGCGATGCCCTCCCAGTCGCGCTCGGCGATCGCCTGCCGCGGAGCGATCCAGGTGCCGCCGACCGCCAGGATCGAAGGATCGGCCAGGTAGCGCGGCGTGTTTTCCGTATTCACGCCGCCCAGCGGGACAAACCGCACGCCCAGGTGCGCGTACGGCGCGGCCATGCTT
Organism: Pirellulales bacterium; assembly: GCA_040880125.1. Classification (GTDB taxonomy): domain Bacteria; phylum Planctomycetota; class Planctomycetia; order Pirellulales; family JBBDJB01; genus JBBDJB01. The sequence goes on along the minus strand of JBBDJB010000045.1, from coordinate 1,110 downwards.
TTCAGATATTCCAATCCGCCGCTCGGCTCGGCCGGAAAGAATTTCAGTTCGCGGCAGCCGAGCTCCAGCGCCGCTTCGACTTCCGACGGCGTGACGACTCCGGGAGCGAACGGCAGGTTTCGCGATTGCGCCTCTTCAATGACGGCGCGGTTCAAGCCCGGCGACACGGCGAACGCCGCGTCGGCGTCGGCGACTTGCCATACTTGCTCCGGCGTCAGCACGGTGCCCACTCCGGCCAGCATCTCCGGCACTTCGCCGCGAATCGCCCGCAGGCCGTCCCGCGCCGCCGGCGTGCGAAGCGTCAACTCCATGGCCGTCACGCCGCCTTCGATGAGCGCCCTGGCCAGCGGCACGGCATCTTCGGCCCGATCGAGGATCAGCACGGCCACGACGCCAGCGCGCTGGAGCCGGTCGAGAACTTCCGCCGGGAATTGGGAGTCGATCATGGGATGTCGCACAGAATTCTTGTATGGTGGCACAGACTTTCCTGTCTGTGCTTCAAACATCGACGGATCAGCAACTTTACTCTGCCGCCCCAGCGGCGCTCCGGGCATTGCTGCTGGCTCATCGTTCGCTGCGATTGCGTTTTCGCCCCACGTTACTTCCGATGCCGCGATGACACTGCGGCCGTACGGGTTCCTCTTCACTGTTCCGAAGTGCCGGGAACGTGAGCGGAAATGTGTGGCGCCGACGTTCCTGTGCATGCATTGGCAACGACAATCGGCTACCACCGCTTTTCGCCACGCAAGCCGGACGGCGGACACCGGAAGTTACCAGCCGGGGGCGTGCGTCTCAAGCAGGTGGATTTTCGATCGAGCCGTCATCAGCACTTCGGAAAGGAAAAAAGCCGTGGCACCGGTAAGGCTTCACCGCATTGTGCTCAGACAGGTTTATGCACAGTCAGGAATGTCTGTGCCGCCGACGAATCGGTCCGCTCTTGCAACGGAGCAAACCTGGACCAGAGAAGAGGAACCCATACTGCCGCAGTGGCAAAACGGCGCCGGTACGGAGCGCAACGCCAAAACCAAGGGCAATAAGGAGCACTGCTGGAGGGGCCCAATCCTGTTCGGCACGGGATTTGCGCTATGACAGGCAAGGCAAAATGCGAAG
>JBBDJB010000044.1:0-84736 GCA_040880125.1 Pirellulales bacterium | reverse complement strand
GGCATCACTTCCGTGTGATGCAGCAGCCTGCCCTCAAAAATCAACAGGCTGCTAGGCTCTTCTCCGCGTGCCCGCTGCCTCAAATTGGTTCTTGTGATAAGCCAAAATTCGGTGCTGTTCGGACTGGCGCGCGAATTGGCTGCCTCTCCATTCGCCCCTGTGAGCGAATAACCGTGACGAATTTGTGGATTTTGTGTGCAAGCAAGTGGCCGCCTGGCCGCGCCGCTCGATCCCGATTGGGAAGGAAACGCCGGCGAGAGCCAGAAGAAGACGGCAGAAATCGCGGCCGCCGAGTATCCTGTTTCCGGGTCCTTTCGATCCTGGGGCAGGAGGCGGCGACCGCGGCACGCCTGCGTTAGTCTTCCTGCGGAGGGTTAGCTGCGAGTCGCCGGGCCGCGGAACTTGCCGCCATGACGCGTCGTCTTATCAGACGGGGCCAGCGGGCACAGACCGGAATGTCTGTGCCACCAGCACGAAGTATCTGGGCCATAACCGACGTCGAGGACTGAGGTTCACAGGAGAGCGGACATGCGGCACGGTCGAGATTCGGCGGCTCAGGTGCTGGGACTGCCATGGCGGCTTGCTACGGCAGCGATTGCCACGTGCTTGACGCTGGCCGCTGCGCAGCTCTTTGCGCAGGCAAATGGATCGCCGGCGGAGAGAAGCGACACGCTCACGGCCGACGGCCGCATCGGCAAGGTGGTCGACGTGCAGGGGACCGTCACTCTGCGTCCCTTGGCGCAGAGACGCTGGTCGCCGGTTTGCGAGCCGATCCTGTTGCGCGCCGGCGATTGGCTGCGCACGGACTTGCGCGGAGCCAACGCGGTTGCCGTAAAGCTGGTCTCGGGGGCAAAGCTCACGCTTGGGCCCGGCTCGCTGGTGGAACTGACCAGCGGCGAAAAGATCCAGGTCACCGGCGGCACCGTGCAAATCGAGCCGGCCGACAACGCACCACTGGAGGTGGTGGGTCCCGGGGGCGAGTCGCAGAAGATTGCCGAAAAGCGAATCCTTCGAACCGACGACCGCAAGCTGGTGACGCTGGACGAGGCGCCGCAGTGGCTCCAGAGTTTTGAAGGCACGGTGGCGGACGAGTCGATCGGCTCGCTCGTCGCCCAGGTGGATGGCCGCGACGTGCCGCTCACCGTCGGCTATCACAAGGTGGCGGTCGACATCCGCGACCAGATCGCCCGGACGGTCATCGAGGAGTCGTTCGTCAATCACACGCCCGGCCGGCTGGAGGGAGTGTTCTATTTTCCGCTTCCGCAGGATGCGTCGATCTCCGGCTTTGGCATGTGGATCGGCGATGAGCTGGTCGAGGCCGACATCGTCGAGAAGCAACGCGCGCGGGAGATCTACGAGACGATCCTCCGCGAGAAGCGCGACCCCGGCCTGTTGGAGTGGAGCGGCGGCAATATCTTCAAAGCCCGAGTGTTCCCCATCGAGCCGCACTCGGAGAAACGGATCCGCATCAGCTACACGCAGGTTCTGCCGCGCAAGGGCCAGCACTACCGCTACAGCTACGCCCTGCAAAGCGAGCTGCTTAAGCAGCATCCGCTCCGAGAGCTGACGATCGACGTGACGGTTCAGTCGGCCTTGCCGCTCGCCCGTGTCCGCTGCGCAACGCACCCGGCCCGGGTGCAGAAGACATCGAACTCCGCACGCATCGAATTCGCCGAGCAGGAGTACACACCCACGCGGGATTTCGAAGTCGAAATCGAAGCGGCCGCCGGCGGCAGCGACGTGCTGGTGATTCCGCACCAGCGGGGCGACGATGGCTACTTCATGCTGATGCTCACGCCGCCCGGCTCCGACGGCCAGTGGCAGCGGGAGCTGGTTGCCGATGGTGAGCCGCTGGAGATGCTCATTCTGGCCGATACGTCCGCTTCGATGGGGCCATCGCAACGGGAGACGCAAGCGGCACTGCTGGCCGCGCTGCTCGGTTCGCTCTCGCCGGAGGACCGATTCAACGTGGCCGGCTGCGACGTCGATTGCCACTTTGTGTTCGACCAGTGGCAAGACGCATCGGAAGACAATAAGGGCGCCGCCCGGAAGTTCATCGACTCGCGAACGTCGCTCGGCTGGACCGACCTGGACAAGTCGATCGCCGCGGCGCTGAAGCGCGCAACCCCGAAGACGCACGTGATCTACTTGGGCGACGGAGTGGTCACGACGGGCCAGGCCGACCCGACGGACGCCGCGAAGCGATTGCGGTATCTGCATCAGGACGCGGAGTCGCAGGCGACGTTCCATGCCATCTCGATGGGCAGCAGCTTCGAGTCGACGGTGCTGGCGGCCATCGCTTCGCTGGGCGGAGGTAGCGTGCGGCACGTCGACGCTTCGCGCGGGCCGGAGGCGACGGCCCTGGAACTGCTAAGCGAACTAACCCAGCCGGGATTGACCGATCTGCAGATTGAGTTTCACGGCGTGCGCACGGCGCGCGTCTACCCGGAGCGGATTCCGAACCTGGCTTCCGGCATGCAGCAGATCCTGCTGGGCCGCTATCTGCCCGAGGGGGCCGAGCAACACGGCGAAGTGGTGGTGACCGGCCGCCGCGGCGGAAAAGAGGTGCGATTCACCGCTCCGGTCACCCTGGCCGAAGCGGAAAAGGGCAACTCGTTCATCCCGCGGCTGTGGGCGCGGATGCACTTGGACAGCCTGCTGGCGCAAGGCAGCGCCGAGGCGATCCAGGAGGAGATCATCGCGCTGTCGGAAGAGTTCCACATCATGACGCCCTACACGTCGCTGTTGGTGCTGGAGAGCGACGAGGATCGCGAGCGGTTCAAGGTAAAGCGGCGCTTCCAGATGCGGGACGGCGAGCGGTTTTTTGCGGAAGGCCGCAGCCAGGCGGAGACGGAGCTGTTGCAACAGGCGATGCGCCAGGCCGGTTCGTGGCGGATCGGGCTGCGGCAAAACTTACTGCTGCAACTGGCGATGATGGGCCGGGAAGTGCCGATCCAGCCGTGGGAGATCGAACGGCTGCAGGGCCTGCGGCTTGGCCGCGAGATGGCGGGCGCGCGTATGGGCGGATTTGGCAGAGGAGGCCGGGGAGGGTATGCCGGTGATGCGGAGCGCTCGTCGCTCACATTGTCCGACTTCTCTCCACGATCGTCGGCCATGCCGATGGGAGAATTCGACATGGATCTCGGCGTGGACGGACTGGCGCAAAGTTTTGGCGGTGGAATTCGCAACGATGCGTTCAAACGGTTGGAAGACCGGCTCTCGGTCAGCGGACTCGATCCCTACGGCGACCTCGACAAGAATTTGGCGATGAACGGTCCGATGCCGGCGGACGAGATGTCGCTGCAACTGTGGGACGGGGCGTCGCTGGGCCTTCCGATGCAGTTTGGCGCAAATGGCCAGCAATCCGCTTTCGGGGACATGTACAGCCGGATGGGCGGAGCGGCCCGCGGTGTTATGGCCGGCGCGCGCGTCAGCCTCTCGCGCCGCAATCAGGCGGCGGCGTTGGGCGAAGTCGTTGAAGTCGGATTCCTGATGCCCAACCGGCCCGCGTCGCTGCGGCCGCAGCCGCTGCCGCAGCCGGATTGGCTGCAGAAGCTGTTTCCGTATCTCCCGCCCGCTATTGAGCACGTGCCGGATCTGCAGCCGAGCGAGTGGCCGGAGGATATCCGCGAGCTGTCCGAGAGCCTGCTGCGCCGCGAGTCGCTGCTCAACCTCGAGGGCGGTATTCGGATGGAGCGGCTCAGCCAAGGATTCGATCCGCGGTACGAGGAGCTGGTCACCCGGAGCGAGCGGCTCGATCTTTATTCGCCGCGCGGCTGGGTGACGCGAGATTCGAGCGGTGGCGGCCAGACGGTCGTCAATTGGTGCGACCAGCGCCTGCGGGGCGTGTTGTCGGTGGCCTACTTGCTCGGCCGGCATCGCGACGCCGTCGAGCAAGATCGAATCGAGCCGTCGCTGATGCTTTCCGACTACTCGCTCAACGCGCTTCACGAGGGCTATCGGAACTATGTCCCGAAGCTCGACACCGGCGACGACGACGGGCGAGTCGTTCTCACGCTGACGCAAAGTGACCTGCCCGAGCGACAGATGCGCATTACGATCGACACCGAGCGCGACGTGGTGCTGTCGGTGGAAAACCTGCAAAGCGGCACCGTGAACTCGCGCACCACGTTCGAAGACTTTGTCGAAGTGGCCGGCACCTGGTGGGCACAGCGCGTGGAGACGACCGACGAGGAAGGCCGCCGGCTGCGCCTCATTACGTATGAGATCGAGCAACTGCCGCGCGAGCGATTCGAAGACCAAATCGAAGACGAACTGGCGATCCGCAACCGCGTGCAGGAGATTCACGAGCCGCTGCCTACGGTTGAGGCCGCCAAGCAGGCGATCGCCGATAACAAGGCCACGTTCGAGGACCGGCTGGTGATGATGCTGCACTTTGCTGACAGCCAGCAGTGGGAGCCGGTGATCGAGCATTTGGAGGCCGCCGAGCAGTTGGCCGCTGGCAAAGCGGGCGTCCGCTGGCTGCGCAACGAGGTGCTCTGGTCTGCCCGACAGCACGCGGCGCTGCAAGAGCGCATCCTGGCCGAAGCGGCCGAACTGGCGGAATCGCCTGAGGAAGCTCGCCGCTCGGAAGAGCTATTCCTGGCCAATCAACTGATCAGCACCGCCTCGACGATCTTTGAGCACAACGAAATGCTCACGCTGCTGGATCGGCTCATGCCCATCTACGACCGGCAGTCGGAGTATCTGAAGGCAAGCAAACAGTGGCGAGAGCGTCAGGTGACGCACGTGCAGGGGGCCGGACGAGTAGAAGAGGCGCTCGCGCTTTGGCACAGTCTCGCCGCCGACTATTCCCGCGATGCCGGCCTGCAGCGTCAGTACGCCGAACGGCTGGTGTCGCTGGATGACTTCGAGGCGGCATATGCCTGGCTCGAGCGGGCCGTGGCCGGCAACGACAAGTGGAACGAGAGCGAGCTGGGAACCCTGCGCGGCTATTACGCCGATTTGCTGCGGTCCGAGGGCCGCTACGCGGACCTGGTCGAGTATCTGACCGATTGGGCGGGCGGTGATCCGGAGTCGCAATCGGTGTACGAGCAGTTGCTCAGCGCGCTGGTCTACAACGACCAGCTCGACCGGGCGTATGAACTTGCCGACGATTGGCTCTCGCCCGAGCAACAGGCGGGCGAGTTCGAATCGCCGGTGGCGGCACGGCTCAACGCGGCGATCTCCTTCGCATTAGGTGAAGGCTACAACCTGCGCAGCCGCCGCATCGAAGAGCGCTGGCTGGAGCCGCTGCGCGAGGCGGCGATCCGCTTTGCGCGGCATGACGAGCAGCTATCCTACGCCGGACGGATCCTGGACCATTATCGCTTCAACCAAACCGACGCCTGCCGCGAAGCCCGGGCAGTGCTGGCCGAGCGGCTGCTGGCCGAGGGCGAGTCGCTTTCGGTCGCGAAGCTGACCTCGTACGTCGCTTGGGTGCTGCCCGACGATCCGGGGCTGGGCGAAGAGAAATGGACCCGGATCGCGGAGATCCTCAAGCAGCGCTGGAATGGCGCGGAGGACGACCAGCACTGGCACCAGATCAGCGAAGCACTGGTCGGCGTGCTCACTCGCCATGCGACGGTGGAGGAATTGCTCGCATTCTTGCGGCTGCGATTGGAAGAAGGCCCGGACGACTATCGGGCTGCGTACGCCCAGAGTCTCTTCAACACGCTGCTCGCGCAGCGTTGGACCGCGGAGTATGAAACTGAATCGCTGAAGTTGATCGAGCAGTTGTCGACAGCGGATAGTGCAGCGCAACGCCTGGTGGAACAGGTGCAGGGGCTTTATCGGTGGACCGACGCAATGGCCAAGGGCCGCTTTGACGTGGCCATGGACACGGTCGAGAAGAAAGAAGATCTCACGCGGACGGAGCTGCAAGAAAAGCAGCGGGAGAATTTGAAGGCGGCCCGGTCGCAGTTGGCCGAGCGGCTGCGCGAGGCGGCGCGCGACGCGGACGAGAATCTGCGGCCGTGGCTGGTGATTGAGCGGATCTATCTGGAGGTGCTCGCCGGCGGTGATCGGACGATGCTGGCCGACGAGTGCTGGGAGTTTTTGGGCGACCGGCCGCCGGTTGCCGAGGTGATCCAGCCACAGGAAGACGTCGACGCGGCCGCGGCGGCCGAACAGGAATTGGCCGATTTCCTTCGGGCGGTGCTGCGTTATCGATACTTGCGCACCGTGGCGTTTCTGTCGGTGCGCGAGCCGGACGAGCCGCTGGCCGCAGTGGCCGACCGGCTGCTGGGGTATCTTGACCAGGCGATCGCCGCCCAGAACCAGAGCGCCGGAGAGCCCGCCAATGACGGTTGGAAGCAGCAGAAGTTTCAGCTTCTGGTCGCGCTGGACCGCGTGGAAGCACTGCGCGAGGTGCTCGCCCGTTGGGTCGAGGAGGCTGGCGCGGATCAAAGTTGGCGATTGGCGCTCGGCCGGCTCGTGGCCGAGCTGGGCGAGATCGAAGCGGCCATCACACACTTCGAAACCGTTCAGGCGGTCGACGAGTTGCAACCGATCGACTATCGGATGCTCGCCGATTGGTACCTGGTGGCGGATCGGGCCGATGCGCGCCGCCGGGCGATGATCCGCATGTATCAGACGATGGAAGAGTGGCAGCTGCGAAACTATCTCTCGCAGCAGCTTCGGCCGTGGCAAGTGAGCGACGGCAACCTCCCCAGCGAGCTGGACGAGCAAGTGCTGCTGGTGTTCGCGGCGCTGCTGGAGAAGTCGAGCAATCCGGAAAACTTTCTCGGTGAGCTGCGCGAGTTTTATCGGGCGACGCACGACTTCCGCCTGATGACCGGCATGGCCGACGCGGTACTCGGCCACACGCCCGGCAAGATCTACCCGTACCTGGGCGGCATCCGCGGCGTGCTGGAGCATGTGCGCGAGGAAGCGACGATCGACTCGATCGTGGAGCATGTTGACACCTTGCGAGAGAGCGTCGATTCGGAGACGGACCTGCGGGCGCTCGATCTGTTGACGGTGCTGGCTGAGCGACGCGCGGCCGAATTGATCAATCAACCCGGGCCGCACACCCAGGCCGCCTTAACCGCGCTGCGCCGGGCGTTCGAGCGCGCGTGGGCGCCGGGCGAAGAGGTGCTAATGGCTGATTTCCTGGCCAATCTAGGGAACATCGCCGCCCGACCGCTGGCCGAGGAGCAGATGCGACAGCTTGCGGTCCTGCACGACAGGCAGACGCCCGGGGAACTTCAACGGCTGCAGATTGCGCACAGTCTCGCCCGTGCGCGGTGGAACTACGATCAGCGGGACGGTGCCGTGCAACTGCTGGAGTCGGCCATTGGCGAGTTTGCCGCCGCGCTTGACGGCGTTCTACCGACGACCGGCAATGATGCGTTTTCGACCTTCGTGCAGTATCTACAGCAGCTCGGTCACTTCGCCCGCGCCGAGCGGTTCATCCAGCAACAGCTCGCCCAGCCGGCGCACCAGGAGCAGGAACTGTGGCTGACCGAGCGTCTATACGAGACGTACCTGGCAGCGCTGCGCGCGGGGGGAGAGGTCTCGCTGGGCCGAGGGCAGACGCTCTTCGCCCGGTTCGAGCAAATCCTGCGCGACGCACTCTCGACCCGCCACCAGAACCACCGCTACCAGCTCATTGAGAAGCTGTGCGAGACGTACCGCGTGGCACACGAATTGAAACTCGAAGGCGTCGTCGCTCGGCTTAAAGACTTCGCCAGTGAGCCCCTGACCGAAGTACTGCGCCGGCAGACGAACTACTACGAGAACATCGTCAGCAGCGTGGCGCAGACACTGCACGACATAGCCAGCCCTCGCGAGGGCCTCGCGCAGTTGGTGCTGCGGATCGAGCAGGAGCCGGCGTGGTTCCGTCTGAACAATCGCGACGGTTGGAGCCAGCACTCCCACATGCTGGCCCGATGGCGGGAAGAAGCTCAACCGCGAGGAGGCCTGGAGGAACGCCTACTCGCGATCGTGCTGGAAGAGTTGCGGCGAGATCTCCAGTCGCAAGAGCATCGCAACCGCACGATCTACCATCAGCACTACGGCTACTTCTGGACCGAGAAGGCCGGCAAGTTCGCGGAAGTTGCCAATGAAGTATGGCGCGAGCGGCGCGAATCGGCCGCCAGCGTCGCCTACATCGCCGAGTATCTTTACCAGGGCCTGGATCGGCACAATCGGGCGATCGAGATCCTCATGATCGCCTACGACCAGGAGCGGCTCACCGAGAGCCAGACCTCGCGGCTGGTCGAGTATTTGCAGTGGCAGAAGCGGTTTGAAGATTCGATCCCGATACTATTGCCGCTGGTGGAGAAGTCGCCCGGCAACATTCAGTACCGCGTGTGGCTGATGCACGCCTACTTCCGCACCGGCCAAGAGGAGAAGCTGCTCGCCCTGCTCGACCAGACGGACGAATACTTCCACCAGGAGAACCGCTGGCAGGAGCACGCGCTGGCGGCGCTCGCCGCAAGCTGCCTGGAGAACGAGCTGTACGCGCGCTCCGCCGCCTACTACGAGGAGCTGATCCCGCTACACCAGCGCACCCAGCCAAACCGTGGCATCGGCAACAGCACGCTTTCCAGTTACTACGCCAACCAGGCCCGGGCCTACGCCGGACTGGGCGATACGGCCAAGGCGGTCGAAGCCGCCAGCGGCGCGATCGTCAGTTGGGGACCGCACATCGAGAACCGCCGCAACGCCATCGGGTCGCTCAAGCAAGTATTGCGCGAGTCGAAGGACTTGGACGCGTACGTTGCCCAGTTGAATTTACAAACGGCCGAGACGGGCATGGAGAATCCGATCGTCCGCAAGGCGCTGGGCATGGTTTACCTGGATAACAAAATGTACGAGCAGGCGATCGTTCAGTTGGAGACCGCCGAGGCACTTCAGCCGAACGATGAAGAAGTGCATGACAGCTTGATCGCCGCCTACGACGCCCAGGGCGATAAGGAGGGAGCGATCGCGCAGTTGATCCAGGCCGTGCAATTCAACCCGCGCGACATCGCCCGCTACCGGGAGCTCGGCAAGCGGTTCGCGGAGCAGCCAGAACAACAGCAGCGGGCGTTTACCTCGATCATCGAAGCGCTGCCGCTGGAGTCAGAAAGCCACACGATGCTGGCCGAAGTGCGCGAATCGCAAAACCGCTGGAGCGAAGCGATCGACCACTGGCAGCGCGTGGCGGAGATCCGCGCGCTCGAGCCGACCGGGCTGTTGCGATTGGCCCAAGCGCAGATTCACGCCGAGAACTGGGCCGCCGCCCAGCAGACGGTCGATCAGTTGCAGTCCAAAGCGTGGCCCGACCGCTTCAGCGAAGTGCAGAACCAGATTCGTGAGCTACGGCAAAAGGTCGAGAAGCACCACAGCTCGTGAGGCGAAACTACTTGGAGACGGACCGGCAACGTTTTTGCGCGCTACCGGAACCCCGTACTAAAGCCCATCCCAGGCGAGCCAGTCGGCGTTCTCGCCGTAAGCACCATCCACGTCAGCGTCCTTGCCGTTGACGAGCGCGCCGGTGAGCAGCAATTCCTCATCGTCGTCGGCCCAGATTCGCTCATCGGCAGTCGACGTCGACCGATTGCCGGCGAAAGCTTTGCTGCCTGACGCGACCGCGCCGAGTCTCGACCAGCCGCTCTCGTCACCGACCAGGGCCGCCACCGTGGGAGTGGCACGGACACGATTCGAGCTGTCGTCGCCTTCCAGGAGCCCGGCGAACAGCGGCACCGGTAGCGGAGCGGAGAACAGCTCCAGCCGATCCGCGAAGCCCGTCCCATTGTTACGGGCAAAAAGTTGATCCGCCGGATCGACGAATCGGTCCTTGTTGTAGTCCCACGGATCGTCGACCGCGGCGGGATTGCCAAACCCGTGGGTGTTGTTGCGGGCGCCGAGTTCGTCGGCCGGATCGATCTGTGCAAACTCCCCGCCGGAGCCTTCGCCGGGCGCGGAGCCGAAGTAGAACACGTCGTCCGCGGGTAGACCCAGCGATGTACCCACGGTCACCCGCAGCCAGGTCGTGTCGAACACCGCGCCGCCCGACGTGTCCCAGGTCATTACGATGCGATCAGATCCACCTACGCCTTCACCCGGCCGCACGGTGATGCTGTCCGGCGGCGGGGCGATCGTTTCGCTGTTCCCATCGCGGCCCATGTCGTGGAACTCGAAGTCGTCCGCGTCGATGGTGCCTTCGGGGTTGGCGATATCAACCATGATGCCGTTGATGCCCTGGGTGTAACTGATGTAGTTGGCGTTCGTGGCGGTCTGACCGGGTAACAAGGCTTCTTTCGTGGGATCGATGGCCGTGTCGTCATCGTTGCCGAAGGTCGGATCGTCGAAGAACGAATCGTTGTAGAAAATGTGGCGGCCGATGATCTGGGTGGGAGGAAAGTTGACATCCACGAATTCCACCTCGGAGATGGAGAACTCCGCGTCACTAGGTTCGCCGGATGGCATGTAAAACGTGATGGTTTCTGGCGTACCTGCGTAGTCCTTGATCCAGATCTGTTCCTTTACGCCACCCACCAATTGGACGGAAGCCAGGTCGATATCTCGCAAGACTTCATCGCCGATCATAACAAGCAAATGGTCATTGTTGCCGGGGTTGGCGACAGAGAGATTGAACTCCAATAGGTCCGCGTCTTCGGGAATATCCACATCGAGTGAGCCATACACAGGGCTCTGTGCCACGAAAGTGAATAGACTGGCAGCCCCTGAAACGAAGAGGTCGGCCGCGTTTTGCACACCCTTCCACGCCTGGACCACGCTCCCGCTCACTGCTTCAATAATTGACGTCGAAGTCTTGATGGAAAAATCGAGGATTGGTCTAGTTGCATCCAATAATTCGAGAACACTGAGTTGAGAAATGGCTGGCGCGTCGAAGAAGCCTGCATAATTTGTCTCTGTCCAGAAAATGTGTGAATCCGAGGGAATCGGGCCGCCTTGAACATAGGCCGATTCTTGAAAACCCCAATACCCGTCAGGAAAGACATTTTCGGATGTGCTGTCTTTGTACGCCGTAGCCACGTAACGATCCGGAACCACAAAATGCCCGATTTCGAAGATGCCAGCGAGTCCAAGGTCAGTTAGGCTCGCGGTCGCATCGAGCCTGAAATTAGTCAGTTCTACATTTGGTCCCGGGACAGCCATGCGCTGGCCAAAACCAAAGAACTGGCACGCGCAAGGCAAACCCGGCTGAGCCAGGGGCATGTAGTAATTGCTTGTCCGAATTCCCGCCGCTGCGGCTGACACCACCTCCCCCCATGCTGACGTGAGAGTGGGGGCATCCAAAGCGGTAAGTTCCGCGATCTTCTCACCTCGAAGTTGCAGGAATGTCAGCGCCATGCTCGCCATAAAGCCCGCGCCATTACTGTGACCGATCAACATCATGTTGTCTGGATGGAGATTGACACCTAGCACATCGTTGAGGCGTTCAGCGATCGCCTTTGCCGCGGCAATGCCATTATTGGCCGACTTCTGAGCATCAAAGGGATTCAAGACATTCGAGTTGTCTGGATTGGAGCCCCTGCTTGTCCCATCGTCATACCAATCGACAGCGAGCAGATTAAACGTTTCGAGTTCGGCAGGTAATCGTCCGTCCATGAAGTTTTCGGCAAACTTCCAAATGAAGTGTTGGCCACCGTCATCAGTAATTCCATTCGTGGAGTAATGCAGACTATCGTCCCAGCCGTGAGTCAGAATAATGGTTTTTTTGTTCCAGTCGATTAAACTCTGGTTGAGCCATTCTGGTTGTGGCAATTCAGTAAATGTCGAAGCATCGTAGTCCCAACGATACAGTTGTGCAGCATTGTGATGATCCACAGGCTGAACGTCAGGTTCCACCCCAACTCCAGGCGAGTATTGCTGGTAGCCAGCCAAAGCGCTTGAGTCTTGATGGACCGAGTCCGCATACAGGATAATGACCGGTTGATCGCTGGAAACGGCGACATACTGTGCGACCGGCGTTCCGGAGCCGGCCATGTCGACTTGTAGCTGCCAAGTCGAGCCTCCGTTGGTGTTCGAGAATGGCACACCAATGGCGTGCAGGTCCTGCAAGCTGTGCCCTACGTGTACCGTCACCTGCTGTTCAGGAAGAACGTCGCCCAACCAGAGGTTGATGTCGTATCCGGTCCCGTCGTACGCGGTGGCCGGAAGCTGGTAGATTTGGCGATATAGAGCGTCCTCCGGCGGCTCCACAAAGGCGGTCAGGCGTGGCTCATAGTCAATGACCGGCAGGCCGGGACTGTCGTAATAGTCGTAGATCTTCCCCGCGTCAATCACGCCCCAGTAATTGCCCTCCATCTTGATGGTTCCGCCGGAGCCCTGTGCTCTGACTTTTGAAGACGAAAAGTCATTTCCTGTAACGATGACTCCCATCTGGCCGTCGAAATAGCTGTAACTGGAGTCAATAAACGTGCTGTACTTGATGATGCCAGTGCTGCCAGCCTGAAGACGAAGCTGATTGTTGAATGTAACGCCAATTGCAGAAATGGCCCCGCCGCTGAAGATGTACAGGTTGGAGCCGGTGATCGTATTACCGTCGACGATGGTCAGGTGTCCACCGCTTTCGATATAGAGGCCGAACAAATCGTAAGTAACGTTTGTAATCAAAGGCAACGACGCTGGAGTTGTTAGTTGACCCCCCGACCCATTCGATAAGATGTGCACCGTTGAATTGGGCGGGAACGAATTGTCACTCAAATTACTGGCCAACCTCACGTCAGCGAAGGCGTTGTCCCCGAGGAATTGATTGTTGCTGAGCGAAGCCGCAGAACCCCTGTCCAGTTGAACCCGAGAGTTCTGAAACGTCACATTGCTGGCCGACAACATGCCGCCGCTGAAGATGTACAGGTTGGAGCCGGTGATCGTATTACCGTCGACGATGGTCAGGTGTCCACCGCTTTCGATATAGAGGCCGAACAAATCGTAAGTAACGTTTGTAATCAAAGGCAACGACGCTGGAGTTGTTAGTTGACCCCCCGACCCATTCGATAAGATGTGCACCGTTGAATTGGGCGGGAACGAATTGTCACTCAAATTACTGGCCAACCTCACGTCAGCGAAGGCGTTGTCCCCGAGGAATTGATTGTTGCTGAGCGAAGCCGCAGAACCCCTGTCCAGTTGAACCCGAGAGTTCTGAAACGTCACATTGCTGGCCGACAACATGCCGCCGCTGAAGACGTACAGGCTGCTTCCCTGCACCTCAACTCCGGATTCGATGGTCAGCGACCCTCCCGACTCAATGCGGACGTCGCCTGTGAGATTGTATGTCCCCTCAGACGCATACCATGTTGTATCGTCGTGGATAACACCGCCCGACCAGTCGACGGCCAACAGACGTCGATTCTCCAGTCGCTCGAATATCGGCATCCACCGAAGCGAATTCGTTAGCGAGCGAATTCCAGTTTTGCGTTGGCGCCCGTGACGATGTTGCGCATAAACGGTGCGGCGGAATCGAAGGTGGCTTGTCGACATGCGGAGCGTCCTACGCGTCGGAGACGTGGTTGTACGAATGTGCGAAGCAAGGAGGACAGCCGGCGGTCGCGAACGGCACGATTCGCCGAATGCCCCCAGGCGAACGTCCAGCGGAAAATCCCGCCTGCCGGGGGGCATCTTAGCAGGCCAGTACCGCGCTTGCCAGATTTTCTTGCGAGCGACATATCGAGCGTCGCCGAAAGTGGTCAACGGGCGACTATTCGGGCGTGCAGTTGTCTATTTTCCGGGCCAAAAATCATTGACACCGCCCCGCCGCGCGGTAGATTCATTTCCCGCCGGCGCGGCCGTCGGAGTTGGGCTCCGACGGGGTGGCGATGTAGGGCAGACAGGTCAGCCAAGGGCAGGGGCTGCGCGGCGCCAGGTGGGGCGAATCCGTAGTTGTTGAAGCGGCTACCTGCTAGGCGACTCTAGGTGTCGCTTGGCTCTCACTGCGTCCCGGAGCATCGCTAGTGACTCGTAATTGGGCTAGTCACATCTAGCGGGCTTGTGCGACAAATCGGAAACGGCGCGCGGCTAACGAGCCGCCGGCGGTTGCCGCTTCTTTCGATCGCGCGATTTACTTGCGGTTTGTTTGTCGTGCGCGCTTCGCTTCGATGCCCAACCGGCTGCTGGGCGGGCAGATTATCCCACCCGATTCAAGTCACTGCGACGCGCTCGGTCGACTGCCGCAATGGCTGCGGCGAAGAGGTCCCTCGAAAAACGTTCATCCAATGCCCTTGCCTTCTGGGAGTACTATCATGCGGTGCCGAATGTTGATACAAACCGCCGCTTCGGTGTCGGCCGCTGTACTGCTGGCGGCCGTAGTCGTTTCTTCCGCGCACGCCACGATTCCCTACGGAGGTTTGTCCGGCGGCATCCCCGGTGGGGTCGGACTGGGCCTGGCCGGGCCGTCGATCGTGCCAGGCAAAGAGTACTCGCACGACATGGACCACGAGATCACGGCTGCCGGAACCAGTCTCGACCCGCAGCAGATCGTCGCCTGGGATGGATCAGGCGGGGTGCTGATCGGCGGGGGGCTCGACTACACCGGCACGCGTCCAGCGTTCACCATGGAGGACGACGTCGACGCAACTGCCAACCAGCGCGATCACCTGTTTTTCCCGTTGATCGACGATTCCGCCCATCTACTGTTTTCGATCGACGATGCGGCCAACAGTTTTGTCCCGGGCGCGGGTTTGTCGTCCGTGACCGTCCCCAGCGCGGGGCCAATCAGCCTTTCCGGCGGTAGTACTATTGGCGGCGCGGGGGAGATCTCGTACGAGCTTGCCGGTGATTTTGCCGCGCCCAGCACCCAGGGGGTGTGGGCCACGCAGAGTCAGATCAACGGCATGCCCTTCCCGCGCGACATCGACGGACTGGAAGTCTGGGGGCCAGAGCCGGCCGCATCGGGAGATGCGAACAAGTACTCGCTCGACGTCGACTTCAACAGCCTGGCCACCGCAATCCCCAACGATGCCGTTTCGGTGTGGAACCTTTCCGGTTCGGCGTACATCTCCTTGGGCCAGATTCGAGCCACGGTGATTCAACTGCTGGGCGACATTCCGACGAGCATCGAGCCTGGGGCGATCAATCTGGACGCGCTGATGGTGCAGGATGTGGCGGGCGATCCGGACGACTTCGGCCGCGACCCGGACGGAGGCCTGGACACCATCATCTTCAGCATCCGGCAGGTTCCCGACCCGACGGACCCCAGCGGCTTCTATGCCACCGGCAGCGAACTGTTCGTCATGGACGCGGCCGGTCCGCTTACGTCGCAATTTCTGTCCCACGGCGGGCATCTTTGGGATAAGACATACGCCCTGGCCAACATGACCGCGATGCTGCCGGACGTGCAAGGGTTGCCCGTCCGCACGCAGCTCGACATCAACGCCATCGAGGCGATCAGCCAATCGGTCGTGCCGGAGCCGTCGAGCATCGCCCTGGCGCTGATGGGATTGGCGGCGCTTGCCGTGTACGGTTGGCGGCGGCGATAGAAGGAGAGTGGCGCCCTCTCCCTTTTGGGGAGGGGGCAGGGCTGGGAAGTCGCGCCTATTGCACGGCATCGCCGTTATCGATCTTCCACTCGTCGCCGACCTTGCGGAACGCGATCGGGGCCTGCCGCTGTTGGTCGTTGATTTTGTGCTTCATTGTGCCGGTTGCTAGATCCCCCTCGACCTTCACGTCCGTCAGTTCGCCCGGGGCAGGCGGTGCAATCGGTTGACCGGACTGCAGCCCGGTCTTGGCCTGCACGGCCATGACCGCGTCGAGCATCTCCCCGATGAAGGCCGGCTTGTCTTCAATCGAAGCGGCAACCAATGCCGGTCCGGATGCCTGGGCGCCGCCGCCCAGCAGACTCACCGGGTCGATATTCTCCACGCCGTGTTTCTTCAAGACCTCGACCACCCGTTGCAGCTCCGCATCGGCGGTCTCATCCTCGCCTTCTTCACCGCCGCCGAATTGTTCGGTCAGAGCGGAAAGCGCTTGCGTGCTGGCCATCTGTTGCTGCAAGACGGCGCCGGTCATGGCCAGGTTTCCGGCCATCCGTTCCTGGGTCTCCGGCGTGAGCGTGCGACTATAGGACGTGTAGTCGCCGCGCGCCAGGGCTTGTGAGGCCGCTTCGAACGTGGCGTGGATCTTCTCCAATTCGGGATCAGGCTGCGGCTCGGACGGGGCAGCGGCGGCAGGTTCGGGTGCCGGCTCTTTGCCGCCACAACCGGTCAAGACAAGCGAAAGGCACGCGACGCTCGCGGTCACCGCAAATGCAAAAGGTCGCACGTTCATCAGCCGGCTCTCCTGTTCCCGGGGCTTCAATCAGCCGCCGCCCTGCCTCCACGAACGACTCCGCGGCGACGCGGCGGGCTGTGTATCGCGCCGGACAGTGTAACGGCCAGCCGTGCGAGATGGTAGCGGCCGATCCGAATCCGCCGCTGCAGTCGAGCCGGCCATTTCAACCCGCGCACATGCCTCGGCGTGCCATTTCGGGCCGATCGTGCCGGTTTTATGGATTGTCGCTCGTCGGTGCCGCACGGGAATAGACGCATGAAGTAGAGTTCTGCGGAGCCGGTGGGGTGACCCCGCCGACGGAAATCTCTCCTGTGTAACGTCCGTCATGAATCGTACTACTTGGCGATCCTTTCCGAACCGACGCCACACGCGTCGCGGCTTTGCCGTGGTGGTCGTGCTGACGATCATCGCCGTCAGTCTGGCGGTGTGCTACGCGGTGATGCGCACGCAGTCTACGATGGTCCACGTGCAGCACAACAGCAGCGCGCGAATGGATGCCCGCCAGGCGGCCATGGCCGGTCTGGCGATAGGACTTCGGCGCATGCATGAATCCTCCTGGGGCGGCGTGGCAACGGCCTTGAGTGACGATCTCGGCTCCCGCACTCGTTACGAAGTCACCTACAGCATCGGCGACCCTTACCTTCTACCGGCGGATGCTGACTACGACGAGCTGCCGCTGCGGGTGACCGTAACCTCGCGCGGGTTCGCCCGCACGAGCGGCGCTTCGTCGCACGAGACGATGCATCAGTCCCGGGCCGTAGTGCGTCTTATCCCGCGGATGCTCGCCAGCGAGCCGGCGCCGTGGAGCGACATGAACCAGTACACGATCTATCAGACCGACGACGAAGAGACGTGGCTGAACGCTCCCGTACGCCTGGAAGGGCCGCTGCGGTTTCGCGAACGCGTCCGACTCGGCGAGGCCTACGCCTGGAGCAGTACGCACCGCCAGCGATTCTTTTCCGATCTGGAAGCAATGCGCAACGCCGGCTATCCCGATTATCGGCCCTTCAACGGGCCCATAACGTTGCCGTATATCGAGCAGGACTCGTCCAGCTTTCCCCTGATCCAAAACAGCATGCAGATCGCCACCATCGACGGAAGTGTTCAGGAAGTGCCCGCTTGGTCTTTTCCAGCGCTCGCCAGTTATCGAATGTTCCAGGGCGGCCCCGCGTATACGATTCCCACCTGCCCCTCGACGCTCGAAGACACGTCGCTAGGCCCCAATCCCGCGACCAATCCGCTGGGCATCTACTACCGCAGTGGCGATGTGCGGATCGAGGACGACGTCGTGGTCGAAGGAACGATCGCCGCACTCGGAAAAATCGACCTGGTTGGGCCCCGGATTCAGATTCAACCGGTCAGTCTGCCGCCACTGCTGAATTCCAGCGAGCCGATACAGCTCCCGACTTTGATGACGAGCGGCTTGCTGCAGGTCAGGACAGGCGCCAGGGCCGCGATCCAGGGACTGGTCATTACCTGGAGCATCTTCTTTGTCGAGGCCGATTCCCAATCCCTTCCGTTCGATCTTCAAGGCCGCTTGATCTTTGACGATTTGGAAATACACGGACGGCAGCAGTGGTATCTCAGCGGCGGCATGTGGGACCTTCATTGGACGACATTTGATTTGTACGTTTCGCTGGGGCTCGCGCGTTACTTCCCGATCTATTTGAAGAACAACGGGCTCGACTACATCCCCCGCGTCACCATTCGCCCCCCCGCCGAGCCCGTTCGATTTCACTGGCAGTACGACGGCCAGCCGGTCTACGTTCCCCATCCCGACGACCCGGGCCTTCTCTGGGAAATCGTCCGCTGGGAAGACGGCGTCTAACGGGACGGTCGTCACGCTCCACTTCACAGCGGCAATCGCCGGGCGGACGGAAATAGCCGGCCGTTCCCAGGACTTCGGGCAGCGGGCAACCCGCTACCCAACCGGTTAATCGGCAATCGCCGCGCGACCGTCACTCTGGCTGCATCGTAAGCCGCGTTGCGTTCGCGAAACACGGTGCTGCGCATCCTCACCACGATGCCGGTTAGTTGATCGCTCGGCGATTCTAGATCCCTCCGCAACTTCAGGCGGCGCCTTCCCTTGCGCCGCCTGCCTGCCGCCGCCATCTCCTTTGGCACCTCACGTGCGACTGTGCAGTCCGCCCAACAGCGGTGAATGAACGGCCCCCTCGCCCGCTGGCGGCTTCGCTTGTCCGACTGCACTCGATCAGGAGACGCATCACCGTGGCACGTTCTCTCCACAAGAAGTCTGTCTCGGCCACCCACCCCCAGCGCAAGTCCTCCGGTCGACGTACCTCGGGCCGCAAAGCCCCCAGCAACAACACCAAGCGTTCCGCTTCGACCGAAGAGCGGGCGATCGACGACGCTTGGGAAGCCGACGACACCGACGCGCCGCTGGCGAGCAGCGACGAGGACGATGTCGAGGTGGAGTTTGAAGAATCGACCAGCGAATCGATCGACGACCCGATCCGCATGTACCTGATGCAGATGGGCGAGATCCCGATGATGAGCCGGCAGGAAGAGATCGCCGCCGCCAAACAGATCGAGGGCACGCGCCATCGCTTCCGGCAAACGCTGTTGTGCAACGACTTCGTCTTACGCGGCGCCGTCGAACTGCTTGAAAAGGTCCGCGACGGAAAGTTGCGGCTGGATCGGACGGTCGAGATTTCCGTGACCAACACCACGGAGAAAAAGCAGGTCATGCTGCGGCTGGTTCCAAATCTTCAGACGATTGACCATCTGCTGCGCAAGAATCTGGATGATTATCGCATCGCTATCAACAAGCGGGGCGACTCCCGGCAGCGCCACGAAGCCTGGCGGCGGATGATTCGCCGACGCAACAAGGCCGTGCGGCTGGTTGAGGAACTGAACCTGCGGATTGCCCGTCTTCAGCCTCTGTTGACCCAGCTCGACGAAATCCGCCAGCGGATGGCCACGCTGAAGAAGCAGCTCGATCAGGCTCGCGAAGGCGACAATCTTCACGGCGTCGAGGAGTTGACCGCCGAGCTGCGCTATCTAATGCGGATTACGCTGGAAAGCCCAACGACGCTCGCGCGGCTGATGCACAGGGCACGCGCACGTCAGCGCCGTTACGACAAGGCGAAGCGTGATCTCTCGGCCGCCAACTTGCGGCTGGTTGTCTCCATCGCCAAGCGCTACCGCAACCGCGGTATGAGCTTTTTAGACCTGATTCAGGAAGGCAACACCGGGTTGATGCGGGCGGTGGACAAGTTCGAGCACGCCCGGGGGTTCAAGTTCTCCACGTACGCCACCTGGTGGATTCGCCAGGCCATCACCCGGGCGATCGCCGATCAAAGCCGCACGATTCGTCTGCCGGTCCACATGATCGATACGATGAGTCGGATTCGCACGGTCACGCACGAGTTCGTGCAGGAATATGGCCGCGAGCCGAGCCCCGAGGAAACCGCCGAGGCAGCTGGCCTGTCGCTGGACGACACCCGTTGCGTAATGAAGATGGCCCGCCAGCCGCTGTCGCTCGATCAACCGGTCGGCGATCACGACGACAACTACTTCGGCGAATTTCTGGAAGACCACCGCGATGACGATCCGCTATACGATACGCATCATGAGATGCTCAAGGAGAAGCTTGCCCAAGTGCTGGGAGAGCTGACCTATCGCGAGCGGGAAATCCTCCGTCTGCGGTTCGGTCTGGCCGACGGCTACTCCTATACGCTGGAAGAGGTCGGCAAGATCTTCTCGGTCACGCGCGAGCGCGTCCGCCAGATCGAATCGAAAGCCGTGCGCAAGCTCCAGCAGCCCTTCCGCAGCCGCGCGCTGGTCGGCTTTCTCGACTGCGCGGAACTGCCGCAGGTCGAGCCGGCGTAATGCTCCAATCTGCGACACCGCAATCAGCCGCCAGTTGACGGTGGAATCAAACCACCTAAACTGATGATGCTGCCTTGCCGGAGTGGCGGAATCGGCAGACGCGCTGGATTCAAAATCCAGTCCTCGCAAGAGGGTGTGGGTTCAAGTCCCACCTCCGGTACTGTAGAGCGAGTTCGCCAAGCTACGAGGCGAGGGCAAATAGGGCAGTCGCCGTTCACACGACGCGGCGTCGTCTCGCCTAGGTGCGCTCGATCTCGCAGGTGTCTCGTCTCGTGAAGCGGTGCGGCATTTTCATGTTCGCTGCAATCGGGACCGGCCGGATTCCGTGAAGCGGCCTGTTGCGGTTGCCATTTGTGCCAAACTCGGGTGAAGGTGCAATGCTGCCATCTCTGGCGGAATACGTGGATCAGTTTCTGCTCTCGCCCGGGTCCGTGGAGGTTCCCGACGCGTGGCAAACCCGCCGGGCCGCCGGCTGGACCCTCGCCACCCATCCGACACTGCCGGTCGTTGAGGTTCGTAGCGCCGACGATAGCCACGTCGGTTGGCTGCTCGGCTATCCGATTGACGGCGATGCACTGCTTCGCGACACACTGCGGCTGCCATGCACGATCTCAGGTGAGTCGGACTTCGAACAAGTAGAACGCGTCCTCTACGGCTTGGGCGGACGCTTTGCCTGTGTGCTGCTGACGGCCGGCGAGTCGCGGCTCTACCTCGATGCCGGCGGCACGCTGGCGGCCGTCTATTCCCCCGAGCGCAAGAAGGCGGCCTCCACTGCAACCGTGTTGCTCGCCGAGGAGCCGGACCACCCGCTGTTCGCCAAGCCGCTCAACGACTTCCCGAACCTGCGCCCAGACCAGTTCTATCCGGCCGGCACCACGGCGGCTGAAGACGTCGCTCGGCTGCTGCCCAACCACTATCTCGACCTGAATCGCTGGCAGGCAGTACGGCATCACCCAAAGCAGTTCGTCCGCCCCGACGATGCCCGCGCCGACGATGCCCACGTCGGCGAGCTTGTCGATACAATTGTAAAGACTACGCAGGCTCACCTACGTGCGATCGCTCGAGACAGCAGGAACTTCTACCTCGGGCTGACCGCGGGCCGCGACACGCGAATGCTGCTGGCGTGCGCCCGGCCGGTAGTGGATCAAGCTCGCTTCGTCACGTTCGATTACCGACCCGTCAGCGGGCAAGGCAAGCATCGCCTCGACATTTGGGCGTCGCTAAAGTTGGCCGATCAATTCCAGCTTCAGCACAAATTGCTCGCGGTCGAGCCCATTTCCGAGGCGGTGCGCCAGGACTACTCGCTGCGCATCGGCCATGCCGGGGGACACGGGAAGTCTAAAGACTTTTACTTCACGTGCCGCGAATACCTCGACCTGAACCTCCCCTGGCTGACGGGATTCGCCGCCGAAGTAGGCAGGGCGTTTTATTGGCGATCCGCTAACGAACAGACTGCCGCGATCGACAGCGAAGAAATCCTCTCGCGGATGCGATTGCCCTTGTGGCCTCCCTTCACCGAGGCCATGGACCGTTGGATCGAGGGATTGCCAGCCGAAGCCGACGGCCACTTGCGGCTCGACCTGGCCTACCAGGAGCACCGCCTCGGGTGCTGGGCGTCGCCGCATCTGTATGGTGCGGCGGGCTTCCGGATCAATCTCATGCCCTTCTCGCATCGGCGCATCTTCGACGCCATGCTGCAGCTCCCGGTCGAATATCGCTTTCAGCAGAGGCTCGCGGAGGACGTCGTCCGCGCCGCCTGGCCGGAGCTGCAGAGTCTGCCGTACAACGAGTGGTCGGGGATTCGGCGCGTCGCGCGGCAGATCGCCTGGCCGCTGCGCGTCGTGGTTCGCACTGCGCGGAGGCGTGGAAGAAAAAGTTAACACCGAACAAACGCCACCGTTTCGGTCCTTCTAATCGGCCAGAGGACAGACAGCCGCTAGCGGCTGCTACCCGAGCGCGTCGAACGGCGGCGGATACACCACTTCGCCGGAGACACCGGCCAGTGCTCGCGGCACAAGCTCCTTCGCTTGAAAAAACTCGCCGGCGTACTTCGACCGCAGCGGAGCCGCCAGCGCCGCGGAAAAGCCAAACCGCCCATAGTAGGCCGGCTCTCCCAGCACGACGACAATCCGGTGCCCCGCGCGCGCGGCTCGCTCCAGACCCTCGCGGATCAGCGCCGACCCGATGCCCTGCCGCTGCCAGCGTGGTTCCACGGCAACCGGTGCGAGCGATAGCGCGGCAATCCGGCGCGATTCCTCGACGATTGCCACTTCGCTAAACAAGATGTGGCCGACGATGTCCTGGCGGATTTCTGCGACCAATGACAACTTCGCCCAGCCTTCTTCGCGCAAGGTATCGACCAGCCAACGTTCCTGATCACGACGGAATGCTGTCTGATGAAGCTCTGCCACGGGCACGAAATCGTCGGTCGCTTCGTCGCGAATGGTTGCCGTCATTTAGCTTCGCGCTATTTCGAGACGCTGTTGTTCGCCGCGGTTAGATCTGCGACGCGGCCGTCGGCCGGATAAATCGGGTGACCACCTTCGAGACGTTATCGCGGTACGACGGTTCGGAGAGCAACTCACGCCACTCGGGAACCTGTCCGAAAGCCTGCCAGTTCCGCCGCACGTCGTCGGCGCTTTCATGAACCACCATGTACGTCAGGTGCGGCAGGTTCTCGCCGCAGATCGCTCCGCCGAAGAACACGCCGGGCATCCCCGCCTTCTCGAAGATCGGGAATTCGCCGGCGGTGAACATCTCCAACTTGTTCTTCGCCCGTTCCTCGTTGTGGCTCTCGTAGGTGCGCAGCTCGAACAGGCGCGACTCCGCCTGCGTGGGTACCTTGACCGCGGGAAAGCCCTTCATCGCCAGCAGCAATGTGCTGTCGTAGCGTGAAAAGGCCGGATCGTTTTTGGGTGCGCGAAGTATGGCCTCGCCAGCCTGCTGATATTCTGCATCGGCAGCCAGGTGCAATGGAAGCTGCAGGAACGACTCGCTCGATTTGTGCGGCAGCAAGACGTATAGCTCGTTTCCCACTTCGCCGGCTTCCAATCGCGGATTGTCGTCGGCGCGCAAGTTGAATACGCCGACCGGCTGCACGCCGGCCCGATTCAGCGCCGCCACACCCGTCTCGGCGAGGAACGCCTCGTACGCTTGCTGTTTTTCCTCGGACGGAAAGTGGTACACGCGCAGATCGAAGAAGTATCGATTCTGGAGGCTCTCGCTTTGCTGGGCCGATGCGGTTCGCGAGGCCAACAGACTGAAGGTCGCAAGCGTCGAACCGGCCAGGAAATCACGTCGTTGCATGGGAGTTGGTCCTTAGTTAGTCGGGGCGAGGTTGTGATGAGTGTCTTCTGCGTCGGGCGGCGCCATTCTAATCGCCGAGCAGGTGGCCCTGTAGTCTCTGCCACGAAATGTTCGGCGGACCGGAGTTGTATTTGTGGACTCGCGCTCGTGCAGTAGTTATAGTTGCCCCCGACGACTCACCCCAGGAGACGCACGCATGGCACTGCCCATCTACACTATCGAAGACCTCCGCATGCATCGGCGGTCGTTTCTGGCCACCACCGGTTCTTTGGCCGCCGCGGCCGTTTGGTCCGACCGGGCTCTCGGCGCCGTGCGGCAAAATCCTCGGTTCGGCGACTATCCCTTCCAGCTCGGCGTCGCATCCGGCGATCCCGTACCCAGTGGAGTGGTGATCTGGACTCGGCTCGCTCCCCAGCCGCTCGAGGGCGGCGGAATGCCCGACCAGCCCGTCGAGGTCGCCTGGCAAGTGGCCGAAGACGAGCAGATGACTAAAGTCGTGCGGCAGGGAACCACCACCGCAACGCCGCAGTGGGCGCATTCGGTGCACGTGGAGGTCGATGGCCTCGGCCCGGACCGCTGGTACTGGTACCAGTTCAAGGCCGGAGACGAAGTCAGCCCGAAAGGCCGCACGCGGACGATGCCCTCGACGGAAACGATGTCCGAGCGGATGCGCTTCGCCTTCGCTTCCTGCCAGCATTTCGAGAGCGGGCTGTACACCGCCTATGAGCACATGCAGCGAGAGGATCTCGATCTGGTCATTCACCTGGGCGATTACATTTACGAGGGCCCCGGCCGCGATCGCCAGGTGCGGCGGCACGTGGGCCCGAAGCTTGACGCGCTGGCCGACTATCGCAATCGCCACGCACAGTACAAGACCGATCCCGCCCTGCAGGCCATGCACGCGGCGGCGCCGTGGCTGGTGACATGGGACGATCACGAGGTTGAAAACAACTGGGCCGGCGACATTAGCGAAGGGCGCAAGCCGGTCGACGAATTCCTCGCGCAACGGGCGCGCGCTTCTCAAGCCTACTACGAGCACATGCCGCTGCGGCGCAGTTCGCTTCCCGACGGGCCGGCGATGCCGCTCTATCGGCGGATTTCCTTCGGCCGGCTGGCGGACTTCTTCGTCCTCGACACGCGGCAGTATCGCACCGATCAGCCGTGCGGCGACGGCAACAAGCCGCAGTGCGAGGACGCCCTCGATCCGGATGCCACACTGCTGGGTGAAAGGCAGCGCCAGTGGCTGTTCGACGGCCTGGCCTCCTCGACGTCGAAATGGAACGTCCTGGCACAGCAGGTAATGATGGCCCGCGTCGATCGTACCGTCGGAGAGCAGGTTGCCTACAGCATGGACCAGTGGCCGGGCTACGAGGCCGACCGGCGCCGCGTGCTGAAGCACTTTCACGACAAGAAGGTATCCAATCCGGTAGTCCTGGCCGGCGACATCCACAGCAACTGGGCCAACGAACTGATCGCCGACTTCGACGATTTGGACTCTGCCGTGGTGGGCGCCGAATTCGTCGGCACTTCGATCTCTTCCGGCGGCAACGGAGCGCGGGAGCCGCGGAATCTGCAAGGCCTGCTCGACGAGAACCCCTTCGTGAAGTTCCACAACGCCGAGCGCGGCTATGTCCGCTGCGAACTTACGCCGGGTCAGTGGCGCACCGACTATCAGATGGTGGAGTTTGTCACTCGGCCAGGCGCACCGCTGAACACCCGGGCGAGCTTCGTGCTGGAGGACGGTCGTGCGCAGCTCAACGAGGCATAGCGCTACCGCCGTCGACGACCGCCGCGTGTTGCTGGTGTCAGTTCAGCCGAACCCTTTTCGCAGCTGAATTCTCACGAATTGGGCGACCTGGGTGCCACGGCTGGCTTGTCCAGCCGTGCTTCGCGCGGAGTCCTTGACGCACAGACAAGAATGTCTGTGCCACCAGCGGCTCCCGTCCCAGCGACACGTGCCCATCTGAATTCTCACGAATTCAGTTACGAAGCAATCGCGCCGCGTATCCCCTGCGGCCACTCGAGCGCTCGCAGCACGCGCGCGGTCGCTTGCGACCGGTTGAGCACGTAATAGTGAATGCCGGGCACGCCGGCGTCGACGAGTTCCTGTGACTGCTTCGTGGCGAACTCGACGCCCACTTCGAATTGGCCATTGCTGTCCTCGCCGCACTCCGACAGCCGCTCGACGAACGGTCGCGGCAGCATCGCCCCGCATAGCGCCGTGATCCGCTTGATCTGCGCGAAGTTCGTCACCGGCAGCAGACCGGGCACGATCGGCACTTCAATGCCGGCCTCCTCGCACCGCTCGCGGAAGCGGAAGAAGTCAGCATTGTCATAGAACAACTGCGTAATGACCACATCCGCCCCGCAATCGACCTTGCGCTTGAGATTCTCCAGGTCGGCATCGGGGCTGGGCGATTCCTGATGCGTTTCCGGGTAACCGGCCACGGCGATGCCGAAGTCGGGAAACTCGCTGCGAAGCAGGGCGACCAGCTCGTTTGCGTACGCCAGGCCGCCTTCGACCGCCTTGAAGCGGGTCTGGCCCTTAGGCGGATCGCCACGGAGGGCCACGATGTTGTCGATGCCGAGCTGCGCGGCCGACCGCAGATAATTTCGCAGTTCGTCGACCGTGCTGCCGACGCAGGTCAGATGGGTCGCCACCGGCAGATCAAAATCGCGGCGAACGCGGCTGACGATCTGGAGCGTCTTGTCACGAGTGGAGCCGCCCGCCCCGTAGGTGCACGTGATGCAACTGGGGTTGAACTTGACCAATTCGCCGACGTGATGAAAGAGAGAATCTTCTCCCTCGGGCGTCTTGGGAGGGAATAACTCGAAGGATAGCCCGAACTTACCCGATCCGTAGTAGTCTGAGAACTTCATGCAATTGTGGGATTGAGTCTGCGCCGCAGCCACTTGGCGGCCACAACTAGGACGGCCAAAAACCGCTATTCTACCCGACTGGCGGCCGGTTTTCGAGTGCAATTGAGATGTCACTGAACTCGCGAGCGACGTTGAGTTCGCTGTGTGAAACCATCGTTGAGTGAAAACTCGTGCACGAAAAGCGGCCGCAGAAGATTGGTCCGCACAGCGGACCCTACAGCGAGAGCGGTTCGGGGGGGACGCTGCCTAATTCTCGTTCATGCGCGGTCAATGCGAACATCTCGCGCACAAGCTGCGCGTCGCAGGGCCGCTGCGTCACGCCGCGCCGCTGGAACATCCGCGCTTGCGCCGCCACCATCACTTCGACCGGCGTTGCCGTCACCTGGCCGAACAGCCGTGCATAGTTGACGAAGCTCGGCACGTTCGTTGTGACGAAGCCGTACACCATGCTGCACACGCCGATCGTCTTGCCGGTGAAAATGCCGGTGTTGATGGCAGTCTTGGCATAGTCGCCGATAATCGAACCGAGGAACTGCATGCCCGTGGGCACTTTCTGATCGCGATAGATCATGTTCACCGGGCCGTAAGTGTTTTTCAGATCACTGTTGCACGTGCCGGCTCCCAGGTTAATCCACGAGCCGAGATAGCTGTGTCCGAGAAAGCCGTGGTGCTGCTTGTTCGAGTACGGCTCGACGATGGAGGCTTCGACCTCGCCGCCGATCTTGGTGGTGTGCCCCAGCACGACGCCGTCCTTCAGCGCGGAATGCTCAATGACACGTGCGTTGCGTCCGACGTGCACCGGCCCGCGGAGAAAGCAGTACGGCCCGATCGAAGCTCCCTCCTCCAGCACGATCGGCCCTTGCGATGCGTCGACGACCACGTGCTGGCCGATCTTCGCGCCGTCGGCGGCCAGCACGCCGTCGCGCAGTTCGCGATACCCGCCATCGGCCAGCCGTGCCTGGAGGTTATCGCTCACCGTGGCAAGATGATGCCGCACGATGTCGTGCGGGTATTCGAGCAGCGGCAGGGCGGCTTCGATCGGGCGTAGCGCCAGCCGGTCCAGGTGCGAGGCGACCTCGTCCACCGTGGCGAACTCCAAACCACGCATGCTTTCTGGCGGCACCAGGGCCGCCGCCAACTGGCCGTCGACGCGGACCATCGATGGCGTCGTTTCCCCGCTCAGCCGGCGCAGCTCCCGCCCAACGGCGACCGAGGGGACGACGCGGGCGTTGATGAACAGAACCAGCCGGTCGCTCTGCTTGGGCAGCCCCAGGTGCAGCTCGGGCCAGTCGGAGGCGAGCACGTCGCGCAGATGCGGCCGCACGATGGCACACACCGGGCCATCCAGCGTGGCCGCCTGCTCGGCCAGCCGATAACCGCCGCAATTGATGGTGAACGCCGCCTTGCCCACCGTCACCGGATAGAGCTGAGCGACGCCAGGGTCTTCGAAAAGCACCGCGGTCATGATGGCCGTACGGTTGTTGATAAGGATCGCTCACACGGCGCGGAGCTGCCGTGCCCCGCACACTATTTCTTACGATAGGGCAGCCGGTTGAGGGCGGTCAACTGCACTGTACCTTCGGGTTGCGTCAAGCGGATCGCCTTGGTCCGCTTTCCGCTGTGGATGTCCCCGATATAATGAACGGCCCATCTTACACGCGGCACGCCGGATGCCTTGCACGCGAACCTGCTTTTTGTCGATCGGCCATGACGCAGCGCACCCCGAGTATGGCCGAATTGCAAAGCGAACTTCGCCAGCAGGAAGCATCGATCCGGCAAGGCGGCGGCTCGGCGGCCATCGAGCGGCAACACGCCAAGGGTCGCATGACAGCGCGGGAGCGCGTCGCCGCGCTGGTCGATCCGGACAGCCCGCTGCTGGAGATCGGTCTTTGGGCAGGCTGGGAAATGTACAGTCAGTACGGCGGCGCGCCGGCCGCGGGAGTGGTATGTGCGATCGGCCACATCGCCGGGCGGCGGCACATGATCATCGCCAATGACGCCACCGTGAAAGCCGGTGCGTTCTTCCCGGCGACGTGCAAGAAGGTGCTGCGGGCGCAGAAGATCGCCATGGCCAACCAGCTGCCGCTGGTTTATCTGGTCGATTCAGCCGGCGTTTTTTTGCCGCTGCAGGAGGATGTCTTCCCGGACGAGGACGACTTCGGTCGCATCTTTCGCAATAACGCGGTGATCTCGGCGGCGGGGCTCGCGCAGATCGCCGCCATCATGGGCAACTGCGTGGCCGGCGGAGGCTATTTGCCGGTGCTGTGCGACAAGCTGCTGATGACCGAGGGCTCGGGTTTGTACCTGGCGGGGCCGGCGCTGGTGAAAAGTGCGATCGGCCAGACGGTCAGCAGCGAAGAGCTGGGCGGCGCGGCGATGCACGCCGAAGTTAGCGGTACGATCGACTACCGCGAACCGGACGATGCGGCGTGCCTTGAGCGAATTGGTGCGATTTGCGGCCAGCAGGTGCCCGACGCGGAAGGGCCGCCGGCGCCCTTCTCGCGCGTCGAGTCGGTCGAGCCAGCCCGGCCTGCCACGGATCTCTACGACATCGTCTCGACCGATCCGCGCGAGGAGTATGAAGTCCGCGACGTATTGGATTGCCTGGTCGACGCGGGCAGCTTTCAGGAGTACAAGGCGGAGTACGGTCAGACGATCGTCTGCGGCGACGCCCGGCTGGGCGGCTACTCGATCGGCATCGTCGCCAATCAGCATCACCAGGTGCGCGTCGCCGACGGGCCGATCCAATTCGGCGGCGTGCTGTACGTCGATAGCGCCGAGAAAGCCGCCCGATTCGTGATGAACTGCAACCAAGACATGCGGCCGATTCTGTTTCTACAGGACGTGAACGGCTTTATGGTGGGGCGCGACAGCGAACGCGCCGGCATCATTAAGGCCGGGGCGAAGCTGGTCAGCGCCATTAGCAATAGCCGTGTGCCGAAGCTCACGGTGATCACGGGCGGCTCGTTCGGAGCCGGCAACTATGCGCTGTGCGGCAAGGCGTTCGATCCGCGTTTCATCTTTGCCTGGCCATCGGCACGCTGCGCCGTAATGGGCGGCGAACAGGCCACCGCCACGCTGCTGGACATCACGATCGCCAGCCTCAAACGGCAAGGGCAAGAGGTCGACGCGGACGAACTGGAAGAACTGCGCGAACGGGTGCGAGACGATTACCATCGGCAGATGGACGTGCGATACGCCGCCGCGCGCGGCTGGGTCGACGCGATCCTCGACCCGGCCGAGACGCGCAGCGTGCTGATCGAAGCGGTGGCCGTCGCCACACGGCAGGTGAGCGACGAGCCCTACCGGCTGGGAGTGTTCCAAGTGTGACAATTGCGGCAGTCGGGACGCGCAACATCGAATGCTAGCTACGAGCGCGTTGAAAAAATGGGACACACACCTCGCATGTGCGAGAGTTTTCCAGTCAACTCTTGTCGTGTTCGCAGCCAGTCCCATTTTTCAACAGCCTGTTAAACATCGTCGGACGGAAACGTGACGCTTCGAATCGGTAACGCCGCCGGCTTCTTGGGCGATCAGCTCGACGCGCCGCGTCAATTGGTGCAGCAAGGGCAGCTCGACTATTTGACGCTCGAGTACCTGGCCGAACTGACGATGGCGATTCTCGCCCGGGCGCGGCAGAAGGATCCTCGTGCCGGCTACGCCCGGGACTTCATCCGTGTACTCGGTAATCTGGTGCCGTCGTTGTATCTGGAGCCGACGCCGCGGATTGTGACCAATGCCGGCGGGGTGAATCCGCGCGGTTGCGCCGCGGCCGCCGCCGGGCAACTCGCGCAGCGAGGCTGCGGCGACGTGCAGATCGGAGTGGTGACCGGCGACGATCTCGTCGATCGCCTGGAAGAGCTGCATCGAGATGGCTGTCCGCTCGCGAATCTCGACAACGGGCAGCCGTTCTCCGAAACCCGCGCTCCGGTCGTATGCGCAAACGCCTATCTCGGGGCGCGGCCGATTGTCGAGGCGCTGGCCGGCGGTGCGCGGATCGTGATTACGGGCCGCGTGGCGGACGCCTCCTTGACGGTCGGGCCAGTTGTGCATCAGTTCGGCTGGGAATGGGACGATTGGGATCGCCTGGCCGCCGCCAGCGTGGCCGGGCATCTGATCGAGTGCGGCGCGCAGGTGACCGGCGGATACCGGCACGAGTGGCGAGACATCAACCTGGAGAACGTCGGTTATCCGATTGCGGAAGTCGACGACACGCGCGTTGTCATTACCAAGCCGCCCGGCAGCGGTGGCATCGTCAATCGCACGACCGTCGTCGAGCAACTGGTCTATGAAACCGGCGACCCGGCGCACTATCTCACGCCGGACGTCGACGTGGACATGACCGGCATCACCTTGCACGACGAGAGCAAAGACCGCGTCGAGGTACGCGGCGCGCGCGGGCGGCCGGCACCAGCGCATTTTAAGGTGTCGCTCACGTATCAGGCGGGCTTCATGGCCAGCGGACAGCTTGTGGTGTACGGCCGGGATTGCGTGGAACGGGCGCGGGGCGTCGCCGAGATCGTCCGCCAGCGGCTCGCGCGGGCGAAGGCGGCCTGCGAGGAGTTTCATGTCGAACTGCTCGGCGCGGGCGAAGGCGTGCCGGGGATGCATGAGCCCCCGGACGATCTGCGGGAAGTGGTGCTGCGAATCGCCGTGCGCGACCGCCGGCAAGAGTCGGTCGAGCGATTCGTCGAGCAGTTCGCGCCGCTGATTACCAGCGGGCCGGCCGGATTGGCGGGCTACGCCACCGGACGTTCGCCCGTGCGGCCGGCGCTCGCCTATTGGCCGACACTCGTGCCGCGGGAGCTGATCGAGCCGCATGTCGACGTTCGCCCGGCCAGTGAGTGGCCCGACTAAAAATGAACGCAGTCTGATTTCGCGCGAGAGTGACCATGGCCCGACATAAGACAACCGCTTCGACCAAGCATGCCGCGACCATCGCGTTGGGCGAGATCTCAACCGCGCGCAGCGGCGACAAGGGCAATCACGCCAATATCGGGGTCGTCGCCCGGTCGGCGGCCGCATACGATTTCCTATGCCAGGAGTTGACGCCGCAGCGAGTGGCCCAGTACTTCGCGGGCTTGGGTGCCAGCAGCGTTGTGCGGTACGAGTTGCCGAACCTCCTGGCGATGAACTTCGTGCTGGAGAACGCCCTGGCCGGCGGGGCCAGCCTGTCGCTGCGGATCGATACGCAAGGCAAGCTGCTGGGCACCGCGATGCTCGATCTGCCGCTTCCCCGGCCGAAAAACCTGGCCGAAATGCAATCGGCCGGCTAAAACGAAGGAGACTCCGCCATCGGCAACACCAACGGAAAACCACGCAGAACAACGGCCGCCAGCATGTCCTCCGACCATCTTCAAGTGCACGTGCACGACGGCGCCGGGACGATCGTCTTGAATCGCCCTGAGCGGCGCAACGCGTTGAACCGCACGCTGTTGGCCGATCTCGCGCAGGCGTTGGAGGATCTGCGCAAGGAGAAGCGTGTTCGCGCCATCATCCTGACCGGCAAGGGAAGCTCGTTTTGTTCCGGCATGGATCTGGTGGAAATGCGCGAGACGGCGGCCGACGACAACCGCAACGAGCTGTGGGGCCGCGATGCGCAGGACTACCGCGACCTGATGGAAAGCATGCTGCGGCATCCCAAGCCGATCATCGCCGCGGTCAACGGCCCTGCCGTGGCGGGCGGGGCGGGGCTGGTACTGGCGTGCGATGTGGTCGTGGCCACGCACTCGGCGCGGTTCGGATTGCCTGAGCCCCTGCGAGGCATCACCGCCGGGGTGGTTTCGCCGCTGCTGGTGTTTCGGATCGGTGCGGGCCACGCTGCCCGGCTGCTGATGACGGCCGAGTTGGTCGACTCGGCCGAAGCGGAGCGGATGGGCGTTTATCACGAACTGGTGGCCGAAGACCAGCTTTGGGTTCGATCGACGCAGATCGCCCAAACATGCGCCCGCGGTGCCCCGGAGGCCTTGCAGCTCACCAAGCGAATGCTCAACGAGGTGATCGGCGAGCAATTGTTTACGCAACTGACCGCCGGAGCGGCCATCAGCGCCACGGCCCGCACGACCGAAGCCGCCGAAGAAGGGCTGGCGGCGTTTCTGGAGAAGCGCGAGCCGAAGTGGCCGTGAGCCAATCGTACTCACCGGTGGCACAGACATTCCTGTCTGTGCATTCAACGCTGCCGCATCCTCATCGCAACGATTGTCGAGCGAGCATCTGCTACGCACCGGCCAGCCCCTCGATCTCCTGCCGGGTGATCGCCCCCTCGTGCAGCGCGGAAGCGACCAGCGCCGCATCGCATCCGGCCCGTGCGAGTGACTGGAGATCGCCAACTTGCCGCACGCCGCCGCCGGCGATGATTTCCGCGTGTGGTGCGATTGCTCGAAGTTCGCGGCAAGCTTGCAGCACGCTTTCCGCCGGACCGCCGCCGGTGCCGACTTGGGCGAGGTCCAATACGATCCACCGCTCGATGCCGGACTCGCGGAGCTCTTCAACGATTTGCGGTGCGCTCCTGTTGGCAAAGGCCGAACTGCTTGTGAGCGGCTGACCATTTGCCAGGTCCAGGCTGAACACGGCACGCTGCGGCCCGACGGCGCGCACTAGTTCCGCGACGACTTCGCGGCTGTCGACGCTTTCCAGCGCGGCCACGATGCCGGTGATGCTCGCGCGCTTCTCGATGAAGTCGGTCATTTCGCGAACGTCGGCGGCGCCTCTCAGTCCCGCATCGATGCAGAGCCGCATGCCGGCATTCAATAGCCGCTCATACATCTCGAAATCTGGCGGCGCACCGCCGATCGCGTCCAGGTCGGCGACGTACAGCTCGGCCAACCCATAAATCTCAGTCATTGCTAGGGCAATGGTCACCGGATCCGACGAGCCGCACAGCGCGCTTATCCACGGGCGGTAATCGTCCCTCCGGCCGGCAACCGCCCGCACGACGTGGCTGCCTTTCAGATCCAGCACGGGCAAAATGCGCATGGCGGATTCCAGCTACGGCTACGGCAGCACGAGCGCGTCTTCGCTGTAGAGCGGCATGTGCCGGTAATAGACCTCAAGAATCATCACCGCCATTGCCGTGTTGAACAGCCGCCCGGCGACGTCCGTGTGCCGCGCGCTGAAGAACCAGCTTCCCGCCTCGTGCCCGTCAGTGGCCTGGGTGCGGATCAGGTGCTCGCGCATCTGCACGTTCCAGCGCTCCCAGCGCTGGTCATGAAAGTGGTGCATCACCTGCGTAGCGTAATAGTCGTAATACAGATTGGTCTCCGACGGGCCGAGCTGCGCCAGAAACGTCACGCCGCCGCGCAGCCCCTGGTGCTGGCGGTCCCAGCCGAGCATCATCCGGCAGAGCAGCCCGATGGCGGAGTTCGTGTCGTCGCGGTCGACGCGCGTATAGCCGTAATTCGATCCGTCGCGGGTGCCCTTGCTGTCGAGAAACTCGCCGATCTTGTACCAGATGTGCCGCGGAATGTTCAGCCCGGCGAGATAGCCGCTCTTAAGCGCCAGCACCTGCCAGCCGGTGACTGTGGTATCGCCGGCCTGGCCGGGAAAGTACCGCCAGCCGCCGGCCTGATGCTGGGCATGCACGATATAGTCGATCGCACCTTGCGCGATCGGCTTGATCGATCGGTCGCCCGTCATGGCGTACGCCTCGCACAGCGCAAGCGTGGCCAACCCGTGCGTGTACATGCTATCGCCTCCGCGCAGGTCGATGCCCTGGGGCGAGTCAACCGCGCGGCCCATGATGTAGTACAGCCCGCGATGCACGACCTGTTGATACTTGCCCTCTTGGTGCGTGTAGCCGGCGCCTAGGAAGGGGAGCAGTGCCAGCCCGGTCGCACCGATGACCGACTGATGCCGGCCGGGATTGGCACAATCGCAGCCGGAGATTTCGTGCAGGTCGAACCGCCAGCTTCCGTCGGGCTGTTGATGCGCGGCGAGCCACTTGAGGCCGGCTTCGACGGCCGCTTCACTTTCCGGCGTGCCGCCGCGCGCGCCGACCAGCGCCGCCCGGGCTTCCGGCGCGCGACCTTGAAAACCACCGCCGATCGCCGGCCCCGGCCCCAAATCGATCTGCCGCGTGAGGTCCTGCGGACTAAGTTCCAACCCGGCCGGCAGACCTGAGGGCGGAAGTGGAGACGGATCGAGATCGAGCTCGCCCGGCGTGCGCTGCGTTTCGCTGGC
Source organism: Pirellulales bacterium (assembly GCA_040880125.1). Lineage (GTDB taxonomy): Bacteria > Planctomycetota > Planctomycetia > Pirellulales > JBBDJB01 > JBBDJB01. Next base: position 50,299 of record JBBDJB010000044.1, on the reverse strand, counting down.
GATCAGCTCTGCATCCAGGCTCGCATCATCGGCGGCCAAGTCGAGCACTTCCGCGTCGAGCCGTTCCGGCTGCGGGAGCGGATCGCGCGAGGCGGTGACCAGGTGCGGATAGAGCGAGCCCGCGCCGCGCTCCAGCGCCACCAGCGCCAGCACGATCAGCAGCGTCGCGTGCACCACCATGCTGACCGCCCAAGGCGCGACCGTGCGCGAGTACCGCGGCGCCGGCAGCGCAGCATCCAGCGGCGCATCGTCGGGCGAAGCTTCGGGCGGTTCGACGGGTGAGGGGGTTTCGAGGCGCATAACACCTTTAGACGTTACTCGGCAAACTCGCTCTCGGTGGCCGCATATCCGTAGATCGGCATGTGGCGGTAGTAGATCTCCAGGATCATGGCGGACATGGCGGTGCAGTAGAGTCGGCCGCCTTGGTCGGGGCCGTGGACGGTGTTGCTCTCGTACCAGCTCCCTTCCAGGTGGTCTTCGGTGGCCTGGGTTTTCACCAGGTGCTCGCGCATCTTTTCGTTCCAGGCCTTCCAGCCGGATCCGCGGCCTTGCGTGTAGTGGAAGACGACCTGGGCGGCGTAGTACGTGTAGTAGACGTTGCCGGAAACCGGGCCGAGGCTCTGGATGTGCTGCATGCCGCGCTGCAACGCGTCGTGATCGCGCTTCCAGCCGAGGTACATGCGGCACAACAGGCCGATGGCACTGGTCGCTTCGCCCGGCGTCTTGCCGACGTAGCCGTAGATGGCGCCGCCGTCGGACTGCACGCTGTCGAGAAACTGCGACGTCTTGACGATCGTTTCGGCGGGCACCTTCAGCCCGGCCATGTGCGCGCTCTTGAGCGCCATCAACTGCCAGCCGACCATCGAAGTGTCGCCGGGCATTTGCGGCACGTAGCGCCACCCGCCGCCGACGGGGTCTTGTGCGTAGACAATGTAGTTGATCGCCCGCTGCGCCGGCTCGCGCAGCGCGGGGTCCTTGGTCATGGCGTACGCCTCGCACAGTGCGATGGCGGCCAGTCCGTGCGAATACATGAAGCCGAACTGCTCGGCCAGGCTGCCCATGTCGTTTTGAAGCTGCATGGAGCGGACGAGGTAGTTCAAGCCGGCTTCGACATTGCGGCGATAAGCCCCCTGGCGATGCGTGTGTCCGGCGCCGAGAAAAGGCAACAGTGCGATCGCGGTGGCGCCGTTGCGCGCCGGCGAGAAGCGGCCCGGATGGGGGCAGCGGCCTTGGCACTCGCCCGTACGATGATCGAAGCTCCAGCCACCGTCCTCCAACTGATGGGCGGCCAACCACTTGAGCGCCCGGGCGACGGCGCGCTCGCTGCCGGGCGTACCGCCATAAAGCTCCACGCGTGCCGCGCGGGCGTCCTCGGTGCGGCCGGAGAGCGCACCGGAAAGATCGCTGGAGAGGATTTCGGTAGGGTCGGTGTTCTCGGAAAAGTCGAGGTCGAGCTCGGGCGTGGCCGACGAGGTGAAGACCGACTCGGGCGTGTCCAGCGGCGCAAAGTCGATCTCCGGCATGACGTTCTCGGTCAGCGGCTGGGCCTGGACGCCGATGGCCAGTTCGGGCGACAGCTCGATCGAGTCTTGAAGGGAGTCTTGAAGCTGCGTGACCGAGGGCAGCGGGGCCTCGCCGGGCCGCAGTTCCAGACTCGCCAGCGGGCCGCCGAGTTGGCTGGGCAACACCCACAGCCCCAGCACCAAGAGCAGCGTCATGTGGATGCACAGGCTGACCAGCCAGCTCATGCCGTTTTGCCGCCACGAGTGCACTTCGCCCCGGTCGGGCGGATCGAACTGCGGCACCGCCGGCGGCGCGGAACTGGGCGCGTCGGCTGTGGCCGGTGGCGGAGCCGTGGTCATGTTGGCATTGCCATCAAGCACGTGAGCGGGTCCGAGAGTTCGGAGGGGCGGCGGCACACCTCGAGTGCTGGCGCTCGCGGGCGGCCCTCTCCATCCTACCGCGATGGGGGCGGCCGGCAGGGCGCACCGCCACAAGTTCTTATTGTAAATGCGTTTTTCGCGACGGCTTCGATCGGGTTGTGAGATTTTGGCGTAGCGTCCACACAGGGCGATGTCCGGGCGCCGGGTCGGCAGGTTTTTTCAACACGGTGTTTTACGTCCGCGCGGCCGGAACTGTCGTTTTCTCGAAGAAAATGGCGATTTCGGGGGTTTGTCGAACAGTCAGTGCTGTGGGGGGCCCCATGTTTGTTGCAAAAGTCAGTTCCCCCCCTTGTTTTTCAGTGTCAAATTCGTATTTTTTCAACACACAGGATTCGGCGGCGTTTAAAAAAGGTTCCTCCGAACGCGCGATCGCCATTTCGTCGTTTTTCTCCTTTTTTATTCGGGGAATTTGCTGCGATGCGCTTTCGGCGCAGAGCGTCTGCGGGGCGACCGAGCCACCGGAAGTAATTCTAGCAAACGTAGGAATTAAATCAACCATTTTTGTGACAAAAATTCTACCGGTGACCCGTGTCGGCTGGCGGACGGGCACTTTTCGCCACGAACCGGCTCAGACCGCTGGATACTCTTGGCGGTAAGACGTTACAATCACGGTTTCTATGGTGGTGCGGCGACACGAGTTGCCTTGCCCGTGGGCAAGGCGAGCGGTGGCACACGAAATATCGGTGCAAGGCAGGAGCGGTTCGAAAATGGCCAAAGGTGGCAAAAAGAAGAAGGTCGAGACGGTCTTTCTCGTTTGCGACGAGACCGGCGATTACAACTACACGCTGCGGCGGAGGTCGGGCGGCGAAAAGCTGAAGCTGAAAAAGTTCAGCCCACGGCTGCGCCGCCACACCATGCATACGGAAAAGAAGAAGTAGCGGCGACCAGCAGGAGGGTCGCCCGCCGACGGCCGTTTTTGGTAACCGGCTGTATTCTGACGAATTCAGCTACTTGCCGATGGCGGCTGAAACGCCAGGAACCAGGCACGTAGTCAGGACGATATGCCCAGACGCTGGCGCATCGCTTCGCACGATCCGGATCTAGTCGCGCGGCTGCAGCGGGACATGGGCGTTCCGTCGGTGGTCGCTCATCTGTTGTGCTGCCGGGGCATCGTCGATGGTCCGGCTGCGCATCGCTTTCTGGAAGCGAAGCTCAGCGGCCTGTACGATCCGGCCGACTTACCCGGCGCCACGCAGGCGGCCGAGCGACTGGCCCAGGCGATCTCCGCCGGCCGGCGAATCGTCGTCTATGGCGACTACGACGCCGACGGCATGACGGCCACCGCCATTCTGCTGCTCTGTCTGCAGTTGCTCGGCGCCGACGTCACCTACTACGTGCCCAACCGCCTCGATGAAGGCTACGGACTGAACGACGACGCGCTGCGGAGCCTGGCCGCGCAAGGCGCGCAGATGGTCGTGACGGTCGATTGCGGCATCGCCAGCGTGAAAGAGGCGATCACCGCCCGAGAGCTGGGGCTGGAACTGATTGTCACCGATCACCACGAGATGGCCGCCTCGCTGCCGGACGCGGCCGCGGTGGTGCATCCGCGTTTGCCGGGCAGCAGCTATCCTTTCGGCCAACTGGCCGGAGCCGGCGTGGCTTTCAAGCTGGCCTGGGCGCTGTGCCAGCAGGTGGGTGGAGCTACGCGGGTTTCGCCCCGCATGCGAAATTTTCTGATGCAGGCGGTCGGCCTGGCGGCGCTGGGGACGATCGCAGACGTGGTGCCGCTGCTGGATGAGAACCGCATCCTGGTGCGGCACGGGCTGGTGAGCCTGTACCAGAATCCGACGCCGGGCCTGGCCGCGCTGATGGAGGTCACGTCGCTTCGTAAGAAGCCGCACTTGGTGGCCGAGGACGTGGGCTTTACGATCGCGCCGCGGTTGAACGCGGCCGGCCGGTTGGGGCAGGCGCAACTCGGCGTCGAGCTGCTGACCACGGCCTCGCAAGACCGGGCCTTCGCGCTGGCCGAATACCTGCACGAACTGAACGGCAGCCGCGACAGCCTGGAGCGCAGCATCTATCTGGCCGCCAACCGGCAGGCGCAGGAGTACTTCGACGCCGGGCATGAAGGCGGACTGGTGCTGGCCGAACGCGGGTGGCATCCCGGCGTGATCGGCATTGTGGCCGGTCGGCTGGCCGAGAAGTATCGCCGCCCGGTGGTGCTGGTTGCACTGGACTCGGTGGGCGTGAAGCCGGGCGTCGGGTCGTGCCGTTCCGCGGCGGGCTTTAATCTGCACGAAGCGCTGCAGACTTGCAGCGAACACCTGCTCGGTCACGGCGGGCATGCGGCGGCCGCCGGATTGACGATCGCCGAAGGCTGCCTCGACGCCTTTCGAGTGGAGTTCTCCGCCCTGGCCGGGGAAGCGATGTTGGCCAGCGGCCTGCCCGATGATCTGGAGGTGGACTGCGAAACGGCATTTTCCGGATTGACGGCGCCGATCGTGCGGCAGATTGAGACCCTGGGCCCGTTCGGTCGCGGAAACCTGCGGCCGGTGCTCTGCACCACGGACGTGACGTTAGTCGGTCCACCCAAGCGGATGGGGGGCGGCGAGCGGCATCTGTCGCTAACGCTTGCACAGAATGGCATCAAGTTCCGCGCGGTGGCCTTCGGAAACGGCGACTGGGCCGACGAATTGTCGCAGGCCGCCGCCCCGTTGTCGGTAGCCTTCAAACCGGTGCTGAATAACTTCCGCGGCCGAAGTTCGGTGGAATTGCACCTGGCTGACTGGAACACGGCCGACGCGGACGCGGGCGGAAACTGCAACGGCGCTTCGCTTTCGCCGGCCGTCCGGCGCTGATTTTGCTCAACATGTCTCCGTCATGAATCCTCATCAGATCGAGGCCGTTCGGCGCCGCATGGTGGTCGAACAGCTCGAAAAACGCGGCATCAGTGATCCGCGCGTGCTGGAAGCCCTGCAGCGCGTTCCGCGCGAGCGATACATCCAGCACGTTTCGCAAGCTGACGCCTACGCCGATCGGGCGTGGAGCATCGGGTGCGGCCAGACGATCAGCCAGCCGTACATCGTGGCCTTGATGACTCAGGCGCTGGAGCTCTCGGGCAGTGAGCACGTATTGGAGATCGGCACTGGCAGCGGTTTCCAGACGGCCGTGCTGGCGGAGCTGGCTCACGACGTGGTGAGCATCGAGCGTTTCGCTGAACTTTCGACCGAGGCATCGCAGACGCTCGCCGCGGAGGGCTACAAGAACGTCAAGCTGGTGGTGGGCGACGGAACGCTTGGCTGGCCGGAAGACGCTCCGTACGACCGCATCATCGTGACCGCCGCGTCGCGCGAGACTCCGCCCCCGCTATGGGAGCAGTTGAACGAGGACGGCATTCTGGTGATTCCGCTGGGCGAACACGAGGGGCAGGTACTGCGGGCGCTGCGCAAGCGCCAGGGCCGGCCGGCCGAAACGAATCTCTCGCCGTGCCGGTTCGTGCCGCTGGTCGGCGCGCAAGGCTGGCCGGTCGACGAGGATGCTCCCCCGGAGTAGTGGTGCAAATTGACGGCACTTCTCGGTCAAAATCGTGGACTTTTCGCTTAACCGGGATGATACTAACGGTTTTGGACAATCTCCGGGCCACCGCACCGGTAGCGAAAACGTCCCACCGCACCGGCATATTTATTGTGCCGCCCCCTCTATTGAATGCCATCAGGAGAAGTGAATGCCCCGCCGTAGCCGCACGCTCCGACCCCGCCGTAAGACCGCCACTTGGTACCGGCCCGCCGCGCGCAACAACCGACGAGCTTCTTTCGGACCGCGTGTGGAAAAGTTGGAGGCGCGGTATTTATTGGCGGCAACGGCGGTCGATGATTTCTACGATGTCGATCAGAACACGACCCTGGTGGCCGGCGCGGACGTGGCGGTCGAGTTGTTCCCAACGGGCACGACCTGGGATTACCTCGACGAGATCGGCAATTCCCTGGCGCCGGGCGGCGCAGAGGGTTATCCCGTTGACGGTGACGGCGACGCCTGGAGCGAACACGACTTTAACACGGCGACCAGCACGATCGGGCCGTGGGAGAGCGGCGCGGCGCTGTTGGGGGCGGGAGGAATCGACGGCGCTCCCATTCAGACGGTTGTCGACGGAATCGGCGAAGCGCCCGAGGGCCAGAATTCCGTGACGACGTATCTGTTCCGGCGGTCATTTGATTTGGCCGATGCCGCTGCGGTCCACCGGTTCGACATCAGCATCCTGGTCGACGACGGCGCCGTCCTGTACGTGAACGGCACGGAAATCCTGCGAGTCAACATGCCTGCCGGCACGATCACGACGCAAACCACGACCACCAACGGCGACGAAGTCAACTACAACAACTTTTCCGTCGATCTATCCACATTTGACGGGCTGCTGCTCACCGATGGCGCCAATACTCTCGCCGTCGAGGTACACAACGTAAGCACCACTAGCTCGGATATCGGCTTCGACATGTCGATGTCGGCGGTGCAGACCGGCGGCAACAGCGTATTGAGCAACGATACGGACGCGATGGAGGCCCTACTGAACACCGACGTCGCCCACGGCGAGTTGGTGCTGAATCCCAACGGCACATTTGTCTACACGCCGGCGCCGAACTTCTTCGGCACCGACAGTTTCACCTATCACGCGTCGGATATCCCGACGGTTCAGGAGTTGATCATCGCCGGCAATGGCCCCGCGGGCGAGACGTGGAACTATCTCCATCCCACGGGCGGCGCGGATCCGGATCTGGGCGATCCGGACTTCGATACGACCTGGTACACGAACGACGGATCGTACAATGGCCCGGCGTTCTCCGGCAGCGGCCAGGGCCTATTGGGCTACGGCTCCTTCTCGTACGACTCGATCAATACGAATATCGGCACGCCGGCCGACGGCAATCGCTACACAGCCTATTTCACTTCGACCTTCGAACTGGACGTCGACCCGGTGGCCGTCGGTTCTTTGATCGCCGACGTGTTCGCCGACGATGGTCTGCATATCTACATCAACGGCGTGCGGGTCGGCGGCCTGCGGATGGACGGCGTAGTCGACAATTATCACCTCCTCGCCACCGGCACGGGCAACGAGAGCTCAACCGAACAGATCTCCCTCGATACCAGCTCGCTGGTGCAGGGCACGAACTTCATAGCCGTCTCGGTGCATCAGGTCGGCACCAGCAGTTCCGATCTGGGCTTCGACCTGGCGCTGACTGCCAACGCCTCGCCGGACATCTCGGATCCGGCGACCGTGACCATCACGGTGAACGATACAAACATCCCGCCCGTCGCGGCCGACGATGCCTACACCGGCGCGGTCAACCAGCCGCTGGATACGCTGGCGGCCGGTTTGGCCAGCGTGTTGGAGAACGAAAGCCCCATCACGGAGATGGGCGACGCCAGTTTCGCAGTAGTGGCCGACGACAGCATGACCGACGGCACGGTGGTCATGGACCCGGCTTCCGGGCACTTTGTTTTCACGCCCGACCCGAACTTCAAGGGCGTGACGACCTTTACCTACACGATCACCGACGACGACGGCACCAGCGACCCGGCGACCGTTTCGATCAACGTCGAAGGCGAGCTGATCACGGAGAATCAGGAGGCGATTGCGCCCTTGGGCTCGCTGGTGTACCGTAGTGAAGCATCGCCAACCTTTGACGCCTCCGGCCACACGCATACCTTCCCGGTGCAGTTGGATGCCGGCCAGACCGTGACCCTGCTAGCCGATCCGCAGTCCGCCGGGCTGGATGTATCGCTGGTGCTGAAGGACGGCTCGTCCGCCATTGTGGCCAGCTCCGACTCGGGCGGCACCGGGCAGGATGAGCTGATCCAGTTGTTCGAAACCGGCGCCGGCGGGAGCTATACGGTGGAGGTCACCAGCGTCGCCGGCACTGGCGACTACACCGCGCAGATGATTCTCAACGCGGCCGCCGAAGAGGAAGAGCACGGCGGGGCGAGCAATGACACCGCCGGGACTGCCCAGGATCTGGAAGGGGCGTTCACCGCCTTGGGTGGCGGCAGCGCTGATCGGGCCGCTGTACTTGGCACCGGATCGGTCGCCGGCGACGACTGGTATCAGTTCTCGCTGGCGAGCGGGCAGTCGGCCACGCTTGCCGCCAAGACATTCGGCTCGCTCGATACCGTCGTTCAGCCGCTGGTGGCTTTCGATCACACGTGGCAATACAACCGCACCGACAACTTCGCCAGCGGTTGGCAAAATACGACGCATCCGCCGGGCAGAAACTGGAGCAGCGGGCAGGGGCTCTTGGGAGTCGAGGATTCGACGCTGGCCGAACCGATCCGCACGACATTCAGTTCTTACAGCAGCAGCCGGATCACGTATTACTTCCAGAGCGGGTTCAACTTCGCCGGCGATCCGAACGACATCATTCTCCGACTGCGGCACATGGTCGACGACGGAGCCGTGTTCTATCTCAACGACCAGGAAATCCACCGCACCAACATGCCGGCCGGAACCGTCGACAGCGGCACCACGGCGCTCGACGGTGTCGGCAATGCCGGCCTCAGCAGCTTTGTGACCGTGCCCAGCGACGCCTTGGTGTTGGGTGCCAACCGGCTATCGGTCGAAGTTCACCAAGCTGGGGAAGGCAGCAGCGACATCATCTTCGGCATGGAACTGCAAGCCGAGACCGCCGTCGATCCGGTGCTGGAGCTGTACGATCCCGGGATGAACCTGGTGGCCAGCGGTGTCGCGTCCGACGAAATCGAGCAGGTGATCGAGAATTTCACAGCGACCCAAGCAGGTACGTACTCGATCCGCCTGGCCGGCACGGAAAGCCAGTACAACCTGGTCGTCACGCGCGGCGCGACGCTGAACATCGAGCCCAACGACGGCCCGGCTCCCGAGGTGCAGGATATCACCGGCTCCGGCGGCGCACTGGGCAGCGTCACTTCCGGCATCGTCACGGGTGAATCGGTAGTCTTTGCGGTGTTCGGCGATTGGGGGACTGGTGGGTCCGGGCCGGACTTCGTCGCCGACATGGTGACCGACACCGATTGGGAAGTCGACTTCATCGCCACCACGGGCGACAACAATTATGGCAACACCTCCGTCGGGTCATCCGCCTGGGACGCGTTCGTTGGCGCCCGCTACGGCGACTATATCCTCGGGCGCGCCGATAACGCGTATCCCAACCAGACGGGCGAAGTCCAGCGGTTCTTCCCCTCGGTCGGCAACCACGACGCCTCTAGCGGGAGCGTGGCCGGGTATGTCGACTACTTCCACAGCGATCCTGGCGGCGACCCCGACGGTCGTCTCCCCACCGGCGTACACAACAGCGGCGAAAGCTACTACGACTTCCAGTGGGGACCGGTGCACATGTTCGCGGTCGATAGTGAGAACCGCAGCAGTGCCCAAATGGAATGGCTGGAAGAGGCCATGACAAACTCCGACGCCCAGTGGAAATTCGTCTACTTCCACCACGCGGCATATACGTCGGCCAATCACGGCAGCGATGCCGGCATGCAGTGGGACTTCGCCGAATGGGGCGCCGACGCGGTCTTCCAGGGCCACGATCACACTTACGAACGGATCCTCAATCCGTCGGACGGCCTGCCGTACTTCGTCACCGGTCTGGGCGGCAACGGTATGTACAATTTCGGCACGCCCGTCGCCGGCAGCGAGGTGCGGTACCGCGATACGCTGGGCTCCATGCGGGTGACCGTCGACGCCGGGTCGGCCACGTTCGAGTTTCTGTCGATTGCCGATGGCGCCAACGGGCAGAACGGTGGCCAACTCATCGACACCTACACGATCGAGAAGGCGCCGCCGCTGGACGTCGACCAGTACAGCCTGGACGTGTCGGCCGGTCAGCAGATCAATCTGGAAACCTTCACTCCGGCCGGCGGACCGTTCGAGTTCGCCAACGTACTCGATCCGAATATCACGCTGCTCGACCCGACCGGTGCGGTCGTGGCCATGGACGACAACGGTGCCGGCGATGGTCGCAACGCGCAGATTAGCGAATATGAGGCCCTCTTGAGCGGCACGTACACCATCGTGGTGGAGGCGGGCGAGGGAACGGGCGGTGAGTACTTCCTGGACGTGAACGTCGGCGAGGACGAGCCGGCCGCCACCGTCGAAGGTCGGCACGTCTTCTACAACGACTCGTTCTTCGACGATGCGACCTTCGGCAACGACGATGACACGGCCATCGATCCGACCAAGTCGGCGTTGCTGCCCGGCCAGACCGCCACGAACGCCAACTACATCAGCTACACCCGTGGCATCAACGGCATCATGGTCGACATCGCCAATCCGGAAGGCACGGTCGACGCCGCCGACTTCGAGTTCCACGACATGGGCCGCAATGGCGACACGCCGACGGCGGCTCAGGCGCCGGACAGCATCACCGTGCGGCCGGGCGAAGGTGTAGGTGGGTCCGATCGAGTGATCATGACTTGGGACACGTCGGCCGGCATCGTCTTCGACACGACCTGGCTCCGCGTCACGGTGCTGGAGTCGGTCGGTTTGGATGCGGCCGATGTCTTCTACTTCGGCTCCGCGCCGGGCGAAGGTTCCGGCGGAGAGTTCGCCCACGTCGATCCGGCCGACGAACTCGGCGCCCGCAACAACACCCACGGGTTTGGCAATCCCGCCACCGTCGACGACCCGTGGGACTACAACAAGGATCGATTCGTCGATCCGGTCGATCAGCTCTTCGCCCGTAACAATGGGACGGGCTTTACGACTCGTCTGAACCTGATGTCCGCACCGGCGGCCGGCCTGCTTTCGGCGGGCTTGTCCAGCGGCGAGTCGAACGGCGGTCCCACCGCAGCGGCCTTGATCGGCGGCGAGAGCGGCTGGTCGACGCTCGATAGCGACGTCCTCGGCGACAGTTCGACCGGCGGCGGCTCGAGTGCCGCGGCGGACGATCGCATCTGGTCCGAGGCGGACGACGAAGCGGTGCTGGTCGGCAGCGGCGCCAATTCCAGCAGCGCCAATTCCAGCAGCGTCGACGGCGCTCTCAGCGAGGACGCCGACTGGCTCGCCTGGGACGTGCTGTAGGTGCATAGACCAATCAGCGGGGCCCAAAAGGCCCGCTGTTTGCAGGAACTCCCGCAGTCGCCTGGGGGATGCCGCAAACGGCCCCCGCGCCTAATCCTTTAGCCGCACGAAGGTTACCGCGGCTCTCGCGGTCGGCATCGCAGGTGTGGATCGCGCGGGGAGCAATGGCGGGCCAACGCGTATAATGGAATAGCCAAGCGCAGCAGCATTCGCCAATGTGCATCGGCCGGAATGACCGCGGGACGAGTCGAGGAGCTTTATGGCCACGGGAAACAGCGGCTCGAATACCAACGTGCTGGAACGCGGCGAGGCGCCCGATCCTCGGGACGCCCAGTTGATCGAGTACGAGAAGTTCATCGATCAGCAGATCCGGAAGATCCGCAGCCAGGTGAAGACGGTCGACGTGCTCGCCGCGCTGGGGACGCTCGTGTGCGGCCTGCTGGTCTTCTTGCTTGCCGCGGCGCTGGTCGATCACTGGCTGGTGGCCGGCGGACTGGGGTTCGCCGGGCGGCTGGTGCTGTTTCTGGCGATGCTCGCCGGCAGCGGCTACTATCTCGTGCGACACGTGGTGCCGCTGGTAATCCGCCGGATCAATCCCGTCTATGCGGCATTTACCATTGAACGCGGCAGCCCTTCGCTGAAGAACAGCCTGCTGAGCTTCGTGCTCTTTCGCGGGGATCGCAAGAGTGTTCCCCAGCCGGTATACGACGCGATCGAAGAACAGGCCGCCACGCGGCTGGCCGGAGTGTCGCTGGACAGCTCGGTCGATCGCAGCAGCTTGGTACGGCTTGGCTACGTCTTGCTGGCCGTGGTCGTGCTTAGCGCGCTGTACAAGGTTGCCTCGCCGAAGGATCCATGGCAGACGGCCGGCCGGGTGGTGATGCCCTGGGCCGATCTGGCGGCGCCGTCACGGGTGACCATCGAGGCTATCGAGCCGGGCGACACGGCCGCCGCGCGCGGCACGCAACTCACGGTTTCGGCCGAGATCCGCGGACTGCGCGACGACGACGCCGTGCAAGTCGTCTACTCCACGGCCGACGGCCAAGTCGTCGATCGGGCGATTCCCATGCACGTTCCGCAGGGCGACTACCGCTACCGGTGCCAGTTGCCGGAGAGCGAGTCGGGCCTGCAGCAGCGGCTTAACTACCGCATCGTGGCCGGCGACGCGCTCTCGCCGCTGCACTCGGTGCGGGTGACGACCGCTCTGACGATCGAAGTCCGCAACCTCCACTACGACTATCCCACGTACACCGGCTTTTCGGACCGCGACGCTGCAAATCAGGGCGACATCAAGGCCCTGGAGGGTACGCGAATCACCGTCGAGGCGATGGCCAACCTGCCGATCGAGTCGGCCTACATCGATTTGGGCGCCGACGGCCGCAACGACGTGAAGATGCAGCTCCAAGAGCGCCGCGCGCGAGGAAGCTTCATGCTGCGGCTGGCCAGCGACGGCCGCACCCCGCAGTACGACAGCTACCAGTTGCGGCTCCGCACCGGCGATGGGCAGACCAACCGCGAGCCGGTGCTGTATCGGATCGACGTGACACCCGACTTGGCGCCGGAAATCGAGGTGCTCAATCCGCAGCCAGACGAGGTCCAGGTTCCGCTGGGTAGCACGGCCGAAATCGAGCTGCAGGCGATAGATCCGGACTTCGCGCTGGCGCATGTCGGTCTGCTGGCGGAAGTCGACGGGCGGCAAGTGCTCGACGAGTCGCTGTTGCCGGAGCCTCGGCCGGGGCAGTTCAACGTGCGGCACCAAATCGACACCGCAAAGCTCGGACTGAAGGTCGACGACGTGGTGACGTACTGGGGCGTTGCTCGCGACAACAAACAGCCGGAGGCCAATGAGGCGAGCACCGGTCAAAAGCGCTTGCGGATCGTCGAGCCGCGCGCACCGCAAGAGAACGAGCAACAACAGGAGCAACAAGAGCAGGACCAACAGCCTGGGCAGGAGCGCCAGGATCAGGAAGCGCAGCCGGACCAGCAACAGCAAGAAGGCCAGCAGCAAGTCGAACCACAACAAGAGGGCCAGCAGCAGCCCGAGCAGCAGCAAGAAGGCCCGCGGCAGGAAGGCGAGCAGCAAGAAGGGGGCGAGCAGCAGTCGCAGGACGGAAACGCCGGCGGTGAGCAGGGCGAGGCCGACGGTCAGGCCCAGCCGCAGCAGGGCGGAGGCGAAGGTGGCCCGCAAGATAGCCAGCCGGGCCAGCAGCAGGGCCAACCCGGGGCGAATCCGGGGGAGGGTGAAGGGGCCTCCGAGGGCGTGCCCTCCGACGGCAGCGACGACGGCTCGGCGTTCGAAAAGATCTTGCGCCGCATGCAGGAGGACCGCCAGGGCGAGAACCAGCCGGGTGAAGGTCAACAGCAGCCCGGCGCGGAGCAGGCGCAACAAGACCAGCAGCGGCCCGACGGGCAGCAGCCACCTGAGCAACAGCCCAAAGCACAGCCACAGGACCGCCAGGGCGAGGGCGGCGCTGCCGACTCGCCGCAGAACGACGGGCAAGGCGAACGCCAGCAGCAACCGCGTGGCGCCGGCGGTGAGGGGCAGCGCGAACAGCGTGCGCCTGGACAGGATGCGCAAGGTCCCGATGCGCAAAGGCCCGGTGCACAACAGCCGGCAGCGGACGGTCAGCGTCAACAGCCCGGCGCGAACAATGACGCGCAATCGGCGGAGCAGCGCGATCAAGCGGCCGGCGATCGGCAACCGCAGGGCGAGCCCGCCGGCGATGCCGCGCAGCCTGACGCGGCCGACCCTGCCCGTGAGCAGCCCGGCCAGTCGCAGCCCGGTGCCGATCCGCAGCCGCGCGAGGGCCAGGGCGCCAGCACGGGGGACTCGACACGTAACGGCCAGCAGCCGCAGGGCGAGCCGCAGTCACCAGATGGCGGTCCGCAAGATCCCCAGGGCCGGAACCAGCAAACCCAGGAGTCACCGGCCGGCGGTCAGGGGGCGAACGACTCTCCCAGCGCCGATCCCCAAAACCCGCTCAGCCCGCGGCAGCGTCCGCCGGGCGATTCGACGCAACCGCCGGCCGAAGGTGGCCCGCAGCAAGCTGCCCGCGATCGCAGCGAGTCCGACTCGCAGGGCCAGGACTCCGGCGACCGCTCCGGTGACGGTCAACAGGGGGGCGGCCAACAGGCCAATCGCGAGGGCACCGGCACGGCCGGTCAAAATACACCGTCTGACGAGGGCGCCGGTGCGGCCGAGCAACAGGGCAGCGGCGAGAACTCAGATCGCCCGGGCGCAGATGCGGCCGCCGACCGGCAGACCGGCCAGCCGAGCGAAGGACAGCGCGGTGCGGGGAGCAGCCAACGCCCCGGGGACGAGCAAGCCGGGCGGCGTCAGCCGGGCGAGGGCCAAAACGGCCAAGGCGATCAGCCCGGTCAGCCGGGCGATGCTCCGCCGCAGGATGCCGACCGGCAGGGCGGCGAAGGGACGGCCTCCGGCACGCCCACTGGCGGCGGTCAGCCGGGCCAGTTCGAAGCCCGCGACTCTCGCCAGGGTGGAGAACCGGGCGGCGACGAGGCGAATCTCGACTACGCGCGCGAGGCGACCGACCTAGCGCTTACCCGGCTGAAGGATCAGCTCGATCGGCAGCAAGTCGACCAGGAGTTGCTCGATGAGTTGGGCTGGTCGCAAGACGATCTGGCCAAGTTCGTCGAGCGGTGGGAGAGCCTCAAGGGCGCGGCCCGGTCGCCGGGCGACCAGGGCGCCGAGGCACGCCAGGAGTTGGACGAAGCGCTCCGCAGCCTGGGGTTGCGGCAAGATCGCGTGACGCGGCGAGGTGGCGGCCCCAGTGACGAAATGCGCGACGTGAGCGACACCGGGCGTAGCGACGCCCCGTCGCAATATCTGCAGCGGATGCGGTCGTATCTGCGGGGCATCTCGCGAGATCGCACCCAGTCGGAGTGACGCTAGCGCTGTCCAGCGGTTTCTTTTCCGCCCGCGCCGAGGATAATGGCGGGATCGTTGAGCCAGGCGTTCGGCGGAAAGCCGCGTTGCGCACAGACAGGAATGTCTGTGCCACCATAGTGGTCGCTGGACTCGTGAGAGTTCAGCCGAATCCGAACGCAGGCTGAATTCTCACGATTTCAGCTACGGCTGTGGCACCGAGCTGCATTGACCAGACTGTCTGTGTCATCATGTGCTTGGCCGGAGCTGCGCGTTTACGTCCTCTTCCCAGGCGTGAAGTTTACATGTCCGCGAATATCCCCCGCTATCTGGTTCCTTTTCATCCGAAGCGGATTCAGCATCACTTTATCGACGTGCTGATCCTGGGCGGCGGTATCGCCGGGCTGCGGGCGGCCGCCGACGTCGATCCCCGGCTGTCGATGCTGGTGATCACCAAAGACAAGCTTCAGCAATCCAACAGTAACTACGCCCAGGGTGGCATCGCCGGAGTGATCGACCCGGAGGATCGTTTTGAGGACCACATCCGCGACACGATCGAGGCGGGTGGCTCGCTGTGCGACCCGCGGGTTGTAGAGATGGTCGTCCGCGAAGCCCCCGAGCAGATCCGCAAGCTGATCGCCTGGGGGACGCAGTTCGACGTGGAGAATGGAGAGCTGATGCTGGGCCGCGAGGGGGGCCACAGCCATCACCGCGTGGTCCACGCATTGGGCGACGCGACCGGCCGAGAAGTCATGCGGGCGATGATCGATCACGCCCGGCAGCGGCCGGGGGCCATGATCTGGGAAGACACCTTCACGCTCGATTTGTTAACGCACGAAGGGGCCTGCCGCGGCGCGATCATCTGGAACGACCGCCACGGCAAGACGTTGGTCTGGGCGAAGCAGACGATTCTCTGCACGGGCGGGGCAGGGCAGGTGTACCGGGAAACGACCAACCCCGACGTCGCTACCGGCGACGGCTATGCCATCGCGCTGCGCGCCGGGGCCGAAGTCATCGACATGGAGTTCGTGCAGTTCCACCCAACGGTGCTGTACATCGCCGGCAGCAGCCGCAGCCTGATCACCGAAGCAATCCGCGGCGAAGGCGGCCACCTGGTGGACCGCACCGGGCATCGTTTCATGCCGGACTACGATCCCCGCGCGGAGCTAGCGCCCCGCGACGTCGTCAGCCGATCGATCGTCGCCCAGATGGACAAGACTCGGCATCCGAACGTCTTTCTTGATCTGAGTCACCTGGAGGCCGGATTCGTTCGGCAGCGCTTTCCGGGCATCGCCAAGATATGCGCCGAGTTCGGGTTGGACATCGCCCGCGATCGCATTCCGGTGCGGCCGGGCGCGCACTACGTGATGGGTGGCGTCCGCGTCGATCTGGTGGGCAGCACGTCGCTGCCGGGACTGCTGGCCGCCGGCGAGGTTACCTCCAGCGGCTTGCACGGGGCGAATCGCCTGGCGTCCAACAGCCTGCTGGAAGGGCTGGTCTTCGGCACCCGCGTCGGGCAGGCGGCGTCGCAGGCCGCGCTGGAGATGGACGATGACTACCGCGCACTGCGGATCGAGAACCCGCCAGTGGTCGACGGGGGAGAGCCGCTCGATCTGGCGGATATTCGCAACTCGCTCAAGAGCCTCACGTGGCGAGCGGCCGGCGTCCGCCGCGAGGGCTCGCAACTGAGCGAAGCCGCCGAGACGATCGACCACTGGTGCCGGTATGTGCTGGCGAGGCAGTTCACCATGCCCGAGGGCTGGGAGCTGCAAAACATGCTTCTGGTGGCTCGGGCGATCATCGCCGGGGCCCTGGCCCGGGAGGAGACCCGGGGCGTGCATGTGCGGATCGACTTTCCCGAGACCGACGATACGCATTGGCGGCGGCGGATCGGTTCGCGACGGCTGGAGGATGGCCTCTGGGAGCCGGTGGACGTGCCCTGCGAGCAGGGCCCGCAATAGGCACACCTGCCACGGGCGGCTTGTAGCTGTAGCGGAATTCGCAAGAATCCAGATGCCCCTGAATTCGGCTGAACTCTCACGAGTCCAGCTACCGTACCTAGCGGAAGTTGGGGAAAAAATCCCACTCGCGTCGATCCATCGCCGCAGGTGCTGCGTAGCACAAGGGACGTCGGAGGTCTGGACACGCAACGGCTGATGCGATTAACCTTTACGGCGCCTCGACCAGCGGATGTGAAGTGGTGGAACGGGTCTCGGCCCGTGTTCCCGCTGGTAGTCCCCCGCCGGCCGGACCTGAAATTCAGGTTGCCAAGGGCCCGCCTGGTTCATCCGGCTTTTGAAGTCTGGGTACAGCAACGGGGTCCGCGGGCGGCGTCGTAGGGCGGACCGACCTCGTGCCGTGCCGCAGTGAAATAGTTCCGTGACGGAGTAACTCGGCTATGAGCGAATTGCAAACTCCCGCCATGATCGAAGCGGTGGGCCTCTCGAAGTTCTATGGCGACTTTGCCGCCGTGCGCGATGTCAGCTTTACCGTGAATCAAGGCGAGGTCGTCGCTTTTCTTGGCCCCAACGGCGCCGGCAAGAGTACCACGATGAAGTTGCTGACCGGCTATCTCTCTCCGTCGGCCGGCGTGGCCCGCATCTCCGGGCACGATATGGCGTCCGATCGGTTGGCCGGAGCGAAGCGCCTTGGCTACCTCCCGGAAAACGGCCCCTTGTATCCGGACATGACGCCTCGCCAGTTGCTTTCGTTCTTCGCCGATGCCCGAGGCATGACCGGTGACTATGGCCGCCAGCGTATCGAGGCGGTGATCGACCTGTGCCAGTTGGGCGCGGTCATCGGCAAACCGATCAGCAAGCTGTCCAAGGGGTACCGTCAGCGCGTTGGCATGGCGCAGGTGCTGCTGCACGAGCCGGACGTACTGATCCTCGATGAGCCCACCGCGGGACTCGACCCGAATCAGATCCGCGAGGTTCGCGAGACGATCCGCAAGCTGGGCCAGACGAAGACCATTCTGCTGTCGACGCACATTCTTCAAGAGGTTGAAGCGATGTGCAATCGCGTGCTGTTCATCAACGAGGGCGAACTGGTCTACGACGGCACCTTCGCCGAGTTGGCCGCGGACGGCCGCACACTGGACGAGCATTTCCACAAGTTCACCGCCGTGGCGTGACGCGCGGGGCGATCGCGGCCGGCTGAGGGCCGCCACGGCGTATCACCACGAGCAGATAAAGACAAATACACATAGGGTAGGCTCAATGAATTGGAACGTACTGCGTGCCATCTTCAAACGGAACTTCATCAGCTACTTCGCCAGTCCGACCGGTTACGTCTTTATCTGCGTCTTCGTGCTGTTGACCTCGTTGGCCGCCTTCTGGCCGAACGATTTCTTCAACAGCAACCTGGCGAACCTCGACCAGCTCAGCAAGTACTTGCCGTACATCATGCTGGTCTTCATCCCCGCCATTACGATGAGCATCTGGGCGGAGGAACGCCGACTGGGGACCGACGAACTACTGCTGACGATTCCCGCCTCGGACGTGGACGTCGTGCTGGGCAAGTACCTGGCCGCGGTGGCCATCTTCACCGTATCGCTGTTGTTTTCCGCCGTGGCGAACTTCACCGTGCTGCAGTGGCTGGGCAACCCCGATCTGGGGCTGTTCTTCGGCACGTATCTCGGCTACTGGTTCGTCGGGCTGGCGATGCTGGCCGTCGGCATGGTGGCGTCGTTCTTAACGAGTAACCTGACCGTGGGCTTTGTGCTGGGGGCGCTGTTCAATGCCCCCCTGGCGTTCTCGGGTGCCGCGGAAGTGATCCTGCCGCCCAGCATCGCGCAATACGTTTCGCGGTGGAGCGTCGCCCGGCAGATCGACGACTTCGAGCGCGGCATGATCAGTCTGTCGAGCATCAGTTATTTCGTGCTGATCGCAGCGGTGATGCTCTATCTGAGCGTCGTGCTGATCGGTCGCCGCCATTGGCGCGGAGGACGCGATGGAAAATCGATGCTCGGCCACTATGTCGCCCGCACGATCGCGCTGCTGCTGGTGGCCGTGGGCGTGAGCGTGCTGTTTGCAGACCACGATCTGATCCGTGCCGACGTGACCACCGAGCGGCTCAGTTCGCTGTCGCCCGACACCCGGCAGTTGGTGCAGAACCTGGATACGGAGTATCCGGTCAAGATCGAAGCCTACATCAGCGCCGACGTGCCCTCGGAGTACATCCAGACGAAGCTCGATCTGATCTCGACGCTCGGCGAGCTTAGTTCACTGGGCGGTGAGAAGATTCTCGTGCAGCAGCACATCCTGGAGAACCACAGCGAAGCGGCGGCCGATGCTCAGGCGAAGTACGGCATCGAACCGCAAACCGTGCTGACGAAAGTCCGCGGTGCGCAGACCCAGGAGGAGGTTTTCCTGGGCGTGGCTTTCACCTGTGGATTGGAGAAGGAAGTCGTGCCCTTTATCGATAAGGGCATCCCGGTGGAGTACGAGCTGGTGCGGTCGATCACCACGGTCGCGCAGCAGGAGCGGAAACGGCTGGGCGTGGTAAAGACGGACGTCCCGCTGTTGAGCAGCTTCAACTTTCAGGCGATGTCCAACACGGACGAATCGCTGCTGGTCCAGGAACTGCGCAAGCAGTATGAGGTGGTCGAGGTCGATCCCGCGAGCCCGATCACCGATCAGTTCGACGTCCTGCTGGCTGTGCAGCCGTCCTCGCTGGGTCCGGAGGAGATGAACAACTTCATCGCGGCGGTCGAGTCGGGCCAGCCGACGGCCATCTTCGAAGACCCTTTCCCGATGCCGAATTTTTATCCGAACGTGCCCGGTACGGCGCAGCCCAAGCAGCCGCAACAGACGAACCCCTTTATGGGCAGCCAGCCGCCGCAGCCCAAGGGCGATATCACCCGGCTATGGGACGTGCTGGGCGTGGACATGGTCGGCGACCAGGTCATCTGGCAGGACTACAACCCTTACCCGCGGGCCGGCGCGTTCATCGATCAGGCCTGGGTGTTCATCGACGACGGATCCGGCGAACAGCCGTTCAACCAGCAGCAGGCGATCACCGCCGGCTTGCAGCAGGTGCTGTTCATCATGCCGGGCGCGTGGCGCAGGCTGAACGCCAGCAACCTGGAGTTTATCGAACTGGCTCGCACCGGGGATAACACCGGCACCACCCGCTTTGCGGACATCATGCAGAACAGCCGCATGGGCGTGAATCCCTTCGCCATGGCGGCGCCCACCGAAGAGCAGTTCGTTCTCGCGGCCCGCGTTCAGGGAGAGGCCCCAGAAGTTGATCCGGCAGTTGATTCGGCGGAAAACCCCGCTTCAGAAGTCGCCGAAGAAGTCGGCGGCGGCGCCGAGGAAACACCGGCGGGTGAGTCCGAAGGCACCGCGCAGGGTGGACAGGGCATCGACGTAGTGCTCGTCTCTGATATTGATTGCCTGGCTTCGGCCTTCTTCTTCGTTCGCTCTCGAGGGCAGGACGAGGGTGCCGAGATCAACTTTCAGTTCGACAACGTCACGTTCGTGCTAAACGCCCTGGACGTGCTGGCGGACGATCCGCGATTTGTGGAGATTCGCAAGCGGCGGCGGGCGCACCGCACGCTGACGCAGGTCGAGGACCGCACGGAGCAGGCCCGCCGCGAGGCGGCTCAGCGGAGCGAGGAGTTCAATAACCACTTCGAACAGGCGCGGACCGAAGAGCAGCAGAAATTCAATGAGCGGATCGACCAAATCCAGAAGAACACGGGGTTGGACGCCCGCACGAAAATGATCCAGGTGGAAGTCGCCCGCAGCGACGGTCAGCGCAAGCTCGAAGTGCGGTTAGCCCAGCTTCGCCAGGAGCGCGACCGGGCCGTCGATCAGATCGAGCGCACCCTGTCGGGGGAGATCAGCCGCGTGCAGAATCGCTACAAGCTGTTCGCGGTGCTGATTCCGCCGCTACCGCCGCTGTTGTTGGCCGGGTTCGTCTTCTTTCATCGCCGCAACATGGAGCGAGAGGGCGTCTCCAAGTCGCGCCTGCGGTAGCACCCACCAAATCGATCACGAGAAACTTACGAGAACCACGTCATCCAGTCGACGCATCGCTTCGACCCGAGGGACATCGACGCATGAATGAACTTGCAAAGACGCTCACGTTTTTGGGAGCGGCAGTTGCCGTATTGGTGATCGCCCTCTTGTTGCGGCCCCGCCCGGAGCTGGGCGAGTTTAACGTTGCCGACCGCGAAATACTCAACGAAGTCGAGGACCCGCTCTCCTCGAAGCGTCTGGAGATCGTGCGTTTCAACGAATCGACGTCGGACCTGAGCCAGTTTGAAGTGGCGGAGGTCGACGGCGTGTGGTCGATTCCCTCGCACCAGAACTACCCGGCCGACGCCGAGGAGCAGATGGGCCAGGCGGCTGCCAGCGTGATGAATCTCAACGTGCTGGGCGTCGCCAGCACCAGCCCGGCCGATCAGGTGACCTACGGCGTGGTCGATCCCGACCCGGCCAAGCTTTCCGCCGGCGCCGTGGGCGTGGGCGTGCGAGTGCGGATGGAAGACGCCCAGGGCGAACCGCTGGTGAACTTGATCATCGGCAAGGAGGTCAAGGACGAGCCGGATCAGCGGTACGTGCGGATCGCCAACGAGGACCCGATCTACATCGTCGAGCTCGATCCCAGCAAGCTGACCACGAAGTTCGAGGATTGGATTGAAGAGGATCTGCTACAGCTCAACGCATTCGACATCCGCCGGGTGACGCTCAAGGACTACAGCGCTGAGATCGCGGCCACGCTCCGCGGCGAGCTGACCGTGGTGCCGGACCCGCGCAGCATCATCGACGTCGCCTACGATGACGACGAGTCCAAGTGGAACATCAATTCGATCAAGACTTTTGATCAGGAGGCCGGCGAGTACCAGGAGGTCGCCCTGGGCGAGAACGAAGAGCCTAACTCGACCAAGCTTAACGCGCTGAAGACGGCGCTGGACGACTTGAAGATCGTGAACGTCGAGCGCAAGCCGGAGGGCTTGAGCCAGAACCTGCAGGCGGACACCGACTTTGCCAACAACCAGGCGGCCCTGGAGAGCCTGTTCCGGCGCGGCTTCTTCCTGGTGGGCGGCGGCGCCGACGGCTACGAAATCTATTCCCGCGAGGGCGAGGTGCTCTGCCAGATGAGCGACGGCGTCGAGTACGTGCTGCGGTTTGGTGAGATCGCCGGAGTTGATGCGGAATCGGAAGCGGAAGCCCCGATGCCCGGGACGGCGGCCGATGGTGACGAGCCGCAGGGGACGGGCTTGAATCGCTACCTGTTCGTGACTGCCCGCTTCAACGAGGACGCGATTGAAAAGCCCCAGATGGAAGACCTGCCGGAGATGCCGGGCTCCCAGTCGGGCGCGAGGGATTCGCAACCGGCCGGCGAGCCGCCCACGCCGCAAAGCGGGCAGGAGCCATCCGATAGCGCCGGGTCGGCCGAAACACCGGGCGAGACGCAGCCTGCTCCGACCGACCCTGCCGAAGCAAACTCCCCGGCCGACCAGCCCGGGACGGACACTCCCGGCGAGACCGATGGCGCCGCCGCGACATCGCGGATTCCTGTGCATCTGGCTTCCTACCGGCAGGACGCCGAACAGCCGCCGTCCGATACGGCCACCACGGATGCGGCAGCGGAAGTGCAAGCCGACGCAGCACAAGACAATGCCCTCGACAGTCCCGCCGAAGAGACTCCAGCCGACGACCCGGCCGCCGCGAATGCACCTGCCGAGCCCGCCACACAAGCGACGGCGGCCGGTGACAGCCAAAGCGAAATGGAAAGGGCCATCGCCGAGCGGAAGGCAATCGAGCAGGAGAATCAGCGAAAGCTGGACGAGTATCAGGAGAAGATCACCCAGGGCCGCGAGCGGGTGACGAAGCTCAATGAGCGGTTCGGCGACTGGTACTACGTCATCTCCGACGAGGTGTATCGCAAGATCCACCTCACCAAGGACGACGTCATTCAGCCGAAACAGCCGGCCGATGCACAGCAAAACAGCACGGCCACTCCGACCAGTCCGCTCGACCAGCTCAACTCGCTGGATAGCATCCCGGGCCTGAACGCTCCGCAGAACTGATCGCCGGCAATCGTGTAGCTGAATCCGTGAGAATTCAGCCGAACTGATGCGTCGCGTTGATCCAACTGGAACGCCCAGCTCAGCTACACGATCGCTACAATGCCCGAGCGAAATCGTTGTGCCTGGCTGGCCGGCTGGGCATAATGGCGGACCACCGGAGGCACCCAGTCGTCCTCCGGTCTTGCCCCATCTGCAAACCTTCCGGAGCGGTCCGACATGAGCCACACTTTTTCTCGACGACACTTCCTGGCCGTCTCCGCGACTGCCACCGCCGGTGCGATGCTTGTCTCGCCGGGCTTCGCCACGCAAGACGCGCCTGCGGATGATCCGTACGCGGGCCTGCCGATGGGCATGCAAAGCTACTCGCTGCGTAACTTCGACGTCGCCACCGCCATCCGGCAGATCCAAGGGCTCAAGCTAAAGTGCGTCGAGTTCTACGGCGCGCACTTCCCGCTCGATGCGAGCGACGAACAAATCTCCGCGATGAAAAAGACGCTGGCCGACGCCGGTATCAAAATCACCGCCCACGGCGTCAACGATTTCACCAGCGACCACGAGCGCAACCGCCGGGTGTTCGAGTTCGCCAAGAAGGTCGGCTTTCGCAACATCACGGCGAATCCGCGGCCTGATTCGTTCGACAGCCTGGAGCGTTTGGTCGACGAGTACGACATTCGCGTCTGCATTCACAACCACGGCCCCGGTGCGCTGTACGACAAGCTGCCGGACATGACGGCGGCCTTCCGCAATCGCGACGAGCGGATCGGCGCGTGCGTCGATACCGGTCACGTGCTCCGCAGTTCGGAGGATCCGGTGAAGTGGGTCCGCGAGCTGGGTGGTCGCGTCTACGCCCTGCACATCAAGGACGTGGCCGAGCAGCAAGCCCGGACGCACGACGTGGTGATCGGCCGCGGGCACCTGAACGTCGACGGCCTGTTCACCGCCCTGAAGGAGATCGAGTTCCCGAAGGACGGCTCGATGTCGATCGAGTACGAGTCCAATCCGGACAACCCGATCGCCGATATCGAGCAGTGCCTTGCCGTTGCCCGAGAGTCGATCGGCAAGGTTTACGCCTAGTCGCTTTGGCCGCTCACGCGGTTACGAGCCGGATACTTCACTCCCCAACTCGCGCAAGAACGCGAACGTAAAGATGCCCGTGTTGTGGCCGTCGCTGAAGTCGATCGAGTAGGCGTAATTGCCGACGGGCTTCATGCCGACGATCTCCACCGGCTGCGCTTCGGCGGCTGACAGCACCGGCAGTGCGCTGGTAGGCGGAGGAGGGGCGTTTCGCTTTTCGCGGCAAGTCGCGCAAGGGCAGGCATCGCGCAGCTCGTGGGCCGAATACTGCCGAATCTGGCCGTCGCTCCAGGTGATCCGCAGGCCGCGGTCGGCGGTTCGCTCAAGCTTCTTCGGTTGCAGCGTCATCGGGCGAGATACTCGGTTGGCGGGCTATTCGAGTTCGTTCAGCGCGGCAGTCAGCCGGTCGATTTCTTCGATCGTGTTGTAGTGCAGAAGGCCAATCCGCAGCATGCCGCCGGGCTCCAGTCCCAGGCGTTCGCTCAGGGCCAGGGCGTAGAAGTTGCCATGGTAGGCGAAGATGCCGCGCTGGCCCAAGTGCTCGGCCAGGTCCGCCGGCGCGAGCCGCTCGTGCAGGATCGAGAACGTCGGCACGCGCTCGCCCAGCCGCTGGGTGTCGCAAATGCCCAGCACGCGCACCTTGGCCAGTGGCCGGATTTGCTCCAGCAGGTACTTGGCCAGGTACATCTCGTACTCGCCGATCGCTCGGTAGGCCGCCCGCAGGGCTTCGCGGCGGCTGGTGACTTCCGGAGCGACGTGCCGCCCCAGGTCGGCCAGGTACTGCACGGCGGCGAGCGTGCCGGCGATGCCCTCGTGATTCTGCGTGCCGGTCATCCACTTGCCGGGCAGCTTGGGCGACACCACGCGGAGCTTGTAGCTCTCCAGTTCGGTCAATCGCTCGCGGCGTCCCCACAGCACGCCCAGGTGCGGCCCGAAGAACTTGTACGCCGAGCAGACGGCAAAGTCGCAGCCCCAGGCCGCCACGTCCACCAGCGAGTGTGGCGCGAAGTGGACGGCGTCCAAATAGACTTCCGCCCCGGCCTCATGTGCCAGACGCGTGATCTCTGCCACCGGGTTGATCGTGCCCACCGCATTGGACGCACAGCCCACGGCGACCAGTCGGGTGCGCTCCGAGAGCTTGCCGCGCAGGTCGTCCATGTCGAGTGTGACATCATCGGGTCGCAAGTCGACGTGCAGCACCTTCGCGCCGGCGTCGCGGGCGGCCAGCACCCAGGGTGTCACGTTGCCGTCGTGGTCGAGCCGTGTGACGATGATCTCGTCGCCCGCCTTCCACGTGCGCGCCATCGCGCGGCTGAAGGCGAACGTCAAGCTGGTCATGTTCGGTCCGAACACGACGGTTTCCGGATCGTCCGTGCCGACAAAGTCGGCCAGCGCCGCACGAGCCCGGGCGAGCATTGCGTCGGACTCGCGGCTGGTGTCGTACCGTCCGCCGCAGTTGGCGTTGGCGTTGATCAAGTAATCGGCCACGGCGTCGGCCACCCGACGCGGCACCTGGCTGCCGGCCGGTCCGTCGAAGTAGACCGCCGTCTGTCCGTTCACCGGCCGCGAGAGCGCGGGAAACTCACGACGACAGGCCGCCACGTCCAGCGGGTGTTCGCTCATCGGCGCTCGTCCACAAAGCGTTTGCTCTTTCCTTCGTAGCGGGGCAGCGAACCGGGCGGCACGACACTCACCTCGACGCGCAGTCCCAGTCGAAGCTCCAGTGCCTCGACGATCCGCTGCGGCTGTCCCAGCCGGTCTTCCACTTCGACGACCAGCTCATCCATGGCGCCTCGCTTCCTCGCCGTCATGCGGTATTCGACGACTTCCGGAAAGCTGTGTAGGATCTGATCGATCGAACTGGGAAAGATGTTCACCCCGCGGACGACCAGCATATCATCGGCGCGGCCCAGCACACCGCCCTCCAGGTAGACGAAGCGGCAATCGCCTTCGCGCGCCCAGCGCGGCCGCACCAGATCGCCCGTGCGATAGCGAATGACCGGGCAGCCGGCGCGGCCGAGCGTCGTGAGGATCAGGTGCGAAAGCTCGCCGTCGATGGCCAGCCGGCCGCTTTCGACCGAGATGAACTCGGCGAGAAACTCGCTTTCAATGATGTGCAAACCTTGGCCCGTCGTATCGGCGAATCCCCAGGGCCCGACTTCCGTGGCACCGCTGTGGTCGATCAGCCGCGCCCCCCAGGCCGCTTCGATACGCTGCCGTATCGCCGGAGCCGATCCGCCCGGCTCGCCCGCCACCACCAGCACGCGCACCTTGCTGGATGCCAGATTGATGCCGTGCTCGGCCGCGACCTCGGCCATCCGCAGGGCGTAGGTCGGCGTGCAAAAGACCGCGGTGGCATGGCAGGTTCGCATCAGTTCCAGTCGCGCCAGCGTGCTCATTCCGCCGCCGGGAATAACCAGGCCGCCACGGGCGGCGACCGCGTCGTAAGCACTCCAAAAGCCGATAAACGGCCCGAAGGAAAAGGCCATCATCACCCGATCGCTTGCCGCCACGCCAGCCGCGTCGAGCACGTATTGCCAGGTGTCGATCCACCACTGCCAATCGTCGGCCGTGTCCAGCACGGCCATCGGCCGACCTCGCGTGCCGGAAGTTTGGTGAAAGCGGACGTATCGCTCCGGCGGGAAAGTGAGATTCGCCGGTAAACCGGTGGCGGAGTTGACTTCGGCCAGTTCGTCCTTGGTGGTCAGCGGCAGATCGGCCAAGTCGCGTAGGCTCTCTAGCCGCCGGCGGCGTCCCAGTTTGTGTTGATAGAACCCGTTGTGCGGCAGGATCGTCTCGAGCAGCTCATTGAGCCGCTGCAACTGGTAACGCGCAAGGGCCGGGCGGTCCAATCCGGCGAGCCGCTGTCGTTCGAGTTCCCCCGTGGGTGCCATGGCGTTCATGATACGGCGATGCGGCGGCGCGTGCCAGCGGCCGAAGCGGCCCCCTGCAACGGCCGGTCCCCGACATGGTACAATCGCCCGCAGAGAGGCGATTGCCTATCGGGCCGCGCTGGAGAAGTCCTCCTTCAGGGCCGATCGCGCAGCCCAAGTTGTTTTCAAGACCGTGCGTAGGTCGGGATGGTGATTGACATCATCGGCGATCGAGGCGTAGTGCGGTTGCCGCCAGTCACTCCTTCGAAACCCTCCCCATGTCCGAAACCTCGCGCCGCGGCTCACTGCTAGTCATCTTCCTGACAGTCTTCATCGACCTGTTGGGCTTTGGCATGGTGCTGCCGCTGCTTCCGATTTATGCCAAGCAGTTCGCCGATAACCCGGTCATTTCGATCGGGCCGTTGATCGGCCTGCTGATGGCCAGCTTTTCGGCGATGCAGTTTTTCTTCGCGCCGGTGTGGGGGCGGATTTCGGACCGTATCGGCCGCCGGCCCGTGCTGATGATCGGGCTGGGCGGCTCCGTGGTGTTCTACACCATCTTCGGCCTGGCGACGCAATGGTCGAGCCTCACCTGGCTATTTGTCGCGCGTATCGGAGCCGGCGTGGCAGGCGCGACGATCTCGACCGCCCACGCTTACATCGCCGATTCGACGTCGAAGGAGAACCGCGCTCGCGGCATGGCGCTGGTGGGAGCCGCATTCGGGTTGGGTTTCACGTTCGGGCCGCTGTTCGGTTATCTGGCGCTACCCAGCGGCGAGGGCGACCCCGGTCCCGGGCCTGGCTATGCGGCGGCCGCGCTGTCGGCAGTGGCGCTGTTGCTGGCCTATTTCAAGCTGCCGGAGTCGCTCACCGTCAGCCGGGTCACTTCCGATCGGCGCATCTTCAGCTTTTCCGCGATGGCCGACGCGCTCCGCACGCCGAGCATCGGCCTGCTGCTGTTCGCTTCGTTCGTGACGGTGCTGTCGTTCGCAAATTTCGAGTCAACACTGTCGCTACTGATTAAGGATCCACTGGGGCCGTTTGATTTTACCTTCCGCCAAGTGTGCCTGGTTTTCGCCTTTGTGGGTTTCGTGCTGACGCTGGTCCAGGGCGGGATCGTGCGGCGAATCGCCGGGCGGGTCGCCGAAGTTTACATGGCCTGTGGCGGCGCGGTACTGGAGGTTGTCGGCTTTGCGATGTTGGCCTGGGCGCCCACGACCGGATGGCTGCTGGCGGCGCTGAGCATCGTGGTGAGCGGCTTCGCGTTCATGACGCCTTCGCTCAATTCGCTGATCTCGCGCCGTAGCGACCCCGCCAAGCAGGGCAGCATCATGGGCGTGACGCAGGGGGCCAGTTCGCTCGCACGAATCCTGGGGCCGATCGTCGGCGTGACGCTCTTTCACGTGAAGGTGGCCTGGCCGCTGTGGCTGGCGGCGGTGCTGATGGGCGCCAGCCTTGTCGTGATTGCGCTGGCCGCCCGATCGGGCCACGACTATCCGGCTGCCGTACCGCAACAGGCCGACGTGCACTGACATTGCGGCACAAGGTCCACCGGAGGTGGGACTAGCACCGTGATCGCAGGTCGCCGTGCGCCTGCGTGCTTCGAATCTAGGGGCGATCAGGTTCCTGTACGATTCTCCTTCTCGGGGTCGGCTGCGGACAGCCAGCGGTCGACCCACTCCGGCGGGATGAATCGCCACAACAGCGATCGCAGCCCACGTCGCAATTCGCGCAACGTCGCCTCGGATGGTTCTTCGCCCTCGGTGGCGGCGAAGCCTTGCCACGTAAGCTGCACGTTCCAGCCATACATCTCGGCCGACGCGTTCATCCGCTGCGCAACCCGCAGCGCCCAGACGGCCCCGAACAGGTCGCGGAACTCCAGCCAAGCGCGGTCGACGTCTCGCTGCGCATGGCCGCACGTTTTTGACCGCCACTTCACCCAGAAGACGGCAACCAACGTCAGCCCCAACGCGATCGACTCGGCATGTGCTCCGAAATGAACCGGTACCAGGGGCAGGTAGGGCGCCAGCAGCGCGAGTTGTCCGGACGCCGCCAGCAGCGAGGCCCCCCAATGACGCGTCGGCAGGTAATTCAGCAAGCCGAACACCAGCAGCACGGCCAGAAACCAGCCCCACGCCTGGTTGATCAACAGACGGTCCCCGGGGCGAAACAGCAGCCACTGCCCCGCCGGCAGAAGCAGGATAATCCACAAACTCAACACGATCAGTTGCCAGCCGCGGTCCTGTGGACGCTTGGCGCCCAGCACCGCCATCATGGGGCACAGCGAACTGGCCGCCGCCGCATAACGCAGCGGCTCGATCCATTGCTCGGCGGTCGTCTGCGGGAACCATTCTCCGGCCAGCCGCGCCGCGACGACGCAGAGCACGGCAAACACGCACCACCACAAGGGCGCCACTAGCGTCGTTCCCCGCACTCGGCGGATGCCCCGCACTACTTGCCAGAGCACGGCCGCTGCCAGCACAAGTGTTGCCACCGCGCGAAGCGGCTCGATCGACGGTTCCCCCAAATCAGCAACGACAGGCAGCATCATTACACGCGTCGAGGATTGGCTAGTCGTGTTGCTTTTCCGAAACGGCAATTTCGATTCGCAATTGTCCGAGTTAAACGCCGATACCTCAATAGGATAGAAGCCGCCGGCGAAGCCTGATCCGCTCAGGCGAACTGCGCGATCTTGAAAAAATGCAACGGTTGCGTTTGCTCTACGAGCAAACGGGAGCCATGTTTCTCAAGACGCACAGCCTACCATTCGCCGCGGTGACCCGGTGCGCGGGCCACGTGGAAGAAGCTTTCCACTCCCACCCTTACCTTGCATGCTGACCGCTTTGGGTCAGACACGGACTCCCCTCACGCCAGGAGACTTAACAATGAAATGGATGGTATCGACCGCGATCGTGGCGGTGGCCTGCCTGGTCGGCGAAGCGGGCGCGGCCAACTGGCCGAGCCTGTTCGGCAACAACAACAGCACCCGGTCCGGTTCGGCCTACGCGACCAGCGGCGGGGCCCACGAGTATGAAGGCCTTGTCTACGGCAACGCCGACGCAGCCACCTACGGCGCCCATGGCGGCGGTGCGCATGCCGGTTGCTGCGACTCCGTCTGGGACGGATTCTGCGGCGAACAGGGCCACGGACACTGCTGGCTGGGCCGCAAGGGCCACGGCCTGTTCGGCAATAAAGGATGCGGTTGCGACGCAGGCGGTCACGGATTGTTCGGCAGCAAGGGCTGCGGCTGCGGTCACGGCATCGGTAACGGCCACCTGCTCAAGAAGCTGTTCAGTTTCGGCCGCCACGGCGATTGCTGCGACGCGTGCGGCGGACGCGGCGGGTGCGACACTTGCGGTGGCGGTGTCAGCGGCGACGGCACGGTGATCATCGAGGACGGCAGCATGATGATGCCGACGCCCGCCGAAGTACCGCCCATGCCGCCGAGCCCCGAACAGGGCCGTTCGGCTGGCATGTTGAAGAAGGCGGACCGGCCCTTCCGGCTGATCCCCGCCGGCCTGACGAAGTAAACTTAAACGGCGAAAAACACCGCTTCGCCAAACCGGACGGGCCCGACTGCGGCCTGTCCGGTTTTTCTCATTTGCAACCGGTAGAGTTTGTGCCACTCGTCAAGTCGGATTGCTACGCAGTTGCGTCAGATTCGGCTTCAGGCGAAGCCGCCCAGTGTCCGATGTGGGTTAATGAGTGATACCGGGAGGGCGAGACTCGGCGATGTCTCGCTTCAGGATAAAGGTCATGGCAAGACGACGGATCGACTTGCCATGACCTTTTTTTGCGCGCGTGCGGGTGACGCAGCGATCGAAAACCTCTCCCCGGCCCTCTCCCAGAGGGAGAGTCTCGGGTGCCACTGCTGGCTTGTCCAGCAGTGCTCTTCTTCGGCCCTTGTGAACGAGCGACGAAGCCGAGAATAAGAAGTTACCGAGCTCGTTTTGCAAAGCCCTCTCCCCGGCCCTCTCCCAGAGGGAGAGGGAGAGTCTCGGGCTCTTAGAGGGAGATATCGGGCCGTTAGCTGCCGGTGCCGGCTTGCTGCTTGATCGAGTCGGCCAGGGTTTGGGCCTGACTGCGATTGACGAACACCGCCTTGGTGGCCAGCGCCGACTCGAGCAGTTGCGCGGCCTCCTCGCGGCGACCCAGGTCGTTGAGGATCTTGGCCACGAAGTAGCTGCTATCGGCGTTCAGCCCACCGCCTTGCAGGGCGGCCTGCAGCACTTGCTGAGCCTGCGGCCTCCGATTCATCTGGTAGTAAACCCAGGCCAGCGTCACGGCCGCTTCGGTGTTTTGCGGATTGTTGCGCATATTCATTTGGGCGTACTGATTCGCCCGCGTGCGCTGGCCCGCGTCCTCCAGAGTGATCAGCGCCAGGGCCAATTGATTGATCACGTTGAAGTCGGTGGGGTCCTTCAGGTGGGCCCGTTCGAGGAAGTCTACGGCGGCATCCGTATTGTTGCGGAGCCGGGCTACGATGCCGCTGAACAGCAGCGTTTCGGCCGCTTCGGGATCGGCCTGGCGCGCACGTTCCAGCATTGTCGCCGCCTCATCGAGCTGGTTGTTTTCCATCAGCCACTGGGCGTACGACAACAGCGTCGTGGCATTGTTGCCGTCCTGTTGAAGCGCGCGGTCCATAAACTGTTTCGCACGCGCCGCGTTGTCTTGTTGGCTGTACAGGCGACCCATGGTGACATCCGCATTCGGCTGCGAGGCGTCCAGCTCACGGGCCTTCACGAAATCCTGGTAAGCCTCCTCGTAGGCCTCGCGTATAAATTTCGCCCGGCCCAGGCGGCGGTAGATTTGGGCATTGTCCGGCTCTTCCTGCAGCCATCGCTGCAGATGTTCCGCGGCGCGGGCCCAGTCCTCGCGTCGCTCGGCGATCGCGGCGATACCCGCGTTGGCCCGCATCACGAGGTTGCGCTTCCGCTTCGCGTTGCCTTCTAGGCTCTCGGCCAGCGGCGCAGCCTTCGAGTAAAGCAGATCGGCGGCGGTGATCTGCGTTTCCCGCGCCAGGTCGGCCAGGATGATATAGGCCTCCGGGTCGTTGGGGACGTTACTGACGGCCGTTTCCAGCGTCGCACGGCCGCGTTCGTCCTGGTTGGCGGCGAAGTACATCCGCGCCAGGATGATGTCCGGCGGTGGCAGCTCGGGGTTCTTCTCTTGGGCGGTCGCGAGCAACTCCCGGGCGCTGCGAACGTCGCCGTTCTGGAACCGGGTGATGGCGCTTTGGACGTCGCTGTAGCGCTGCTCGTCGATGGTCGGAACGGCGTACCCGATCAGGTTGTTCAGATCGAGCTGGGCCTGGGCCGACGATGCGGCGGCCAGCACGGAAATCACGAAGATGAGCGATATCGACCATGCCCGAAGCCGGGCGCTGAACCGTGGCGGGACAGACATTTGTCACCTCGACAGGAGAGGGAACTGCGGAATTTACGAGAAAGCCAGGACAAGTCTGCGGGCAAGGCACGCATTGCCCCAGCCGCAAACCCTTAACTATATCATGCCGCCGCGTGGGCGTAACCGGTTGGCCTGTCCAGCTTTTTGTGGCAAATCGACCGCCAAGGCACGCTATCCGGTCGGCTCGCAACGGTTCTGCCGGCGAGTCCGCGGAAAGCGCTTCTCCGCGGCGGGCGGGGCGAGTCCCTGAAAAGGACGGAGAATTGCTTTCATCCCTCCTAACGGCCGGGTACCATGGCCACCGTCGGGGCCGGTTCCGCGCTCCGCACGGCCGCGACCGGGCCGCTCTTTTCTCACCTCGATCGATAGGAGATTGCGAAATGAAGTGCACTCGCTGGAACCGCACGTTGGTGGTGGCGACCGTCCCCTTGCTGGGGCTGCTGCTGACATTCCTGCCCGACCGCGGCGCCGCTCAGGATGAAGCGGCCCAACCCACTGCACAACAGGAGTCGCAAGAGCGCCCCGAGCGCCAGCGCCGTGCTTCCCGCGGCCGCCTGCCGGCATTCTACCGCCAGGTCATCACGGAGCAGCAGCGCGAGGAGATCTACTCCATCCAGGGGAAGTATCGCGAGCGGATCGAGGCCTTGGAAAAGCAGCTCCAGGAGGTGAACGCCCAGTGCGATAAGGAAATCGAGAGCGTGCTCACGCCCGAGCAATTGGAGCAGGTCAACGCTCTGCAGGAAGAAGCTCGGCGTGCGCGGCGGGCCCGTGCGGATGCCCGTGCGGGAAACACCGATTCGCAGCCCAGCGACGAGGCGAGCGACAGCGACGGCTGATCGTGAAAGGCTGATTAAAAAAATCTCTTAATCTGCGGCAATGGGCTCCGAGCCGGCGCCGAGGGTGCGCCACCGTCGCCGGCAAGGTGCCTATCCGCGTGGTCCACCTCCGGTGGCCTGTTGCCCGGTGGTGCGCGCAACGAGCGCATCTGTGCGTGGCCGCCAGCCCGAGAGGTCGTTGCGCGGGTTGATCGGTTGTGGCCGTCTTCTCTTGCCAATTACGGCGGAGTGGTGGCGGTCGGGGCCCGCTCCTCCCCAATCCGGCCGGCGGAGGCTATAATGGCCACTTCGCCGTGCTGGCGCTGGCCGGCCTGCGGCAATGTGCGCCGATGGCGGGGGAGCGCTGGACGCACGAGATCATCTTTCCGCAACGATTCGGACCGTGCGGGGCTCGGCGGTAAGTCGACGCCGAGCCGGCCGGGCTCGAATGATCTGTTGACGCCGTTTCCCCCACTGCCCAGGGAGAAACGATTTTGCTGGTTGGGCCGGTCTTTACCCGCGAGGCGGTCACCGTACCTCGGCGCTATTGGCTGTTCGGCTCACGCGCTGCCTACGTGACGGCCCTGTGGGTGTTGATGTGGACCGCCTGGCTGATCGTGGCCGGCAACCAGCAGGTGCGGAACGTCGGCGACTTCGCGCGGTTCGGCATTCTGCTGTTTCAGATTCTCGCGCCGCTACAGCTCGCGCTGGCGACGCTATTCGCCGCGCTGCTGACCGCCAGTGCCGTCTCCCGGGAAAAGGATCGCCGGACGCTGATCCTGCTGTTGATGACCAACCTCAACAACAGCGAGTTGGTGTTGGGCAAGCTGCTGGCCAGCCTGTTGGGCGTTCTGGTGATGCTCGTCGCGGCCGTACCCTGCTTCATGCTGTTCACGCTGCTGGGAGGCATCTCCTACGGGCAGGTGGGACGAGCCTTCGCGGTCACGCTCGCCAGCGCACTGGCGGCCGGCAGCCTCGGGTCGACCATCGCGCTGTGGCGCGACAAGACCTTTCAGACGCTGTCACTGACGCTGTTGGCGCTGGTGGCCTGGCTGGCGGCCTGGGAAGCCGTGGCGGCCGGAGTGCTGGGAGACGCGCTGGGCGGCATAGCCGCGCAGCGCTGGGCCACGGCATTCAGCCCCTGGCAGGCGATTCTCGCCGCTTCACAGCCGGCGGTGTTCGAGGACAACTGGTTTGCCGCGTTGGGTGAGTCGACGATCCTGTTTGTCGCCTTTGCGCTGGGCGCCGCGGTGCTGCTCAATGCGGTGGCGATCGCCCGCGTGCGAGTGTGGAATCCCTCGCGTGAGCGCCGCTCCGGTGGGTCCGAGGTCGAAAGCGTCGAGAGCGTCTTCCGCCGGCCCGAGCAGGCGGCATCCGGTGGCGAGCAGCGTTCGGTTCACCAAGCTCCGGGCAAGGTTCGCCACGTATGGGATAGCGCGATCCTGTGGCGCGAGCTGCGAACCTGGGCCTACGGCCGAAAGGTACTGCTGGTCCGCGTCGCATACCTGGTTCTGTTCGCGGCCGCCGCTTTGCTGCTGCACGGGATGGTGATCTCCGGCGAACTGGATGTCGGCGCGCGCGAGGTGATCCCACCCTTGGCCAGGCCGCTGGTGCCGCTTTTCGTAGTAAGCCTGCTGTTGATCAACGCCCTGGCCGTCACGTCGCTGACCAACGAGCGGGATGGTCGCACGCTCGATTTGCTGCTGGTCACGGACCTGACGCCCAAGGAGTTCATCTTCGGAAAGTTGGGAGGCGTGCTCTACAATACCAAGGAGATGGTCGTGCTGCCGATGTTGCTGTGCGCGTACATGTACGGCGCGGGAGCGATTACCGGAGAGAATCTCAGTTACCTGGTGGCGGGGCTGGCCGTGATGGACCTGTTCGTGGCCGTGCTGGGGATTCACGTCGGCATGACGTACGCCAATTCACGTACCGCGGTGAGCGTGTCGCTGGGCACAGTCCTGTTTTTGTTTATTGGTATCGCCACTTGCATGCGGATGATCATCGCCTTTAGCGGTGCCTTTCATGTGCAACTGCAGCCGTTTCTGGCATTCATGGTCGGCGGTGGAATCGGATTGTACGTACTGCTTGGCGCGCGGAATCCGTCGCCGGCGATCGCGCTGGCCTCGTTTGCGGCGCCCTTTGCGACGTTCTACGTGATCACCAGCTTCATCTTGCGAGCTCCGCTGGCGGTGTTTCTCGTCACAATCGTCACCTACGGGTTTGCGACCGCGGCCATGCTGATCCCCGCGATCTTCGAGTTCGACGTGGCAACCGGACGAACAACCGGAGAAGACCGATAGCGCCCGAGCCGGTGCGCTTCGACCATGAACGTCGCCCTGCAGTTAATACTGGAGTTCAGCCCATGGCTTGTGGCCATGATGGTCCTGATGCTCTGCTCCGCCTTCTTCTCATGTAGCGAAGCGGCGCTGTTCTATCTGCGGCAGCGCGACCGCCGGGCGATGCGCGAAGGCAACGCGGCCCAGCGCATCACCGCCGCACTCTTGGACGATCCGGACCGGCTGCTCAGCGGGGTGTTGTTCTGGAATCTGCTCGTCAACATCCTGTATTTCGCGGTCTCGTCGATCGTGGCGCTACGCCTGGAGTCGCAGGACCGGCACACCGAAGCAGGCTTGTTTGCCTTGGGGTCGCTGCTGGCGCTGATCTTCTTCAGCGAAATGCTTCCCAAGACACTGGCCGTGTTGCGTGCGCAACTAGTCGCCCCGCTGGTGGCCATTCCGCTGGCCACGGCGGTGCGCGTACTTGACCCGTTGATGCCGGCGCTGCGGGGGGCGAACCTCGTCTCGCGACGCCTCATCTGGCCCGGTTTTCAGCCGGAGCCGTTTCTGGACATCGGGGACCTGGAACGAGCGATCGAGCTGTCCACCACCGACGCGGCACTGCTGAAACAAGAGCAGAGCGTGCTGCAGAACATCGTCTCGCTGTCGAACTTTCGGGTGGACGAGCTGATGCGTCCCCGCTTGCAGTTCCGCGCGTTCCGGCCGCCGATCTCGCGCGAGGATCTGGGCGGCGAAATCCCGCCCAGCGGCTATCTGCTGGTGACCGAGCCGGACAGCGACGAAGTGATCGGCGCCGTGCCGCTGAAAAACCTGGTGGAACTGCCAGCGGATCATCTAGAACACCTGGCCGAGCAAGTGCTATACGTGCCCTGGAGCGCAACGGCCGGCTCGCTGCTGGAAGCGATGATCCGCCGCGATCGCGAAGTGGCCGCCGTGGTGAACGAGTACGGCGAAACGGTGGGCGTGGTCACATTCGAGGATCTGCTCGATACGATCTTTCGACAGTATCCCAGCCGGAGCATTCGGCTGCTGCAGCGTTCGTCGCTCAAGACGATTGGCACCGGCGTCTGGCAGGTCACCGGCATTACCAGCCTGCGGCGTTTGAGCAAACACTTCCAGTTGCCGCTGCCGCCGACGCGCAGCGTGACGGTGGCCGGCGTCGTTCAGGAGGTGCTGGGGCGCTTCCCGGTCAAGGGCGACCAGTGCGATTGGGGGCCGTTTCACTTCGAAGTGATCGAGTCGCCCGAGCGCGGGCTGCTGGCCGTGCAGCTCACGCGGATCGCGCCGCCCGAGGAGTCGACATGATCGCGGCACTGGTTCTGCTGGCGGTGGCGATTTGCCTGAGCGCATTTTTCAGCGGCTCGGAGACGGGGCTGTATCGCGTCAGCCGCGTGCGTCTGGTGCTCGACGGCATGGCAGGCGATTGGATCGCCCGCGGGCTGCTGTGGCTGACGAACCATCCCTCGATGTTCGTGGCGACCGTGCTGGTGGGCAACAACATCGCCAACTATACGGCTTCGCTGGCGGTTGTGCTGGGATCGCAAGCCTTGTTCGGCGGCCAGGCGCACTGGCCGAAGTTGGTCGGGCCGATCGTGATGGCGCCGCTGATTTTCGTCTACGGCGAATTGGTGCCTAAGCAACTTTTCTATCACGCCCCCTATCGCCTGCTGCACAAGAGCGGACCGGCGCTATTGGCGTGCGCGTGGCTGTTCGCGCCGCTGACGGGGCTGTTGTGGGGAATGAGCAAGCTCCTGCAGTTGATGGTAGGAGAGCTGCCGCAGCGTGTGCAGCTCACGCTGGCCCGTCGCGAGTTGCAGCGAGTCTTCGAAGAAGGCCACGAAGCCGGCATCCTGCAGGCGACGCAGCGCACTCTGGCCCAGGGCCTGTTCGGCTTGGCAAATCGACCGATCCGGGAGTTCGCCACGCCCGCGGCACGGGTCGCCCGCGTACACCCCGGCATGAGCAAGGCGGAGATTCAGCGGCTGGCCCGGCGCCAGCGGCTGCCATCGCTGCCGGTCGAAGAGTCGGCCCCGTCACGAGGCCTGGTCGGCTACCTGCGGATGATCGATCTTTATTTGCAGGAGGACGGCGAGCTGCCGATTCGCCCCCTGGTCGAGCTGCCGGAGACCGACTCGTACATCGTGGCCTTGATGCGGCTGCAGCGGTCGGGCGAAACGATGGGAAAGATCGTTGACGCCCAAGGCAAGCCGGTTGGCTTCGTCACCGCCCGCCAACTGAGCCAGCCACTGTTACAGATCCAGTGAGCGCCACCTAATCAGGGCGGTCGGGCCGTTGAAAGCACCCGAACCGGTCGTGGTGCACGGCGTGGTACGCCAGGATATACGAGGCTGCGCTCCAGGCTTGGTGGCGACGGCCCATCGGCTGGCCGCTCTTTCCGTGAAAGAACTCGTGAAAGTCCCACGAGCTCTCCGGTCACTTGGCACAGAGATTGCACCCGTCATGACAACCTGTGCGTTGCAACTTCAGCGGCGCTCGCTGTCGGACTGCCCGACGAAGAACCAGCCTCGCAAAGGGTAACAAAGTGATTCAGCCCAATTCTTTTTTTGCCGCATTCTCGCTGGCGGTCTTTATTGCGCTCGCGGCCGGCCAACCCGCCGGCGCGCAATCGGTGGAGAAAGACGAGGCCGAACTGTTGGAGGCGGTGGAGCAGCCCGTGCCGGAAGAGAACGTCGACGAATCGCGTGCGGCCGAGTTGATCGTGCAGCGGACTAACGAGGTCCGCGAGAGCGAAGGGCTTGCGAAGTTCGAAGTCAACGCGAACCTAAAGGATGCCGCTCAGTACTTCGCCCAGTACATGGCCCGGACCGACAAGTACGGGCCGAGGAGCACGGCTACGAGTTGTGCTACGTTGCGGAGAACATCGCCTACCAGTACGAATCGCTCGGCTTTAGCACCGAGGAGCTTGCGCGGCAATTGATTGAGGGTTGGAAAAAGTCGCCCGAACACCGCGCGAACATGCTCTCCACCGCGGCGCAGGAAATCGGCGTGGCCGTCGCCCGGAGCGACAAGACGGGGCATTGGTACGGCGTGCAGATGTTCGGCCGGCCGAGGTCCGCCGCGATCGAGTTCCGAATCGTCAACCGATCGGGCATCATGGCCAGCTATGCCATCGCCGAGCGGACGTTCGAACTGCCGCCACGGTACGCCCGGACGCACCTCAGTTGCCAGTTGCCGACGATCGAGTTCCAGATGCCCAATAAAGAAGGCGGCCCCAAGACCGTGCAGGCTAGTGGCGGCGACCGTTTCGTGCTGGTCAACGAGGGCGAGGGCTACGCGGTCCAGGAAGAGGCCCCCGAGGAAGAGAACCCGCAGTAAGAAACTCCGCAGCAGTAAGAGGCACAGACGCTCTGCTACTTCTGCAACGCGGCACAGACATTCTCCTCGGTGCCATCCCTCCGTGCGATCGTCGTTTTACTTGTGGTAGCCGATCGACTTGATCACCGTGAGCATTTCTTCATACGTGATGAAGCGCCGGCGGTGCCGCAGTTTGTAGCCGTCGATTGCGGTGGCCAGCTCGGTGGCCTCCGGCGAAAGCTCATGGTGGCTATTGGTGAACTGCCGGCGCTCTACTTCCTGCGGGCCCTCGTCAGACCCTTGGCCACGCCGCTCGATGAAAGGTTCCGGCGGCGAGTACAGACCCTGCGTCATAACATCATCTCCTGGGTGTAGGCGCGCCAAATGGACCCTAGGCAAGCATAGGCCCGGTTTTCAGCTCCATGCGGCGCGCAGGCGCGTGGCGGTGATAGGGGTTGTAACGATTGATCGCGACGGACACGGTTAGTAAGGTCTCGATGGTCGACGCAGGGGCGGCCGGTGCGTAGCACTCCCTCAAGAAAACGTACCTTGCAATTTGCCGATGCGCGGCCGCCAAATTGAAAACTATTGTCGCATCGCGCGGGGCGACTCCCGCTGGACGTGCTCCAAAAGCGCCAGGCTCGGGCCATGCCCGGCGTCAGTAGCTAGTGCCTGGCGTAGCGTGCGCCCGGCCGCCTCGCGCCGCCCGGCGTGCAGTTCCGCCTCGGCCAGTCGGCAGAGCATCTCCGCCGACGGATTACCACGGGCGACGGCCGCTGCCAGCGTTTCGACCGCCTGCTCGTGCCGCGCCAGGGCTGAGTAAG
The DNA here is from genome assembly GCA_040880125.1 of Pirellulales bacterium. Classification (GTDB taxonomy): domain Bacteria; phylum Planctomycetota; class Planctomycetia; order Pirellulales; family JBBDJB01; genus JBBDJB01. The sequence goes on along the minus strand of JBBDJB010000044.1, from coordinate 10,830 downwards.
CCAGACCCGTCAGATACAATACCTGCGGCGATTCTTCCCCCGGTGGATAAAGGTCGGACCAATGCTGCAGCGTCGCCAGGGCTCGTTGCGGCTCGTTCAGATGCCGATACAGCTCGGCGACTTCCAGCAGCACCTTTGCGTCGCTGGGGTCGAAGTCCAGCGCCCGATGCAGATCGGCCAGTGCAAGTTGATGTTCTCCCCGGGCGCGATGCAGTCGACCTCGCAGTGACCAGGCCGTGGAGAGCTGCGGGTTGATGTCCAGCGCCTGATCCGCCAGCGCACCGGCTCTCTCCAACTGGTTCATCTCCAGCAGCATATCGCCGATCCGCACGGCTGAAGTGGCATCGCTCGTCTTCCAGTCCCCGACCGCGGCGATCTGTGCCATGGCGTCCTCCGCGGCGCCGCGCAGCCAGAGGGCTTCGGCATAATAGCAGCGTGCCTGCCAATCCTCGGGGCAGGCTTGCACCGCCTGGCCGAGCAGCGCTTCGGCCCGGAATAGTTCGCCACGATCGAGCGCGGCGAGTCCCTGCTGCGAGAGCTGACGGCTGACCGCGGCGGATTGCTGCGCCGCATCGCTGGGCCACATCGCCCGGCAACCGGCCAGCAGCGTCACGACGCCTAGCAATCCCCCTAAGGATGTCAGCCGTGCCAGGCGCATCGGACGGTTTGGCAGCATCAGACACTACAGGACGGGAAAGACGACCGCGGCGGAAAGACGAGCGGCGGATGATAGCAACGCCGCGAGCTGGCGACAAGGTCGCTCGACAACGGCAGCGTGGTTGCCAGTGTGACGGCAGAAATACCACGGCAAGTGTGGCTAGCGGCATTGCCGTCCGCGACAGCGGGTGCCACTGCTGGCCTTGTCCAGCAGTGCCTTTTCCAGCCCTTGTGTTTTAATGTTGCCCCACAGCTCAAAGGGTGGGCCCCTTGGCTATCTCCGAAGCTGAATCCCCTTTCTTGGAAAATCGGCGACTATTCACCCTATCTATGACTGGTAAGGCAAAATCTGGATACAAGGGCCAAAGGGAGCACTGCTGGACAAGGTGAGCAGTGGCACCCCGGAGGCAGCATCGAAGAAGGCGCCAGCAGTGGCACCCCGGAGCGAACTCCACTCGCTCAATTCCCACACCTGAATGGCGAGCACCGTCCGCATCAGCGACGTGACGGTACCGGCGTTTCCGGCCGGGCAGCGGAGGATAGCCTTACCAGCAGCGTTTCCAGCACGAGCCGTGCCCGTGGCGGGGAGGAGCTAGCACCCTTGAGTGCCAGATCAGCCGTGAGCATCCAGTGATGCAGTTGCCCGGCGCGCTGCCGGCCGATCTGCTTGAGCTGTCGCTCCGACTTGGCGAGCACGAACCGCTTCACCCCGGCCTGCTCCAGGGCCCGGCCCAGCGGGATGCGTCTGCCCGACGCTTCCGCTTCCTCGATCAGCGAAACGGCCGTGGCGAAGCGCCGCAACGTGGCGGCAATCTGGGCGAACAGGCCGATTGGGTTTTCACCGGCCAACAGCAGCCGGTCCAACTGCCGCAGGGCCTCGGCCGCGTTCCCCTCGGCCGCCGCGTCGATCATGTCCCAGGCGGTGCGGCTCCGCCAGTTGCCGACCGACGTGCGTACTAGTTCGGCCGTGATCGGCTCATCGGGCGATACCAACAGCGACAGCCGCGCCAGCTCCTGATCGAGCAGGCCCACGTCCGACTCGGCCGTCTCGACAAGCATCTCCGCGGCCGCCGGTTCGAGCTTGCACTCATGACGCTTCTGCGCGCGGCTGCGGAGCCACTTCGCCAGGCGGGCCGCCGAGGGCACCTCGCAGTGCACCTGCAAGTGACCGCCGGCGGCCAGCGACTTGTAGAGCCGCGTGTTCTTGGGCCACGTGGTGACGTCCAACACCAGTACGCCGCCGGTGGCGGGCCGGGCGACATAGTCCTCCAGCGCCGGCCGATATTTCTTCACAAAGCCGTCCGCCTCGTCGACGATCACCAACCTTCGGCCGCCGCCGAACAGCGCACGCGTCGAGAGCGCGTCGAGCACGTCGCGCAGCTCGGCGTCATCGCCTACATAGCGACTGAGCGCGAAATCGCCTTCGCCACTCTCGACTTCCAGCACCGCGCGCCGCACCTCCGCGAGCACTTCCTGCTTGAGAAAGCGCTCGTCGCCGAAGACCACGCAGATGGAGAAATCCGCCGGCGGTCCCTTCTCCAGAAAGTCGACGGCCGAAATTGCATCGGTCGGCATTGGTGCGGTTCGACGGGGAGTGGACACGAACGGAGATGAAACAGATGGCAAGCTTGATCGTAAGGCATCCACTCTCGGTCGGCGAGTCCTAAAAGCCCCGCAGCTCGATCGCCTCCTTCACGCGCTGGGCGGCCGTTACGTAGGCGGCCATGCGGTAGCTGGACTGCTCTTCTTTCGCCCGCTGGCAGACGGATTGCCAGCCGGCCTGCATCACTTCTTCCAGGCGATCATTTACCTTTTGTGCGGTCCACCGGTACCGCTGGCGGTTCTGCACCCATTCCAGATAGGAGACCGTGACGCCGCCGGCGTTGGCCAGAATATCCGGCACAATGCACACCTGCCGGCTGTAAAGGATGTCGTCGGCCTCGCTGGTGGTGGGCAGATTCGCGCCCTCGACGATCATCTTCGCCTTGATGTTCCGAGCGTTTCCTTCGTGCAGTACGCCCTCGATGGCGGCTGGGATCAAAATGTCGACGTCCAACTCCAGAAGTTCTTCGTTAGTGATCGCCTTCCCGCCGACCTCGACATCTTGAACGGGCGTGTGGCCATCGGACGATTGGGTGGCCGTGAGCAGCGTGGGGATGTCGAGCCCGTCTTCTTTGTAGAGGGCGCCCTTCACGTCGCTGACCGCGACGATCCGCGCACCTTGCTCGTGCAGGAACTGCGCAGCATGCCGGCCGACGTTGCCGAAGCCCTGGATCGCGATGCGGCTCTTCTTGATGCGAATGCCTTGCCCTTCGGCCGCCCAGGCGGTCAGCAGGGCAACCCCGCGGCCGGTCGCCTCCGTGCGGCCGTGCGAGCCGGACAATTGCAGCGGCTTGCCCGTCACCACCGCCGGCTCGTGCCCGTGATTCTGGGCGTACGCCTCGAAAATCCACGCCATTTCGCGTTGGCCGGTCCCCATGTCGGGGGCGGGGATGTCGACGTTCGGACCGATCAAAGAGCCCAACCGCTCGACGAACCGCTTGGTGAGCACCTCCAGGTCGAACCGCGACAGGCTGTGCGGATCGCAGTTGATGCCCCCCTTGGCCCCGCCGAAGGGAACATCGACCACCGCGCACTTCCACGTCATCGCGGAGGCCAGCGCCCGGAAGTGGTCCGTATCAACGTCCGGGTGGTAGCGCAGGCCGCCCTTGAACGGTCCGCGGCTCTGATCGTGCTGAATGCGATACCCCTGGAACACGGCCATCGATCCATCGCTCCGACGCAGCGGCAGCTCGAACCGCACTTCACGATACGAGGTGCACATCAGGTAGCGCATCTCGTCGTGGACGTCGAGCCGATCGAGGGCCGAATCCAGAAACCCCCTGCTTCGCTCGCGCAAACTGCCGGTGGACGTCATGGTTGCATCTCTCCCTGGGTGTCAGTGGTCGCCGTTACAGGCGGCTGCTCGTGTTCAAAGGGCCGCTCACCCCGCGTCAGGTAGTCGCTGGTGGTAAAGGCGAACATGATCGCCAGCCACAGAAACCCTCCGGCGGCGAACACCATCGTCACACCGCTGGAATATCGGACGTGCATGAAAAACAGGATGATCAGCAGGGCCTTGGTCACGGCGATCGTCACCGCCGCCGTGGTGGCCAGCGCCGCATTGGGGATCTCTGCCGCCGCCACGGTCAGCATCAGCAGCACCAGCAGCGCCCCGAACACCAGGTAATACGTTTTCGGCGGTACAATCTTTTCGCTCATCGCTCAACCGACCAAGTACAAAAGCGGAAACAAGAACACCCACACGATGTCGACGAAGTGCCAATACAGGCCGCTCATCTCGACCGGCGTGTAATACTCCGCCGAAAAGCGGTGCCGCGAGGCCATCACCACCAGCGCGATCATCACGCCGATGCCGATCACCATGTGCAGCGCGTGCACCGCCGTCATCGTGAAGTAGAACGAAAAGAACAGCTCCATCTCGGGTGGCGGAGCCGCCTCGCCGGCCGGCACGTGCGGGTCGAAGCGCCGCCCCGGCACCAGGTGCTCCTGGTACTTGTGCCAGTACTCATAGGCCTTGATGCCCAAAAAGGCGATTCCCAGCACGATCGTCACCACCAACAGGCGAATCAGCGTCTTGCGGTGGCCGAGCTGCGCACCGTGGATTGCCATGGCGACCGACAGGCTGCTGGCCAGCAGGATGCCGGTGTTGATGGTGCCCAGCACCACGTCCAGATGATGGCTCCCCTCGGCGAACGCGTGCGGGTAGAGGTACCGGTACTGCGCGTAGCCCAGGAACATGCCGCCGAAGAACAGTACCTCGGTAGCCAGAAACAGCCACATCCCCAGCGTGGCGGAATGTGCCTGCTGCGTGGCGTCGTCGAAATGATGGGCGACGTGCGCGCTCATGTCAGGAAGCACTCTCCACCGGTACGTGTCTCTCTTCCAGTTCGCCCTCGTCCTTCGGCAAGTAGTCGTAAGCGGGTCCGGTGACCACGGGCGTGTCCACGAAGTTGTGCGTGGTCGGCGGCGAGGGGGTTTCCCACTCCAGGCCCTTGGCCCTCCAGGGGTTTGGCCCCGAGCGCTTGCCGTACTTCAGCGACCAGATCAAATACGCCAGCGGCAATAGATAACCGACGCCCAGGATCGAGGCCCCGGCCGAGGACATCACATTGAGCACTTGAAACTCCTCGGCATAGGCGTGATACCGCCGCGGCATGCCGAGATAGCCGAGCACGAACTGCGGGAAGAAGGTCAGGTTGAAGCCGAAGAAGATCAGCACCGCCGAGATGCGTCCCCACCACTCCGGATAGAGCCGGCCGGTCATCTTCGGCCACCAGAAGTGAATGCCACCCAGGTAGGCCATCACCATGCCGCCGACCATGATGTAGTGGAAGTGGGCTACGATGAAGTACGTGTCGTGCACGTGCACATCGACCGCCAGCGTGGCCAGAAACAGCCCAGTCAACCCGCCCATCGTAAACAGCCCGATAAAGCCCAGCGCGTAGAGCATCGGCGTGGTGAGCGTGATCGAGCCCTTGTACAGCGTGGCGGTCCAGTTGAAGACCTTGATGGCCGAGGGGACTGCCACGAACATGCTCAAGAACGAGAAGATCATGCCGGCATAGATGGACTGGCCGCTGACGAACATGTGGTGCCCCCACACCAGAAAGCCCAGCACCGCGATCGCCAGGCTGGAAAAGGCGATGAACGTGTAGCCGAAAATTCGCTTCCGTGAGAAGCACGTAATCACTTCGCTGACCACGCCCATCCCCGGCAGGATCATGATGTACACGGCCGGATGCGAGTAGAACCAGAACAGGTGCTGAAACAACAGCGGATCGCCGCCGATGGCCGGGTCGAAGATGCCCACTTCGAACAGCCGCTCGACCGCCACCAAGAGCAGGCTGATCGCCAGCACCGGCGTGCCCAGTACCATGATCAGACTGGTGGCGTACAGCGCCCACACGAACAGCGGCAGGCGAAACCAAGTCATTCCCGGTGCGCGCATCGTATGCGTGGTGACGATGAAGTTCAGCCCGGTGAACACCGATGAGAATCCGACGATGAAGATACCCACCGCGGTGGCGATCACGTTCGTATTGGAGTACGTGCTGCTATAGGGCGTGTAAAAGGTCCAGCCGGTGTCGACGCCGCCGACCACAATGGCCGCGATCGTGAACAGGCCGCCCGCCATGAAGAGGTACCAGCTCGCCAGGTTGATCTTGGGAAAGGCCAGATCCTTCGCGCCGATCATCAGCGGCAGCAGGAAATTCCCCAACGTCGCCGGCACCGACGGCACCAAGAAGAAGAAGACCATCACCACGCCGTGCAGCGTGAACAGCTTGTTGTAGGTCTCGGAGATGACCAGATCGCCCGGCGGAGTCATCAACTCCAGCCGGAACAGCACGGCCGCGGCCCCGCCGACGAAGAAAAACAGCGTCAGCGAGATCATGTACAGGATCGCCACCCGTTTGTGATCGGTCGAGGCAAGCCACGACCACACGCTGTAGTTGGCATTCAAGTAGTTTCGAGTTGGACGGACGTCGATGCTCATTCTTGATTGCTTGCCGGGGAGGCGCCCTCCAAAGTTTTCAAGTACTCGATGATCTGCAGGACGCCCTGTTCGCCGATTTGCCCCTGATAGGTCGGCATCACCCCCTTGTATCCGGCCACCACCTTGGCGGCCGGCCGCAGGATCGACTCGCGCAGGTAGGCTTCATCCGCGATGACCGTGCTGCCGTCGGCGAGCGTCACCTCGCTGTTGTAGATGCCCTCCAGTGGCGGGCAGCGCGACGTTTGCTGGTCGACCGCGTGACACGTGTGGCAGCGGAACTGCTGGAACAATTCCCGGCCTAGCGACTCTAGCGGTACGTCATCCGGCGCGTTGCGCAGCCACTGGGCGTAGTCGTCCGGCTCCAGCACGACCAGCTCGCCGGTCATCTGCGAATGGCTCGTGCCGCAATACTCGGCGCAGAACAGGTGGTAGCGGCCCGGCTTGGTCGGGCGAAACCACATCGTGGTGTATTTGCCCGGCAGCACGTCCATCTTCGTGCGCATGGCGGGCAGATAAAAACTGTGGATGACGTCCTCGGAAATCATCTGCAGCCGCACCGGCCGGCCGACCGGGACGTGCAATTGGTTGATCTCGCGCCGGCCGTCGGGATGTTGAATCTTCCACATCCACTGCTTGCCGACCACGTGGATCTCCATGCAATCCTCCGGCGGCGTGCGCATGTCGAAGTAGACCTGCGCGCCCCAACCGAACATGACCATGGTCAGCACCAGCGGGATAATCGTCCACACGATCTCCAGCGTCACATTGGTGCCCAGGTTGTGGCGGTTGACCTTGGCGCCCCGTCGATAGCGAACCACGAAGAACAGGATCAACACGCAGACCAGTGCCGTGAAGAATCCGCTCACGGACAACAGGAAGTAGTACAGCGCATCGACACGCGCCGCCTCGGCGGATCCTTGTTCGGGAAATAGTCGGAAGCCGGAATCCATAGCGGTCTCAATCGATGGTGCTAGCTTCAGCGGCGTGCGATTGATTCTGTCGTTCGCGGCGGAGCATGGTGACAATTCCGCCGCCGATCAAGATCACGGTGGCCACGCCGGCAATCCGCAGCGCGCTGACGATCGCCAGCCCGTAGCGGCCGGTGATGGGGTTGTAGTGGTAACACAGAAGCAGGATCTGGTCCGTGAGCGAGCCGATTTCGCCGGCGGACGCCTCCACCAGGCTCAGCCGCAGATCGCGCGCCCGGTATTCCACACCGTACAGATAGCGGGAAACGGTGCCGTCGGGCGTGAGCACCATCAACCCGGCCGCGTGAGCGTATTGCTCGGTCTTCTCGTCGTACTCGTACGTGAAGCCGACCGTGTCGGCCAGCTTGCGAATCTCCGGCTCCTTGCCGGTGAGAAAGTGCCAGCCGGCGTCGGCGCCGTCGCGGCCATAGCGCCGCACGGCTGTTTTCTTGGCAGCCGCCGCCAGTTTGGGACCTTCGCGCGGATCGAAGCTCACGGTGAGCACTTCAAAATCGGCCCCCACGTCCTGTTTGAGTTCGGTCAAGCTGTGGATCAGCCCGTCGGAGGACAGGTTGCACAGCATGGGACACTCCAAGTACACGAGCTGCAGCAGAATGGGTTTCTCGCCAAAGTAGTCCTGCAGTTGCACGGTGCGGCCATGCTCATCGCGAAACGTCAAATCGCCCGGCACCCTGGCCCCCAGCTCTTGCGTAATGCCGATTCCCTCGGGCACCTGAAAGCCGCCCTGGCGTTGGTCCTCCGCCTGACTCTCGCTCGGCGAGAGCGCGATGAAGCAGGCAACACCGAAGACCAAAGCGGCTGCCACCGCCGATCTCCCTCTCCCCTGCGGGGAGAGGGCCGGGGAGAGGGGATGGCTGAACTGGTGAAGTTTCAGTCGAGCCTGTTTTGTAAACAGCAAGTGTGCAAGCACAGACAGGAATGTCTGTGCCACCGATAAAGCGGCGGTTGTACTTATCCGTCTCACGGTATCTCCTCCTGCCCGGCGGCCTCTTGTTCGGCGTTCCCCTCGGCGGCCGGAGGTGATGTCTCCGACTCCTCGGCGGGCGGCTGCGTCGTGCCGGTTTCAACTGCCGGCTGGTCGTTCTGCGAAGCGTCCGGTTGCGGCAGCCCTTGTTCCGCGAGAATCTCCATGGCCCGATCGATCGGAATCCGAGCGATGCCGCCGTCCTGGTCGATCCAGCCGTAGGTGGTCAGTTGTCGGTGCTCGGCCTGGCGGAGCTGTAGTAGCTCGTTGCGTTGATCGAAGGGAAGCAGCCCCCCCGCGGTCGGCGGCCGCTGGGCTTCGGCCTGCAGCGGCGAGACCTCGGCGGGCGTCCGACCGGCGGCCAGTATCGAGAGCAGCCAGTACATGCCGAGGATCGCTCCCACGATCAGTGCCACCAGGAGGATCACAAAAAATCCAATCCCGCGGACGCTGGGATCGTCCGGCTGGTGCCCTTGGGCCAGGGCCTCCTCGGAGATGGCGGCCGTCCGCGGTTCAGCCATGCTCCACCCCCACCCCAGCGATCGGTTCGTTGAGCAGCAATTCCCCTTCGCCCGCCGCGATCCGCTTCCGCAGCCGCGACATCGCCACGGCCAGCCAAAAGCCGCCCACCCCGACGAAGATTCCTGCTTCCGCCCACGGCACAATCATCCCTTCATGGTGCAGCGACGGACCGATCAGCCAGATCAAATGCACCCACTGCATGACGAACACCAGCGCGGCGATGCCGGCCAGCCGTGCCGGGTCGCGCTTGTTATCTCGCGAGAGCAACATCGCGAAGGGCGTCGCGAACGCCAGCACCACGATCGCCAGGGCCAGCCACTGCCAGCCATGCTCCAACCGATGGACGTAAAAGATTGCCTCCTCTGGGATGTTGCCGGAGTAGATGATCAGAAACTGTGAGAACCCGAAGTAGGTCCACAGCATCAAGAACGCCAGCAACAAATTGCCCAAGTCGTGGAGGACCTGCCCGAAGGTCTCGGCGTCTCGAACGGCCTGGGGTGCAAAGGCGGTGATGCTGAGAATCGCCAGCGACAGGGCCGCCACAGCGCCGCCGATCGCCACCAGGATGCCGTAGATCGTCGAGTACCAATGCGGGTCGAGCGACATAGCCCAATCGATGGCCGCAAACGAAGCGGTCAGCACCAGCAGCACCAGCCCTCCGGCGCTGAGCCGCGGCACGCGCCGCCGCCGGGCCGACTTCTCCAGCCGCCGCGCGCGGGCCGCCATGCGAATTACCGCCACGGCCAGCACGAGCCAGACGATAAAAAACGCAGCCGCCCGCCCAAGCATGAAGGGCACGTTCAGGTACTGGGACTTCATTTGTAGCAGCGGATCGGCGGCGACCTCCTCGGGCCGTGCCCAAGGGTAGAGATACGCCACCCCCAGGCCGACCGGCACGAACAGTACGGCCACCAGCAGCATCGTCTCGGCGCCGGACTCGAAGATCGGCCGCGTCGCCCGGCCCCACGTTCCGCCCACCAGGTGATGGAGCATGACCAGTCCCAGGCAGCCGATTGCCGCCGTCCACCAGAACAAAAAGCCGATCAGGTACGCGCGATAGAACATTTCCAGGTCGAGCGCGGCCGCGATCGCGCAGACGATCACGCCGACAACGCCGGCGACGATGGCCCGCTTCTGCCAGCGGTCGATCGGAGTTTGGCGGTTCACGCTGGACGTCACGGCTCCACTCCGTCTTGAGCAGCGTTCTGTAAAGCAGCGTCATCGGCAGCTTGCGCGGCGTCTTCTACTTGCTCCCTCTCCCTTTCGGGAGAGGGCCGGGGAGAGGGTCGTCTGTTTCCTCTTCAACCACCTCCGGCTCGGTATCAGCCGTCGGCTGGGGAGTCGCGCTCTCCTGCAGCAGGTCCTCGTCGTCCTGAATCGGAAGCTGGTTTAAACCGGCCGGCTGATCGGTTCTCGGCAAAGTTCCGCCCCTGGTGATCGCGTCGCGCTCGACGTCTTCCAGTTGTGCCGGCGACGCATGCTGACTGAGCTGCAGTGCCCGAATGTAGGCGATCACCGCCCAGCGGTCCTCCGGCGGCACCATCTGGGCGTAGCTGGGCATGCGGCCGATGCCGTCGACAATCACGTCGTAAAAATGACCCACCGGCGCGCTGCGGAGCCGGGGAATGTGCATCGAGGGCGGAGCCGGAAAGCCACGCCGCACGACCATCCCTTGGCCGTTGCCCACTCGATCGTGACACGGCGAACAGTAGATGTCGTACCGCTGTTGGCCTCGCTCGAGCAGTTCCCGAGTCACCGGCATCGGCAGCTCTTGGGCATGTTGTCCGTTCACCGTGCCTTCGTAGAAGTGGTCGTCGATTCGCAGGTAGCCCCGGGGAATTGTGCCGGGCACCAGGTGCCGGGCCGACTTGCCGTCGTCGAAGAAGGTGCTCGCCTCGAGCGGCTCGTACCGCGGTTGGTTGGCCATATCCTGCTGGCAGCCGGACGATAGGAAGGCTACCAGGCACAGGGTGAGACCTGCGAATGGATGCACGGCCGATGAGTGGAGAGCCGCCCGTCGCAAGGGCAGGTGGCAACGCAGCCAGTTGGTGCACGCCGTCATCGCAAGGGCACACTGCTGGGCAAGCCCAATCCTGTTCGGCACGGGATTTGCGCTATGACAGGCAAGGTAAAATGCAAAG
>JBBDJB010000043.1:0-85029 GCA_040880125.1 Pirellulales bacterium | reverse complement strand
CCGCAACTGCGGGAAAAGGCAGCACAACCCGCACGGACAGCTCCACCGCGACTATCGCCGTGTGGGCGATAATGCCGGACGACTGCCATATCCGGTAGTGTCCTAATGGAAAGTTGCTAATTCCTGAACAGCCTGTCTAATCGCCCCAGACTTCTCTGCGACTGGGCTTACCGGCCTAGTTGCTGCCCCGGTTGGGATTGCAGTCCCTTCCGGGTTTTTTGTTCACCGCCGAATTGTAACGCATATTGCGTTACAGTAAATGCTGTTTTGGGTTGACTGTAAACTATTTTGCGTTACAATTCCGACATGAGCGATAAACAGAGACACCATAAGGCTTCGGGGCGTTCGCCAAATCGCAAAGACGTCCCATTCAACATTCGGGTTTCCGAAGGCGAAAAGGCGGCCTTTTCGATAGCTGCGGAATTGGCTGGGATTCCAGTTTCCGCCTGGGTGCGGGAGAGGCTACGGCGTGTAGCCAGGGCAGAGCTTGAGGAAGCCAATCTCCCCGTGCAATTTCTCCGCACACACAGGTAAGGCGGATGTTTTATGCAGTTCTTGGACGCATCGAGAGAGGGGCTTGCGCACATCTTGGCGGATAATGATTTGTTTGTCCCGCCATACCAGCGATCGTATGCGTGGAAGGCAGACCAAGTATCTTCGCTGTTGGAAGATTTAGCTGGGGCCATCCGCAGAGCGCCGGACAAGGGAACGAGCGAGTACTTCCTCGGAAGCGTTGTCGCAATCGGGCGCGACGGAAGGCTGGAGATTGTTGATGGCCAGCAACGCCTAGCGACGGTTTCGATCATCTTAGCCGCCATCCGAAATCAATTCCTTGACGTGGGCGACGTGGATATGGCGGAGAACATCGAGCGGCAGTACCTCCTTCGCTTCGACATGGAAACACGTGAATATCCTGCTCGGCTGACGCTCAACGAGGTCGACAATCCCTTCTATCAAGGATGGATCGTTAGCCGCCCTGACGACCGGAGCCCTGATATCACCGCACAGAGCCCATCGCATAAAAAGATCAAGCGGGCTCACGAAGTCTCCAAAAAATACTTCCAAAATGTATGGGAACAATACGCACCATCCGACGCCAGCCGAGCATTAGCAGACTGGATAAACTTCTTGCGAGATCACGCGCAAGTGATCCGCGTAACCGTTCAGGACGCTGCCGACGCATTCATCATCTTTGAAACCCTCAATGACCGAGGCCTTGAGCTTTCGACCGCTGATTTGCTCAAGAATTATCTCTTCGGAAAGTCCGGAGACAGGCTAGATGAAACTCGCGGATGTTGGCAGCGAATGGAGGGAGCTTTAGCAACAATATCCTCCAAAGACCCAACGGCGGAATATGTCCGCCAGCTTTGGGGGTCATATTACGGACTTACAAGGAAAAGAGAGCTATTCCACAAGATCAAGGATGAAATAGCAAATAAGCGGGCAGCGGTGGAATTCGCAATGCGGCTCGTAGAGCATGCCACGCAGTACGCAGCCATTTTGAATCCAGACCACGAGCTTTGGAATAGTTTTGGGGCCGCTACTCGCAATGGCCTGCGAACCTTGAAGACATTAAAAGTGGAGAGGCTGCGCCCACTTCTCTTGTCGGTACTGAGCAAGTTTCCAGAGAACGAAGTTAAGAAGACTGTTAAATGGCTTGTCGCGGCGACGGTCCGCCTCAACGCCGCAGGCGGTGGCTCCTCTGGGCCGACCGAGCGTGCTCTTGCAGAATGTGCGGTGAAGGTTCGAGAAGAAAAAATCAAAAACCTAAAGGAATTAGCCGCTGCGCTTGTAGACGAACACTCGGTCATACCACGCGACGACGCATTTAGACACTACTTTACAGGTCTTCGTGTGCGGGACGCTAAAGTGGCGCGATTCTACTTACGGGCTTTAGAGGAAGCGTTTATCGACTCTCAAGAGCCTTACATGCTTTCCGATGACGAAGCCGTGTTGAATCTGGAGCACGTGCTGCCGCAGGGTGGGCGCAGTGACCACTGGGCACACATACCAGACGCTATGGCAAATTCTTTGTACTCGCGCCTTGGCAACATGGTTCTTCTTAACCCCAAGGTGAACGCTGAACTGCGAAGCACGTCTTTCGCTGAGAAGATTAAAGCGTACAAAGTCTCCAACAGCACGCGTCTCACGCTTGATCTTGTTGAGAAGTACGGCTCTGGAAGCTGGGGCGACGAACAAATCAATGACAGACAAGAGTTCTTGGCCGACCTTGCCGTCAAGGCCTGGAGTATCGAGCCTAAATGAGCGGAAAGCGGGGGAGTCGAACCCAGCCGGTCAAAGCCGGTCCCTACGCCGGGATATAAATCCGGTGCGCCACCAAGACGCGGGCCGCAATCCTGGCTGACGCCGTTTTGATCCAGCGTCAGCCGCTTATCCTGACTACGGCATCCGTCGAAAGGTTCGCCCAGCAACTTCCCGCTAGGACACTACCCCATATCCCGGCCCCTTGAACGTAACCGCTCGCCCGTGCTAATCTTGAGCGATTTTAGACCCAGCCTGACCGGCCGACGGTTTGCGCCGGTCCGACGTTAAGACCCAGCCGCCGCGATCGCCTCCAGACCAGGAATTAAGACCGACCGTGCCCCGACGTAACGATATCAAACGCATTTTGCTGATCGGCTCCGGACCGATCGTCATCGGCCAGGCCTGCGAGTTCGACTACTCCGGCACCCAAGCCTGCAAGGCCCTGCGCGAAGAGGGCTACGAGGTCGTGCTGGTCAATTCGAACCCGGCCACCATCATGACCGACCCCAACACGGCCGATCGCACCTACATCGAGCCGCTCACCTGGGAATTGGTCGCCAAGGTCATCGAGGCCGAGCGGCCCGACGCCCTGCTGCCCACCCTCGGCGGTCAGACCGGGCTGAACGTGGCCATGGAACTGTACCATCACGGCGTGCTGGAAAAGTACGGCGTCGAGATGATCGGCGCCCGGCCGGATGTCATCGACAAGGCCGAAAAACGCGACCTGTTCAAGACCGCCATGGGCGACATCGGGCTGGACGTCTGCAACGGCGACACCGCCTGCACGCTCGACGAAGCCCGCCGTATCTTGGAATACGTCGGCCTGCCGGCGGTGGTCCGGCCCAGCTTCACGCTCGGCGGCAGCGGCTCCTCGATCGCCTACAACCGCGAGCAGTTCGATCTGTTGGCCGCGCGCGGCATCGACCTGTCGCCCATCAACCAGGTGCTGATCGAAGAGTCGATCATCGGCTGGAAAGAGTACGAGATGGAGGTGATGCGCGACGCCGACGATAATGTCGTGATCATCTGCTCGATCGAGAACTTCGACCCGATGGGCATTCACACCGGCGATTCCATTACCGTCGCGCCGGCGCAAACGCTGACCGACAAGGAATACCAGCGGATGCGCGACGCCAGCCTGGCGGTTATTCGCGAGATCGGCGTCGAGACGGGCGGCTCGAACATTCAGTTCGCCATCAATCCGGACAACGGCCGGATGATTGTCATCGAGATGAACCCGCGCGTGAGCCGGTCCAGCGCGCTGGCCTCGAAGGCGACCGGCTTTCCCATCGCAAAGATCGCCGCCAAGCTGGCGGTCGGCTATCGGCTGCACGAGCTGCCCAATGACATCACCCGCGAGACGATGGCCTGCTTCGAACCAACCATCGACTATGTGGTGACAAAGGTTCCGCGTTTCGCCTTCGAAAAGTTCCCGGAGGCGGACGCCACGCTCACCACGCAGATGAAAAGCGTCGGCGAGACGATGGCCATCGGCCGCACGTTCAAGGAGTCGTTTCAGAAGGCTCTGCGAGGGCTTGAAATCGGCAGCTTCGGGTTTGGCTGCGATGGCCGCGATTTGTGGGGAACTCCCAGCCAACCCACCGACGACGAGATTCGTGCGAAACTCTCCACGCCGGGCGAGTTTCGCGTGTGGTATATCCGCTACGCCATGAAAGGCGGCATGCCGCTGGAGGAAATACACCGGCTCACCAACATCGACCCGTGGTTTCTCGATCAGCTCAAGCAGATCGTCGAGTTGGAAGAGGAGCTCGCCGGCCACGAAGTGCCGGCCGATCTGAGCGATGCGCTGTTGCGCAAGGCGAAGCAGTACGGCTATTCGGACCGGCAACTGGCCACCATCTACCGCACGACCGAAGGCGAGCTGCGCGAGGAGCGCAAGCGCCGCGGCATCATTGCCACCTTCAAGTCGGTCGACACGTGCGCGGCGGAGTTCGAAGCCTACACACCCTACTACTACTCGACCTACGAAGAGGAGGACGAATCGCCGCCGAAAGAGCCAGGCAAGAAGCGGATCATGATCCTCGGTGGCGGACCGAATCGCATCGGCCAGGGAATCGAGTTCGATTACTGCTGCTGCCATGCCAGTTACGCGCTGCGGGAACTGGGCATCGAGTCGGTGATGGTCAACTCGAACCCCGAGACCGTCAGCACCGACTACGACACCAGCGACCTGTTGTTCTTCGAGCCGCTCACCGTCGAGGACGTGCTAAACATCTGCGATCGCGTCCAGCCGGACGGGGTGATTGTGCAGTTCGGCGGGCAGACGCCGCTGAACCTGGCACGGGCGCTGTCGGCCGCCGGCGTGCCGATCTTGGGCACCAGCGTCGATGCGATCGAGGACGCGGAGGATCGAGAGAAGTTTCAGCGGCTACTCTCGCGGCTGGGATTGATGCAGCCCCCCAATGGCATCGCCCGCAACATGGAACAGGCCCGGCGCGAGGCCGTCAAGATCGGCTATCCGCTGTTGGTGCGGCCCAGCTTCGTACTGGGCGGCCGGGCGATGGAGATCTGCTACGACCAGACGCAGCTCGAGCGGTTCGTCGGCGAGGCGTTCGTGGTGGCCCAGGGCCAGCCGGTATTGATCGACCGCTTCCTGGAAGGCGCTACTGAAGTCGATGTCGATGCGGTGTGTGACGGCGAGCGAGTGATCATCGCCGGCATCATGGAGCACATCGAGGAGGCCGGCGTGCACTCGGGCGATTCGGCATGTGCGATTCCGCCGTACAGCCTGCCCGGCCCGGTTGTGCAGGAGATTCGTGACGCCACCGCCGCGCTGGCCAGGCAGATTGGCGTGGTGGGGCTGATGAACGTGCAGTTCGCGGTAAAGGACGAGAACGGGATGCCGAGCGTGTACGTGCTGGAAGTAAATCCGCGTGCCAGCCGCACGGTACCGTTTGTCTCCAAAGCGACCGGCGTACCGTGGGCGAAGATCGCCGCCAAGGTGATGGCCGGCGTTTCGCTCGACGAGCAGGGTATTACGAAGGAGCCCATCCCCAGTCACGTCTCGGTCAAAGAGAGCGTCTTTCCGTTCATCAAGTTCACCGGGGTCGACATCGTGCTCGGACCCGAGATGCGCAGCACCGGCGAGGTGATGGGCATCAGTGAGCGGTTCTCGATCGCGTTCGCTAAGAGTCAACTCGCGGCCGGCGGCGTGTTGCCCGAGAGCGGCAACATCTTTCTCAGCGTCGCCGAGCGGGCCAAAGCGCGGATCGTCAAGCTGGGGCAGCGGCTGGCCGACATGGGCTATGGCCTGTTGGCCACCGAAGGAACCGCGCAAGCCCTGGAGAATGCCGGCATTCAGGTACTTCGCGTGAAGAAGCTCCAGGAAGGGCATCCCAACCTGGTCGACTTTCTCAAAGACGGCGAAGTGGCGCTGATCATGAATACGCCGATCGGCAAGGGCGCTCGAACGGACGAAGGGCGGATTCGCGCCGCCGCCGTGGGGCACGGCGTTCCGTGCTTGACCACGATCGAAGCCTGCGAGGCGGCCGTGACTGCCATGGAAGCGCTCCGCGAGGAGGAGATGTCCGTGCAAGCACTCCAGGACCGCTTTCCCCAAAAGCGGCGGCCGCCGGCCTCGGAAGTGAAGTCCGGTGCGTGAGAGCAAGGCCCGCACTGCGCGACCGTGTCGCTGAATTCGGAAGAATTCAGCCACGTGACGGTGCAAGGCGAATGCTGCTTGCCGCTTTCGTAGATCCCTGCCGGACGAGCCGGAAGCTCGCTGGAATTGTCAGGGATTAATTCGCCGCAAACCGGACTTGACCGCGAAAAAAGATCGGCGTATTCTCCCCGCCTCAAGCACAGCCGGGCGTGCGTACGGGCGAGGCAGGGAGGCCGCAGCCGTTTTGCCCCTCTCTTGAACTTGTCCCAAGTTCAGCCCCAGCAGTCACCAATCCAGTCGATCGGTTGCCGCGCTGGCCGTTTCAGCAACGGTCACGGCAAGCGGACGGACGAGGAGGCGGGCACAACTCAAAATCAACAGCGGCGATTGCAGTCGGCACCCACGTGCCCCAGGCAGCAGATCGCCGCGAAGCGTCCAATCGCTCCCGGAATAGAATGGTGTCCTTAGCCCCCCTGGGACCCGGCCTTTCCGGGGGCTTTTTTTGCGCGTGGGGCGGACCGCAGCAAGGCGATTCAATCGGCCGTGGCACAGACGGTTCTTGTCTGGTTAATGCCCGGTGCCACAGATGTTCTTGTCTGTGTGAATCGGGGAGCCGAAACACGCCCGGCGGATTGGCGCCGGACCCAGCGGGCTAAGCCGCCCGGTGCCGAACGAATCCGTCCCCCACAAGCTCAATCCGCTTGCTGGTAATTTCTCGGGCGGCCGAACAGCAACGCGTCGACCGAGGCTCTGCCGGGGCCGATCAGCAGCACCGCCACGGCGACGGCCAGGTACGTGGCGGCAAGTTCCCAGGAGGGGCCGCCCTGTGGGCCGGGAACAAATGGATCGCCGCTGTTGAGATGATAGCTGAGCGCGCCGATCATCGTGCCGGCCAGGCACAGCGCTGCCAGCGGCGTCAGCAGCCCCGCCACTAGGGCCATCCCGCCGACGAACTCCGACACCGCCGCCACCGCCTGCAGGATGCCGGGCACGGGAGCGTCGGGACCCATCCACTCCATCGGATTCTGGATCTTCGGCCAACCGTGGAAAACGAAGGCGGCTCCGACGACCACCCGAACCGCGAGCATACCCAGCGAAACCCGCCAGCCGGCGGCGTCGAGGTTGAGAAGTCGATTCATGCGGCACCTGTTGGACGAAAGGATGCTATTGCCAGACCCCGCTCGATCGCCCCCATCGCGCGGGAGACAGCCGGCGCCATTGTAACTAACCCTGACGCTGCATGGCACAGGCAGGCAACCGACTCGGCGCACGAGAAAGCCCGAGAACGTCGCTGGCCGGCGGAGCAATCGGGCGTGCAGCAATTTTCAGCAAAAAAGGGGTGGCTGAGGGGATTTGAACCCCCGACTTCTGGAACCACAATCCAAAGGTTACGCCTCAAAGTCCTTTACGCCACAACACCTTACGTCAAGCACTGGCGACAGCGCGCGCATTCTGTCGATTTTCGGCCCCCTTATCGTCGCGGTGCATCGCAAGGATACCCTCGGGCGGGCTCGCCTTCGTGCCGGACAACAGCGCCACGGCATCCCGCATGCTCCGGTCGGTGGCCTTGGCGTAGACGTTCATCGTCATGGTCAGCGTGGAATGCCCCAGGATGGCTTGTACGGCCTTCGGGTTGGCTCCGCGTTCCAGCATGAGCGTTGCCGAAGAGACGCGCAGGGAGTGAATGTCGACGCTCCCGCCACGCTTCGCCCCCTCGATGCCCGCCGCTTTGCAGTAGGAATAGAATCGCGTCAGCAGATTATTCCGCCAGGGGGTGTTGGCCGTGGTCACAAAGACGTGCTCGGCGGAGAAGCTGGCGGCCTGCTGTTCGGTCAGCTTCCGGGTCCGGCCCGGCACCGGCTCGCGGCCCCACGCCTCTTTCCGCAGGCGCTGAAGTTCCCCCATCATTTCATCGTCCAGGGGGATTTCCCGCGACCGCTTCCCCTTGGCAATCTCGGCCCGGATCGTGATGGACCGCCCCGGCCAGTCAACATCCTCGAATCGCAGGGAGACTAGCTCCGACTTCCGCACGCCCGTTCTGGCGAACATCGTCCAGACCGGCCGCAGGTGCTCGGGCGACTTCTTAATCAGTTCCTCGATTTCCTCGTGCGTGAGGGACCGCCGTTTCTTTTTCAAGGCGTCGTGCGACAGTGGCTTCACGCCAGCGATGGGGTTGTGGTCGATCATGCGGAACCTGTCGGCCGCTTTGTTCAGAAGGTTATTGATCGTGCTCACCTCCCGGTTGACGGTCCGGGGCGAGACTCCCCCGGCATCCAGCCGATGGGCTCGATACTTGTCGATATGGCTGGCGGTGATCTGCCGAACGTTCTGGATCGGCACGAACGCCTCGAATCGCTCAAGGTCGCGCTCGTAGTCGCGTGGGTTGCGGATGTTGCCCTTGGCCCAGTTGAGAAACGCCGCTCTGGCCTCCTGCCAGGGGCAATCCAAGTCGAGCATATCGAGCCGGTTCTTGTCCGCATTCACGCGCATCTCGTTGAGCTTCCGCTTGGCGATATCCAAGTCGCGAGAGAGGCTTTTGCAAACCGATCTCCCCCCGGCGCGGAATCGGGCATAGTACGTGCCGCCACGTTCCCACAAGCCCGGTGGCAATTTTCGTTTTCGTCCCATCGTCTTTCCCCTATCGAAAGTCAAACAATCTCGCGGCGAACGTCGCCACGAACAAAGCAGCACCACGCCCTACCGCAGCACTACTTGTGCACCAACAGGATTGACGATTCGTCGATCATCACAATTGAGGATTCGTCGACCAGAACGATTCCACCACCCGACGGCTCCGCTTCGGTACGTGGTTCACGAATCTCGTTAGCTTCACTCATGGCAAACCCCTCTTTCAAAAGTGACACAGAACGCACGCGGCGCGCATCGCCGCACTGGCTAATTGTCGTTCGTCGGTTCATCGCCGGCCCCTTTCTCGCCGCCTTCCGCTTCTGACCACGGATGCCCCACAATATCGACGGGGTGCTTGCGGCTCGCGTTCGTCGGGTCCAAGTACCTCGCCCGTGTGATGGCCACGCTGGAATGTTGGGCGAAGTCGCACGCCACCTGATCCCCAGCGACGGCCGCGACGTTCGTAATCATCGTGCGGCGGAACGTATGAAAGGCAAAGTCGCGTTCGACCGGAATGCCGGCCCGCTTGCGTATCCGTTTCCACGGTGCGTAAATCCGATTGGCAATCACCAGTGCCCAGCCGAACACCTCGGGGTGCGCCTGCTTGACCTTCCGCAGTGCCGTCAAGGTTTCGGGGTGGAGCCGCTTAATATCGTCGGCGCCGTGCTTTTGGTGCTCGGCCTTCACCTCCGCCAGACCGGCCGCGAAGTCGACATGTTCCCATCGCAGGGACAGCGCCGCGCCCACTCGCCAGCCTGAATCGACCAGCACGAGAATCAACGCCCGCCACCAATCCGCAGCAGGTGTGCCGTCCATGTTTCTGCGCTCCTTCGACACGCTCCACAACAGCTTGCTCACTTCGTCGTTCGTCAGCGCTCGGGGCCGTCGCTTCGGTTCCTTGAGTCGCTGAACGTCGGGGAAGCCCTTGGCCAGCCGGTGGTTTACCGCCCACTTCCACAAGCAGCAGATGCGTTCCGAATAGCCGTTGGCGGTCACTGGCGTACAGCCGCGTACTTCGACCAGCCAAGTAAGCCAGTCCTCCGCGACGCGGTTCTTCAAGTCGCCGGTCGTGGCGGTTCGGCCTAGATAACTCTCGAAGTGGCGCAGGACCGTTTCGTACTTGCCGAACGTGCGTTCCGTCAGTCGCTTTCGATGGTGCCTGAAGCGGTCGAACACGAGCCACAGCGGATAGGTTCGCCGTTTCATTTCGCACCCCCTTTCAGTTCGTCGACGGTGGGCAGTTCCGGCGGCATCTGGCTCCGCGTCTGGCGGCACTGTGCATCGCTGCTGGACCGCAACGTCGTGAAACTCCCCACGAGCCGAGCCGCTTTGACCAGCGCGTGAAACTGCGCCCGAAACGCCTTCACGCCGAACGGCCACGCCAACGGGTGTTCGTCCCCATCGGGTGCTATACGTCGGATCGTCGCCAGCGTTGACGGATGGACATAGGCGGTGTGCGGTCGGGCCTCTTTTTCGAGAACGACCAACAGCCGCCCATCGGGCAGGATGCTCTCCGCGTCCAGTTTGAAAATGTCGCCGAGCCGCAGACTCGAATCCCAGCCGATGCGAATGACGCAATCGAAGTAATCGCCACGCTTCACCCCGTCGCGAATCCAGCCGGTGAGCTTCTGACACTCCCGAAGCAGACGGGCGACTTGCTCCGGCTTCCACCCCGTCTGCCGCTCGGGAATATCCTTGCTCGGCATCCGTACCGCCTCCGGCTTGCGGTCCGTCGCGTACTGGTCGTGAGCATGCCGCCAGAGTGAAAGCAACAGCCCGCGGTTATTGGTGATGGTCTTTCGACTGCACCCCTTCGCTTCCAGGTGGTCGACGTACTGGCCCAATAGCTCGCCCGTCAGATCATCCACCGTGGCGCCGCCCGACCAGTTATCGAACACCTTGACGTACTTCGCCGCGTCGCAGGCGTACCGTGGCGACACGTCGCGACTCGGCAGGTAGTGCTCGAATAGGTAGCGGAGCAACGAACGCTCCGGCAGGGCGAGCAGCGCATGGTCGCGAGCCACCGGCTTGTGAAGCCCGCTTCCGCGCCGCTCCGGAAAGAGCGACGAGTGAGCATGCCGAGCCAGGGACAGAATGCTGACATAATGAATGTTTTTCGTATCCGGCCGTATGCTCGGATTGAAAAAAGTCCGACACCACGCATCGAAGTCTTTCAATTGAAAAGGTGCCAGGTCCGAGAGCTTCGGCGGTCGACGGAGAAATCCACCAAACACGTCGATGGTACGGCGATATCGTCTCCACGTGTCCTTTGTCAATCCGGTCAGCCGCTGGGGGGCGAACGACTCTTCAAACCACTCCCCCAACTCGCCACGGTCGATGTCTCCCGGCTGCCCGGGCGAGCGTGTGGCGTGCTCCGCGATGCGACGCACCTTGTAGAAGCAGTTTTCCGCCGTCGTGGGTGCGAGGCCTTTGTTGTCGATCAGCCAATGTCTGAAGGCGTCGAGTAGCGCCCCCTGGATGGCGGCGACCTCAATGTCCCGCCCGGCGTACTCGGCGACGTACCGGGCAGCCTTCCGATACCCCTGCTGATAGCCGGCACCCTTGCTCTTCATGGCGGGGATGAAAATCTTCTCGACATACTCCGCCAAGGCATAGGCGTCGTGGCATTGCGCTTGGTACTTCATAGCACGCCCCCTTTCAGTGCTTCGTTTTCGCACCACGCCACGGTAGGTGAACCTAGTCCGTGTCGGCTGATCCAATACCGCGTGTTGCGATAGCAAAGGTCCGCACGCGCGAAGATGTTGGCCGACAGCAGACCGCACTCGGCGGCCTCCGTCGCGATCAATTGCGCCAGCCGGTCAACCTCTTCGACGGCCGGCGGCTCGGCTCGGGACCAGATGTCTTTGTAAGCCAGCAACAGACGGGCAAGGTGATCGTACTTCACAACGCACCCCCTTTCGCGTTTCCCGGTGCCTCCACGTCCTCACTGACGGTGTAGAATTCCAGCACCTCGCCCACGACGTCGATCAGCGTCAGAATCTCCACGCCGTCGACAATCTCGCCGTGGCAGCAGCGATGCCCAATCACGGCCGCGTGCTTCACCCGGCGGAACATCGTGGTCGACATATAGCCGTGCTTGCGGAGTAGCCGCGCCCGGTCCTCAATCGACGGATATTTGTGGCGGCTTTCCAGGTCCGCCAGGTAGCACAGCACCGCCATGCGGATTTCGAGAGCCACCCGGCACAAGCACCCGGCAGCCGTGGCGTAGCCGTGAAGATGGACGGCTTTTGCTTCGTGCCAGATTTGCACGTCGGTATGGAAGTCGGCTTCGCGTTCGACCAGTCTCATACGGCACCCCCCTTCGCCACGGTGAACGAATCGCCCCACAATAGCCCCAAGTCGATGGCGTGCTCCCACAGCCGCCGGAAGCAACGGCAGTAGCACTTGTGGGTCTTGTCGTTCATCCCCTTCGTGGCACGCTCGATTGCCGCGTAGCCGACGACGTTCAGGTCCGCCAGCTTCGGTGGTCGCTTTAGCAGCGACTGCAACTTGCGGATCGTCAGCACGTACTTGCGGGCCGTTTCGTCGGCCGCCTCGGGCATCATGTTGGGGCGGTAGATTTCATCGAAAAACAGACGCAACTCGCCACGGCATTCGCCGCGCAGCCGCCGCCGCCGGTTGAATCGGTGCATCATGCCGTGATGCACCACGGCCCGGATGCAGCCCGCGTGATTGCGGGCCGTGCGGGCATTGAATCCCGCCTCCCGTATCTTCCGCTGAAAGTCGGCCACGAGTTCCGGCGTCACCTTCCCCAGCGCCACCGTGCCGAACAGCCACCCGAAGCGGATCATGGCCAACTCGAAACGTCGCCGCTCTCGCGGATCGTCGCTCAGTCGGTCCGGTACGAAATGCTCGCGGAAATAATCCAGCAGCGCCTTGTGTGCGTGTTGGTTTTTCATGCCGCACCTCCCTGGGCTGCGCAGGCGTGATTCTGGCAACACTCGCGGGAACAGAACGCCATCGCGCACCGCATGCAGTATCGCGGCTTCGACTCGGGCGGATTGCCACAGCGGACGCACAGCACGCCATCGGCTTGACCGGCCGTTTCCAGGTCTGGCGGCAGCGGCAGATTCGCTTGGCTGATATGGGTCACGTCGTAATGCCGGGTGAACATTTCCGGGCTAGCGTGGCCCAAGTGCTTACCGCCGGTGCCAGGATGTAGGCTTTCGATATAGCTGGCGGAACTGGCCCGCAGCAGCTTGAACGAGCCTTCTAGGCCGGCCTCGGTCGCCATGACGCGAAACGTCGAATAGAAAGACGGCCGCGAGCCCGGCCATTGCAGCGGACGCCTCGCATCCACGCCTTCGCACTCGCCCAGCCTTTTGATTTCCGCCACGGTGCCGGGGCGAAACCGGACGGTATGCGGCCGGCCCGTCTTGTGCATCGTCAGCAGGTAACGCCCGTCCGGTAGAATCTTCGTCGGGTCGACCTCTTGCACGTCTCCTAATCGCAAGGCGGTTTCCCAGCCGGCTTTGATGATGGCCCGAAAGTAATCCTTGCGGAACATGTTCGTGTTCGGGACCAGCCCGAACGCCTTGCCGGTGCAATCGAGCAGCCGCTTGACCTCTTCGATAGTCCAGCCTTTCGGCACGATCCGGGGACACTTCACCTTGCGTACTCGGCTCGGCTGCTTGTCGGTCTTGTACCCCTCAAACGCCGCCCGCCAGACCGACATAACGCCATCGCGCTGCGCCTTGATCGTGCGAGGGTGGATGCTGGTCATTTGCAGCAGTGAAACGAATTGGCTAACCAGTTCGTTGGAGATTTCGGCCAGCAGCACGCCGCCACACCATACGTCGAACCGCAACATGTATCGTTCCAGCGTGCTCCGCCAGTGCTTCGACATATCGCGTTCCAGCACGTAGACGGTGCGGTAGTAATGCAGCACGCCGCCCTCCTTCGAGCCACAGCCCGGATCGTCATGCTTCGTGCGGAAGTCGTGCTGTTCGATGCCCTCCCGCTCTCGATAGCGAAGCAGCGATTCGATGCAGCGCCGACTTTGATCCGCCGTGCGTAGCGATGCCGATTTCAGGTAGACCGACGTGTACCAGATTTCAAACTCATCCAGCATGCTCGGCACGATGGATTCAAGCGGAACGTCGTTGCCGTCATTGAATCGAATGAGTAGCCGCACGGCCCGGCGGTACTGAGTCCCCCAACGTCCGGTTAGGTCGTGGAGAACGTCAATCACGTTGGGGAAGAACACGTTTTCGAGATACGCCCACGTGCCGCCGCTGGTGAGTTCTGACGGGTCCGCCGGCGGTCTGCTGTAGTGGTCGTGCTTGCTCGGGCAAGGTAGCGGTACGTGCCGCTGTGGGTCCGCATGCTTCAGGACCGAACGCAACGCACAAGAATACTTGTAGGCCGAAAGCTGCTTCGCACCGGGGCTGTAGAATTCGCAGAACCAGATTTCAAAACCCTGGACGTTCCGCTTCGTGATGTCGCCGATGCGGGCCTTCTGTTCGAGGAACTTACTGAACAGCAGCGACGCCTTGCGGTACTTGCCCGCGGTCTTGGGCGACTTGAACGCATGCCGCCTCGCGGGCAGGAACACGTCTCGCACGTACTCTTGCAGGTCGCGGTCTAGGTGCGGCTCCGGTCGTGGCAGATGCGGCTCGGGCCGGCCATTGGACGGGGACATAGAAGTCCTCCCCCTTGCACCCAGAGAGAGGCGCAAAGAAAAGCGCGACCGCGCGTTGGCGTTGCTAGGCGGTACCAGACCGCCCTCGGGGCATTGCTGCATCCCGAACACCCGCGCGCGGCCGCGCTCTTGTTCTGGTATTGGTTTAGCATCTGGTATGCCTCAAGAGAGAGCTTTAGCACGGGCCATCATGCCCGAACCGCCGCGAAAAGGCAAGCAGAACGCCAGAACCACGAGAATTGCGTTCTAACGCACGCTCGGGTCGGACGGGTCAAAGTACGTCCAGGGCGGCCGGAACGTGGGAGACGCGGCGTGGTGCGGTCGAATTTGGGGCAGCCACGCGGAACGGTTGCTAATTCTGGCTTTCTCGGTCAGGTGGAAGCACGCACCGTGCAACAGCAGCGATTTGCTTTGCGATCCGTAGCTGCTTCGACTGTTCGCTCGGCCAGCCAATGACAATTGCGTGATTTGGATTACCTGGCACAGGGTCAGATTCAACTATGAGGTTTTCGCTGATGTAGGTTGCCGCCAAGACATCAGCGCGGCCACTTAAAGTACGGGGTGGTAGTCGTTCGCTGGCAATCCGCCGTCCGACTTGCCAAATCTCGGCCTCTGTGATTTGTACGATTCGCGTGACAGACAACTCCGAATCGGGGTCGGGGAGAAACCTGTCTGCCCGTACCTCCATCTTTTGCCTGTTGACAGCGTTCTTTCCGATCGCGAACCGCGCCGTCATTTCCTGTCTATCGATGGGAGGGAGGCTGTCCGGGTCTAACATTCGTAGACCTTCGCGATTAGATCAAGAATTGTTTCAGGCACTTCGTCGAAGAACGCCACCTTCCCGTCTTGGATATCTGCGCCCAAGAGGGCGGCATAGTGAATGTACCCGTCTTCAGCAACTATGACCGTGAGGCTGCGACGTCGTGAGTGATGCCATTCGAACGTGAAGTTTCCGCTTGGTGTCGCACCGACAGTTGGCAATCTGATGCCAACGGGAAGTGACAAAAGAAAGTATAATGCCACCGTGAGCGAATCAATCGTGGCGGCCGCTGCATTGTATCCGTCCCAATCCGGCTGGCGGCATTCATGCCACACTTCCGGAAACTCCCCCAGCAGCAGTCGCTCATTGCCAATTGCGGCTGATGATTGCAGGAAGTTGCGATGCTCTTCTAGTTCACTATCCAGGGATTTAGCGACATCGCTCTGGCCCGGGGTTAGGGTGGCTCCGTTCATGTTCACTCCTTGTATCGGCCGATAGCGTCTGCCGTGAGGAACGAGAAAAACGCCTTGTTCTTGATCCAATGCATCTGCTGTAGTCGGTCGTCGATCTCCTGAATTTGAATTGCACGTGTCGTGAACACGTCAAAATCCAGAATTAGACTCACCGAGTCTGACTTAGTTGCGGCCGGGATGGTTTGTATGACGTTTAAATTGTATGGATGCCCTGGCACGTCGAAACGGCTTTGGTGCATGAATCCCTTCAGTGGCAACGGCATGTATTTTGGGCTGGCCGGCACAACTGTCAGTAGGTCGCCCAAGCTGCTTAGGTTTACCGGCCCAATCTGGTTGATGAATCGAACGCCCAGCCGTTGCACCTCAGAAGGCTTAGCGATTTTGCAATAGACTTCCCAAAGCCGCACCGCCTCGCTCTTGAACTGTTCCCAGTTCGTGTATGGCTTCAGGTGGCTGAGTGCAAATCCCTCGCGTGTGAACTGCGCAACACATGACTCGTCCTTTGATGGAATTCGAAACCCATGCCAGTCGTCCGTTTGGTGTAACGACGTTTTACCGGTGGTGTCGAACTTCCCTCCAAAATTGAGTTTTCGCTGTACTTGAGGTTCTGCATAGCCTTCAAGCAATGGCTCCAGTTGGTCGCGAAACCACTTTTGTTCCAATTCGGCTTCAGGCACCGCTTGCCAGTGAATGACGGCCTCAACAATCGGTGCATCCGGAAGATGGTCGAATGGCTCATTCGCGTCAATCTTAAAATCGTCGTAGCCCATGACGTCTTCTGCTGTGCGTAACTTGAACTTCTGCCGTTTGGCGGCACGGGCGGGGCCAGGATCGATCCCCCCAGTTTCTATTCTAGCCTCTTCCGCCCCCCGCGTCCGCCGCGATGGCGTGACGGTTGGCTAATCCGCCGCTTACCGCCCGGTTGTTCAGGCCGAACGGTGCGGCGGGGGTGACGCTGCGACAAGCAACGCCAGCGGTACATTCGAATCTGCGGACGGTACAGAAGATTGGCGAAGAGATTGCGGAGATCGTGCGACCGGCGGGTAAAGCCAACTCGCCACAAGTTACGATGGCCGGTCACTCCGCCTTCAGCGCCGCGTCGAGCCGGGCCTCGGCCTTGGCGAGCATCGCCTTGGCACGCTCCACCCGCTGGCGCTGGGCCTCGACGTCGGCCATCAGCCTGGGGTCGGATTTTTTCATTTGTGTCGTAACATAGTCCCCAACCGCCGCGTAGACTTCCGCCACGGTCGCATCGGCTTCGATCTCGCCGCGTAGATCGTGGACATCGATTTCGACTTCACCACGATTTACCTTGTGCCACACTCGCATGCGATGCGCCGCCATCTGTTGTTCCAAGTCCTCCATTGCCGCCGTTTCGTTCTCATAGATCGCCAGTGCCGTGGCATAGGCTTCCTCGGGCGACGGGCCTTCCGGCTCGCCACTTGAACAGCCGACAGCCACGAGCAACATAAGTGCGGCGGTGCGTTTCATGGAATGCCCCTTTCCGACGTGGTGAATTGCGAGCGCAACGTCTCGACCGTAAACGCTGCCCGGCCGGATTGCAAGCAATCGGGCGGCTTGCCCCTGCATCCCCCGCCGGATGCGCGACGTCCGGCGAGGGCCAGTATTGCTGAATTGTCAAAGATCAAACGCCTGCCGTAGCGGCTGGGCGCGAGCCAACTGGCATCACGCCATCGTTGTGGTTAGGGTGCGGGAATCGGTGGGTGCCAGTTCATCTGTAATCGGGGCTAGCCATGAAACTACTTCGCATGCCAATGGCGTCACTCTTTATCATGCTGATTGGCTGTTCGGACAACGAATCGCCCGAGCCACAGTTTGCCACTGAGCAACAGTTCAACGCGATTGAGTCCGATCTCGAAGCTGCGTTGTCGCGAATCGAGTCGCTCGAAAGCCGGCCACAGCACGGACAGCGGATCGAAGCGATGGATGCTCGCCTCTCCCAGGTGGAAAACACTGCTTCGGAGTTTCCGCAGATTGCCGCTCGACAAGCCATAGCGGTCTTCCAGGAAATGCGTGCGCTCGAAGCCACGCAAGCACAACTTGCATACGAAGAGGCACGGGTGAAGGGCCGCGAAGCTGCGATTGAACGTCTTCGCAAAACCGATCCGGAGGGATACGAATACCTACAGAGGTTTAACGAAAAGGTGAAGCGCGATGGGATCGAGTCCTTACCGACATTCGTGCTCCAAGAGGTTGCACTTCGGCTGGGCGCGTATACCGATATACCAATAGACGAATTAAACCGCCGGCGTGCCGACGAAGAGGAACAGCCATAAGCGATTTCGCGGGCGTGTCCCAGCCGACAGATAAGTCGTGGTGCAATCATCACTGCTCGTTTCGCATCCGGTTTTCGAGTTGCTGCATCCGCCGGCTGGTTTCTTGCCACAGCAGGAATGAACTCTCCTCGTTTTTGCTGATCTGGTTGAGGATGCGAAGTTGTTCCTCCGCCTTCGCTTTCAGCACGTCCTTGATTTGATTCATCGTGGCGTTCTGTTCGATCTCGACCTTCGCCTGTTCGTTAAGGCTTTGAAGCTGCTGTTCCGCCTGCCGCTTCAGCGCTCCGCTCTGATCGGCTTCACCGAAGAACGGGCCGAATTGACCGGCGCCGCCGCGAGCTTCTCCCCGCCGCGACTGTTCCTGCTGAATCAATTCGCTGGCACGCCCGCCGGTGAGCTGGCTGAGTTCTTCAAGGTTGCCCTGATTGAACGAGCCGATGCCCTGTCGCTGAAACTTTTCGTGCAGCGATTGCAGGCGGGCAAATCCGGCCGGGTCGGTTTCGGCCAATCGGCCCACGATGGCATTGCTGGTTTGCACCCGCTGCTTTTCGGCCGCCAGTTGGTCTCGCGTCGTTTGAAGATGCTGCCGGGCCACTTCAACTGCCCGTTGCTCGTTGGTAAGCAGTTGCTCAGTCAGCGAACGACGCTCGCGAAGTCTCATACTGTGGTCGCGATACACTTCCGACCGCGCCTTTAATTGCTCCAGGATCGGGTCGGCCGAAAGGCCAAGCTTCAATTCGCCCAGCCCACCTTCGGCTAGCTCTTTTGCCGTCCCCATGCCGAAGTCGCTCATGGACGCTTGAAGCTGCCGGAACGCGTTCTGCGAGGGGCGTTGTTCAATTTGGGCAATTGATTTCCCGAGCCTGTTTAGGTCCTCCTCGTTCAGCCCCATCGCTCGATTCAAGTCCCCGCGCTGCCGGGCAAAGCCAACCTCGCCAGATGCGATCGCGGTGTCGACCGAACGCCCAATACTCCCAAGCTGGATTTGCGAAATCAGCGGGTTCGCTTTGTTGAGCTTTTCGACTGCCCGCACGGCTTTCTCGCCCGCCTCTTCGGCTTCGTCGCCCCAAGAGTTCCAGAGCGCCACCCCACCAGCGATACCCGCCCCCACAACCGCCAGACCAATCCCAATCGGCCCCAGCGCCGCCTTGAACCCCGTCACCGCCACGGTCGCCCCTGTGGCCGCTGTGCCCGTCGCTGCAATCGCCGCCGCATTGGCCGTCTCGGCAGCCGCCGATGCCACCGACGCGACACGTAGCGCCCTGTAGCCCTCTACGATGCCTTTGACGGCATCCGTGCCGCCGCGGAAGATATCGAACGCACCCTGGAACGCCGCGATGGTTTGCACCGCCTTTTGGAGGTCTTCTTCGCTGGACGCGGAAACGAACGCGATTCCTCGGGCCAAGGTGAACGCGCCATCGCCCGCTTGTTTGAACGAATCGGCGGCTCTCAGGTTGCCCTCGACGACTCGTGCGGATGCGTCTTGGGCCTCTTGGGCGGCCTTTCGAACGGCGTCCCCTTGTTTTTTGATCGTGTCGGTCGCGGAGTCGACGTGCTTCGTTGCCGACTGGGCCATGTCTTTGATGCTGCCGCCGTAGCCTTGAAGCGCCCGCTGCGCGTCTTTGGTGTCCGGCACCTTCAGTTTCACGTCCTCTTGCTGGATGCTGAGGCGCAAAACGACGTCCCTGATCGTAACTGGACCTGCCATGTCTTATTCCTCGTAAAGCCGAAGTCGCTGAACGGCCATGTCCAGCAAGTCGTAAACCTTAGTGTTGTTCGCCGTCATGCCCCGCAGACTCAAAGACATTTCCAAACAGAAGCGGGCGTTGGACTGAAGGATTGACACCACGACGCTTTGCAGATCGGCGAACGTCTCCGCGTCTATGTCTTCGTACGCGAAGCCGTCCACACGCTTCGCCGTCCGCAGTAGGTCCAAACGCATGTCCTGCGCCTGCCGGATGATCTGCCCCATCATTTCGTCATTGTCCCGGCGCGCCTTTTGGTTGGCTGTAAATTGTTCATCGTCCATGACAGCGATCCCTTTCCTTCATGCGAAAAGCCGCTCTGCCGGCGGCGCGTCGCGGTGTTCTTGAAGTGCCTTCGACCACGCGATCACGTAAGGCAGCGCCATCGCGAACGCCATGCCCCGATCGCAATGGCCGTTTTCATCCCGCGTGGCTTGTAGCCGAAAGCCTGTCATTCGTTCGACCACTTGGAGCCGCAACAGGTCGCGCGTCAGGTCTGCATCGTCGTACAGTTCGATCGAGCGATTCGCGAAGACTTCGAGCAATGTCCGCGTCATCCAGTCGAGATTTTTTGGAGTGAACGCGAACTCCATGCAGGTCACGCCTTGCCGCCCGAGTTGCTGCGCCATCAGGTAAGCTTGCGAGGGATCGTAGACGATGCACTCCAGGCGGTAGCGCCGATGGGCTTCGAGACATGCCTCCTTGACCTTCTCCAAGTCGATCTGCCCGCCCGGTCGAGGCGGCTTCCACGATTGCACGCTTACCAGCCGGTAACGCTCGGCGGTCGGATGCCCGCCCAGCACGACCAGCGCCGAGTGATCGTTCTTCACGCCAAGGTCCAGCCCGGCGATCATCGGTTCCCAGTCCCAGGCATGTTCCGCCCGTGGGCCGTCCAGCGTGGTGCACGCCTCGACGTCGGACGCCGACAATGCCCCGTCGATGCCGGTGGTCCACTGGTTGAGCCACAGCCGATCGAACGACTGGCCCGGCAGCATGCGGCGCTGTTCGTCGAGCACCTTGGCGGTGATCCAGCTTGCCCGCGGTCCGTCGAGCCTGGAAAAATACCAATCGGCCGACTCGCGGCATGATTCCCGCAAGGTCCACTGCCACGAACTGCCCCGGCCCATGCCCGCGTTGCTGATGATGATCAGCAGGCAGTGCGAGCGCTTGGCCGCCGTGGAAAATAGCGACTCCCACAGCTTCACGCCGCCATCGTTCCAGTGTGTGACCTCATCAATCAGGATCGCGTCGAGCAACAGCCCGTAGTTCGTGTTGGCGTCGGCCGCCAGAATGTCGAGGCTTGCCCCGTTGCGTCCGCACGTCACTCGATAATTTTGCACGCTGAGAATCTCACTCAGCCAGGGATTGGCTCTCACGAGCCGGTCGACGGCATCCCGCAGGAACCGGGCCTGATCGCGGTCCCCGGCCGCCGCCGCCAGACGCATATCGAACTGGGCGAAAGCCAGTGCCCACACGCACAACACAGCCAGATCGCTCGTTTTGCTGTGACCGCGCGGCCGTTCCAGATAGGCCCGGGTGAACCGCGGGGCCTCGGGCGTCTGCATCCCCGCCGCACGCATCCAGGCGGTATCGAGGGCTTCGAAGTCGGCCCGCTGCCACGGCTCGATGATTTCAGACAACGCCACCGGCCCGGCTTCGGTGGGGATTTTTAATAGCCGCCGAAACTTGTCGGGGGTGACGATCTGCGCGTCCGTGCGCGTAGCTTTCATGCCGGGCCCCCTTCGGCCGCCGTGGCCAGTGCTCGAAGCTCCCGCCATCGTCGCCGGGCAGCCAGGTACAACAGCCGAGCCGTGGCTTGCTGGGCCGCTTGACGGTCCCCGGCGAAGAGGAACGGCACGCCGGAGCCGATCCACGCCAGAACGCTCCCGGTGGCCGATTTGGGCGTCAGGTTGGATCTCCACCCGCCGGCCTGAATGTCTGCCCAAGACGCCTCGACCACGACGCACCGCGTCGGGTAGGCCAGCAGCCGTTGCAACTCCCGTTCGAACCGCTCCCTCTCCACGCCGCAACAGCCAATCAAATCGGGCAGGCTCTTCCGCTCGATCGCGACCAGATGTTCCAGCCCAAGGATCGAATAATCCCCGGCCGTCAGTCCCGCCACGATGCTCGCCAGTGGTGCCAGTTCGAACGGGTGCTGTTCCCGGGTGTCGACGATCGCCGTGACGTGCTCGGGCCGCAGATCGGCCGGCAGCGCCCCTTTCCCGCCGGATCGCTTTCTAGGGGTGGCGGTGGTGGTGCTCATGGGGCCTGCTGACCGTTCTTGCCGTTGCGGTGGTGTGTGCCGTCAGGATCGCCAGATTTGCCGTCTGCCGCGTCGCTGCTTTCGGTGGCCTCTCGGGCTTCCGGTCCGTCCGTGTCGCCGTCTGGCGGCTCTGCGGCCGTTTCCTCGGGCAGGTCCGATGCTTGTTCGATGATCCTCGAAAACGCGTCGGTCGTGCGGCGGCGGTCGATGCCGAGTTGTTTCACGGCCGCGTCCCGTCGCGCCGAAGCGTTGGCGATCCGATCCAGCAGCCGCGACTTCGCTTCGGTATCCAGTTCGCCGTCCTCGCGCAGCCACCGTTGCAGCAGCAGGGCGATGATTTCATTTCGGGCCGCCGTCTGGCATAAGCCAGAGTGATACAGCCCCACTTCGCCATGCACGTCGAGCACTTCGTCTTCGAGGGCCTGCCGCACCTTGCGGCCGATCTTGGCGATGTAGCTGGCGCCCTTCGGCCACTTGCCGGTGCGGAACACGCTCATGGTGCCGTTGCTGATCGCATTTCGATTTCCAGGCTGTCCGGGCATTACGGGCGTCCGCTTTTGTCGAGGGGCAGGCTGTCGGGGCTTTGGTTCACACGGGCGACGTCGCCACCCGATTGGCGTATTTCCAGTGCACCGCGCGCACAACAGGCGCACACGCGGGCGGTCAGTTGTCGCAACTCTTTCAACGCCAATGGCTTACGGCCGGTGAGTTCTGGACTGCCTATCCA
Organism: Pirellulales bacterium; assembly: GCA_040880125.1. Classification (GTDB taxonomy): domain Bacteria; phylum Planctomycetota; class Planctomycetia; order Pirellulales; family JBBDJB01; genus JBBDJB01. The sequence goes on along the minus strand of JBBDJB010000043.1, from coordinate 62,587 downwards.
GAAGTCCGCCTGATATACGACAATCATTTCGTGTATTTTACTTCGTTCGTTCTGGTCGCGGCGGCCAGAAACGGCAGGCAGAGTTGTCCAATCGAGTTCTCGCCGTCCTCATCCCGTGCGTCTTCGCAGTCCCAACAGCGGCCCGTCGTGCTGAAGACCGGCACTCCGCAACCGGGGCAGGGCTTCTCCCGTCCCACCGGCTTTGATTTCTTCCGGGGCCTCCGCCGGCCCGGCGCCTTTGTGCCTTCCCAAATTCCGGCGGGTGGCACGGGTGGCACAGTGGCGGCGTTTTTCGGATGAACGCCTTCACGCGCGCGTGTAGAGCGTGTAACTGACTTTTGACGTTGGTGTGCCACCTACGCCACCCTTTCACTTCTCGTTCGCGACATGCTTCAGCCCGAGACCTTTCCAAATTCGGACGCCTTTTGAGCCCTTACCCCCTTCGAACCGCACCCCCAAAATTTCGCTGAGTCGGTTTTTGGCCATCGCTCTTTCGCCGTTTTGCTCACACCAAATCTTGAAATGCTCGTACAACTGTGCGACCGTGATTTTGGCGTTGGGGTCGACTTCGCAGGTGTCCTCGACGAATTGACTAACCAGATCGTTGACGTCGCGGTACTCGCGGGTGGCCGCCTCCACCGCAGCGGAGTTCCCCAGCCCGTCCGCCCTCCACTCCGCCAGGCCGCACAGAATCCAATTCAAGATGCCGCTGGATTCGGCCAATAGCTTTTCAGTCAGGTGCTCGTCTTGCTCGTGCTTGGGAATCGTCGCGTCGAACGGCACCAGATTGATGCGTCGCCAGATGGCGTGGTCCGTCCCGCGAACAGACGGCCGATAATTCGAAGCCAGCCAGAGCTTGTGCGTCGGCCCGAATGTCCAGTAGTCCTCCCGCATTCGCCGTGCGGTGATTGGCTCGCGGCCGGTCAGTCGCTTCACCAGTGCCTCATTAAGCCGCTGCCCGTCCCCCGTCTCGACACAAAACACGGCCCGACGGTTGAATAGATCGCACAGCACCGTCGGATGGCTGTCGCCCCTGTGCACCATGAGTAAGTCGCCTGACGCGAACAGCGAGTAATCGCCCAGGATGCCGTGTACCACGTTCATCAGCGTGGTCTTGCCGTTAGCCCCCTTGCCGTAGCAGATGAACAAGGCGTCCTCCGAGACGTCGCCGGTGAGGCTGTAGCCGAGTGCTCGGCGGACGAACGAGATTAGATTCTGGTCGCCCTTGAAGATGGTCCTGATAAACTCCATCCAGGTCGGGCAGCCGGCAGCCGAATCGAATTCGACGGGTGCCACCTTCGTGATGTAGTCTTCGCGTCGATGTTCCCGCAGCTTGCCGGTTCGTAGGTCGATGGTGCCATTCTGGACGTTCAGCAACATCGGGTCGCGGTCCATCATGTCGGGCGTGATGGCCAACTCCGATCTCGCCAGCGCGAGCATGTCCCGGATTCCCTTGGCTTGGTTGCTCGCCCGCGCGAAGGCGAACATTTCCCGGGTGGTCTTCGCGTCAATCATCGTCCTGTATCTCCTGCGTGGCCTGCTCGTATAGCTTGGCCGCTGTTTCCTTGGCTAGCGTGTCGACCTGAACCCCTTCGTCAACCTTCCAATTCAGCCGGCACCACAGCACCCACTTGTTCCACTTCCCGACGAACCGGGCATCGTTTCGGTGATCAGCCGCGAACCGCTTGGAGTTGGCCGCGTCTGTTCGTCCGTCTATCTCGCGTAGCGCTATCACGTCGCCAGTCGGCTCGGCTCGTGGCTTCGGTGTCGGAGGCGTCCACCCCGGCGTGCTGGCCGTGAGCCTCGCCAGTTCCGCCTTCGTCCCACCCGCTGCGATCCAATCCGAGACGTCGCCCTTCGGTGGCAGCCCGGGAAGTTCCAGCACCTTGACCGACTTAGCAGTTCCGCACAGAGACTTGGTAACTTGCTCGGCATGACGTCTGCCGGCATCATCGTTGTCGGGAATCACGACCACGTTCCGGCCGCGCAGAAACTCGGCATGAGACTTCCGCCACTTCTCGGCACCGCCCGCATTGCACGTCGCCAGCACGCCAATACGTGCCAGGTTCTCGACGTCCTTCTCGCCCTCGACAATCGCCACGGTGCGGTGCGGTTCGACAAGTAGTTCCGGCAGTCGATAGACCAGCGGGCGGCAGCCCTTCACGCGCCAATCCCAGCCGCCGCCCTCTTTGGGCTTTCGCTGCTTGAAGTCCTTCGGGTCGAACCGCACCGCTTGAAATTCCAACTCACGCTGTTCGTCGCGATAGTCATACGTTGCGACGATCCGGGGCTTACTATTTTGCTTCGCGTGTCCGTTGTTGTGCCCGTTGCCATTGGGCTTGGGGAACAAGTCTTTCAGCGTCAGCCCTACGGCTTCGGTTACGTCCGACACGTTGCAACCCGCATGGCACTTCAGCAGCACCGTGCCGTCCTCCCCGATACCGATGGACAGCGACGCGCGGGTATCGTCGTGGGCCGGGCAGATAGCCTCGTATTGCCCCGGCCCGACTTCCTGCCGGCTGGGGAAGTGCTCTAGGACTCGTTCCGTCGAATCGGTCACGCCGGCACCTCCGTAGTTGGCACCGCTACGAGCAACGCTCCACCCTCGTGAACAATGCCCAAGTAAACATGCCGCCGCTCAGCGGATTCGGAGAATGCGTCGCGATGCTGCAACAGGCAATCCCCCGAGAGCAAACCCTCGTAGCAGTCCGCAAACTCTTGGAGCGATTCGCACCACGACAATTGCAGGTCGCTGCCGTCGCTTCGCGGGTCGTAGCCGGGTGGCACCTGGACTTCGATAACGTAGCCCGGCTCCCACTCCGACTTTCGCACGTACTGGATTAACTGGCGAATCATGCGGCACCTCCTATTCGCCAATGATCTGCTGTAGCTGGGCATCGGTAAGGATGCGTCGCAGCATCACGACGAGCCATCCATCACGCGGCACGATAGCGACGTGGTGATCCGCTGCCCGCAGTGCCGATAGCTGTCCGAAGTCGTCAACGGTCAGACCGTCCGTCAGTGCGATGTACCACGGGTGGCCGTGCCATCGGTCGATGCGATACAGAGCGGCCGTATCTGTCCAGGTCTGCGGGTGGGCCGGGTGCTGTGCGGGGCTATCGTCGCCCCAGCCCGGCAAAATGGCACAGCCGCGTAGGTCGTTAGACAGCCGCTCCAACGTGCGACGATGCAGGTCTTGTACGATGGCCGCGCCGGGGGAAGGTTGACCGAGGGAGTGATTCGTTGTTAGCATTTCTTTCGTCCTTGAGACTGAGATTTGACAAGCGGTCGCGGCCTGGGCAGGTGTGCGGCCGCTTGTCGTTTCGGGGGTTGCAATTAATTCTGCCGCTGCGGAGAGGGTGTTCATTGATCGTCCCCCATCTTGTTGCGCTCAATAAGTGCTTGAGCGTTGTAGAGATGGTCGTTAAGAGCGACGATTTCGAGTTGCCTCGCCCAGCCGCGCACCTCTTCGAGCATGCCGATGTACCGATCAAACTCTTCGTTGGGTGGCCAGTCGCTTTTGTCCTCCTTCATTGACTTGGCCGGATGCGGCGCCAGTGCTTCTTGCTGGGGCAGGTGCGTTCCGTCCGTCAGCAGCCTGGACCTCTTGCGCGGCGCCGGCTGATCGTCTTCGGCCTCTTCGTTGGCCTTCCGATTGCGCTGCCGTTGCACCGAATCGACGTGAGCCACCACGCTTGGCCAGTGCCGGCCCTTGCTCTTGAGGATCTTCCGCACCGCGTCAGCGTCGCCGTAGTGCTCGGCCACCTTCGCGGCCTTTGGCAGCGTCAGGTCTTCGCGGTGCACGGCCTCTTCGAGTTCGGGACATTTGATGGCCGCGACCTTTTCGCCGTAATCGGCATAGCGACCACTGACGCCAAGCTGCTTGCCTGCCATATCACGGGCGTCGCCTTTAACATCCGGTAAAAGTGCCGGACCTTTTTGCCCGCGTCCTTTGGACTGCTGCTGACGCTGCTTGGCCTGCTGTGCGTACATCTCTTTGGCCTTCCCGGCGACGATTGCACGCGACGGCTTATCCAGATGTCGCCGATGCATGTTGACCGATAGGACATACGCCACGGGGTCGAAGTCGCCTTCGGGGTCGATGCAGCATTCGTCCGGCTCGACTCCGGCGAGTTCGCACGCTCGCCAACGGTTGCGGCCGTCAAGCAGCTGGCCCTCGTAGAAAACGACGGCGGTCTCCTGCTCGTTCTGGCGGATGTCGTCCGCGAGTGCCTGAAGATCGTCGCCTTCCATCAGCGGGAACATTTCCGCCGCCGGGTGGATCGATAGCTCGGCGTACTTTTTGTGACGCTGAGCTTCGTGGGGGACGACGTACTGGTCCGATTGACCGTCAAGCGTCGAATTCTGTAACATTGGGATGTTCTCCTTTTTCCGGCCCGACACTCGGCGGCTGTGACACGTTTGCCGATGCCGGGTTGCTAACCAACGGCCAACGTGGCCGCTGAAAATAAAAAGACCTACTGCACGTGCTCCGCGTTGCTGCCATTTCTGGCCTCCAGCATGCGGAGCCACTCGCGGCCAGTGCGTGGCGTATCATCATCTGGCGACACGCCTAGCACGTCGCAAAGGACCTGGTGGACGATTCGTTCGCGTTGCTCTCGCGTCAGTTCGTCTTCGCGTGTCATTTTCACGTTCCCTTATCACGTTGTGCGTCGGTCGAAGCCGCCGACGCTTCGGCTTATTTCCGCATTGCCACTGGGGCCGCCGAGCCGATCACGCTGTCGATCTCGTGGCGGTCGACCAGCAGCTTTCCCCGCAGCACCCGCCGGGGCGTCAGCCGCCCCATGCCGATCAGCCGCCGGATGCTCTTCTCCGACAAGCTGCTATAGGCCGCCGCCCCCGCGACAGACAGCCATCTCGGGGCCGGTGCGTCGAGTCGCTCCGTCCGTGTGTCGAGCCGGGCCAGGATGTTGTCCTGTGTATCGAGCCGAGCCAGGACGGCGGCAAGGTTGGCGGGGTCGTTCATCGCGAGCCCTCCCCGTTCCGACGCTCGCGCAGCCAACGGTCAATCTCAGTCGGGTCGAATCGGAATTCCTCGCCGGGGAGAATGACGCACGGTAGCTGTCCACTGCGGGCCAACTTACGCACTCTCGCCGTGGTCAGCCGCAGCATGCGGGCGACTTCGGATTCCACGAGAAGGGCTTGTGTCGTGCTCATACCGTCAGCATGACGGCCTGCACGCTATAGAAAAGAGAGACTTAGGGGGTGGCGTGCAACGTTGTGCAACGTTGTGCAGCAATTGTGCAAGTTTATTTTTTGCGGTCGCCTTTTAGGGACGCCAGCTTGTCTGAATCAACCTGGATTAGGCTTGATCCGGGTATGGAACGACATGCGAGAAGTCCGATCTTGATCCAATTTGAAACGGTGTTCCTGTGGCAATCCAATTCTCGCGCTATGTCCCCTTTGGTTGTTGGGCCCGTCCAATTCGTCCGCTGTGGCGGCTCGCCTCTCTCGATTGCTGCCAGGAACTCCGCCAGGGGCATCTTCAAAATCTCCGCCCGCTCGACATTCCGATTGACGGCCACTCGCGCCACAAGTTGCGAAAGCGTACCAGCCAAGTCGCTGGGGTCTTTTGCTTCGGATTGCAGGTAGGTCAACAGCCGGTCGAGGGGCCTTAACTGTTCCGGGTCGGGGAGTGCTTTCGGGCTAAGTGTGTTGGCCCGCCAGCTTGCGGGGTCGCTTTGCCGCGATATTTCTTTTAGGCAGTCGCTGGCGTTTACGAGATCGCCAACGTTGCGAATCGCGAACGGACTGGGGACCCGCAACAGTTCTTGCAGCGGGATTTGCTCCGCCTCGATCTCATTCCGCAGTTCCAGTAGTTCCCCGCTAATCCGTGCCTTCAATTCACCGAAGTTCGCCACCGCATAAGCTCGAAGTGCGACCTTCAGGCTCGGCGCCTTCCACCGCGCCACGAGCTTATCGGTGTCCAACTCGGGGCGTCGGCCCGGCCTAACTGCGGTGGCCTGTTGTGGATCGGCGGCGACGGACATTGCGAGCCAAATCCGGCGTCCCAGGTCCAACGCGACATCACAGTATGAGCCGCCGAAAATCTGACTCCACTCGGCCGGATTGGGGGCGTGGATTGCCCGAAGCCCTTCGTCCACGGCCGCGCTCCAAAGTCCGAATTCTTGTTCGGCATCGTTCAGCCGCCGGCAGAATTTTTCGACAGAATCCCGCAGAATCCCGTCTCCTGGGTGCGAGACGGTGTACCAGCAGACCCACTGGCAGGAATCGACCAACGCAAGCAGCTTCGGGTCGAGCGATTCGAACGGCCTGCTATTGTCGATAAGAACGGAAGCGACCGCTGGGCCGTCATCATCCGGCGCGGAGTCCACTGGCAGCTTCCGCTTCGCTTTCCGGGTGGCCGTCCGCTGGAGCTTGTTTTTGCCCGTCAGTCCCTTCGACTTCGTGGCGGTCTGAGTCGCCGCCTGACGTGCTGGCTTCCGAGCCATGATAAATCCCTTATCTGAGAGTGCCGGGGCATCCTGACGCGCTCCACGGATAAGGGACATGAAGCGCGCCAGGGTGCTTGCCGCCGTCGCGGCGCCCGTGCTATCCCTAAGTTTGCCACGCGCGCCGAAAAAGTGAAGACCTTATCCGGCGAAGCACTCCCGGCACCGAAGCCCCTCCGGTGGGCCACGCCAAAAGGCGCGCTACAAAAAGCGCGCGCGCCTGGAGTCCAAAATAGGCTATCTGAGGGCAAGGTGAGCGGTTTTAGACCGTCAGCATCAGCGCATGAAAAACCCCGCAAACCACTTGTTTTGTAGGGTTTCGCGGGGTTTTCTTGAGGGGTGGCTGAGGGGATTTGAACCCCCGACTTCTGGAACCACAATCCAGCGCTCTAACCAACTGAGCTACAGCCACCAGAGCCATTTACATTATGGACTGCCCGCAGTTACGTCAATCGGGGAGCGGGCCGAACCCGCGGCCGAGTTTCGCTTCCCTTGCCTACTTTCGGGGCCCTTTTTCGGATCACCTCCGAACACGCGGCGCGCACGTGGACTTCGCCGCGTCCCGAAGAAAATGGGACAGGCACCGCAGGTGCGCGGTTTGCCGAGGCTCTTTGCGCAGGGTCGGATCCGGCCGGGGGCCATGTTGCGGAGCAACAGCGCCTCATCCTAGAGCAAGGTTTGTGAGTCGAAAAAGGGGACTCACCTCGAAGCGTAGCGCCGTGCCTGTCCCTCTTTTTCGACGGAGTGCACCGGCGGACGGCCCGCACCAAAGAAATGGGACAGGCATCGGATAGGCATCTTATCGCCGCCGGCGGTCGTTCGAACGTTTGCACCGCCACCAGGCGATAAGCAGCCAGTCCCATTTCCCGTAACGTTGCGCTGTAGAATTAAACGACAGGTCGCCGCCATCGCTCGCGAACCACCAAGCAAAGTAACCCTGCCAACCCGATTGCGACCATCCAAAATGTGGAGGGCTCGGGAACAACGGTCGCCTGGAAGGTGGCGAAACTTTCGCTGGGATCGAAAAACAGCACGCCGCCGGTGGTGAGGACGTCCGAGTCGTCCCATTGCGCTAGATTCCCCAGCCCGGTCAGCGGCCCAATGTCGTCGAGCATTTCCCAAGTTGCCAACGCCGCATCGGTGGGACCGTTAAACAGATCCAATCCCGAGACGGAGGCACGCGAAAAGCCTGCCAGGGAAAGGTCGTTATTCACAAACGTGCGCGTGGGAGAGAGGAAATCGAATGTGCCGACGCCATCAATCGAAATCGATGCCATGTCATGGTCAATGAAATATCCAGCACCGTGATCTTCGCGGTTTTCCGTATCGCCGACGGCAGTGATCGTGAAATCGGCGTCCGGAAAGGGAATCTCCCCGATCGAGCCGCTTCCGGACCCGCCGTGTACGAAAACGATCGGTGCGGCAACCGCACCCGCGACCGTGATCGACATGGCGAAGCACGGCATCGCGCATATCAGCAGATTCCTGCTGCGAAGGAAAAACGGTGATGTTTGGTTCATTAGCGTCTCCGTTCTTAACGGCCAAGGTTGGTTGTCATGCGGTGAATCGGGGCTCCCGCATTCCCGCCATCGACGGTAAAGCGGGCACCGCCGACAAAAAGTATCGCTGCGGCGGATCGCCCCCGCAATTAAATTCCCCGTCCATCGCGAAATTTTTGTTGACGCCGATACATAGACTTGCTATATATCGACGCACCACACAAAAAACGGAGTGCACGCGATGGCAGACAAAACCGCAGAAAAACCTGCCCGGACGCAGGGAGACCCGCTTCGCGGGAACCTCGACCTGTTGATCCTCTCAGTGCTGGCCGGCGAGCCGCGATATGGCTACCTGATCCAGCAGAAGCTGGAGGAGGACAGCGGCGGGATGGTCTCAGTGCAGGCCGGGACGCTCTATCCGATCTTGCACAAACTCGAAGCGGAGCGGCTGATTCGCAGCCGCTGGGAGCGAACTTCCGGCCGCGGCCGCAAGTGGTACGAGCTGACCGCCGCGGGCCGCCGGCGGCTGGTGCAACAGGCCCAGCAGTGGGACGAGTACGCCCGCTGCCTGCGGAAGCTGCTTTCTCCGGTGCTCGATAGTGCGCCGCGACCGGCGGAGGCATAAGGTCGCCGCGACCGGCGGGCGAATTCATTCAGGTGGCCCGATCCCGAAAGAAGAGGTGGATCATGCGTGGGACAGTCGGTTCGGTGACCGCAGCGGCGGCCGTGATCTTGGCGGTGATGGCGATGTGGCCCCAGCAGCACGGGCTGCTGAGTACGCCCACGGCCGTGGCGCAGGAAAGCGTCGCGAATCAGGACGTAATTCAGGCCCTCGGCCAGCCCGCAAATACCCCCGGGAATCCGGTACTGGACGACGCGGCGCGGAATGCGAAGGTGATGAAGGCGCTATCGGGGCCGGCGATCGCAGACTTCATTGAGTCACCACTTGTTGAAGTACTCAGCTTTTTGGAACACCAGCATGGCGTGCAGTTTTATTTGGATATCCACGCAGTTCCACGGGACGCGCCGGTGACAAATGATCTGCGTGACGTATCGCTGGAAACGTTGTTGGACTTCATGCTCCGCGACTTGAATTTAACCTACGTCGTGCGCGGTGGCGTGATTGTAGTCACCTCGCGCGACGAAGCGGAGGAGATGCTCGAAGTCCGCGTTTACGACGTGGGCGATATCATTGCCAACTATGAAGCGGGAGTCGCGGCGCCGCAGCAGCAACGGCCGGAGAATCCGGCGCGACAATTGGCACCAGCCGGCGCGGAGAATGCCTTCGCGGAACCGGCCGGAGGTGGCGGATTCGGTGCTGCTGGCGGTCGCGCGCCCGAGAACGTGGCAATGAATAACCTCATCGACTTAGTGGCGACCGCTATCGAGCCCGACGGTTGGCAAGAAAATGGCGGCCTGGGCACGATCCGTTCCTTTCAGTCGGCGCTGGTTGTCACCCAATCCGAGCCGGTGCAACGGAAGGTGCAGGACCTGCTCGAAGGGCTGCGAGGGGTCTCGCGGAACCGCGCCGACTCCGGCGGCGCTCCCTCGGGACTAGGTTCGAGTCAGCCGCCGGCCGCGACGGGTGCGGAAACCGCTCCACGTGGAGCCCCGGCGGCCGGAGCAAATGAAGCGACCCAGCCGCCTGCCAGCCCTTTTTGAACGGCCGGCCGGAGGCGTGAATCTCATCTTCAGCAATTCTGCGAGGTGCGTCATGTCGGAACGAGAGTTCGAAAACTACCTGGCTTTGATGGCGCGGCTGCTGCGACTTCGCGGCGGTCAGCGGGAGGCGATCGCCCGAGAGCTGCGCGACCACATGGAAGCGCGGCTCGATGTCCTGCTCGCGCAGGGGATGAATCGAGACGAGGCGGTGCGAATTGCCTTGGAGGAGTTTGGAGACGCGGCCGGTCTGGCCGGCGATTTCATTCAGGTGGCCCGATTCCGAAAGAAGAGGTGGATCATGCGCGTAGGCATAGGCTCGGTAACCGCGGCAGCGGCGATGATCATGGCGGTGATGGCGATGTGGCCGGAGCAACAGGGGCCGCTGAGCACGACCTCGGCGGTGGCGCAGGACGCCGGCCAGGAGGACGTGGGGGAAGGGGCCGGACAGGAAGAGCAGCGCAGTGGCACCGGAAACAAGGTGCTGGACGATGCGGCCCGCAATGCGAAGGTGATGGAAGCACTATCGCAGCCGACGAACGTCCAGTTCTTCGAGACGCCGCTGGAAGAGGCGATCACTTTTATTGGGCAGCAGCACGAGTTGCAGTTCTACCTGGACAGTCGCGCCCTGGAGGAGGTGGCGATTCCGCCGGATTCGCCGATCACGTTGCAATTGAGCGACGTTTCCACGGAGTTGATGTTGGAGTTGATGCTCGGTGACTTGGACCTGACGTACCAGGTGCGTGGTGGGCTGGTGATCGTGACGTCGCCGGAAGTGGCCGAAGAGATGATGGAAGTTCGCGTGTATGACGTGGGCGATCTGATCGCCAGTTACGAACCGAATATGGCGACGCCACAACGGCAAAGGCCGGCAAATCAGCAAGAACCTTCACCTCAAATACCGTCACCTCGTAGCGGCGGTGGATTCGGCGGTTCGACGGGATCATCCGGCGGCTTGGGAAGCGGCGTGTTTTCCGTTCCGTCAACCGGCGGAGACACCGGGGAAGCCAACTACGAGTCGCCGGCCGTGCAAATTCATGCGGAGGTGTGCGCCCATTGCCATCAGGTGGACGATGCGGACGCGAATCTGCAGCGAGTCCCGATTCACTATACGCAGCTCCAAGCGGCGCAACTTCAAAACTCCGGGAACCAGCTTGCGCAAGTTGGTGGAGTTGGTGGAATTGGTGGAGGTGGTGGAGCTGGTGGATTTGGTGGAGCTGGTGGACTCGGTGCGCCGCGCCGTCGCGCGTCCGGAAATGCGGCCATGGACGAGTTGATTGACCTGATTACGACCATCGTCGCCATCGACAGTTGGCAGGAAAACGGTGGCATCGGGACGATCCGCGCGTACCAGTCGGCACTGGTCATTGCCCAAACCGAGCCGGTCCACCGCAAGGTGCAAGACCTGCTCGAGGGACTTCGGGCCGTGGTGAAAAAGAACGAAGTCGGCTCGTCCGCCGCGGCGACGGCCACACCCGATCTCGCGCCGTCCGCCACCAGTAGGCCGCCGTCGGCAGCCCCGGCGACTTCGCGGCCGGGCGGTTACCGGCCGCCGGGGCTGCCCATGCCCAGTCCTGCCGCACAGCCAGCCCTGCAAGGGATCCCGGGCACAAATGCTCCAGGCACTGGGCCGGCACCGCAAGGTATTCCGGGCACCGCCGCACCGGCGGCGGCCCCCTTTGGAGATACCGCTCCGGCCCCCTTTGGAGCTGCCGCTCCCATCGAGCCCAACCTACCCAGCGCGGCCGAGCCCGCGGCCGATCCGGCTGGGGCAAGCGCTCCGGATGATCCGTTCGGGGCTAATCCGTTTGGGGAATTCAACATCCCCGGCGCGGAAGCACCTGCCACCGACGCTGCGGCGGACAGCGACCCCTTCGCAGTGCCTGGGAACTCGGGTGGGGAAGATGCGGACGGGGAAACTCAGCCGGAAAATCCCTTTGCGGAAGCCGCCGAGTCCAACGACGCCCAAGCCCCGACCGCCGCCATTCCGTAGACCGTCCGGATGCCGCGGAACTTCCCTCAAGGACCGGTGAAGCCTGGCCGAAGAATCGTTATGTTAGGAGCCTGTGCCGCAGCAAGCCGCGGCGCAGGCTTTTTCTTTGTCGCGGCACCCTCGCCGATCAACGGCCCCTGGTGAAGGACGGAACGCACCGATGGCGGATTTTAGCAAGCATCAGCAGAAGATTATCAAGAACTACTACGACAACCGCGAGGCGATCTCGCTGCAGCGGCTGAGCGAACTGGTTACCGATCTGTACCTGGCCGAGGGGAAAGCCCGGGCCAAGCAGTGGAAGTACATCACCGCGGCGCTGGAGAAGCTGAAGGTTCCGCCCAGCCGCATCGAGCATCTGCAAAAGCAGGACAACCCGGCGCTGCTCGCCAAGCTGGTCGAGGAGCTGATGGCCAAGCAAGGGGGGCGGTAATCGGAGTCGAAAACGGGGACTCACCTCGGAGCGCAGCGAGGTGCCTGTCCCCCCTTTTTCGACGGACCTGTTGAGGCGATCACGCGAAGCGCTCCGCTGAAGGGGCGCCGCTGAAAAGGGGACGGGCACGGTGCGTTACCACGGGCAATAACGGACAACGTCATCGAGGCACCGAGCCAGTCCCCTTTTCAGATCCCAGGCATTCGCACAGGCAGAAATGTCGGTGCCCCCGTGCCGGCTGAGTTCTTTCAACAACACGCGCTGTGCCATGAACGGCTACTTCACCTTCCACACCGCCGGCGAGATCGTGTTCGGCCAGGGCGTGGCCGAGCGGACCGGGCAGATCGCCCGGCGGTTGGGGCTCGCGCGCGTGCTGATCGTCACGGACAAGCGGCTCACCGACGCCGGCATCTTGGAGGCCGCCGCAGTGCCGCTGAACGCCGCCGGCGTGGCGCTGCACGTCTTCGACGGTGGTCAGGCGGAACCGCCGACTACGCTGGCCACGCAGTGCGCGGAGGACGCGCGGGGCTTCGCGCCCGATGGGGTCTTGGGGCTCGGCGGGGGGAGCAATCTGGATCTGGCTAAGATCGCCGCGGTGTTGCTGGCCCATGGAGGCGAGCCGAGCGACTACTTCGGCAGCGACCGCGTGCCCGGTCCGGTGTTGCCGCTGATCGCAGTGCCGACCACCGCCGGCACGGGCAGCGAAGTTTCCGGATCGGCCGTGCTGAGCGACGAGGTGAACCAGATCAAGGTCAGCACGCTGAGCAACCACTTGCGGCCCGCCGCGGCGATCGTCGATCCCGAACTTACGCGCACCTGTCCCGCGCAGGTCACCGCCGACAGCGGCATCGACGCGCTGACGCACGCCATCGAAGCGTACACGGCCGTCGACAACGCCGAGCTGGTGCCGAAGCTGCCCAGCGACAGCGAGCCGCCGTACTACGGCGCGCATCCGCTGGGCGACGCGCTGGCGGAAAAGGCGATCGCGCTGGTTGGTAAGCACCTGGCCACGGCGGTCCGCGAGCCGGACAACATGCAGGCGCGCGAAGGGATGGCCCTGGCCGCCACGCTGGCCGGCATGGCGTTTTCCAATTGCGGCGTGGCGCTGGTGCACGCGCTCGAGTACCCGCTCGGGGCGGCGGTACACTGTTCGCACGGGGCCGGCAACGGCTTGCTCTTGCCGTACGTGATGGAGTTCAATCGGCCCCAGCGCACCGCGCGGCTCGCCCGGGTGGCGGAACTGCTGGGCGAGTCGACCGCCGGCCGCAGCGAGGCCGACGCCGCCCGGCGGGCCGTCGATCGGGTTGTCTCGCTGCGGCGGGAGATCGGCATTCCGCACCAACTGCGCGAGCTGGGCGCGCGGGAAGATCAACTGGAGACGTTCGCGGCCAAAGCCCATACAATTACTCGCTTGATGGACATCAATCCGCGGCGCGCCAGCGAGCAGGATCTGCTGGAGATTCTGCGGGCGGCGTATTAACGGGGTGAAACCGCGACGTGGCACAGACATTCCTGTCTGTGCTTCAGCGCCCAAAGAGATGGGAGATCCGCGGAGTTCAATCTGAAGGCACCAAACCCTCTCCCCGGCCCTCTCCCACAGGGAGAGGGAGTATGCTGAAACCCTCTCCCCTGCGGGGAGAGGGTAGGGAGAGGGGGTACATAAAAAGCGCGTGAGGCTGAGCGGCGGATGCGGTGCGGACGCGGGTGTGCGCATCGCTTGAAGCAGCACGAGTTCATAGCGGCGAGTTTTAATCAAAAGGCAGAAGACCCTCTCCCCGGCCCTCTCCCAGAGGGAGAGGGAGTATGCTGAAACCCTCTCCCCTGCGGGGAGAGGGCAGGGAGAGGGGGTACATAAAAAGCGCGTGAGGCTGAGCGGCCGATGCGGCGCGAACGCGGGTATGCGCATGGCTTGAAGCAGCACGAGTTCATAGCGGCGAGTTTTAATCTGAAGGCAGAAGACCCTCTCCCCGGCCCTCTCCCAGAGGGAGAGGGAGTGTGAAGGAACCCTCTCTAAAAGCGAGAGGGCGTATAAAGAGACGCCGAAAGGCCACGGACCGATGCAAGTTTATCTCGATCTGTTGCGGCACGTGCTGGAGCATGGCACGCCGAAGGCCGATCGCACCGGCACCGGCACGCGGAGCGTGTTCGGCTACCAGATGCGGTTCGATCTGGCCGCTGGCTTTCCGCTGGTCACCACCAAGCGGCTGCACCTCAAGTCGATCCTCCACGAGCTGCTGTGGTTTCTCCGCGGTGAGACGAACATCGCCTACCTGCGCGAGCACGGCGTCACCATCTGGGACGAATGGGCCGACGCGCGGGGCGAGCTGGGGCCGGTCTACGGCTACCAGTGGCGCAACTGGCCCACCGCCGATGGCGGACACGTCGATCAGATCCGCGAGGTCGTCGAGACGATCCGCACCAATCCCGATTCGCGGCGGCTGATCGTCAGTGCCTGGAACGTGGCCGACCTGGCGCGAATGGCCCTGCCGCCGTGCCACTTGCTGTTTCAGTTTTACGTGGCCGACGGGCGGCTGTCGTGCCAGCTCTATCAGCGCAGCGCCGATCTGTTCCTGGGCGTGCCGTTCAACATCGCCAGCTACGCCCTGCTGACGATGATGATGGCCCAGGTGACCGATCTTGCGCCGGGCGAGTTCATTCACACACTGGGCGACGCCCATCTGTACGATAATCATCAGTCGCAAGCGCTCGAGCAGATCTCGCGCGAGCCGCGGCCGCTGCCGCAGATGCGTCTGAACGCCGACGTGCGATCGATCTTCGACTTCCGCTACGAAGATTTCACGCTGGACAGCTACGACCCGCACCCCCGCATCCCGGCCCCGGTGGCGGTATGAGCGTGTCGTTGATCGTGGCGGTGGCGGACAGCGGCGTCATCGGGCGGGATGGCCAGCTCCCGTGGCATCTATCGAGCGACCTGAAACGATTCAAGCGACTCACGATGGGGCACGCGCTGGTGATGGGCCGCCGCACGTACGAGTCGATCGGCCGGCCGCTGCCGGGCCGCGAAACATTCGTCTTGACGCGGCGAGAAGACTTTCAGTCCCAGGGCGTACACGTGGTGGGCGACCTGGCCACTGCGCTCCAGCGCGCCGCCGCGTGGGGCGAGGTATTCGTCATCGGCGGCGCCGAGGTGTTCCGCGAAGCGCTGCCGCTGGCGGGCCGCATCTATCTCACGCGCGTGCATGCGGACGTCGAGGGGGACGTGACGTTCGACGATCCGCCGCCGGACGAGTGGCGGCTGGTCGAGCGCAGTGAGCACGCGTCCGACGCGCGGAACAGCTACGCAACGAGCTTTGAAGTGTACGAGCGGCGCGCTCCAGAAGCATGACGCGGCTTAACTGAACTCCTCTCCCCTGCGGGGAGAGGCCGGGAGAGGGGGTACGACAACAGGGTATGAGAATCGGCGGCGGTCTTGTTGCCCGTGTTGAGGTTGATTTCGGTGCCGTTTGATGGCGGCGCCACTTCAAAGGGTGAAGTTTTACTTGGAGGCAGTAGCCCCCTCTCCCCAGCCCTCTCCCCGGAGGGGAGAGGGAGTTTATGGAACCAGCGCTCACGCCCGCCAGTCGAGCCCCTCAGGCAGCGTATTAAAATTCTCGCAGCCGCGGTCGGTGACCAGGACCATGTCCTCGACGCGCACGCCGCCGATGGCGCGGCTGTATAAGCCTGGCTCGATAGTCAGCACGTCGCCGGCGACCAGCGCGGGTCCGCCGCGGTCCAAGAGCGGCGGCTCGTGCACGTCCAGCCCGATGCCGTGTCCCGTGCCGTGTACCATCGCGCAATATTCGGCCGGGGAATCCTCCGGCGGCAGGCCGAACTGGTAACCGGCACCTTGGATGACCGTCAGCGTGGCGGCGTACACTGCTTCGCCGGTGACGCTCGCGCGAGTCGCCGCAATGGCCGCCTGCTTCGCCTCGCATACCGTGCGGTGCATGGCGGCCACTACGTCGGGCACGTCGCCATGCACGACCGTGCGGGTGCAGTCGCCGTTGTAGCGCGTGGCGAGATTGCAGGGGAAGATGTCGATAATCACCGGCGTGCCGGTGCGCAGCTCGCCGTGGCCCCGGTCGTGGCAATCCGCTCCTTGAGGACCGCCGGCCACGATCGACGGCGGATTGCGATAGCCGCGCTTCATGAGGAACACGTCGATCTCGCCGCGAACCCGCTCGCTGGTCAAGGGCTCGCCTCCGTGCATCAGCACTCCGTCGGCGCGGGCTTGCGCGGAAGCGACCAGTCCGCAGGCCATCTGCATGGCGGCTTCGGTCACTGCCTGGGCTTCGCGCAGCCAGGCGATCTCCTGCTCATCCTTGCTGCGGCGCTCGGCGACGCCGAGCGAGAGATCACACACCACGTCAATACCAGCCTGGCGCAGCATCTCGGCATAGATGAGCGGCAGCGTGCGATCGGCGACGGCCCGCTTCACGCCGGCGCGGCGCAGGCACTCGGCGGCCGCCTGAGCAGTGGCCGTTTCGCGATCGCCCGAGAGCCCCTCGGCCGGAGAGAACTCGGCCGGGCAGGCCACCCGATCCACCCGGGCGGACTGACGGGCCCGCTGCATCTCGATGTCGCGCAGGATGAGGATCGCCTCGCCCACGCCGTCGCCGCGCAGCTCGACCAGCGCCGCCGGATCGCCGACACTAAATCGCAGCCGGTGATACAGCGAGGCGTTGCTTTCGGGGATCCCTGCACGCAGCGTGGCCTGCAAGGGCGGGTCAGCCGAGTCGTCCGCCACGCTCTTCATTGCTATCTCGCGCACGGGTGTCGCTACTGGGCCGGCTGCAGTTTTTCCACGGCGGCCAGCACGGCCTTGCTGTCCTCGGCTGCGTTCACCTCGGTGTTCTTCAAGGCGATCTTCTGGTCCTTGTCGATGACGAACGTCCACCGGGCCGCGCTCACGCCGCGCTTGAGCACGTGCTCTTCGCCGTTGATCTCGCGGGTGATCTCACCGCCTTCGCGCAGCGGGACGCCGAACTTCTTGGCGACCTTACCCTCCGTGTCGGCCAACAGCGGGAAGTTCAGGTTGTGCGCGATTTTGAACAACTTCAGCCCGGCGACTTCGTCACCGCTCACGCCGACTACTTCCACGCCCTTAGCCTTGAGCTGCTCCATGTCATCGCGAAAGGCGCAGGCCTGGCGCGTGCAGCCGCCGGTCATGGCCGCCGGGTAGAAATAGACCACGACGATCTTTTCGCCATAGTGCTCCTTCGACTTCCAAGGCTCGCCGCTGTCGGCGGTCACCTCGAATTCCGGCGCCGGCTGGCCGACTTTCAGGTCGACCTCCTCGGTTTGCTCATCTTGCGATTCCGCTTCCTGGGCAGAGGCAAAGCCCTGGGACATCCCCAGCAAAAGCGCCAGGCACAGGCTGGTTAGGGCAGCAGTTCTCATGGCTGAGTTCCTCGTGTGGCTTTTGTGTGTTGTGAAACTGAAAAGTTGTTGTAGCACAGACTGGAATCTTCGTGCCACCATTGATAGATCGCTCACTCGGTGGCGCCGGACTCCGGTGCTCCCGCCGGGCCGATGTACCGCCGGGCGATAACGACGTTATCGAACGTGACGATATTCTTCTTCTGCTTCGTCCAGCGATCGGTAATGTACGTCTCCAGCGTGAGGGCGTTCGCCCACAATGTGGGGCTGGTCCGCCAGTTGATGGTGTTCCAATGTCCTTTTAGCTCGCCGTCGATCCAGTACGCCTGCTGGCCGTCGTCCTCGCCGGGCGTGTTGTGCCGCAACATGAACTCCGCGCAGATCCACTTGCCGCGGGGGATGTCGTGCTGCTCGTCCGGCCGGAAGGCGTTTCCCCAATGGCGGCCGTCGGGGCTGGGCTGCATCGTGTGCCAGTAGCTGTAAAAGTTCCAGCGACCCGGCGGCGTCCAGCGGCCCCAGTTGCCCCAAGGCTCCAGCGCCGTGGAGAACCGTTCGTCGCCCCGCGGGCGCTCTCCGGCCCCGCCAAACCCGCTCCAGCGATCGCCGCCCTGCAGACTCTTGTTTGCGCGGAGCGTGCAGAAGTGATGCACATAGTCGCAGTTCTCGTCGAACTTGACATAGAAGCGGATGAACACGGGATCGGCCGGCTCGAACCACTTGGTGAGCCCGCCGCCGGAGTTGCGGTCGAGCGTGGCGGTGACCCGCAGCGAACGGCTGCCGACCGGCGCGCCGCCGGACGATTCGTCCACCAGCGAGAGTACGTCCTGTTGATCGGCGCGGACCTCGTCCCACTTCTGGCGGTAGTCGCCCTGCTCGAAATTTTCGGCGAAGATCACGTCGGCGTGCTGTGTGATTCCTTTATCGGCGGTGTACTTTGCGGCCAGGCCGGCGCCGCTGGGTAGTTTGTCGGCAGACTCTTGTGCAAGGCCGGTCGAGCCGAGCCCGCACAGCGCGAGTGCGGCAAACTTCGCGATCCTTCGCGGCACATTCGATATGAGGCCGGGCATGGCTGCTGGTCCTTCGTTGGCGGTCGATGCGATTTCCCTGCGGCGCTTCCAGTCTAATGGATCGCGCGGAGGATTTCGCCTAAGATTGCCGGACCGCGGCGACCAACGCCGGCTGAACCCCGGCATAGCGGAAGCGGAAGCCGGCCTGTTGCAGCCGGACCGGCTCGACTCGCTGGCTGACCAACAGCAGCTCGTCGGCCATCTCGCCCAAGGCCAATCGCGCCGCGAAGGCGGGCATCGGCAGCACCGTCGGCCGGTGCAGCACCTGGCCCAGCGTTTTGGTGAACTCGCGGTTGGTCACGGGAGTCGGCGCCACGAGATTGACCGGGCCCTGCACCTGGTCGCGTGTGAGCAAGAACTGCATGGCCGAGGCGGCGTCCTCCAGGGCGATCCAGCTCATGTACTGCCGGCCGCTGCCGATGACTCCGCCCAGGCCGAACTTGAAGGGGGGCAGCATCTTCGCCAGTGCGCCGCCGCGGCCGGACAGCACGACACCCAACCGCGCGTGTACCACGCGGATGCCTCTTTCCCGTGCCGGATCGGCGGCGGCTTCCCAGCGGCGGCAGACGTCGGCCAGAAAGCCGTCGCCGCTGGCGGAGTCTTCATCGAGTCGAGTCTCGCCACGGTCTCCGTAGTAGCCCACGGCCGAGGCGCAGAGCAACACGCGCGGCGGGCGATCGAGGCCGGCCACGGCCTGGCTGATCAGGCGCGTGCCGTCCTCGCGGCTGCGCAGAATCCGCTCCTTCTTGGCGGCGGTCCAGCGACCCTGAGCGATGCTTTCGCCCGCCAGATGAACGACCGCATCCAGGCCCTCCAGCGCGGCAGCGTCGATCGTTCCGCCGTCTGGGTCCCAGGCGATCTCACCCGGGGAGCTGCTGCCGGAGCCGCGCACCAGCCGCAGAACCTTGCGTCCGTCCTGCTGCAATTGCGTGGTCAGTTCCGTGCCGACCAGTCCGCTGGCCCCGCTGACGGCGACTCGCAAGGACGGGGACGCTTTCGGCGGGGTGGCGTCTGACATGGCGGCGTCATTGTCCCAGGGATGTTCGTGTGAAACAGTAGGGTGCGCAGCAATGAGTGTGAATAATTGCGAGTCTGCTGCTTTACTTGTGTGGCGGTTTTGCTTTTATTCCCTCTCCCCGCCGGGGAGAGGGCTAGGGAGAGGGGGTGTTGTGAACATGGCACGGTCCAAAGCCCTCTCCAAGGGCATGCAAACGTCAAGCTGAATAAGACTTGAACTGCACTGCGAGGGCAACGGGCCGGCACGACGGGCTTGTCCCGCCGTGAATCTCGATGCGTCGTTTTCTGCACAGACAAGAATGTCCGTGCCACCGTAGCGCGCTAGCGGTGCTTTTGCTGATATCGCCGGCTGGCCTCCTGCAGGATGCGGCGCTCTTTTCGCGTCAGGCTCTCCTGACCCTGCTCCTGGATCTTTTGGAGTACCGCGTCAACCTGCTTGGACTCGTCCTGTTCCTTGTCCGCCGGGTCGTGAACGCGGAGCTTGGGCCGGCGTGTCAGCGGGCCGAGCGTCAGCCGGCCGAACGACAACCGCCCGAAGTGCCAGCCGGTCTGATAAAAGATGAAGGCCATCGCCGCCCCGCCCAAATGGCAGGTGTAGGCGACGTTGCCAGCCTGCTCACGGTCGACCGCGCCCATGATGTCAAACAACAACAGCATGGCGGCCAGCACCCAGGCCGGCAGCGGGATCACGAACCACAGCAGCACCGTCCGCCGGGGGAAGTTCAGCGCGAACAGGAGCACCACGCCGGCGACGGCGGCGGACGCCCCCAGCACGACGGCCCGTCCGGGGGTTAGCTGTTCAGCGGCCACCCACGCCAGCCCGCCGACGACGATCATCGAAAGGTACAGCAGCAGGAATTCCCGCCGGCCGTACTTGGACTCCAACTCGCGGCCGAAGAACCACAGGCCCAGCATGTTGAACAGGATGTGCGTGATCGAGCCAGGATCGTGCAAAAAGCCGTAGGTGAGCAGTTGGTAGAACTTCCACGGCTCGCGGAAGAGGTCGGCATTGAGCGAGAAGGCTTCGGTGAAGGCTCCGTAGCCGGCACCACCGGCTCCTCGCGTAAAGAGTTGCACCAGGTAAATGGCGACGTTGACCAGTACCAGGGTCGTGACCATGGTGCGCGATCCGCCCGCGAAGACGCTGCGCTCTTCTTCGCGGTAGTATTCGCGATCGTAGATGCCCATGGTCGGCTTTCGCAAGCAGGCGGTCGGCGGCGGGGTTGGTACGTCGGGAAGGCGCGGTTGACCGACGTGCGACGGGCCGAGCGGCGCGCCCGTTCAACATATCGTAGGCCAGCGGTGGCCGAAAGTGGAGGGACCGCGCAAACCGCCACAGTCGCGGTTACGAACGAAGTCGTCGCGTGAGGCGGCAAAAGGCACGGCTGGACAAGGTGAGCCGTGGCACCCGGGGGGTCATGCACTGGTGTCCCAGCGGCGGGGCTACGGGGTAGAGGCGCCAGAGGAAGGTGGACTGCCGTTGCCGTTATCGAGCCGCTCGGCCAGCGCGAACTGGACGTTGGTCAACTCCGCGACCAGCCGGTGGTTTTCGGCCATCACCGTTCGCAGCCGCTCGGTGAGCCGGTTGTACTGCGCGCTGACCGCGTCCAGGTGCCGCTTGAGAATGGCCAGTTCGTACTGGAATCGCGCCAAATCGTCCGCCAGCTTCGTCTTTTCTTGCTGGCGGTACTGTACTTCGGCATCCGCCCGGGCGCGGGCTGCCTCCAGATGCGCCAGGTCGCGCTCCGCCTGGGCGATCGCGTCCTCGTTGACGCTCCGCTGCCGTAGCAGCTCGTGGAAGAGGTACTCGTAGTCCCGTAGCCGCCGGTCGTATATCTGCTGCGGGGCGTCCTGGCCTTCGGGCGTGACTTCTTTCACCCGCTCGGGTGGATCGTCCGGCGTGGCCGGATCGCCATGCCGAACGTACTGGGACAGCGACTCCTCCGGCAACATCGCCGCCAACTCTTCGTCGGTTAGCGATGCGAACAGGTCGTGCCGGTCCGGGGGCATCGTTTCGTACAGCGACCAGGCGGTCGTGCTATCGGCCAGCCGCTGCCGCTCGGCGTCGGAAAGCCGGACCGTCGGGCGGAGCGTGACCGTGCCGCCCTCGACACCCTCTACCGTCAGTTCGCCCAGATAGCGGCGTCCTTCGGTGACCGGCCCCTGCTCGAAGACGAACAGCGTGATACCCGGCTCCAAGTTCAGTGGAGCGTCCTGCTCGATGGTGACTTGAATCGTGCCGTCGTCTTGAGCTTGCCCGGGTTCGACGTCGGACCAGCGCCGTCCGCGCGTGATCGTGATCTGTTCGATTTCGTTGCGCAGGTCGAGGGTGCCCCCCTGCTCCAGATCCAAACTCGCGATCAGCGATGCGTCGTCGGTGCCGTGGCGTAAGGCTTTCACGTCGGTCTCGACGGCGGCAATCTCCTGCTCCAGGCTGCTGATCTGCGTGCGGTACTTGGCGTGGATCTTCAGCGTGGCGGCGGCCAGCACGGCGAACCCGAACGCGGCCAGAAAGACCAGGTAGGCCAACGTCGTATGCAGCGGACCGAACGTCTTGCTGGCAAAGTACGCGATCACGAACGAGGCCAAGAAGATGAGGGCCAAGACGATCAGCGTCGTAGTGCTGGCATCCATAGAGCGGTGTCTCGCCGAAAGAGCCGGCCGAACTGGCCGATAGTGCTTCGCAAAGTCGCGGCCGCGGCCAGAGCGCCGGAGGATCTTGATCCTGCCGAAAAGCGCCTTTCCGCTTGGCGGTAGCTCCGCTTAGTCGCTGCGAAGTGCAGCCTGACGGGCGGAAGGTGAACTTCCTCAATTGATGATAAACGGGGGTGTTTAGGCGGTCAAGTCGCTTGCCAGCATTTGACTTACCGCAATCGCGCCAGGCGCTGCAGTCGAAGTGCTCGTTACGTCCGCTACGACTGCTGCATATCCTACAACCGCTCAAGTCGGTGGCGGCATGTGTCCGAAAAACACAACTGCGCAGATAGTACGCCGCAGGCGGTCCGTTCGGGCCGCGCGCCGGCGCACGCCCGGATCACTTCCACCGGAGTCACCGCCCCGTGCTCAATACGGACTGTTCACGAGCAGAAAGTCGAACGGGCGGGTGTAGCTGGACTCGCAAGAGTTCAGCCGACGTCGGGGCGAGTCTGAATTCTGGCGAATTCAGCTACCACGCACAGACAGGAATGTCTGTGCCACCAGCTACAAGGTCTGTGCCACCAGCTATAAGGTCTGTGCCACCATCGACTCCCTCTCCCTCTGGGAGAGGGCCGGGGAGAGGGCGTAGGGGTATAGGGTCCACTGTGCGGACCACTCCCAACCGCAATGGTCCGCACAGCGGACCCTACAAGCTACAAGCACAGACAGGAATATCTCTGCCACCCAGTCGCTGGTGGCACGCGCCGGCAGCGCTGCTGGTTCTGGCGCTTTCCGCCGCATTGTTGCCGGGGTGCAGCCGCAATTATTACAGCAACCAAGCCGATCAGGATGCCTATCGCCTGGTGCGCGAGAAATCGTTCGACCCGCGCTGGCCGCTGCCGGACTACACCATCGCGGTCGATCCCCGGTCGCGCATGTATCATCCCTATTCGAACGACCTTCCGCCGATGCCGCCGGACGATCCGACGTCGCACGAGTTGATGCACTTCATCGACGGCAAGCGCGGCTATCCGCGTTGGCACGACAACGGCGATACGCCGTTTGTGGAAAACCCCACGTGGATGGCCTACCTGCCGCTCAACGAGCGAGGCGAACTGGTTCTCGATCGGCAGGCGGCCGTGCAGACGGCCTTGTTGCACGCGTCGGAATACCAAGAGCAGCTCGAGGAGTTGTACCTCTCGGCGCTCGACGTGGCGTTCGAACGCTTCCGCTTCGATGTTCAATTCTTCGGGGGCTCCTCCGTCTTTTTCACGGCCGAGGGCGAGGACCGACCGGGCGGACCATCCAGCCTTCTGGAGGTCAATGCACTCAGGCCGGGCAATCGCCTCCGCGCCGAGCGGTTGACCGCAACCGGTGCCGAAATGGTGATCGGACTGGCCAACTCGCTGGTGTGGGAGTTCTCGGGACCCGATGTGCAGACGACCTCCACGCTGCTGGACTTTAGCATTGTCCAACCGCTGCTGCGGGCCGGCGGACGCGCCGTGGTCCTGGAGCGGCTGACCATCGCCGAGCGGACGCTGCTGGCGAATGTCCGCCAGATGGAGCGGTATCGCCGCGGCTTTTACACCGAGATTGTCGCGGGGCGCAACGCAGGTCCCGGGCCGTCCCGCCGCGGTGGTTTCTTCGGCGGCGCCGGGTTGGCCGGCTTCACCGGCGTGGGCGGCGGCGGCTTCGGGCGCGTGGGTGGAGGTGGCGGCGGAGGGGCGGCCGGTGGCGGAGTGGCTGGCGGAGCCGGTGCCGCGGCAGCCGGGGGCTTCCTCGGCCTGATGCAACTAGCGCTGGAAATCCAGAATCAGGCGGCGAACGTGGCTGGACTGCGAGACAGCCTGGCACAACTTCAATCCGCCTACGACGCCGGACGCATCGATCGTTTCCAGGTCGATCTGGCCCGCCAGGCGCTCTACAACGCGCAAAGCCGACTACTGACCAGCCAGGCCCAATATCAGGCGGAGCTGGACAACTTCAAGATCGATCTGGGGCTACCGCCCGACTTGGAAGTGCGGATCGACGACCCGCTGCTCGATCGCTTCCAGCTCATCGCGCCGGCTTTGACCGAAACACAGAACGACACCGAAGACCTGATCAACGGGCTGCGGCAGGCGCTGGCGGCAGGCGAGGTCGTACCGATCGAGCCGGCCCTGGAGTCCACCGACGCCTTGGTGGCGGCCGCGGCGCGACATCTCGAAACGGTCCAGCGGCACTTCGTCAGGATGCTCGAGAACGCGCCGGCACGCCGCGAGAGCCTCCGCGAACTCGGGCAGCGCGCGGAGGTACTCAGCGGCGAGGTGGAGCAAGCGCCCTTTGACATCGCCGCCTTCGAGCAGCGGGTGATCGTCCTGCAGCGTGACTTGGAATCGCTGCAGATGCGGATGCTGCTGTCCTTCGAGGCGCTTGCCGAGTTCGACCCGCGCGAAGCCCCCAACCCGGCGGCCGCGCAAAGTCGCCTGACCGACTTCCTGACGCAACTGTCCGGGCAGCTTTTGGAGCTGTCGTTGCTCCAAGCCAGGGCCCAGTTGGACTCGATCGTACTGGATCCGGTCGATATGACTCCGGAACTGGCGATCGAGATTGCGCGGGAGTACCGCCGCGACTGGATGAACGCCCGGGCGAACCTGGTCGACACCTGGCGGTTGATCGAGTTTAACGCCAACGCACTTCTCAGCAGCCTGAACATCACCTTCAGCGGCGACATCGGCAACGAGGGGAACAACCCGCTGGACTTGCGGTCGAGCAACGGGCGGCTGACAACCGGGGTGGAGTTCGATGCCCCGCTGACGCGGATGGACGAGCGAAATGTCTACCGGCAGGCGATGCTCGAATATCAGCAGGCCCGGCGGCAGTACTACGGCTTCCGCGATCGCATCTACCAGAGTCTGCGCGACACGCTGCGGACGATGCGGCTGAATGAGGTGAATCTGGAACTGCGGCGGGCGGCGGTGGAGGTGGCGATTTCGCAGGTCGATCTGGCGCGGCTGCGGCTGCGCGAACCTCCGCGGCCGGGCGAAGAAGCCCAATTCGGCGCCAGCACCGCCCGAGACCTGGTGCAGGCGCTGACCGATCTTTTGAGCGTGCAGAACGACTTTCTGAGCGTTTGGGTGAATTACGAAGTTCAACGGATGGGCCTGGACTTCGACCTGGGGACGATGCAGCTTGACGATCAGGGGATGTGGATCGATCCGGGCTCGGAGATTGCCGCCGGCGTGGTGATCCACCCGCCGCACGAGCAGTTGCCTTACGAGCCGCCTGATGCGCCGCTGTTAGTACCGGAGATGCTGCCGCCGAACATTCAGCTCGAAGCGGAGCCCCGGCCGCCGGTGATCGAGCCGCTGCCGGACCCGGCCGGGCCGTGAAAAGCAGGCAATGGCCGGGCCGAAGAATCCGCGTTTTTCTTCTGCCTAGATGGTTGACATTTGTTCTTAATTTGTTATATTAATCGAAATGGCTGCGGGAGCAGTTTGTCCGCTGCACGGCCAATTGCCTCTCCTGCCGCAGGTGATCCCTCCCCGGCGGGTCTAGATCCAAGAGAGGATTTTCGAACACTTCACAAAACATGCTGTTGCAAAACTCCGGGTGGAATTGCATCCGCGCTCGAGCGGCGCGGCCCGGAGAAGCTGACATTCGCAACAAACACGTGGGGCCCCCCTTATAGAGCGCGTTGCAAAAAGGGGGCATTCCGATAACCGCTCTCCCGCCGGCGAGAGGCGCGGAGAGACGGGGGCGGAGAGATGGGGCAATGAAGACGCATGGAATCGCACGGACAGGCATGTCTGTGCCACGTTGTAACGAAACATTCTGGGACTTCGAGCTGTTTAATAAAAGACGGTCTGCCCGGCAGACCGTGCTTGGCTCGTGTGCGACACAAGGTGACACGCTATGGGTCAGCGGCTATAATGGCCTCGCTGGGAAATGGGGGACATTGCGCGGGCGCGCTGCCCGGTTCGCCTGCCGTGGGCGAGCCCTCCCGACCCAGCCTGACTTCCCGGCCACAGTATCGCGTCTCACCTGGGCGCGTCTCACCTGGTGTGCCGCCGAACGTACCTTCAGCTTGAGGTTGCGCCATGGATTTCCCTCGTAGCAGCCGATATCGCAGACACCGCCGCGGCGCCCTCCGATTGGCCCCGGCCATCGTTTTGCTGGGCACGGTCGCGCTGGTCGCCGGCGGGGGCTACTGGTGGTGGAACGGCTCTCGCGATGACGACCAAATCCGGGCCGTCGTCAAGCCGGTCGTCAAGAGCGACTTCATTCTCACCGTCACTGAGCGCGGCGAGCTCGAGTCGGCCGAGAATGTCGAGATCCGCTGCGAGGTGAAATCGAAGAACACCACCGGCACCGCCATTCTGCGGCTGGCCGAAGAGGGCAAGTGGGTCGAAGAGGGCGACTTCCTCGTCGAGTTCGATTCCTCCGCCCTGCGCGACGAGCGCACGCAACAGCAAATCCTCGTCAACACGGCCAAGGCGGTGATGATCGAATCCCGCAACCTCTATGAGACAGCCGTGATCTCGGAGACCGAGTATATCGAGGGCACGTTCAAGCAGGAAAAGCAACTGATCGAGGGCGAGATCTTCGTCGCCGAAGAGAATTTGCGGCGGGCCCAGGAATACTACCAGTACAGCCAGCAGTTGGCCGCCAAGGGTTACGTCACGCAACTGCAGTTGGAAGCCGACCGCTTCGCCGTCGAGAACGCGCGCAAGGTTCTGGAGACGGCCCAGACGAAGCTCGAAGTGCTGGAGCGCTTCACCCGCGAGAAGATGATCAAGCAGCTCGAGAGCACCATCGTCAGCACCGAGGCGAAGTCGAAAGCGGACGAAAACAGCTACAACCTCGAACAGGCCAAGCTCGACGAGATCAACCTGCAGATCGAAAAGTGCGTCGTCACCGCCCCGACGAAAGGGCAGATCAAGTATGCCCACGACTACGAGGGCCGCGGCGATGCAGAGTTCATTGTCGAGGAAGGCGCAGTCTGCCGCGAGTTGCAGCCGGTCATCCATCTGCCCAACCCGAACCGGATGCAGGCTGATTTGAAAATCAACGAGTCGATGATCGAAATGATCCGCGAGGGAATGCCCGCCACGGTCCGCCTGGTTGGACTGAAGGACGCGATACTGCCGGGCAGGGTCACCAAGATCAATCAGTACAGCGAGCCACCCAGTTGGCGTAGCGGCGGGGTGCGGGAGTACACCGTTTTCGTCGAGCTTGACGGCACGACTTCGCGGCTGAAGACGGGCATGACGGCCGAAGTGACAATCGAGTGTCAACGAATCTCCGAAGCGCTGCAGGTGCCAGTCCAGGCGCTGTACGCGCATGGCCGGGATTTCTACTGCATCGTCACGACAGAGCGGGGTCCGGAGGCCCGGCGCGTGAAGATCGGCGCCACCAACGACAAGTTCACCGTGATTCTCGAAGGCTTGGGGGAAGACGAGCCGGTGACAGTCAACCCGCGCGACTTTGTCGAGGTGGTGGATCTACCTCCGCTAACCGTGGCCGACATGCAGCAGGTGGTCAATCGCTCGCCGGAGCCGCCCAGCGTGCTGCGCGAGGGAGAGGGCAGCGATCTACCTGGCGACGCCACGCCGGCGATGGTCGTCCAGCAGCTCTTGAGCGAGTTCGACGCGGACCGCGACGGAAAGCTCGCGCTCCAGGACTTGCCTGAGGATCGCCGTGTCCGATTCACTCAGGCCGACAGCAATGGTGACGAACTGTTCGATCGGGAAGAAATGCTCTCGGCGCTGACCGAGACCCTGGGCGATAGCACCGTGCCGAGCAATCCAGGAGCGGGCGGATGAGATTGGCCGCGGAAATCGACGATCTGCGCAAGGACTACGTGCTGGCCAGCGAGACCGTGCACGCCCTGCGCGGCGTTTCGTTCGACGTGCCCGAGGGAGACTACATCTCGATCATGGGGCCTTCGGGATCTGGCAAGAGCACGCTGCTCAACTTGCTGGGCTGTCTCGACCGGCCGAGCGCGGGCCGCTTCATGCTGGGCGGCGATGACGTAGCCCAAATGACCGACGACGAGCTGTCCACCACGCGGGCCTCGCGGATCGGATTCGTCTTCCAGTCGTACAATCTTATTCCGCAGCTCACCGTGGTGGAAAACATCGAAGTTCCGCTGTACTACCAGGGCCGCATCACGCCGGCTGACCGCCAACGTTGCATTGACCTGGCGGCCATGGTGGGCCTGGGCGACCGGCTGCGGCATCGCCCCACGCAGCTCTCCGGCGGCCAGCAGCAGCGAGTCGCCATCGCCCGCAGCCTGGTCAACGACCCGCGGTTCATCCTCGCGGACGAGCCGACGGGAAACCTCGACTCGGTGACCACCGAGGAGATTCTCGATCTGCTGGGCCGGCTCAACGAAGAGGGTCGCACCATCATCCTCGTAACGCACGAAGATGAAGTCGCCCGGCACACCAAGCGTTCCATCATGCTGCGAGACGGGCTGATCCAAACGGACAAGCGGCACTCATGAGCATCTGGCTGCGGACGTGGCAACTCGGCATCAAGAGCATGATGCTCCACCCGCTCCGCTCCATGCTGACGGTGCTGGGTATCTTCATGGGAGTGGCCAGTGTGGTCTGGCTGCTGGCAATTGGCGAGGGCATCAGCCTCAAGGCCCAGGAGCAGATCGCCAGCCTGGGCGCCGACAACGTCATCGTCCGGTCGCGCAAGCCACCCAACGAGGCGCTGCCTTCGCAGAGCGGTCCGGTGATGTATGGCCTGACGCGGGACGACTTCGATCGGATCGTCTCGACGATTCCGACAATCGAGCGGGCGCTGCCAATTCGCGAGCTGCGCCGGCAGTTTCGCTATAAGACGCGGCTGGTCGATGGCCGCCTGGTTGGCTGCACGCCGGCCTATGCAGACGTCACGCGGTTGGAAGTCGACCGCGGCCACTTCATCAGCGATGCGGACGTCCGCGACGAAAAGAACCACTGCGTGCTGGCGGCCGAAACGGCCCAGCGGCTGTTCCCTTTCGAGGAACCGCTGGGCAAGGCGATCCAGGTCGACGACGCGTTTTACGTCGTGGTCGGAATCATGAAGCCGCGGGGCGCGTCGGCCGGCATCGGCGGGTCGTTCGCCGCGCAGGATTTCTCCAGCGACGTCTACATTCCGATCTCGACATTGTGGCGCAGAATTGGCGATCTGGTCGTCACTACCCGGGCAGGCAGCTTCGAGGGCGAGATCGTCGAAATCAGCCAGATCACTTTGCGGGTCAATCACGTGGATAACGTGGTGCCGACCTCCGACGTTTTGCGGGACACGCTGGAGCGATATCACGAGCTACCCGACTTCGCCGTGACGGTGCCGCTGGAGCTGCTCAAGCAAGCCGAGACCACGCGGCTGATGTTCATCGTATTTCTTGGCATGATCGCCGCGATCTCGCTGGCCGTGGGCGGCATCGGCATCATGAATATCATGTTGGCCACCGTGACCGAGCGCACGCGGGAGATCGGTATTCGCCGCGCGCTGGGTGCCAAGCGTCGTGACATCACCCGGCAGTTTCTGGCGGAGACGATCGCGCTCTCCGTGCTAGGCGGCGTGTTCGGCATCTTGGGCGGATTGACCTGCCGGCCGATTACCGTCTGGGCGCGCAGCCTGTTGAGCTCCGCGTTTCCAGAGGTGATGCGGGACCTGCCGGACGTGATTCGCGAGGTGACGCCGGTGATCGTGCCATGGTCGATTCCGCTGGCGTTCGGCATCTCCGTGGCGGTGGGAGTGATCTTTGGCCTCTACCCCGCCCGCCGTGCCGCCCGCATGGATCCGATCGAAGCTCTGCGGCACGAGTAGCCCCGGGCGACGCGATGGAACTGGCACGGTGGCACAGACATTCGTGTCTGTGCCTAGGTAGCTGATTTCTCACAAATTCAGCTACACGCACAGCTCACAGCACCGCGCGGATCGGATCGGGATGCGGCGTGACGCGCTTGTAGACGCCGCTCGCCCAATTGGCGATGTCGTTCTTGTAATAGCGAGAAAAGCGGCTCTCGCTCGGGCCGCCGGGCAGGTTCGTCCAGATCTCGTCGGTGCCCATGTCGGTCACGAAGTGATACGACGGGGCGAAGCTCGTCTCGCGCGTGGCGGTGGTGAGCAGGTGGCCTTGAAACGGCGTCGCATGGCAGCCGGGCATGGCCATGCGGGGCGTGTTGAATCCCAACACGCGGCCCACCCGCCGCCCCTCGAAGAAGCGATTGGTAAAGTGAAACGCGTTGACCTCCGACCACGGTGCGTCCTTCTCTTCGGCCAGCCGCACCGCCGCCTTGTGGATCAGCGCCGCCTTGGTGCGCTTGGCCCACCACAGCGAATGCTCGCGCTTCAGCAGCTTGTCGACGCAGGTGAGCACCATTGTCGAGTAGCCGGCCCGCGTGCAGATGTACAACATCCGCAGCCAGCCGATCCCTTCCTCATGTCCGAATATCTCCAGCACCACGTTGCGGTAGAGATGCTGAAACAATGCGGCCTCGCGGCTTTCGGGCGTGTAGCGGAAGTCCCAGTTCGCCAGCCGCGTCTTCTGCTCGCTCTCGGGCATGTGCGGCAGAAAGATCGGCAGCAATTCCCGCGCGTGCAGGCTCACCACGTCGTATTGCAGCGCCTGCATGTCCTCTACCGTGGCCGAGGGCAACTCTTCGAGCCGCTCGACGATCCGCCGCTTACGATAGTCCGGCAGCGTGAGTGTGGTCAGGTCCGGTCCGCCGGGCGGATTGATGTTCTCGTTGGCCGACGCGAGAAAACCCTCGGGCGGATCGTAAACGCCCGGCAGCACGCGGCTGGAGAGCCGGCCGCGCCAGTGGTTGTCCGCATCCCACGCCGGTAGCGGCAATAGCCCGGTGTGCGTCTCCGGTCGCTTGGGGAACCAGCCGCCTGCCTGCATGCCGATGTGGCCGTCGCAGTCGGTGAACATCCACACCAGCGACGGATACGGGCACTCGCGAACCATCTCCATCGCCGAGGCGGCGTCGTTCATGGCCGGCAGATCGATCCAGGTGCCAATCGCCCGGCTCGCGCCGCCCTGGTCGCCGACCCAAGAGGCCGACAAGTAATAGCCCGGCCCTTCGTCTTCGGGGTCGCCGACCAGCGTCCCCTGGTCGTTCTCGTAAACCCGCATCGTCTCCGGCACGGTCCCCTTTTGCAGGATGATCTCCTCGCGAAGGCGGAAGTCGTGCCAGCGATCGTCGCGGCGATATTGCCATCCGCCTTCGTCGCCCTGGCGGCAATCTTCAATGAAGTAGTCGCTCGTGTCGCCCTTCAGATACGTCACGCCCCAGGCCAGCCGGCTGGTGCGTGCGACGGCGAACAGCGGGCAGCCCGGCAGAGTCGCCCCCATCACGTACTCGTCCTGCCAGTGAAGCACGACCTCGTACCAGATGGCCGGCAGGCGGTTCACCTCCAGGTGCGGATCGGAGGCCAGCAGCGCGTGCCCCGTTGCGCTCCGCCACGGAGCCACCGCCCAGGCGTTACTGCCGGCCAGACGCGGCAGGTCGCTGATCAGTTCCAACGCTTCGTCCGAAAGCTGCCGGGTGATCTTGATCTGCTTGAGCAGCTCGAAGTCGACCGACTCCAGGTGCGGGAAGAACAGCTCCTTCATGCGGGCTTCATCCACGCCGAGCTGGATCAGCTCCAGCAACAGCCGCTCGTTCTCCTGCTGACCGATTGCCAGGCCGCCGAAGCTCAGCAGCTTGCCGATCAACAGCACGGCGTGCTGGTTCCACGGCTGCGGGCGAAAGCCGGTGGCCCACATCGGCAGCGAACGGCCCGAGTCCTTCAAACCGTGGTTGACGCCTTCGCAGTAGAACGTGAGCTGGTCGAATAGCTCGTGATCGATCTGATCGACTTCGTCCTGCAGGTTTCGGTATAGTCCGACGCGGCGAAAGAAGCGGTCGGTCTCCAGGAGCTGATCGGTGGCGGCGATCTGTTCGGCGCTGCGTCCGCTGGCGACAGCCCGGCCGAAGAGCATCTGGGTCGGACGATCCAGGGCATGCACGTACCCCAGCGCATAGAGGGCTTCGCGCCACGAGCCGGCTTCGATGTGCGGCACGCCCGCCTCATCGCGCACGGCGGTGAACTTGCGGCGGGCATTCTTGGGGATGATCGCTTCCATGGTCGCCAATTGAAGGTCGCCGATTGAAGGTCGACAGTGCCCAGATAAATGTAGTTTACGCCGCTTCCGCATCGCGCGGGGCGGCGGAGCCGAGAGCATCCAACATCCGGGAAAACGGCGGAAAAGAAGTGCCGCTGGGAGCTTGTGCCCGGGGTGCTCCCGCGGACCGGCCGAATGGCGGTCCCACCGCCTCCTGCGTTCTATTATACGCAGAAGTCCAGGGCCGCCTGCGGGCTAGGAAAACCGGGCCGAAGCACGGGCCTCCGGGGGAGCCGGGCTGGCGAGAACTCGACCGGCGGCGAAGTTCACTGCCGCGTCTAAACTCTCGCGAGTTCAACTACCGGTGGCGCCACGGGCGCGCAGGCGCCAACGTCGGCGCTGGCGAGGCGGAGCGACGCCTCGCGCGGTGCGATGGGAGAAACTCGCCGCCAAGCTGCGGCGGGAGGGCGCGGGTGAACGTGCGCCGCGAGGGTCTATTTCTTGCGATGGCGGATCTTCGCGCGCATGCGGCGCTTTTTTCGCCCCTGCTTCCGCCGACCCTTGCCCGATTTCTTCGTTCCCAAGTTGGTCTCCGTCGATGCGAACGTCGCGCTGAATGGAATGGATACAATACGAGCCGCGGCACGACCACCGCCGTCCGGGGAATCTCACCCTGGCAAGCGTGGCCCTGCCGCGAGCCTCGTATTATACCCGGTGCGAAAAGCCGCCGCCAAGGGCAGCAGGCGGTTTTCGGCCCAGCCCCTACTGTCCGGTGATTTGCAGGACAAAGATCGAGGTCAGCTTGGCGTCCGGAGCCAGATCGGTCGGCGTGACGCCCAGTACCACGAAGTGGCCCATGGGAGCCTGAATCGTGGAGTTGACGTTCACCAGGGACTGTTGGGCACTCCCATACCCTCCCTGCTGCCGAGATGGCTCGTTGATGTTGCCCTGGAGCTGCAATTGAACCATCGGTTCCTCCGATTCCATTTCGATGGAACCTTGCACGCGCAGCTCGACCGGTTTCTCCTGCAGGCTGGACCGAACCGTCAAGGCGAACTGCTGCTCCGGCAGCGACTTGACGAC
This sequence comes from Pirellulales bacterium, assembly GCA_040880125.1. Taxonomy (GTDB): domain Bacteria; phylum Planctomycetota; class Planctomycetia; order Pirellulales; family JBBDJB01; genus JBBDJB01. The sequence goes on along the minus strand of JBBDJB010000043.1, from coordinate 29,257 downwards.
CGCCTGTCCCACGGTGTGGAGATTACTAATTCCCAGCTTCTCCAGTTCTTGGGCGACGCTCTCCATGTTCGGCGGCAGTTTGCCGGACTCGTCGGACGACTCGCCGCTGGCCAGCCAGATGATGCGAACCTGCAAGGTTGGGCTGGCGGCTCCATCAGCGCGCCCGCTCGATGGTTGATCGAGACGCTCGATGAGTTGTTGAACCTCTTTCAGCACGTCGCTCCGTGCTCGGACAACGAGTGCGTTCTGCGGTGGCAAAACGGTAACCTCGATCGACCTGACCGATTCATTTTTCTCTGCCTTAAACACCTCTCTAATAGTATTGGCGACTTTTTCAGCAGGAGAATTCTTCAAACCGAAGATTTGGGGTTGCCTCAATTCAGAAGCGTCTTTGTGGGCTGCCGCATCGAGTCGAGAAATGAGTGCTTCCACAACGGCCAGGTCTTCCTCCGCCCCCATCACGATAACGGCATTGGCGCGAGAATCGACTGAGAATCGGATTCTTCGACCATCGTCAAAGAGTACCGCAATCGATTGCGCCAATGCATTCGCGCTGGCGTTCTGAAGTTGGAACACCTTCACCTGCTTTTCCGCCGGAGCCAGCAATTTCTCCAATTGCGAGATTACTTTCGTCGCCGTTTCCACTTCCTCCTTTCCGCCGCGCAGAGTGAGCGTGTTCGTGCCGCCCTGATATTGGAACGCGAGGTTGGCATCGCGGCCACGCTGACTGTACAGTGTCGACAGGACTTCAAAGATCGCCTTCGTCTGCTCCGAATCCAGCTGTTCAACGGGCACGCGCTCTTCGACGTCTCTGGCTCTGGTCGCGTCCTGACGTGCGGTCTGCGCCGGTGCGAGATAACGTTCGACGGCAGGGGACGCTGGCCTGTCCTGCGCGGCGTCCTGCTGGCCGAACGCCAGCGGCGTACAGATCAGCCCCACCAGCAGCATTACCGCCAAAAACGAACCGTTTACCCGCCGCAGCGCGGTGGAAAAGTGCATCGGCTTCAACATCGATCGTCTCCTGAGATTAAGGAAGCGGTGGCGCTTCGGTCGGTTCTTGCTCGTCGTGACTCACGTACTCCGGATACACCCAAACGATGCTCACGTTGGGGCTTTGGGTGGGAATCGGCTTCCCGATCACCCGGCTTTCGGAAGCGAATTGAACGATCACCGGCGATCGCGGCTCAACGGGAGGCTCGACATCCGTCTCGCCCGTTTTCGGCGTATCGCTATCGACGATTTGCCCCTGCGGTTCGACGGGCGGCTGTTGCACGACGCTGCGCACATTTCCCTCCGGCCGCTCGCCGGCCTGCCATACCACGGCCGCCGTCGCGACGAGCAATACGGCCGCCGCGGTCATGCTCGAGGTCACTAGCCAGCGCCGGCGACGTGACAATCGAATCTGCCGCTCGATCCGTGCGAGCAGCATCGCGCCGGGCTGTTCGTCCGCGCCGTCGCACAGCAGCCGGTCGAGCTCTGCCTGCATGGCCACCGCCTGCCGGCAGTCTTCGCATTGAAGCAGGTGCTCTGCAAACCGGCTCGCGTCTTCGCGCCGCAGCGTACCGGTCAAGTGGTCGTCCAACAGTTGGCAGAGGTCGCCGTTCATGGTCGTTTCTGGTTCGTGCGGATCGTTTCGTTTTTCGCGTTGCTCCACAAGCTCCGCATCCGCTTGCGGGCGAGGTGCAAGTTGGCTTTCACGGCGTCCCGGTTGGTGGCCAGCACCGCGGCGATCTCTTCCAGCGACAAGCCTTCGCAACTGAACAGGTACAGTACTTCCCGCTGTCGGGCCGGCAGCGTGTCCATGAGCGCCACCGCTCGGCTGGCTTCATCCCGCGCGGTCACGGTTCGCAGCGGCGACGGTTCCCGCGAAGCGTGTCCGTCGGCCGGCAGCGATTCACTGCGGCGCAACTTGGCCCGCCGCAACTGGTCTCGCCACACGTTGGCGGCGATCGTCAGCAGCCACGCTCGCGTCGCGCGTGTATCGTCCAGTCCGCTTCGCTTTCGCCACGCCCGGAGCAGTGCCTCTTGCGCGACGTCCTCGGCGGCGTGGTGATCGCCGGTCATCCGCAGCGCGAACCGGAAAACCGCGGCTGCGTGATGTTCCAGCAGATCATTCACTGGCCAGGGCTCGCGCCGTGCCTGCGCCCTTGGGCGTTGCTGTTCGCCGGCAGCTTCCGTCCGGCCCCCTGTAAGAGACGCACGCCCGGCCGGATGGTAAAGCGGAAATTCGGTCATAGCTGGGGACCGGGGTGCGGGGTGGGGAATTGAACACCGCGCAGTGCGAGACGGCTCGCACGCAGCTACCAGGCCAGTTCCGCCAAACCCGCCAGCAGCCGCTCGACCATCGCCGGCGTGTGGCCGTAGCAGAGGCTGATCCGCAGCAGCGACTCTCCCTCGGGCACCGACGGCGGCCGGATGCCGGGCACGTACAGCCCTCGATCCGCCATCGCCCCGGCCAGCTCCATCGCCCGAGCGGCCTGGCCGACGTAGACCGGGAGGATCGGCCCCTCTCCCTGGCCGACACTCCAGCCCTGCTGGACGATCGCCTGGCGGATCATTCGCGATCGGGTGAGCAACTCTTTGCGGCGATGCGGCTCGTCGCGGACGATCTGGAGCGCCGCCAGGGCCGCCGCGCTGGCCGCCGCCGGGGGTGCCGTCGAGAAGACGTAGCTGCGCGCCCGCTGTGCAATCCACTCGACCAGTGTCCGACGGCCGCAGACGAACCCGCCGGCCGAGCCGAGCGCTTTGCTCATGGTGCCCAGGTGGACGTCGACCTGATCGTGCATGCCGAAGTGCTCGCTCACGCCGCGTCCATGCTGGCCGAATACTCCGGTGGAGTGCGCTTCATCGACCATCAACAGGCAGTCGTATTGCCGCGCCAGCTCGGCCAGTTCCGGCAGCGGCGCCAGGTCGCCATCCATGCTGAACAGCCCGTCGGTCACGATCAGTCGCCGGCGGTACTGCGCCGACTCGCGGAGCAGCTCATTCAAGCGGCCCACGTCGCGGTGCGGATAGACGTGGACTGCGGAGCCGGAGAGCCGGCAGCCGTCGATGATGCTGGCGTGGTTCTTTTCGTCGCTGTAGATCGCATCGCCCTGGGACGTGAGCGCCGAAATGGTGCCGAGATTGGCTGCGTACCCGCTGGCGAAGATCAGCGCCGCCTCGGTGCCCTTGAACTCGGCCAGGTCGGTCTCAAAGGCGCTATGCGTCTCGCTACGTCCGGCCACCAAGGGGCTAGCGCCGCTGCCCCAGCCTTCGTGCCGGACACTTTCCACCGCCGCCGCGATGACGCGCTCGTCAGCGGCCAGCCCGAGATAGTCGTTCGCGCCGAAGTTCACCAGCGGCCGGCCGTCGAGCACGATCGTCGGGCCTTGGGATCCTGCGCGCGCGGCCAGATGGCGGCGCAGGCCGGCGTCGGTCCACTGGCGAAGCTGCTCGTCGAGGCCGTGCAATCGGTCCGGTTCGGTGGAGCCGTTCATGGGAAGTGGGATTGGTCAGGACGTTGCGCGTCGGACGTCTCGCGAAAAAGGGGCGAAGGTTGATTGTAGAATACCGCCAGTCCGTGCGATACGCGCCGCGGTCACGCTGAGGCAATCAGGAATATGCACAGACAAGAATGTCTGTGCCACCGGCTGAATCAAGGTTGATTGCGATGATAAACATCCGGCCCGCCCAGCCGTCCGACCTGCAAGACGTCGCCGCGCTGTTTCGCCAATATGCCGACGAGCTCGCCGTCGACTTGGCCTTTCAGGGCTTTGCGGACGAGCTCGCCAATCTGCCGGGCGCATACGCTCCGCCGCGCGGCGCGCTGCTGGTCGCCGATGCGAACGCCACACTGATCGGCTGCGTGGCCATGCGGCCGCTGTCGGGCGACGCCTGCGAGATGAAGCGGCTCTTCGTCCGACCAGCGTATCGCAGAAGCGGGCTGGCCAGTCGGCTGTGCGAGGAACTATTTCGCCGAGCGGCATCGGCTGGCTACCGTACCATGAAGCTCGATACGCTCTCGACCATGGACGCCGCCGTGGCGCTTTATCGGGAGCTGGGTTTTCGCACCACCGACGCGTACTATCACAACCCCTTGGAGAGCGCGGCGTTCTTCGAGCGGGAGCTGTAGAAAAGCCTTTGGAGCTGAGGCCGACTGCAAGTTAGACGCGGGTTCAGCTCGTGCCTGTGCGAAGCGGCTTTACAAAAGTACGGGTTCCTCTTCTCTGGTTCCGGTGAAGATCTGGGTAGAGATGCCAATCCTACAGCGCAAAGCCTGTACCCCTTTTCGCCGCGCTTGCACGTTGGAAATGGGACAGGCTTCTTACGTCGAGGGTGGGGTACCCTATTCACGCAAGTCGTACCAAGCGCACGCACGTGGACAGAGAAGAGGAACCCGTCCACGGAGGACCCCCAGCGCACACTTCAGTGCGACGCTACTGCAGCTTCAAAGTTATAACGCGCCCCGGTGGCTGGTTACGCCAAGGCACGGCTGGACAACAAACCAGCCGTGGCACCCGTCAGTTGCGCTGGGACAATGCGATCGTCACTCCGCCGGTTCGCGCACCTGGCGGAAGTAGTGCACGCCCTTCTTGTTGGACGTGGCGACGTCCAGCAAACCGTCGCCGTCGACGTCGGCCACTTCGAACTGCGTGCCGACGCCGCTGTCGTCGTCGAACTGGTGTGGCGTCCAGATGGGACGGCCATTCTCGCGGCTCAGTTCGTACCAGAACATCACCGCCGGCTCGTTGCCGCCGGGGTCGTTGCCGCCGTGCGCCCACCACCGCTTGCCGGTGACGAAGTCGGGCAGGCCGTCGCCGTTGATGTCCGCGAGACAAACGGCGTGCGTCTGCGAATAGCTCTTGTCGATCAGGTGCGTCTTCCAGCCGTCGGGCGTCTGTTCGTGCCACCAGATGCCATAATTGTGGGCGCTGGCCGACAGCACGTCGCCGTCACCGTCGCCGTCGAAGTCGTACACGTACATCTGCGATGCCGACTCACCCAGCGGCGCTTCGTGAAAGGTCCACTCCGGCTGACGTAGCGGGTCGGGCGCTTCCCACCAGCCTTGCGGCACGAGCACGTCGTTTCGCCCGTCACCGTTCACGTCGCCGATACCCAGCCCATGATCGTACTTGCGGGTGCCCGGCGCTGCCGGCTGCGAGATCGGCTGGATCTTCCACAGGGCGTAAGGATCTTCGACCGGCCAGACGATCGCCATCCGCCGGGTGTCGCTGTCCGGATCGACGCCGGGCTCATTGACCGCGGCGACCAGTTCGCGGCTGCCGTCGCCATCGACGTCCAAGTACTGCGGGCTTTCGTTGTTGGTCACCGGCGTGGCGACGTGCTTTTTCCACGGCTTGCCGGCGGCGTCCGGCTGCTCCAGCCACCACGTCTGGACGCCTGGAAAGTCGACGACGATCAGATCCGTGCGGCCGTCACCGTTCAGATCGTCCGCGAAGTTGCAGAACGAGTTGCTGTAGCCACGCGGCTCGAACTCGCGGGCTTCGTCCTCGAAGGCGACCATCTTCCAGTCCGGCGCGGCGTAATAGACGCTGCCGGCGGCGATGTCCAGCTTTCCGTCGCTGTTGAAGTCGCCGACCGCGGCCCCTTCGCTGCGGAACTTGGTGTCGAGCGTGGTCTTCTCGAAGCGGATCGTTCCTGTTGGCTCGGCCGCTACCCCGGCGGTACTTGGCAACAGGACCGCGAGACACATAAATGCGATGCCGCGGTGCATAGGGGTTCATCTCCAGGGATGGAATCGGTGTTGAATGTTTACTCGTACTTGTACTTTAAGATCCAGGGGTCGCCGGTGCGCTGCTGCCAGTCCTTCAACTTCTCCTGCAATCCGCGTACCGTGTCGGCGTGCTCGCGGCTGTCGGCCAAGTTTTGGATCTCGTCCGGGTCTTCCTGCAGGTCGTACAGCTCGTGCCGCGGCCGCTGAATGTAGGCCTCGACCGATCGCTTGCCGTATCGCGAATCGTCCCGCTCCAGCACGCCCTGCCAGGTGGGCGAGGCGTAGAGATCCGAAGCGAACGGATACGGAAGCTGGTGCGCCAGATTGAGGATGTACTTGTACCGCGGTGTGCGGATGACCCGCATCGGGTAGTACATCGTGATCTCGTGAAAGGTGTGCGAGGCGAAGACTTCGTTGCGCGGTTCGGCCTCGACGGACTCGAGCACCGGCAGGAACGACCGCCCGTGTATGTTCAGTGCTTTGATTTGTTCGTCCGAAAGCCCAGCCCAATCGAGAATCGTCGGCGCCAGGTCCGTCCAGTCGACCATCGCGTCGGTCGTGCGACCGCGCTGCGATGCGCCGGGGTGGCGCACGACCAGCGGCAGCCGCATGCCGGGCTCGTAGAGGTTGGTCTTTGCCCCGGGCCACGGCGGCCCGTTGTCGCTCAAAAAAAGTACCAGGGTGTCGTCGGAGTGGCCCGTCTCTTCCAGCGCGTTCAAGAGCACGCCCAAGCCCTGGTCGAGCCGCGAGATCGCCTGATAGTACTCGGCCAACTCGCGGCGGACCTCCGGCTGGTCGGGCAGCCACGGCGGCACGACGACGTCGGCCGGATCGTAGTGGACCGGCGTGACGCCCGGATAGTGACCGGGGCGATTGTTGAAATTGGCGAAGCCTCCTGGCCCTCCGCCGCGATGCGGATCGCTCGTGCAGAAGTAAAGGAAGAACGGACGCTCGTCGTCCTCGGCGATGAACTCCCGCGCATTCTGGGCCATCCGCACGGCGTTGCGGTTCCCTTGCACGCCGCCGTTGCGATACTCCTGGAAGTGGTAGACTTCCTCGGGGCCGACGTGGAACTTGCCGATCGAGCAAGTGCGGTAGCCGGCCTCGGACAACAGCACGGGCAGCGAGCGGACGTCGGGCATCGTGCGGAAGTGATGGTATGAGTGCTCATGCCCGTACTGACCGTTGGCATGATTGTGCAGTCCGGTGAGGATCACGGAGCGGCTGGCGCTGCAACTGGCTGTCGTACAGAAGGCCTGCGTGAACCGCATGCCCTCGGCGGCCAGCCGATCCAGGGCCGGCGTTTGAATCGCCGGATTGCCGTAGCAGCCGGCTTGAAAGCCCTGGTCGTCGACGACGAACAGAACGACGTTCTGCTGCTGCGCCGAGGCACTAGCGGCCGATGCAAGCGTAACGAACGCCGAGGCCATCAACAGGAAGAGCGCGGCGACCGCTGGGCGATTCATGATCCACGGCATGGGGCATGACTCCGCTGGGGGAATATCGAGGGGGGCAACCGATTGCGGAACAGCCAGCGGCGATTCACGCCGGGGGCTGGCTCGCCCGGCCATCGCTTGAAATGGCAATCTAACACGCCGCCGCGGCGGATGCCACTTTAGCGGCAGGGAGCCCGCATCCGGAGGGTAAAGATCGCCCCTGCCTGTGGCGTCGAAAGTCGCCGGACGGCTGGCAATGGATTGCTAAAGCAGGCTTTCCAGCAGCAGGCGCATCTTGCGCATCTCGGCGTTGTGGTCGACGCCTTCCATCGGCGTCATGTGCACCGATAGCGCGCGATCGTAGCGGACCTTGCTGAGCTGCGTGACCAGGCGGCCGTATTCGACCTCGCCCTGGCCAATGCGGACCTGCAGCTTCTCCTTGGACGAGTCCCGCAGGTGTACGTGAGAGACGTACTTGAGGAGCTGCTCGTAGTTGCCGCCCTTGTGCGGGCCGTAGATCAGGTGGCCCGGATCGAGCGTTACGCGCAGCCCTTTGGCGTTGTCGCACATTACCACGGTGGTGTCCGGATCCTGCGTGACCCGGCCGGTTTCCGTCTTCAGGCAGACCACCACGCCTTCGTACGAGGCGATCTTCACCAGCTCGCGCAACCGCTCGATCTCGGCGTTGAACGGTGTGCCCAATTCCGCCGCGGGCACTGTGACGATCACGACTTTGGTGGCTTTCGCGAGCTTGCAGCAGGCGGCGAACTGCTCGTAGTACGCATCGCCTTCGGCCTCGATGTCGACGCTCAGCGCGCAGAGCGTCAGCCGCAATGTCGCTCGGCAGGTATCAATGGCCCCGTTCAAGTCAGCCAAAACCTGCGAGGGCCGGAGATGCCCGCCGCGCTCATGAACGGCCAATTCCAGGGCGGTGTACTCCAGGTCGACCAGCCGCTCCAGCACGTCGCCAAAATTTAAATCAGGAAAGCACTCGCTCGATGCTGCTACGATCACCGCGACACTCCTTGCAAGACCGCGTCCGCTGGTTGCTGAGCGGCTTAGCTTACCGCTATCGGTCGCTTTCTGGCAACACCGCTGCGCCGTGGTAAACTCTCGCCGGGCACCGCCTTTTACCGCCATGCGGAGGGGAAGCGGTTCTCCGGCGGGGCGCCCTGTTCCGCGAACAAGGGATCCTACAGCGCAGTGTCGCACGGCCGAAAAAAGGGACTGGCTCGATGCGTAAAACGGCTCCCCTCACGATGAAACGGCGCGTGCATCGTGCCTATCCCCCTTTTTCGGCCGTGCTTGCGCGTTGGAAATGGGACAGGCATCTTATCGCCGCTGCCGCCCACTGAAGGTATTTCCCGCGATTGTGCGATAAGCAGCCAGTCCCATTTCCCGCGAGCTTGCGCTGTAGGATGAAAATGCCAGCAGTCGGCGCAGTGGCAGGGAAAACCTAAACTGATAGATAGACGCAAGGCGCCGCCGGCGTCGCCCAGGACCGGGACTCTTGGCCGGACCGCTTTGCCACACCTCGTACACTTATCCTCGGAGGGGGTTTTCCATGGATTCGCAGTCCGCATCGCAGGGCGGTGCTTCGCGGCCGGAAGGCGATGCGGTGGGGCGTTCCACCGCCGTTCAGCCGGTCGTCGTGCATCAGTCTCGCGGATTCTTCGCGCGTTTCGGCAAGTTGCTCGCCGTGGCGCTGGTGATTTCGCTGTTGATCAACCTGGCCCAACGGTCGGCCTACGAGGATTACTTCTCGGAGGTGCGCGGAATCGACGAAAAGTTCTACTCCGGCTCGCGCGTCGCGGATGAGAAAATCGCCGTGATCCGCGTCGAGGGAGCAATCCTCCAGGCCGACGGCTACGTCAAGCAACAGATCGACTCGGTCCGCAGGGACGAGGCGGTCAAAGCGGTCGTGCTCCGCGTCGACTCGCCCGGCGGCACGGTAACCGCAAGCCATTACCTGTACCACCATCTTCGCAAGCTGTCCGACGAGCGGGAGATCCCGATCGTGGTGAGCATGGGCGGGCTGTGCGCCAGCGGCGGATATTACATCGCCATGGCCGTCGGCGACACCGAAGACGCGATCTACGCCGAGCCGACCACCTGGACCGGCTCGATCGGCGTGATCATCCCGTACTACAACGTCACCGGGTTGATGGAGAGCTGGAACATCGAGGAGGAGTCGATCGTCAGCGGCAAGTTCAAGCAGCTCGCCTCGCCGACCAACCCCATGACCGAAGAGGAGCGAGAGATCCTCCAGTCGCTGGTCAACGAGAGCTTCGAGGAGTTCAAGGAGGTGGTGCGCTACGGGCGGCCGCACTTCCGCGAGAACGAGCAGGCGCTGGATGACGTGGCCACCGGGCGAGTGTTTTCGGCCGAGCAGGCGCGGGACCAGAGATTGGTTGACCGCATCGGCTTTGTCGAGGACGCGGTCGAGCGAGCGGCCCGGCTGGCGAACTTGGACCTCGAGAACATACGGGTCATTCAGTACGAGGAGCCTTTTGCGGGGATTCTCGACCTGGTGGCCAGTGCGCAATCGAGCGGCAACCGCGGACTGGACCTGGCGAAGCTGGTGGATATGGCCGCGCCCCGGGCGTACTACTTGTGCAGTTGGCTGCCGAATCTGCTGGGGAGCGCCAAACCGTAGGGTCCGCTGCTGGTAGTGTAGCTGAGTTCGTGAGAATTCAGATGCGCCTCGGGTTCGCTGAATACTCACGAATTCAGCTACGGTCTTCGCCCGACCGGTTCTCATCACGGCGCTCGTCCGCGCCGCCACGGTCGGACCGGCTGCGGTCGTCGTCATCGTTGCTGCGATTATTGCGATCGTCGTCGCGCCCGTCGCCCCGACGGTCACGGTCGCCACCTCCTCGTCGGCCTCGCCCGCGGCCCCACGCGGCTTCGTCCAGGCCGCTGCGGAGATAGAGCCACCGCAATTCGCGCTCCATGTCTTCCCTGCGAAGGCTCAGCAACCAGTGGCGCTGCTCGTTGTCCAGTTCGGTCGCGAAGAACTCCTCGAGTGCCTGCTGACTGATGCGCGGCTCCTGATAACGCCGGCGTCCCTGCTCGGGATCGTGATTCAGTGTTACGAAGAGCATATGGCGGAAGCGCAACAGCCGGTCTTCATCGTCCTTGGCCGCGGCGAGCCTGTCCCGGCCTGACTGCGAAAACTGAAGAAATAGCGGCGCTACATCGTTGTGTTTCAGCAATGCATTCTGGGGAATTTCGTCTCGGTCCCGCGGGTTCCACATCGAACCAAGCACTTGCCAGCTCAGTGCGAGTTGCTTTTCTTCATCGCTATCGTTTCGCCGATAGAAATCCCGCCGGTCGGAGCGCTCCATGCTATCGAGTATCTGCTCCCGATTCTTCTCGACAAAACCAGCCATGAATTTCGTGATCAGATCTCGGTCGGTCGGCGACACCTCACGTGCTTCCTGTTCGGCCAATTCCTCCTCGATGCGCTGTCGGCGCTTGGCCTGGTCCTCGCGGATCTCGCGGATGCGGAGGATGCGCAGCTCTGGGATCAACGCCAGGATTTCGGTGCGCTGGCTGGGAGTGACCGTCTTGAGCCAGTCGGAATACCGGATGAGCGACAGGCGGAGCACGTCGCCGCCCGGGTCGAGCTCCAACTCGCCGTGGATTTCCCACAGCCGGGCCTGTTCCTCGGGTGGGAGCGATTGGAACCGCTCGAACTTGCGCTCTAGCCGGGCCTTCTCTTCCGCAGTCAGCGTTGCGATCGGCTGGAGTGCCGCCGTGCCGGGCTGACCTCCGCGCAAGGCCGTGGCGGCCAGCGTGACGGCCATCGCGGTGAGCAATAGCGCCACCACCCACAGCGCGATTAAGCGCCATCGGCCGGCCAGCGGACCAAAGTCGGCCGTTGTCGTAGCGACCTGCGACGACTCACCGCGAAGGGACATTGGAGCTTGTCTCCTCGGCAAACATGCCGCTCTCGTGCAGCCTGTAGAGGAACTCTTTGAAGTTCTCGTCCTCGGCCACCTGCGTGTACGCGTCCACGTGCTGCACGACGGGCAGAGCGCGCCGCAACTGCCGGGAGGGATCGGGCCACATGAGTATTACCGAAAAGTAGCCGATCACGGCCGTCGACACGACAATCGTGGCCAGGGCGATCCGCCGCGATAGACGCCGCCGCGGCATCACCGACTTCTGCTTCTCGACCTCGTGCTCGACCTGAACCGCGACCATCTCGACGGTCGTGCGGGTGAACGATTCATCGACGGTCGCCCGAGGCAGATGATCCAGCACGCCCCACACACGCTCGAGCCGCACCAGCTCGTCGCGGCACGTAGTGTCGGTGGCCACAAGCTGCTCGATCCGGCCGCTCGATTCGACATCCAGCTCGCCGTCGAGATAGGCGACCAGCTCTTCTCGGGCGCGGTCGGGGTCGGTGGTGGAGGCGTCAGCAGGGTTCATGGCGATCGGTGGTTAACAGTTCTTCGAGTTGGGTAGCACAGCCATTTTTTATTGTGGGTGGCACAGACATTCCTGTCTGTGCGCGTCGCGATTCGACTCAGTGTTCTACTTCGGTTGCGCGCCCTCTCCCAGAGGGAGAGGGAGTATGTGCCCGGCACATTACGCGTCGGATTGCGGCGATTGGGCGGGGGAAGCCGGCCTTTCCCCTTCCCTCAGGTAAGGCTCCAAAACATCCCGCAGGTTCATCCTCGCCCGCGAGAGCAACGACTTGACCGCCTGGGGCGTCAGCTCCATCACCTCGGCGATTTCGGCATAGCTCATATTCTCAAACTTGCTCAGCAGGACGGCCATCCGCTGGCGCTCGTTGAGCGTGGTCAGGGCCACCTGGACCACGTCTCGCATTTCCGCCTTGTCGAGCTGTCGGGCCGGCATCATGCCACTGGCTGCCTGGATCATCTGTTCGATGGGGTTGGTTATTGCCGAGCCGCTGTCCCGGGCCGCCAGGTGGACTTCCTTGCGGCGAGACAGCGTCCGCTTGGCATTGGATGCCACGTTATTGGCGATCGTGAAAAGCCACGTGGAAAACTTCGACCCGGGAACGTATCGCTTCCGCGCCCGATAGAGCCGTAGGAACACGTCCTGGGCGAGATCCTCGGCCAGATCCCGCTTGCCGACCAGGTGCTCCAGCACGTTGATCAGCCGGTTCTGGTAGCGCAGCATCAACTCTTCAAAGGCGGTGGCGTTGTCGTCGCGCACCTCCAGCATCAACCGCACATCGGGGTCTTGCAGCTTATATCGTTGCGCGGTCGAGTCGCTGATGGCCAAGCGGCAACCCCGTCAAGTTGAATGCTAGCGGACGTTCGGTCCGGGTGTGGGACCCTCCTCCGTAGTTTCAAGTCTAAGTGGGTGTACGGCCGCGGGAAAGCCTTGCCCCTTACGCAAGCGTCGCCAAGCCATCGGATTTTGACGCTCCGACTGCCGCAGTAGCGACGGAGAGCTTTCCCGCGTTACTAGATGAAACCCCACATCCGGAACGGGGTTTCTGTCTGGATTCGCCCCGAATCGGCGTTTTCGACTAGGAGGAGGGGAAGCTTGTGCCGCTGGAGGTGGCGGTGACCAGGGGACTGGCTCCGTGCAGGACGGGCAGGAATTGGCCCCCACCCTAAGTAGGTGTTTGCGTCGCGGTGCCTGTCCCCTTTTCAGCGGTGCGCCAGCAAACAAGGGCGCCCGAAGAACGCCGCCTCAACGGTCCGCCGTGCCGGGGTAAGGAAGATGGCGTAAAAAAAGGACTTGCAGAAAAAGGGGGATAGGCACCACGCGTAGCTCGGAGCCAGTCCCCGCCCTCTCCCTGCGCGAGGCCGCGGGGGAATTCTCCCAGTTCAGCTACGACTTCCGCTCAGGTACCCTCGATCGTGCGCACCACCGGCGAAGCCGACGAGCGGCGCAATTGGCCGCAGGCGGCGTCGATCTGGTCGCCCTTGCGATGGCGGAACTTCACCGTGACGCCGGCCGCTTCCAAAATTCGGCGGAAACTCGACTGCGCCCGTGCGTCGGGAGTCCGATACGGCAGGCCCGCCACCGGGTTGTAGGGGATCACGTTCAGCAGCGCCTCGCGGCCTCGCAGCAGGACCGCCAGCTCCCGGGCGTGCTGTTCCTGATCGTTCAGCCCGCCCAACAGCACGTACTCGAAGGTGAGCCGCCGCCCGGAGGCGTCGAAGTACCGGTCGGCCGCCTCCAATATGGCGGCCAAGGTGATGTTCTTGTTGATCGGCACGATGTGGTCGCGGATCGCGTCGTTTGGCGCGTGCAGTGACACGGCCAGCCGATACCGCGGGATGTGCTCGGCGAGCCGGTCGATCGCCTTGGGCAGGCCGACCGTCGAGATCGTGATCCGCCGGGCGCTAATTCCGAGCCCCTCCGGATCACCGGCTTGCTCCAGGGCGGGCAAGAGCGCGGCCAAGTTTGCCAGCGGTTCGCCCATGCCCATCACGACGATGTGCGACATCCGCTCCTGGTCGGTCATCAGGCGGTCCAGCCGCAGCATCTGCTCGACGATCTCGCCGCACGTCAGGTTCCGCTCAACGCCGTCCAATCCACTGGCGCAGAAGACGCAGCCCATCCCACAGCCGACTTGGGTACTGATGCAGATGGTGCGCCGGACGGCGTCTCGCAACAAAACGCACTCGATCTCTCCGCCACCGGCCAGGCCCAGCAGCAGCTTTTCGGTTCCGTCGGTGGCGGTGGTGTGCTTCAGCACGCGGCTGGACCAGAAGGGGATCTCGTCGCTCAACTGGTTGCGCAGCGCTTGGGGCAGATCGGTCATCGCCTGCCAGTCGGCGGCGCGTCGGGCGAACACCCAGCGGCGGATCTGCGCAGCCCGAAACGCCGGCTGGCCGTGCGCGGCCAGCCACTGGGCCAGTTGGCCGTCGAGCATTTCGGGTAGAGCGGGCATAAGGGTGTCCGGGAACGCAGCTCGCGATTTCTTCGGGTGCCACGGCTGGCTTTCCCAGCCATGATGGCATTGCACATACAGGAATGTCTGTGCCAACGTTTCGTTTGCCGCGCGGTTTTCCCGGACGGCCTGGAGTAAAACTCTTCAAAGCGAGACGATGACAATCATCAAGGGTGGCGCTTCGCTCACTTCCGTATTGTGGCGGGGCGGGAACAACTTTCCAAGCCGCACGGCTCGGGGCAATTGCCCCCGGCGCTGGAAAAGCCGACATCGATTGACACGTTGCGCGGCGGCGGCCCACAATGCCCGGCGTAGAACCGATCCAAGCTAGGAAGGACGCATGGCCGACGACCAAGTATTTCGGGCGGATGAGACTCGCCCTCGGGGCAATTCGGCCAATGTCTGGATTATTGCCGGCATCGGGTGTGGTGTGATGCTGCTACTGTGCTGCGGAGCTTTCGGCGCGTTTTTCTACTGGGGAGCCGGTCTCGCCCGGGACATTGTCGCCGACCCGGTCGAAGCCGCGGCCCTGGGCCAACAGATCGCCCAGTTCGATCTGCCTGAGGGCTATCAGGCGAAAGCGGGCGGGAATTTTGGGGCCATTTTCGGCCTGTTCGGCCAGCCGCCTGAAGGCGCTCCGCTGCGGTTTGTGATCTACGAGGGCGACGATCCCGCCGGAACGCTGCTGCTGTTCGAATCCGCCGGCGATCGAGCGCCCACTGTCCAGGAGCGTAGGCAGATGACGCGGTCTTACGCTCCTCAGTACGCCGGCGACTTCCCCGAGCTAAAGGACGGCGAGCTTGTTGAAACGGTCGAAGCGACCGTTCATGGCGAACCGGCCGAGTTCCAGATCCGCAGCACGACCGACGCCGATCAGCGGGAGGTGTGGAACGTCAGCGGCGAGTTCCGCACGGACGAAGGCCGCGGCTTTCTGCACTGGGTCGCTTCGCGAGAGCAATTCGACCTGGACCAGATCAAACAGGTGCTCGAATCGTTCGAGTAGCCGCGCCGCACTAGCCGTCTCTCAATCCTCATCCGGCAGTGCCGCGCGGAACCGCTCGATCACCGCGGCCACGTCGCCGGCGGCTAGCGATTGCTCGAAGCTCTCCAGGTCCGGGTAGATCGCGTGGCTGAGGAACTTCACCGCCCAATTATGAGCCAGCGGGCTGACCGTCAGCACGACGCGGCCGTGGCGATGGGCCTCCCACATCTCGATGGCGGTGCCCATCGACGCCTGCGGCACGAAGGCCAGCACGACATCGACCTGACCGCACAGCTCGTTATGGTGCATAAAGACCCGGCGGCCGGTGGCCTCGTCGTAATCCAGCGACTGGCGGTGATCGGCCAGCGGATCGTAGATGGCCGCGTGGGGAAAATGCCGCGAAACGAGCTCGTGGATCTGGTCGCGATAGTGCTGATCGTGCAAGATGGCTCCCAGGTGCGAGCCCTGCATGATGCCGGCCAGAAAGAAGCGCATCGGTCGATCTCCGCAGTCGTCAGTTCGCTTGCAGGTATAGCCGACCGCCGGCCGCTTGGGCAACCGCCACAGGAGCGCATCCCCGCGCGAAACGAACCATGACCGAGCGAATGAAAAAGCAAACGAAGCGCCGCCCGTCGAGTGTACCCAACGGTGCGGCCGGTCCGCCCTCTTCGCCGCGACTTTCGCCCGTCCCCGACCGCGAGGCGCTGGAACTTGTGATGGAGATGATGGCCGTCCCGGGCCGTAGCGGCCAGGAGGGGGCGATCGTGGAGTTGATCGTCGACGGGCTGCGCGACGCCGGGCTGCCCGAGTCGGCGATCCAGTTCGACCAGGCTCATCTCCACTCTCCGCTGCCGGGCGAGGTGGGCAACCTCGTGGTGAAGCTCGCCGGCCGCGTGCGGCGCCCGCGGCGGATGCTGATGGCGCACGTCGACACGGTGCCCATCTGCGTCGGCAGCCGGCCAGTATTGCGCGGCGGGGCGGTGCGTTCGGCCAAACCCGATACCGGCCTGGGGGCGGATGACCGGGCCGGCGCCGCAGTGCTGCTCTCGACGGCTTTGGGACTGCTGCGCGGCGGCGTTGCGCATCCGCCGCTGACGTTCGTCTGGTGCGTGCAGGAGGAGTACGGACTGCAAGGAAGCCGCCGGCTCCAGCGCAGCCTGCTGGGACGCCCCCAGATGGCCTTCAACTTCGACGGCGGCGGCGCGGAGAAAATCACCATCGGCGCGACCAGCGGCTATCGGATGGCGATCGAGGTGCGCGGCCTGGCCAGCCATGCCGGCGGTGCGCCGCAGGACGGCGTCAGCGCGATCGTGATCGCCGCGAAGGCGATCGCCGAACTGGACCGCACCGGCTGGCACGGCGCGGTGGTCAAGGGCGCGCACTGCGGCACCAGCAACGTCGGCGTGATCCGCGGCGGCGAGGCCACCAACGTGGTGACCGATCGCGTGTACCTTCGCGCCGAAGCCCGCAGTCATGAGACGCGTTTCCGCGAGAAAATCGTTCGGCACATCGAGCGGGCGTTTCAGCGGGCGGCCCACTCCACGCGGAACGCCGAAGGCCAATGCGGTGAGGTGCAGATCGAGGGGCACCTCGATTACGAGGCCTTTCGACTGGCGCCGCACGACCCGTGCGTTAAACACGCCCGAGCGGCCATCGAAGCGATCGGGGGGGAGCCGGTCCTGGCGATCGCTAACGGCGGATTGGACGCCAATTGGACCAACGCGCGGGGCATTCCGACTGTCTCGCTGGGCTGCGGCCAGCGCAACATCCACACGACGCGTGAACAGCTCGACGTCGCGCAGTACCAGTTGGCCCGCCGCATCGCCTGGCAATTGGCCACCGAGACGGGCTGACCGATGCAGGGTCCGCCGTGCGGATCGTTTGTGGAGTTGGCCCTTGGAATTGGCCCGCACAGCGGACCCTACGCCTAGTACAGATTCGTCAGCGTCTCGGTCATGCCGACGATCGGCACGTCCGGGCTCATGACGAAGATCTCGACGCGGCGGTTCTCTTGCCGCGTGCCGGGCGACGCGTTCGAGGCGATCGGCTGATGCTGCCCGAAGCCGGCCAGGCCCATGCGATCGCCGTCGATGCCCAAGTCGCTCAGGTAGTCGCTGACCGCCAGCGCCCGGGCGGTGCTCAGGTGCCAGTTGCTGGGGAAGCGGTGGCGCGTCTCGCGGCCGGCGATGCGTTGATTGTCGGTGTGGCCGACAACCATGAGCTTCAGGTTGGCCGCTTCCGGCGAGTTGAGGATCGAGGCGAACTCCCGCAGCATCCGCTCCGCGCCGGGCTTGAACACGTCCTCGCCGCTATCGAACAGGACGTCGGTGTCGAGCTTGCTGATGCCCGTCTGCGGATCGTAGTGCAGGTGCGGGTGGCGCTTGGCCAATTCGGCCAACTGGCCGCGGACTCCCAGCGGCACACCCGCGCCGCCCTCGGAGAGGAAGGCCAGATCGTCCCGCAACAGCTCCCGCTCATTGCTCAAATTGGCGAGTTTCTGCCGGCTGATGCCGAACTTTTCGTCGAGCATCGCCAGGTCACCCTCGGCGCGAATGAGTTGGTCTTCGATCGAGCGTGAGTGGACCTTGAGATTCTCGACCTCCGCCAGTTGCGCGCGGGACTGCTCGGAGAGACTGCGGACCTGGCTTTGGGCGGCGGACAGCCGCGACTTGGGGACCATCGCGCAGCCGGATGCCGCGATCAAGCACAAGAGCACCGCCATCAGCGGCCACGGGCGCAACCATGCCTGCACGGCCATGATTCGAACTCCTTCCGAATCAATTCGAAATCGGCGACGACCCGCTCGCCAAGAAGAGCACGGTCGGGCGTTTCGCTTGAAAAGTTTACTGTGACTGGGTGCGGCTCAGGACAAACCTAGCGCGCCCAGGATTCCGTCCATCAAGGCGCTGTTGACCGAGTAAGTCTCGTTCCAGCTCCACATGTTTCGCATCAGGTCGACCATCATCATTCCGCCGATCGTCAGCAGCAACACGCACAGGGTCAGGCTGAGAATGTTCCACACGCTGTACGTGCCGTCAGTCGCCGCTGCCGGAGCCGGAGCCCCCGCGGCCAGTTTCTCCGGTGCTCGTGCACCCGAGGGCGGCGCGGTCAAATCCTCCTCCAGCATCGCCTCGCCGAGGTCCTCCTCGGCCACCGGCGCGCCGCTATCGGCCATGTCCAGATCGCTGCTGTCCAGGGCGATGACCTGCGAGCCGCTGTCTTCCGATTCCTCCTCCGTCTGGTCCGTCTCCGGCGTGAGCATGAAGTCGTCGTCGGCCTTCAGTCCCGCCCCCGCCATGTTGGGCGAGCTGAGCTGCTCCAGCTCGAACGTCTCCTCCTGCTGATCGAGCGACAGCGACCCGACGGTCGAACCGCCCAAATCGAGCGGCTCGGAATCGAGCGCCAGTCCACTGTCTGCCGGATCGACCAGCGAAATCCCGCTGTCTCCGCTGCTAAGGGTAATGTCGCTGCCGCTCCCCTCGCCGAGCACCAGCGCTCCGTCGTCGTCGTCATCGTCCAGGTCGAGCGACGATGCGCCCGGGGCATCCTCCATCGAGAGCGAAAGTCCGCTATCGTCGGCCGAAATCACCCCCGACTCGTCCGCAATCACGCTGCTGGTGGCGCCGGCCGGCCCGTCGATCTCCAGCTCGATATCATCCAGGTCGTCGAAGGCGCCGCTGCCGGCGCCGACTTCGTCGTCATCGCTGGAGAGCAGGTCGGAGCCGCCACTCTCGCGCGACAGCACATCCGAGGCCCCGCCCACCAGGCGGACGTCGCTGGCCAGGGACACGTCCGACTCCCGCGCCAGCTCGATCTCGCCGTCGTCATCGATCCCGGGCATTTCCAGCTCGATCTCGCTGCCGCCCTCGCCCGCCGATCCCTCCAGTTTCAGGTCGCTGTCTTCATCGACCGGCATCTCGGGCAGGGCATCGGCCCGGCCGATTACCGTGCTGCCGCTCGTTTCTTCCGATTCGCCTAGCTCGACGTCGCTCAGCAGCACCGAGTCGCTTTGCTCGGGACCTGCGAACGAGATGTCGTCGTCGTCGAGCGACAGCTCGTCGTCGTCGGGCTCGTCCGCGGGAATGCCCTCGGACTGGAGCCGCTCGATTTCCTCTTCCTTGAATTTCCAGCCCGCGCCGTCGCGATAGCCGTGCGCTTTGCCGGCTTCGCGCAGCTCGTTGAGGCGTTCTTTGGTAATGCCCAGCATCTGGGCGGCATCTTCAAGACTGACAAATCTTCGGGCCATGCTCACCTGATCTCCGTTGCCGGTGCGCCGGTTAGCGCCTCGGCCCGGAGCCGGCACGGCGAATCGATCGCCGCCGGTCGGACAGTACGCTAACGGTGCCGCAGCTCCGCCTGGATCTCGCCGGGGCGTAGACCTAGGACGTTAAATTCCAACATTTGCAGGTCCCAGTGGAAGTTGCGAACGCCCTTCAACTCGATCTGGCCGGTCTCTCCGCCGATGTGATACACGCTCATCACGTGCATCGTCGGATCCACGACTGTGATCCGCTCGCGCCCCTCCCCCAAGGGAGTGGACAGGACGATCAACTCGCCCGACGGGAGTCCTTCCGACGCGAACCGTTCGGCATAGACAGGACGGATCGGAGCTTGCCAGCACGCGGCCAGCAACACCAGACCTGCGCCAATTACTGCACCCAGCACCGCGGTTTTCATGCGTCACCTATGCGAGCGATGAAAGGGAGCGGAAGGCCGGGGCTCATCGTCCATTCTAAGAGCCCGGCATCCCAGTTCAAGCGAATTCGCCTAAGCTTACCCAAGCCGATATCCGGTGAATCGGTGGCTTCTAACGATCGTGCCGACAAGACTTTGCGGAGTCCTGCCGGGGTGCCACTTCTGGCCCATCCGCAGGCTGCCGCATCCGGCCGGCACACGCAGAACTCCGGCAATGAACCATTTCGCGGCACCGGCGGTCTCACCACCGTGACACAGACATTCCTGTCTGTGCCCTGTAGCCTATGCGCACAGAACCCCTGAAAAGCCAGTCAACAACGATGTATTCGCGGAATCGCGCGGGTAGAAGGATCAAAGGGCGGGGAGTGTAGCGGCGGTGAGTGCCGGGAGCAAGATCAGCTTCGGAGAGATGAATGTGTGGCATTTCATACGCGAAACCACTACCCGTGTTAAAACACGATCTGTTTCTTCCCCAGCCCCTTGATTGGAAACCGGCGAGTCCCCCATTACTCGCAGCATTTCAAACGCCATGTCCGACGCGCCCCAAACTTGCACCGTCCGCCCGATCCAAGAGTCGGACCGGGCTGCGCTGATCGACTTGTGGAGCCGCGTCTTCGCGGACGATCCGCCGTGGAATGCGGCGGAGCGGATGATCGACCGCAAACTGCGCGTGCAACCGGAACTTCTGCTCGTCGCGCATGTCCAGGGGCGGCTCGCGGGGGCGGTGATCGCCGGTTACGATGGCGTCCGCGGCTGGCTCTATCACCTGGCGGTGTCGCCGGAGCTGCGGCGGCGCGGTATCGCCACCGCGCTGGTACGGGCCGCCGAACAGCGGCTCCGCGAGCTGGGTTGCGAGAAGATCAACCTGCAAGTCCGTGAGACCAATCGCGAAGTGGTGGCCTTTTACCGCAGCCTCGGCTACGAAGTAGAGCCGCGGGTGAGTATGGGCCGGCGGTTAGAAGCGACCGGCTAGTATTCTCGACGGAACATCGATCGCAAAGTCGAGCGACAACTAACAGGGTCCTTTCGTGCCTCCACAGCCAGACCAGTACAACCGCCGTCACTTCACGAAGACGTCATTGTTGGCCGGCTCCGCGCTTTCATTGGGTGCGGCAGCCAATGCTGGAGCACAAGATACTCCGCCTCCGAAGAAAATCGCGGTCGGTGTGATCGGTTGCGGGAGTGTCTCCAATGCGTACCTGCCGGTGCTGAAGGAGTCGCCGTTTGTGCGGCTGGTCAGCACGTGCGATATCCGTCCCGAACGCGCCAGGCGCCAGGCCGAGCGCTTCGGCGTGCCGCATCACTATCCGCACATCGACCAGATGCTGGCCGGCGAGCCGTTTGACCTTTTGGTGAATCTCACCGATATGCAGGAGCACGAGCGGCTCAACCGGCAGGCGCTCCGCGCCCGGCGGCACGTCTGGAGCGAGAAGCCGATCGCCAACTCGCTGCCGGCCGGACAGGAACTGTTGCGAATCGCCACCGAGGCGGGCTTGCGACTGTGGGGCGCGCCGATCACGGTCGAAAGCCCGCAGTTCGCGCTGATGGCCCGGCAGTTGGCAGCCGGCCGCCTGGGCCGCGTGGCGGCGGCGCACGCGGAGTATGGGCACGAAGGACCGGGCTGGTCGGCTTTTTTCTATGAAAAAGGCGGCGGCAGCATGCCGGACCTGGCCGTGTATAACCTCACCACTCTGACCGGCCTGCTGGGGCCGGCAAAGTCGGTTTCGGCCATGTTGAGCATCGTCACACCGCAGCGCACGGTGAGCGACAAGGGCAAGATCGAGGTCGAGGCCGAAGACAACGCCATGCTCCTGATGGACCACGGCGACTGCGTCCTCTCGCACGTGCAGTCGGGCTTCAACTACTTCAATCCGCACGGTCACGACGGCAGCCGCGAGACGCGCTACACGGTGAGCCTCGTCGGCACGCACGGCTTTCTCGGCATGATCGGCTACGATTGGGCTCCGCTGGGAGTCGAGCTGGCGACCAAGGATCAGCCGGAGCTGGTGCGCCGGTTGACCGACCCGGGCGATTATCTCTGGCAGCGCGGGGCCGCGCTGGCGGCCGAGTGCCTGTCGACCGGGCGCGAGCTGCTGGTTACGCCCGAGCACGCGCTGCACGTTCTGGAAGTGATCACCGCGGCGCGGGAGTCGCAAAGGACGGGTCAGCGGATCGAGCTGACTTCCACGTTCAAGTGGCCGGTGGTGACATGACGCAAGCGGACACAGACAGGAATGTCTGTGTCACCATATGGCGAATCTCTTGCCAATTCAGCGACGGGTTGAAGCGGAGCCGAAAGTCCCGTGTGTGCCACGCTGGCTGGCCCAGCCGTGCTCCCCGTGCCCTTGCATTCGGACGACCAGCAGCGAGCGTGAGGCCACTAGCACAGACAGGAATGTCTGTGCCACGCATCTGGCAGATGTTTGTCCCCGCCGCTAGGCTGGGCGCATGACCGCTTCCCAACAGACATCTAGTGACATCTCGAAGCGGCTCGAGCTGGCCCGCCAGATCGCCGAGGAGGCCGGGCGGCTCACGCTGCGATACTTTCGCAGCCCTGCGCTGACGATCGATCTGAAAGCGGATCGATCGCCGGTGACCGAGGCCGATCGCCAGGCGGAGGCCCTGCTGCGCGAGCGGATCGAGGCGGCGTTTCCCGCCGATGCGATCCTCGGCGAAGAGCATGGCGAAAAGCCTGGCACGTCCGGCTTTCGCTGGGTGCTCGACCCGATCGACGGCACCAAGTCATTTGTGGCCGGCGTGCCGCTGTACGCCACGCTGGTGGGCGTGCTGCAGGACGAGCGGCCGATGATCGGCGTGATCTTCGCGCCGGCGGCCGGCGAGATGGTGTACGCCGCGATCGGAGAGGGGGCCTGGCATCGCTGCGGAGCGGAGCCGCCACGGCCGGCGAAGGTCTCCGAGGTGTCGCGGCTCGACGGGGCCGGGCTGCTGACCACTGACGTGGCGGCCTTCACGACCCATCGGCCGGTTGACGCGCTGCCGGCGTACCTGAACTTGCAGACCAAGGTGCGTCTAGCCCGAACGTGGGGGGACGCCTTTGGGTATCTGCTGGTGGCCACGGGCCGGGCGGAGGTGATGATCGACCCGATCATGAACCTGTGGGACGCCGCGGCCCTGCTGCCCGTGCTGTCCGAGGCGGGCGGAACGTTCACCGATTGGCGAGGCCGGGCGACGGTTGACGCGGGCGAAGGGCTGGCCACCAACGGCCGCCTGTTGCCGGAGGTGCTCGCCGCGCTGGACGCCGGCACGCCTTAGAGCGTATTCTACATACGTGAGGCGGCCATTCGAGCATCGGCCGCGCAGGGCCGGAAACCTCGGCGTTTTTCTCATCTCGCCGCTCGGCCGCTTTGGAAAAAGGTGCTGGCATCGGCCGGCGCCGCTGACCAGAATAAAAGTCGCATGCGCGAAGCCGGCGGCGCGAGCCAGTCGTGCCGGCACGCATCGCCGCACGTCTTCGGGACAGCCCGGGAGATGTTCCAGCAAAAAGTTGGCGGGCGGCCGGCGCGCACCTGCAGTCCGCGAAGCGAGTTCTCATAAGCAACCGTAGCCGTTTTCGGAGGTCGGAGCATCAGCATGGCGAGCAAGAAAATCGATCTGGACCCGAGCGCTCAGGCAGTCACCCATTCGGCGGCGCGAATCTACGCGGCCTTCGTGGCGGCCGGCAAAGTCCAAGACGGCGGCGAAGAGAAATGGATGGAACGCGCCATTCGCGACGCGGTGCGCATCGCTCGGACCGTTACCAAACTGTCGGCGCGGGACAGCGGTCGCGTCGCGGGCGGCGGGGCGGCCCAGTCGAACGCGGCCCAGTCGAACGCGGCACCGGCGGCGGCCGCCGCGGCACCTGCACAAAAGCCGACGCCTGCGCCCGAGCCGGCTCCGGATGATGATGATACCGGCTTCGAATTGGAGATGGAGGAGAGCTCCACCGCGTCGGGATCGAAAGGCGATTCGGTCGATGACGCGATCGATGACGTGCTCTCGCTGATGGACGACGATGACTGAGCGGCACGCGGTGACAACGGATTCTCACGGATTCAGCCACAGTCGATTTGACGGTGCGAACGATGCGCTCGTCACCGGATGACTCTTCGCCCAACTCGTCTTACGCGGTGATCTTCACCTCGCGGCGAAACGATCGAGACGAAGACGGCTACGCCCGCATGGCCGCGGCGATGGAGCGCCTGGCCGGTCAGCAGCCGGGCTTCTTGGGCATCGAGTCGGCCCGCGATGCCCAAGGGCTGGGCATTACTGTCTCGTACTGGGAGTCGCTCGAAGCGGTGGAGGCCTGGCGCCGCAATGCCGAGCACCTGGTGGCGCAAGGGCTCGGTCGCTCCGCGTGGTACGAGCAGTACGCGATTCGCGTCTGCCGGGTGGAGTGGGAAACCCGCTGGAGCCACGGCGAGGGTCCCTAGCAGGGCCGGATTGCCAAGGGAGTAGCCGAGCGGCGCGAGCTCGCGGGAAATGGACTGGCTTCGATATCGTAGAATTGCGGCGAATCTTCACTTACGGGTTATCGCGATAAGGGACAGGCACGGTGCGGAGCCGGTTGCCTTGCGTGGCGAATTGCCTTGCTCGCATCGAGCCGGTCCCCCTTTTCCGACTCCGATCCTGCGCGGTAGGAGTTAGCGGTGCGGCCTCGGCGGGCACCTCGAAAAACGGCCCCCAGCGGGTGGGTGGTTTTGCGGTTGCAATGCCCCGGCCAAGTGGTAAACTTGGCTCCTGCGAAACTCCGCATGTTGTTGTTGTTTTTGGTGTTACTGTAGTAGGGAAAAGTCTGAGCAAACGTATCGGGTAGTGGGAAGTCGGTGCTGCGACCGGGAGGCCGTGTCGGGGCGTAGACGCACAAGCAGAGATAACGTGGTTACAGATGTCCATCACTAAAGAGCGCAAACGGCAGTTGATCGATGATTTCAGGCGCGGCGACGACGATACCGGGTCGCCTGAAGTGCAGATTTCGCTTCTGACGAGTCGAATCAGTCAGTTAACCGAACACCTGCGCACGCATTCGAAGGACTACGCGAGCCGCCGTGGCTTGCTGAAGATGGTCAGCCAGCGCCGCCGTCTGTTGGATTACCTGAAGGAAATCGATCCCCAGCGGTATCTGGACATCCTGCGCCGCCTGGAGCTGCGCAAGTAGCTCTGCTGGCAAAGCGACTCTGCTGCCAGGCCCGGGCGCGCTTGCGAATTTGCAACCGTCCGGTGCGTCTTTCCTCGGCATAGCGTCTCGTCCCCACGCGATGGCGGTTGGCATGCAGCCGACCGCGCCGTGCCGCCCTCTCCACCGCGATACCTCGCGCCGGTCCTCTCTGGGTGATCCTTTCGGGGGCGGGTGCCGCTTCGGACGCATTGCAATGGTAGGGAAGAACATTGAAAGTACGAGTTGAAAAGCAGATCGGCAGCGGAACCTTTTCCATCGAGACCGGCTATCTCGCCAAACAGGCGGCCGGAAGCTGCCAGGTACAATACAACGAAACCATCGTGTTTTGCGCGGCGGCGACCGGTGCGCCGCGACCGGGGATCGACTTTTTCCCCCTGACGTGCGACTACCGCGAGCGGACGGCGGCGGCCGGCAAGTTCCCCGGCGGCTTCATTAAGCGCGAAGGCCGTCCCACCCTGAAGGAGACGCTCACCTCACGGTTGATGGATCGCCCCATTCGGCCGCTGTTCCCCAAGGCCTTTAACGACGAGGTTCAGATTCAGGCCTTCGTCTTGGCCAGCGACCGCCAGACCGACGGCGACGTATTGGCGATGAACGGCGCCTCCGCGGCGCTGGGCATTTCTCCCTTGCCGTTCCACGGGCCGATGGCTTCGGTTCGCCTGGGAATGATCGAGGACTCCTTCGTCCCCTTTCCCACGCACGACGAGCTGGAGTACAGCGATCTGGACCTGATCGTCTCGGGCAGCCTCGAGTCGGTGATGATGATCGAGGGCTTTTCTCGCGAGATGCCCGAGGATCGCATGCTTGAAGCGATCCAGGAGGCGCACCGGTACATCAAGCAGCTCTGCGAGTTGCAGCTCGAACTGATCGAGAAGGTCAAGCCGCAGAAGATGGAGTTCATCCCGCCCGAGCCGGACGGGCTCTTCGAGCGGCTGGTAAAGGACTATTACGACGCGTTCAAGGCCGCCAAGCAGACCTCCGGCAAGCAGAGTCGGGCCGAAGCCGTCGTCGAATTGAAGCAGCGGGCGAAGGGCGAAGTGATCCCCGATCCGGAGGCGCCGGGCGCCGTCGAGGCGTCCAAGTTCTCCACCGACTGGCACGACCTGGAAGCGAAAGTGGTGCGGGACCTGATTCTGGCCGGCACGCGCCCCGACGGCCGCGACGGAAAGACGTTGCGTGCGATCGAGTGCCAGGTCGACGTGCTGCCCCGCGTGCACGGCTCGGCCGTGTTCCAGCGAGGCGAAACGCAGGCACTGGTCACCGTCACCCTGGGCACCGGGCGCGACGAGCAGCGCGTGGATGGCCTGTTCGAGGAGTACTCGAAGAAGTTCATGCTCGACTACAACTTCCCGTCCTTTTCGGTGGGCGAGGTGCGTCCGATCCGCGGCCCCGGACGGCGCGAGATCGGCCACGGAGCGCTGGCGGAGCGGAGCGTCAAACCGATCCTCCCGGACCACGACGAGTTCCCCTACACCATCCGCGTCATCTCCGACATCCTGGAGTCCAACGGCTCCAGTTCGATGGCCAGCGTCTGTGCCGCCACGCTGGGACTGATGGCCGCCGGCGTGCCGATCACCAACCCGGTGGCGGGCATCTCGGTGGGCCTGGTGCAGGAAGGCGATCGATGGACGCTGCTCACCGACATCCTGGGCGACGAAGATCACTTCGGCGACATGGACTTCAAGATCGCCGGCACGCAAAACGGCATCACCGGCATTCAGCTCGACCTGAAGATTACCGGCATCAGCGACGAGATCATCCGGGCGACGCTGGCGCAATCGCGCGACGCGCGGATCGAAATCTTGCGAAACATGCTGACCTCGATTGCCCGGCCCCGCTCGAATACGTCGCCCTGGGCGCCGCGGTTGCTGCGTACGCACATCGAGCCGGATAAGATCGGCCTGCTCATTGGCCCGGGCGGCAAGACCATCCGCGCCATCCAGGAGCAGACCGGTGCGGTGATCGAAGTGGACGACGACGGCACGGTGACGGTCGCCGCCACCGACGAGGACTCGGCCCGCGCAGCGCTGGACCGCGTCGAGGCGATGACCGCCTCGGTGCAGATCGGCAAAATTTACGAGGGCCGCGTCACCAGCGTCAAGGACTTCGGCGCGTTCATCGAAATCCTGCCGGGCAAGGACGGCCTGTGCCACATCAGCGAGCTGGCCGAGCAGTACGTCTCCAGCGTGGCGGACGTCTGCAAGGTGGGCGACTCGATGCGGGTGAAGGTCATCGCCGTCGACGAGCAGGACCGCGTCAAGCTCAGCCGCAAGGCCGCCATGGCCGAAGGCAACGGCGAGAAATCGTAGTCGACGCCACGACGGCTCTGTTAGTCGGATAATGCACCGGAGTGGTGGCCTGGATTAACTCGAGTGGAACGTGTGGTTCGCGCCCGGTGCTGGGGATACGCCCCCGTGGCCGGGCGTTTTCTTTGGCCCCTCCTGCGTACTGGACATGGACAACTCGCAAACGGTCAATTCCGACGAGGCTTCGCTGAAGCTGGCCGACGAGTACTCGCAGATCCTGCAGCTCGCCGGCGGCTTGGCGCACGAGATCAAAAACCCGCTCTCGACGATCCGGCTGAACATGGAGCTGCTGGCCGAGGATCTCAGCGAGCCGCAATCGCCCCGCGAACGCCGGGCGCTGAAGCGGATCGAGGTCGTGCAGCGCGAGTGCCAGCGGCTGCAGGAACTGTTGGACGACTTTCTCAACTTCGCCAAGGTCCGCGCCAACAAGCTCGAGCCCCGCGACCTGAACCGTGAGATCGAGGAGATTCTCGACTTCTTCGCGCCGGAGGCCGCCAAGTCGGGCATCGAGATCGTCCGCTATCTCGATCCCGACCTGCCGCACGTGCTGCTGGATCGCGAGTCGTTTCACGGGGCGCTACTGAACCTGATCCTGAACGCCCAGCAGGCGATGGCCGACGGCGGCCAGTTGATGGTCCGCACGACCACGCACGGGCCCCGGGTGGCGCTCTACCTGGTCGACACCGGCTGCGGGATGGACGACCGCACCGCTTCGCGGATGTTCGAGGCGTTCTTCTCGACCAAACCCGGCGGCTCCGGGCTGGGACTGCCCACGACCAGCAAGATCATCGAAGCGCACGGCGGCCGCATCTCGGTGCAGAGCGAGGTGGGCCGCGGCACTCAGTTCACGATCGAGCTGCCGGTGCCGCCGCGGCTGGCGGTGGACGAAGGCAGAGCGCAGCAGCCGGTGCCCAGCGGCGAAACGAACGCGTAGCAGCCGCAGAGCCGCGCAGTCGCAAAAAGGGGACTGGGTAGCACTGGTTGTCTTCAATCGGTGCCGCGCAGCGGCAAGAGGCGTCGTCTGACGAGTCACTCCACCCACTCGATGTGGATCTCCACCCTTTTTTGCTCGAGATACAAGCGGGCCGAACTCCAAGGCCAACAGACAGCACGTTTCACCAACGCCGCCCGCACCGGGTTCAGGTGCATGTATTCCAGGAAATGCGCTGGAGTTCTTGGCTCAGGACTCGCAAGACGAGTCGCTTCGGGTGATTTTAGTCGAGCAGGCGCCGCCGCCTGTGTCGCGAGAACGTCACGAAATGGGTGCAGAGCTGGCCGATCGAAGATTCGGCCAATCGCCATGCCATGGCATGGTCGGTCCGCGACGAGTGAATTGCAAGCGTCCGGGAGATTGGCTGGCCGTGTGCCCCAGGCCTATTGCCGCTGTGCGGCACCGGTTGGGACAACCGGTGCTACCCGCTGCACCGGACGCCCAGCGTGGACCCTTTTCGGCAGGTAAAAACAGCAGTATCATCGGTCGAATGGCAACCGCGGCAACGAGCGAAACCCGGGCCAGCACCGGCCCGCCCATTGGAGTCCTGATCGTGGACAACGATCAGGCGCACGCCGAGGCCATGGCGGCCAGCCTCGATCGGGTGGGCTACGCCTGCACCGTGGCCACCAGCGGCGCCGAGGGCGCGCGGCTGATCGAGAAAGAGCCCTTCGAAATCATCATCACCGATCTGAAGATGAACGACGTGGACGGGCTGGAGATCCTCGCCCGGGCGAAGCAGTCGCTGCCCGACGCAGAGGTGATTCTGGTCACCGGCCACGGCACGATTCAGTCGGCCGTCACCGCCATGCAGCAGGGGGCGTTCAACTACCTGCTCAAGCCGCTCGATCTGAAGCAGCTTCGCGCGGTCACCGACAAGGCGGCCGCCAGTTTGCACCTGCGCCGGGCGAACGTCGAGCTGAGCCGCCGGCTGGATGAGCGGTTCGGTTTCGAGGGCGTCATCGGCAACAGCGCGGCCATGCAGCAGGTCATCGACCAACTCCGCCGCATCGCGCCGACCGACGCCAGCGTGCTGATCCAGGGGGAGACCGGCACCGGCAAGGAG
>JBBDJB010000042.1:0-16545 GCA_040880125.1 Pirellulales bacterium | reverse complement strand
GTAAAAACCCATCAACCCTTGACGGATCCCTACATAGCTGAAACCGCGCGCGGCGATATACCATCGATCACTCCCCCATTAACCGGCGATCGGCCGCAGCGGCGCTGGTGAAGCTTTAGTTTAACGAACCCCAGGAGCGAGTGGTGCCCGCGCAGCAACTATAAGTGCCAGCGGGAGCCCTGCCGGCCAAGGCAGTGGCACCCTCTCAGGTGGAGAACTTGCGGGTGGCACAGAACCAGCATTCTGTGCAGACCTCGAAATTGGGACTCGCCGTGGAGTCCTCTTCTCGGCCCTCTCGAAGAGGGAGAGGGAGTTCGTCGCTGGCGGCGGACTTAAAAGTGCCTTCGACCGATGCGGCGGACGTGGTGCGGTTGCTGCTCGCGCTGCTCGCCGTTCCACGCTTTGAGCTTACGCTGCAGCGTGCGGACGGAAATCCCCAGCGCGTCGGCCGCCTGGGTGCGGTTGCCGTCGAATTGCTCCAGCGCTTGCTCAACCGCGGTGCGCTCGAGCTGTTCGAGCGTCGTGCCGGCGGGAATGGCCATGTCGCCATTGGATGGGCCGTCGCTGATGGTCGACGGCAGATCGTCGATCGTAAGCGTCTCATTGGCCGCCATTACCACCATACTCTCCACGCAGTTGCGTAGCTGGCGGACGTTGCCGGGCCAGTCGTAGGTTTGGAAGAACTGCACCAAATCAGGGTCAAGCGTCAGCAGCGGCCGATTATTGCTCTCGCAGAACCGGCGGAGAAAATGCTGCACTAAAAGTGGGATGTCGTCGCGCCGTACCCGCAGCGGCGGCAGCGGGATCGTGATCACGTTGAGACGGTAGTAGAGATCCTCGCGGAAATCTCCGTCGGCGACCATCTCCTCCAGGTCGCGGCTGGTGGCGGCCACCACGCGCACGTCGACCTCCTTGTCGTCGTTGCTGCCGATGGGCGTGATGGTACGGTTCTCCAGGGCCCGCAGCAGCTTGGCCTGCGACGCCAGCGCGAAGTCGCCGATTTCGTCGATGAAGATCGTGCCGCGGTGCGCCGCCTCGAACCTGCCGACGCGGGGGTTGGTCGCGCCGGTAAAGGCACCCTTGATATGGCCGAACAGCTCGCTCTCGACCAGGTGCTCGGGCACCGCGGCCATGTTGACCGTGACGAAGACCTCGTCGCGGCGCGAGCTGTGCTGGTGGACGGCGTGTGCGATCAGCTCCTTGCCCGTGCCGGACTCGCCGGTAATCAGCACTGTGGTATCGACCGGGGCGGCGCGGCGGGCCTGCTCGAAGACGTCTTGCATCGGCTTGGAATGGCCGACGATATTGGAGAATCCCAATTCGTGGTCGAGACGCTGCTGGAGGTGCTGGATCTTCTCGTCCTTTTGGCGCGACTCGAGCACCTTGCGGACCAGGATCAACAGTTCGTCGGGATTCACCGGCTTGTTGAGATAGTCCTCCGCGCCGAGCTTCATCGCCTCGACGGCCGACTCGACGTCGCCGTGGGCCGTAACCATGATGAAGGGCGTCGCGGGCGAATGCTGCTTCCAGCGGCGCAGCAGGTCGACGCCGCTGGAGGCGCCCATCCGCAGATCGGTGACGACCAGGGAGACCGGCTCGTTGATGTACTCCAGCGCCTTTTCGGGGTTGGGCGCGGTGAGGACGTCATGTTTCTCCATGCGCAACAGGCGGGCCATGGCCTCGCGTTCGCTTTCTTTGTCCTCGACGACCAAAATAGAAGCGCTATTGCTCATTTCTCGCTGCGTCCTTTTTTCTTGGGCGAATCGTGTTGGGAAGCACGACCCGAAATCTCGTACCTTGGGTAACGTCCGACTCACACTGGATGGAGCCATCGGCCTCGGCGACGAACCGCTTGACCAGCGCCAGTCCCAACCCGGTTCCCGAGTCTTTGGTCGTGTAAAACGGGTCGAAGATCTGACTGCGCTGCTCGGGAGGAATTCCGCATCCGTTGTCGCTCACGGTCAATTCCACCTGACCGGAAAACTCCCGAACGCTGACGTCGATCTTCCCCTCGTCATCCACGGCGTCTTTGGAGTTCATTAAAAGATTGAGCAGCACCTGCCGAATGCGGCCGGAGTCCATATGGACCAACACCGGCTGGGCGGGAAGGTGGGTCGCCAGCTTGATCTGCTTGCGCTGCATGTCCTGACGGACAAAGTTCACGGTTGCTTCCACTTCGGACCGCAGGTCGAAGTCTTCCTCGTGAGCCTGCTCGGGCGTGGCAAAGCCGAGCAACTCCTGCATTAGACGGTTCACCCGCTCGATTTCCTGATTGCATTCTCGGGTGAGCGACTTCATTTCTTCGGGCGACAGTTCGCACTCACCGCTGTGAACGCGCTCCAGGGCGTGCAGATTCAATCGGATCGCGTGCAGTGGATTGCGGATTTCGTGGGCCAGACCGCCGGCCAATTGCCCCAGTTCGCTGATCCGCTGGAAGTGCGCCAGGTTCACGGCATTGCGCAATTGCAGCGACCGCTTGGCGATCGAGTAAAGCGACAACGCCCCCAGGGAGACGACCAGCAGGATTCCGCCGATCACCAGCGCCGAGCGCAGCAGAATGCCGTTACGCTGGGCCGCCTCCTGCTCGTCCAGCCACAGGGCGTCGAAGCCGGCGAGGTAACTGGCTACTTCGGTGCTCTCGACCACCACAGGGATGCGGAAGCCGTAACTCTTCCGTCCGCCGGTGAGTGCCTCGTGGGTAACTTCATAGATGCCGCTACTCGCTTCGCCGACTTCGCGGTCGAACCAGCGCTCCGGCAGGCTGCCGCCGGTCAAGTTCGGATCGC
This sequence comes from Pirellulales bacterium, assembly GCA_040880125.1. Taxonomy (GTDB): domain Bacteria; phylum Planctomycetota; class Planctomycetia; order Pirellulales; family JBBDJB01; genus JBBDJB01. The sequence goes on along the minus strand of JBBDJB010000042.1, from coordinate 13,759 downwards.
TGTGGAGCACGACGTTCCCCTGCAAGTCAACGATGGCCGCATAGGCCGAGGAATTGGGCGGAGCGTTTTCTTCCAGCACCCCCGCCCACAGGTCACTCAATTCCTCGGCCAGCCACATCCATTCGTCGGGCGCCGAGAGATTGCTGCTTGAACCGACATCTTCCAGGTCACTTTCGATGTGACCCACCGGCCGCAGGGAGAGCGTGCGCAGATTATCAATCTCCGCCTTCAAGAGCGTCGACCGCAGCACCGACATCTCCCGGTACGCATCCCATACCCCCAGCGACACCACCAGCAAGAAGGTTACGCAGATGCACGCGTACGCGCCCACCGTACGTTGCGCGAGCTTTCGCCTGTAATCCGTGGGCATGAGCCACCGTTGTCATTCCGCGTAAGGTCGCGGCGCCGCAGTCGCAAATGACGTGCCGGGGGGTGCTTTAGCGATCTGCGCGTCGACATGTCGTGCCGCGCGCCTGCGAACCGTTCCTGCCGCCACGCCAAAATGACGCGCCACGACAGATTGGCATAACCCGCAGCTCTGGCGATTATAGAGCAAGCGCGCGGTCGACGCTAACTTCCTGGCATAACCCCGCTTACATTGCGGCTGTTATCGACGGCAACGCTGCGACTGCGTGGCGCGGATTGTGCGGCGGAACCAGCCCGGCCGCCGTGGACGCAGTAAAGTGTCGTAGCAGCCGCGTGCGGGCCCGACAGGACGTGCGACAGTTGCGCACATCCTCGGTCGGCCCGCAGCACTGGGAATCATGACCTTCGAGAGCCAAGGGGAATTGGTTCAAAAAAGGAAAGGATGCACCGTGAAAGCACGTTTTCGCGGTTATCTGTGGCGTAGACTTGGGCATCCCGCCCCGTACGTTACCCCTTGTGGCAAGGGGCTTTGCGTGGGACGAGCGATCTGTTAATAGTGATGCAGAGTCAGCTACACTCCCGCTTTAGGCGGCCTCTGCGCTGACCGTGGCGCTCGCTTTTTCCCCAGTTTATCTGCATCTTGGAGTCGGCCCCACCGTGGCAAAGCGGATCCTCTTTCAACCGAGCGAGTATCGCGAGCTCAGTTCCGAGGAGCAGGCGCTGCTGCAATCCGCCTATCAAAAGGCGATCGATGCCCTGTACCGCAATGTCACACCCAAGGGCTTTTCCGCCTGTTCTTTAGCCGACAATCAGGTCTATGGGACGGACGCCAATTATCGGTCGGTCTGGGCTCGAGACGGGGCCAAAACCATCGTCTGGACTCTCGACCTGGAAGAGCCGGAAATTCGCCAGTGCCAGGTGGATACGCTCCGGACGCTGTTGTCGCACCAGTCGCCGACCGGGCAAATTCCAGCCAACGTAAACATTGATACTGACGAGCCCGAGTATGCCGGAGTCGGCGGCATTACGTCCATCGACAGCGGGCTGTGGTTGATCATCGCCGTTTGGCGGTACTCGCAAGTGTCCGGCGACTGGTCGATTGTCGAGGAGTACGCCGCCGCGCTGCAAAAGACGATGGATTGGCTGAGCGCCCACGACTCGAACAACTGCGGCATGCTGGAGATCCCCGAGGCCGGCGACTGGATGGACCTGTTCGGCCGAAGCTACCATGTGTTGTACGACGAGGTGCTGTGGCATCGCTGCCTGAACTGCTACAGCAAGCTCCTCGCCCACGAGGGAGACGCGGAAAAGGCGGCCGACTACTCCCGCTGGGCCGACCACGTCGGCAAGGTGATCCTGAAAAACTTCTGGCCCTCCACGTCCATGGAGCAGCGCGAAGCATTGCCGCGCTTCAGCGAAGCGCAACATGGGCTGGGCGACGCCCGCTACCTGGTGGCGCAAGTCTCACCGTTCGACTTTAGCTGGCGATGCGACGTGTACGCGAATCTGCTGGCCTTCCTGACGAACCTGCTGGACCGCGAACGGGCGATGATGACGTTCCGGTTCCTGTGGGGCGTGGGGGTAAACGATCCGTGGCCGGTGGAGAATCTTTATCCGCCCGTCCAGTCCGGCGATCCGGAATGGCGTCAATACTTCACCGTGAACTTGCTGAATCTGCCGCACCATTACCACAACGGCGGCATCTGGCCCTTCATCGGAGGGCTCTGGGCCCGTTACATTCACAAGTTGGGAATGCCCGACCTTGCGCGGCGCGAACTAGTGAAACTCGCCCGGCTGTGTTCCATGGGCGTCAGTCAGGAGTGGGAGTTCAACGAGTGGCACCACGGTACGACGGGGCGTCCCATGGGGAAGGCCTTTCAGGCGTGGAGCGCGGCGAGCTTTATCAACGCCTGCCACGACCTAAACCTGGACCCCGAAGCGGCCGAATACCGCGAGTAGGGCTTCCGGCAGGCGTGAGAGTCTAGCACGACGAGCGCGCCGCACTCACTGGCATGTCGCTTCGCACCGGGTTGCGCCGAGCATGGATTCTGCAGCGTATCAGGGCGAAGTCTGCAGCAGCCAATCCTCGTCTTCCACGTCGGAGACCTCCCTTTTCTCTGCGGCCTTTGCAGCCGACGCCGAGCGTGGCCGACGGGTGGTCGTGCCGCGCAGCACGTTGAGAATCTGCTGGGCCACGCCGGTCCACGTGAAGTGCGCCCGGGCCTTCTGCGATCCGTAGCGCGCCAGTTGCTGCGACACCTGCTGCCGCATCAACACGGTGGCGATGGCGTGCCCGTACGCCTCCGGATCGAACGGGTTGGCGTATAGCGCTTCCAGTCCCCAGGTGACCAGTTCCCAGAGGCCGCCTTCGGTGGTAATGACCGCCGGCGTGCCGCAGGCCATCGCTTCAACGGCCGTCATCCCAAACGGCTCATACCGGCTGCTCAGTGCGAACACATCGGCAGCACGATAGTAGTCCGGCAGAAGCTCATCGGGGATGTAGTCGCGGAATAGCACGCGGTCCTCGATGTTCAACTCGCGCGTCAACTTGCGCAGCTCCTCGACCTGCGGCATCTCTTCGACCGATGCTTCGGTAGAACCGATGGCCAGCATCAGCCGCGCATTTTCGACGCGCTCGAACACGACGGGCATCGATCGGATGAGGAGGTCGTAACCCTTGTTGTGGGCGATGCGGCCCAGCGCCAGGACGATCGGCCCTTCGGCCTCGATCTCCTGCTTGATCGCATCGCGGCTGGCGGACGAGACCGGGAAGAAGCGGGTATCGTCGTAACCGGGCGGAACGACGCGAATCTTTTCGCGAGGAACGTCGTATTCGCTACGCATCAGGATGTCGCGCTGCTGCGGCGTCGTGGCGATCAGCACGTCGCACTCGTCGTAGATCATGCGCTCTTCCCGGATCCGCTTCTTGAAGTTGTACTCCTTCTCGAGCTCCTCCGGGTCGCCGTCCATGTTTTCGCGCTTCCACGCACCGATCGAGTGCGGCGTGTGCAGGTGGGGAATGCCCAACTGGTTCGAGAGCGACTGCCCTGCTAGTCCGGCATCCCAGTAGTGGCTGTTGATGAATGCATATTTGAGCTTCTTCGACTCGACATACCGCCGGGCATTGGTGACCCATTCCGGGATGTGCTCGCAGAGCGTTTCTTTCGGAATGAACTCCTTGCCGCCGCAGCGGAACCGCAGCACGCGGACGCGGTCGCTTACCGTTTCAGAGGCCGGCTGATTCTCGAACCGGCGGGTGAGAATGTCGACCGGATAACCCATCCGGGCCAGGCACTTCGCCAGCTCCAACACGTATACCACCTGCCCGCCGGTATCGGGCTTGCCGAACTCCGGTTCGGCTGACACGTAGCCGTGGGTGGATATCATCAAGATCCGCTGCCGTTGTCGCGGGGACATCTAATCAACCTCCTTGAGGGAGTACGTTATTATGGTTGTGTTTGAATGGACCAGCCGCCGGGCAACCAGTCGACCCTTCGAGCGAATGCAGCAGCTCGACCGTACGCCACCGGTGATGCAGGCGGCGATTGACTCCAACCGGCGGTTGCCCAACACGTCCGCGACAGGTGCTGCAGCATGCACCGAGGGTGGCCGCAGGACGGCTACTAGGAGCGCGTCCTGCGCGAAGGCGAGACTGCCGGCGATTGGCCGGGGCGGCCCTACGTTGCCGCCACGCGTAGGGGCCTTGTGATGGGCTGCCCTGCGCGTCGATTGCGATACCATCCGCATCACTTCGTCCACATTCACTCGGCCGGCATGACATCCATGCACTTCATCACGCCGGGGCCGAGAGCGGGTCGTTTCTGTTTCGACTGCGATCCCCATTAAGGGAGTTGTGGGACGGTATGGATTACCCTCCTGGTGTGCGTGCATTGTTGCAGAACCTGGGGATATCGCAACTCTTTCGGCAAAACACGTGCCCGAACCACAATCCTCACAGGAGGTTCAGCAGGCCACACCACCGACTCGCCGGGGGCCCTGCACGATTTTGAGGCCGACAAGTTGTCTAGGCCGGGGAGTTCGGTGCGACAAAGGTGCGCGATTGGTCGCTTGGGCTGCACGTCGGTGTCCGCGGCGTCAACCAGGGTTAGCGGCGGGCGAGAAAAGCGAAGGCTGACTCTCAGACGACCACGACGATTAGGCGCGTCACGCAGCACCTGCTTGTCGCGGTGTCGGTAGAATTTCTGCGTATCAGCGTTGCTTCCCAGAAACCGAATCCGCGAAGCTCGGCAGAATTCAGACCTCAACGGAAATAATTTCACGAAACCGTAACTTGGCATTGGATTTGCGTCAATTCAAAGTGCGTTTATCCGATGTTGGAGGCAAATCGCAATCGGGGAAATCGCACGACTGGTGAGAAGCCGATCGGTACTAGCGCTATCGACGTGAGGCTTGACAACGTGAGGTCTCGGAACAGCTTCACAAAGGCGGCTTCGGACGGGCTGGCGCACCCTCCACACGATTGCGTGTGTTTCGGTTGCACAATGTTGTTTTCTGTCGTATTCGCATCTTCTCTTGGTGAGGCGAGGCTTGGTGAGGCGGGAGCTTTCGCGCAAAGCAGACAGCGAACAGAATAGGGCTTCGAAACTGGATGGACCATCGACTCGGTAACAGAGATCAGGTAATCTCCCGCAATGCCGCCGGACCACCTGCACGCCGGTGTTGCAGGTGATAGTCGCGGAGCTTTTCCGGCTGTCCGCGGGCGAGGAGAACTGCCAAATGGGGAAAACGACCCAAATCGATTTGGAAAGATTGATTCAGCCGCACGAGACGGCTTGCGTGTCGCTGTACATGCCTACGCATCGTGCCGGCAAAGAGGCGGAGCAGGATCCGATTCGGTTCAAGAACCTGCTGCGGGAAGCGCAGTCGCAACTTAGAGACTCGGGTATGCGCGCTCCGGACGCGCAGGAGCTATTAGCGCCGGCCCAGTCGCTGCGCGCCGATGAATTGTTCTGGCGCAAACAGGGAGACGGGCTGGCGTTGTTCTGCACGACGGATTTCTTTTCGACATATCGCCTGCCTTTGCGTTTCGCAGAGACGGTGCACGTCGGCCGCCGCTTTTTCATCAAGCCCCTGCTGCCGCTCTTGCAAGGCGATGGGCGGTTCTACATTCTGGCCCTGAGCCAGTCGGAAGTTAATCTGTATCAGGCCAGCCGCTACTCCATCCGCGAGATGGACCTGTCCGGCTTGCACGCGGAATTGGAGTTTCCCTCCGAAACCCGGGACGCCGACGAGACGCTCCAGCATCACCTTGCCTCACCGCGGAACCCGGTAATCGGCAATGACTCGGCAATTTTTCACGGCCAGGGCGGCGGCGAGGAGCAAACCAAGCAGGACATCCACCAGTTCTTTCAGCGCGTGGACCGGGGGTTGCGCGATACCTTACGCGGCGAATCGGCGCCTATGGTGCTCGCCTGCGTAGGCTATCTTGCATCAATCTACGAGTCGACCAATTCGTATCCCAACCTGGTCGAAGGCAAAGTACCGGGCAATCCGAAGATGTGGAGCCCCGATGAACTGCACGCCCGGGCATGGGGGCTGGTGGAGCCTTACTTCAAGAAGGAGCAGGATCAGGCAAAATCTGCCTATTGGCAGGCTGCCGACTCCGGCCGTATCACCAACGATCTACAGCAAGTCGCCCAGGCTGCCGAGCAGGGGCGCATCGCCACGTTGTTTCTCGCACGGGATTTGGCGAAGCTGCCCGAGTCGGCGCGCAATTTCTCCTATCAGCCGGGCAACGGCAATGGCCAACGGCTCGAGAAGGAAGACCTGCTCGACTATGTGGCCGCCCAAACGCTGGTAGCCGGCGGTACCGTGTTCACGCTCGACGCCCAGGACTTGCCAGGCAAACCGGCGCCGGCCGCGGCCCTTTTGCGATTCGCCGTGACATCCTAGCATCTGCCGCGCCGGGCGGACGGCATCGCGATTGCGGCGTTGGCCGTTTGAAATGCAATTCCGCCGGTGACCGCTTAAGGCGTTCGCCTGTGCTCGCCACGTCGCCAGTGCGACCTGGGAGTTGCAATCTAAGCAATTAGGCGGTGCTTCCTTGAATTGATCATCAACCGCGTCCCCTCGCGGAGAGTCAGCGGCCTAAGCGTTCTCCCAACTCACCGACTAAACAGGAGCGTCGAACTATGAAAACGACCCCGGCCGATAAAACGCAATCCATCGTCAATGCCCTGGTGAAGGCCTACTCCATGGAGTTGGAGACGGTTGCCAATTACCTGACAGCCAGCGTCAACCTCGACGGCATGCTCGCCGAGGAAGTCAAGCGGAGCTTGGCTGGCGACGTGACCGAGGAGTTGGGTCACGCCCAGCAGTTGTCGCAGCGGATCAAGCAACTCGGTGGCACCGTCCCCTCTGCCGCGGAGCTCGATTTCTCCAGTTCCAAGCTGAGCCGAAGCTCCGACACCAAGGATCTGGAGACCGTCGTGCGTGGCGTCATCGACGACGAGCGGGCCGCCATCGAGCACTACCGCCACGTCATCAGCGAAACCGAGGGCACCGACTACGTTACACAGGAGTTGTGTATCTCGTTGCTTGCGGACGAGGAAGAGCACCGCACCCAGTTCGAGGGTTTCCTGCGGGACTTCGAAAAATAGCCCCAGTGGGATAGCTTCCCGCGATAGGCTCAGGCGCCAGGGTCTGCGCTGGTTGAAACTGGGCCGTACGAGCGGACCGGCCCTTCTTCCCACGTGGCCGTCCCGATTGACGGAGGGTTTGCGGGCTCACCCGTCTCAGGTGCGGCCGCTGTCGCAGGGTCCAAATCAACGTCGCGCCGGTCCACCGCCAGGTCGGTGATGATCACCTCCGAGATAGCCCGCAGGTCGAGCGACTGATTGATCTGCTCTTGGATCTGCCGCTTCAGCTCGTCGAGTTGTGGATCGTCGAAGTCGCCGCCATGGGCTTGCCGCAGAAGCTCCTCAACGTCCTGTTGTACTTTGTATCGGCGCCCCTCAAGCCGGGCGCGTGCGCGACTTTCCATCTCCTGGAGCAAGCTGATGTGGAGTTGGAAGCTGGCACTGCCAACACGGCTGACCGCACCGGGCGGGCTTTGGAACTCAAATTCGCCAAGGGTCACTTCCCCTCGCACCGGCGTGCCCGAGGTGCGCTGCGAAGCCTGAACTGCCCACATCAGGCCGTGCGCGACGACGGACATAACGACGATCGACGCCAGCCAATGGCCCTTGAGCAATCGGCGCCAGCGGGACGCCACGAGCTCACCTGGCTCGGCGGGCTTCTCTTCCGGATCTCGTTTCGAATCGGGCGAAGGCATATTGCGCGGGAACTCCCTCGTGCCAGTCCTATCGGTTTCAGGGGAAACTATCCATAAAACCGTAGCACGCGGTCGAGCATTGCAACGGCCGCTGGGAGAAAGTCGTGAAACGCCGGGGCTGAATTTGCAGACTGTGCGGCCGACCCATAGATGCCGCCGAGAGGAGAAGGCCGGGAGAGCAGGCGGCGCAAAAAAGCGGGCCCCGGACGTGCCAAAAACATTTTGGCGTTGCCGAATGGTCAGGGGCAAGGCAACCATTCCGCCGACATTCGTCCGAGGCCCCGCGGGCCAGCAGTGGTTAGGGCCATTTGGCCGTTTTCCATGTAGAGCAAGCGTCATGCCGCACGATACCAGCGCTCAAGTAAGCAACCCCGATTGTCGGCGTAAGCTGTTATGAAAAAATGCCTTGCGACGACAAATAGCAGTTTAGGATCGGCAGTATGCAAGCCTCGGCCACACGCCCAACCGTGCAAAGCGATACAATGATTTGCTCGTTGTGTAGCGATCTGCAACAAAATACCGGCTGTGACGCCTGCCGCCGCGGGTTCGGCTTGGATCGGTCCCACATTGAGATTTCGCATGCGCTAAGTCTTTGACAATGCAACGGTTAACGACCGTCACCGTACGCGGTTTGGTCGGCGATGCCGTTTTCGCTCCGGACGAAGCCATCGCCAGGTCTCTCAGTTTGAGATCGAACTGCTGTTATCGATTGCTATGGCGATGGCCGTTTACCTAGACGCCGTTCTTCCTCGATGACTGGACGTACCTGATTCGTTGCCATAACCTACCGCGCAGCGGGCCGGCCTCCGGCTGCCGCCAGCCGCACTCAATGGAGAACCCGTTTTGACCAGCGGTGGAGAGCTTGCTTCGAACGGCGCGCGGCGGATCCTGATTGCCGCCAATCCAATTTCTGGCGCCAGGCCCTCCAGCGGCACGATTGAGCGGCTGCAGTCATTGCTAATCGACGCTGGCTACAACGTGGTGATCCTCCGCGAGCGCGACGGACTGGCGGAAGCCGCCGAGCGATCGCTCCACGACGGCGAACTGCGCGCCGTGGTGGCCGCCGGTGGCGATGGCACCGTGGGGCGCGTGGTCAATCAGACCCCGCCCGGCGTGCCCCTGGCGGTGCTGCCGATGGGCACGGAAAACCTCGTCGCTCGCTATCTCGGTCAGCAGCGGGGGGCCGACGCGGTGTTCCAAACCCTGCACCGTGGACATCTCATCCGGATGGACGCCGGCTCGGCCAATGGGCGGCTGTTCGTGCTGATGTGCTCAGCCGGACTCGATGCCGAGGTCGTCCACCGGCTGCATATCGCCCGCCGCGGCCATATTACGCGGCTCAGCTACGCCAAACCATTGCTGCAAACCATTCGTAGTTATGGGTATCCGGAGTTGACGCTGTCGGTGCAGTGTACGGATGGGGAATCGGCCCAGCAGCCGCAGCCGGTCTCGGCCCGCTGGGTTGTGGTGGTGAACGTGCCGCTGTACGGCCTAGGGCTCAACTTCGCCCCGCAGGCCGATCCCGCGGACGGACAGTTGGACGTCTGCACGCTCAGCCGCGGATCCACGTGGTCGGGGATGTGGTTTTTGTGGCGGGTCCGGCGTGGACTACATATCGGCAGGGCGGATTGTACACTGAGGCAGTGTGCGGCCCTGCGGATCGAATCCGCGGGCGATGTTGCTTACCAGGTGGACGGTGACCCCGGCGGTCGATTGCCGATCGACATCGAAGCCGTGCCCGGTCGATTGAAGTTTGTCGTTCCGCCCGAGGCTGCGGCGAAATGGGGCGACAGCGCGGTGCTTTTCGCTGCTTGGCCCGGCGTCGAAGGCAGACCCTAGAGACAGTTACGCCGGCGGAACTTCCCCTTAGTCGGGCGGCAAGTTACGGAAGCGAGCAGAAGGACGTCTTGTGCCGAATTATCCTGCGAAAGTCGGGCCGTATCGCTGCGGGCGCGAGGAGCCGCTGCTGGTGATTGCCGGACCCTGCGTCATCGAAGACGAGCCGCTCACGCTTCGCATTGCCGAGACGCTCGCCGGGATCGCCGAACGATTGCCGATTCAATTGATATTCAAGGCGTCGTTCGACAAGGCGAACCGAACCAGCGCCGATTCCTACCGGGGGCCGGGAATCGAAGGGGGGCTGACGATTCTCGATCGCGTGCACCACCGCACCGGGCTGCCGGTAACCACGGACATCCATGAGTCGACACAGGCTGCGCCGGCCGGCGAGGTGTGTCACCTTTTGCAGATACCGGCCTTTCTCGCCAGGCAGTCCGATCTGTTGGCGGCGGCGGCGAAAACGGGCCGCGCGGTTCACGTGAAAAAGCCGCAATTCGTGGGACCGGGCGATATGAGGCACGTTGTCGCCAAGCTCGAGGCCTTCGGCTGCCGTGACATCTTGCTGTGCGAGAGGGGCACGTTTTTCGGATACGGACGCCTGGTGAACGACATGCGGGCCATTCCTCAAATGCAGGCGCTGGGGACGCCGGTCGTATTTGACGCCACGCACAGCGTCCAGGAGCCCGGAGGGCTGGGAAGCGCCACCGGGGGGAATCGTCAGATGGTTGAGCCGCTGGCCCGGGCGGCGGCCGCCCTGGGAGTGGAAGGCATATTTCTAGAAACGCATCCCGACCCGGACCGGTCGCCCAGCGACGGACCGAATATGGTCCCGCTGGATCAGTTGGAAGGTCTGCTCGGTCGGGTCGTGCGGCTGCGTGAAATTGTGGGGGAATTCGGTGTCCGCTGAGCATTCACATTCGACTCCGATTATTTCGGTCCGGCGGCGAGCACCGCGGTTGCTGCGCCACCTGGCGGCGGCGTCGCTGCTGGCAATGCTGCTGGGAGTCGCCGTCGGCTGCACCGGCGAGCAACCTTCGCGACGCCACATGGAAGCGCAGATGAACGCCGACACGGCCGGCGATGCGCTCATCGAAGATGTGGCCGATACGCTGCAGAACCTCGATCGCTTTGTAAGCCTTGATCTGCGCCCCTCCGAGGTCGTGCTCGACGCCAGCACGAGCCGCGATCGCCAGACGGTGATGGCGGTTCTCGGTGCGAATCCCGAGGGACCGCAGGACGTTTACAACTATCTGTACATTACCAGCCGCAACGGCCGCCTGGCCGAGCTGCGCGTGGCACGCGGCGATCGGGTGCGGTACTTCGTGAACGTCGACGAATACGGCAAACGCTCGGCCATCGAGGTTCCCGTCGCGGGCATTGCCGGCGACAACGCCCTGCTGCTGGCCGAGGGACTGCCGCAGGCGGTCGATACGCCCACCCGGGTGGAAATCTGGCGGTACGGCGCCGACAAGGTGCAGACGATGATGCGCCGCATGAACGAATATCTGGCGGGCCGCGGCGAGCCGATCGACTGGGAGCCCACGCCCGACGAAGGCATGCTCGATCAGATCGTCGAGCGGCTAAATCATTGGTCTCGTCGCACGGAGCAACAGGTCGAGTGGACCCTCGATCCGCTGTTCGAGAAGTTGCCCGACGAGTTGCGCCAGACTGTGGACGCCGCGCAATTCAGCCAGGACGACTTCACGCGTTACGACGGGCGGTTCCTGCAGGAAGCCGCTTGGTCCCGCGACATCTCCACCTGGGCGCGAGGCGGCGGCACCGATCCGGTCGAGCAGGCTGCGGCGCTGTTCGATTGGACCGTACGCAACATTCAACTGGAAACCCGCGCGGCGGTGGACGGCCGCTTTCACCGGCCCTGGCAGACGCTGATGTACGGCCGCGGCACCGCCGAAGAGCGGGCGTGGGTTTTCGCCCTGCTGTGCCGCCAACAGGGGTTGCCGATCGTGATGGTGGTGCCCCGCGGCGAATCGCCCATCCAGGAGCGTCCCGCCCTGCCGGCGCTATGGTATGACCAAGAGCTATACCTGTTCGACCCGTGGCTGGGACTGCCGATCCGCGCGGTCGACAACCCGCGAGTGGCGACGCTATCACAGGTGCGGGACGATGAAAAGCTGCTCGCCTCGCTCGACGCGGCAGGCATGGACTATCCGCTCACTTCGCAGCATTTTGAGCAGGTCGATATCGAAATCCCAGCCGCGCCGATGTATCTGGCGAAGCGGATGAAGCGATTGCAGTCGCAATTCGCCGGGCGGCAAAAGCTCGTGCTGAACGTGGCGGCCTCGGCGCTAGCTGAGGAGGTGTCGCGGCACGCGGGAGTCGGCGAGGTGCGATTGTGGGAGCTGCCTTTCCGCACGCCGCAGGAGCAGCGGACTCGCCAGCGGCCGGCACGCGAGGCGGAATTGCGCGAGGTCGAGGTTTTTGTTTGGCGGCCGACGCTGTGGAAGGCCCGCGTGCTGTACTTTCAAGGCCCAGGCGAGCGAGAAAACCGCCCGGATAGCGGCTTTGCCGAGGCGATCCGCTACTTTCGGGAGCTGCGGCCACCGGATTCGGCCATCGAAGCAGTGCAGACGCTGGCTTGGGAAATCGAGCTCGTCCGAACCGCGAAGCTGCACGCCAGCTACTTTCTCGGGCTGTTGACGTACGAAGACAGCCGCCCGCAAGTGGCCGCCGGCTATTTCGATGAGCGTACGCTGCAAGCCGACCCCGACGGCCCCTGGACCAGCGGGGCTCGCTATAATCTGGCGCGGGCCCACGAGCAGATGGACGAGCCGGCCAAGGCCGCCGAGCTGCTCAAGCAGAGCGAGTCGGCACAACGGCACGGCGATCATCTGCGGGCCCGCTGGTTGGAAGACCGTTCCGCCGCCGCGTCGCCAGAGTAACCTCGAGCGCGGCGTGAAAATGCCGCACTCGAGACCCGCCGATGCTGCGATTCTTCGTCCGCCGCTGGTTTCTGCTGGCGCTGGCGGTCGTGCTGGCGGGAGGGTTTGCCTTTCCGCAGCGGCTGGACCCGGCCACTCAGGCGATGCCGCGGGAGACCATCGTCGCGGTTGTCTTGTTCCTGATGGCGCTGCCGCTGGAGATCGGCGCCATGGGCCGCGCGCTGAGCCGGCCGGCGCCGACGCTGTTGGCCGTGCTGCTTAGCTACGGTCTTCTGCCGCCGCTGGCCTGGCTGACGGCCCGCCTGTTGCCGGTCGACCTGGGAACGGGGCTGATCATCGTGGCCAGCGTCCCCTGCACGTTGGCTTCGGCCGCCGTTTGGACCCGCCGCGCCGGAGGCAACGACGCGGTGGCCATCTTGGTCACCATGCTCACCAACTTGAGCTGCTTCCTGGTAACGCCGGCCTGGCTGCAATGGTTGACCGGCTCGCACGTCCAGATCGAAATGGGCCCGCTGATCGGGCGGCTGACCGCACTGGTGGTGATTCCGATCGTAGTGGCTCAACTGCTTCGTCTTTACCGGCCGCTGGGAACCTGGGCCACGCGGCAACGCGCTGCACTGGGCGTGCTGGCTCGGTGCGGTATCCTGAGCATGATCTTCATCGGCACCGTGCAGTCCGGCGTGCGGTTGGCCGCGGGCGGAGAGGCCTCGCTCATTACCGGATCGGTCTGGCTGTTGATGATGGTTTGCGTGCTCGGGCTCCACACCGCCGTTTGCTTGGCCGGCTATGCTGTGGCCCGGTGGATCGGCTTTGGGTACGGCGACCGTGTGGCGGTTGCCTTTTCCGGCAGCCAGAAAACGCTGATGGTGGGGTTGGACATCGGGTTGCAGTATTACGGCGGGCTGACCATTTTGCCGATGGTCGTCTACCACGTGGGCCAACTGCTGATCGATACGCTACTGGCTGATCGGTGGCAGCGGGAGGTTCCGGCGGTCTCGGATGAGGCCATGCCTGCGGCGGACGAATGACGCCGACGGAGTTGGAACTCTCGCGATCAACGCCGGGCGTGCAGAGGACTTTCCGAACGAAAGACGCGGCGCATGAAAAAGCCCGGGTAAACCTCTCGGCTTACCCGGGCTGTTTGTTATCGGATTTACTGCTCGCCGCTCGGGGCGAAACTCGGCCGGTTCTTCGGCGACTTAGAGGACGTCCCAGGCGAGCCAGTCGGCGTCTTCGCTGAGGGCCTCGTCCACGTCCTGGGAGCCGGAACTGCTGCCGACCAGGGCGGCTTCGTCGTCCTCGTCAGCCCAAACCCGATCGTCGGCCGCCGCGCTCGAACCGCCGCTACCCGATCCGTCGC
>JBBDJB010000041.1:0-86833 GCA_040880125.1 Pirellulales bacterium | reverse complement strand
AAATAACGACTTACGTCGTCATTTTGGCATCACTTCCGTGTGATGCAGCAGCCTGTTGAAAAACGCCGTCGTGGCGTTTTTCAACCTCGCCAAGTTCGGAGCAAAGCTCCTCACGGCTCGCAAAATAACGACTTACGTCGTCATTTTGGCATCACTTCCGTGTGATGCAGCAGCCTGCCCTCAAAAATCACCAGGGTGCTAAGGGGTGCGAATAGAATTCTCAAGAATTCAGCTACGGCTAAGCCAAATCACGATCCTCGAACATGGCCAGCGCCAACAGCATGGCGATCGTGCTGTACAGCACGCAGTAGGCCAGTGCCCAGGGAAGGTAGGCCAGCGGCACGACGTTCCCGCCGGAGACGGCGGCCTCGACGTTAAAATGATCGAGCACCGGGATCAACGTGGCGAGCAGCCGCCCGATGAAAGCGACGATCTCGAACTGTCCGGCCTGCGACTGCACGATCGTCGGCACCAGATGCCCCAGCACGTACAGCGACGAGCAGATGATCAGGTTGGGCAGCATCGGCAACCGAGTGGAGATGGCCACGCTCACGGCCACCAGCACGATCGCCTCCATCAGATACAGCACCAGCGCCGGCACGATGCGCACCATCTCCGCGAAGCACTGCTGCCAAGCCGGCTCCTCGGAAGCGGCCTCGTGAGCTTCGAATACGACCTTGTACGAGACGATGCCCATCAGCAGCAGGCCCAGCAGCACGAAAAGCAGCACCGTCGGCCAGATGATGCCGAGGAACTTGCCCAGCACGAATTGCCGGCGGCCGATTGGCTTACTGAGCAGTGTCAGGGCGGTGCGGCCTTCAATTTCGTCGGACACCGACACGCTGGCCGTCCACACCGCCACGACGATTGAGAGCACTAGAATTAGTGACAGCGCTGAAGACTCTAGCATCTTGACGTCTTCGCCGAACGTGTTGTACGGAATGTACACGAAGGCGATCAGCAGGCACGCACCCAGCCCCAGCGCCAGATAGTAGATCGGTTGCGAGATCGCCTCCTTGGCAGTGGTGGTGGCGATGGCCGACAATTTGGGAAAGGCGAAATACAATCCGAGATATACCGCGAACAGGCCAACCAGCGAAGCGGCCGTGATCGGGACGGCAATCACCTCCGGGTAGGGCACCTGCGTGGCCAGATCCACCTCCAACGTGGCCTGAGCGTCGCTGTTGTTGGTGACGTAGAGCGTAGTCACCGGACCCTCAAAGCCTGAAGCGCGGCCCGAGCCTCGGTTCCACTGCACCGGCTCGCCGCCGGCCAGCAACATCGTCGCGCCGCCCTCGCCCTGCAACGGCTGCGTGGCGATGACCACGTCCTGGTTGCCCGCAAAGCGATAGGCACCTAGTTCGTTGGAATAGAAGCTCACCTGGACGGGATGATCGACGGTGCGCGGAGGGACGGTCACCTCTCGCGAAATCTCTCCCACCGAGGGCAGCCGTGCGAGCGAGTCGGCAAACTGCCTGTAGGGCACGTACATGCTGCCGACCAACATCAGCACCGTCATCACCACGGCCACGTAGCCAATCGGCAGCAAGATGCCGCCGCCTACCGCCCCGGCGACCTGGGCGGAAGCATCGCGCGATACCAGCCACATCAGGCCGTAGGCGATCGCCAGAATCGCTACGCCAATGGCGGCGCCGGCCGCCAACAGCCACAGCGGCGTCAACCATGTCGAGGCCGCAGCCAGCAGCGGCGGAGGACTCATGATCATCGAGCTTGGTCTCCGGGCGATATACGAAAGCGAGGCGTATGGCCGCCGAGTTTCTTCGAATCTATCTAAGTGTCAGAACGTGAAAGAAAAGCTGTGGTCAAAACGGCCGCCCGCTCTGCCGCCGCAGGCGAGGGTATGCTTTGCTACGACTGGGCCGCCGCTGCGGTTCGCCGAACAGGCGGGGCAGGATCCTCTGCCCGTGGATATCAATGACGAATCGAAAAGTTTTCGAACTCCCCGGTGGCCGGCCGGCGGTCGATCCGCGTATCTCGCACGAAGCCTTCCATGTGCCGCTCGATGTCGCTCACCAGTTCATCCAACTCGCTTGCAGGCCCCTCTGCCACCAGCCGCACTTCCCCGGACGAGAGATTCTGCACATAGCCGGTGATAGGGCGGCCGCGGGCCACCTGCCGGGCGGTCATCCGGAAGCCGACCCCCTGCACACGGCCCGAAAACAAAACCTCGTAGCGCTGCATCGAACGGGCCTCATCGTCGCGCGGGGCATCGCGATCGGCCGGATCGCTTGCCCCGTCTTTCCACTATAAACCGGCGATTGCAGGGCTTCCAGGGCCGGCGCTTGTCTACGGATTCAGACGATGCCTTCGTAGCTGAATTCTTAGGAATTCAGCCGTGCCCGGAAGGCGGCTGAACTCTCACGAGCGCGAGCTACAAGAGCACGGCTGGACGAGCCAGCCGTGGCACCCCAGGAATGGCCCTCCAACATCCTGTTGAAAACGCCGTCGTGGCGTTTTTCAACCTCGCCAAGTTCGGAGCAAAGCTCCTCACGGCTCGCAAAATAACGACTTACGTCGTCATTTTGGCATCACTTCCGTGTGATGCAGCAGCCTGCCCTCAAAAATCAAGGCTGCTAATCCTCCATGACCTCTGTCTCGCGGGACTTCGCTAACTCGGCGGCCTGGTCCTCGAAATTCTTGGTCAGGTCCTGGATCTCTTTCTTGACGTCGTCGCGCTCGTCCTCGGAAAGATCCTTGTCCTTCTCGGCCTGATCGGCGGCCTTATTGCCGTCGCGGCGGATGTTGCGGATAGCTATCTTGGCTTCCTCGGTCAGGTCCTTGATGCGGGCGACCAACTTTCGTCGGACTTCGGTCGACAGCGGCGGAATGTTGATGCGAATCAACTTCCCGTCGTTTTGCGGATTCAGACCCAGGCCGCTGGCCAGGATGCCCTTCTCGATATCCTTCATCGTGCCAGGATCATAAGGCCGGATGACCAATTGCGTCGGCTCCGGCGCGCTCACCGAGGCGATGGCCTTGATCGGGCTGGGCGAGCCGTACACGTCCACCCGCAGCGAATCGACCAGCCCCGGGCTGGCGCGGCCAGTGCGGATTCCAGAAAGCGAGTGCTTTAAGACGCTGATGGCCTTTTCCATGCGCTCTTCGCAGTCGAGCACAATTTCTTCACCGCTCATGGCATTGTCCTCGTCACCTGGCGTGGGCCCTTTCAATGCATTCACCGCGCGGAAGGGCTATTTTTCCTTGTCGTCGGCTTCGTGACTGGTGATGATTGTGCCGACGCGCTGCCCCGCCACGGCCCGCTCGATGTTCCCTTCCTTCTTGTAATTGAAGACCAGGATGGGCAAATCGTGTTCCATGCAGTGGGCAATCGCCGTCGGATCCATCACCCGCAAGTTCTGCTCCCGCACGGTGTGGTAGGTCAGATGGCGGTACAGCACAGCATGAGGGTTTTTCTCCGGATCGTCACTGTAGACGCCGTCGACGCGCGTGGCCTTCAGCAGGATCTCGGCCTCGATCTCCTGCGCCTTCTGCGCGGCCGCGGTGTCGGTCGTGACGAACGGGCTGCCCGTGCCGCCGGCCAGGATCACGATGCGGCCCTTCTCCAGGTGGCGCTTCGCGCGGCGGCGAATGTAGGGCTCCGCCACGCCGTCCATCCGCAGGGCCGTCATCAGCCGCGTGTGGCAGCCGAGCGACTCCAGCGCGTCTTGCAGCGCCAGGCCATTGATGACAGTGGCCAGCATGCCCATGTAATGGGCGGTCGCCTCCTGGATGCAGGAGTTGCCGGCGGTGAACTGCGCCCCCCGCAAGATGTTGCCGCCGCCGATGACGATGGCGATCTCGACCCCCCGCTGCGCCGCCTGGTAGGTCTGCCGGGCGATGTGCACGACCTCTTCCATGCTGATACCCCGCTCGCCGGCGTGGGCGAAGCTCTCGCCGGAAAGCTTCAATACCAGCCGTTTGAAACGTGGCGGAGCGTCGGAATGATCTGCGGTCATGGGGAAATCGTGTACCTCGTATGGCAGTAGGGTCCGTTGTGCGGAGCCGCTTGTAGCGCAGGGTCCGCTGTGCAGACCATTCTAAAGCTGAATTCGCAAGAATTCAGCCAGTGGCACAGACATTCCTGTCTGTGCGTTTGCTGAGCAGCGCTAGCGCGGCGCGTGCAAAGCAAGTTGTCCGATATGTTGAGTACCCCCTCTCCCCGGCCCTCTCCCCGGTGGGGAGAGGGAGTATGGTCGGTCGCTGAATTCGCAAGAATTCAGCCCGTGCAACTACTCCTTGCCGAGTTGCCAGTGGACGAACCGCACGGGCATCGTCGACTGCGATTTCGCATACTGGCCGACGGTCTGCTTCTCGTCCTTGATGAACGGCTGCTCCAGCAGCACCTGCTCGGCATAGAAATTGCGCATCCGCCCCTCGACCATCTTCTCGATGATGTTGTCGGGCTTGCCTTCGCTGCGAGCCTGTTCGGTGAGGATCTGCCGCTCCTTCTCGATCAGTGCCGGATCGAGATCCTCTTTGCGGATGACCATGGGTCGCATGGCCGTGATGTGCATGCTGATGTCCTTGGCGGCCTCGTCCGTGCCGCCGGTCACCTCCAGCAGAACGCCGTCGGCGCCGGTGTGGTGGACATAGCCGCCAGAGGGGCCGTCGAAGCGGACCAGCCGCCGAAGGCGAAATACCTCGCGGATGCGGTTGGCCAGATCGTCGTGCTGTTCCTGGAGCGTGCTGCCCGACCTGCTGGGCGAGGGCTGCTGCCACAGCTCCTCGGCGGACTTTGCGCCCGGTCCAGTGGCGAGTTGCTTGACCAGATCGTCGGCCAGTTGGGTGAAGTCCTCCTGGTTGGCGACCTGCGCGCTTTCGCACTGCAACTCGATCATCGCGCCGACGCCGGGGTCAAGGCTCGTATAGATCGCCAGCCGTCCGGACTCGGTCGTACGATCGGCCCGCTTGGCCATCGTTTTCTTGCCCTGCTCGCGCAACAGGCGAATGGCGGCCTCTTCGTCGCCGCCGGTTTCAATCAACGCCCGCTTGCACTCCATCATGGGCAATTGCGTTTTGTCCCGCAGCGCTTTCACCGCGGTAGCGGTAATCTCAGTCATCGACCTGACTCCTGTATAACTTTGCTTCGTCGATTTTGTAGGTGTCTTGTGCGTGTCGCCTGCCCGCGCGGTGTGGCTGCCATAGTGGCGCGAAAAGCGTGGCACAGACATTCCTGTAGCTGAATTCGTGAGAATTCAGATGTGCCCGGAAACGGCTGAACTCTCACGAGTCCAGCTACCCGTCCGGGAGCACCGAAGTCTGCCTGTGCTCCATCCGCCGAGCCTACTCGCTGGCAGCCATTTGGGTGCGCTTTTCGGCCGGCTCGGCGCCTTCGCGGGCCTGCTGCTGGGATTCGGCCAACGAGGAACGGCCCTCAGCGATCGCATCGGCCAGCAGCCGCGAGATCAACTCGATCGAACGCATGCTGTCGTCGTTGCCGGGAATCGGCAGGTCGACCATGTCCGGATCGCAGTCCGTATCGATCAGCGAGACGGTGGCGATGCCCATCTTCCGAGCTTCTCGCACGGCGTTACGTTCCTTTTTGGGATCGAATACCACCAGGCACTCGGGCAGACGGCCCATGTTGCGGATGCCGTCGAGGTTGCGGAACATCTTGCGATATTCGCGAGTCAGCGCGGACTGCATCTTCTTTGAATAGGACTGCAGCCGATCGCTTTCCCGCAGCGATTCAAGCTCTTCCAGCCGCGTCAGACGGCTGCGGATGGTGCGAAAGTTGGTGAGCGTGCCGCCCAGCCAGCGATCGTTGACAAAGGGCATGCCGCAGCGGCGGGCTTCCTGCTCGATGGCATCGCCGGCCTGACGCTTCGTTCCCACGAACAGAATCAGGCTGCCGTTGCTGGCAACCTGGCTGAGATATTTGCGTGCCCTGAGCAGACCACGGACGGTCTCCCGCACGTCGATGATGTGAATCAGATTCTTGCGGGCGTAGATGTACGGCCGCATCTTGGGATTCCACCGGCTGGCCCGGTGGCCAAAGTGGACCCCCGCTTCGATCAGTTCCTCAATCAGATTCGCCACGCAAAAAGCTCCTTCCAAGGGCACACCGGCGATGTCCCGCACTGCGGGCGTCCGGCGTTGGTTGACTCTCGGCCTGGGGTTGAATTCAAGGTATGCCCCCCACGGGCCGTGCGAGGAGACGAGCCCTACACTGTAACGCTTTACACCGAGAGCGTCAATTGAGGGGGTTCCGCACTGAGCGTTGCCGATCGCCACATCATCAGACGGCAACTACCGCTCGCCGGGCACGATGCTCGCCACTGGACCACCCTTGAAATCGCGCGGGGCGGCAGTCACAATGGCGGCGGCGCATGGCAGCATTCGGCCAGCTCGTCTCCTCGTGCGCGCATGGCAGCTTTCGACGCCAATTGCAAGAAATGGCCTCACATTCGCGGAGGTGCTAGTGGCAGATCCCAATCGCACCGGCGACCGTTTTACCTCTGGCCACGGTGCAGACCCGATCGGCGCATCTCCTCGAGCCGCTGCAGTTCGAGATCAGGTTCGCACCGCCGCGGCTCAACAGCGGCCGGTATTGTTGGTCGGACCGCCGGGAAGCGGCAAGGCTCGCCTCGCTCGCGCGATCCATGTCGAAAGCGATCGCCACCGCGAAGCCTTCGTGCCGGTGCGCTGTCTCGCCGCCGAGAGTCGCTCGTTCGCCAGCCAGGTGTTCGGTACAGCGGGCGGTCCCGCGACCGGCGGCCCTTCGCTGGGGTGTATTCGGGCGGCAGCCGGCGGCACCGTCTATTTCGACGCCATCGACCGGCTTACGGCCGATATGCAGTCTCGCTTGGTCGGCATGTTACGCACCGGTCGGATCACGCCCGAGGGCGCCGAACAGGCTGAACCAGTCGATGCGCGGCTGATCGCCGCAACTCGGTGCAATCTGGATGATGCCGTAGAGCGCGGCGAGTTCTCCGCGGAACTGTACGAGTTGCTGCGGGAGAATTGCATCGAGATGGCACCGCCACAGTGCGCTTCGGCTGGATTGTCTAGCCGTGACGGCAGCCACTGGATTCTCGGCCGCATGCGGACCGCGGCCGAGCCCTGGGTGTTCGCGGCGGCAGGACGAAAAATGGACTCCGAATCGAAGCCGGCCGGTCAGCTTGAGCGGGAGCGGTTGCGGCGGGCCTTGCACGAAGCCCTCGGGAATCGCGACGCGGCGGCCGAACTGCTCGGCATTCCGCGGGTTCAACTCGACCGCCAGATCGTTCGCTTCGGCCTTGCCAGCCGCCAAGACGGCGCTAGGGCGATCCGGTGAAAGCACAGACAGGAAGTCCGTGCGCGGATGTTATGCTCCTATCGCGGCCAATGCCTGCAGCACGCGGTCGTGGATGGGACCGCTCGTGGCCAGCACGCCTCGATTGCGGGCCAGCGTCCGACCAGTCGAGAAATCGAGTGGTTGGCCGTCCAGATCGGTGACGCGGCCGCCGGCCTCCTCGACGATCAACGATCCGGCGGCCTGGTCCCAGATCAGTTCGCGATAGTCTGGGCGGCCGGGCGAGAGCAGCCGCACGAGGATCTCGGCTCCGCCGGACGCCAGCGCTGCGTACTTCGCCTGGCTGTCCATGGCGATCGAATCGGCGGCCAGGCCGAGCTCTTCCGCCAATCGGCCGGTTTGATCGGTGTTCGTGTGGCCGGATTCGACCGAGCGTAGCATGCGAGCCTGCGCCAACTCGCGGCACTCAGAAGCCCGCCAAGGGTGAAAGTCTCCGCCGGCGAGCGGCGCCGCCCGGCAGCCCTGCCCTCTTGCGGCCAGCACCAGCACACCGCCGGCATCGGCCGCAGCAATGCCCTGCGGCGTCATGCCGGGACAGCCCAATGCGGCGATGGTGACGGAGCCGTTTTCGATCCGGGCGAGCGCCACCGCATATTGATCGCCGCGAAGAAAGCCCTTGGTGCCGTCCACCGGGTCGAGCGTCCAGAAGGCATCGCTCGGTTCGGCCGTTCCCCGCTCGATCCACTCGCACACCCGGGCGCGGCTGGCATTGGCGATTTTGCGGCCAACGAACTGCGTGACTTGTTCCAGAGCCTTTTCACCGTCCGGCGTAAGCAGCGCGCCGGTCGACTCCTCCGCGACCAGCACGTCGCCAGGAAACGACTCGGACAGCCGCTGCGCAATCAGCGCCTGCGCGGCAAAATCGGCCACCGTAACCGGCGAGCGATCCTGCTTGGTAATCGCTGGCGTTACCATCTCCGCTTGTATCTGCCGCACGAGCAGTGCGGCCTGGCGAACGGCCTCGGCCGCGAATTGAACGTGATTGTCGTGGGGCATCGGAAACGTCAAGCGGTAATCGGGGAGGAGGTGGGGGGCAGGCAGAATCTGCCCGAAAAGCGGAGTTCCGGCACTGCGCGACCTGCGTCGGCATCGCCTGGACGAAAAGTGCCGAACAGCGAGCTACCCGGCCAGGACTCGAACCTGGAATGAGGGAGCCAAAATCCCTAGTGTTGCCAATTACACCACCGGGTAGAGTAACCCGGTTAGCTTATCGGCTGGGCGATTGGTTGACAACGGCGAAGGAGATCTGCTCCAGCTCGATGGCCAGGTCGACGCCGATGGTGCTGATGCCGTCGGGCAGGGCGAGCGTGATCGGCGCGAAGTTAACGATCCCTTCTACGCCCGCTTCGACGAGTTGGTTGGCAACCGACTGTGCCGCGGTCGCCGGCACGGCGATCATGCCCAGGCGTATGTGTTCCTTGCGAATCACCTCGGCCAGTTCATCGAGGTGATAGACGGTGACCCCCTCGATCGTTTTGCCGTCCTTAGGCACATCAATGTCGAATGCCGCCACGATGCGAAACCCCTGCTGGGAGAACCCCTTATACCCCAGCAGTGCGCGGCCGAGGTTGCCCACGCCGATCAGGGCCACCAGCCATTGTTGATCGGTGCCCAGAATGCGGCGGATCGCGTGGGCCAGCTCCTGGCAGTGGTAACCGATGCCTGGGTGGCCGAAATGTCCGAAATACGCCAAATCCTTGCGGACCTGGGCATCGGAGAAGCCCAGCACGCGCCCCAGCTCGCTGGAACTGGTGGTCGCTTTATCCTCGCGGACCATCCGCTGCAGCTCCCGCAGGTACAGGCTCAGCCGATTGACGACAGCCTTGGGCACCGAGTCAGGGCTGGGGGCGCCTGTTTTTCTCTGGGGGACGCTCATGAGGCTCCGGTGCCGTGGTCGGGGGAGACAAGTCGCTTGCCCGCGGCGCAGCCTGGGGATGCTTCTAAGAGGCCGTTACTTTAAAACAAGGCCTCTATGGCGGCAAGAGTACGACGTATCCCCATGGGCAAAGGCGGTTCGGGCGACGGGCTTGAGTTGCTGTCGGCGTTGGGAGAGGATCGCCTGCCGGGCTGCTCCATCGCAAGGCTCGCCCGCCGAAAAGTTGTCGTGGCTTTGTGTGCACCTGCTCGGACCCAGTTGCACTGTCTTCAATCGCTAATCGGACCCTGCGCAGCAAAAAGGCGGCGTCCGATGGCTCGAACGCCGCCCAGATGCCATGCAGGCGTTGTGTCTCGCTTACGGGGCGACGTCGTCCGCCCAGATTTCGCCGGTCGCGACGTTGTACTGCCATCCGCCGCCGGTTTTGGTGGAGCCGTCCGTCGAAGCGCTGACCGTTCGGGAATTGGTGAGAGGATTGAGCGGAAGCTCTCCGCCGGCAATATACGGACCCAGCGGACCGGCGGCGTCGATTGTTCCGTTGGCCTGCGTCCGGGAAGTCATCTGCGGTAGGTCACTGCTCTGGATCGTCGGATACGATCCGCTGTGCTGGATCTGGTAGAGCTGAATCTGCGATTGCAGCGTGTGCAGATTGAACTCGAGTTGGCTCGCCTTGGCGTCCTCGGTCGACGTCGAAAACTGCGGGATGATCGTCGCAGCGAGGATCGCCATGATTACGACCACAATGAGCACTTCGATGAGTGTGAACCCAGTGCGAGTTCGGCGGAACATCTTCATCGCGGAATCCTTCTCCTTGCGCGGCTCGGGTTCGACGCAAGCCGTTTTAGTTGACTTCTTCACGTTTGTGTGGTTGGGTGCGAGGCTGCGTGAGGACCGACAAAAGCGTTCGTTTGCTAGCGATTTTCGCCCGCGGCCGCGGGAGGTCGTGCTCGCCGCTTCTGTGGGGCGAGCGTGACAATCTCGCGGCCGGTGCGCGTGCCTAGCAGTATTTAGGTTGCCAATTGGCGACCGTCAAAACGAAAGCGAAATCTTTTCGCAGTCCGGCATGGGAATCCTGGAGA
Source organism: Pirellulales bacterium (assembly GCA_040880125.1). GTDB lineage: Bacteria > Planctomycetota > Planctomycetia > Pirellulales > JBBDJB01 > JBBDJB01. Next base: position 76,563 of record JBBDJB010000041.1, on the reverse strand, counting down.
GCTCGCCCCCCGGAAAGCTAGCCGGACGAGCGGCTTCGCACACTCACCGCCGGAACATCCCACACCGTCGGTCCAAGCCGCATCAGCGATCTCGTTTACCGCACTGCAGGGATACAGGCGGCTGGCTCGGGTGAAACTACCGGAACGGCTCTCCCAAGCGTCGAAAACCTCCCTGGCGACGCAGATTTAGTAGTTGCTCCATCTCAAGCTATCGATCCAGCTTGACGATTGAAAAGGATGCGACGCCGCTATTTGGTGTATCTGCGATGTCTGCTGTGGCGCATCTATATGCGCAATCTCAGTAAGTCACGCAATTCAGCTAATGTACGCCGAGTGCGCGGGTCGAAGAGTGCTAGGACGGGCTAAATACCCGTTTTGACAAGCCCTACCCCATCCAGAGCAGTCCTACGAAGGAGGCGTGAGCATGAGAGCCTTGTTGGGTGTGCCTATTGTCGCGGTACTCCTGGCATTCGCTACGACCAGCGTAGCGGAAGCCGGGTACTGTGGCTTGGCACGGTACAAAAGCTGTGCCACGAGCTGCGACGGCTGCGGATATGCAGAAGTCAAGCAGCAGTGTCACACGGTCATGAAGACCTGTCGAGAGGTCGTCTACGAGCAGCAGAATTACACCTGCTACAAGACGGTCTACGAGAAGGTGCTTGAGGACCGTACGGTCGATTGCGTGAAGTACGTCCAGGAGACGCGCTACCGCGACTGCCAGTACACGGTGACCAAACCGGTCTGGGAAACCCGCACCAAGCAGATCAACTACACGGTCTGCAAGCCGGTCTGGGAAACCCGCACCAAGGACGTCGCCTATACGGTGTGCAAGCCGGTCTGGGAAACCAAGACCCGCACCTACACCGTTTGCAAACCGGTCTGGGAAACCAAGACCAAGCAGATCAATTACACGGTCTGCAAGCCGGTCTGGGAAACCAAGACCAAGCAGATTCCCTACACGGTCTGCAAGCCGGTGTGGGAGACCAAGACCCGCACGTATACCGTCTGCAAGCCGGTCTGGGAAACCCGCACCAAGGACATCGCCTACACGGTGTGCAAGCCGGTGTGGGAGACCAAGACCAAGCAGATCAACTACACGGTCTGCAAGCCGGTCTGGGAAACCAAGACCCGCACCTACACGGTCTGCAAGCCGGTCTGGGAGACCCGTACGAAGGACGTCCACTACACGGTCTGCAAGCCGGTCTGGGAAACCAAAACCCGCGCCTACACGGTTTGCAAGCCGGTCTGGGAAACCAAGACCAAGCAGATCAATTACACGGTCTGCAAGCCGGTCTGGGAAACCAAGACCCGCAACTACACGGTCTGCAAGCCGGTCTGGGAGACCCGTACGAAGGACGTTCACTATACGGTCTGCAAGCCGGTCTACGAGACGAAGACCCGCACCTACACCGTCTGCAAGCCGGTGTGGGAGACCCGTACGAAGGACGTTCACTATTCGGTCTGCAAGCCGGTGAACTACACCAAGACGATCCAGGTCTGCAGCGGTCGCTGGGAGACTCAAGTCACCGAGTGCCCCGGCCCGGTCGTGACCAAGTACGTCCAGGAGCCTGGCTGCTGGGTTTGGGATCCGTGCTGCTGCCGGTGCGTCTATCAGCCGGGCGAGTGCAATGCGGTTCAAGTCCAGTGCCCGCCGCGACGGATCTGCAAGAAGGTGTGGGTCCCGGAGGTCACCGAGCGTCAGGTCAACTGTGTGAAGTACGTGCGTGAGACTCGCACCAAGCAGTGCACCTACAAAGTCTGCACGATGGTGCCCGAAGAGCGGACCAGCACCTACCAGGTGTGCCGCATGGTGCCCGAGCAACGGGTGAAAACCTGCACCTACAAGGTGTGCCGCATGGTGCCCGAGCAGCGGACCAGCACCTACCAGGTGTGCCGTATGGTGCCCGAGCAGCGGACCAAGACCTGCACGTATCAGGTCTGCCGCATGGTGCCCGAGCAGCGGACCTGCACCTACAAGGTCTGCCGCATGGTGGCCGAGCAGCGGGTGAAAACCTGCACCTACAAGGTGTGCCGTATGGTGCCCGAAGAGCGGACCAGCACCTACCAGGTCTGCCGTATGGTGCCCGAGCAGCGGACCAAGACCTGCACCTACAAGGTGTGCCGCATGGTGGCCGAGCAACGGGTGAAGACCTGCACCTACAAGGTGTGCCACATGGTGCCCGAGCAGCGGACCTGCAATTACCAGGTGTGCCGCATGGTGCCCGAGCAACGCGTGCGGACCTGCACCTATCAGGTGTGCCGCATGGTGCCCGAGCAGCGGACCAAGACCTGCACGTATCAGGTCTGCCGCATGGTGCCCGAAGAGCGGACCAGCACCTACAAGGTCTGCCACATGGTGCCTGAGCAGCGGGTGAAGACCTGCACGTATAAGGTGTGCAAGATGGTCGCCGAGCAGCGGACCAAGACCTGCACGTACCAGGTGTGCAAGATGGTCGCCGAGACCCACACCAAGCAGGTGCCCTACACGGTCTGCAAGCCGGTCCACGAGACCAAGACCATCCAGGTCGAGAAGTGCGTGGCCAAGAAGGTGGCCTATACGGCGACCCGTTGCGTGCCGAAGGTGGTCTGCAAGCAGGTTCCGGTGCAGGTGTGCTGCCCGGTCCCCTGCTGCCCGCAGACGTGTGAGTGCGACGGCTAACGCCGCCGCGGATAAGGACTCTCTTCACACTGCCTGAACGAGGGTCTGGGCTAGTCAAGTCAGGCGGTCCGGTTCAAGTGAACCGGGCCGCCTTTTTTTATTGGGCACAGCGGATCCTACTCCTGCGCGTCGACCGGCGTCGTGCGCAGCATCCACATCAGCACCACAAAGTCATACAGCCCGTGGGCGACCATCGGCACTAGCAGATTGTCGAAGGTCAGCCACAGCCAGCCCAGATACGCGCCGATCACCGCCGCCACCACGATGTATGTTCGCGTAAGCGGATGGGCCAGCCCGAACACGATGCTGGCCACCGCCAAGCCGCCGAGCGGGCCGAGCCACTGCTGGCTGAAGTACTGCACCACGCCGCGAAAGAACAGCTCCTCGCCCCAGCCGGCCAGGGCCGAAATCAGCGCAATCTGCGTCCAATGCGCGCCCTGGAACATGGGAATCAGTATTTCGCGCACGATCCGCGTCAGTCGGCGCATCGGCGCAAACGGCAGCCACAGGCAAACGGCCAGAGCCGCCAACATGGGCACCGTGGCGGCTACGCCCCAGATCAGGTCGACCATGCGCCAGTGGAAGAAGTCCATTGGTGACCGGCCGAGCCCGATTCCGATCGCCCAGCCCAACAGGCCGATGCCGGCCTCGACCAAGATGGCGGTTCGCAGCACCCCGGCGCGAGGGGCGGCAGGTTGGATGTCAGGCTCGCTCACGCGGCACGCAGCTCATCGTTAGGGATCGATCGCGATTGGTCCGGCCCGATGTCTACGCCACGCCGCCCCGTCTTGCAACGCCTTGACGCTCTAAACCGCCGCCGATAGACTGGCCGGTTCGCATTTTCGGCGGATTTTATGGCCGCTCACGGTGCGCGTCGAATCGGCGTGCACGCGGCTCCCCCGCCAAGGCAGCCCCCTTCCGGTGCGGCCCGTCCCGAGTGTTTTTCCCGGGAGGCGGAACTCACTGCGGCAGGCAGCGGCGCCCCGAATCAAAGCGTACTAAGGAAGACAGAACCGATATGGCAACGACGCAGAAGAAACGTCCCCGCTCCAAGGCCGCCGGCAAGCGGAGCACCACGGGCGGCGGGCGAATGATCTACTACTTCGGTAAAACCCGCACCGACGGCGACGGCAGCATGAAGCAGCTTCTCGGCGGAAAGGGAGCCAACCTGGCCGAGATGACCAGCATCGGCCTGCCCGTCCCGCCCGGCTTCACCATCGCCACCGAAGTCTGCAGCCAGTACTACAAGGAAGGCAAGAAGCTGCCCGCCGGCCTGATGGACGAGGTCCGCAAGAACGTCCAAACGCTCGAAAAGGAAACCAAGAAGAAGTTCGGCGACAGCCACAGCCCGCTGCTGGTGTCGGTCCGCAGCGGGGCGGCGGCCTCAATGCCGGGCATGATGAACACGATCCTCAATCTCGGCTTGAACGACATGTCCGTGGCCGGGCTGGCCAACGCCACCGGCAACGAACGCTTCGCCTACGACTCCTATCGCCGGCTGATCAACATGTACGGCGACGTGGTGGTCGGAGTCGACCACGAGCACTTCGAGGCCGCCTTCGATAAGCTCAAGCTCAAGTACGGCGCCAAGCAGGATACCGACGTGCCGACCAAAGGCATGATCGAGCTGTGCGACGCCTACAAGGCGGTCTACAAGAAGCACCACGGCTCGCCCTTCCCGCAGGATCCGCTGGAGCAGCTCGAGCTGGCCATCCGCGCGGTCTTCGGCAGTTGGATGCAGACCCGCGCGGTCCGCTATCGCCAGATGGAAGGCATCACCGGCTTGCTCGGCACCGGCGTGAATGTGCAGTCGATGGTCTTCGGCAACATGGGCGACGACAGCGGCACCGGCGTGGCCTTCACCCGCGATCCCTCGACCGGCAAGAACCAGTTCTACGGCGAGTTTTTGATCAACGCCCAGGGTGAAGACGTGGTGGCGGGCATTCGCACTCCGCTGCCAGTGGCGGACATGCCCAAGTGGAACCGCGCCGTCCACAAGCAACTGCTGACCATCAAGGACAAGCTCGAACAGCATTACCGCGACGTGCAGGACATCGAGTTTACGATCGAGCGCGGCGAGCTTTACATGCTGCAAACTCGCAACGGCAAGCGAACCGGTCCGGCCGCCGTGAAGATCGCCTGCGACATGGTGCGCGAGAAGCTGATCGACGAGAAGACCGCGGTGATGCGAATTCCGGCGGCGGACCTGACGCAGCTTCTGCTGCCGAGTTTCAGCCCTGCGGCGAAGAAGTCCGCCGACGTGTTGACGACCGGCCTGCCGGCCTCGCCCGGCGCCGCGGTCGGCAAGCTCGCTTTCACCGCCAGCGAGGCGGTCGAGCGAACCCACGCCGGCGAGTCGGTGCTGCTGGTCCGCAAAGAGACCAATCCCGAGGACATCGACGGCATGCACTCGGCGGCCGGCATTCTCACCAGCACCGGCGGCATGACCAGTCATGCGGCGGTCGTCGCCCGCGGATGGGGACGCTGTTGCGTCGCCGGGGCCGGCGAAATCCAAATCAACGAGAAGGCCCGCAAGATCACGGTCGGCGGTCGCACGTTCTCGCACAAGGACGTGCTGTCGATCGACGGCGCGACCGGCGAGGTGATCGCCGGCGAGGTCGCCCGGCAGGAGCCGAAGCTCTCCGGCGATTTCGCGACGGTGATGAAGTGGGCGGACAAGTACCGCACGCTGCGTGTGCGCACCAATGCCGATACGCCGGCCGACGCCAAACGGGCACGAGACTTTGGCGCCGAAGGCATCGGCCTGTGCCGCACCGAGCACATGTTCTTCGAGGGCGAGCGCATCATGGCAATGCGCGAAATGATCCTGGCCGACACGCGTGAAGCCCGGCAAAAGGCCCTGGACAAGCTCTTGCCGCATCAACGGTCGGACTTTGTCGGCATCTTCACGGCGATGAAGGGGCTACCGGTCACGATCCGACTGCTCGACCCGCCGCTGCACGAGTTTCTCCCGAACGATCCCAAGTCGCAGGCGGAGATGGCCAAGCGGATCGGGGTCTCGCCGGCCAAGGTCCGCGCCCGCGTGCAGCAGTTGCACGAGGCCAACCCGATGCTCGGGCATCGCGGCTGCCGCCTGGCGGTGACCTTCCCCGAGATCCTCACCATGCAGGTGACGGCCATCGTCGAGGCGGCCATCGCCTGCAAGAAGAAGAACGTCGACGCCATCGCGGAGATCATGATCCCGCTGATCGGCACCGCCGCCGAACTGGAATCCCTCGGCAAGCTGGTTCGGGAGACGATCGACAACGTCGTGAAGGACAAGAAGTTCACGCGGAAGCTCGAAATCCTGGTCGGCACGATGATCGAGATCCCACGCGCCGCCCTGACCGCCGACGAGGTCGCCGAGCACGCGGATTTTTTCAGCTTCGGCACGAACGACCTGACGCAGATGACGTTCGGCTACAGCCGCGATGACATCAACACGTTCCTGCCGGAGTATCTCAATCAGGAGCTGCTGCCGAAGGATCCGTTCCAGTCGCTGGACGCCTCGGGCGTAGGCCAACTTGTGGAGATGGGCGTTACCAAGGGCCGTCAAACGAAGCCGAAGCTCAAGTGCGGCATCTGCGGCGAGCACGGCGGCGACCCGGCTTCGATCCGCTTCTGCCACCGCGTCGGGCTGGACTACGTCTCGTGCAGCCCGTTTCGCGTGCCGATCGCCCGACTGGCGGCGGCGCAAGCGGCGCTTGCCGAGGCGAAGAAATAAGCGAGCGGTGCGGTGCCATGGAGGCCGACTTGGCGTGCCGATCTGAATCGTGAAAATTCAGAGGCGCTGTTGGGCAAGGGCGCTGTTGGGCAAGCCCCAGTGGCACCCTTGGCTAGTCGGCGTGGCATCGAACGGCTTAGTGCACGCGCTGGCCCGGCACGGCGCCTTCATCCACGGACAACAAGTACACCTCCTTGCCGCCGCCGCCACTGGCGATGACCATCCCTTCGCTCGTGCCGAACTTCATCTTCCGCGGGGCGAGATTCGCCACGCACACCACCAGCCGGCCGATCAGCTCTTCCGGCCGGTAGGCCTCCTTGATGCCGGCAAATACGGTCTTGCGCACGTCTCCGCCCAGGCTCAGTTCGAGCTTGAGCAGCTTGCGGGCTTCCGGCACTTCTTCCGCCTGAACGACGCGAGCGATGCGCAAGTCGATCTTTGCGAAGTCGTCGATCGTACACTGGTCGGCCAGCGGTTCGTCCACCAGCGTCTGGCCGCTATCGGCACTCTCCTGTGGCGGGACAGGCGATTCACTCATCGGGGTCTCCTCCTTGCTGGCGGCGATCATCGCTTCGAGGTCGCGCATTTCGATTCGCCGCATCATGTGCTTAAACGGCGCGACCGGCGCATCGACCAGCGGGCGGCTTGCCTGATCCCAAGATGTGATTGGCTCGCCCAACAGCTCGCCGGTCTGCTTCGCCAGACGTGGCAGGACCGGCGCGAGATAAACGACCAGTTGACGAAACAGGTTCAGCGCCACCGTGCAAACGTCGCGCAGCTCGTCCCGCCGCGACGGATCCTTGGCGAGCTTCCACGGCTCCTTACCCTCCACGTAAGGGTTCGCCCGATCGGCCAGCGCCATGATCATCCGCATGGCGCGGTTGTAATCGCGATGTTCGTACGCCTGGGCGATGGCGTCCCCTTCCGCCGCCGCGTAGGAAAACAACCCTCCGTCGGCCGGGTAATTGGCCGAGAGCTTTTCGCCGGAGACGAACTTCGCCGCGCGGCTGGCCAGGTTCACGACTTTGCCGACCAGGTCGGAGTTGACCTTGCTGACGAACTCCTCCAGGTTCAGGTCCAAGTCGTCCACCCGGGGCGTGAGCTTCGACGCGTAGAAGTACCGCAGGTACGAGGGATCGAGATGCTCCAGGTACGTCCGGGCGCGGACGAACGTACCCTTGCTCTTGGACATCTTCTCGTTGTCGACGGTCAGAAAACCGTGGATGTTGACCTTCGTCGGTAGCGAGTAGCCGGCCGTCTTGAGCATGCCGGGCCAGAACAGCGTATGGAAGTAGGTGATGTCCTTGCCGATGAAGTGGTGAATTTCGCACTGGTCGCTCCGCCACCAGTCGTGGAATCGCTCACCGTGCCGGTCGCACCACTGCCGCGTTGAGGCCATGTACCCGATGGGGGCATCGAACCACACGTACCAATAGTTGCCGGGGCTGTCGGGGATCTCGAAGCCGAAGTACGGTGCCGGCCGCGAAATGTCCCAATCGCGCAGCGGCTCGGTAAGAAAGTGCCCCTTCAAGTAGTTGGCCACCTCGGGTTGCAGATGCTCGCCGCTCTGCGTCCACTCCTCAAGAAACCCATGCAACTGCTCCAGCTCGATGAACAGATGGTGCGCGGAGCGAATTTCCGGCCGGGCGCCCGAGATCGTGCTCACCGGCTCGATCAAATCCGTGGGGCTGTAGTGGTGGCCGCAGACGCTGCAATTGTCGCCGGGCTGATTCGCGGCGCGGCACTTGGGGCACGTGCCGCGAACGAAGCGATCCGCCAGAAACGTCTCGGCCTCCGGATCGAAGAGCTGCTCTATTTCGGCTTCCTTCACCAAGCCGGCTTTGCGAATCGCCGCCCAGATCTCGCCGCACAACTGCCGGTTCTCTTCGCTGTGCGTGCTGCCGTAATTGTCGAACCGGATGTCGAAGTCGGCGAAGTCCCGCTCGTGGGCCTGCTGCATGTCGGCGATCAGCGCCTCTTCGCTGCGGCCCTCCTGCCGGGCGCGGATCATGATCGCCGTGCCGTGAGTGTCGTCCGCGCAGATGTACAGGCAGCGATGACCGCGCAGATTCTGAAACCGCACCCAAATGTCGGTCTGGATGTACTCCACCAGATGGCCGATGTGGATGTGGCCGTTGGCGTACGGCAACGCGGCGGTGACGAGGATACGGCGACGCGCGGTCATGCGGTTCTCAAACGTGGCGACTCGTGCAGCGGAAAAGTTGGCATTCTAGCCCTTTTGCTGGCATCGCGGGAGGGGCCGCGCCAGTCAGTGCATGCACTGCTAGCAGGACCCCGCACTGCCAACTTCGGTTCACCTGATCGCTTGCGGCCTTCTTTTCGGCACGCAAACTGCACAAGATGCTCTGCGTGGATTCGCTGGTTTGCTAGCAGTCGCCCCGCAGATTCTTCAAATCGCTTGAGGCGGTGCGACTTGCGACCGGACGCGGCCGGCGAGCACGCACTTCGGCGTGGTCTGATCTTGTAAGATTTTCCGAAGTGCACCACATTGTTGCAGAACGAAGAAGGTTCGCTGTTCCCGTCATGCGGCCGCTCTACGTTTCGATGCGTCAGGATGCGCATCGGTTGCGGCTTGCATAGCGAACCGCTCGTTGTGACGGCGACATGGAGGTTGCCCGATGGCCAACCCGGCCCGGCATCTGCGACTGGTGCGCTCCGCGCGGCGACTGCCGGCGCGGCTGCACCCCCTCCTGGTCGTCCCACGGCGAGAACCTGTCGCGGCGAGCACTTCGACGCCCGCCCCGGCAACCGCCTGAGATTTCCAAGGAGGGAAACCGATGGTATCGCTCAAATCGCTCGCGCTGCTCTGCGCACTGTCCGGCGTCGGTCAGGCTTCCGGCGAAACGGTTCTCTACGACTTCACGATGGATGGCTGCGCACCGTGCCGCGCGATGGAGCCGGTGGTCTCGCAGCTCGCCGAGGAAGGGCACCCGGTCCAGCAGGTGCACAACCAGCAGCAGCCCGACTTGGTCCGCCGCTTCAACGTGCAGGCTTTTCCGACGTTCGTGATGGTGGTCAACGGCCGCGAAGTCGACCGCCTGGTCGGCATGGCCAGCCGCGAGCGATTGACCCAGATGCTGGCCAAGGCCGATTCACCCTCGCAAGGCGGCCCGCGGCAGACCTACGCCGTCCGCGGCCAGTCACCGGACGACGGGCCGGCGGCCAGCATTCCCGCGCAGCGGTCGGCCACCGCGCTGGCCGAGTCGCCGTTTGACCGCGGTCCGCGCGGCGCTGCCCAACCGGCAGCGGCGATCGGCGACTCATTCGACGCGCGGCTGATCCAAACGACCGTACGCTTGAAAGTCGATGATGCAAAATACACTTCGTATGGAACGGGCACGATCATCGACTCGCGTTCCGGAGAGGCCCTCGTGCTCACCTGCGGTCACATCTTCCGCGAGTCGGAAGGCAAGGGTCCGATCACGGTTGACGTGATTGCAGGCGGTACAAAGCAGTCGGTCTCCGGGCAAATGATCAGCTATGATCTAAAGCGCGACATTGGCTTGGTCAGCATTCGCCCCCAGGGCAGCGTCCAGGTGGCTCCCGTGGCAGGACCTGAAGTGCAGTTAACCCACGGCGACCGCGTCTGGAGCGTTGGCTGCAATGGCGGCGATGACCCCACCGTGCAGTCGACGCGCGTGACCGGCATCGACCGCTATTCCGGACCACCGAACGTTGAGACGGCCGGTATGTCGGTCGAAGGCCGCAGTGGCGGTGGGCTCTTCGACCAGCAGGGACGCCTCGTCGGCGTCTGCTTCGCGGCGGACGAACAGGACGACGAAGGGCTGTATTCAGCCGCCGCCTCGATTCATGCCGAACTTGATCGTCTCGGCTTGTCCGACATCTACCGTAGCGTCACCGGCGATTCGCCGCAGACCATACCGCTCGCTCAGACACAACCGGCTGCGATGCCCGAGGCGATGACCGCCCGTGGTCCGCAAGCACCCGCAGCCGTTCCGCCCGGCGCCGGTGCCGTTGCCGCGTCGGCCACGAGCGGCCAGGACGCGCTGGCCGGCTTGAGTCCGGACGAGCAGACCGCACTGGCGGAGTTGAGCGCGCGATCGGCCGGCGCGGAGATCATCTGCATCATCCGCCCCAAGCAGCCGGGAGCGAAGAGCGAAATCCTGGTGCTGGACAACGCCTCCTCGTCGCTGATCGAGCGAATTAGTGCGGCCCGGCAGACGCAGGACGACGCCCAGCTCACGTCGATGGACGTCTCCTATGGTGCCTCGGTAAATCGACCGGCAGTTCGAGTGAGCGAATCCCGCGACGCGGTCGGTTGGGGGGCGAAGCGCTAGCAGGCTATTGAAAAACGCCGTCGTGACGTTTTTCAACCTCGCCAGGTTCGGAGCAAAGCTCCTCGCGGCTCGCAAAATAATGACTTGCGTCATTGTTTTGGCATCACTTCCATGTGACGCAGCAGCCTGCCCTAGAAAATCAACAGGCTGCAAGGTGCCGAGCCGACTGTTCCGGACGGATGCCTTACCCGAGATGTGCCTCCGTGCTCTATCTCGCGTTGCGCACAGACAGAATTATCTGTGACAACGTTCGACGTCTCTTCTTCTCACTCCTCCAAGCCCCCGTCCCACGCCCGACACTGCCCGCATTACCGGTCGATTCCCTACGACCGTAACGTCTCCAGTCCGCGGCCAGCCGCCGGCCGTGCTGACCGAGTGGTACATTTGCGCGTCGCACGATACGGCCGGACGCCGGCGTTCCGCTCCCTGGTCACACGCCCGATTAAGAGGCTCCGTTACTCCCGTGCAAAAACACCGGCCCCCAACACAGCCAAACATGAAACCAACGGGCCGCGCCATCGTGATTCTGCTGGAGAGCTAGCGTGCTGCTGTACGTGATTCTCATAGCGCTTGTGAACGTGGTCCTGGGATACGCGCTGGGCGTGTACTTGGGCTATGCCCCGGCCGCCTGGCGCGGTGCCGCGTCGACCATTCCCCCGGCGGAAACTGATGCGGCGGCCGAGGCGACTTCGGAGGTGGAGCAGTCACCGCTGCTCCAGAATCCGGCACCCAAGGGCGCAACGCATCCGCGCGGAGTGCTAGAAAGACTCGTCGACAAGTTCGTGGCGGGCGTGGCGGAATTGCGCGGCGAGCTGCTGAAGCTGGACGGGAAGGCCGCCGGCGGGGCGCCGATCCAGGATTGTATGGACGTCTTCCGCGCGTTGAAGGACGAGCACCTGCAGAACCTGAAGTCCTCGCTGGACGAGTTCGATCGGCAGAAGACGGGGTTTTCCAATCTGGCGGGCATCGGCGGAAAAATCCAGTACACGGTGCGCCTGCAGATCAATGCCATCCAGCCCGGTGCTGCCATCGCGGAGGGCGTCGAAGCGGACGCCTCGACCGGCGCCGCGCATGGAAAGCTGTGTCGCGTCGTACGGGATCTGACGGCCGCCACCGACCACTGCCAGGATGAACTGGAAGTGGCCCGGCTGGAAATCGCCCGCAAAGAGGGCTGGCTCACCGAAAGCGAAGCAGCTTGGTCGGCCGATCCGAAATCTGGCATGCGCCGGCGGCCGGCGGCCGAGGCGGCGATCACCCGGCTGTGGGAACAGCCCGGCGGCGGCCGCGGGCAGTTGTGCGTGGCGTTGATCGAAGCGGATCTGTACCGGCAGATTCTCAGTGAACACGGACCGGAGCTGTGCGATCGCGTGCTGGCGGCGATCGGTAAGCTGGTCAACGAGATCGCCACGGCAGACGAATTGGTGGTGCGATACGCGGCCCAGCAGTACATGATCGTGTTTCCCGACAAGCTGGCCCGGCAGTGCGCGAATAAGGTCGAGACGGTGCGCCAACAGGTCGAGCAAAGCCGCCTGGTAGGCGACGGTCGCGAGGTCCGCCTGACGACCAGTTGCGCGGTAATTCAGGCCGACGACGACGACACGCTGGAAACATTGATCGCCCGGCTGGAGGAAACCCTGGAAGAGGCGAAGCGGTACGGACGCAATCGCACGTTCATTCACGAAGGAAAGTACCCGGCCCCACTGGTGCCGCTGGAACTGGACATCCCGGTAGGAATGGTCGAGTTCTGATGCGACGGCAATGGGCCGGCGCGAAGCAAGATCGAAACCGCTGCGCATCCGGGCAGTTCATAGTTTACTCTGATAGTTGTCGCCGCCGTCTTTCATCTCCCGGCGACATCCTCCCTGTGTCAGGAACGGCAAGCAATGTCTCGTGCAACGACAGTAGATAGCGAACCGAGCGGTGATGATCCGCCACCGGCCCGAAAGGCAACGCCGTCGATCAGAACACGGCGATTCCGCACGTGGTTGATGCGATTGGGCGCATTGGCGGCCGGCGGCATGGTCTCGCTGGCGCTGGTCGAGATCGTGCTGCGGATCTACAACCCTATCCACGTGCCGCTACGGGCGCACGAAATTGCCCTGCCGGCGAACCAGGTATTTCGGTACCGCGTGGAGGGGGCGACGAAGATCGATCCGATCATCGTCAACGAGTACAACTCCCTGGGTATGCGAGGTCCCGAGAAGCCCGACGACTTCGACGCGGCCACCACGGTCGTCACCGTCGGAGGGAGCACCACCGAGTGCGTCGGGCTGACCGACGCTCATGCCTGGCCGGCCGTGCTGCACAAGTTGCTCGCCGCCCAACACAAAGATGTCTGGCTCAACAATGCTGGCATGAACGGGCACTCGACGTTTGGGCACCTGGTGCTGATGCGGCAGTTTCTCGCCAAGCTTCATCCGGACTTTGCGCTGTTTCTGATGGGGATCAACGACGTCGGCCGGGGCGACTTGAACGAGTACGATCGCCGCATCGATCCGGCGCAGGCCAGCGGATTGACTCCGATTATTCGCCACTCAGAGTTGCTCTGCACGGCACAGGTCTTGTGGCGCACGGCTCGCGCGTACGATCTGGGGCTGGCTTTCAACGGCGAGATCGACTTCGCCAACCTTGACGAACGCGTCGCCCCGTCCGACCGTATGGACGACGAGATCACGAAGCATCGCCGCCTTTTCGTGCCGGAGTATGAGCAGCGCGTGCGTACGCTGGTCGCCGAATGCCGCACCGCGGGCATCCAGTCGGTGCTACTGACGCAGCCGGCCGTTTATGGCGACGCCATTGATCCGACGACCGGGCGGAATCTGGCGACGATGGACGTTGACGGCGCAAGCGGCCTTTTGAAGTGGCGCACTCTGGAACTTTACAATGACGTCACCCGGCGCGTTGCCGCGGAGAACCACTTGCTGTTGATCGATGTTGCGCGGGCGATGCCGAAGGACTCGCGTCTGTACGCCGACTACATTCACTACTCGCCGGCTGGCGCTGCGAAGCTGGCAGAGATCGTTGCCCGCGGGCTGGAGAGCGAGCTCACCGCCCGCCGCACGCGACAACCCGCCACGGCGCTCATTCATGGACCTGGCCCGCTTCCCAATTTCGCCAGGGGCAGTTAGGTTCGTCGGTAGTGCTTAAGCGAAGCACAGATCGACCACGTGCCGCCAACTTTTTTCTAACAATGAAAGCCCGCATGAAGAGCCCCGGCCTGGTGATGCTTCCCTCGGTGCCGGTGTGGCGGGACGGGCAGCGTCTGACGTTCGATCGCAAGTTCTACGACGGCATGCTGCTGCAGGTGAAGTGCTGGCCCGGGGAGATTCGCTGCGCGATGTCGGCGGGCAATTCAGAGCCGCCAAGCTTCGGCTTGGTGTCTAAATCGCCGGACGAACTGCCTTTTCAGTGCGTTGTTCGGCAAGACAAGGAGTCCATCACAGGGGCCCATCTGGACGGGGCGGCGGTCGTGCTCGGTGCGGGGGACATGTTCGATCAGTTTCACGTCGCCAGGCTGTGCCAGGCAAATGGCGCCGCGTGCATCTATGCGATTGAATACACGCTCGAAACCCGCTACCAGATCGCGGCGATGAGCACCAACAATCCGGTCGTCAAGCTGCGACGGTATTTCTTTCTGTGGAACGGAGAGCGCAAGCGGCGGGCGGCATTCGCCCTGGCCGACGGCCTGCAGATCAATGGCACCGCCGCGTACGAGCAGTACGGTCACTTCAACAAGCCGCTGCTGTACTTCGACACGCGCGTGCAAACGGACGTCATCCTATCAGACGACCAGCTCGAAGGCCGGCTGCAGCAGCTTGGAAAGGGCGGTCCGCTACGGCTGGCGTTCTCCGGCCGGCTGGTGCGGATGAAAGGAGCCGATCACCTGGTCGAGCTGGCGCGGCGGCTCAAGCAGCGAAACGTCGACTTCCGCATGACCATTTATGGCGCCGGGGACCTCGACGCCGAGCTGGAGGGGTTCGTCGAGCGCCACGGGCTGCGAGACGTGGTCGACCTGCCCGGTTCGGTCGACTTCTACGAGCGTCTTCTGCCGGAGATCAAGCAGGACGTCGACGTCTTCGTCATGCTGCACCGGCAGAGCGACCCCTCCTGCACGTACCTGGAGACGCTCTCCTGCGGAGTTCCCATCGTCGGCTACACGAATCGGGCCTTCGCCGGGCTGCTGGAACTGGCCGACGTCGGCTGGGGCGCCGAGATGGACGACATCGAGGCGGTCGCCGACATTATTCAGCGGCTCGCTGCCAGGCGCGAAGAGATCGCGAATAAATCGCAGACCGCCGTGCAGTTCGCCCGGCTGCACGATTTCGAAACAACTTTTCAAAAGCGGATGGATCACCTGGCAAGTTTCGTCAAGTGATCCGTGAACGTTCGCAGCTCCTTACAGCGGGCGGTTTTTACACCGGCAGCGCAACAACGACCGCCTCGCCGGCAGGGCTTTCCAATACACTGCCCTGCTCGACGGCCGCGCGACGCACGTAGGCCAGGGCCAGCGGACCGCCGAGCTTCGGCGACCAAATTGCAGAGGTGACGCGGCCCAGCTTCTTGCCTTCGATTGAAAGTTCCGTCTCTGGCGCCGGGACCGCATCGCCGGAGAAGCGAACGCCGACCAGGAGCTGATTGACGTGGCCAAGCGCATCGATACGGGCAACCGTTTCCTGGCCGATGTAGCAACCCTTGGTGAAGCTGATCGCCGCTTCATCCCGGGCGACCTCCTGCGGCAGGTTTGCCTGGCTGATGTCCGTGCCATAGACCGGGGTGCCGGCTTCGATCCGCGCCGCCTGGTAGGTCTCTCCGCTGCACGGGACCGCGCCGGCGTTCTTCAGCACCGTCGTGACACGGTCCCCTTCGTTCGCTGCGCAAATTACCAGATAGGCGGCTGGCTGCGTCCAATCGACACGGCAGAGCCTGACGGTCATTCCGCCCTCGGACTTTGCCGCCGCTTCACCGCCGGTGCCGCCAAACTCGACCCTCGCGTGCGCAAGCCGCTCGCCTGGCAGGGTGGCGCTGAGCAGTTGCGCCAGCAGCGATTCGGCGCGGGGACCCGCCAACAGGATCTCGGCGACGTCCGGCGTGCGATCGATCAATTGCACGTCTTCGCGGATCTTGTACTTCGATAGATGTGCGAGCAGCGGTTCGGCCTGGCCTGGTGCGGTTTCGATCCAGATGCGATCGTCTTCGCCAAACAGATACGCGTGCCCCAGGATTTTGCCCTGGGCGTTGGTGAAGAAGGCTTCAATGCCGCTGCCGGACGCCAGTCGGCGGACATCGTTTGTGCACATGTTGTGCAGGAAGCTGACCCGATCTTTGCCGGTCACCTCAATCAGCGTGCGGCCGGTGAGTCGAACGCAGCCCACGCCGGTGGTCAGGGCTTTATACTCAGTGGCATCGACCGAAGTCATGATTGCACGTGATATGACGTGGGAACGGGGTTCAAGCAAATCCTGCGTGCCGACAACGCATTTCTACGCAAGTTCCGCCTCGGCTTCGTCTTCAACAGTCGGCACGGCGTACTGCGCGTCTTCGAGCAGAATGCAGGTGTCGTGGTGGTGTGCCAGCCGTTCGATCTCCTCCGGGCTTTGCACGGGCGCCATGCCGAGCGACTCGACCAGTTCGTCGTCCAACTCGCTAAGCAGGTAAATCGAACCGCGGTCGAGTTGCTGAGCGAGCTGCGAGGCGGTCCAGGCGTCGTCCGAGCGGTCGCGGCGAATCTCCCGCAGCGCTGCCGACAGGTTCTGCGCCGCGGAGAGGTGATCCAGTGCAGTGCCAGGCGAAACCGCCAGTTCGGTACAAAGTGCAATCGCGCCGCCCGGTTCGGCGACGCGCGACGCGGCCGCCAGTGCCCGGGCGAGGTTGTCCCAACTCTGCTCGTGCGGATCGCCGCCGATGCTAGCGACCACCAGGCTGGCCCGCCGCCGCACGCTGTGATGCCACGCGGCCGCACACAGCGCCGCCGCCTGCCGCGCAACCGACGTCGGTTCGCCCGCCACCACGTGCAGCACGTGTCCCTCGGCCGCCGGCACGAGCTGGATGGTAATGAAGATGCCAAGCTGCCGGGCCGCTTCATCCGCTTCCTGGCGACGCCGGGCGACGTGGATCTTCGATTCCGCACTGCTGGGGGCGCGGAACCGGTCGATCGAGTCCCGATCGGCAAACGACGGAAATAGCCCGCCGTGGACGCCGTACGCGCCCAGACTTTCATCGAGCCGCTGGCAGCCAATCGGCAGCACCAGATCGGCGTCGAACAGCGTGCGATTGACAAAGATCGGCCGCTGCTCGTGTGAAGCGGCCAAATAGGCAAGCTGCGCTCGATCGTCCGGATCGTGCGTCACCAATCCGACCTGGCCGGCCATTTCGGCCGGCAATTGCGCCCGCGGATCGACGTCAGCGTGGCCGTTCGACGCCCGCACCACGGTGATCGCCTCGGGCAGCGTGCCGGTCTCGACCAGGTACTTCACCACTCCGGCGACGGCCGCTTGCGACCGCGGCACGCCATCTGCCAGGGCGATGGCGATGCGGTCGCCGGGCACGGCCGCGCGCGAAACGGGGGGAAAGTCGAGCGGGGCGGCCAGCGCGGTGGTTACCGCAGCCGCCGGATCGGCGATCGAACCTTCGCGAGGCGCCCGGCACTCGGCCAGAACCGCGTCCGGACCGACGTCCAGCGAAAGCGAAGCATCGACGCCATAAAACAGGGTGGGGGGCATGGAATCTAAGGGGACGCGAGTCAGCGGTTCTACTCTGGCACATCTTATCGGCGCATCTTATCGCTAGCATCTTGCAAGGGTCAAGCGGCGCAAGCAGCGCAAAGTGCTGCCCCTGCACAGGGCGATTTACGCGGCAGCTTCCGCGGGCTGCGGCCAAGTCGAGCTTTACCCAGTCGCCGCGGTCGAGAATAATCCGCGTTGTCGAGCGGCGCGACCGGTCGGCCGGCCAAACTGCATCATCAGCCAGGGATGGAGAATATGAGCGGTATAAACAATTCCGGCATGCAATTCCCGGGCGCCTCGAACCGGTGGCATAGACACTCCTGTTTGTGCACGACAAGTCTCTGCCTCATGTTGGTTGGTGTCTTCACGACCGCCGGCTGTGGCACCAAGTCCACCGCCGAGAAGGCCGACCCCAGTGGCCAACAGCAGCTCTCCGCGCGGCAGGTGCTGGCCCAAATGGTCGAAGCTTACAAAGACGCCAGCTCCTATCAGGACGCCGGCGAGCTGTACACTCGCCAGAGTGCCGCCGGGGAGTCGCAGACATACGATCCGATTCCTTTCTCCGTCGTCGTCGAGCGCCCGAACAAATTGCGGATGCATGCCTTCGATGCGATGGTCGTCTCCGACGGCGACAAGCTGCGGGCGGCCGTGCCCGGCGCGCTGCCGCAACAGGTGCTTCAGCTTCCGGCCCCCCTGGAGCTGACCGCGTCCAACTACATCCGCGACGACTATCTCTACACGACCATCACCCGCGGCAACGAGTTATTCGCGCCGCCGCAGATCGGGCTTCTGCTGGGCGGGAATGCGCTAGAGACGATCCTGCCGGGCGACGCGGAGCCGCGCCTGCTCGATCCGGCGACCGCCGGCCAGCGCGAATGCTATCGGGTGGAAGTGCCTGCTGGCGGCGATCGCTGGGTCTACTGGATCGACCGGGAATCGTACGCGCTCCGCCGGATCGACTTTCCTACCAGTGAATTGTTGGCGGAGATCGACCCTTCGGCAGGCATCGAAAAGCTCGAAGTGTGGGCCGAGATGACCGGCGCGCAGCTCGGCGGCAAGATCGACTCGCAGGCGTTCGCCTTCGAGGTGCCCGAGGACGCGCACCTGGTCAAGCAATTCGTCTCGCCGGTGCCGCCGCCCCTGCCCCAGCACGTCGGCGAGACGATCGAAGGCTATTCGTTCGTCGACCTGGAGGGCAAGCCGGTCGACGCGGCATCGCTGGCCGGGAAGATTGTCGTACTCGACTTCTGGTTTACCACCTGCCCGCCCTGCAAACAGTCGATGCCGCTATTGCACGACGTGTACGAGCGATTTCGCAGCGATGAGCGGGTGGAGTTTCTCGCCGTCAGTACGGATCAACCGGAGGTGACCGGCGAGCAGTTGCAGCAGACGCTTGAGTCTTGGGGTGCGAGCATGCCGATTGCTCGCGATCTAACCCGTCATAGCACCGAGCACTTCCAGATCCCCGGCTGCCCGACCACCGTGCTGCTCGGCCCGAATGGAAAGATTCACGTGTACAAGGTCGGCTATCACCCGCAGTACGAGGACCTGGCCGACGCGATCGCCATGCTGCTGGACGGGGAAGACGTCGCCGCGCTCACGCTGGCTCAGCACGAAGGCCTGGAAGCGGACTACCAGCGCCGCCTAGCGGACGCCTCTGTGCACGCGGTGAGTGTCGACGTTGAAATCCCGCAGGCGGAGATCCAACCCCGCAGCGAACCGAAGTCGCTCACGATGGAAAAGCTGTGGCAGGTCGATTCGCTCGAAACGCCGGGCAACGTCCTGGTCGTCGAGGGCGAGAATGCGGAGCCGATGATCCACGTGCTGGACGGATTTCGGAAGCTGGCCACGCTTGACGCCGAGGGCAACGTGCAGAGTCACCGCGAGCTCGACCTGCCGGAGTCGGCAGTGGTAAGCTTTCTCCGCACCGCCGCTGACGGCGAAAATCGACGTTACTTCCTCGCCAGTTCCGCGGCTCAGCAGCAGATTCACTTGTACGATAACGCGTGGAACCGCACGTGGAGCTTTCCCGAGGGTCGCCACCAGGGAATCTGGGATGCCGCGTTTTCCGACTTGAATGTCGACGGCCAATTGGAGGTGCTGGTCGGCTACTCCGGACAGGTCGGCGTGCAGGGCGTCTCGATGGCGGGGGAGCGACTGTGGAAGAATCGCAGCCTGGAGAACGTCTTCGCAGTGGCCTTCATGGGGGAAGCCTCCCCGCCGGAGTTTCGCGCAGTTTGCGTGGATCAGCGTGGTACGCTGGTGCCGCTGGACGCAGCGGGCCAGCACGGCAGCGATCTGCGGGTGGCTGGCCGTGCAATCACGTCGCTGGCCGCCGCGGATCTTGACGGCGACGGTCAGTGCGAGTTGTGCGGAATTGCGCTGGTGGGTTTTGGCGAAAGCGTCGCGGTCGGCCTGGACACGTCCGGCAATGAGCTATGGCAGTACGCCTTACCCACCGGAGAATTCACCCATCCGGTCGAACGAATCGTGCCTGCGCAGTGGGGCGAGGACGATCGCGGCTGGCTGCTGCCAGGCGCCGATGGGTCAATCCACCTGGTCCGCGCCGATGGCACACCGGCCGATTCCTTCCACTACGGCCAGCGCATTCGCGGCTTGGCGATGACCCGCATCGGCGGTGCGGCGGTGCTGCTCGTCTCCAGCGACGATGGCATTGCCGCTTGGAACATCGCCGCGGCTGGGGAATAATCGAGCCGAGCGGCAGCGCGTGTCTCCCATGCATGACCCCGACGCGCGCCGAGCCGCTTCATGCCGACGACTCGAACGACGGAGCACCAGATGGCTTTGACACCCGACGCGATGCGCGATTGGTGCGCCAGCTTGCTGGCAACGGTCAACAACCCGTCCGACACCAGCTTGGTGGAATATCTGAAGGCGATCCCGGCGTTAGAGTCGCTGGAGAATCTCCCCAGCGGCACGCCCGTGCTCGTGCGGGGCGACGTGGACGCCAAGCCGGGCGACAAGATCGGCAAGGGCGACATCCGCCTGCGTTCTATGGTTGAAACGCTCCAATTCGGCCGGCAGCACGGCTGGAAGCAGGTGATCTTCGGGCACATTGGCCGCAAGCCGGAAGGGTCGTTGGCGGCCGTTGCCCGGCGGCTGGGCGAACTGCTGGAGTGCGACGCGCCGCTGGTCGATGACTGGCTAGACGAGAACACCATGACGGTGCGCGACACCCTCACCGACCAGATCGGCCGCAGTGAACCCGGCAGCGTGCTGGTGCTCGATAACATCCGGCGCTACCAGATCGAGCGGGCGTTGTGGGATGCGACCAGCGACGATCTACCGAAGCTGAGCGAGCCGCTCGCCAGGTTCGTCAACGAGCTATCGCAAAAGGTAGCCCGCCACTACGTCAACGAATCGCTTTCCGCCGGCAGCTTGGATACCTCCAGTACGGTGGTGCCCGCGGGCATGGAGCGCGTGGCGCTTGGCCAGTACGTGCGGCAGGAGTTCGCCGGACCTATGATGCGCTGCCTGGAGACGCAACTGGTCGTCTTCAGTGGCCTGAAAATCGACAAGCTCGACGATCTGGAGGCGATGATCGGCCGCGGCAAGATCCGCTGGGTGTTTTCCGCCGGCTCGCTGGCGATGGCGCTGAAGAAGGCGGCGGCCGAGTTGGATGGCGCCTCGTTCAACCTGGGCGTGGCCGAGGATCCCAGTCACTCGGACAAGCCGTACTACACTCCGCCGGAGCGGATCGAGCAGGCCAAGCGGATGGTCCGCGAAGGCCGCGACAATGGCATCGAGTTTGTCCTTCCGGTCGATTTCATCCTGGCCGACGGCAGCGAGGCGGAGACTCTCGGCCCGGGCGATCAGCAGCTCGACGTCGGCCCCAAGACGAGCGAACTATTCGAGAAGAAGATCGGGGAATTCCTCAATCAGCAGAAGTTCGGCGGCGTGGTCTTTCACAACGGCGTCTTCGGGATGTTCGAGGATCCCCGCTTCGAGAAGGGGACGCGGCGCTTCGTCGCGCAATTGCGACGGCTGACCGAGGCCGGCGCAGAGGTCTACATCGGTGGCGGCGAGGGCGGCAAAGCCCTGGAGCAGTACGGCCAACCCGAGTGGGTGACGCACGTCTTCACCGCCGGCGGCACGGTGCTCAACGCCCTGGGCAACAAGCCCGTTCCGTACCTGGCCGCCCTCAAGGCAGCCGCGCAGCGGTAATCCGCGCCATATTATTGCACCACTTCCGGTCGGCCATAACGGACACGCCGGCACACCGTCACCAGCGCGTTGAGCGCTTCATGGATCTTGCCCTCGGGCGCTTCCTCGCGGATCGCCATCTCCAGCCGCTTCGCCAGCGGCGTGATCGGAGCAAACCCGTAGCTGCCCGCGGCACCCTTAAGCTGATGGGCCGCCGTTTGAAGCTGCGCCCAATTGCCCGCTCGCGCGAGGGTCGTGAATCCTTTCACGCGGCCAGGCATCTCCGCGACGAACATCGCTACGATCTCGCCCAGGTCCGGGTCGCTATCCAGGCTCGAATAAATTGCCTCCCGGTCGTCAATTTTGACGTTCATGTTGGGAGATTCCTTTCTGTCAAAACGTTGGTTAACTTGCCTTTGCACGGGATACGACCATGCACGCCGCGCAACCGTTACACGCGGCGCGCAATGCCGTCCCGATGCATCCCCGATGCGCAAAGTTAGCCTACGAATGATCCTTTGGCCCGCACGTGTCGAAGAAGCCGGCGATTTTTTGCAGTTACCTTCCGCGGATTGACCCATCGCCCGAATTTCGCAACACAAAACCCTCCCCAACCAACGCCCGGTTGTAACGGCCAAACTACCTGCACGCGTTTGGCAGATTATCTTGAATGGCACGACGGCGCCGCATGTTCGCGGGATACGGCCGGTGGGGTGCCTACTCCACGGACCGTCGCGGGCGGAACATGCGGCAGCACCGAACGCTTTGGAACAATCACTACATCAAATGCGGGAGTTGTAGGCGATTTAGGCGGTCCGATGAAGATAGGCAGCCCAGGCCGACGATATGTGACCATAGCTTGAGTGATGCTTATGCGGCCCCAGGTCGCCGAACGCTTTTGAAATCGCTAACGGCACCACCAGATGAGTGCGGGCGAGGTGTTCGAGATGGACCGGCCGGGCAGCTCTGGCGTGTTTACGTAATTCAAAGGTAAGGAGCCCTCCCATGAATCGTCGTATTCTGTTCACAGCGTCGGCCGCTGGCCTGCTGCTGGTGTTGAGCAGCGCGTCGAGCGCCCAAGCGTTCGAGCTGCTCGATCGTATGTTTCGCGGATCCAGTCACGGCTGTTGTGGCGCCGCGGTTTCCTGCTGCGACGCGGCCCCGAGCTGTGGCGCTCCGGTCGAGTCCACCTGCTGCGCCGCTCCGGCCCCGAGCTGCTGCGAGCCCGCCCCCACGTGCTGCGAAGCACCGAGCTGCGGCTGCCGCCGTCATCACGGCCTGTTCCACCACCTGCACGGACTGTTCAAATCCCACAAGCGGTCGTGCTGTGCGTCGGACTGCGGCTGCGGCGCCCCGGTGGCCCCAAGCTGCGGCTGCGGAGGGTATTAATCGTCCAGAATCGAAACGTCTCCGTTCGAGCGGACGTCAAAGCGGCCTGCGCACCTGTGCGTGGGCCGTTTTTTTTTTGCGCTGGGGATGGCACAGACACTTGTGTAAGTCGCTGAGGTCGTGTGAATGTAAGCTGATTCGTGAGAATTCAGACTGCCCTTGCTTCGGCTGAACTCTCACGAGTCCAGCTACGAAGCGCCGCCCCACTTTCCTGGCAATCTTTTCCGCATTAGGCAATAATCGACTGCGCCGCAGGCGAATGGTTCAGCAGAACATCGCCCGCAAGGTTAGTGGACCGCTTCTCGGCCAATGCCAGATTCTCGGCAAATGCCAGACCGGTCCCATTGCCCTAATGAATAGAGAGCGGAGAGAGTATGCCACCGGCCACAGCGAAGCCGCACGTCTTGCTGGCGATGGCGATGTGCCTCGCCGTATTCAGCTTCATCTTTGCGTTTGCCACGCCGGCGACCTCTGACGAACCGGCCGATCCGCCGGCCAGCGACGCCCAGTTTCAACAGCAACTGTCGGCCGGCCAGTTCGACGCGGCACTGGCTACCGCGCAGGCAGCGCAGTCGCCGCAACAGCGCGACGCGCAATTCGCGCGTCTGGCCGAAGCACAGGCGCGCGCCGGCGCGCGCGAGGGTTCGATCGCTTCGCTCGGCCGGATCCGCGATGACCGCATCCGCACCCAGGCGATGCGTGACATGGCCGCCGCCCGTCGCGGCGGCGGCTCGCAGGCCGATTTCGACGCGCTCATCGAGTTGATCACCACGACTGTCGCCGTCGACAATTGGGCGGAGAACGGCGGGCTGGGCACCGTCCGCGAATTCGAAGGCGGCGTGGTCGTCGACACCGACGGGACCCTCGCCCGGAGATTAGAGCAGGAGCAGACAATCGGCGGCATGCTCTCGCGGTTGCGATCTTCGGCCGCACAAGACTCCGGCAATGACGATGTCCGGCGAGACTCGCCGCTGCGACGTGTCTCGCTCACGCGGCTGGAGCGGGCCGTGCAACTGCGGCACGCGGCGGGGCTGCCCGTTACCGAGACAATGCGGATGCTCGCCGGGATGCAGCGCGTGCAGTACGTATTCGTCTACCCGGAATCGCGCGACGTGGTGATTGCCGGTCCGGCCGGGCGCTGGGAGCCCGACGAAGAAGGCCGGCCAATCCACCCGGAAACCCGCCGCCCGGTGGTGCACCTGGACGACTTGGCGGTGATGCTCCGGCACATGCGCGAGCGGCGCGACGAGAAAATCGGCTGCTCGATCACGCCTACGCGCGAGGGCCTGAAGCGCATTCAAACCTTTCTCGCCGAATCCACACAGCATCCGTTGCGGCCCGGTCAGCGGCAGCAGTGGCTCGACCGTCTGACCGAAACGCTCGGCCCGCAAACCATCGACGTCTACGGCATCGATCCTTCCTCCCGGGCAGCCCGCGTGCTGGTCGAGGCGGACTACCGGATGAAGCTGGTCGGCATGGGCCTGGAAGAGGGGACGCTCGGCGTTGAGAGCTATCTCGACCTGATCGACGTGCCGCCGGGTGGGACGCCACCACCGATGGACGTACTACGCTGGTGGTTCACGATGGACTACGAGGCGATTAAGACCACCGCGGATCGAGACGCATTCGCGCTGCACGGCCAGGGAGTGCGCGTGCGGAGCGAAAACGAGCTCCTCACCGACCAGGGCCAGCGCGTCCACACCGGCAAGTCCGAGCAGCTCAACCGGCAGTTCGCCGAGAGCTTTACGCGGCACTTCGGCGAACTTTGCCGCCGCTATCCCGTCTATGCCGACCTGCAGAACCAGTTCGATCTGGCGGTCGTCTCCGCCCTGATCGCCAGCGAGGACCTGCCCGCCCAGGTGGGGTGGCACATGTCATACTTGGGCGATCTGAAAGGCTACCCGGTCGCCAAGGGCGCAGCCCCGAAGCAGGTCCGCTCCGTCGTGGGGCATCGCGAAGTTCGTCCCGGCCAGATCATCGCGGGCGTCAGCGGCGGAGTTCATCTGCGGCCTGTTTGTCTGGTATCGCGAGACGCCATCCAGCGCGACCTCTACGGCAAACTGAAGGCCACCCGGGCGACTGGCGACGTCCCCCCCTCGCCCGATGTCTGGTGGTGGGACTGAAACGGCGAGAGTCAACAGAGCCTGGTACGTCACGGCTCTCGTGTGCGGCCGGGGAGAGGGCGTAGCTGAACTCACGTTCCTGAGTTATTAGCCGAACCTGAAAGCTGGGCTGAATCCTCGCTAATTCAGCTACCGGGTAACCTGCACGGACAGAAATGTCTGTGCCACCTCAAAGGGTTTCATGGGGTTGCCTGGGGAACGGGCGGAGGAGCGTCCATCAGGGCGATCACGTGCCGCTGTGTGCGAAGTAAAAGCATTCCTGCAGAGATCGCGGGCGTCGTCAGGCAGTTTTCACCCACCGGGTTCGCGGAGAGCAGTGCGTACTCCGGCCCGGTTTGAACGACGTAAACCGTTCCTTCCTCGCCGGTAAGGTATAGCCGGCCATCGGCGGCCACCGGCGCAGCGACGAAGCTGGCTCCGCCACCTCGGGCGAATCGCTGCCGGTAAATGCGCTTTCCCGTCGCGGCCTCGTAGCAGCACAGCACGCCGCCGTTGTCGCAGGTGTAGAGATAGTCGCCGTAGACGATCGGCGTGGGCATGTATGGCCCGGCCTTCGCGTTGCTCCAGGCGACCGCGTCGCTGCTAGTTTCGCCATCGGGCAGCGAGAGATCGCCCCGCGAGCCCGGCCGGATCGCCCAGATCGGCTGCACCGGCCGATAACCGCTGGCCACGTAGATCAAATCGTGCGCGACAAACGGCGTCGGCACGGTGATTTCCGAGTTGCCGGAGATTCGCCACAGCTCCTCGCCCGTGTAAGGATTATAGCCCCGGGCGAACCGTGTGGCGTTGGTGATTAGCACCGCATGCTCGTCGTTCTCGTAAACCGTGGGCGTGCCCCAGGAGGGGATCTCGTCGCGCTCGGTCCGCCACACCGGCTCGCCGGTGCGGACATCGAAGGCGGCGATGAAAGAATTCTCTTGAATGTCGCACTGCACAATGACCGTGTCGCGAAACAGGATCGGCGAACTGGCGAATCCCCACTGGTAGTCGGGATCGTAAAACCAGCCGCTGTCCAGCCGGCCGAGCATTCGCTTCCACAGCAGTCGGCCGTCGGTGTCGTAGCACAAAAGTCCGCCGAAGTTGAACAGCGCCACCACGTGCTGTCCGTCGGTGACGGGTGTGCAGTTGGCTTGCGTCGACTTGGGGTGCCGCTTTACGTCGGGCACACCTTCGTGCGCGGTCCTCTCCCAGGCGATTTCACCCGTCTCTTTATCGAGACAGTACAACTTCCACATGTGCACCGAGTCGTCTTCGACGGAGGCCACGTCTCCGTAAATGCCGGGCCTCACGTCGTCATCGCCCGCTGAGCTGATCGCCGTGGTGACGAAGACCTTATCCTCCCAGACGATGGGGCTGGAATTCGCCAAGCCCGGGATGGGCGTCTTCCAGCGGACGTTCGCGCCGCTGGGGACGTCCCACTTGACCGGAGGCGACTGCGCTTCGGCGATGCCCCGCGCGCCGGGGCCGCGGAAGGTTGGCCAGTTGCCGGTGGTGAACGCGTCATCTTGCGTGGTTACTGCACGCTCGGCTGCGGGAGCAGCAGCCCTCAATTCCAAAGCTTCAGCCGCGGTGATGCGGGCGAAGCGGCTCTCCTGATCGTCGTTAGTTCGTACAAAACCGGTCACCGCGTCGCCGTCGCGCTCGAAGCGAACCGTGTTATCGCCGCTGGCGAAAGTCCGCGCGTCGCGCGGCCGATAGAATAGCGGCGCGTAAACCGGCGGGCGTAATACGAGCCGGCCGTAGTGATGCTCGACCTCGTAGACGTCACCGTCCTCGCTGCGGTAAGTGCCGAGATAGGCGGAAAGCGTTTCCGGCGGGACGACATCCGGCGCGGGCGGCCCGCCCACGTTAGCCGCATCCAACCGCTGCGCCACCTCCGGGTGTCCGAACGTGGACGCAAGCGATTGGGCGTACCGGATGTCATCCAAGTCCAGGCGGGCGTTCTGTAATACGGCATCGACAACGTCACGATCACCGCCACGCGCGGCGGCGTGCAACGCTCCCCGTGCGCCCTCGGCGCCCTGCTCGAGCAACATCGCCACGATCTGGGCATGACCGCCCGAGGCGGCCCAATCCAGCGGCGTTGCCCTGTAAAACGTATCGCGGACATTTAGCTTCGCACCGGCCGCCAGCAGCAGCCGCGCGACCTCCGCATGTCCGCGGTCGCAGGCAAACGACAGAGCCGTCGCGCCGTAGTTGGTCTCGGCGTTGACATCGACGCCTTCGGAGAGGAGCGTCTTGACCTGCTGAACATCTCCGCCACGTGCCGCGGCAAAGAGGCGCTCTTCGCGCGACTTCGCGTCGACCGCTTCGTCACCGTTGCTCTGCGTGGAGTCCGCCGGGGACGATTGTTTAAGAGTTGAATCGCCCTGTGCGAAGGCCGGACCGGCAACGATCGCAATCGGGATGAACCCGGCCAGCAACAGCATGCGGCACGTGCGGGCCAGGACGGACGGTACGCACAGACAGGAATGTCTGCGCCACCCTATATCTCCCTCTCCCACTGGGAGAGGGCCGGAGAGAGGGCGTAACCGAGCGTGTATATTCCTCATACGAATCATCCGCCATGAGCGTTTTAAGATTTCTCGATCCATTCGACGGGCTGGGGTTGAATCACGTCGTCGGGACGTCCGCCGGCGTCAGCCCTGCCGCTGCCTTCTAAGCGGCTGATCGCGCGGACGGTCATGTCGTGGTCGCACACGATCTGGCAGCTCAAGCGCACCCCGGAGATTCCGCGCGCCGCCAGCACGTCGCGCTCGGCCACCGTCATCCGATCCGGTTCGCCGTCGACGAACTCAACCCGGCAAGTTGTGCACCGGGCGTTACCACCGCATGCGTGCAACTGGTCCACGCCGGCCTCGTCCTCCAACGCCAGCACCAGCCGCTTTCCCTCCGGTACCTCGACCTGGTCGATGCCTTCAACCGTCAGCTTGGGCATTCTTCGCATCCTTCTCGCTTAGTGTTCGCGGGTTTGCCACATTATCCGCCCGCCGGCGCCGCCTCGCAACCCGCTACGCCCCCCTCGCAAACGCGGGCCGCGCGTTAGAATACCGCATCAACTCCAGCCAACCGGATCGCGCCCATGCCCGAAATCGCCGACCTGCTCCGCGAGTTTCCCGTCGTCATCGAACTGCCCGTCCAATGGGGCGATCAGGACGCGTTCGGGCACGTCAACAACGTGATTCACTTCCGCTGGTTCGAATCGTCGCGGATCGCGTATTTATCGCGGCTCAAGTTCTCCGGAACCTCCGCGCGGCCGAAGATCGGCCCGATCCTGGCCGCCATCCGCTGCGACTATCGCCAGCAGCTCAACTTCCCGGACTCCGTGCATATTGGGGCGCGGATCACCCGGATCGGACGATCCAGCATGACGATGGAGCATCGGCTGGTCAGCCAGTCGCAGCAGCGTCTGGCGGCCGAAGGCGAGTCGACCGTCGTGGTTTTCGACTACACGGCCGGCAAGCCGCACCCCGTGCCGGAAGACCTGCGGAAGGCGATCTCGGAGTTGGAAGGCAAGGAGCTGTAGCGGGGGCAGCGCACAAGCGGTAGCACCGGTTGCCCCAACCGGTGCCGCGCAGCGGCAAGAGGCGCCGGCACACGGCCGCAAATCTCTCGGACGCCTGCAATTCGCTCCTCGCACAACGGGTAGCACCCTTTGTCCCAAGCGGAGCTACCCGGTTTTTCGCGATTTCCCCGCAGCTTCCAGCTATTCTGGAGCATTGCCGCGAAATGTTCTCACGGCCGTGGCGTCTTGTCTTATGTAACCCCTGGCCGAAGCCCCTGCGGCGGCATGCACCCGAACGAATTGCGCGAACTGGTCGACCGTCATGCCGCGGCCCTGGAGCTATACGCGGCCCAGTGGACTAGCGCGCCGGAGGACTGTGTGCAGGATGCGCTTGTGCAGCTAATTCGCCAGCGGCACCAGCCGGACGACTGCGTGGCGTGGCTGTACCGCGTCGTGCGAAACAGGGCGATCAGCCTCGCCCGAGCCAACCAGCGGCGCCGTAATCGTGAGGCAACGGTCGCCCGTGAGACGTCTTGCTGGTTTGAAGCGTCTCCGGGCGCTCGGCTGGACGCGAAGGAAGTAACCGCGGCCCTGTCGAAGATCGACGGCCGCTATCGGGAAGTGATCGTCGCCCGGCTGTGGGGTGGGCTGACGTACGAACAGATCGGACGCGTTGTAAAAATTTCGACCGCCAGCGCCTATCGGCGATATGTCGAAGGACTGGCCGAACTGCGAGATCAAATGGGAATCCCATGTCCGAACCATACGAAATCCCCGGCCAACTGAACGAGCTGGAGCGGCAACTGGCGGCGCTCTCGCCCCGGGCGAGCCGCCTGAATCGCGATCAATTGATGTATCTGGCCGGCCGCGCGGCGGCGGAAAATGATCTAGGCACCGGCGGCGTCGCCGCCTGGGTGTGGCCGTCCGCCACCGGCGTGATGACAGCGGTCTCCGTATTGCTGGCGATGATGCTGGTCCTGGGGAATCGGTCGGGCGTTGCCATGCGGGACATGCCGGAGCGCGGTGCGCAAACGGTCCGCGACTCTTCGGCGGCATCCCAAGACAACGCGATTGCAAAAGTCAACTCTCCGCGGCAGTCGCCGATCGAGTCTACGGCCGAACCGCCGGCTCCGCCGGTAGCCGACGACCTGCCGGACTCGACGTTGGCGCGTGGGGGCTACTTGGCGTTTCCGTCCGTCAGGGCCTCCGAGGCAGGCTATATCCACTTGCGTAATGTGGCGCTGCGAATGGGCACCGAGGCAATGGGGCAGACGCATCGCGCCTCCGGCGGTCCGCAGCCGACCTATTGGGAACTGACCAGCGCCCTGGGCGAAGAGCCGGTCGAGGTGCAGCCGCAGACGGAGCCGGCCGAAGGGGATCCGCAGTCGGGCGTGGAGAGTTTGCCGGCAGGCGAAGCCCACACGTAGTTGTGCCGCAGTAATCCGACTGCACAGACAGGAATGTCTGTGCCACCGATGAGTGACACTCACTGATATTCTAACGGAGCCTTACCGATGAAGCCGACTTTCCATTTCCCTCTGCTGCTGGCGACGATCGTGCTTTTGGCCGGCGGGGATCCAGCCTTCGCCTTTCAAGATGCCGCTTCCGGGGCGCAGTCAACGGAGCCGGAAACGGAAGTCATCTCGCTCACTCTGACACCGGCCGGCGAGCCGGTGCCGGCCCTGAAGTACAAGCTGCTGCCGCCGGGCATGAACCTGACCGAGGGCAACGCAGCGACATTTTATTATCGCGCCATTCTGGCCATGCCGTCGAATAACGATCAGTCCAGCCAGTACCCCGAAATGCTCCAAAAGTGGGCGGACATTCCGATTGAGCAACTCCCCAAAGACGAGATCCGCGCCGTGCTCCCCCATTACCACTCCGCGCTGGGGGAATTGCATACGGCGTCCACACGGCGAGATTGCGAATGGAGCCTGGAGATTCACCAGCTCGAGGGGCCGGACGTGATCAGCTTCCGGCTGCAGGAACTACAGCCATTACGCACGCTCGCCCGCGTGTTGCAGGCGAAATCCCGGCTGCAGATCGCCGACGGCCAGTTCGACGACGCCGTCCGCACGATGCAGATCGGATATCGGCTGGCCCAGGACGTGGGCAAGGAGCCGCTTTTGATTAACGGGCTGGTCGGCATGGCAATCTCATCCATCATGAACCAGGCGCTGACCGACCTGATCGACACGCCCGGTTCGCCCAACATGTATTGGGCGCTGACGCATATCGATCGCCCACTGGTCGATTTGCAGCCGGCACTGCGCTACGAAATGGGGATCGGATTTCGAGTCTTCCCGTTCCTCCAGGACCCCGAGACATCGGAGCGTGGTGCGGCACAGTGGGCGGAGGTGTATGCCAATATGTTTGAGGATTTCAACCTCTTAGCTCCCGTTTCGGGTTCGCGGTCCAAGGGGTTTCCCTGGCAGCTTTCAAAGCGACTGGGCGGCATGGGCATGGTAATGCTCGTATATCCAAACGCCAAGAAACAACTAATCGAACGAGGCTATTCGCCGGCGCGCGTAGAAGCGATGCCGGCGGGGCAGGTCGTGGCTATCCACGCAAAGCTTGCCTACGAGAAAATCAGCGATGAGCATGCGAAGTGGTACGGACTGCCGTACTGGTTGGCGAAGGACGGCATGGACAGGGCTCAACACGAGTTGACCCAGGGAAGTCCCTTAGCGAGGACGCTCCACTCCGGCCCGGCGTATCCAATCGCGATGTTGTTGCTTCCCGCCGTCAATAAGGCCATGGCCGCCCACGCACGGTTCGATCGGGATCTGGTCGGAATCCAGGCCGTGGAGGCAATTCGGTTGCACGCCGCGAAGCATGGCGCGCTGCCGGAGTCGCTCGGCGCGATCACCGATGCGCCCATCCCGCCCAACCCAGCGACCGGAGAGCTGTTCCCGTATCGCGTGGAAGCCGGCAAGGCGATTCTAGATTTGCCGCCGGTGAACGGAGCCAACGCCAAGCGGTACGAAATCGTCATCGAGAAGAATTAGGCGCGTGGGTGTGGCCGTTGATTGCAAGGACATCTTGCCGCCGCGCGTTTGTTATAAAACTCCACATTCGGACCGACAGGAGATAATCCGTGTTACACCGCACCAACAAAGTCTTTTTACTGGTCGCCCTCGTTACTGCGGCCGCTACCCCCAGCACAGTCTGGGCACAAGATCAGCAAGACCTCGCCGCGACCATCGCACCGTATCTCGACTCGCAGACTGTGGCCGTGGTGCACGTCGATTTGCAACAGCTCGAAGCTGCCGATTTACTGGAATACGCGAAGGAACTACTCTCGGGCGCTTCGATCCCGGTGCCGGAGGAAACGTGGCAGGGACAGGGGAAATTCTTCGCCTGGCTGGAGGGGATGCGAATGGCCGGGGCGCGAGAGTTTTTCGTTGTCATCAGTATCAGCGATTTGGCACAGGGGGCGCAGCCGTTTGTGGTCGTGCCGCTTGCCGGCGACAGCAACGCCCGGGCGATCGCAGGTTTGCTTTATTCGGGAACCGCACAAGGTCCGGCCAGCCGTCAAGACGGAAGCGCGCCGTCCGCTTTTGGATTCGATACCAGCCAGCAGGTCGGTGGTGCCATCGTGGCGGCCCAGTCGCAAACACTGGAGCGATTGCGTGTGCTCGAGCCGCATGAACTTCCCAACCTGGAAGCGGCGCTCGCCGCGGTGTCGGGTGCGCCCGTTCGGGCGGCACTCCTTCCCACCGAAGACCAGCGGCGCGTCGTACGGGAGATGCTGGGCGGACTCCCGCTGCCGAACGTCGATCAGCCGGGCGAGCGTATTGCTGAGGGGATACGTTGGGCTGCCGCCGGAATCAAGCTGCAGCCCGAGCCGGAGATTCAGCTAATCGTTCAGTCGCAGAGTCCCGAAGCGGCCCAGCGTCTACAGGAGCTGTGGGCCGTAGGCTTAAAAGCGCTGGGCGCAAAGATTCGTGGGGCTGAACTGAGAGTGCCTGGCTTCGCCAAACCAACTGCCGCCGAACTGGAGACGTTGAACCAGGTCCGGCAGGGCCCTCAATTGAACATGCTCATCGAAGCGCTCACCCCGGAAGTACAAGACGAGCGTCTGGTCATGACTTGGGATTTGCAGCGCCAGCAGCAAGTGCTGCAAGCCTTTGCTGAGCCGGTTGCCGCAGCCCGAGCGGCGGCACAGCGCACCATTTGCACCAATAATCTGAAGCAACTCGCGTTGGGCATGGTCAATCACGAATCGCGCTACGGCGTCTTCCCTCGTCCGGCCAACCGTGGTGAGGACGGCAAGCCGCTGCTCAGTTGGCGGGTGCATATCCTCCCCTTTATTGACGAAGATGCTCTCTACGGCGAGTTCCATCTGGACGAGCCGTGGGAGAGTGAGCACAACCGTAAGCTGATCCCGCGGATGCCGAAGTTCTACGCCTGCCCAGTCGTGGGCGCCACCAGTGAAGGCAAGACCACTTACCAGGTGTTGCGGCATCCCGACTCGGCATTTCCTGGGGATCAGGACATTAAGTACTCCGACATCCATGATGGTGCCAGGCAGACGATACTGATCGTGGAGGTGGCGCCGGAGAACGCCGTGATCTGGACCAAACCGGATGATCTCGAGTTGGATTTGGAGAATCCACTAGAGGGTCTCGGCTTCGG
Source organism: Pirellulales bacterium (assembly GCA_040880125.1). GTDB lineage: Bacteria > Planctomycetota > Planctomycetia > Pirellulales > JBBDJB01 > JBBDJB01. The sequence continues at coordinate 43,320 of JBBDJB010000041.1, read as the reverse complement.
CATTCACGGGCCGGGCTTTACCTGCGTCCACTGCGAGGGATCGGGGCACTTTCACCCACAGACCACCGATCCTAGTGTGCTCAAGGCCCTGTTCACCCGCGCCGGCGGCGAGCCGGTGCAGTAACCTGCGGCTATCGCGGGCTTAGTCCTTGACCGCCACGCCGACAAAAAAGCCGGGCGCCGCACACTTGTACGGCACCCGGCGGGGTTCAATCGGCTGGTTTTTTGTCACCGCATACGCTTAGTAGCTAGCGTAGCCGCCACCACAATGGCAGGCTTCGGTTACCGTCTTTTGGACCATCCGGCAGACCGGCACCTGGATCTCGCGCTGCGTTTGCACCGGCACGCACACGTTCTCCGTGATCGTCCGTTCTTCCGGCACGATCCGGCAGACGGTCACGTTGTATGTTTGCTCGCGCTGTTCGGGTACGCACACCGTGTACTCGACTTCCCGCTCACGCTGTTCGGCCATCATGCGGCGCGTCTGATACTGCCGGGTGCGCGTCTCGGTGCGGTAGTTACACTGCTGGACCGTGCGCGTGCGCGTTTCGGGACGGAAGCGCGTCACCGGAACCGACTTGGTGCGCTGTTCAGTCGTGTACTCGCAAACCTGTACCGTGCGCGATCGCTGCTCGGGACGCATTACGGTGTGAGTGTATTCGTACGGCACTTCCTCGCTCACCATCCGGTAATTAGTGACGGGAACTTCCTGGGTCACGACGTTCGGCACCCAGACGCGCTGGCAGACCGTGTGCGTGGCCACGCCGCATCCGCCGCAGGCGGAGGCGTAGTGCTGGCAAGGCACTTCTGCGTACTGCGTATCCCAGTGGCCCTGGTCGCAAGTGATCGTTCGCGTCGTCGTCTCCGGCACGCATCGCTGGACCACTCGTGTGGCTTGCCGCGTCTCGTGGTGGGGCACCATAACGGTGTACGTCTGCTCGACGTTCTTCCAATTCGGCACGCTCACCTGATAGTTGTGCTGGACCTGCTCGGTGTAGGGTACCCGCACGGTGAACTCTTGTTCGACTTCGTTCCACTCCGGTACCTGTACCGTGTACTCTTGCGTCTGCGTCTCGTAGACCGGCTTTTGAACGGTGAAGGAAACGGTCCGGGTGCGGCGTTGCGGGACGTTGACGGTGAAAGTCCGCGTCTGCTCCTGTTGTTCGTACACCGGCCGCTGAACGGTAACCGTTCGCTGACGCTGCTCGGTGCGATACTGCGTAACATTCACTACGCGAGTTTCGGTGCTCCACTCGGGCACCATTACAGTCCGTTCGACATAGTGCGGTGCGCAAGGGGCCGGCGGCCCGCACGGGGCCGACGTGGCGCAGGCGGCACAGGCCCCGCACACCTGGGCGAAGGCGGGTGCCGACACCATGGTGGCGGCGGCCACTAGAGTGGCGATAGTCCGGCGAAGCATGTTTTCCTCCTCAGTTGACGTACTCGTTCGGGAACTTGGGTCCTGGTCTTTCGGTAACAATCTACCGGTGTGCGGGCTGAAATGCGAACAGTATCTCCCCGCTTCTCGTCTGAATCGCCGCCTCCGTCGCTTCCGCCCGCGGGGGAAGCGCCGCTACCCCGGGCCGCAGTGTTCGCACGTGCCGATCTGCAAGCGGCGCGCCATATCTGCGAAAGCCCTGGATCGATCGCCTCAGCCGCACCAATTTCCCAGCGACAGACTCGGCTTACCGTTTCCGGACCGCTACGAATTGCCGCTACGATGCACTTTCAGCGACAACCTGCCGCCGCTGGCGACACCTCGACGCAGGCGCCCGTACCGCCGATCTCCCGCTCGCCGGAGGCCGACAATTGCTGCCGACCTCGCCAGCGGTTACAACGGAGTTCGCTCGATCGAGCCGAGTAGTCTAGTAAATCATGGCAAGACAGGCGCTGCGCACAGGAGCGACACGCAATGATTTTCTCTTGCGCTAATTTCCGAACCTTGTTGTGGTCCTTCGTTTGCGTCGTGCTGCTCGTGCCGTCCCCAGCGCCCGCGGCGAACCCGTGGCTCAAAGTGAGCGACAACCGGCGGTTCCTCGTCCACGCCGACGGAAGCCCGTTTGTCTACCTGGGCGACACCGCCTGGGAACTGTTCCATCGGCTCAACCGGGAGGAGGCCGAGCGCTATCTCACCGATCGGGCGGACAAGGGCTTCACAGTCATCCAGGCGGTGGCACTAGCGGAAATCGATGGTCTGAACGATCCCAACCCGTACGGTCACCGACCGCTGATCGAAAACGACCCGGCGCGGCCGGCCACCCAGGACGGCCCGAACAACGACTACTGGGACCACGTCGACTTCATCGTGAATAAGGCCGAGTCGCTGGGGCTGGTGATCGGCATGCTGCCCACCTGGGGCGACAAGTGGAACAAAAAGTGGGGCGTCGGCCCGGAGGCGTTCACGCCGGAAAACGCCCGGGTGTACGGGCAGTGGCTCGGCAAGCGCTACGCGGACAGGCCGATCATCTGGATCCTCGGAGGGGATCGGCCCATCGAAAGCGATGGCCACCGCGAGATCGTCGCCGCTATGGCACGCGGGCTGCGCGAGGGCGACGGCGGGCGGAATTTGATCACCTTCCATCCGACCGGCGGGCGCGGATCAGCCGAGTGGTTTCACGAGGCCGACTGGCTCGACTTCAACATGCGGCAGAACGGTCACAGTGTGCAGTTTCTGGGACACAAGACGCGAGAAGACTACAATCGCGAGCCGACCAAGCCGGTGATCGACGGCGAGCCGATCTACGAGGATCATCCGATCGCATTTCGCGCCGAGGAAAACGGCCACTCGATCAGCGCCGACGTCCGCCGGCCGCTGTACTGGAACCTGTTTAGCGGCGCATTCGGTCACACCTACGGCCACCACTCGGTTTGGCAAATGTGGCAGCCGGGGCGAAACCCCATCAACGGCCCCTTAATGCCCTGGTCGGAGGCCATCGATCAACCGGGGGCGGGCCAGATGCAGTTCGGCCGCACGCTGATCGAGTCGCGGCCGTTTTTGACGCGCATTCCGGACGACTCGTTCATCGTTCCGCACCGAGTGGCGACAGCCGTACCGGGAGCCGGCGTGCTGCGGATGGTCGGCACGCGCGACCGGGACGGCACGTATGCGATGGTTTACACCGCGGTGGGGAGGTCGTTCTCCGTTCGTATGGACGCCATTGGTGGCCCGAAGGTAATTGCCTGGTGGTACAACCCTCGCAACGGAGAAGCCACGCGTATCGGCGAGTTTGAGAGCGATGGCGAGCACGAGTTCGAACCGCCCAACCCAGGCGAGTATCTTGACTGGGTGCTGGTCCTGGACGACGCCGCGAAGAACTACGGCCCACCCGGCGAAGTGAAGCGGTAGGCAGCGCGTCGCCTTTCGAATCGTGTGGCCGATTCAGCACAGCGAGGGATGTCTGGAAGACTCCGCATCTCCGCCGGGGCTTTTCAGGAAGCCGGCTACATCAGAAACCGCCAAGTGACGAATCCCAGCACCGGTAGAAGTATGGGCACACTATAGAAGAGGATGTAGCCGAAGAAGCTCGGCATCCGAACGCCTTCGGTCTCGGCGATCGCGCGGACCATGAAGTTCGGCCCATTGCCGATGTACGTCATCGCGCCCATGAATACGGCTCCGAGGCTGATGGCTACCAGTTGTGTGACGGCCACACCGGCCACAGTATCCACTCCCGGTGGCACGCTCGATCGGGCAGTCTCAAAGAACACGACGTACGTCGGCGCATTATCGAGAATCGCCGAAAGCCCCCCTGTCGTCCAGAAGAAAGCCATGGCGTTGTCCATGCCCATCTCTTTGAGGCGCGGTCCCGCGACGTTCAAGATCATTAACGCCGGTTGCATGCAGATGAAGATTCCGCAAAACAGGGCCGCCACCTCGACGATGGCGTGATAGTTGAACCGGTTCGCCTGCCGCACGGCCCGTGACCCCAACCATAGCGAAGCGCCCACCAGCAGAAGTTGGACGATCTCCCGCAAATAAAGCCACGGGTGCCAACTGGTGCCCGGGAATGTCTTGCTCGGATCGAGCAGCGCCACCGAAAAAATAACGCCGATCAGCAGCAAGCCATTCATCGCCAGCCCCTGGATCTTCAGCCGCCGAACCTGCTGGATGTCGCGCTGGATGTCGGCCAGTCGTTCCCGCGGATAGAACACGAACTGGTCCAGTGCGCAGTAGATCGCCAGCAGCAGACCGTTGGTCCACAGCCAGGGCTCCCACAGGTTCAGCGTCCACAGAAACGGCACGCCGCGCAAGTAGCCTAAGAACAGCGGCGGGTCGCCGATCGGCAGCAGGCAGCCACCGCAATTGCAGACGATGAAGATGAAGAACACCACCGTGTGCTGTACGTGCTTCCGCTCTCGGTTGGTCTCCAGCAAGGGGCGGATGAGTAGCATCGCCGCCCCGGTGGTGCCGACGAAACTCGCCAACAGCCCGCCCACGGCAATAAACGTGGCGTTGGTCATCGGGTTGGCGCGCAGGTCGCCTTCGATGCGGACGCCGCCGCTGATCGTGTACAAGCTGAACAAGAGCACGATGAACGGCACGTATTCATGGAAGATGGCATTCTCGAAGACCGTCCTGACAAACTGCCACTGGGGGCCAGTCGACGTCGGCGCAACGGCGTGATGCGCAGGCCAATGCCCTTCGATCGGCGCATGGTGGAAAAATGCGAAGTAGAGCAGCGTCACCAGGCCGAGCCCAGCGGCGACGTAGACCCGGTGCAGGTTCGACTCCCACCAGTGCGCGGTGGCTGGGATGAGCGGAAAGAGGGCAATGGCCCCGAGCAACAGCACAAACGGCAGCACGGTCCACACCGGTGGAGCTGCCGCTGGGGTATGATGTTCGACGGTTTCAGGTTCACTTGGTTCGGGGCCGGCCAGTTCTGCTTCCGTTGCCTCTGGCGCTGTCTCGGCGTGTTCCGCTTCACCGGCCGGCTCGTCGTGATGGGCGGCCGCCACAATGCGGGCCGTCCCCTCTTGCGGAAGCCCCACTGCCAACGCTGCCACGTACAAGGCGGCGATGCAAAAAATGGCCCAGCAGACGCTCCGGCCGGAGCCGTAGGAAGAGTGCTCGCTCATCATGGCGGTGTTCGACTGGCTGAATCGACGTTCGGGTAATCCATCACCTCGCGTGAAACGTGCTTGATGCGACGCGCGGTTTCGCGCCCGATCCTAGCACCTGCTGCGGCACGCTTGGCGGGCGTTGACGGTGCCGGCAGACTCACGGAAGGATATTCGTGGAATCGGCGGCGCGGATGTAGCGCCGCAAATCGCCGCCAACGTGAAACTTTAGGTTATAGCCGCGAGCCGACAAGGGGCACAGGCCGCCGGCGAGATGCCGGCCTGTGTGGCACTTCCCGCGGAAGCACTCTTACAACCGTTACGATCCGCGAATTCTCGCAACGACTAGCCCGGCGGCCTGCGCAAACGACGCCCAAGACGGTACATTGGCCGCTTGATCCATTCCTCGCATTGACGCTCAGCATGCAAGAGACGTGGCTGAAACCGAACCGCCGGGCCCTGTTGTTCGGCATGTCCGCCCCGGCAATTGCCGCGCTGCTCGGCCTGCTGCTGGTCCTGGAGGTCATTCCCGGTGCCACCGCCACAGGGTGGACGATCACCGGCTGGGGGCTGCTCGTTCTCGGTGTACTCCTGCTCGCCGGTCTCGCGTGGCAACTGACGCGACCGCGGATCGCCTATCGCAACGGGCACGTGCTGTTCTTCCTGCGGTCGGGGGGGCCGGTGGCCGTGCCACTGGACGTGGTTGAGGGTTTTCTGATGGGGCAGGGGGCGGCCGTGCCGTCGCCCGACCATACCGACGGACCGCAGACTGTCACAGTCGTCGCGAGATTATCGCCCCGCGACGAATCGTGGTCGCACGTCGAGGTCAATCCGTCGCTGGGCAACTGGTGCGACAGCTACGTCACCATTCGCGGCACGTGGTGCGAGCCGCTCGATGAGAAAACGGTGCGGCGATTGAATCAACGACTGGCTGCCGCCAAAAAGGGAGCATCGACGAAGTGAGCGCGCACCGAGTGTCGCTAATGGTTAGCGTGCGCAATGCCGAGGAGGCCGGTGCCGCCTTGGCCGGCGGCGCGGACTGGATCGACGTGAAGGAGCCCGCCCGCGGTGCCTTGGGCGCGGCCGAGTCGGACGTGGTGCGCGAAGTGCTCGCTGCGGTCGACGGACGATGTCCGGTCAGCGCAGCGCTGGGCGAACTGGACGATCTATCTCCGTCGGAACTACACAAGTTGCCGCCGGGAATTTCGCACGCCAAGATCGGCCTGGCTCGCAGTATTGGACTGCACGACTGGCCGCGGCGGTGGCGTCAGGCTTGCAGGCTTCACGCGCCGGCTGCGCCGGTCGCGGTGGTGTACGCCGACTGGCAGGCGGCCGGAGCGCCGGCGCCGTGGGAGGTGCTAAAAGAGGCCCGGGTGATCGGCTGCAAAACCGTGCTGATCGATACCTACTTCAAGCACGGTGCGTCTCTTTTCAACGCGTGGCCGGCGCCCCAGTTGGGCGAGTTCTGCCAGAGCGTTCGCGAACACGGCAGCCGGCTGGTATTGGCCGGATCGTTAGCCGCCGAATCAATTTCCCTCGCCGTTGCGCTTGCGCCCGATCTCGTTGCGGTCCGCGGCGCAGTGTGTCGCGCGGGCCGGCAATCGCAGATCTGCGAGCAGCGGGTTCGGGCGCTGGCCCACGCGCTGCGCGCAACGTGCGACACGTGCAACGAGGCTGTTTCGCGGGAACATGCGTGGTGAATACTTGCCATGCCACGCCACCGCCCGCCCGTATATCCTGCGCCGGCGGAGCCTTTTAAGAATTGCTTGACATTTCATCGAGAGCCGCCATACTCTTTGGCTTACTTGCGACGCAAAGGATGATCCGGCAGGGGAGCCGGAGTGGTTCGCGAGTCTTCTGGCGCGCACCGGTTTCTCGTCCGGTGGGTTCAAATCGTCCTGGAAGAATGGAGAACTACAGTGCCAAACTCCGTGCTGGACGCCATCAGAATGGGGCTGTGGGATTTCGAGCCTGACGACGTCGATGACGAACAGTTCGATTCGACTACGGCCATGCCGGGAACGGGAGAGAAGCTTCAAATCCTCGCCCGGCGTATTCAAGAAGGCCTGCCCTTGTGGCACGTGCACGATCGCACTGATTACGACGAGGAGACGCTGCGGTAGTCTGGCCTTGAGCAGCGCTGCTCAGAAGCTGGCGAGGTTGCGGTGCTATGCCGGCGTCGCGGTAGCGCTGGGCGCTAGTGAGCCGACGGCGCCGCACGCGCGCCTACTTAAGCGACATCCACCGGCCCACGGTGCCGGACACCGAGCGCCACAGCGCCCGGGCTTGCAGATCGGCCTGAAACTTTTTCAGTGCCGCCTGCTGCTCCGGCGCGGCCTCGGCATTCCATGAATTCATCCGCTGGGAAAGCTGAAGCAGCGGGTTCTGTTTCGGCGCGGCCCGCGTGTCACTGACCGCTTCGAATTGGGCCAGCAGCTCGCTGACGTTCCAGGCCGACACGCGGTCGAGCAGGGCATCTAGATGTTGCCGGCGCTGGTCGGTGGGCGTGGCAAAGTACGTCTGGCACTGGGTAACGTACCAGTCGGCCAACAGCCGATCGATGTTCTTCTCGAACTGTGCCAGCTGTTCTCGATCGAGCCGATCTTCCACGCTGCTCAACTCGATGCCCCGATCTAGCTCGGGCTCCAGCCGCGCGATGAGTTGCCGGCGAATCTCGGACGATTCATCCGCCAAATCGCGCGTGACCAGCCAGCGAAAGAGGCCCTCGACGTCGGCCTCGGCGGGGGACGGCAGTCGGAACATCAGCGAGTAGACTCCAGCCGCCGCCGACAGCGCTGCCATCAGCACGACTACTGCTCCGATCGCCACTCCCCGATATTGACGCTTCATCTGCAAATCGCTCCTGGGTCGCCGCACGGGAACGCGGACTTGGGTACCCACCCGGCACAAATTGCCCACGTGTGCCAATTATAGGCCCCGCCCGGGGAGGAGATAAGGGCGGCCCGCTGCCGCCGCGCGGCGGGCTCGTTTCTTCGGCAGAGGCGTGTGTTACACTTGGAAAAACCGGCAATCGGCGGCGACCCAACAACCGCCCCGAATAGAGCCGCCGTGGCAGTCGACGGGACCGCCTCACCGCTTGACACGTACCATCCCCGCTATCGGACCATACGCTCGTTCCGGTGCGAAGGTTTCATAATATTTCGCCCGAATCGGCAAAATTGAGGATCAGCATGCCCAAATTCTCCGTTACCGTCCCCCACCAGCTCACCCAGGAGCAGGCCGTCGAGCGGCTATCACACTTCACCGAGAGAGTGAAAAAGGACTATGGCGACCAGGTCAGCGACCTGGAGCAGTCGTGGGAGGGGAACGTGCTGCACTTCCGCTTTACGACCTTCGGCTTCACGATCAAGGGCGACTTGGTCGCCGACACGCCCGAGGTGAAGATGAACGGCGAGATCCCCTTCGCCGCCATGATGTTCAAGGGCAAGATCGAGAAGTCGATCCACGATGAACTGGCGAAGCTTTTGCGTTGAGCGTCGGTGGAGCATCCGCTTCTATGCGGTCTGAAAGCTCGAATACGCCGGAGCAGAAAAGGGGACTGGCTCCGCGCTTGATGCCGATTTACCTCTCGCATTGCGTAGTGTCGCGCTGCCTGTCCCCCTTTCTGCGGCGCCCTCGGATTCACCGCGCGTGCGACTCTCGCGGGGCTGTGAAAAGGGGGACAGGCACGATGACCCGGCCGGTGTCAGGAGATGTTGGCCTCGCTATGCAACGAGCCAGTCCCATTTTTCGATAGAGCTGCTCATGCACAGACAGCAATATCTGTGTCGCCCGGCGCCACATACCGCTCACTTCGTCAAGAACGCTTCGCTCGTGACGATACTCTTGATAAGGCTCCGCAGCGTGTAGCCGTCGGCCTTCATGTCGGCGACCAGCTTGTCGCGCAGCGGGCGGTCGCGCGCTTCGAGGCCGCGGCCCAACGCGTAGATCATCATCTTCTCGGTCAGGCAGGCCAAGAAGCGGTCCTCGTCGGCGAGCAGAACTGCTTGCAGACTTTCGACTCCATCCAACCGCCGGCCGTCCGGCAGGCGGCCACTGGCGTCGACCACCGGATCGTCGCCATGCACCCGGCCTTCGTAGCCGAAGCCGTATTGATCCCGCCACCGACCGTGGGCATCGAAGTTTTCCAAGGCGAAGCCCAGCGGGTCGATCTTCTGATGACAACTGGCACACTGCGGAATGCGGCGGTGCGCTTCGAGCCGATCGCGCACCGTGGCCTTGTCGATGCCCGGCACGCTTGGCGCCAGATCACCTGCGTCTGGTGGCGGAGGCGGGGGCGGATCGCCCAGCAGGTTCTCCAGAATCCACACGCCCCGCACGACCGGCGAGGTGCGCGTGCCATTGGAGGTGAGCGTCAGCACGCTGGCCTGCGTCAGCACGCCACCGCGGCGCGCGCCCTCGGGCAAGTCGACGCGGCGAAAGCGATCGCCTCGCACTTCGGGAATCCCGTAGAAGCGGGCTAGCCGCTCGTTGAGCATTGCGAAGTCGGACTGGATCAGATTCATGACACTGAGGTCGTGCTGCAAAATCTCGGCGAAGAAGGCCTCGCTCTCTCGCACCATCGATTCCTCCAGGTGCGAGTCGTATCGCGGGAAGAGGCTCTCGACGGGCGGGTTGGACCCCACTTCTCGCAGCCCCAGCCATTGCCCGGCGAAGTTGCGGACCAGCGCACCGCTGCGCGGATCGGCCAGCATGCGGTCAACTTGCTTGCGGAGCGCGTCGGTCGCGGACAGCTTGCCCTCGGCCGCCAGGGTGAACAGGGCGTCGTCCGGCATGCTGCTCCACAGGAAGTACGACAGCCGGCTGGCGATCTGGTAGTCACTTAGCGACTGCGGCCCCTCGGCGGTGGCCGGCTCCACGAGGAATAGAAAGTGAGGCGAACTGAGCACCGCCGTCAGCGGCACTTTGATCGCTTCCTCGAACGACTCCTTGTGCGGCCGTACTTGCCCGAAGAGCGAGAGCATCGAATCGACCTCGACCTGTTCGACCGGCCGGCGATAGGCCCGCCCCATAAAGCGCGCGAGCACCTCTCGGGCGTAGTCGATCTCGCGACTGCCAGCGGGCGGCGGCGAGGGAAAAAGTCGCAAGTGGCTTTCCGGCGGCCACTCGTCCGCGTAGATGCCCTCCAGCTCGACCCAATCGACTAGTAACTCCGGTCGGGCGAAGTCCGGGTGGTGCAGAAACCAGTTGTTCTCCAGCAGTCGTGGCACCCGATAGTTATTGGTGATGTCGATGCCTTGTGTCTCCGCCGGGTTGTGCGTCAGTTCGCAGTCGAACTCGTACACCTGCGGCGCGTCGACCGTCGCGTCGACGCTCACCTCGCCCAGCACGATACGGCCCTCGGTGGCGACCTTCATCCGCGGAGCGCCGTAGCCGTAGATGGGATCGGTGCGGAAGTGCTCGGCGATTTGCGGCCACTCATCGGCGAGCCACTGCGCCTTCTTGCGCTCCTGCTCCGCGGCCGAGTCGTCCTTCCAATCGCGTTCCACATTTCGCTGCAGCATGATCCGCTGCACCGAGTCGAGCACTTCCTGGCGTGACGGAACCCGGGCCGCCGCTCGAACACGCACGCGATAGCGGCCGGTGTTGGGCACGCGGAACCATCGGAAGCCGCTCCCCCATTCGTCCTGGGAGCCGGTGTGCACGACCATACCGTCTCGCACTTCCTGGCCGCTGCCCTTGATGATGTAGCGATGGCCCAGCGTGATGCGGTCGGGCACCCACAGCTCGTCCTCGCCCGCGCTCTGGCGGCCGGGAAAAACGTTCGAGCGATGGGCCTCCTCCACTTCCAGGTGCCATGAGTAGCTCGGCGGCCGCTCGCCGGTCGCAATCGCTTGATCGACAATTTCCCGCGCCGCCTTCAGATACTTCTCCATCAGCAGCGGCGAGATCTGCAGCGCCGCGCCGACGTTGTCGAAGCCGTGCGCCGGCGGATCGGCGGGAAAGGTGTCACCCGGGCGGAAGTCGACGGCCAACAGATCGCGGATCGTGTTGTTGTACTCGTCGCGATTCAAACGCCGCAGCACGGCCTCGCCGCCGCTGCTCTGCCGATCGGCCGCTGCCTGCGCAAGCGACTTGGCGATCCACTCGGTAATCGCGACGACCCGCTGCGCATCCGGCTGCGGTTCTTCCGGAGGAGGCATTTCGCCGCTGTTCAGCCGGTCCATCACCTCCGTCCAGCGCTCAGCCACCTCGCCCCGGGCGAAATCGGCGGCGAGCCCATCCAGCCGCAGTTTCGCCTCCTGGGTTTGCTCGCCGTGACACTTAAGGCAGTGCTGTCGGAAGAACGCACGCGCCGCACCAGCGTCAATCTGCTGCGCCGCATCATCGGATTGCGCGGAGGCGTACACCGCCGCCATCCACGCGCCGCACCACACTGCCGCAAGCAAGGCGGGCCGAGGCATCAGATCAATCCCGTCGTCGTGCCGGTGCTGTCCATGAATCGATCGATCGGCAGGCTCATGCTTTGCAGCATGGAGACAAACAGGTTGGACATCGGCACCCGGCCATCTGTGAACTGGAGGTGCTGGCCCAGCTTCAGACCGAGGGCGTGCCCGCCGAGCATCAGCGTGGGGATGTTCTTGGGCGAATGGCCACCGCCTTCGCCGCTGTTCATGCCGCTTCCGTACAGCACCATCGTACGGTCGAGCATCGTCGCATCGCCTTCCTGTGCCGCTTGCAGCCGATCCGCGAAGTACCCGAGTTGGTCCAGCAAGAAGCAGTCAATCTTGAACAGGCCGTCGAGCATTTGTGCATCGCCGCCGTGGTGCGACAGTTCGTGATGATTCGCCTTCAGGCCCAGCTCATCGTAGTTTCCGCCGGCAGCTTCTCGCCCCAGTTCAAACGTGCACACGCGCGTTGTATCGGTTTGCACCGCCAGCACGATCAGGTCGAGCATCGTGCGGAAGTACGTCTGGCGATCGCCACGATTGTCGGGCATGGCGTCCAGTTGAAGCCCGTCGGTAGTGACTTGCGGCTTGGGTACATCAAGCCAGGACTCCAACCGCTCAACACGCCGTTCGACCTCGCGCACGCTGGTCATGTACTCGTCCATCTTCTGCTTGTCGCGCGGGCCGAGCTTGCGTTGCAACGAATTGGCCTGACCGAGTACGGCGTCGAGGATGCTTTGGTCGTCGGCAAATCGCTGCTTTTGCGCCTGGCGCGATGCGCCGGTATCGTCGACGAACAGCCGCTGGAAGACCGCACGGGGGCGGCTCTCGGCCGGCAGCGGGACCGCATCGCGGCTGAAGGAGAGCGTGTGCGAGTGCCCTGGCTTGCCGGTGCCGCCGCTGCTGGAGAGTTCCAGGGAGGGGATGCGGGTTTCCCGGCCTACCGCTTCCGCCGCCATTTGATCGACCGAAATGCTGTTGCGATAGTCGTAGCCTGACACGCCGTGCAGATCGGCGCCGGTGAGCCAGGTGTCCGCGCCGGAGTGCCCGCCCTGCGAGTTAGGATGCCCCAGACCGGTAAGGACGGTCAAATTGCGGCGATGCCGCGCGAGGGCATTCAACGTCGGCGAGAGCTCGAAAGCCGCGCCTGCGCCGCCGGGCATCCATTTGGCGATATTGACGCCATTAGGCACGTACAGAAACACCATCCGCGGCTGCGGTCCGGCTGCCTGGGCCGACTGTGCGAACGCCGGCACCATCGCATCAAGCATCGGCAGCGCCATGCTCACGCCCAAGCCGCGCAAAAACGTCCGACGTGAAAGCGGCTTCACTCTGCTTGCGCCCATGCCGCGATTACCTATTCAGTTCGTGTTAGTTCTCTACGGTGGCACAGACACTGCTCTCTGTGCAGACCCGCCGAGCGCCACCTGTTGCCACACTCCATTATAAACACACACCCGCGGAGCCATCAGTGGACCAGATCTTATGGCTTACGTCATGCGCGATTAAAAAACGTCGATACGCGCGTCAGCACAAACTATGCCATCCAGGAGCTACTGCTGGCGCGTCCACGTCTGTGCCACGTCGCCGGCCATTGCCGCCACTTCCACTCTCAATTTGATAAACTAACCGCACACGCTTACTTCGCCGGTTGAACGTGCACAGTCCGGCCGTCACGCCGAAACGCCAGGCCAACTGGTTTGAATAGCGCGGTCAGTAGCTCGTCGAGCGTCACCTGGCGAACTTCCAGCTTCACCAACTGTTCGGTGGAGATGTTGGCCCTTTGCAATGCTTCTGAATCAATCTCGAAGTTCACCTCTAATCGCTGCCTCAGGCTCTCCATCACCCGGGCTAGCGACTCATTGCGCACAGTCATCGTGTACCGGGTCTCCAGCGTCGAGGAATTCGGCCTGGGAGATTCCACCGTGCCGTCCAGTGCCGCGGCGATCTGCTCGTGGTCCTCCACGCGTCCCCGCACGACCAATCCTCCAGAGGCACGTTCCACGGTCGCATTAGGCGCGGCGCCCTCAATTGCGTTGCGTAATTGTGCTTCACCCTGCCGCATCGGGTATCGCCGCGCCAGCGTCACGGGAGGCTCGATCGCACCCAGCGCGATTCGTTCGCCCCCCGGCGCGATGCGAAACGTCAGATCGAACTGGTTGAGCACCAGCGTCCAGCGGTCGACGAGAGACAGCGGCGGCAATGCTATCGCCGGCCACAGATCGTGCGGGATTGCCTCGAGGTTCGTAACTATTATGCCGGCTTTTTCCGCTGATTGCTTAAGTAACTCCCGCGGTACGGAGAGCAACTCAATATTCCAGGCTGTTTCCGCAAGCATTGTCTGCCGCGAGGCAGGCGGTAGTTCATTTGCCTCGGCTTTTCGCAGGGCGGCCAGCGTCCGCAATCGCCGTGCCGCCGGCGGCGGGCCGATATAGACCAGCGCGCCCAGCATTGCCACCTCTAGGTCGAGTGCGGCGGCGACTTGCTCCAGCGCCTCCCGCAGCGGCACCTGCGCGATTTTCAAGCTCAGAGGCCGGCTGGGATCAACGCGGCGGTCGAGCATGTACGCCAGTCGTGCAGGCGGCGCAATTGAATCGGCCAGCCGACTCAAGCCCTCGCGCAGGGGACGGCCTTCCCACTCGATGCTCACCGGCAGCGCGAGTTGGCGCTGCAGGGCCTCGCCGGTCAGCCACTGGGTCCTCTGTGCCACGGCAATCGACGGGAAAGCATGCCAAAGCGTCGCCAGCATCGCCGCGATCACTACGGCTTGTGCACACCAAGCTTTTGGTTTCATCGCAATATTGGTCAAGAAAAAACCGGGGCCCACGGCTCTATTTCACAGTCGGTACGGCCGGCGTTTCATCGCGTGCCAAAGTGGGTGGCGCCATAGCATAATTCGCGCCGCCGCAGCGGAATCGCTCGCAGCGCGACAGTAGCCGGAACCGCCGAAGTTCGAGCCGCCCCCTCGTCGCCCGGCGCACGACATGTTAGCCTAAACCCTATCTTGAAGGATCGCGGTTCTCGCGGATACGATAAAACCGCCGCCCGTGACGGTTTTTCCTTTGGCCAGATCAACTCGTCTGATTACACTCAAGGTTAGGGCCAGGTAGGATGTTCGCCCTGCTTCTTTTCTGGGCGCGTTCTCTTTTTTGGCGGGGGCATCGGGCCGCCAGCTACTTTGATCGACCACTTCGGACGGTAGGCGTTTGCTTGGGAGCCCTGCAACGTGAGCAAGAATTCTCCTCAACAGCCATTGCTTGTTGATCTCTACGAGCAGTACCTGGTCGATCAAAACTCGGCCGCGTTCATTAAAAAAGTCGCCGAACAGTACAGCGTCGCCACGCTGGAACGCCTCGCCGGGTGGGGGCGCCGACTCTCGCGCCGCGCCGCCGTGCTGGCGCTCGGGTACCTGGGCGACTACGAATCCAATGCCGTGCTCGGCATGGCGCTGACTGATCGCGATCGCGGTGTCCGCACGCTCGCCGAGCAGGGCATTCGCAACGTCTGGTGCCGCGTGGGCGGACAGGCGCAGCGGCAATGCCTGCGGGCGGTCGTCCGCTTGAACAACGCCAAGCAGTACCCGGACGCGATCGATCGCGCCACTGCCTTGCTGCATCAGTCGCCCTGGCTCGCGGAAGCCTGGTATCAGCGCGGTCTGGCTCACTTCCATCTGGCAAATTGCGAAGCGGCCCTTAAGGACTGCCACCAGGCGCTGGAGATCAACCCCTACCAGTTTCTCGCCGCCGCCCGACTCGGCCAATGCCACTTGAAGCTCGGCCATCATCAGGCCGCACTCGATTCCTTTCGCCGGGCCCTGCGGCTCAATCCCAGCATGGAAGACGTCCGCGCGCAAATCGTGCAACTCAAGCGCCTGCTAAAGGACGAGTAAGCACAACGGCGACCGCGCGCGTGCGAAAATGGGACTGGCTTTGAACCGCACGCGGTGCGCCTCGTCAACCGATGTGTCGCGAAGTACCTGTCCCGTTTTCGTGAAAGCGCTGCCATCCCTCGCCGCTTATCTTTTTGGCGAGATTCAGTTTCACTTGAGGCGCGCTGCAGGTAGCTGACATTCACCGGAATATCGGCTATCTTGTTCAGCACGATTCGGCCCCCTCGGCAGATATCGGCCGCCGCCAACCGGTGGCGCGGCCTCGCCCGGCCGGGTCGGACCACAAGAGTAATCTCGCATGAAGCTGCACGGCACGTCCCGCGAAATATCGGCCGAGTTTCTTGGCACTTTCACGCTTATGCTCATTGGCCTGGCAGTCAATGCGCAAGTGTTTCTCAGCGAGCAGTCCGCGGGTAGCTTCCTCTCGATCAACATCGGGTGGGGACTGGGCGTCACCTTTGGCGTGTACGTCGCCGGCGGCGTCTCCGGTGCACATCTCAACCCAGCGGTGACGGTGGCCCTGGCGATGTGCCGCGGCTTTCCCTGGGCGAAGGTCGTTCCGTATATCATCGTGCAGACACTGGCCGCGTTCGCCGCCGCGGCGGTAGTGTACGGAACGTATTTTGAGGCCCTGCACGCCTTTGAAGTGGCCCACGGCTTTCCTGCCGCGTACGCTGAGGCCGGACGCCATGCGATCGAGACGGCTGGCATCTTCGCCACCTACCCGCAGGAGTTTCTCAGCACGTATCCCGGCGGGCTGGTCGACCAGATCGTCGGCACGGCGGTCCTCTTGCTGTGCATCTTCGCCCTGACGGACGTGAGAAACCTGGCGCCCGATCCGAGGCTGGCGCCGTTGATGATCGGCCTGATCGTCACCGCGGTGGGACTAACCTTCGGTTTCAATTGCGGCTACGCCATCAACCCGGCGCGGGATTTCGGGCCGCGAGTGTTCACGATGTTCGCCGGATGGGGCACCGACGTGTTCCGAGCCAACGACTATTTCTGGTGGGTGCCGATCGTGGGGCCACTCATTGGCGGAGTTGTCGGCGCCGTGGTGTACGATGCCCTGGTCACTCGGCATCATCCGACGGCAGCCGAGCAGCCCGATTGAGCCGCGAGTCGGCTGCTAAGGTGGCGCCGGAATAAAACACATCGCCCTACCCTTTGGGCGAGGGACTGGGAAAATCATTGTGCCGGCGGCACACCACCGCGACGATCGCAATAGCAATCGGTAAAAACTGGACTGAAGCGGAATCGACGCGTGTGCAAAGCGACTCGGTTTGGGCAGTTGTAGTTGGTAGGCGCGTGTGCGCCGACTAGCTTCGCTCACCATCTTCAAGTTTGGCGAAGCAAAATACCGCACGGCCAGGCCGCAAGCAGTGCGCCCAACCCGGCCAGGGCCATGTCCTTTTGCGCGTCCCACGCGTCGCCTTACTGGCCATTGTAGCTCTTGGCGTATTCGGGCGACAACCACACGGCCAGCGCCCATTCGAACGATTCATATAGCGCACTTAGCGCCAACACCGCACTGACCGCGAAGAGGACCGTCCAGGTGTGCGGCATGCGGCCGTGCCGCGCGGCTAGCTCCGCGATCGGCAACACCAGCAGCAGTCCGAAGGCCAAGTGGACGAAGCGGTCGTAGTGGTTCCGCCTCCATCCCATCGTGCGCCCGGAGACGTCCCGGGCGATCTCGTCGTACGGCACGAATGAGTAGATATAGCGGGCGCCGATGACGTGCAGAATGAAAAACAGCAGAAGCGCCCACCACGCCGGGCGGCTGAGCACCTTGCGATCGATGATTACCGCCAGCGCCACCAGGGCGGGCAACGTCGGAATGTGCTGGAGCAGTTGTTCGCTGGGATAGATGGGCCAAACCAGGCTGGCCACCATCATCAGAACGACAACCGCCACCGCGACGCGGTCGATGTTCATGGAATGGGTCGTTGCATATTGTGCGGCAAAGACTTGTTAGCGGCGCCAAAACGCCCACCAAGGATGAACACACTTTTTGGACAGGATCTCATCGAGCCTTTCCGCGAGTTTCCAAGGCTCCCTAAAACCTATTATCAAGCACGGCTTTTGCCCGCGACGGAATACGGCGAGTGTCGGAACAGAAACGATACCGAAGCGTACGCCCAACTCGCTACCGGGTGTCGTATCAACATCGCACGAATAGAACCTAATGCGACCTGCGAAGGTATCCGCAATCTTACCGATATTTCGCCCCATGGGTGGGTCGACGCCGTTCCACGTTGCCCAAAAGTGAATCGCAATCGCGGGCAACTGCTCAAGAAGATCGTCCAGTGAATGGTCGGTCACCTCGGGCGTCGACGGACGCCAGTGCGGATTCGGACGATGGAATTTCATTCGATTGATTCGAGTTGGTCGCGGTCAGCCGGATGAACCTGATGTTATCGGTCTGCGTCCGCCCGGCGGTCTTCCAAGAGCAAAGCCACCGCGTCGCGAAGGCTCTCCAATGCCTCTTCCTGAGTCTTGCCCTGACCATTGGCCCCGGAAATCTCCGGACAGTACGCGACAAACCATGGTCCGTCGCGCTGTACGACCGCGGTGGATTCATTGTGCATCAAGAGGTGAACTCCGGTGGTCAAACGACCACGGCGGTAGGCTCCTTCCTATTCTCGGGGGCCATTGGCCGCCCGGTCAAATTCCCGCTGACTAACGCGACCGCGTTCGCGAACTTCCACCGGATTCCGCGTGTCTGGGGATAGGCCCAGCGTGGGCGACCGCCGGATTGTCCGAGCGGAACTTTTCCGGGACTGTGCAGCAGAGACGAGGAACCCGTCGCCCCGTAGAGCTTGCTGCAGTCGTGCCTGCAAGAAGGCTGTCGCTCGGCCGGAGGTCGGAGTAGATTTAGCTTTTGCTTCGCCGTTGCCGGCGCAGGGCCGCGAAATTGCCCTGCCCCTTCCAAAGCGAAGAGAAATGCTGGCAATCCCCGCCTGGCAGCGTCGCCAGAAGCTCACCAAGCCGCTTCGTTGCTCGTCGTCTAACCAGTATGGATATGAACGTCCAAGAAACGGATAGCTCCTGGTGGGGACGGCCCTCGGGCGGGCGGGAGGTGCTGCGCGTCTCGTTGCCGCTGGTGATTTCCAGCTTGTCGTGGACGGTGATGACATTCGTCGATCGGGTGTTTCTCAAGTGGGAGTCCGGTGCGGCGATGGCGGCGGCGTTCTCCGCCTCGACCGTATGGTTTGCAGTCGTGTGCCTGCCGCTGGGGGTATGCACCTACGCCAGCACGTTCGTCTCGCAGTATTACGGCGACCGGCAGCCGGAGCGGATCGGCCCGGCCACGTGGCAGGGCGTTTGGGCGGCCGTCTGCTTCTCGCCGCTGATCCTGGCGGTCATTCCGCTGGCGCCGGCCATCTTTCGCCTTGCCGACCACGGGCCGGACGTGCTGCCGCTGGAGATCCAGTACTTTCAGATCATGTGCTTCGGAGCGCCGGGGCTGTTGATCGCGCAGGCGCTCTCGTCGTTTTACAGCGGTCGGGGGAAGACCTCGGTGATGATGTACGTCGACGGCGGCGCGGCCGTCTTGAACCTGGTGCTCGACTACCTGTGGATCTTTGGCTATGCCGGCTTTCCCGCGATGGGCATCGCCGGGGCGGGCTGGGCCACCGTGACCGCGCTGTGGGTGAAGGCCGCCATTTACGCCCTGCTCGTATTGCAGCGCCAGCACCGCATCAATTTCGGCACGCTGGCCGGCATCCGGCTGGAGCCGCGATTGTTCCGGCGGCTGCTTTATTTCGGCGGACCCAGCGGAGTGCAACTGCTCTTGGACGTGCTGGGGTTTACGGTATTCATCCTGCTGGTGGGCCGGCTCGGCCGCGTCGAGGCGGAGGCCACGTCGATGGCTTTCAGCATCAGCACGCTGGCGTTCATGCCGATCTGGGGTCTGGGCCTGGCGGCGGGTATCCTCGTCGGCCAGCGATTGGGCGAGGACCGAGACGATTTGGCGGCGCGCTCCACCTGGACGACGCTCGTGCTGGCGTTGGCGTACATGGCGTTGATGTCGTCGCTATACCTGGCCGTGCCGGAGCTGTTTCTGTTCGGCTTCTTCGCCGGCAGCGAAGAGACGGCACATCAGGCTGCGGTGCGCCCGCTGGCGGCGACGCTGCTACGCTTCGTGGCAGCCTACAACCTGCTCGACGCGGCGCTGATGGTGTTCGTCAGCGCGATCAAGGGCGCCGGCGACACGCGTTTCGTATTACGGGTGAGCCTGGTGATGGGGTCGACGCTGGCCGCCGTGAGCTGGCTGGCCGTCGAGGTCTGGCAACTGGGCATCTACGGCTGCTGGGCGATTATCACTGCCTGGGTGTGGACGCTGGGCGTGGTATTTTTGCTGCGCTTTCTCAGCGGCAACTGGCGGCAGATGCGGGTGATCGAGCGCCGCGCGGTCGTGGAAGTGCAGGCGCCGGTGCCTATGGCGGCCGCTTCGCCCGGCGCCGTGGCGGCCGATGGGGCGGTGGGTCCTGAGGCTCGCTAGCGTGCCCGTTGGCGCACAGACAGGAATGATTGTGCCTCGCTCGCTGCGCCGTGGGTGCCGGCCGTCAGGGGTTTTTATTTATGCAGGGCGGCCGCGAATATATTCTCCGGGAGGGACGATCCGCACCCTGTCATACCGCTGGCCATACAGTGAGCCGAAGTGTCGTCGGTCGCCGGTGAGCAGGTGGGTGGCTTGAGCGGCGATTGCAGCCTGCAGAATCGGACGGTCTTTTGGCGGCAAGAGGCTTGCGATTCGGCCAGAACTTGCAGCGGTCACATCGGGAACCAGCCGCAACGCTTTCATTAGATTAGCAAGATCGCCGAAGCGGTCCGGTTGTTTGACGGTTAAGTTGCGATAAGCCTCGCTCGCTGCGTGGCCGCTCGTGATCAACTCGACGTCATTCAGCTCCCAGAGTTTACGGAGGTTCGACGAGGGGAGGTAAGCGGCCGAGAAGAGAACATTGGAATCGAGGAACAGCCGGTCCACCCTACCAGCCTCCTGCAGGCGTCCAGTGTTCAATTTCGGCGGGATCGAGTCCCATCTGCTTTACTTTCTCGCAAGCAGCTCGATACGATTCCGCGTCGACGGCGTTGGACAAGAGAAACTCGGCGACGCGTTCGTCGGTGTACTCCTCGACCTGTTGCCGAGCCAACATCGCTTTGAGTCGGTCCAGTTCCGCCTCGACACGGGATAGCCGTTCGGCAAGTTCCGATGCTTCTGCCATGATTCACGCTCTTCACAAAACCGGATGGTCCCACTCGCCATGGGCGAGTCATTTCAGACGACACCTCTGCTTCATTCTACGATCCATGCTGCGCCGGAGCCAATTGTTGGTCCTGGGATGCGGCTGCCACGACGCCCCGCTACGCCCCTAACTCCGACGTACACGCCGGGCAGCGCGTGGCGGCGATTGGGATGCTCGTCAGACAGTAGGGGCAGTTCTTGTTGGTCGGCGCGACCGGGGCGGCCTCTTCCTGCCGCCGCAGCCGGTTCATCTGGCGGATCAGAAAGAAGATGACCAGCGCCACGATCAAAAAGTCCAGCACGGTGTTGATGAACAGCCCGTAGTTGACGGTGACCGCTTCGCGATCGGGCGTGGCCTCTCGCAAGATCAGTGCCAGGTTTGAAAAGTCGGTGTTGCCCAGCAAGAGGCCGATCGGTGGCATGACGACGTCGCTGACCAGCGAAGTGACGATCTTAGTAAAGGCCGCGCCGATGATGATGCCGACCGCCATGTCGACGACATTGCCCTTAACGGCGAACTCTTTGAACTCCTTGAGCAAGCTCATGCCGGTGCTCCTTACCCGAGGTGAACGCGTGAGGGTGAGGCGGAAACGGACGACGAGGTCTTCAACTGCAACGGCGACATTGAAATCCCCGCCGGCGGCCGGGTCAATCTCGATCGCTTCGGGGAGGCCGCGTTGCTAACCGTGGCAGGTGGATGAAAACGGCCGAAGCGGTTTCCGGGGAAGAAAATGATTGTCTTTTGCCGGCCGATCAAATAATCTCGTGCCTTGGCCGCTGGGCGGAGCGGCCGGAGTGTATAGCTAAGCCAATCAATCTCGCGGAGGTTACTTCTGATGACGACTGGGCACAGGCGGGACCGGGCTGTTGGTGTTGCACGAGTTTGCACTGCGGTGGCGGGTTTCCTTCTATTGGCCGCCTCGGCCGGCGCGCAGGAGCCGCAAGAAGAGGTGCGCTATCCGTTTGGCCCCGACTCCGAGCGACAGGACGGCATGCCGAAGGGGACCGTCACGACGCACGAGTGGAAGGACAGTAAAGTCTTTCCGGGCACCATTCGGCGCTACTACGTCTACGTACCGGACCAATACGACGCGGAGCAGCCGGCGGCGCTGATGGTTTTTCAAGACGGCCACGCCTACATCAGCGAGACGGGCGACTTCCGGGTACCGATCGTGTTTGACAACCTAATTCATAAAAAGGAAATGCCGGTGACGATTGGCGTGTTCATCGATCCGGGCCATCGCAGGGACGAACTGCCGGAGGAACCCGGCTGGCGTCCGACGCCGGCGAATCGCAGCGTCGAGTACGACACGCTCAGCGACGCGTACGCCAATTTCCTGCTGACCGAGATCCTGCCGGAGGTGAGTAAAGAGTACAACATCACCGACGATCCGGATGGCCGGGCGATCTGCGGCATCAGCAGCGGCGGCATCTGCGCGTTCACGGTCGCCTGGGAGCGGCCGGACCAGTTCCGCAAGGTGCTCAGTCACGTCGGCAGTTTCGTGAACATCCGCGGCGGGCACGTCTATCCGGCGCTCATCCGCAAGGACCGCAAGAAACCGATACGGGTGTTCCTGCAGGACGGCAGCAACGACCTGGACAACCAGCACGGCAACTGGCCGCTGGGCAACCAGCAGATGAACGCGGCATTGGCGTTTCGCGACTACGACCTGAAATTCGTCTACGGCGACGGCGCCCACAACGGGAACCACGGCGGCGCGATTCTTCCCGACTCGCTCCGCTGGCTGTGGCGCGACTATCAGCCGAAGGAAGCGGAGTGAACGAGGCGCAGACATTAACTCGCCGGCACCTCCGATGCACTGCTGACAGTAAGGCCACGGCTCGGCATGTGGCGTCTTGGGCCACTATGCAAGAATCTCGTTGATGACGTGGCCGTGGACGTCGGTCAGGCGGCGCTCGATGCCGTTGTGATAGAAGGTGAGCCGCTCGTGATCGAGCCCTAGCAGGTGGAGGATCGTGGCGTGCAGGTCGTACACGGTGGTGACGTTCTCCGCCGCCTTGTAGCCGAACGGATCGGTGGCACCGTAGCTCGTGCCGGCACGCACGCCGGCGCCGGCCAGCCAGCACGTGAATCCTGACGGGTTGTGATCGCGGCCCGAGGCGCCCTTCTGGAAGGTCGGCATCCGCCCGAACTCCGTGCACCACACGACCAGCGTCTCCTCCAGCAGGCCGCGTTGCTTCAGATCGCTCACCAGTGCGGCGGCGGGCTGATCGAGGATCGGCCCGTGTTTGTCGTACTGCTGCTTAAGCACCTTGTGTCCGTCCCAGTTGCCGACGCCCTCGCCCATCGCGTAGGCCCCGTTAAAGAGCTGCACGAATCGCACGCCCCGCTCGAGGAGTCGCCGCGCAAGAATGCAGTTGCGGGCGAAGGCCGCCTTCGTCTTGTTCTCCGCGTCGTCTGCTCCGTAGGCAGTCAGCACATGGGCCGGTTCACGGGAAATGTCGCTCACCTCGGGAACGGAAAGCTGCATGCGGGCGGCCAGCTCGTAGCTGGCAATTCGGGCGGCGAGCTGCGTATCGCCGGGGAAGCGCTGCAAGTGGCGCCGGTTGAGCTGCGCCACCAGGTTCCGCGTGGCGATATCTTCGGCGGCGTCGATGCCGCTGGGCCGGGCCAGATTGCGGATCGGCTCGACCGCGTTAAACGGTGTACCCTGGAAGACCGCCGGCAGAAAGCCTGGGCCCCAATTATTGACGCTCGACTGCGGTACGCCGCGCGGGTCGGGGATCGCGACGAACGCCGGCAGGTCCTGGTTCTCGGTCCCCAGGGCGTACGTCGACCAGGCCCCCATGCTGGGAAAGCCGTCGAGCGTGAAGCCGGTCGACATGAAGTTTTCTCCCGGCCCGTGCGTGTTGGTACGGCCGGTCATGCCGTGCAGGAAGCACATCTCGTCGGCCAGTTCGGCCAGGTGCGGCACCAAGTCGGAGATCATCTTGCCAGACTCGCCGCGCGGGCGGAATTCGTAGGGGCTTTTAGTCAGCGCCCCCTGTTCGCCTTGGAAGGTGACCAATGAATCGCCACCGGGCATCGGTTGGCCGTGCCGCGCAATCAACTCGGGCTTGTAATCCCAGGTATCGAGATGGCTGCACGCCCCGGAGCAAAAGATCACCAGCACGTTTCGCGCTTTGGGCGTGAAGTGCGGCAGCCGCGCGGCCATCGGCCGAGCCGGATCGATCACAGGGCGGACGGGACCTGAGTCGCTGACACCTTCGGCTGCCAGCAATCCCTGCTGCGCAAGCAGCGCCGACAGCGCGACGCCGCCCAGCCCGGTGCCGGCATGGGAAAGAAAGCCGCGGCGGCTAAGCAGGTCGCGTCCGGCCGGTGAGATGTTTTCGTAGTCAGGCATGGCGGCGGCGATCGGGGGTCTCGGCGGGCTTGTTGACGCAAGCACAAACAGGAATGACTGCGCCACTTTCCTGTCTTAGGGGATGAACAAAAACTCGCTGGTGTTGAGCACAGCCCGGCAGAACGCGGGCAGCCCGTGCTTATCAATGACCGAAATGGCTGCGCCTACTTCTTCCGGCTCGGGCACACGCGCGACGAGCAACTGGAAAGCTCGACGGACCTGCCCCGGTGGATCATCGGGAGCGTCGCGCCGCAGCCGCTGAGCCAATAGATCGGCCTGCTGGAGTACAAAGTCGCTGTTGAAGAGGTTGAGCGCCTGTAGCGGCGTGGTCGAACGATTCCGCTCCGGGGCGACCTGACCCGCGTCAGGGCAGTCGAACGCTCCAAACACGGCGTCCTGCTCCATGCGGACCTTCGTCATGTAGATCATCCGCCGCCACTCTGCCGGGCCGTAAAAGACTTTCGGCACATACACGCGCACATAGTTTTCGTTCGGCTGGAAGACGCTGTAGCCGGGGCCGCCCATTTCGGTCCGCAGCATACCGGTAACTTGAAGCACGCTGTCGCGAATCGGCTCGGCTTCCAGCCGCCGTGGAGGAAATCGCCAAAGCAGGCGGCTGTCAGCATCGATGGCTAGCGCTTCGTCCCGCGGCGCGCTCGACTGCCGATAGGCGGCCGCACGCATAATCAGACGGTGCATGTGCTTGACCGACCATCCGCTGCGGATGAATTCGACGGCCAGCCAATCGAGCAGTTCCGGATGCGATGGCCGGGCGCCGTTCGCGCCGAAGTCGCTCGGCGTGTCGACGATGCCGTGGCCGAAGTGACAGTGCCAGATGCGGTTGACCATCACCCGTGCGGTGAGCGGATTGGCCGGGTCGACGATCCACCGGGCCAGCGCGACGCGGCGCTCTTGCTCCGGAGCGTCGGCCGGCAGCGGCAAGTCGACCAGCACGGAGAGCCCATCCGGCGACACCTGCTCACGCGGCGCGGTCGGATCGCCGCGATACAGCCTGTAGGTCAACCCCGGCGGGGTGAAACTGCCGGCGTACACCATATGCTGCTCTTGATCGGGAAGCTGAGCAGAGAGCTCCTCGCGGAGGTCGATCAGCCGAGCAAGCTCATCTTCATCGATGGCCGCACTGCGCGACGCAAATCGGTAGCCCGCCAGCGGTGCCCGCTGCGCACGGTACGGAGCACGATCTTCTGACGACGCGACGACCGTCCAGCGATCCGGCTCAGTGGCGACATCGATGACGTATTCGATCGCCAGGCGATCAGCGTAGCGCTCCTGGCGATCGCGTCCCCACACGATCCGCTCGATGCGCTGGGCCTGAGGCAACTCGATCTGGACCCACCCGCGGCCGTTTTCGTTGGAGATCCAGCTCCAGGCGTTGCCGTAGCGGCCGTCGTTGACGTGGCCGAGCTGATGCTTCGGGTCGCCCTGATAGTCACCGGAACTAGTAGCCACGGCACCGGCCGAAACCAGCGCTACGTTCCGCGGCGGCTCATCGGCGGAGCCGGTGGAGTAGATCTCCAATTCGTCCAGGCAGGGCTCGGAAGCGTTGGTGGCGGAGATATGAAGCCGCACATACTTCGCTTCGATCGGCGGGAATCGATCGACGTTTCGACTGGTATGAACCGGCGGCCGCAGCGGAGGTATAGACGTTGCAATCCCGTCAGCCCGATCGTCGGCACGCTCGAGCACCACCACGTCGGCCGTCACGGCCGCGCCGGGCGTACTGCCGCGAAGCGCGAGACGGCTGCCGGGATGCAGCTCGAAAGCGCCGGCGTCATAAAAGCCGCTCCACAGCGGCGTGTCGACGATCTCGCCGCTGCCGGCAGCGTCGAGCTGCTGGTCAACGACGGCCACTTCCTGCTGGTCATCGCGAGTCGCCAAATCACCGTCGGCATCCAGCACGTATTGTGCGCGCGGATCGTGCGTGTCAAAGCCGCGTCCCCAGGAGAGCCAGATCCGCCAACGGCCCGTTACGCCGGGCTGATAGCTGATCAGGTCTTCACCGCTCGTGTTTTCCCACCACGTGTAGCGGCCATCGCTGACGTTCGGCAGGCGGCCTGCATCGCCCAGGTCGTCGGCAAAACCCACGTCGACTCCCGCGGGATGAACGCCCTGCCCGGCCTGCGGCTTGTGCAGCGTCACGCGCGAAGCCGCTCCATCGTCAAGTACGATGACGTCGCCGAACGACGCCGGGGGTTCATACTTCGAGAGTTGCTGGTCAACGTCGGCAAGCCTGTTGCGAAGCATCGCGCGGCGGTGGATATCCTCCGGCGAAAGCTGCTCTCTCAGCGGCCGCTCGCCATGTTGCACTCCGGCGAAGACCGCCTGCATCGCGTAGTAGTCTTTCTGCAGGATTGGATCGAATTTGTGGTTGTGGCAGCGGGCGCAGCCGACCGTCAGCCCGAGGAAAGCCGTACTGGTGGTGTTGATCATGTCCGCCAGTTCATCCTGGCGCTGCTGCATGGTCAGCCCGGGGTCGGGGCTTTTCACGACGTCGTAAGCTCCGCCGACGATAAACCCGGTGGCGGCGTCGGCGCCGACTGTGTCGCCGGCCACCTGCTCAAATACGAAGCGATCGTACGGCAGATCCTCATTGAACGCGCGGATGACATAGTCACGGTAGTGCCAGGCACTATCGCGAGGCGTATTGGTTTCGAAGCCGTTGGTCTCGGCGAATCGCACCACGTCAAGCCAGTGCCGGGCCCAGCGCTCGCCGTAGCGCGGGCTGTCGAGGATCCGTTCCACCAGCCGATCGTAGGCGTCCGGCCGTGTATCGTTGACGAAGCGATCGACCTGGTCGGGCGTAGGCGGCAGCCCGTGCATCACCAGGTACAGCCGTCGAATCAACGTGATCCGGTCGGCCGGCGGCGACGGCGCGAGCCCCGCCTCTAATAGCTTGCGCTGCAGGAAGGCATCAATCGGGTTTTTGAGGTTCTCGGCCGCCGCGGTTCGCGGGGGAAGATCGGGATGAGTTAGCGGCTGGAACGACCAGTGGTCGGTAACCGGCACGTTTGAGACGTCAGTATCCGCGGAATCAGGCCAGTCGGCGCCTTGATCGATCCACCGCCGCAAGGTGCTGACTTCTGCGGCGGTGAGCCGCTCGCCCTCGGGCGGCATCACCAGCGACTCGTCCTCGCCTGAGACGTACCAGATCAGCGGACTGGCCTCGGCGTCGCCGGGCACGATGGGCGGTTCGCCGAAGTCGCCGCCGGCGAAGGCCACTTCCCGGTCGTCGAGCCGGAAGTTACTCTCGCGCTTGCCTGGTCCGTGACACTTGTGGCAGTGCTCGGCCAAGATCGGCTGCACGTCACGAGCGAATACGATCTTGGCATCGGTACGTGCAGGATCGGCCGCCACCAGCGGAGCCGTCCCCCAAAGGAAAAGAAGGTGCACGGCCGCTACGGTGCCTGCCATCTCGCGCAGACGAGGTGCGAACCAGTCGAATTGGCACATAGAGCGGCCTTCCTTGCGGCGGTGGACGCGAAGCGTGAACTCTCGTGAGGGCAATGCTGCTGACGCCGTCAAGGCTTCCTGCCGACCTGCGCCAGCCGTCATCAGGCGGGGCAATTCACCGCATCATGCCGTGGGATGCACTGTTCCCGTCGGCGAATCGTTCGCGCGAGCCATCGCATCGGCAACCCTTGATGGTACGCGTGCAGGGCGGAGGGTGCAAGAATTCATGCACCTCTGGCGGGAAAAACCGCCACGGCAGGCAGAGATAGAAGCGATGCGCAAGGACGGCAATCATGGCACCCGTGTCGTCACAGCCGACGCCGCAAACGTTACCGCCGCCCGCCGCGATACCCCTCACCGCCGCCCGGGCGATCTTCGCGCGGACGGGCTTCGTTGACGGTCAACGTGCGCCCGTCGACCTCCTTGCCGTTGAGCGCGGAGATTGCGTCGCCGGCCGCTTTGTCGTCGCTCATCTCGACAAAGGCAAACCCCCGCGAGCGGCCGGTGTCACGGTCGGTGATGATGGCGACATTGGTCACCTGACCGAACTCGGAAAACGCCGCTTCCAAACCTTCCTTCGTGGTGTTGAAGGAGAGGTTGCCCACATAGATTCTCTTCAAAGCCGTACCCTCGCAGACAGCGAACAAGGCCGCTAAGCCATGCGTGAGGGGGCGATCCATCCGGCCGCGCCGCACGCCTGCCACCGGGTCCACTCCACGCTTCCTGAGTAGCGCACGATACAGCACGGCACAGAATATCAAAGCGCCCGGCGGTCGTCAACTATTCGCCAAATTCGGCCGTTGGAGGACACGCGGCGTGGCGGCGACCGGTACGGCGAACGGGCGAGCCGCGAACATTTGAAAGGGGTCGGTTGTAGCGGTCGCGCGGCTCGGCCCAGGGCGGGGCACGACAAAAGCCAGGGATGCGTCCGCGGCGTTCTTCGTGCATGTACTAAGGTTGTAATAAGCACGCGCCGGACCATCGACTCCGGCAGTCCCGCGGTCGAGGTTTTCCATCGCTGTTCGGCGATCGATCTGGGACCTTGTGCTGATTGTCACTTATCGCCTGTTTGGTTCATTTCCTTTTCCGCATGGCGCTCTGCGCCTGGACCGTATTCCATGACGCGCACCAAGAAAACGACTCCAATCCGCAACCGCAGAGCTCGCGGCCGCTTACGGCTGATGGGGAGCTTTCTGGCGTGCGTATTGGCGGGTGCCGCGTGCCTGCTGGTGTTTCGCTGGATGATCGTGCCCTCCGACACCGGCCGCTACAAGGGGCGCACCGCGGCCGAGTGGATCGAGCTGTTGGGCGGCTCGGACATCGGCCTGCGCACCGAGGCCGCGCAAAGGCTCGACGAGATGGGCGACCGGGCGTTGCCGCGGCTGGGATACGCGCTGCGCGATCCCGACATAAAGATTCGGCGCGGCGCCGTAATGGTGCTTTACGAGGTCAGCCCCGAACGCCCGTCCGCGGCCGAGCATTTGGCCCGGGCGCTGAAGGATCCGGATCGCTGGGTGCGCTGGCGGGCGGCCAAAGGGCTCCGCCGAATGGGTCCGGCGGCCAAACCGGCCGTCTTGAAACTGGCCGGAGCACTCGGCGACGACGATCCCCGTGTCCGTCTAGTGGCGGCGCAAGCACTGGGACGTATTGGTCAGGGGGCCATTATGGCCCACCCGGCGCTGATCGAGGCGATGAGCGATTCGGAGTATTACGTCCGCCAAGCGGCTTCCGCGGCGATTTCGCGGGTTGCACCGGGAATTGTAGCGCAGTAAGGTCGGTGCCGTCGCGGCAGTACGCGCTGCGCGTGCGGGACCGGCCCCTCATCAAGCGTGCCTGCCCTGACGAGCCGCTACGGTAGCGATAGAATCGATGTGATGTCCGATGTCGCGCTACCTCCAACTCGATTGCCGCTGCTGATCACCGGCGTTGCCGGCGTGGCGGGCTACAACGCGCTGCACTATTTTCAATCGCGCTATCCGGGCCAGGTCGTTGGCATCCGGCAGAGCGACAACTGGCGGCTCGAGGGGCCCGGCATCGTCGCCTGCGACGCAGAGGACCATGTCGCGCTGTCACGGCTGTTCGACGAACACCGCTTTCGATCGGTACTTTACTGTGCCGGCAACTGTGCACTTCGGGCGTGCGAACTCGATACGCGGCTAGCGTGGCGAGTTAACGTCGAGGGTCTGATCAATCTGTTGTCGATCGTGGTCGAGCGCGACGTGCGGCTGGCGCACCTGTCGATCGACCTGGTGTTCTCCGGCAGGCGGCCGAAGCGCCACGTCGAAGACGACCGGACGGATCCGGTCACTGTCTACGGCAAGACGATGGTCTCGGCGGAACAGTTGCTGCGAGATTGGATGCCCCGCGCGTGCGTCCTGCGGATTTCGTTGCCGATGGGCGTTAGCTTCAACGGCCATGCCGGGGCCATCGACTGGATCCAGTCGCGGTTCCAGAAGTCCAAGCCCGCCACGCTCTACTTCGACGAGGTCCGCACCCCTGCCTACACGGATTGTCTGAATCGACTTTTCGAGCGCGTGCTGGCCAGCGACTTAGCGGGGCTCTTTCACGCTGGCGGACCGCGGCAGTTGAGCCTGTACCAGATCGCACAGGTGATCAATCGCGTGGGCGGATACAATCCGGACTTGCTGATGGGATGCCCTCGTGTGGAGGCGGGCCCGGTCCCACCCCGCGCCGGCGACGTGACGCTCGACTCGAACAAGCTCGCCGTCGCGCTGGGACAGTCCGTCTGCGATCCCTGGCCGTACGATCCGCGCTTCGTGCCGACCGGCGGCGACTGGCACTACCGGCGAAACGGCGAGCCCGGCTCGCGCGAGCTACTCAAGCGGGTGTTGTACCGCAATCCGCTACGGGCTGCGGCCGGTTGTTACTAAAGGTGGCGCACTCTACTCCCTCTCCCCCACCGGGACTCTCCCCCACCGGGGCATAGCTGAATTCGTGCGAATTCAGCTATGCCCCAGGACGAGTTGAACTCTCACGAGTTCAGCAACTAAACGTGGCTGATCTTGCTCTCGACTCGCCGTTTTGCTAGCAACGGCGCACTACATTAACACCACGACGGCCGGCAGTACCGCCCGATGCGCGACGACCCCTCGAAAGAACTGATCGAACTGTTGGATCGCCTTGGCCTGGCGACCGTGGAGGACGTGCGCCGCGCGCGTCGCAACGCCCTGCAATTGGCGCGGGAACTTCCGCTGTTCGATTCCGTCTGGGTGGACGCACTGGTTCAGGCCCGAGTGCTGACGCCGTTTCAAGCTGAGCGGATCAACGCCGGACGCGGCACGGAGTTGCAGGTTGGACCCTATGTGCTGAGCGGTGTTCAGCGGCGGCTAGGTTATGCAAGCTGGTTCGACGCGCGACACATCGAGACGCACCACCAAGTGCTCGTGGCGATTGCCGAGCCGGGGCAGCTTCCCGCGGATGACGCCGCGCGGCGATTGCGGGCAGTCGTCGAACTGGGGGCACGCGTCACCAGCGACGCGTTCGTTCCGGCGATTGATGCGGGCGTGGCCGCCAGCCGGGCTTGGATGGCCTGCACATCAACCTCCGGAACGTGGGCCGATGCATGGATGGTTCGACGCGGCCGGTTCACTCCTCAGGCGGTGTTGGAAATTGCCCGGCAGATGGCCCGGGCATTGGCCGAATTGGAATCGATCGGAGGAGTGCACGGCGACATCTGCCTGGCGTGCTTGATTCTCGACCCGCAAGGCAGGGTGCGGTTACCGTTGCCGGGACTACGCGGCGCCGTCCGTCCGCATGAAGGTTACTCGCATGCTGAACTGCCGCCGGACGCGTACGGCTACCTCGCGCCCGAGCGGGTGATCGAAGGTTCGCCGGTCAGCCGAGCCAGCGACCTGTACGCTTGCGGGTGCACTTGGTGGCATCTACTGACCGGACGTCCTCCGCTGCCCGGCGGGAATGCACTGGCACGCCTGAAGTCGGTGCAGAAAGCGAAGGTCCTTGACGTGCGGCAGTTGGCGCCGGAGACGCCAGGAGTGCTCGTGGCGGCAGTGCAAAGCTGCCTCCAGCGCGATCCGGAGTGCCGCCCCACTTCGTTCGCGGAACTGGCATCCATACTTGCGCCCCCGTCGCGCAGCGGGCGAACCGCGCTGGCCGGCGTGTTGGCGAAGCCGAAGCAGGTGCGAACCGGCCTGTCCAATCTGGTGCGCGAGGCCCGCCGCTCGCGGCATGCACCGGTCTGGTCCGCGGCGGCGCTGGGGGCATGCCTGATGCTGGCTGGAGTCACTTGGTCCTATTGGCGAACCTCGCTGCTCGATCCGGTCAACCGCTGGCTAGCCGCCAGCGCGGCCGATGAAGGTGCGGAGCAAAGTGATGGCGCGCGCACCGAGGTTACAGCGGTCGCTAGCGAGACGCCAACCGAGGATGAGCCCGTCGAGTCCGCAGGTGTCGTGGCGGCGCCGCAGTCATCGACCGAAGCGGTGCTGGCGACTTCGGAAGCTCCGATCACAGCGGATCGTTCCCTTTTAACGCTCGAGGGCCACGTCGACGCGCGAACCATCCAACTGCAACCGGGGCAGACCGTGCGAAGCCGGCCGGGCAGCCGCGCAAGGCTTAAAGTGACTGGCGCGGGGCTGGTTGTTGCCGTAGAGGACGTCGTCTTCGAGCAGATCGACTTCGTCTACGATGCGGCGAGTAATGTCTCGGCCAATGCAGCGGCTCTGATCGACGTCCGCGCCCGATCGGTCGAATTCCGCAATTGCACGTTTCAAGCGGTGGGGCCAAGCGTTAGCGCGGTCTCGGCGGTCGTCTGGTCGTCGCAGACCGACACCGGTTCGCTGGATCAATTGCCGGAGGCCGGCGTCGTGCGAATGGTCGACTCGGTGCTTTACCACGTGGCGGCAGGCGTGCTCTGCCAGGCGAACGGCCCCCGCACGTTGGAATTGGATAACACGCTTCATCTCGGACACGGACCGCTGGTGCGGTTGGACCGCTTTCCCGGCTTGGAAGAGCCACTTTCGGTAACGCTTTCAAGCTGCACGCTGCGGGCCGGCGACGCGCTGCTGGAGATCGACTGCCGCGCGGGCGAAAACGATCCCGGCCGATTGTCGATCGACGCGGTCGATTGCGTGTTCGCGCCGCGCGATCGAGGGCTGCTGTTGAACTTTCTAGGCGAGCGGCCGTCGATGGAAGAATTGCGCGCAATTCAATGGACGGGCCAGGGTTCGCTGCTCGCACCGGCTACCAGCTTCGCGGGTTGGCGCGATGACCGAGGTTCATCGACGCCACTGGACAGTGCCTCGATCCGCGTCGACGGACTGGTGCTCAGTCAGTTGGATTTCGCCGAGGCAAAATCCGCGCAGCCGGCCGCTTCGCAAGTCGTGCGCTGGACGGCCCCGATCCGTAGCGATAAGCCGCCGGGCATCGATCCGGCGCAACTCTCCGCGCCGGCGGCTATTGGCGACGGTCCGGCTGGCACAACAACAGCCCGGTGAGTGTCTTTGCGTCAAGGATCTCGCCGCGACGGATCATTGCCATCGCTTCGTCCCAAGTGACGATCAGGTTCTCGATCTCCTCGCCGGTCTCGCGGGCCGGCGGGCCTTCGACCAGATCAGTGGCCCGGTACAACTCCATCCGTTCGTTGAGAATGCCCGGCGACATAAAGAATGCCGTCACGTGCTCGATTCGACCCGGCACGAAGCCGGTCTCCTCGATCAGTTCACGGCGGGCCGTTTCGGCTGGATCCTCGCCGTGGTCGCGGGTGCCGGCGGGCAGTTCGATGAGGGTTTTTCCCACCGCGTGCCGGCGGTTGCGGATCAGGCAGACACGGTCGCCGTCGAGCATCGGCACCACCGTGACGGCGCCGGGGTGGTCCACCCACTCGCGGACGAGCGGCTGGCCCCACGATGTCGAAAACGACTTGCGCACGACGCGAAAGAGCTTGCCGTCGAAGAGAACTTCCGGGGTGTCGTCCATCGCCTTCCATCCGTATTTTGTGGGATCGCCAAAGAATTGCTCCGCCTGATTGCTGCTGGTAAGATACACGTGCCTTGTCACGTACGAAAGTAGTCTGATCGCCTCGCGGGCGGCGGGCGCGGCCGATATGCACGACCTTGCCAGTTGGAGTTTGAACCTGGGCCGCTGGGGCGGCATGCACGTCCGGTTGCACGCCCTGTTTATTCTCTTCGCCATCGGCACGCTCTGCCTGGGTGCGACCTCCGGCGAAGCGGACCTGATCTGGATCGGCTGGGCGCTGGTCGGCCTGTTGCTGATCAGCGTGCTGCTCCACGAATTGGGCCATTGCTACGCCGCGTACCGCGAAGGCGGTTATGCCGAGCAGATCGTCATCGGCCCTTTGGGCGGACTGGCAGCGGTGCACGTCCCGCGCGATCCACGCTCGGAACTGATCACCGCGCTGGCCGGACCGGCTGTCAACTTGGGCGTGTGTTTGGCCCTCGGGCCGATCCTCTGGCTGGGGGCCGAAATCAATCCGCTGGGGTTGCTGCACCCACTGGCTCCGCAATCGCTGGCCGAAGGTTCGCGGTTGGTGGTCATCGGCAAGCTGGCGTTTTGGATCAACTGGCTGTTACTGCTGGTGAATTTGCTGCCGGCGTTTCCTTTCGACGGCGGGCAGGCGCTGCGCTGCGCACTGTGGCAGCAGAAGGGCCATCGTTCGGCGGTGTTGATCGTCGCCGGCGTCGCCAAGCTGACGGCGCTGGGGCTGCTCTTGGTGGCGATGTTCGTCTCCAACGAGTACGACCAGGCACCGATCCCCGCCTGGGCCCCGCTAGTGCTGCTGGCCGTGTTCCTCTATTTCAGCGCCAAGCAGGAGGTCGCGCGGCTCGATCGGCACGGCCGGGATGACGAGTCGCTGGGTTACGATTTTTCGCAGGGTTATGTGAGCCTGCAACAGCACGAGGAACGGCCCCGGGAAGAGCCGCTGGGCCTACTCGCGCAGTGGCGGCAAAAGCGGCGCCATCTGAAAGATCAGCAGCGGCGCGAGCTGGAGGAATCCGAAGAGGCCCGGGTGGACGAAATCCTCGCCCGGCTGCACGAACGTGGCATGGACGGCCTAGCGCCGGAAGATCGCGCCGTCTTGCAGCGGGTCAGCGCCCGCTATCGTAACCGGTCGAGCTGACGCATGCTCGCCGCTCAATCTTGCCGTCACGCTTGCCCGCAGCAGTTGGCTAGGGACGGCTATCGTTCACGTCCGCATGCGGAACTGTCAGCGACTGTGCGCAAAGCCGTTACATTCGCTGCAAACCGCCCCTGGCCGCCGTTGATGCTTTGCTGGTTTTTCCGTGTGACCTAAAGTTGCATTGGCCGAGCGAGGCACTGAAAACGCGGTCCCGAAGGCACCGTCACGGCGCCGCGACGTGGCGAACTGCTGTGCGGCTTGCCTCGCTTGCTCGGCCACGCAATGTCCTTGCCAGCGCTTTGGATGAAGCCAATGACCACGACGCCCACGAAGTTCCAAGCGACAATTCCCGCGGCGGTAGCGGTGCCGCCGGTCGACCCTATGCAGCAAGCCGAAGCACGCCTGTCGCTCTTGCGGCACTACTTCGAAATCGACTTCACGCTGCTGGACGTCTCGTCGGGCGACATAATGCGGCAGGCGGCCGATACCGCCAAGTGCGACTGGGACAGTCGCTGGGAACTTTGCCGGCAGGTGGCTCGGCGAGGGCGGCCCGAGTTCATCGATGATGATGACCTGCTGTTGATGCTTGCGGTGCCGCTACCCGAGGGCGATGCCAGCGCGCGCGTGGCCGTCGGCGCATTTATCTCGCGCCCGGTTCAGCAGGAGTCGGACGTTGCTGGAGCGGCGCGGCTGTTGAACCTGCCGCCGCGGGAAGCGCTCCGCTGGGCAACCCGCCAGGTACCGCGTCGGGCGAGCGCGCTGTTGCGGCTGGCCGAGATCACCGTGGAAAAGCTCACCGCCGATGCGCGCGTGACGGCGCTCGAAGAGGAGGTCGACTCTATTGCCGCGCACTTGGCGGCGACGTACGAAGAGATCAGCCTGCTGCATCGTCTCGCTCAGAACCTGAAGATCTCTCGCAGCGATCGCGAACTGGGCCAGTTGGCGCTGGAATGGCTTTCGGCGGTCGTGCCGGCCGAGGGCTTTGCGTTGAGGCTCAAGCTCAACACCTCGTCGGAGTCGCCCGAGGACGAGCAGCCGCTCGGCGGCGAGCTGTTGACCTACGGCGAGTGTCCGCTGACCAAAGACCAGATCGACGCGGTGATCGAAGGGCTCGGGCCGGAAGTCGAAACCCGGCCGATCGTGCTCAACCCGCCGGCAATCGACGACCAGCCGTTTTCGACGCCGCGGGTGCGGCAACTTATCGCGGCCCCGCTGATCGAGGGAGACGACCACACCTTTGGTTGGCTGCTGGTGCTCAACCACGCCGACGACGCGGAGTTCGGCACCGTCGAAGCCAGCCTCGTCGCCAGCGTGGCGGCCATTCTTGGAATTCACTGCGGCAATACCGATCTGTATCAGCAGCGGGCCGATCTGCTCTCCGGCGTTGTCCGGGCGCTCACCTCGGCCATCGATGCCAAGGATCCCTACACCTGCGGTCACAGCGATCGCGTTGCACGAATCTCTGTTCGCCTGGCCAAGCATCTTGGCTGCGACGCGGAGACGCTCAACACCATCTACCTCTCCGGGCTGCTGCACGACATCGGCAAGATCGGCATTGATGACAGCGTGCTCCGCAAGCCGGGCAAGCTCACCGCCGCGGAGTTTGAGCACATCAAGTTGCACCCGGAACTGGGCGACAAGATCCTTCGCGACCTGAAGCAGCTCGGCCAGGTGCTGCCGGTTGTGCGGCATCATCACGAAGCCTACGACGGCAGCGGCTATCCCGACCGCCTCGCCGGCGAATCGATCCCGTTCTTTGCGCGGATCGTCGGCGTGGCCGACGCATTTGACGCCATGTCGAGCGACCGTCCGTATCGCCCCGGCATGCCGGATGAGAAGCTCGACGCGATCTTGCGCGACGGAGCCGGCAAACAATGGGACGCGCAGGTCATCGACGCGTTCTTCGCGATTCGCGATCAGATCCGCCAACTTAGCGAGCAGGAGCGGGCCGAGCTTAATGTGCAGGTGCCGCACTTCAGCTAAGCGGCGACTGTTGCGTTTCGATCCGGATGCTCACCTTTATTCCCTCTCCCCTGCGGGGAGAGGGCCAGGGAGAGGGGGTACTGCACTACGGCAATGCACCGATAAGAATGTCCGTGCCACCGAGCAGTCGTTGTCCGCCTACCGGCATCCCCTTAATGCGTCAGCTCGAAGATCGCTTCGATCTCGGTGGTGATGTTCCCCGGCAGCGATCCCATCCCGACCGCGCTGCGGGCGCCCACGCCGGCGTCCTCGCCGAAGACGTCGCGAAATAACTCGCTGCAGCCGTTGATCACCTTTGGGTGCTCGGTGAAGTCGGCGTCGCAGTTCACCATGCCGAGCACCTTGACAACGCGGCGCACGCGATCAAGGCTGCCCAGTTCCTTTTGCAGTGTCGCCAGAATAGCCAGCCCCGTCTGACGGGCGGCCGCTTGAGCCGTCGCCAGGTCAGTCTCGGTGCCGACGCGGCCGGTGATGAGTGTCCCGTCGCCACGCAGCGGTCCATGCCCGGAGGCATACGCCATCGTGCCGACCGTCACCAACGGTTTGTAAACGCCCATCGCCTTGGGCGCAGGCGGCAAATCCAATTGCAGTTCCTTCAGTCGGGCATCAGCACTCATGGGGGAACTCCGTTTCGATTCGCATCTTGCGGTAAATGGATTCGCGGGGTTTGGGGCATTGCACGTGGCCGAGGGCATTATTCACTGCTGGTCGGCGCCGCCGCCCGTGTGCCGGTCAGGCGCACATCGTCCCAGTTTCCCGTGTCGTCGAACGAGCCCAGACCGATCTGCCCCCAGGTGAACGACTTGTCCTCGGCCGTCATGGCAGGTTCCTCCATGTTGTCGAAGTAGACTTCGATCTTGCCGCTGGCCGTGTCGCGGACGATCTTTACCTGGTGCCACTGGTTATCCCACGGCGTGCCAGAAGTTGTCTTGGTCGAGATCTTCGTCCGCAGCGCGTCATTGACGATGAAGATCTGATTGGCATGGTCGTCGGCCGCTTGGCCCAGATGCACGTAGTAAAAATGGGCCGGATCCTGATAGTTGAAAAACAGGCAGACGCTACGGTGCGGGTAATCCCGCGCCGTGCTCTGGACTTTGGCCGTCAATTCGAAGTCGCCCACCACGACGTCCTTCAACAGGGCGATGTTTAGCGGACTGCGGTGCGGCGGGCTGTAGTCGCTCTGCTGGAATTGGGCGTAGACGTGGTTGCCGTTCTGTTCGACGATCTTCCAAGCGTTCGCGTCGGTAACCTTCCACCGGTCAGCACCGTTTTCGAACGTCTCCTCGATCTGTACCTTCTCGCCCGGCGATGCCTGGGTTGCGTCGTTTTGGGCGGTCGCCATGCCGTCCAGAGGGCCGGCCAGTAGGACTGCCAGTGCAAGGGGTGCCAGGAATCGCATGGTTCGTCCTCGTCAGTGTCGGGGATTGTGATGTCATTTGCCGGTATCGTACACCCGCTGGGGGTCGAACACACGCTCGACGTCGATTTTCACCCCTTGCTCGTCGATGCGGCGGAAGAAGCAACTCCGGTAGCCTTTGTGACACGCGCCCGGCCCGATCTGCTTGACTTTCAGTAGGATCGTGTCGGCATCGCAGTCGACGCGAATTTCCTCGACCAATTGATGGTGGCCGCTCTCTTCGCCCTTGCGCCACAGCCGGCCACGACTGCGGCTGAAGTAGACCGCCTTGCCGGTTTGCAGCGTCTCCGCGAAGCTCTCGGCGTTCATATAGGCGAGCATCAGCACCTCGCCCGAGTCGGCATCCTGGGCGATCGCCGGCAGTACACCATCGCCGGCGGTGAAGTTCGGTGTCGATTGCGACTCGGCCGATTCATTCATGCAAGTCTACTCGGGGGTTTTCGACGCGGTTTGCTATCGTGGCGGATCGAGCACAACTTCCAGCGTAAGCTCATTGCCGTCGCGCTTCACGACGACCGGCACCTTTTCGCCGGCATCGAACCGCCGCAGAGCGCTGTCAAAGTCTTCCAGGTTGCCGATCTGACGATCACCAAGCTTGACGATCACGTCACCACCCTCCATGCCTGCCTTGGCCGCCGGACTTCC
The DNA here is from genome assembly GCA_040880125.1 of Pirellulales bacterium. Classification (GTDB taxonomy): domain Bacteria; phylum Planctomycetota; class Planctomycetia; order Pirellulales; family JBBDJB01; genus JBBDJB01. The sequence continues at coordinate 4,723 of JBBDJB010000041.1, read as the reverse complement.
TTCGGACACGCCGGAGATCCCGTATCCTCCGCCCTCCTGGGCGAAGTTAGGGATGCTGCCGAAGTAGGGGCGGTCACCGTCACCGCGCGGCGGCCCGGCTTGAGGACGCTCGACCTTGTGGAACGCCGGACGCTCCGGCGCAGTGGCGATTTCCAGGGCCAGTTCCGTGATCATGTCGACGATTCGCCGCATGCCGGTGACGTTGATCAGCGGGAAGTCGTCGCTGGGCCGGTGATAGTCCTCGTGCGTGCCCGTGAAAAAGTGCAGCACGGGAATGTCCTTCGCATAGAACGATGCGTGATCGCTAGGGCCGAAGCCGTCCGGGTGCCGCGTGATGTCGAAGCTGTCGGTCTCGTTGAACCGATCGATCCAGCCGTCGAACTGCTCGGCCGTTTCGGTGCCGTAGACGATCAGTTTGTTGTCGTCCAGCCGGCCGACCATGTCCATGTTGAGCATGGCGACCGTCTTGTCGAGCGGGTAGACCGGGTTTTCCACGTAATGGGCGCTACCGAGCAGACCTCGCTCTTCGGCGGTGAAGGCGATGAACACCACGCGGCGAGGCAATCGTCCGCTGCGCTCGGACAGCCGCCGAGCAACCTCCAACAGCCCGGCCGTGCCGGAGGCGTTATCGTCCGCGCCGTTGTGGACTGCGTCGCTGCCCGGACTGCGCGAGCCCGGTCCGCCGAAGCCCACGTGGTCGTAATGCGCCCCGACGATGACCGTCTCGTCGGCCAGCGAGCCGTCGCCTTCCAGCACGCCGATCACGTTTTTGACTTCGACCTCTTCGCGCTCCAGATCGGTTTGTCCGACGGCCCGCCAACCGGTCAGTTCAGCGCTTTGCGGAGTCGGGCCTTGGTCGATCTCGCGTTCCAGCGTGGCCAGGTCCTTGCCCAGCGATGCTTCGACCAAGCGTTCGACGACTTCACGGCGACAGTGAAACACCGGCAATGAGCGGCCGTCGGCATCCTCTCCCGCCTGGTTGAACTCGAACACCGGGTCGTATTGATCACGGACGCGGTTTCCCCAGCGGCGGATTTCTTCCAGTTGCTCTTCGACCGCCTCACGATGCTCCTCGACCTGATCGAGCGTGGGCGATTCGATCTCGCGGAACTCCTCTTCGGCCTCCATCAGCGAGTCGATCGTCGCCTGCCAGCGCCGCCGGGTTTGTGCGACGCGGCGCTCGATCTCCACCTGATCGGTGCAGAAGATGATCGCGGCGGCTCCATGCTGAAAGGCGTTGCTCACCTTCTCGCGAAACGGTGCATGGCGGGAGTTTTCCGTGCCGGCGAAGGCGCTGTGGGGATTGTCCTGCTGCGGCTCGTGACGCAGTACGATGACCGCTTTGCCCTTGACGTCACCGTCTGCGTAGTCGTCGTATTTTTCTTCCTCACCGGTGATGCCGTATCCGACGAAGACCAGCGGCAGGTCGAACTCGCTCGAGCCACCGATGGCCAGCGGAGTGAAGTGGTCGCCCAATTCCAGCTCGATTCGGGTCGGCTCGCCGCCTTCTTCGGCCGGTGGGCCGGTCCAGGCGAGCGAGTTGTGCTCGCCCAACTTCGAGGAGGTCGTGATCGTGAACTTCTGAAAGGGACCGCCGTCCACGACGTCGGTTTTCAGGCCGATGCGGCGGAACTCCTCGGCGATGTAATCGGCGGCCACGTCCAGCCCCTGCGTGCCCACGCCACGGCCCTGCATTTCATCGGTCGAGAGGAGCTGAGTGAAACGAGCCAGTCGCTGCTCGCTTTCCGTCGCCTCGTCGGCGACCACAGGCAGGCTCAAGAGGCCCGACGATACGATCAGACCCCCCAATACGACGCCCCAGCGAGGGCGAATTCGTCCGATCCGAAGATATTGCATAGCGATTATTCTCTCGCGGAATAGCCAAAGGGAAGTCAGAGGCAGCCCGAGCGTCAGCCGTAGCATCGGACGGTGACAGCCTGTGCAAAAATTGTTCTTGCTCGGAGGCCGCACGTCAACCACTGCACCCAATCAGGTGGCCGTAATGGAGTGGCGAGTCTAGCTGCGTAGGCACCGATGCGCGGGTGCTGGACAGCCGCGGGGCCGCCCTGGAAAATAGGGCGGCTGTTGAATCGCTTCCCCGCCGTGCTCGCCTCAGGCCGCCCCATGCTCGCCCGCCTTTCAGAACTGGCGACCCTGTTTCTGAAGTTGGGGATCATCGGCTTTGGAGGGCCGGCCGTTCACATCAGCACCATGGAGGACGAGGTGGTCCATCGGCGGGGGTGGATCGATCGACAGCACTTTCTCGACCTGGTCGGTGCGACGAATCTCATCCCGGGGCCGAACTCGACCGAGATGGCGATCCACGTCGGGTTCCTCCGCGCCGGGCTGGCCGGGCTGCTCGTGGCCGGCGTCTGTTTTGTCGTGCCGGCGGTGCTGATCACCCTTGGCTTCGCCTGGGTGTACGAGCAATACGGACAGTCGCCGAACGTGGCGCCGCTGCTGGAAGGAATCAAGCCGGCCGTGCTGGCGGTGATCTTGGCCGCCGGCTGGCGGCTGGCAAAAGTGGCGATCCGCAGTGTTCCACTGGCGGTCATTGCCATGGCGGTGGCGGCGGCTGCACATTTGGGCGTCGAGGTCGCCGTAGCGCTGTTGGTGGGAGGGCTGCTGGGCATGCTGTATTTGCGGCTCACCAGTGGTCGCAACGGCCGAAACGGCGTGGCGGCGAATCTATTGACATTGGCTGGAGCGCTGATGAGCCGATCGGCCGTGGCTGGTGGTGTACTGTACGCGCCGGTGGTGCTGGCGGCCGACGTCGCGCATCGGGCGGGGGAGCCGTCGCTGTGGCGGCTCGGGCTGTTTTTCTTAAAGGTCGGCGCCGTCCTTTACGGCTCGGGATACGTGCTGGTCGCGTACTTGCGCGACGGGATAGAAGCCGGCGGGGCATTGGCCGGAGTACTCAGCGAGGACCAATTGCTCGAGGCGATCGCCATCGGTCAGTTCACGCCCGGACCGATCCTTTCGACCGCCACGTTTATCGGTTATCTGGTCGCCGGCGTGCCGGGGGCCGTCGTGGCTACGCTGGGGATCTTTCTGCCGTCGTTCGTCTTTGTGGCGATCACCAATCCGCTTATACCGCGGCTACGCCAATCGGCATGGATGAGCGCCTTTCTGGACGCGGTGAATGCGGCGGCAATCGGTCTGTTGGCGCTGGTGACGGTGACGCTCGCCCGCGGTTCGCTCGTTGACGTGCAAAGCTGGCTAATCGCCCTTGCGGCGGCGGTTGTGCTGTTGGTGTGGAAGGTGCAGCCGGCGTGGCTGATCCTGGGCGGTGCTGTCGCGGGCGCAGTGGGAGGCCGACTATAATCGCCCGATCCGCTGCAGCACCCCTTTGAGCCGCCCGCGATGCCCCGCTTCGAGCACGTGCGTCACAAGCCACCCTCGCCGCTGGACCGGCCCCGCGAGTTGGTGCTGGCTTGTGCGCCGATGCGGAGCAACGTGAATCTCTCGCGGATTGTGCGTGCCGCCGGCTGTTGCGGTGTGACCCGAGTTATCTGTTGTGGCACTGCGAAAGTGATTCGCAAGATCGCCCGCGACGGGGCGGACGCGGTCGTAGTGGAGGTCCATCGCAGCCTGCCGCCGGTGCTCAAGAAGCTGCGCGGCGAGGGCTACGAACTGGTCGCGCTGGAGCAGACTACCGGCTCGGAGAGTCTGGTGGATTTCAAGTTTCAGCGGCGGACGGCGCTGGTGATCGGCAACGAGCGGAGCGGCCTGGGCGAAGCGGAGTTGGCGCTGATCGATCGCGTGGCGGAGATTCCCGTCTGGGGGCTGCCGTACAGTTACAACGTCGGCACGGCGACCGTGATGGCCATGTGGGAATATTGCCGGCAGTTTCCACGCGGCTGAGGCTACAATACCCCCGCTCCCTTGCAGCCGTTGAAAAACGCCGTCGTGACGTTTTTCAACCTCGCCAAGTTCGGAGCAAAGCTCCTCGCGGCTCGCAGCCTGTTGTAAAAATCAACACGCTCCCTAGTCCTCTCCCCGTGAGTGGGGAGGAGGGAGTGTGGAGACGCAACGCTCTTACGCGAGTCTCTTAAAACACGCCCAGGGCGACCAGGCTGTAGCGGACCACCAGGCCGGCGGCGACGACGCTGACCATGCTCATCAGCTTGATGAGGATGTTCAGGCTGGGGCCGCTGGTGTCTTTGAAGGGATCGCCCACCGTGTCACCGACAACGGCGGCCTTATGAGCGTCGGTCCCCTTGCCGCCGTGTGCGCCGGCCTCGATGAACTTCTTCGCGTTATCCCAAGAACCGCCTGCGTTTGCCATGAAGATCGCCACGCAGAAACCGGCAGTGAGCGTTCCCACCAGTAGTCCCAGGACGCCGCCCACACCCAGGCCCAACCCGACGACGATCGGAAGCAACAGACCCAAGAGCGAGGGAAGGATCATCTCCTTCTGGGCCGCCTTGGTACTGATGGCCACCGGCGTGGCGTAGTCGGGCTTATCGGTGCCGGCCATGATGCCGGGCTTCTCCCGGAATTGGCGGCGGACTTCCTCGACCATGCCCTTGGCCGCGCGGCCAACCGCCTTCATCGTCATGGCGCAGAAGACGAACGTCGCCATCGCGCCGAAGAATACACCCACCAGCACCTTGGGGTTCATGAGCGAGGCATCGTAGTACGTCGTGAACTGCGGCAGCGTGGCTTCCTTCAATCCCACCAGCGGCGCACCCGTGGCGGCGAAGCGAATAATCTCGTTGCC
>JBBDJB010000040.1:0-88060 GCA_040880125.1 Pirellulales bacterium | reverse complement strand
GCTCCGCGCCGCAACGAACGAAAGCCGCATAGATTCACAACCTGTGTGCGAACCGCGCTTGGATTCCGGTGGCACAGACATTCCTGTCTGTGGACTGCGGCGGCCAATCCCGGCGCGGAGGGGCAAGCGCAGGCGCCACGACGGGAGCGAGCCGCCTCGCAGTTTTGGCCCTTTGACCTTAGCGAACCAGCACAGACAGGAATGTCCGTGCCACGACCCGCTCATGGTCCGCACAGCGGACCCTACAAGAACGGCAATGCTCCGCCCCACTGCTTACTTACCGCGACGCCGGCGTCTCATCCGGCTTTTCCTCGCCGATCAACTGCACCAAGTGTCGCGAGAGCTCCTCGCCCCGGGCTTCCATCGAGACGACTTTGCCGTCGCGCCCGACCAGGATCGCCGTGGGAATGGACTCGATGCCGTAGTAGGAGACCATCGGCACCTGGTCGTCCTTCTCCTGCGCAGCCGCGTCGTAGATCGTCGGCCAGTCGAGCTCGCGCTCCTGGATGAACCGCTCGACGGCCGCCTTGTTCTCGTCCAGGTTGATGCCGACCACCTCGAAGCCGCGGTCGCGGTAGCGCTCGTAGTTCTCCTTGACGTTGGGCAACTCGGCCACGCAGGGACCGCACCAGGTCGCCCAGAAGTCGACCAACACCACCTTGCCCTCGTAGGCGGACCAATCGAACGCGTCGCCGCTGAGCAGCTCGCCCTTGATGTCCATCGTGTTGCCGGGCAGATCGATCCGCCGGGCGACTCCTTCAAACCGTGCCCCCAGGGCGCGCAGCTCGGGCAGTTCGCTCTTGGCGTAGATCGGACCCATCGCGGCAAAAGCCTTGGCGGCGGCCGCGTTCGCGCCGGATTCCTGCAGTGCGCTGGTCACCGAGTCGAAGCGATGATAGTGCAGCGGCCCGATCTCGGCTTTCGTGAAGTGATCGACGATCTCTTGCGTCAGCGCTTCGCGCTGGTCGGCCTTCAAGTCCGACCAACCGGCCGCGCGGACCACCAGGTCGTACGGCGCCGCCACGTCGGCGACCGGCGGCCGCTGGTCGTCCTTGTATTTCTCGGCGTACTTCTGGAGTGTCTCCATCCCCGCGGGATCGCCAATGCGGCGCATCAGGTCGGCGGCCAGAAACAGCGCCTCGGCGGCCATCTTGGCCTGCTCGTCGGTCGCTTCGCCGGTCAGGATCTTCTCGGCCGCGGTCGCCTGCGCCCGGCACCACAGCTTCGCCTGATCGGCAGTCTGCGGCGGCGTCTCATTGAGCTTCTTCAGATAGGCAAGCAGCTCCTCGGCGTTCCCGTCGGGCACTTTGTACGGATCGTCAGCAGCCGCTTGCTCGGTGTCGGCCGGGCCATCCGCTTCGGCATCCGATTGGTTGTCAGCCGCTTGCTGGTCTGTCGCCTGTTCATCGGCCTCCGCGGGCAGGTTTTGCCACCACACAGCGGCGATCCCGCCCAGTAGAAAACAGGTTCCGATAATCAGCCAGCCGCTGCGCTTGCGCGTCATGATTCGCGTACCTTTCGAGGGCGATTCGCCCGAGCCTGCGGGGAGCGAGGAGGGTGTGAATTTGCCTGTATCGTACGGCCGGCGGCGCGGGGCGGCAAGTTTGGATGCCGCGCCGCCCCTCACTCCGGCGACTGCTCCGGCGTGAAAATCCCGCGCCCGCCGTCGACCGGGACGCACACGCCCGTGACATAGTCGTTCTCCAGCAGAAACAACACCGCGTGCGCCACGTTCTCGGGGCGACCTTCGCGCCGGGCCAGGGTGGCGGCGATCGACGCCTGCCGCTCGGCCTCAGAAAGATCCTCCGGCAGCATCACGGGGCCGGGCAGCACCGCGTTGACACGCACCCGCGAATTGCGCCGTGCCAGCTCCACCGCGAACATCCGCGTCATCGTCGGGATTGCACCCTTGGAGGGAAAGTACGCGCTGTAGCCGGAATACGGCCGCGCGATGGCCCAATCGCCGATGTTCACAATCGCGCCGCCGCCCGACTGGCCGGCCATGATCAGCCCAACCTGCTGGCAGCAGAGGAATGTCCCCAGGGTGTTGATCTCGAAGTGCTCGCGGACGTCGGTTGCGCGGACTTCCTCCAGCGGCTTCGATTCCCAGATCGCCGCGCAATTGACCAGCGCGTCGATCCGCCCGAAGTGATCGTGGGCCGCGGCAACCATGCCACGGACTTCCTGCTCGTCGCGCATGTCGGCGGCCATTGCAATCGAAGGTGCTCCGCCGGCGGAGAGCTTTTCGGCGGTGATGCGGGCGGGTTCGATCGACCGGTTGGCGGCCAGCGCGATCGAATATCCATGCTCGGCCAGATACCGCGCCACGACGGCGCCGATGCGTCGCCCCGCCCCGGTGACCAGCGCCACCGGGCGGCCGCGGGATTCGGAAGTATCCTCTCGTTTGCTCACGGCTTGATTCGTCGCTGATGAAATCGGCGGATGATGTCCCAGGCCTGCTGCGGATCTTCGGCGTACTGGATCAGCTCGAGATGTTCGTCGGCGATCACGCCTTCGTCGGCCAGGAATTGAAAGTCGATGACGCGGTCCCAGTAGCTGCGCCCGTAGAGCACGATAGGGATCTCCTGCATGCGCCCGGTCTGCCGTAGCGTCAATGCATCGAACAGCTCGTCCAGCGTGCCGAACCCGCCGGGAAAGACGACCAGTGCCTGCGCCCGCAGCAAGAAGTGCAGCTTTCGAATGGCGAAGTAATGGAACTGGAAGCAAAGCTCCGGCGTGATGTACGCATTCGGCGCCTGTTCGGCGGGCAAGGTGATATTCAGTCCCACCGACTTCGCTCCGACGTCCTTCGCCCCACGGTTGGCGGCCTCCATGATGCCCGGCCCACCCCCGGTCACCACGACAAAGTCCCGCCGCGCGTCCGACTGGCTGGCCGCGGAAACAACCCGCGCGAACTCGCGGGCTGCGTCGTAGTAAAAGCTCTTGTGCAGCACGCGCTCCGCCCGCGCGAGCTGGCGGCGAAGCCGCTCGTTTTCGGGATCCGCAGCGACGGCTTCCTGCAGATTGTCGCGCTGGCGCTGCGCAATCGCCGGCTCGGCGATCTGCGTGCCGCCGAACACGACAATCGTGGTGGCGACGTTTGCCTCGGTGAGCAGGATCTCCGGCTTGAGCAGTTCAAGCTGCACTCGCACCGGCCGCAGCTCGGGCCGCTGGAGAAACTCCGTGTCCAACTCCGCCAGGCGATAGCTGGGCGATTCGAGGATCGCCTCCAGGTTTTGGGCGTGCTCTTCGTTCACGGCTTCGGCTCCTCGGCGGACAGTTCGACGCGCTCGTGCAGGCTCGGCACGCTCACCTCCCATCCGCGCTGGGTGCGGAGCGTTTCCGCCAGCGCGGCGGCGCTGGCCGGTTCGCCATGGGTTAAGAACGTCCTCCGCGGTGGCGGAAGCGGCGCCAGCCAGCGCAACAGTTCACTGCGATCGGCATGGCCGCTCAAGCCCGGCACCGACTCGATGGCCGCTTCGACCGGCACGTCCCGCCCGTGCATCCGTAGCGTCTTGGCTCCTTCTTGCAGCCGCCGCCCGCGAGTGCCTGCGGCCATGAACCCGCCGATGACAACCGTGTTGCGAGCCTCCGGCAGCCGCCGCTTGAGATGGTGCAGGATCCGCCCGCCGATCATCATACCCGACGACGAAATGATCACGGCCGGTCCGCTGACGTGGTTGAGCGCTTTCGACGCGTCCACGTCGCGCACCAGGTGAACGTTCGGGCCGGTCAGCACGCGATCGCGGCCGACCAGTTGCTCGTCGCCCAGGTCGTGATCGGCCCGGAACGCGCGGTAGATCTCCGTGGCATCGATGGACATCGGACTGTCCAGGTAGATCGGCAGCGCCGGAATTTTGGCGGAGTGGATCAGCTCTTGAAGCAGAAAGATCAACTGCTGGGCGCGCCCGACCGCGAAGGAGGCCATCAGCATCACTCCGCCGCGCTGGATCGACCGGTTGACCACCGCGGCCAGGTGCTCGCGCAGATCGCCCGGCGGATGATCGCGGTCGCCGTAGGTGCTCTCGCAGACGAGATAATCGCACGGGGGCGGCGGAGTCGGATCGTGATAGAGCGGGCCTTCGTAGCGGCCCACGTCGCCGGAGAACAGAACTCGCGCCGGCTTGCTGCCCGTGCGGATTTCCGTCTCGATCATGTTCGATCCGAGCAAGTGGCCCGCGTCGTGAAAGCGCATCCAGATCGGCGCGGCCGGCGCGAACCAATGATTTCGATCGACCGTTTTCAGCAGCTTCAGCGCGTCCTGTACGTCACGCGTATCGTACAGCGGCAGGGCGGGCTTGTGCTTGGAGAAATGTTTGCGGTTGGCGTACTCGGCGTCCCGCTCCTGGTTCTCCGCCGAGTCCAGCAGGATCAGCTCGGCCAGCTCCTGCGTGGCGGCGGTGCAGTAGACCTTGCCGCGAAAGCCCTGCTTCACCAGCCGCGGCAGGTAGCCGACGTGATCGAGATGGGCGTGCGTCAGCACGACGCTGTCAACACTGGAAGGCTCGAACGGAAGCCGGTCCCAGTTTTGCAGCCGCAGCTCCTTGAGACCCTGGAACAGGCCGCAGTCGACCAGCACGCTGGCGCGATCGGCTCGCAGCAGGTACTTCGAGCCGGTGACTGTACTGGCGGCGCCGTGAAAGCCGAGTTGGAGCATGCTGAGGAGTTGCCATTGCGGGTGTATGCGGTACTGCCGGGCCGGTAGCGGAAGCCGCACGACTTCCGAGAAGTCTGTACTCGCCGGACTTCTTGCGAATTCCGCTACCGCTACAGTCCAAGACGCGATCCAGCGAGACTAGTGTAGTCTCCCGCGGCGATATGCCCACCCGGCCAGGCACGAAAGGCCGGCGGCAGCGAGCGCGGCGGCCAGCAGCGTCCAACTTGCGGCCGCACCCGTCTGCGGCCAACGTGCGTGCAGTGCGTGGGCGGTGAAGATCCAGGCAAGGGTCGCCGGCAGCAGCCCGGCGGGCCAATGCGGCGGGCGGCGGCGCAGAAACAGCATGATTATGGCCACCACCAGAACATAAAAGGCGGTGGCGACGATCGTGATGACACACGCCGCTTGCCAGCCCAAGTACCCGCCCACCAGCGCACCGGCGGCCGCACCGGCGATGCGGAAATCGTGCCCGGCGGCGTCGTGCTCAGTCACTGGTGCTGCAGGTGGCACAGACATTCCTGTCTGTGCAGTTCTGGGTGTATCCTCCGGCGTGAACCGTTCGCCGCTGCCGCGGGCGGAGAGCCAGCCGAGCGCCGCTCCACAAAGTGTCCCCAGCAGAGTCGCTAGCAGCATCGCAGGCCGCCCCGGGGCAATTCCGTTGATCGGCTCGACCGCCGCGAGCGCCAGTGCCGGTTGCACACTCGGCCAGAACAGCCCCCGCACAACCGCGGTCGCCAATCCGCCGGCCAGCAACGTCAGGCCGTGCCGCGCGGTGAGTTTGCCATCCTGTTGGATGAGCACCAGCACCAGCAACAGGCAGACCAACAGTGCGTGATGCAGAAAGACCAGCCACGGCAACAGCGTCAACTCCGGCCAGGGGTTGGCCGGGGCTGCAAGCGCGGCGTCATCCACCGCCGCGCGCATCGATAGCGGTCCGGTCACGGCCAGCGCGGCGAAGGCCATCGCCACGGCGCCCTCGACCAGCGGGTAGCGCGCGGAGATTGGCTGGCCGCAGTCCTTGCACCGGCCGGCCAGCAGCAACCAGCCCAGCACGGGCAGGTTGTGATACCAGCGGATGGGACGACCGCATTGGGGACATCGCGAGCCCGGCCGCACCAGGCTCATCCCGCGCGGCCAGCGGTAGATCACGACGTTGAGAAAGCTGCCCACGCAGCCGCCCACCGCCGTGATCCAAACCAGCAGCAGCCACCACAGGGCATCGGGGCCAGGTCCGGCGGCGAGCAAGGCGGCGGCATTCATCGGATGATTTGCAAGCAATCAGCGGTCACTGGCCCAGTCTCTCACCGGCGACGGAACACCGGCGCACGGGGCCACCGCGCCAATGTAGTCGTTGGTGTACTTGCGCGGTAGCCGAGTGGATGATTACGCCCGCGGACGGCAAGAAAAAAGCGGATGACGGGGTGCGTCATCCGCGAGAGTTTCTGTCGAACCATAGCGAAGGCGAGGAGCGAGGGCCTTCGCTTGATGGTTCAGTGCAAAGGCACTACCGCGCCTGTCGCAGCCGCCGACGAAGCCCGTGGCCGCCCAACAGCGCTACCGCCACGCACGCCAGCATCACGCTGCTGGGCTCTGGTACCGCATGGTAAAACGTAATGTGCGATACGGCACCGCCCATACCAGCCGGATCGAAGTCCAGCAGGTTGTTGGTGATCACGCCGCGGGTGAAGCCGCCGTCGTCGTCGTCGGTATACGACGGATTAATCCCGTCCATGTAAAGCCACAACGACCAGCCCGCGTTGCCGGCCTTCGAGACATAGTACATGAACGAGGGCCCGCTCAACTGGTCGAATGCCAAGACGGGGTTGTCGAGCGTGTCGAACCCGGCCAAGATCCCCAACGTGCTCACGTCAAACTCGACCGTTTCATCAAAGATGTCCACGTCGACGGCGCCATCGTCCGCCCGTTCATAGAAGAGAAAGTCGCTCAACTCGTAGACGCCCTCTTCGAAGAAGGCAGAGTCCTCGCCTTCGAGCTTGTCGATCTTCGAGAGGACTGGGGGGAGCGACGTGCCGAAATCGGCGTTGTAGTCGTCGATCAAATCGTTAATTTCGGGGATGGTTTCCACGCCGGCGCCGACGACAGTACCGATCAGCGTCGAGGCGTGGGCGGCATGAACGCCGATGGCGATCACTGCCAGAGAAACTGCTGCGCGAAGGTAAATCGCGGGGGCGCAAGAGAACAGCGCCGAGGTGGGAAACAAGCGACGTAGTGGCATCATTAGCGGCTCCTCAGTCCTAGTAGGGCGAGCCGTTTGCCACCCCTACCCCAGGGGCGTCTCAGACTCGCACGAGTCACAGCATATCTCTCCCTAGGGGTGTATTCAACGGTTTTTAAGGAAAATAGGGGAAGTTTGCCGGCAACTGGGTAGGATAGGGGACCGTGATTTCCAAGTTGTGATCATAAACCGAGTGGCAAAGCAGGCGGAGAAATCGTGCAAAGCCGGGCATTTCCAAGTAGCGAACCCCGGTTCCGACCCGATTCCACCTCACTGAAACGAGCGGAATCGCGATCCTCCTCGAAGTGACCGCAGCCTTACCCGGCTCGGGGGGCGGCCCCGCGCGGCGGCCCCGCGTAAGCTACCCGCCTCGCCAGGCGTGCACTCTCGCGCATCGCACGCGTGCCTCCGGCGGGCGCGCGTGATTCGCACGCGCGCTTGTGATCTCACCACTGCCGGCTGCCGCGGGCGTATCGCCCAACTTTCCCAGGTGCCCTGCGGAAGTCAACTCGCCGATGCTTCGCGCCCCGCACCCCCGCGCGTGGTCGTTGGCACCCCCACCGCCAAAATGTTAAACTCGCGCTGCCGCGCACTTGCTTCTCCCCGCCAAGTCATCTCCGCGCGGCCCAAAATCACCCACCGCTCGTACACGACATAGACCAACAGGAGGCCTTGCGCATGGCCACGACCGTAAGCACCGATCTTCTGCCGGAAGTGAAGGAGTTTCTCTCGCGCGGCCCGCTGAAGGCCTTCATCGGCGGCCGTGAAATCGCCTCGTCCACCGACGAGACCTTCGCCACCCACGATCCCGGCTCGGGCGAGAAGCTGGCCGACGTCCATAATTTGCAGCCCGACGACGTCGACCGCGCCGTCCAAGCCGCCACGCGGACCTTCAACGAGTCGAACTGGGCCACGCTGCCGCCCAACGAGCGCGGCGCCTTGCTGCATCGGCTGGCCGACGAGGTCGAGAAGCGAAAATCCATCATCGGGCAGATCGAATCGCTCGACGCCGGCAAGATCATCGCCCAGGCCGAAGGCGACGTGCAGAACTTCGTCGATACGATGCGGTACTTCGCCGACCTCGCCCAGCACGTCCAGTACCGTACCACGCTGGCGGTCAAAGGCCACGAAGCCTGGACGCTCCGCCAGCCCTGGGGCGCCTGCGGGTTTATCTTTCCCTGGAACTTCCCCTTCCTGCTGATCGGCTGGGGCATCTCGCCGGCCTTGGCAGCGGGCAACACCGTGGTCATCAAGCCGGCCGAGGACACGCCGCTGTCGGCCATCTATCTAGCACACCTAGCGCAAGAAGTCGGCCTGCCCGACGGCACGATTAACGTAGTGCCCGGCTATGGCGACGTCACCGGCGCGGCGCTGGCCGCACACCCGGGCCTCAAGCGGATGTCCTTCACCGGTTCGCCCGAGGTCGGCCGGATGGTCGGCGAAGCCTGCGGGCGGAACTTGGTGCCGGTGAAGTTGGAACTGGGCGGCAAGGGCGCGGCGGTGGTGTTCGACGACGTCGACGTCACCGACACGGCCGAGAAGCTCGTCCGGGCGATCACCTTTCACACCGGCCAGGTCTGCTGCGACGCCACACGGTGGCTCGTCCACCAGAGCATTTACGACAACTTCGTTGACGAGTGCATCGCGCGTTTGAAGAAGGTGCACGTCGGCTACCAGGCCGATCCGGATACTGACATGGGACCGGTCGTCAATGAGAAGCAGCGGCAGCGCGTGCTAGGCTACTTGGAGCGCGGCGTGCACGCAGGCGCCGAGGTCGTGCTCGAAGGCGGCGAAGCGACCGTCAAGGGCCGAGACGGGCACTACGTCAAGCCGGCCTTGCTCGCCGGCACGCTGGACAACGTCGCCGCGCAGGAGGAGATCTTTGGTCCGGTCGCGTATTTGACTTCGTTCTCCGACGAGGACGAAGCGATCCGCATGACCAACCACACCGAGTACGGACTGGCCAACAGCGTCTGGACCAGCGACATGCGGCGGGCCGCCCGGGTGGCCGAGGCGATGTGCGCCGGCAACAGTTGGATCAACGCGCACAACGTGTTCGCCCACGGCGTCCCCTACGGCGGGATCAACAAGAGCGGCATGGGCGGCGGCGTGCTGTCGATCGACACTTTGCTCGATTACTGGCGCAACCTGTCCGTCGTCCGACCGCTGTAACGGGAGAGCGGGAAGCGGGGTTCGGGGTGTGGGGTTCGGGGTGCGGCATAAATGGGCAAGTTTTTCGGTCCCCATAGGGCTATCACCCCCGACTTCCTGCAAGCGCTACGCCCACGAACACCGTAAAAAATGGTTGCTTTTTTCGACTTGTTCGCTACAATGACCTGTTGCGACCGTGCATTCAGACGGCGGTCGCGACAGCCCCTGTATAGATAAGGAGCAAAGCAACAGCGGCCCCTGGTGGCTGGCACGTCCGGCACGTGCGATGATGCATTCTCGGGCGAGCGGCCGATGGGCGGCCCTCACCACCACCAGACGGCCTGACTTTCGCAACACAGCTCAAAACGGGCCGTTGCAAAAAGGTGCCAGTTCATACGGCTGGCGCCGCGTAGGGAGGGTGCTTTTTTCAACGAACGTGGGGCCCCCCCTATAGAGCGCGTTGCAAAACTGAAGGAAACACACCTGCCTCACGTCGGCGAAAAAGGGACTGACTCGATGCGGCTGTCCTATGACGTCGCCAATCGACCAAGCGTGCGTCGTGTCTGTCCCTTTTTCGTGTGCGACAACAGCGAGCATAAATAGCGAGAGAATGGGACAGGCACAGAATCGCTGGATGCCGTAGCAATTGAGTCCGGATTCCGTGCGATTACGAGCCAGTCCCGTTTCTCGGCTGCACAACACCGTACACTCCAGGAGGCACCGCCGATGCGTTGGCCCGGCCGAATCCGGCTCGTGCTTAGCCTCCTGGTGCTGGCGGCTAGCCTGCTCCAAGCGTGCAGCGCACAAGCGGCCGATCCTGCACAGCCGGAGCCGCCCAAGTTCGACGCCGCGGCGCTGGAGTTCTTCGAAAGCCATGTTCGGCCGATCCTGGTCGAGCGGTGCCACGAGTGCCACGGGCCGGACACACAAGAGGCCGGCCTGCGGCTGGACGCCCGCAGTACGATCGAGCGCGGCGGCGACAGCGGCCCGGCCATCGTCCCGGGTAAGCCCGACCAAAGCCTGCTGGTCGACGCCGTCAACTATGGTGACATCGTGCAGATGCCGCCGCGGTCGAAGTTGCCGGCCGACGAGATCGCCACGCTCACCCGCTGGGTCGCCATGGGTGCGCCGTGGCCGGCGGAGTCGGACGTTGCGGCCGCCGGCGGGTACGACGAGTTCAACCTGGCCGAGCGCGCCCAACACTGGTCTTTCCAACCGGTGCGCGAGTTCGCCCCGCCGGACGCGCAAACTCACGACTGGCCCGGCGCGCCGATCGATCGCTTCATCCTGGCGCGGTTGGAAGAGGCCGGCATCGCCCCGGCTCCGCCCGCCGACAAGCGGACCCTGATCCGCCGCGTAACGTTCGACCTCGTCGGACTGCCGCCGACGCCGGAGGAAATCGACGCCTTCCTGGCCGACGCGTCGCCCGATGCGTTCGCCCGGGTGGTCGACCGCCTGCTCGCCTCGCCGCACTACGGCGAGCGCTGGGCCCGGCACTGGCTCGACCTGGTTCGCTACGCCGCCACTTGCGGGCACGAGTTCGATTACGCGGTGCCGCACGCCTATCGCTACCGCGACTACGTCATCCGCGCACTGAACGCCGACGTGCCGTACGATCAGTTTCTCACCGAACACCTTGCCGGCGATCTGCTGCCCGACCCGCGGCGTCACCCGGTGCACGACTACAACGAGTCGATCCTCGGCACCGGCTTTTTGTTCCTCGGCGAGCGCACCCACGCCCCCGTCGACGTGGCCAAGGACGAAGCCGAACGGGTCAACAACCAGATCGACGTCGTCTCGAAGACCTTTCTCGGGCTGACCGTCGCCTGCGCCAGGTGTCACGACCACAAGTTCGATCCGATCCGCACCGACGACTTCTACGCCCTGGCCGGGTACCTGAAAAGCTCGCGGATGCAGGAGGCCCTGCTCGATCCACATCAGAAGATCGCCACTGCGGCCGGACAGCTTCGCCAGTTGCGCGATGAAGGCACGGCATTGCTGCGCGACGTGGCGGCGTCGACCGATCTGACTGGCGACAAGTTCGCACGGTATCTGTTGGCCGCATCGGAAGTGATCGGCGCGGAACAGAACGACGCCGGCTCCGCGGCGGTGGCGCGGCTTGCCGAGAAGTATGAACTAGACGCACCGCAATTGACGCGCGTGTCCCAGACGCTGCGAAAAGCAGCGGCCAACGACGTGCAACACCCGCTGCACGCCTGGCAGACGTTGACCGCGCCGGCGGACGATAAAGGCTTCGCTCGCCGGCGCGCGCGGCTGCTGAAAGAATCGCCGGGTGCTGGCTCCTCCAGCAGTGATTTAAACGGCTGGTTTCCGAGAAAACATCGCGCTTCGCCGAAAATATTCGAGGACTTCAGCGACGGCTACGATGGCTGGTTTGTCACCGGCGACGCCTTCGGCGACGGCCCGACTCAGCCAGGACAATGGGCGGTCAGTGAATCGAAGCTCGCGCTGGCGACGCCGGGTATCGCCGACAGCGGCGCGATCGCTCCGCGGCTGCAAGGGGTGCTCCGCTCGCCGACCTTCCGCATCGAGCGGCCGCGCATCGACTATCGCCTGGCCGGCAAGAAAGGACGTGTCCGGCTGATCATCGACAGCTACGTGATGGACGTCTACAGCCGGCTGTTGTTCGAGCCGTGCATCGTGGACGTCGACACCGACGGCCAGTTCCGCTGGCACCGGCAGAACGTCAGCAAGTACGTCGGTCACCGGGCACACATCGAACTGATCGATCACGGCGACGGCTACGTGGCCGTCGATGAGATTCGCTTCACCGACGAGCGGCCGCTGCCGAAGGAGAGCAATCCAGTCACCGCCGCAGTGCTGGCTTCGCCGGAGGTTCAGTCGCCGGAGGAGTTGGCCGGGCGGTACGCAGCATTGTGGGATCGTGCGATCGCCCGGTGGAGCAGTGACGGTGCCGCGACGGCACGGGGGGACAAGCCCGCCGTGGCACCCGGAGGGCAACAGCTCAGTTCCGCACATTCGCAGTTGATCAACTGGGCCTTGGCCAGCGGGCTGGTCGAGGAAACCGACGCAACGAGGACGCAGGCACGGCGGGACAAGCCCGCCGTGGCACCCGGTTTCGTGGCACCCGCTGCCGTGGCACCCGGTGTGGAATCGCTGGACGTTTCCGCCGTGGCGCTGGTGGAAGAGACCGGCACGTGCGCCGCGAGGCTGGATCAGCTTCGTACGCGCGTGGGCGAGCTGGACGCGGCGCTGCCCGAGCCGATGTTGGCGCTCGCCGCCGCCGACGGCACCGGCCAGAACGAGCGGGTGCACATCCGCGGCAGTCACGTGAACCTCGGCCGCGAAGTCGCCCGGCGGCCGCTGGAGGTGAGCGGTGGATTGGAGCACTTCGCCGCAGGGCAGGGCAGCGGCCGGCTGGAATTGGCTCGCCGCTGGACCGATCCCGCGCATCCGCTGGTCGCCCGGGTGATGGTCAACCGGCTGTGGCAGCATCATTTCGGCGCCGGGCTGGTGGCTACGCCGGACAACTTCGGCATCGCCGGTCAGCCGCCCTCGCATCCGGAACTGCTCGACTACTTGGCCGGTCAGTTCATCCGAGACGGCTGGTCGCTCAAGCAGATGCATCGCCGGATGCTGCTGAGCAGTGCGTATCAAATGTCCAGCCGCGGCCAGCCGGCGAGCGAAGCGGCCGATCCGACCAACCGCCTGCTGCATCGCGTGCCCGTCCGGCGACTGGAAGCCGAAGCGGTCCGCGACGCGGTGCTGACGGTTTCCGGGCGGCTCGATCGCACGATGTTCGGCCCCGGCGTGCTGCCGCACCTGACGCCGTTTATGACCGGGCGGGGACGTCCCGAGTCGGGGCCGCTGGACGGCAAGGGCCGCCGCAGTCTCTACGTTGAAGTTCGCCGCAACTTCCTCTCGCCGATGCTGCTGGCGTTCGACTTCCCGCAGCCGTTCTCGACGGTGGGCCGCCGCAGTGTGTCGAATGTGCCGGCCCAGGCGCTTACGCTGTTGAATGATCCGCTGGTGATCGAGCAGGCCCGGCTGTGGGCCAGCCGCATCACGAACGATGCCAATACATCGGACCGCGCTCGCATCGAGCGGATGTATCTGGAGGCATTCAGCCGGCCGCCGACCGGCGAAGAAACCGATGCCGCCGTTGCCTTCCTTCAATCGCAAAGCGGGCAGTACGAGCACGACGGCCAGCGCCGCGCCTGGGAAGACTTAGCCCACGTGTTGATGAACGTCAAAGAGTTTATCTTTATTCAGTAGGAACCTAGCCTGTGCACTGCGGCCGATACATCCCGCCACCGATCACGCGACGGCAGATGCTCTCGCGCTGCGCCGGCGGTTTTGGTTCACTGGCATTGGCCAGCTTGATGCACGACTCGGCGGCCGCCGCTCCCGAGAGCGCCGCGCGCGATCCGCGGCTGCCGATGACTTCGCGCGTGCCGCACTTCGCCCCGCGAGCCAAGAGCGTCATCTTTCTTTATATGGACGGCGGGCCGTCGCAGATCGACACGTTCGATCCCAAGCCGCTGCTCGACCGCAAGCATGGACAACCGCTGGACATCATGATCCAGCCGACGCAGTTCGACAACGTCGGCAACTGGCTCGGATCGCCGTGGAAATTCAAGCAGTACGGCCAGAGCGGCATCCCGGTGAGCGATTTGTTCCCGCACGTAGCCCAGCACGTGGACGATCTGGCGATCGTCCGCTCGATGGTCTCGGACTTTTCCGAGCACACCAACGCGAACTACTTTCTGCACACGTGCTTCGGCGTGCAGGGGCGGCCCAGCGCCGGCGCGTGGGTCACCTATGGATTGGGAAGCGAGAGCCAGAACCTGCCAGGCTTCATCGTGCTGGGCAGCGGCATGATTCCGCCCGGCGGTCTCGACTGCTTCAACAGCGGTTTCCTGCCGGCCAGTTATCAGGGGTCGATGTTCAACTACGGCGACCGGCCCGTAGCAAATCTCACCGCGCGCGAAGAGACTACCGCGCTGCAACAGCGCAAGCTCGACCTGATGCGCACGCTCGACCGCGGCGTGCTGGCGCGCGTCGGGGAGGACGACGGGCTGGAGTCGGCCATCGCCAACTATGAGCTGGCCTTCCGCATGCAGTCCGCCGTACCAGAGCTGATGGACCTGGCGCAGGAGACGGCCGCCACGCGGCGCATGTACGGGCTGGAAGACGAGTTCCGGCAGACTCGCATCTTCGGGCATCACTGTCTGGTCGCGCGGCGAATGGTCGAGCACGGCGTGCGGTTCATCGAAGTGCTGTGCCCCTCCGGCAGCGGCGACCGCTGGGATCAGCACAGTGGTCTGTTGGACGGCCACACGAAAAACGCCCGGGCGGTCGATCAGCCGATCGCGGCGCTATTGGGGGATCTGAAGAGCCGCGGGCTGCTCGACGAGACGCTCGTGGTCTGGGGAGGCGAATTCGGCCGGACGCCGTTCGCGCAGGGTTCGGACGGCCGCGATCACAATCCGTTCGGCTTCACGATGTGGCTGGCCGGCGGCGGGATTCGCGGCGGCACGATCTACGGCGCCACCGACGAGCACGGCTATTACGCCATCGAAAACAAGGTCGAAATCTACGACCTGCACGCCACGATCCTGCATCTGTTGGGCATGGACCACAGGCGGCTCACGTTCCATTTCGGCGGCCGGGACATGCGGCTGACCGACGTGCACGGGGAAGTGATCGAAGGCATTCTCGCCTGACGCCGCGGCGTCAACCGCCAGTCGCGGAAAACGTTCCGTGATTCTCTTACCGGGGCATCAGCACAGGGGAGTATACATAACCTCTTACCAGCATAGCATTTGCAGATAATCGCTGCGGCGAAGCGGCGACGCGGCGGCGGCCGGTTCTCAGCGCGATTCGCGAAATCCAAGTCGGGGGTTGCGATTGTTCGGCTGCGAACTATCCTCGTAACTTTGTGCGGAAAGACCCCACCGACTTCGCCAAAGCTCCGGCCGCCTGATGGGCATCACGCTGCTTGTCGTCGATAATAATGAGTTGATGCACGCCGGCTTGAAAGCGCTTCTGGCTCGAACTTCGATCGAGATCATCGCAGCAGCCGACGGGGATCAGGCACTGCGTCTGACGCAGCGCAGCCGGCCCGACGTTGCGCTGGTGGATGTCGGGTTCTCGAGCGGGTCGGGCTATTCGGTCCTAGAGAGCCTGAAGCAGCGCTGGGCGGAGCTGCCGGTCGTCATGTGGTCGTGCCAAAACAATCCCACCTATGTCGCCAGGGCCAGAGCACTGGGCGCCGCAGGCTTCCTTTTGCAGAGCGCCACTCGGCAGGACACAATCTCGGCCATCCGCACCGCGGCCAAAGGGCAGCCCGCCTGGATGACCGATCATCACCGGCAGATCGCCGAGCCGCGCGCCGCCGCGCAGCGCCTGCCTGCGCCGCTGACGCCGCGCGAGACCGACGTTGCGCGGCAGTTGTCCTTCGGGCTCACCAACCGAGAGATTGCCATGGCGCTCTCCATCAGCCAGGAGACGGTCAAGGAGCACGTGCAGAATTTGCTGCTCAAGCTGAATCTGCGTCACCGAACCCAAGTGGCCGTGTGGGCGGTGCGTAACGGGTTGGACGGATCTATTGGCGCTTCGCCGCGCAGACTGCCGCCGGTACAATGACGCGATGCATGTTCTCCTGTTTGACATCGACGGCACGCTGATCTCCACCGGCGGCGCCGGCAAGCTGGCCTTCGAGCGGGCGCTGGCCGACCAGTTCCACATCGACGCGATCGACTCCGAGGTGCCGTTTGCCGGACGCACCGATCGAGCCATCGTCGGCGACTTGTTCCGCTGCCACGGCATTGCCGATTCGGAAGAGTCCTGGCACCAGTTTTTGGCCTCGTACCTGACGCACCTGCGGCCGGCGCTGCATGAGTGCCGGGGACGCGTGCTGCCGGGCATGTCCGAACTGATTGAAGAGGTGGCTCCCAGAAAAGACGTGCTACTGGGGCTGCTCACCGGGAACGTCGAGCGCGGGGGGCGGATGAAGCTCGCGCATTACGGCCTGGTGGAGGCCTTTGCCTTTGGCGGCTTTGGCGACCACTGCATCGAGCGAAACGACGTCGCGGCGGCCGCGCTGGAGGCAGCGCGGCGGCACGCGCAAGCGCCCCCGGAGGAGCTCGACGTGTACGTCATCGGCGATACGCCGCACGACGTGCGT
Source organism: Pirellulales bacterium (assembly GCA_040880125.1). Taxonomy (GTDB): domain Bacteria; phylum Planctomycetota; class Planctomycetia; order Pirellulales; family JBBDJB01; genus JBBDJB01. The sequence goes on along the minus strand of JBBDJB010000040.1, from coordinate 71,845 downwards.
TGTGGCCAGTCGATCGGCGCGAAGGTCATCGCGGTGGCCACCGGAGGGACCACCGCCGCGGAGTTACAAGCCGCCGGCGCCGACGTGGTGTACGAAGACCTTTCCGATGTCCGGCCCGTGCTAGCGATGCTTGAGGCGAAGTCATAGGCTCGAGCGCGGCCATCGACGCTGCCTGGCGGCTAATCGCTTCCCATGAATCGCTGCTGCTCTACGCTGGCCAACGCCGCGCGACTGCGGTGCTGACCAAATAGGTAATCAGTGTGCCGATCGCGCCGGCGATGGAGCCGGCGATCGCCAGGCCGCCCAGTCCACGGACATCGTCATCAACCGTCACCGCCACATAGACGCGGCCTTCGTAGTCCTCTTCGATCGCTTCGATGGTGGCGGTTTTGCCAGCGAGGCGAGCTAGGCGAAGTGCGACATTTTGCGAAACTGAGCGACAATATGCCACCCGGCCGACCAAGGCGGTGCCGCCGGCGATTACCATCGCCGCTGTACTCCCCAGATAACCGCCGCCGCCACCAGGCATCCCACAAAGTTCGATACCAGGTCCCAGCCGGTATTCATGTACCCGCCGACGTTCGTCTCGGGCAGCGCGACAGTCGCCAGAAACTCGACCAGTTCATTGGCCGCACCAAAGCCCATCCCGCCGGCGACGCAGAACACGAGAACGCCAAGGGTCGGCTGCAGCTCTCCCCCGTGGCCATTGGCCAGCCGTTGCAATGCGTGCCAGCACGCCCAGGTGACCAGCCCGAAGCCGTAGGCGTGCGCCGCGTGGTCGTACTTCACCAGGCCGGGAACGAACCACCAGTTGTAGAGCACGCGGCTCTCGCCGCCGGCCGGCCACGAGGCAGGGATCGGCATCAGCCCCCCGGCCATGTGCGCCAACCCCCAGACCGCCAGCCCCCAAAGTAGCGCGATCGGGAACCGGACGCGAAGATGAACCACGCCCACCGCCACGATCAGCAGGCACATCACGACAAAGTAAAAGACGAACTCGGAGTTCTGCAGCGCGAGCGACACGCCGAGCCACACGGTCATGTACGCCAGCGTGAACGCGAGAGCCAAAACTTCCGCGCGAGAGAGCTTCCAACACATAGCGCCACACGGCCGGATGTACTGGTGGGGAGGTCGCAGTTGCGCGTTAGGCTACTCCAACCTCGCCGGCGCGTCCATCTCTTCCCGCATGCTTTGCGACGTCGTGCAATTACTATTGGCTGTCGGCGTAGCGGCGCCAGGCGAGCGGCGGCTCGGTCGCCTCGTTAGGAAGAATGCACATCATCAAGAGCAACAGCCCGAGCATCACGTCGTTCTGCAGGGCTGGCGGCACAGGGTAGGGCTCGGCAAGAAACGCAAAGCCGATCAGCCAAAAGCCGACCAGGATCGTGAGCAGGTGCGCGTGCCGTAGCGGCCGGGCGTAGGAGAGCAGCGCAAAGGCGATCACCAGCGTGCCGCAGGCCATGTCGGTTAACCAGCGGCCGACCTCCGACTCGGGATGCCCAAAGATGAAGGGGCTGATGATCAGCCAGCACCCGAGCATGACTTCAACGACGCGTGCCCACATTGTACGGCTCCCGTTACGCCTTGCTGGCGGCGACATCGAACGCCGCGCGATCGGCCTCGGGCGACGGATAGCCCCACGTTGCTCGCCAGACGTGGCCGGCACTGCCGGTGATCTTGTACACGCGATGCAGGTACTTCAGCGACGACCAAACCTCGTCGTAGGCCAGAACCACCAGTATCAGCGAAATCACGGCTGTCACCAGGCACAGAAAACACCACGAGCCGACCACCGCGCCCTGCATCACTACCAATACGATGCTGACGATGCCCAGCGGAATGACGTCGATGCCGAAGATGATCACCAGCCAGGGCCGGTACTGCCAGCGCCGCGTCGAGCCGGCGAGCCCGAAGATCGCATCGCCCAGGTAGGCGATGGCACCGAAGGCCGCGTCGGGGATGCGAAACCAGCCGCGCATTCGCTCCGAGACGCCCGAGTCCAGCACCTCTTCGGTTTGCCGGCCGAAGATCGGGTCCCAGGCGCTATCGATCAACCGCCATTGGTACAAGGCCATGTACGCCGCAATGATGAAACCAACGGTGGCGATTAGACAGATAGGAATCCGCTGCCTCCAGGACGAGGGATTGTAGTCCCAGGGCGGCGCGGCCACGTCCAGGCGCGGGCGCGTCACCGTTTCGGTGGTCGTCGCCATGCTCACCTCGATTTACTTTCCGAGCCGGCGCCGGCCGACTCCTGCTCTTCATCCGGGCCGCCGTCCGGGAGGGTAAGGCCGTTGCGCTCGTACCAGGCCTTCGGATTGTCCTTAAGCCGCCGGATCATCACCGGCAATGTTTGCGAAAGCTTGTGCCGGGGCGACCAGTCGAGCCGCCGCCGGGCGTGCTCGATCGTGACCGGATGATGCGTATCGGCCAGGTCGATCATCCACGGCTTGATGAACGCCTCCTCGTCGCCGGAGATCTTTTCTTGGGCCCAAGCGCCGGCCTTGGCGACCGACTTGGGAATGCGGATCGTCGGCCACTGCTTGCCGTGGACCAGTTCGCCGATCTCGTCCTGGAGCTGCTCGTAGCTGAGCAGCTCGTCTTCCGCGATCAGGAACATCTCCTCGTCGCCCAATTGACCGCGCTTTTTGATGACGGCATGAAAGCAATTGACCAGATCGTCCAGATGGATGAACGGCTGGCCGTGCTCTTTATTGCCGGGGAAGAAGTAGCTCTCCATCGCCCGTTCGTAAATACGGGTGATCTGCTGCGCGATGGGGATCGAGTTGCAGTCCTCGTCGTACACACCGGCCACGCGCAGAACGACACTGGGGATGTGGTCGCGCGACTCGTGGATCGCGCGCTCGGCCTTCACCTTCGACTGCGGGTAGTCCCAAAGGGCTTCGGTGGGCGAGTCTTCATCAATCGTCTCGCCCGTGTCGGCCGACTTCATCACCAGCAGGCTGCTGGAGAAGACGAACTGCTCGACCGAGAGGGGCTGAAGCTGCTGGAGCAGCCGCCGCGTGCCCTCGACGGTGAGCTTGTCGTACATGGGGCTCGGATCGCCGCTAAAGTCGTAGTATGCTGCCAGGTGAATGACGCTGGCGATGTTGTTTCCCACCTGATCGGTGAGGGACGAGATCGCCTTGGCGACATTCGAATCATCCGTCAGATCGCACTTGATGAACTTCGAGTCGCCCGGGAGTTTGTCCGGCTCGGCGATGTCGAAGCCGACCACCTGATATTCGCCCGAGAGCTTCTCGGCCAAACTGCTGCCGATCAGCCCGGCGGCGCCCGTGATGACCACCACGGGACGATAGGATTGACGGGGGCTGGGCATACTCGTATTCGGCGAAGGCATGGCGAAGCCTTTTCTATGAACTTGAGGTGGCTGGGGTCGATCCGGTGAAGAAATGGTCCGTTAATGAAGTGCTGGGGCAGTTCAGTCCTGGGGCTGTTATCCCGGCTACAGCGCAATCCCCCCAGCGCGGGGAACGGAAGATGTCGCAAACGCAGTGCCATGGGCAGAGGCAACCGGTAAGGAGAGCGGTAACTCCCTCTCAGGAGACGATCTTCGTCCCATTCCCTTTCCCGCTGCGAAAGGGCAATGACGGGCCTTTACCGCTCGCCAAACCTTCAATAACAACGGGGGGAGTCGTCGGTACCTGGCCACCGGTGCTGCGAACTGCTTTATTCCCCGCAGCAACATGACATTCTGACCCGAGGCGGACACGTCGTCGCCCCGCGCGCTTTCGTTGGCAGTCGATGACGCCGGAATTTGATGCGCGGCGATACTCAGGAGCGACCGGCAAGGGGCGGCACGGGAGTTGCTTTTAAACACGGGCGTCTACAGCGGAACCGGAGAGTTACACGAGTTGCCGCAAGTGGCCTGCGTCGTCGATGTAAAACTGCGGCATCGTGCGGCAGGTCGCTTGGCGGCACTCGATGCCAACCGATGGCCCGAGCAAACATCTGGAGCCATAGATAGGCAGTCGCTGTAGAAAACGTTTGGCAGAACCAGGAAGTCCCTCTGCCACCTAAAGGCGCCGGTCCAGTAGCTGGGGAGATGCTGGCCGGCGTCTTTCTTGCGCTGATGGGCAACGTGCCGAGGAAATCGGATTTCTCTGTCTGACTCGTCCAGTTACCGTTACACTTTCTTCCACAGGTCGATCGGCCGAGCGGCATCTTTCTTCAGCGGCAGCGACACGGTGCCTGCCTGGCCGGCCGAAGCGTAGGCCGCCATGACGATTTCCAGCGCGGCGCGGCCATCTTCGCCGGTGATTCGCGGCGGGCGGTCGTCTCGCACGCAGGAGGCAAAGTGCTCCATCTCCTGCGGAAAACCGTAGTTCCAGGCCTCCTCGTAAATGGTGAAGCTCCATCCCCGCGTCGACCCGGCCTTCTCCACCGCGTAGTCGTAACCGCGGCGCGAGTACGTGTGGATCGCATTGCCCCGCAGCAGGTCGGCATAAGCCACGCCTTCGCTGCCGAAAACTTCCGCCCGATCGTCCATTCCGCCGGGCTTTGCCCAACTCTCCTCGGCCAGGCCGCGGCATCCGCCCTCGAACTCGACGATGATCAGCGCGTCGTCATCGCCCGCGGTTTTCTCGGCGTGAACGTACGTGCCCAACTGTGCTGTGACACTGGTGGCCCGCGGCGGCTTGTCGCTCTCTGGACCGGAGAGCAGCCAGCGAAAGAAGGCAGCCGCGTGGCAGCCCAGATCGAGCGCGGCCCCGCCGCCGCTGCGTCGCACGTCCCAGAACCACGCCGAGTGCGGCCCGTCGTGCTTCTCGGATTGTTTCACTAGAAACGGCTTTCCCAGCGCGCCGGAGTCGAGAAGCTGCTTGAGCCGCACGTATTTGGGGGCGAAGCACAGCTCTTCAGCGTACATCAATTTCACCCCGGCGCGGCGACAAGCGTCGATCATCCGGTCGCACTCGGCCAGGTTCATGGCCATCGGCTTTTCCAGCACGACGTGCTTGCCGGCGCTGGCCGCGTCGAGCACCGCCTGGCAGTGCAGATCGTTGGGCAGGCCCAGCACGACCATGTCGATCTCGGGCATCTCCAGCATCTTGCGATAGTCGACGAACCACCGCGCAATGCCGCGCTGCTCCGCAAAGGGTCGCACGTGCTCGATCGTCGGCGAAGCAACGGCCAGCACTTCCGCGTCTGCCACGCGCGTAAGCGAATCGTAATGGATCGCAGTAATGAATTGACTGCCGACCAGGCCGACGCCGATCTTGCCCACGCTTCTGCCTCCCGCCAAATTGACGACGAGCTCAAGCTCGCTGCGGGCGCAGTCTGACGCGCTGCCATTGCGTCGTCAACTGCTTCACAAGAGGCGAGAATCGATGGCAATCAATCCGGCGCGCCGGCCGCCACCGGCTCCTCGTCGTGCGCGGACTCGGATTCGGTTGTGGAGGTTTCTTCGCTGGCCGCCGACTCTCGAGAGTAACGTTCGTTGCGGTCATTCTGTTGCGCACGTTCGCGCTCGGTCTGTCTGCGCACGCCGTAGAGGATCATCACGCCCTGCATTCCCCAGAATACGCCGATCGACAGGGCCAGGCCCGCGGCGATGTTCGCCACGTGATCGGCCGGCGGTGCCCACCATATGAGCAGCACCGCCGAGAGGAAGGCAAAAATGGTGACCAACATCTTGCCCCGGCCGGCGACTTCCCATCGCGTCCGGGTGTGGCGGTCGATGGCGGTGTTCGCCGACTGGTTTGCCAAGGCACGCATGGCCGCCAAATTGGAGGTGAGCTCCGGCCGAAGTGCCCGTTGCGGTAGTTCCGTCAATCGCTCGGGGTAGGCCGGCGGCTGTTCCGCTTGAGGTGGCGACGGAGGTGCCGGCGGCGCGATGGTTTCACGTGGTCGTTGCGGGAGCGGTGCGGTCCCCCGCCGAGGGCCCACCGTCGCGGGGTCATACGTGCTGCTTCCGCGCACCCGGGTAAGCAGCCGCGACATGTACTGCTCGATCGACTCTTCATTGTCGTCCGGACGGCGCGCCTCGCCGTCCTCTGCCGCCGCTTGCTTGCCGTTGGCGTTGCGAGCCATCGCTTCATCGGCCGGCCGGGAAGCGTCGGCCTCGCGCGAAGGATCGACCTCTTCTTCTTCGTGCCAGGCCGGTCCGCCCTGGAACTTCGCGATCACACTGGCTGCGTCCAGCGGAGCATCCTCGGCTCCGCGCCTAAAGAACTGCTCTTGCTCTTCCGCCGCGAAGGCGGCTGACTGGTCGGGAGTGTGACCGCGCACCTCGCGAAATGCCCGGTAGATTGACTTGTTCTGTTGGAAAACATCCACCGGCGGCTGGAGGCCTGCGGAAGGCTCCTCGGCCGGCTCGTCATGCTTCGCGCTGTGAAGCGACTTGCGCTGGGTCTCCAGCGCGCGGCGCTCAGCGATGAACTGGTCTCGCTGGTGCGCCAACTCTTGCACGAGGACTTCCAGCTCTGCCTTGCGGCGCTGGATGTCCGTTTCCCAATTCCGCTTCGCTTCCTCCAGCGCACGGTAGGCGGTGGCCAAGTCCTCGCGATCGCGGCTCACGTCTTCCGGGCCGGTCTGACACGATTGCGCAGCAGGAGCGTCCTGCAATGCATCCGCGTTGGCTGCAAGCTCTGGCTCGCCCGAGTACGAATTCGCACGCGGCGAGTCCAGGTCGGCGCCGCGCTTTGAGTGGTTGCGCGGGCTGTTTGCGTCACGTGATTTTTTTTTCACCATGAAAACGCTCCTCGTCTGTTTCACCACCTCGCCTTACGGCAGCCGTGGATCGTCTTGTGTCTCGTCCGGTGTGGTTGCCTGGGGCATCGTCCGACGCCGACTTTCCAGTTCGTCGGTGCGACGCTGGAGCGCTTCAAGTTGTTGGGTAAGTCGCAACCGCTGGCTGCTCATGTCGCGATGTTCTTCTTTCATTTGAGCCTCGCGCCGAGCCATTTCCTCCTCGCGGTGGCGGCAGAACATCTCCCAGTGGTCGCGCTGCTGGGCATCTCGCGCGCGATTCTCCTCCAGACGCGCTGCCTCGCGTTCGACTTCAGCCTGCCGCGTCTCCAATTGCGCTTCCCGCCGCTCCAGTTCCACTGCGCGCTCGCCGCACTGCTGTTTTGCCACGTCGCTCGATGCGCGCATCTGGCGAAGCTGCTCCTGCAGATCGAGGTGCCCTTGCTTCGCCTCGGTCAGCTCTCGTTGGATCTGGTACAGAAGTTCCCGGGTTTCGCGGAGCTTCTGCACCAGTGTCCGGGTGCGGACCCGACTGGCGCGGATGTTTTGCTTCAGCGCGGCCAACGGCTGGGACTCCTCTGGCGGTGCGCCTGAGGTGACTTCCAACTCGACCGGGCCGAGCGTCAACCGGTCGCCCAGGCATAGCGGGGCATCGGTAAAGCTCTGGCCGTTGAGCCGCGTTTCGGGCGACCACCGCCGGACAACGGTCCCGCGGGCGCCGCGGAGAATCAGGCAGTGCATGCGGCGGACGCCGTGGTGTCGCAGTCTCAGCGTGCGCATCTGCCCCGATCCGATGCTGCATTTCGCTGCAGTGAGGGTGATCGTCTGGCCATCCAATGGACCGCCGCACACGCGAAACGCCAGCGGCGCATCCGGCGTGCCCAGCATCGACTCCACAGACATGACCCTGGTCCTATTGCGCGTGCTCCGCGAAGTCGCCGCCGGGTAGAAATCGGCGTCGCCGTAATCGGCCGCTCACCTCTGGCGTGCCAGGCGCGGCGCGAGCCGTGACTAAGTGACACGAAGCTAAGGAGATGTAGCTCACGGACCACGGGCCGTCAAAATCGACCGCGGAGGCGGGCGCCGCATCGTGCGGCCGGGCAACGAAGTTTCAAATCCGACTGTATATCTATGCCGGTTCTGTCGATTATCGGAAAGCGTCAAACAAAGGCACTTCGCTCGGCGGACGCCGTCCGGGTAAACAGAGTGCGGAGCAAGTGTCCGATTGGCCCGGCGGTTGCTCAAGGGGGTCGCGAGGCGTTCCGGCGGGCCCTGGGATGCGAACACAAACATTTGGTATGAAACGAGTTATACGGGTTTTTCGGGTGCCTGTGGACATTTTCCGGTGAATCGGATTCCATCCGATCCCTCTCCCGGTGCATGCGTACTATAGTTGGGTTGCATCAAAAAGCGGCCCAGCCGCCAGGGGTGGCACGATCGGTGTAATTCGGGGCCAGAGACGAGTCGATAGGAACACGGAACCCAAAAAGAGAGAGGCAGGACGAAGGCGGTTCTGAAGGGGGGGTTTTCGCACTTCAGAATTGGAGCACGTCCGCGACAACCAGAGGTGAACTCAATGCCACGCAAAGACTCTATTCTGAACATGCGGAAGGTCCTGATCACCCGCCGCGATGCCCTGCGTAAAGCCCTGGCCGGCGACTTGAGCATGCTCAAGGAGCTTCGGGAGCAGTCGGTAGGCGACGTCATCGACGCGGCCCTCGATTCGGCCCAGGACGAAATCAGCTCGCAATTGGCCGAGGTCGAGAGCCGGGAGCTGGCCAACATTGAGAAGGCCCTGGAGCTGATGCGTGAGGGATCGTACGGTGTCTGCGAGCACTGCAACAACAAGATTCCCATGGCGCGGCTGAACGCCCTGCCTTACGCCACTGCGTGCATCGATTGTCAGCGCGAAGCGGAACGCGGAGGAGCCGGCGGAGGGCATAGCCCTGATTGGAGTCGCATCCTCGACGCCAATTACGGCGACAACGACGTTTCCCTCAACGACCTGGAGATCGACGCCTAGCCGGTCCGACGCTGCCACTAGTCCGTAGGGTCCGCTGTGCGGGCCAACCCTTCGGCCATCCAGCGCCGGCCCCGGACATGCCGGCGGTGCCGACAGCGATGGCGATGCACGTGTCGGCCGAGCGCCGCACGGCCAAGCTTCTTCCGCTTCCCTGTTGTCCCAGATACCGCGTACTGGCTGTCCACCGCGGCGGCCGCTACGATGAGATCAGGCGACTCGCCGGGCGAGAGTCAACCGCACAAACACACGTCGAACCATCGGTCCGCCGGGGTTTTCAGGAGGGGACATGTCGAGGGATTCCCACAGGCGCGGCTCGCGTACCGCGCTGGGCGTCGGACTACTGATCGTTCTGCTTTCTGCCGGCGGCATCGCTTCGCTGCCGCTTGCCCACGGGCAGACGCCCCTCTCCCAAGCGCTTTCGCCGGAGCAGCGTGAGCAGCAGTACGACCAGCTCGCCCGCGACTACGCCCAATTCGAGCAGCAGTTCAGCCTGCTGAAGCGGGTCGTCAAGCTCGTCAGCGGCACCGTGGTGCACATCGAAGCCACGCACGACGGACTGAGCACCGGCACCTTCAGCGCCCGCGGCCGCACCGAGGAAGCCGGTTCCGGCGTGCTGGTCGATTTGGGTGACAAGATGTACGTCCTCACCAATCGGCACGTCATTAAGGAGTCGCCGGCAGGCAATATCAAGGTCAAGCTCGAAGACGGCCGGATCATCCATCCCGTGCGCACCTGGTCCGACCGCGAGACCGACGTCGCAGTCATGGAAGTGGAGGATGACGACCTGGTGTCAGCGCGGTTGGGTAACAGCGACGAAGTGGAGATTGGCGATTTTGTCGTGGCTGTCGGCAGCCCCTTCGGCCTCAGCCGCTCGGTGACGTACGGAATCATCAGTGCCAAGGGTCGACATGGTTTGGAACTGGGCGACGATCAACTCGGTTTTCAAGACTTCCTGCAGACGGATGCGGCGATCAATCCCGGCAACAGCGGCGGGCCGCTCATCAACTTGCGTGGCGAGGTGATCGGCATCAACACGGCCATCGCCAGCGCCTCGGGCGGCAACGAGGGCATCGGCTTTTCCATTCCCATCAACATGGTCAAGGCGATTGCGCAGCGGCTGATCGTAGACGGTCACGTGGTGCGGGCGTTTCTGGGCGTGAAGCTGGACGCCGAATTCGGACCGACCATGGCTTCGCGGATGGGCTTGCCAGTCCTGCAGGGAGCGAAGATTTCGGCCATCATTCCCGACTCGCCGGCCGCAGCATCCCAGCTTCAAGTCGAGGACGTGATCTTCGAGTTCGACGGCGTACGGATCGTAGACGACAACCACTTGGTGAACATCGTCAGCCTGACGGATGTCGGCAAGTCCGTCCCGGTATCCCTCTACCGCCACGGCCAGTCAATTCAGACGTCCGTCCAGGTGGGTAATCGCGGCGAATACCCAGCCAGCCGGTAGAGCAACAGGTGTTGGGTGGCACAGACATTCTTGTCTGTGCGTTGATTGAGAGGGGCCTGACCACAACACGTAAATCGGAAAACCCTCTCCCCGGCCCTCTCCCAGAGGGAGAGGGAGTAATGCGCCGAAGCTCCAAACGAGTTGGTCTCTCCAGACGAACTTAACGTCTCCAATTGGTCCGCATAGCGGACCCTACTCGGCGTCTCAATCCGCGGCGGTAAGTCCGCGCAGGATGTAGTCCATCACGCCCGATACGTCGACGTCTACGGCTACCTCCATGTTCGGGCGCACGCCCGGCACGCGGCGCCGATCGAAGATCGTGGCACCGGTGGTCAATTCGCCGGAAGTCTCGACGTCGCCGCACATGGCGGTCGTTTCGAACAGTTCGGGATGCACGGCCGCCGCCAGTGCCACCGCATCGTGTACATAGATGCCTTCCTGTCCCAAGTTCTGCCGGTATGCGCGAAAAGCAAACGGCAGGATCTTCCGCAGCAGGGCTCCGGTCTTCGAGTCCTCGTCGGGCAGTTGATCGAGCAAGTCGTAGGTGAGCGTCACCTTGCGCGTCACATCCAGCGGGATCAGCGTCTTGGTCACCGGCGAGTTGAAGACGATCCGCGCGGCGACCGGGTTGCTGTAGATGTTGAATTCCGCCGCCGCGGTGACGTCGCCCGGCGCCGTGACTGTTCCGCCCATGATGATCAGATGCCCGACGATCGTGGCCAGGTCCGGATCGCGCTGCAGGGCCGAGGCGATGTTGGTGAGCGGCCCCAGGGCGACGATCGTCACATCGCCGGGCGCGGCTCGAACCTCGTCGCAGATCACCTTGTCCGAAGGGTGGAGGTGGTGCAACTCGGCGACGCGAAACTCCGCGTCGCCCAGTCCGTCGTCACCGTGCAGATGCCGCATGTCGGAGGTCAAAAGGCCTTCGGCCGGGGCGGCTCCGGTCCGCGGCAACCGTCGGGGATCGAGCTGCTCGACCACCGTCTGCACGTTGCGCGTGGCCTGTTGCGGAGAGACGTTTCCGCCGGTAGCAGTGACTGCCAGCACTTCCAGCCGCGGATCGGCCAGCGCCAGACAAATCGCCACGGCGTCGTCGATGCCGGGATCGACATCGAGGATGAGCTTCCTGGCCATCGATTGCACTCGAAGCGAAAGAAATCGGGCAACTTCCCGTGGCTCGACCGCGCTTTTGGCGCGAGCCTCTGCTGGTAGTGTAAGACCCTCCTGGGCACTGAACAAGGTCAGACGGTGCGATCCCGTGGCTCGAATGGGCCGATCTCGCCGCGGCGCGACCCGACTTCGTGCAGCCTCCGGCGATACCAGGACGCACCTACCGCCTCCGCGCCGCTCGAACTAAAATCGAGAGCTTAGCAACGGGAAAATCCGCGTCTGGAGGAGCTCATCTGGTGCTTGAATCGACGCTCGGCAGCCTGGCGGCCGGTCGAGATCTATCGCAGGAAGAAATGGCCGAGACAATCGACGCCATCATGGAGGGCAGCGCCAGCGAGTCGGAGATCGCCCTGCTATTGACCACGCTACGCGCCAAAGGCGAAACCGTGGCCGAAGTGGCGGGCGCGGCCCAGTCGCTGCGCCGTCACATGGTGCCGCTCGACACGCGGCGCCAAGGCGTCGTCGATACGTGCGGTACCGGCGGCGATCACAGCGGCACGTTCAACATCAGCACCGCCGCGGCCCTGGTCACCGCCGCGGCCGGTGTGCCGGTGGCCAAGCACGGCAACCGCAGCGTCTCCAGCAAGTCCGGCTCGGCCGACGTGCTCAATGAGTTGGGCGTCCGCACCGACGCCGATCATGCGAAAGTCGAAGCCTGCCTGGACGAGTTGGGCATCTGCTTCTGCTTCGCGCCGCTATTTCACCCGGCCATGAAGCGCGTGGCCGAGGTGCGCCGCAAGCTGGGCGTGCCGACCATCTTCAATCTGCTGGGGCCGCTGTGCAACCCGGCCGGCGCACCGTTTCAACTCTTAGGCGTCAGCGGCGACGACCGCCGTACGCTGTTGGCCGAAGCGCTGGCCCTGCTGGGAACGCGCCGCGCCGTGGTCGTCGCCGGCGAGGACGGCCTGGATGAAGTGACCCTGGCAGGGCGGACGCAGGTGACACTCGTCGAGGGCGGGCAGACTAGCGAATCCGCCTGGGAGCCGGAAGACTTCGGGCTGCAACGGGCGCCGCTGGGCGAGCTGACGGTCGACGGACCGTCCGCCAGCGCGGCGATGATTCGTGACGTTCTAGCCGGCAAGAGCGGCCCGGCCCGAGACATCGTCGTGCTCAATGCGGCGGCGGCACTGTGGGTGGCGGCCAAGTCGCCCGAGCCGGCCGAGTGTGCGCGGATGGCGGCCGAAGCGATCGACTCGGGCGCGGCCAGCGATCTGCTCCAGCGCCTCGCCCAAAGATCGCAATAAACCAGAGGTCGCAATGAACCAGGCGAACCTGTTGCGGCTCGTGCTGCTGGTCTCGTGTGCCCATGCCATGGTACACGTCTACGAGCTGTCGCTGCCGAGCGTCGAGCAATTGATCGCCGCCGACTTCGGGGTCGGCCGGGCCACCTCGGGCAACTTGGCGACAGCCTTTCGACTGCCGTTTGGGCTGTTCGCCATCGTCGTCGGCTGGCTCGTCGATCGCTACGGCGCCAAGATCATGCTGACGACGTATCTATTGGGCTGCGCGGCCGCCGCCGGCGCTGCCGCAATCGCGCCCAGCCTGCCGGTGCTGTTCGTTGTGATGTTCGCCATGGGCAGTTTCGCCAGTATGTATCATCCCGCCGGGCTGGCGCTGCTCTCGCACGAGACGTCCATCGCCAATCGGACGCGGGCGTTGGGAGCACATGGCATTTTCGGGTCGGCCGGCATCGGCAGCGCTCCGTTTCTCGCCTGGGCCGTGTTCGCCACCGGTGCGACATGGCGGCAGTACTATGCGCTGTTGATCGTGCCGGGTGCGGTGCTGGGGCTGTGGTTCTTGCTGCGTGTAACGACCCACAATCACGCCCGCGACCCCGCCAGCGCGGCAACCAGCGCGAGCGACGAAGCCCGCTGGAGGTCTTTCTTCGTGATCACGCTGTTCGGCACGATGAGCGGGTTCATTTACGCGGCGTTTCTCACCTTTCTGCCGCGCTACCTGGACGAGGCCGGCGTCCGTCTGATCTCCGACCGCCCGGAAGCGACTCGCAACTTCCTGACCGGCTGCGTGCTAACGCTGGGGATGATTGGCCAATACACGGCAGGACGGATCGCCCGGCCTGGGAAACTCGAGCCGCTCTTGATGCTGATCATGCTCGCCAACGCGCCGTTTCTGCTTGCCATGGCCCTGGCCAGCGGCCTGGGGCGGGTGTGGGTTACCGCCGGCTTCGCCTTGGTGCACTTCATGAACCAGCCGATCTACAACAGTCTGATCGCGTCGTATGCACCCCGCCGCCGACGGAGCTTGTGTTATGGTTTCAGCTTCCTGATGACCTTCGGGTTGGGAAGCTTCGGAGCGACCTTTGCCGGCCACGCCGGCCAGTGGTACACCGAGCGGACCTACTATGCAACGCTCGCGATGCTGGCAGTGCTGGCAAGTTCCGTCTCGGCACTCTTGTGGTATTGGAATCGCCACCGGACAGAGTGAACACCGCATTTCACGGCTTCGCCTGTGTTCGGTGCGGTGGCCGCCATGAGCGATTCACCTTCTCGCTGGCGCGCATTTGCTTACAATGCGAGCTGGGAATATGGGTGAGGCCACTCTCCCTGCCTAACTGTGTTGGCTGGGAGAATATAGCACTGCTTGAATCACGGTGTGGACGTGCCTCTTTGGGGTGCCACTGCTCACCTTGTCCAGCAGTGCTCGACGTAGTCCAATCTCACCATAACCTCAGCCGGCGGGAGCCGCTTCACCACGGACGGGCAGCATGACGCCGAATGGGACTTGCGGCGATACCTCACCGCTTCGCAGTCCGCTGACATTGCTCACGCGGCTGGTCGTGCGATTCCCGCTTCCCACGCTGGTCGCTTCGCTCGCGCTGGCACTCGTGGCCGGATCTTGGGCTGCCTCGCGGCTCGGCATGCGCACCAGCCGCCTCGACCTATTGAATCCCGAAAGCAGCTACAACAAGCTCTGGATCGATTATATTGAGGAGTTCGGCGACCGGGACGACATGGTCGTGGTCGTCGAGGGCGACGGCCCCCAACAGGTCATCCCCGCGCTGGACCAGGTTGCGGCCGTGCTGCGACAGCACGACCGCGATTTCCAGGCCGTGCTGCACCGCATCGACTTGACGCCCCTGCGCGACAAGGGCCTTTTCCAGTTGCCGCTGGAAGATCTGCGACGGCTGGACCTTTTCATCCAAGGCCTCGACCCAGTGTTACAGGGCGATTGGTCGCGACTCCGCGTCGCCTCGCTGCTGGGCGGTTCCGCGGCAGAAGCCAGTGGAGTATCGCCGCGGCCGTTCTTGCCTCCGCACGCTGTGGCCGGCCTGGCCGCCACGGCGCTCCGCAGCGATGCTAGCGACACCGCCCCCTACGCGTCCCCCTGGCCGGACATGATTCCGCAGGACGCCTTCGCGCAGCTCGATTCGCAGCCGATCCTGCTCAACCAGGGGCGCCTCGGATTGGTGCTGCTGCACATCGCCGACCAGGGCGACTCGTTCGCCCGCGGTGATGAGGCAATCGCGAAGCTGCGCCGCTTGATCGCGGAAGTCTCCCGCACGCTTCCGGACGTGAAGATCGGCCTCACGGGGCTGCCTGTGATGGAAAACGATGAGATGCAGGCCAGCAGCCAGGCCACGCTCGAGGCCGGTGCGGTCAGCCTCGTGGGTGTCGCGTGCCTCTTCATGGCCGGCTTCGGCGGACTGCGCCACCCGCTGATGACCGTCGGCGCGCTGATGGTCGGCATCCTGTGGTCGTTCGGATATGTCACGCTCGCGGTGGGTCATCTGAACATCCTCAGCATGTCGTTCGGTGTGATCCTGGTTGGGCTTGGCATCGATTTCGGAATCCACTATCTCGCTCGGTATTTGCGCGTGCGCGAGACCGTCGAATCCAGCCGCGATGCCCTGGTCGAGACGGCCGGCAGCGTAGGTCCCGGCATCGTCACCGGCGGCCTGACCACGGCGGTGGCGTTTCTCTCCGCCGGATTCACCGACTTCACCGGCGTCGCGGAGTTGGGCATCATCGCCGGCGGCGGAATCGTGTTGTGCGTCATCGCCGCACTGGTCACCCTGCCGGCCATGCTGCAGCTACACGACCGCACCGTCGGCTCCGCCGGCATGCCCCGGCCCCTGAACGTCGGGAGGGGGGTCAACTTCGTGATGCGGGCACCCCGTCTGGTGCTGGTGCTCTCGGTCGCCGCCACACTGCTCTGCGTCGCTGGCTTGCCCTCGTTGTGGTACGACCACAACCTGCTCAACATGCAGCCCGAGGGGCTGGAAAGCGTCGAGCTGGAGCACAAGCTGCTTGAGCAAAGCGATCAGAGCCTGTGGTACGCTCTCTCCGTGGCCGATACGCCCGAGGAGCTGTTACGGCGTAAGCAGCTCTTTCTCCAGCAGACTGACGTGGTCGAGCGAACCGAGGAGATCGTCTCGATGCTGCCCGGCGACCTGGCGGCGAAGCAACCCATCGTCCAGCGCATCGCCCGGCGGCTTGCCAACCTGCCTGACGAACCGCCGCTTATCCCCGTCGACTCGCCCGCGCAGATCACCGCGGTCATCGACGACTTAAGAAGTGCCCTCTCACCGCAGCAATTCGCCGCGCTGGAGCCGCTGCGCGCTGCCATTGCCGGTAGTCCGCCCGCAGAGGTCTTCCGCCGGATGTCGATCCTTCAACAACGGATGGCCAGCGACCTGCTATCGAAATTGCGAACCATCCGACAAGTCGCCGATCCACGGCCGCCCGAAATGACGGACCTCCCCGAGCCGCTGGTCGGTCGCTTTTTGGGAACCAATGGCCGGCATCTGCTGAAGATCTACGGCAAGGGCAACATCTGGGATACCGACGCGCTGCGCCGCTTCGTGCAAGGCGTCCGCAATGTTGACCCCCAAGTGACCGGTAAGCCGCTGCAAACCTTTGAGGCTTCGCGGCAAATGCGCCGCAGCTACATCCAAGCGACCTGCTATTCGCTGCTGGCTGTGACGGTGGTGCTTGTGCTCGACTTCGGCAGTCTCCTCTATGTTCTGCTCGCCCTGGCACCGGTCGCGGTGGGCATGTTGCAGACCTTCGGGCTGTTGGGACTGCTCGATGTCCCGCTCAACCCGGCCAATATGATCGTGCTGCCGCTGATCCTGGGCATCGGGATCGACGACGGCGTGCACGTCGTGCACGACTTCCGCTCACAATCAGGCCGCTACCGCATCAGCAGTTCCACCGCCACCGCCGTGCTGATGACGTCGCTGACCACGATGGTCGGCTTTGGCAGCATGATGCTGGCCAGCCACCGTGGCCTGGCCAGCCTGGGCCGGGTTCTCACGCTGGGCGTGCTGTGTTGCTGCATCACGTCGATGTTCCTGCTGCCCGCGGTCCTCTCATGGCTTTCTCGAAATCGCACAGAAGGCGGGCCAGCCGCGCCCGTGCCGATCCGTCCGCGATTGAAGGGCCGCCGCCTGACCGACCCTCCCGAGCTTCAGCCCGACTCGCCCAGCGATGAGCAGCCCAATGCCGAGCCGCCCGCCCCGCACTTCAATCTTCCGCGGCGGGGCTACGAAATCACGCACACCCCGCGATAATACTTGTTGCGGCCACTTGTCGGCGGCTTTCCCTTCGTGCGGCCAGATGGTAGTCTGGTCACGACGAGGAAGCCTTACTTTTTGCACGATTCCTGAGGAGGAACTCCCATGTCCAAACCCGGACATAAGATTAAAAAAGCCAATCACGGCAAGCGGCCCGCCAACAGCAAAATGCGCAAACAAAAGCGCCAGCAGGTCAAGACGTAGTCCACTGCGGAAGGGCCAGTACAGAGGGTAAAGCCGCAAGCGCCCCGCGTGGAGTCTCCACCAGGAGGTTGTTGCTTCGCAGAAGAAGTGCGTCTTCGCCTGAACGTGCCCTGGAGCTCGGCTGGAGGCGCGAGCCCTGGCACGCGAGGCGACCCTTTGCCGGCGCCGACCGCCGGAGTTGCTGCACCGACTGAGTGTCCTCACTACCTGTTCGGAGAGCCGAGCGTGGCCGCCAAGGAACTAATCGTCGACTTTTCGCAGTACGACCTGAACCACGTCATCGCCGACCTGGAGGAGATCCGTAAGATCAATCCTCAGCGGCACGAGATGGAGCAGCTTACCGCCATCGTCTACGACGATCCCGAGCGGAACATCTGCGTCGGATACAAGGACACCAGCGAAGATGAGTTCTGGGTCCGCGGGCACATGCCGGGCTTACCACTGATGCCGGGCGTCATCATGTGCGAGGCGGCTGCGCAATTGTCGTCCTACCATGCGCTCAAGCACGACCTGCTCGGCACGCAGATGATCGGTTTCGGCGGCATGGAAGACGTGCGTTTCCGCGAATGGGTCGTCCCCGGCGATCGGCTCGTCCTGGCCGCGCAGTTGCTCCGCTATCGCCGCGGCGCCATGCTGGTCTGCGGCTTCCAGGGCTTCGTCCGCGAGAACCTCGTCGTCGAAGGCAAGATCAAGGGCGTGGCCCTGCCGGTCGACGCGATCGCCAGCCCCAGATAGTACGGGGCTCGCGCTGTCAGCCATCAGTGGACCTCGGCTGGCGCGCAGCGGGCCGCGTAAGAGCGCCCGTCCCTGTTGTATATCTACGTTTTAAAAGCAGCCACCAAATCGCTCGGTCAATTTTCGCCGAGCCGCCGTGTCATGTTCCCGCTCTACGACACCAACCCGCACCGCCGCACCCCCTGGGTCACCGTGGGCATTATCGCGGTGAACCTGGTGGTGATGCTCTGGCTGAGCAGCCTCAATATGCGGGAGCGCGAGGAGACGTATATTCGTTACGGATTCGTGCCGCGGCGGATCAGCCAGCTTGTCGATCCGAAACTCGTTGTGCAGGTCGAGCGGCAGCCGGTGAAGCAGCAGGCCCCGAACGGTCAGGTCATCCCGGTAGGCCAGCCGCCGCCGGTCATCCTGCAGCCGCGCCCGGCGCAGATCCTGTTCACACTGGTGAGCATGATGTTCCTGCACGGCAACTGGCTGCACTTCGCCGGCAACATGTGGTTTCTGTGGATCTTCGGCAACAACATCGAAGACCGGTTGGGCCACTTCGGATTTCCGCTGTTTTACCTGGTGAGTGGATTTCTCGCCCTGGCGTGTCAATGGGTGAACGACCCCGGCAGCACCATACCCGCCATCGGGGCCAGCGGCGCTGTGGCCGCCGTGCTCGGTGCCTACGCCATTACATTCCCCACCGCGCGGGTGCGCACGCTGGTCGTGCTGGTGGTGATCATCACCGTCGTCGATCTGCCGGCGTTGATCGTGCTGGGCGCGTGGTTCATCGTGCAGTTGCTCAACGCCACCAATGCGCTCGATCTGGGAATGGCCGGCGGTGTCGCCTGGTGGGCGCATATCGGCGGCTTCGTGGCGGGAATGATCCTCATGCCGCTGTTCTCCGCCGGCTCCTCCGCAGCCGAAGACGACTGGCGCGATCAGTTCAACGAGTGGACCGATCGTTTCTCCTGATCGCCCCCCGTCGTCCTCCCCCGAAAGAAACGCGAAACCAATGGGCCGTCGCTCGCTGCGAAAGATCGATCCCTCGCTCGACCTGTCGCTACATCTGCTGAGCGTCGAGAGCCTGCCCCAGCCATGGGACGCCGGCGCGCTGTTCAACCGCCCGGCGCCGCTCGAGGTCGAAGTCGGCAGCGGCAAGGGGCTGTTCATGCTGCGGGCTGCGCAGCAGTTCCCGGAGCACAACTTCCTCGGCATCGAGATCGCCCACAAGTACGCCCGCTTCGCAGCCGCCCGGCTGGCCAAGCATGAGATCGCAAACGCGGCCATGGTGCAGGGGGACGCCCAACGGGTGTTTCGCGAAGTGCTGCCCGACGAGTCGCTCGCCGCCGTGCACGTCTATTTTCCCGACCCGTGGTGGAAGAAGCGGCATCACAAGCGCCGCATCATGAACGACGCCTTCCTCGGCCAGGTGCAGCGTGTGCTGCTGCCGGACGGACGGTTGCACTTCTGGACCGACGTCGGCGATTACTTCGAGGAGTCGCTCGCCCGGATTGCCGTGGTGACGTCACTCGCTGGTCCGTTTCCGGTGGACGCCGCGCCGGCCGAGCACACGCTCGACTACCGCACTCACTTCGAGCGCCGCATGCGTCTGGCCAACCTGCCGGTTTATCGCAGCGAGTTTCGCAAAGAACTAACTGGCCCGAATGGGCACGCGTAGCCTTAGCGTGCGCGCCGTCGACATACTCCCTCTCCCTCTGGGAGAGGGCCGGGGAGGGGGCGTAGCTGAATATGTGAGAATTCAGCCGATATCGAGGTCAGTCTGAATTCTTGCCAGTTCAGCTACCAGCGCACAGACAGGAATGTCTGTGCCACGTACAGAGAAGGTCGGCGTAGAAAGCCTACGCCTCGTAGGTCCGCTCCAGCCGGCTGCCGTTCGACTCGCGGTCGTTCTCCAGCGCCACCTGGTAGAGCCGCTGGCCGAACACGGTTGGATACTCGCCGGTGATGCACGCCTGGCAAAGCTGGTCGGCGTCCTTGCGGATCGCCCGGGCGATCGACTCGACCGGCAGATAACGCACCGAATCGGCCCCCAGCGCCGCGGCCATCTCGGCGTGCACCTCCTCGGCCGTGCGGCCCGGCTGCATGAAAGGCGGCGCGAAAAGCTCTTGCACCGTCGACATGTCGATCCCGTAAAAGCACGGCGCGATGATCGGAGGGCAGGCCACCCGCACGTGAATCTCCCGCGCCCGGCCCAGGCCGCGGATCCGCGAGAGCAACACCTTCATCGTGGTCGAGCGGACGATCGAGTCCTCGACCAACAGCACGCGCTTGCCTTCGAGCACTTCGCGGAGCGGCGTGTACTTCGCCTCGGCCTTGCGCCGCCGGTCGCCGCTCCCCTCGATGAACGTTCGGCCGGTGTAGCGATTGCGGATCAGACCTTCTAGCGAAGGAACGCCCAGGCGATATGCCATCGCGTCGGCGGCCGCCTTGCTCGTATCGGGCACCGGCACCACGATCGTGTCCTGGTCGATCGGCACCGTTTCGAGCCGGGCTAGCTCCTCGCCCAGGGCCGTCCGAGCTAGGTACACGCTGCGGCCGTCCATGGTGCTGGCCACGTTGGCGAAGTAGATCCACTCGAAGTAGCAATGTGCCTGGCGCGAGCTGCGGGCGAACTGCTGGATCTCCAGCTTGCCGTCGGAGATCGTCACCGCCTGGCCCGGCAACAGCGACTTGATGCTCTCCGGCGCAAAGCCCAGATTTAACAGCGCCACGCTCTCGCTGGCCGCCGCGAACAGCGGCCCCTCAATCGCATAGCACAACGGTTTGATGCCCAGGGGATCGCGGGCGACTAGCATCTCGCCCAGCGAGTTGAGCAGCACCAGGCTGTAGGCCCCGTCGAACCGGCTAGCGATGTTCCGCATCATCTCGATCAGCGACGGCCGCCGGTCGCCGGACAACTCGCGGCTGATCTCGTGCAGGATGATCTCGGTATCGGTCTGCCGGGCCAGGTGATGATCGTTATCGGCCAGCAGGTTGTCGCGCAGCTCGGCGTAATTGGCCAGTTGGCCGTTAAAGCCGAAACTGAACCACTTGTGCTTTTGCAGGTGATGCCGCTCGAAGGGCTGGGCGTAGCTGCGGTCTTCTCGGCCGCAAGTGGCATAGCGGACGTGCCCGATGGCGGCCCGGCCGGCGTATTCCCGCATCAAGTTCTCGGCCTTGCCGCGATGGCTCAGGCGGAATACTTCGCTGACGCTGCCCAGGTCCTTGTACGTGTCGATGAGCTGGTTGCGATGCGGATTGAACGAGGTGATGCCCGCCGAAAGCTGCCCCCGGTTCTGGATATCCAGCAGCATCCGCGGCATCAGCCGGGACACTTCCTCCGGTCCCTGCTCGGGACACAGCGGGCTCGCCTGTTGACCCGGCAGGTGGTAAATCGCGGCAACGCCGCACTCATGGTGTAAATCACTCATCCTCACCTTGCAATCCGGCACGAATGGCGGCCGGTGTGGGGCGGACGCGGGGTCGTCGAGGCGGCCGGCGGTGACGTTATGCCCCTTCGCCCTGGTTTCACAGACAAGAATCTCTGTGCCACGCAGCAGGGACCGACGTCACCAGTGCCGACACCCTATTTTAGGTGCCGCGCGGCGATTACTCAACGGCGCGAAAACCCGGGCGAAACGCCCCTGGTAGCTGAACTTGTGAAGAGGTCAGCCCATTCCGGGTGCATATCGCCGGCGGCTGAATCCTTATGAATCCAGCTACGGCTACTATGGCGAATTCAGATACGCTCAGGAGAATCAAGTGCGACGGCGCTCGCCCAGCTTGCCCAGCCAGACGACCAAACCGTCCAGTTCGGCGGCCGATTTCACGCGGCCGACTACAAGGCTGGCCGCGTAGCCGAGCAGCAGCGTGAAGCCCAGGCCGAAGGTCACCGGCCAGATCGGGTTGAGCCGCACCTGCCAGGGCCACATTCCCAGCTCCGGCGCGAACACCAGCCACGGCGTCATCAACACTCCGCCCGCCAGGCCGACGAGCGCTCCGGCGGCCGTCGTGCGCCGCGTGAACATCCCCAGCAGGAAGATGCCCAGCAAGGGCGCGCCGAAGGTGTTCACGACGCGGATCATCACGTCGAAGATGCTGCTTTCGATTTGCGAGACCCACAGCGAGAACAGCGTGGCCGCCGCGCCGATGATCACCACCAGCACGCGGCCTAGCCACAGCTCGTCGTCTTCGGAGAGCGCGTCGACCGGCTTGCGCCGCCAGCGTGCCACGGCGCCGCGGCCCCAGCCCAGCCGGCGATAGAAGTCCATCACGGCCAGCGTGGTGATCGAGTTGAGCCCCGAATCCATCGACGACATGGAAGCCGCCAACAGCGCCGCCAGGATCAAGCCCGCGATGCCCGCCGGAAGATAGGTCGCGATGAAGTGCGGCATCAGTTCATCGCGGCCGCGCAGAATTCGGCGCTCGCCGGTGATCGGGTCGCGCTGCGACAGCCGGTCGATCAGTTGCTCGCGGCTCATGGCCATAAGTTCCGCCGTGTTTTCGATCGGCTCGCCCGTATTCGGATCGAGGATCGCGCCGGCGGCCAATAGCGCCTCGAGTTCGTCGGCCACGTCGGTGTGACCCTTGCGAGGCGGTGCGCTCGCCACCGACTGCGCGGAATCGTCCTGCCGCAGCACCCAGTGCAGGCGCAGCGCCTCGGGGTGCGACTGGTAGAACACGCTCAGCGAGATCCCGGCCCAGACCAGTGCCGGCACCATGATCGACACGGAGATGCAGTTGAGCACGAATGACCGGCGCCCTTGCGAGAGCGTGCTGGTGGTCAGAAAACGCTGCGCGGTGATCTGGTCTGCGACGTAGAACGACAGATAGCCGAGCACCAAATGCGGCAGCATCCCCCACAGCAGCCACTTCTCGGACCAGAAGGACGACGTGTCGGCGTCCCAGCTCACTTGGAATAGCTGCGTGCGGCGGAGCTGTCCGGCGGATTCCCACACTCCGCCCAGTCCGCCTTCGATGTACCAGGCGACGCCGCCGATGATCAGCGCCAAGCCGGCGACCATCACCAGCGACTGGATGACGTCGGTCCAGATGACCGCCTTCATTCCGCCGAGAAACGTGTACAGCGTACCGACCGCACCGAGCGTAACGAGAAGCACCCACAGATCGACTTCCAACCCGGCGGCGACGACCAGCACCTTGCACGGCGCGTACAAGACTCCGCCCAGCCAGAGGAGACGCCACAATACGAACACGCCGCTGCTGGCGACGCGCGTCGCCAGATCGAAGCGGAACTCGAGATATTCGTAGATCGAAAAGATATCCAGACGGTGATACAGTGGGATGACTACGTACACGACAAGCGGGAGCGTCAGCCAGGTGGCCAGCGGCGAGAGCAAAAGCAACAGCCCCACGCTAGAGGCTTCCGCCGGAATGCCGGTGTAGCTGAGCGCCGAGAGCAGCGTGGCCATGATGCTCAGGCCGACGGGAAACCAGCTCATCGAGCGGCCGGCGAGGAAGAAGTCGCCGCTGGTGTGCTGCTGCCGGCTGAAGTAAGCCCCGACCACGATCATCATCAGCAGGTAAAATGCCAGGACGACGTAATCGGCGGCGGTGAACGCGAGCAGCATGGGGCGCTCCGGTGCGAGACGTGCCTGCCCGACCTGGCGAGGCTCGCTAGCGTAAGGCGGCGCAGCGCAGGCGTCAAATCGAGCTGAGTATGTGGAAGTAGTAGCTGAACTTGTGAAAGTTCAGCCGAACACACGGCTGGCGGATACAGACCGGAACCGCTGCTGCAACGGAACGGCGGGACCAGCCCGCCGTGGCACACGATGCGCATGCGACGAACGACACCAGTGGAGCATTGATAGTGGCACAAGACGAACTGCCCCGACCCGACCAACTCGAGATTGCGACGCTCGGCCCCTGCCAGTTCGATTCGCCGCTGCCGCGCTCGCTCACCGAGGGCGATGGGATCGGCAACTTCGTGCCGGACGACACGCGAGTACTGTACGACATCGAGTTCACCAGCCATCGTCCGCCCAATCACCAGTTGGCCTTCGAGCGAGCCGGGGCCAGGGCGAAGATGTTCTTCGATCCCGCCGAGACCCGCGCGGCGATTGTCACCTGCGGTGGCCTGTGCCCCGGCATGAACAACGTGATCCGCACGATCTACTACGAGTTGACCGCCAATTATCAAGTGCCGGAGGTGCTCGGTATCCGCTATGGCTTCCGCGGGCTGAACCCCAGCGAAGGCCTGCCGCCCTTGGTGCTGACCGGCGACTTCGTCGACAACATCCACAAGGTCGGCGGCACCGTGCTGGGCACTTCCCGCGGCCCGCAGGAACCAGCCGTGATGGTCGATTTTCTAGTCGCCGAATCGATTAACATCCTGTTCTGCGTGGGCGGCGACGGAACGCAGCGCGGGGCGGACGCTCTGTGCAAAGAGATCAAGCGTCGTGAACTGCCGATCTCCGTGATCGGCGTGCCCAAGACGATCGACAACGACATCAAGTTCGTCTGGCGCACGTTCGGTTTCTTCACCGCGCTGGAGAAAGCGACCGAGGTGATCGACAGCGCGCATAACGAAGCCCGGGGCGTGGAGAACGGCATCGGCCTGGTGAAGTTGATGGGACGCGAGAGCGGCTTTATCGCCGCCGGTGCCACCACCGCCAGCGGCCAGGTCAACTTCGCGCTGATTCCGGAAGTACCGTTTGCACTGGAAGGCGACGGGGGGCTGCTGGGAAAACTGGAGCGCCGACTCCGCGCGCGGCGGCACGCGGTGATCGTCGTTGCCGAAGGAGCCGGGCAGGATCTGCTCAGCAACACGCCAGACGCGTACGACGCCTCCGGCAACCGGAAGCTCGGCGACATTGGCGGATTCCTGCGCGACCGGATCGGCGATCATTTCAAGAAGGCGGACCTGCACGTGAGCATCAAGTATCTCGACCCGAGCTATCACATCCGTAGTGTGGCCGCCAACTGTGCGGACAGCCTGTTGTGCGACCAGTTCGGCCGATTCGCCGTACATGCCGGCATGGCGGGCAAGACCGACATGCTCATGGGCCTGTGGAACAACATGTTCGTCCACGTGCCGCTGGAGCTGGCCACCGGAGCGAAGAAGCAAATCTCCCCGGAGAGTGACCTCTGGGCGTCGGTGCTTTCGGTGACGGGGCAGGACCGGTGGTGATCGATGCACGTTGTAACCATTGACTGCATCATGGTGGCACAGACAGGAATGTCTGTGCCACTAGTTTACGGCGTCGCGAACAGGTCGTGCTCGGGCCACTGCTTCACGGCACTGGCCGCTTCCCAGAGGCCGCTGTCGAGTGCGGCGCGGAACTTGTCGGTCTCGCGTGGCCGCGTGTTGAACACGGCCGCCCAGGCCATGCCGTGATGCGTGCGCACCAGCAGCGTGATCGTGCCCGGCAGCGACCCGGTGTGCCACCAGTTGGCGTCGTCGTCCACCGGGCGGATCATCCACCCGAGGCCGTAGTAGGTGTCGGATTCGGCGGCATCTTCTCGATCGGGTCGGGCGACGGTGGCGGCGAGCGACGACTCGCCAAACAGCGCCGGCTGGCGGCTGCCGTCGGCGCCCGTGGCGAAGCGAACCAGGTCAACCGCCGAAGCGATCCAGCCGCCGTGGGCGTCCATCGCTTCTAGGTGAAAGCCGCCGTCGGGCCAGGCGATCTGGTCGTGTACGCCGGGAAACACACTCCGCGTGAGCGCGTCGGGCGAGTGATAGTAGTAACGGACTTCCCCCTCCGCCCGATGACCCAGCAGCGTGCGGCCCAGTTGCATGTGGCGGATGTCGGCCGGCTGGAGGATCAGTTCCCGAGCGGCCTGATCGTATGGCTTGCCGGTGACCTGCTCGATGATGCGGCCCAATACGCAATAGCCGAGGTTCGAGTAGGCGTAGCGCGTACCCGGCTCGAAATCGAGCGGCTGCCCGAGCATGTAGCGGATGACGGTCAGGCTGTCGGCGGGCGGCGCCACGCCGAGCGCTTCGGCCGCTCGAAACGGGATGAACATCGGGTCGAACGACTTGTCGCGGTCCCAGCCGCCGGTGTGCTGCAATAACTGGCGGATCGTGATGCC
Organism: Pirellulales bacterium; assembly: GCA_040880125.1. Classification (GTDB taxonomy): domain Bacteria; phylum Planctomycetota; class Planctomycetia; order Pirellulales; family JBBDJB01; genus JBBDJB01. Next base: position 45,967 of record JBBDJB010000040.1, on the reverse strand, counting down.
GTCCCAGCGGCCATCCCGCTCGCTGCCTTCGGCGGGCTGCAACTCCGGCAGGTACTTGACGGCGGGATCGTCCAGACTGAGTCGGCCCTGCTCGACCAGTCGCAAGACGACGGCCGCCGTGACCGGCTTGGAGATGCTGGCGATGCGGAAGAGCGACTCCGGCTCGACGGGCCGCTGGTCCTCAACGTCGGCCCAGCCATAACCCCGGGCGAACATCAGCTTCCCATCCTTGGCCACCGCCACCGCGCCGCCGGGGATGTGGTATTGCACGAGCAACTGCCGCATCAGATCGTCATACGATGTCATGCCCGGCACTTCGGGACCAGTGGCGACGATGTCAGACGCCTTTGCGTGCAGCGGCCCGGGAGTCTCGTCTTGACTCCACGCAGGCGTCGATGCGACCAGCAACAGGATCAGCCACAGACTGGAATGTCTGTGCCACCACCGGCGGGAACGACAATTGCGACTTCTCATCCGCAATCTCCTGAGGAACACCGTTCGAATCGGGCGACAACAGGCACTACACTAACGCTCCTGCATCAGGTACGCCAGCAGGTCCGCCATCGCCGCCGGCTCGATCTCCTTTTCCAGCCCTTCGGGCATCAGCGAGAGCTGCGTGTTGCGAATCGCTTCGACATCCACGCGGAGCACGGTTTCGGCGGCGCCTTCACCGCGCTGCAGGGTGAGGCTGGTGGCCGTCTCCTCGGCGATGACGCCGGTCAGCGTCCGCCCGTCGGTGGTGACAACCACATAGTTGGCGAACTTCGGATCGAGCTCGCGGCTGGGATCGAGCAGGTTGACCAGGATTGTCTCGGCGCCTCGGTTGCGCAGCGTGGCCAGGTTGGGGCCGATCTCGTGCCCCTCGCCGTCCAATCGGTGGCAGGCGGCGCAGGATTTCACAAAGACCTGCCGGCCGCGCGGAACGTCGCCTTCACGATCGAGTACTTCGCGATATTTGCGCACGACGTCCGCCCGGTCCGACTTTGTCGCGCGCGAGATGGTCGCCCGCTGTCGGATCTCGCTATCCGGATGCGCCAGCAGCAACGTCCGCCGCGACGGATCGATGTCCGACGGTGCAAGCTCGCCCGACTCGATCGCCACGAGAGTCTTGCGCAGCCAATCGGGTCGGGAGAAGAGCACCTCCAGCGCTTCGCCGCGGAGCTTGGGGCTCATGCTGTCCAGTCGTTCGATCACGATGTGGGGAATGTCGGCCTGATCGATCCGGCCCAGCGTGCTCAGCGCCGCCAGTTGAACGGAAAGCGGCTGGCGATGATCGAGCAGGCTGGCCAGCAATTCGCGGACGTGTTCGGTGCCGGCGATCTGCAGCGATCGCACAGCGTCCGCACGATGCTCGTCCGATTGCTTCTCGTCCTGCGCCGTGGCGATCGCTTGCTGGACCAGCTCGTCCAGCAGCGCATCGGCCCGGCCGCCGGTCGCCGCGGCAAGCTGCTCCCGCAACGCCGGATCGACATCGCCGCCGCGCGTGGCCCCTTGAATGATCGCCTGCGTGACTGGGTCTGCCGCGTCAGGCAGCGACTGGAGCGTCGCCAGCAGTTGCGCCACTTGGTCGTCGCGTCCCTGGGCGACGATCTGCTCGGCCAGCACCGCCAGCAGCTTTCGCCCGGCATCGCTGTCGTGGAACTTTGCATCTCTGGCCAGTTCCGCGAGCACGTCGCCCTTGCCGTCGGCCAACGAGCTCAACACCGCCAGGCTCATCCAGCGGTCGTCGGCGGCTTGCCGGGCCAGTTCCGCCAACGCGACGTTGCGCTGCCTACCGGAAGGAAGTTCACCCAGCGTGAAGGCGAGTTGATAACGGACGATCGCCTCGGGATCGTCGACGAGGCGATAGAGCTTCGATCGCAGCGGGGCACTCGCTTCGGCGACGCTTTCGGCGTGCCGCACGGCATGCCGCCGCACTTGCGGATGCGGTTCGTCCAGCGCGGCGAGCAACACCTCGGCGGTAAGTGCCTCCAGCCCTTCCAGTGCCGCCAGGGCGTAAACGTGCCCCTCCGGCCTGTTCGACTCCGCGGCCAGGCGGTCCAATTCCGGCACGGCCGCGCGATCGGCCCGTTCGTACAACAGCCGCAAGGCGGTATCCCGGTACCAGCCGCTGGGATGCTCCAGTGCCTGGACCAACTCGCCGATCGCCGCGTCTCCCAGGCGAGGCGGATCGGGCCGCTCGAAGTCCTCCGGCACGACGCGCCAGATGCGGCCGCGCTCGCGTCCGCTGGTCAGATCGAGATGCTGCTTGATCACCGGCGGCAGGCTCATGGGGTGCTCGATAACTTCGCGGTACATATCAAGAATGTACAGCGCGCCGTCCGGTCCGTTCGCCATCTGCACGGGACGAAACCAGATGTCACTCGAAGCGATGAACTCGCGCTGGGGGTCGGCCCGGTGTGCGAGCTGCTCCAGGCCGTCAGGCGTGAGGGTCTTGCGGTGCACCAGGTTGCCGCCGACGTCGCCGACGAACAAGTTGCCGCGATACGACTCGGAAAAGGCTTCGCCGCGATAAATGCAGACGCCGGTCGCCCCGGTGAAGTAGCCGGCCGCACGTCCACCGCCTTCCACCGGCCCGGGCACGATTCCCTGCACTCGCAGCCGCGTGCGGACAATCCGCCACGGCTCGACCGGGCTGGCGCGAAACACTTCCGCCTGGCGGCCATCGGACGCGATGCTGATCCGCGCCCCCGGCGCGGCCAGGTACGGATTGCGGGCGACATAGCGGTCCTCGAACATCACCAACTGCGCGTGATCGCTGTTCGAGCAGACGAACTTATAGCCCCAGCGGTCGAAGCTCAGCCCGTGCTGCCCGCCTCCGCTGGTCGGGCTGACATGGCGCGTCCGCGGCTCAATGGCGAAATCGCGCCCCCGCAAGGTCAGGGGATCGACCTGGGGGTGGGCGGTCGAGCGAATCGTGGCGCCGTTGCCGCTGGTTGCGCCATGGATACGATTGTCCAGCCCCCAGTGCAGGTTGTTGACCAGCCCCTGCACGTTGTCGCGACCGAAGCCCTCCAGCACGACCTCGACGCGATCGGCCCGATCATCGCCGGTGGTGTCCTTACAGTACAGCAGCTCCGGCGCCACGCCCACGAAGATGCCGCCGTCGTAGCATGTCACGGTGGTCGGCCAGGAAAGATCATCCAGAAAGACGGTGCTGTGCTCGTAGCGGCCATCGCCGTCGCGATCGTCCAGCAATCGGATGCGTCCGAGCCGCTTGTCACCGTCCTCGCTGTAACCGCGCATCTCGACGACATAGAGCCGCCCGTTCTCGTCAAAGGCCATCGCCACTGGGTCGACCACCTCCGGTTCGGCCGCCACCAGTTCAATGCGAAAGCCGGGCTGGACGTCGAACGCCTCTCGTGCCTCCTGAGGGCTCTTGGGCGGAATGCGGGGAAGCTCCTCGGAATAGTCACGCTCCAGCGAATCGGCCGGCGGCGAAGCGTCCGGAGGAGCCGCCAGCGCAGTTCCCAGGGCGATCAAGTACAAAAAGCCGGCGAGAGGCAGACTACGCATTCGGCAGGTTTCCCAAGGGAAGGGAGTCAGGCAGGCGCCGAGGGCGACGACTCCCAGCGGGAATATTGCCGGGAGAATTGAAAGTGTAGTGCTATTAGAAAAGCTGGCTCCGGCGGTGTCCAGTTCGCAAGAGCGCACCAGGGCGGAGGTCGCTCCGCCCGAAGAGTTCGGAGTATGCCGAGCACGCCCGCGTGTGATCGCCCGCTTCGCAACCCGTCGCGATGCTTGCCCGCCGATTAGAAGTCGAAGGGGTTCTCGCCGAACGGATCGTCTTCACCAAACGGATTGTCTGGATCGGCTGCTGGTGGTGGCTCAGCCGGCGGTGGCGTGGCGGGTGGTGGTGTGGCGGGCGGCAGAGCAGGCGGCGCTTGCGCTGGTGGCGCTTCCGCCGGTGGCGCGGTTCCGTCGGGCGCCGCACCGGGTGCCGCCGCGGCCGCCTCCGGAGGCTGTACCGGTGCCGGCTCAGGGGGCGTGTAGTCGAGTGGCTCCTCCTGACCGATTTCGTGCAGGCACTGTAGCACACCGTCGGTCGTGCCCAGATAGATCCGGTCGGTTTTCTCATTCGTCAGGAACAGCGAAAGGCTCTGCGTTTCCATAGCGGAGAGCGGTGCGCCGGTCTGTTTGTCGAGGATGACCAGCCGCCCGAGGCGGTCGAGCGCGTAAATTCGTGTTCGACTCGCGGCGATGAAGCGCGCCATGTGTGGCGTCCACCAAGCGCGCTGGCCGGTAGCCGCATCGAGACAGAACATGCCGCCGCTTTCGGCGCAGACGTACACCCGCCCGTCCACGGCCACGGGCCGCTCGGTGATGGGATCGCCCGTCGAATAAGACCATACCAGATCGCCCTCGCTTTCGTGAACCGCGTAGACGTACCCGTCCAGCGATACGAAAAACAGATGTGGCGGCTGGTAGGCAGGCCGGTTCGCGACCGGCTTGCGAGTTTCGAGCCGAGAGTGGATCTCCAGCGGGTCGAGACTGCCGATGTAACTGATGCCGTCTTCATTGGGCCACGCGATGGAGGTGTGCGTCGTAACCGGGCGAACCAACGTGCGTCCCCCGGCATGATATTGCCACGGAAAGCGGCCGTCGGGCTTAAATTTGTAAGACTCCAACACGCCGGTCACCAGCGGTACAAAGACGCGATCGTCCGAAAGCGCGGGCCCCGCACCTGGTCCCCCGCCGAGCGGCTCTTCCCAGACTGGACGGCCTGTGGAGCGATCGACCAGGTAGAGCGTCGAGCCGTTCACAACCGCCACATATTGGTCGTTTGCCGCAATTCCGAGCGTTGGCCGGTCCATTCGGCCAATTTGCGCCGTCCAGAGCGTTCGGCCAGTTTCCGCATCGATCACGTGCACACCGCTGCGGTCAGTCAGCGCGAACAGAGTGCCATCGTGCTGAACCAGATCGATGACGCGATCGCGAGAAGGATCCAACTGCACGTGCGTAAACCACGCCCGCTGTAGACCATTCCGTTGCGCCATCGGCCGCGGAACGAGGCCGCCGCGGATTACATGCGCACGAGCCGACGCCGAGGGCAACAGGGCGATGGCGACGGCGAGCGCCATTGAGAGGCAAGCCGCTCTATAACCGAAACGCATCATCGGGAAACTAGCCTCCGTCGATTGACTTGCGGCCTGTGTACGCGGTGCCGGATAGGCGCCGCTATTTACGCGGCGGAAGACTGGCGACACCGGCCACGTAGATCGCCAGATGATGGACACACCCCTATCTCCATCATAATCGGGCCCGTCCGACCTCGCACGGGAAAAAGGAGCCTGTTGGATAGCGATCGCGGCTATTTCTTCGCACTTTTCTGCGGCCGGTCATCGCAGCGTGCTTTCCGGCAATTGCATGGGAGAAGTGGCGAATGCCGATGCACTCACGCCGATCCGGCCTCTCCCACCCGCTAGACCATCCTCGCCCGCATCCTCTACCATAACGGAACGTTTGGCCGCGCGAGCCGGCAGCGTGGGGGGGATACTGAGATAATGCATGCAGGCGGAAGCGGAACGGAACGAGATCGGGCATTCCACGAGGTGCTCGGCTACCTGAATTTTTCCTCGGGCGCGTCGGATGTCAATTTTCTACGCAGCCTAGATGCCCTCTATCGGGTCGCCGCCGAGGAGCGGGGGACCGAGCAGGCGGCCGTGGCCTTGCGGGATCTGCTCGCCTCGCACCTGGACAAGCTGAGCAGTCAGGGCGGGGCCTTCGCCGACGACGTCCAAGTGCGGGCCGTGCTGGGACTGCTGTTCGAGCATTTTCTGCCCGCCTACCGCAATTTCCACCGTGATTTGCTGTTCCACCAGGAGGAGCCGGAACTTTGGCAGCCGTTCTTCTTGGGCCGCGCCGCCGAAGCAATTTTGCGGCAGGGGAGCCCCTGGGACGAAGCGGACCGCATCGTCGAGGGGGCCCTATCACTGCTGAACGACTACGTCGGCTATCGCCCGGTTGCGGTGCTGGAAAATGAGCGTCACACCGAGCCGTACGCGCACGAATGGGTGCGGCCGATCCCCCTGTTCATTGTCGGGGCCGACGTGGCGGCAGGCGGCTACGAGCGGCTGATCGAGCAGACGCTCAACATCCTCCGCCGGACCACCCCGGACCTGTTGACGCGAGCCTGGTTCGACCCCGAGCTGCTCGACGAGCTGGCCCTGGATCCACGGGCGTACGATTTCGACCATCCGGTCAACAAGCGGCCGAATTACCACTTCGGCCAATGGGATCCGCACAGCCTCGACAACCAGGGCCGCTACCGCCGCTTCATCGTGCAGCAGATCACGCTCGACGCCCTGTTGTCCCGCGTGGAAGAAGCGGTCGACGCCCCGCCGGAGGAGCTGTTGTACGAGGCGGCCGCTGTCCTGGCGGGAACGATCTTGATGGCTTCGGGCATCAGCGGGAGTGGTCCCGAGAGCCACGACTCGTCGACGACGCTCGGCACGCTGCTGCCGCAGATCGCCGCCTATCGCGATGACTTTTACGCCCAATTGCTGGCCGGCATGCACGGGCCTCACGGCGAGCGGCTGGGCGATGAAGCCGCCAAGCTGCGGCAACCACTGGGCGGCGCACGTCAACATCTCAACCACCAGCTTGCCCGGCGGCGGGCGGTTCAGCTTCAGCGCGTCCACTTGGCCCAACTCTTCGCCCGGATGGGCTATCCGGAGGCGGCGCTGCGGCAAGCGCACAGCGTGCGCGTGGCCTCCGCCCGCATGCTCAGCCAGATCTACTGCCGCCTCACGGCCGGTCATCACGCAATCGACGCCCATCGCATTGCGGATGTCGCCCAACATCTGCCGCAGATCGAGAGTCTGCTAAAGCGCGGCATCGAGTGCGGCGCGCTGGTCGACCCGTGGAACATCGTCGGCTTCGGCGGCAACTTCAGCCTGTTTCCGGCGGTGGAGAACAGCGTGCGAGACTATCGCGTCGACGAACTGATCGACGTGATGGAGCAGATCTTCGCGCTCTGCTCGCGGGCGTGGAGCGAAGCGGCCGCGGTCGACGATGCCGCGCTCGAGAAGATTTTCGCGGACTTCTTCGCGTCGCTGGCCGCCTGGTGGGATCAGTTCGCGGTGGCGTCGGTCGGCAGTCTAAAACCGCTGATCGGTAAGGAAGAGGAAATCTCGACGAACCTGGTTGCCGGCGCGCTAAACGCCTGGCACAAGGCGGGCGCTTCGGCCGGCGACGTCGGCTTCTGGCGGATGTTCGTCGAGCAGTTCGATTCGCCCAAAGCATTCAGCCTGGTGATCGAAGCCCTGTTGGAAAAGCGTGATCACGTCGCGTCGATGGCCCTGATGATGCAGTGGCTCAACCAGGCCGAGACCGTGCCGCTGGCCGAGGGCGACAGCGCTTTTCACCGCGTTGCCCTCCGCTGGATGCACGACGTGCAGTCCGCCGAACAGGAGACCGCCGAAGTTGAAGGTGCCGGGCAATGGCCGCTGGTTGAAAAGTTCTTCGCTTTTCTGGAGGCGAATGCCCAGGCGTACTGGGAAGTCCCTCAACTGCAACTCACGTCGTCCGGTGGTGTGACGGCCGAATCGGAGGCGGCCGATCACGAGATTCCGGCAGGCGAAGACGATGACGACGATTTCCTCTTCAACGCCGCCTACGAGGAAATGACATATAGCGACAGCACAGACGACGGCGTCGAGGGCGATATCTTCGAGTCCGGGCCCGACACGAGCCAGTTCGAACTTGAGGAGGAAGGGAAGCGGATCAGCCAGCGGCTGGGCTTTTTGGCAACGCTGGCCCGGCTCTGGCAGATCGCGGCCGCCCAATGGGGTGGATCGTCAGCCGATCATCGCGAGGAGATCTTCAGCCAGTGGCGCGAGCGCGCCGCCACCAACTACGAACAACTGCAATCGCTACTCACCGCCGTCCATCGCTTCCGCATCCCGGCACCGTCGGGATCGCACGAGTCGCTCGTGCAGTACGACCGGCACCGCATGGTGAAGGAAGCGCTGCTGGAGCGAATCGTCGCCACTTGCGTCGAAACGGCCGAGGCGGCCCGATACCTTCAAGCCGCCGGCGGTGACCTCGATGGCGATGAAGATGTCGGCACGGCGCTGTTCCGCGCCGTGCTGGCAGGCGAACCGGATCGCGTGCGGGTCGCGCTGGAAGCGTCTCTCGAATCGCTGGCCGGGCAACAACTACTGTACGTGCCGCTGGCCCGCGGCGGCGATCCCAGGCAGATCGTGCACGTGCGGTCGCTGCAACAGATGCTTCACGAGCTGGTCGGGTGGCTGCCCAAGTTAGGCCTCATCCGCGAGACCACGCGACTGCTGGAGGTCGCCCAGGCACAGGAGGTGGAGCGGCCGGCCGGCCCGGGCGCCGTCACCGAGTTCGACCGCCTGTTCGAGAACGGGCATCGGGCGATCGTCGAGACGATCGTCGCCTCGGCCGAATCGTGGAATTCGGCTGAGCACTCCGGTCGGCGTTCGGACGAGATGCTCGTCGAGTGCCTGCAACAGCTCACGGAGAATCAGCTCGATCTGTGGCTGCGCCACAGCCGAACGCTGCGACTGTCGGTGGTCGAGCGCATCAATTCCAAGCGAGAGTGGCAGCATTTGATCGACTTCATTCAGAGATACGGCCACGACATCTTCACGCAGCAGTTTCTCAACGTGGGCAACCTTCGCGCCATCCTGCACCAGGGAACCGAGCGGTGGTTGGAGCGGATGGAACAGAGCGACGATGACGACGTGCCGCTGCTGATTCGAGAACTGGATACTAAGATCCCTCGCACCGAAGCCGCGAAGGTGTTGACGTTCGTATTTGAAGCGGTGGTCGAGAACCACGCGGAGTATCGCGACTACAACAGCACGACCACGCAATCCGATCACGGCGAGCTGCTCTACACGCTGATCGACTTCTTACGGCTGCGGTGCAGCTACGATCGCGTGGCCTGGAATCTCAAGCCGGTGGTCATGGCCCACGAGGTGCTTGTGCGTCGGGGGCGCGGGGAATCGGCGGAGCTATGGCGGCGGGCGCTGGCCGAGCGGACCAGCGAGGTCGCCGACACGCAGATCGGCCGGCTCAAAGAGCTTTGCCAGAAGTACGGCATGCGGCTGCCGACGATCTCCGACCGGCTCGCCGAACGGTTCGTCCGGCCGCTCGTGATCGACCGCATTCGCGCACTGGTGCGTCCGGCAATTGAAGACGCTTCGGCCGGCAAAGAGCCGAGCCACTTCTCGCTGCTTGAACAAGAAGTAGAGGAGCTCGCCAAAGAACCCAGCGGCGCCGGGCTGGACGCGCCGGCGTGGCTGGTGGCGTTGGAGGAAGAAGTCACCGTGGTCCGCTCGGCCGTCTGCGGCGGGTCACCCCGCTCAGCGACCGCTCAGATCGAACCGGTGCGTCTGAGTTGGGAAGAGATTCAAGCCCAGCTAGCAGAGGCCCCGGAAGCATAAAGCGGGCCACGCCGGTATGTGTACAAACTTGCAGTCCCCGGCGATTGCTGCGATATTGGCCACAGCCACGGCACCGCGGGCAAATGGAGGCCCGGTGCCGCGACATCCGCACATTCTCGCCATTGGCCAGGAGGGTACCACCGCGATGGCTCCATCGATCTACAAGCGCTCCCTAATCGACGACGTGCCGGATCTCTCCGAAAACGGCGACGGCGCCCTGGTGCTCACCCTGGAAGTGACGGACGAAGACACCGTCCGCACGTTGCAGTCGCATCCCGAGGGCGAGCAGCGCGACGCCTATGCATTGGCGGCACTGAAGGTCGGGGTGCTGGCGCTGCGGCATGCCAGCGGTCAACTCGACGCGGACTTCCTGCGCCGCCAGTGTGCCCAGATGCTCGACGGAATGCACCACCGGCTTGCTGAGCACGCACAACTGGTGCAGCACGAGGTGGCCCGGGAGTTGAAGAACTACTTCGACCCCGAAAGCGGCCGCTTTCACGAGCGCGTGCAGCGGCTGATTCAGCGGGACGGCGACCTGGAGCAGGTGCTTCACCGGCACGTGGGCGGACAGGACTCGCAGCTCGCCAAGACGCTGCTGGAGCACGTCGGGGAAGGCAGCCCGCTGATGAAGGTGCTCTCGCCGGACGAATCGCGAGGGCTGTTGGCGGCACTGCGCGAATCGGTCGACGGACAACTGCTCCAGCAGCGGGAGCGCATCTTGCGGGAGTTCTCGCTGGACAACCCGGAATCCGCCCTCACGCGCCTGGTTGGAGAGCTGAACGAGTCGCACGGGCTGCTCAACAAGAACATGCAGGAGAAGATTGACGTCGTGGTGAAGGAGTTCTCGCTCGACGAGGAAAACTCGGCGCTGAGCCGCCTGGTACGGAATGTCGATACCGCGCAGCGAACGATCCGCAGCGAGTTCTCGCTGGACAACCCGGACTCCGCATTCTCGCGCTTAAGCACAATGCTGGAAGACACGCAGGGCGCGATCCACAAGAACCTCACGCTGGACGTGGAAGCATCGCCGCTGGCACGGCTGAAGCGCGAGCTGCTGGAGATCCTCGGCAACCACGCCAAGAGTAGCCAGCAGTTTCAGGAAGAGGTGAAGGTCACGCTCGGCAAGATCGTCGCCAAGCGCGAAGAGGCAGATCACTCCACGCGGCACGGACTTCAATTCGAGGAGGCGGTGTGCGAATTCCTCTCTCGAGAGGCCCAGGCGGTGGGAGACGTTGCCGAGCCGACGGGCAGTCGCCCGGGGATGATCAAGCACTGCAAGGTCGGCGACTGCGTGGTGGAGCTAGGTCCCGACAGCCCCGCGCCCGCAAGCAAGATCGTCGTCGAAGCCAAGGAAGACGCGTGCTACAACCTGGCGAAGGCCCGGGAGCAGATGGAGACGGCTCGCAAGAATCGCGGTGCCCAGCAGGGGCTGTTTGTCTTTTCCGCCAAGACGGCCCCCAGCGGCCTGCAGCCGTTCGCCCGCTACGGCAGCGACATCGTCGTCGCGTGGGACGCCGAAGACCCGGCGACCGACATTTTCCTCAGGGCGGGACTGGTCACCGCCCGGGCGCTTTGCATCCGCCAGGGGCGGCAGTCCGAGTCGCAGTCGGCGGACTTTCTCGCGATCCAAGAGTCGATCCTGCAGATCGAGAAGCAAGCCACCGGCTTGGACGAGATCACCCGTTCGGCCGAAACGATCCACTCGGCCAGCGAAAAGATCCTCAAACGCGTGCGCATCACCCGGCAGCACCTCGACCGGCAGGTGGAAATCCTTAACGAGTCGCTCAACGACCTGAAGCACACCCTCAGCACCGAGGGCAGTGGCACCGCCGCCGATTAATGCGGTATCGCGACGCGCCGCTTTAGAGCGCTCTCATCGTCGGAAGGCGCGCCGCGCCTGTCGCGTTGGGAACCGCGGGCCGTGCCACCCATTGAACCCCCATTTCCCTTTGGAACGGGGCGAGAGGGCTGACGGCGGCACGGCGCCGACATCGGCGTCTGTGCCACCGTTATCGCTGAACTGGGGTGTTCAGTTATACGAGGAGACTCTCGCGGGATTGCCTCTCCAGGGCGATCAGCCGCCGCTTGACGCGAACGCCTTGTCGCGCCGAGTAACCGCCCAGTCCCCCGCCGGAAGCCACGACGCGATGGCAAGGCACCACGAGTGGAAAGCGATTCGTGGCCATCACATTGCCGACCGCACGCGCGGCGCGCGGAGAGCCTGCCTGCTGGGCCAACTCGCCGTAGGAGACCGTCTCGCCAAAGGGGATCCGCCGGCACAAGTCCACCACCGTGCGCTGAAACGGACTGAGAGCGGCGAGATCGACTTGGACGTCGAGAAAATCGTCGCAATCCCCCTCGGCGAACGCCTGCAGCCGCGCGGATAGTTCCGGATTCCAGGCGTGCGGTGCGAGCTCGCCGGGCCACCCACCCTCAGCCGCCCGAAGCGCTTGCTGCGGCGTGTCATAGCCGAACATCACCGCCTTGAGCAGGTCGTCATTGCCGACGGTGACGGTCCAACCCAGCGCGGTCAAAAACGTCTCCGCAAAGTCCAGGCGATCATCCATGGGGTGAATGCTCCGGTGGTATTGACAGGCGGTAAACGCCGGCGCGACGGCGCGACGGCCGAGGCTTTGACACTGTCGAAGCGGTCATTCTATACTGAAGCGAGGTCGTTTGAACAGCAACGCGTCGGCGCACTTCTTCTCTTCCGCTGGGCAGATTAAGGAACGATTGGATGCATCGCTACAGCGCTCTGTCCGATGACTTCTACATCAACATGAACCTCAGCACGGAGATGGAGCTGTCCAGCAATCGGGAAACAGTCCTGCACTATTTCGAGCAGATCCGCAAGAAATATCCCGAGATGCGTAACTTTTACTGCCGCGAAAAAGGGGATTTTGTCCTCGAAGAAGAGAAAGACCAGGGGCACTACCGCTGGTGTACCATCGAGCCGCGGCGGATCTGCTCCGGCCGCGTGAATCCCGAATCGGTCGAAGAAGCGCTCGATCAGCACAAAACGTGTCTGGAGCTGGCGCCCTACATGCTTTCGATCAGCACGCTGGACTGCGAAGCGCTCGACGTGCTGTTCGGCTTTGACTTCACCTACCGGGGAAACCAGAACCAACTGGTGGCCGAAGCGCTGGGCGTCAGTCCCGCCTTGGAACGGCTGACCGATCGCGCCGACGGCACGATCATCAGCTATGAGCCATCGATCACGCTGGCGCTCGACGAGGAGTGCCGCGTGCAGTGCCGGCTGAGCATCGAAACGCGCACCAACGCCTACCAGGTGCGGACCGGCGATTATCCGGAAGACCAGTTAAGCGTCTTCGTCACCGCGCGGCAATACGGCAGCCTCGATTCGAAGATGACTTACGTAGATGCCGTCGAGAAGCTGACCCGGATGTGCACGAGCATGATCGACACTTACGTGGTCGACGGCGTGCTCAAGCCGCTGGCTCGCACGATCGCGCTGAAATGACCGGCCGCACGTCATTGGCGCCCGGCTGCAACCGCCGAACTCTCTGCCGGGGCCGGATGTGCGGATTGGTCTCTGGTCGACCGTTTTGAACCGGATCGTCTCTACGGCGGTAACCGGTGCAATCTGCACAACCGTGCCAGGCTCGTCCCGGGGCTGGCCCCCGCAGCCGCACGTGAGCTGGCGTCAGCTAAGCTTTACATACCCCCGCAACGGGTAGCGCGTGCGCTCTGTCGTCCGTGCCTGGTCGCGCGATTGTATGTGCGGCTTTTTGCGTCTCACCACACACGCCATCCGACATCGGACCTTTCCCCAAGGACAACAAACCCATGACTGCCCAAAATCGACGACGTTTTCTAGTCGACCGCCAGGTTCAGGGTGCGGTGATTGGACGCGCCGCAATGTACTGGATTTTCTTCGCCTTGAGCATCGCGGGCTGGGTCGTCTGCTGGCAGATGATCTACAACTCGCTGGAGATCACCTCGACGGGCTTCCGCGGTCTCTGGATGCAGTTCGGCCCGGCGCTGGCGGCGTCGCTGCTGCTCTTGCCGGTGGTGTTGATCGACGCGGTGCGAATGTCCAATCGTTTCGCGGGGCCGATGTTCCGCCTGCGGCAAGCCATGAATCAGTTGGCCAACGGTGAGGTCGTCGAGCCGCTGAAGGTGCGCGACGACGACTATTGGAGCGACATCGTCGAGTCGTTCAACCGGATCGCCGCGCAGCTACAGGACGCGGAGCAGGGGCAGCGTGGCCAGTCGCAAGTGTCCGGCCAGGACGATCCGTCCGAGTTGGAACAGCCGACGCTGGTTTAGCGGCCGCCGCGGAGCGTCGTTGCTGGAAGGTTCGCCAGTGCGGGGGGCGCCGGGGCAAGATCGTCGGCCCGTCAGCGAATCACCCCCAGCGAGCTACCGCCTAAAGCATGCAGCCGCCCGGCACGGCCAACCCGCCGCCGGGACGCTGCCGAGGTTTCCGGGAGCGCCCACGGACATTTCCGTCGCGGCGCTTGCCTGGGCGGAAACGCGTCCCTTAGATTGGGGGAGGGGCCCGGCTCGTGCGGAGTCTATTGCCCGCAGATCGATTACGGCAACCGGCCGAGGCGCGATGAGATGGCACCGGGCGGCGGATGCCCCCGCGGCTCGCGACTCTGTTGCTCGGTGCCCCGGAAGGCTGTTATGCGTCTGATCACCAAGTGCATCGCGTGCGAGCGACAATACGACGCAACCGGTCGCAAGATTGGCAGTCGTTTTCGCTGTCATTGCGGGGAGGCCGTTCGCGTAGAGCGCCCCATTGGCCACGACGCCTCGGTCGTTCGCTGCAGTTCGTGCGGCGCCCCGCGCGAGGCCGAAGCCAAGTGCTGTCACTTCTGCGGCTCCGACTACACGCTGCACGAGCGGGACATGCACACGGTCTGTCCGACCTGCTTCGCCCGGGTGAGCGATCGGGCCCGATTCTGCCATCATTGCGCAACGGGCCTGACGCCGGAGCTTGCCGCCGGCGACCCCACCGAGCTGATTTGCCCGGAGTGCAAGCAGGACGATCAGCCGCTGGTCAGCCGCCGCATCGGGGAGTTGGGCGTGACCGTACTGGAATGCCCCCTTTGTGCCGGCATGTGGCTGGGGACCGATACGTTCCGCCACCTCGCTGATCGCGTGCAGCGCACGGCCCTGCGAAAGTCGCCGACCACGCCTCCACCGGCGGCGCCGGGCGACCGCCAGCCCGGGCGCTGGGCCTATCGACCGTGCACAGTCTGCCAGTCCCTTATGCAGCGGCGCAACTTCGGCGGCTCCAGCGGCGTGATTATCGACGTCTGCCGCGACCATGGCATCTGGTTCGACGACGCGGAGCTTCACCATCTGGTCGCGTGGATCCGCGCCGGCGGAACGGCGCGGAAACCCTTTGAATCCGAGCCGCCCTCTACTTCGCTAGGTGTTCCTCGGCGCCCTCGCACCGTGGCCGAGATGGACCGTGATCGGTCCGAAGGCAGAACCGTATTTCGCGATGGCGACAGCCTAATCGGCACGGTTATTGCTGAAGTCGTCGAAGAACTGGCAAGCTGGCTGCGGCGGTAGCAAGCGGTGAAGGCTTCTGCCGTGCCGCGAGCGGAGCGACGGATGCGTATTCCGCCTCCTCCACCCAGAGTTGCCTCGTCTTGAAGTGCGGTCAATTTGCGTTGCCATCCGGCCGATACATTTGTCGTTGCGCACGTGCGGCGACTCGGTTTTTCTTTGGAGATTAGCGGAATGCTTACACAGTCCATGCCATGCGAGTGGGATCAACAAACCGAGTCCTCTCGTGCCAAGGGTTACGTCCTGGAGCAGGCCCATAACCGGTTGGCAACCAGCTCGCATCGCCTTCTGCAGAGCGTGCACTGCGACTTCGATGGCGACGTGCTTTCCGTCCATGGGCGGCTACCGTCGTTCTATCTGAAGCAACTCGTGCAGTCGCTGCTGGGAGGGCTCGACGGCGTGCGGCGGATCGACAATCGCGTCGCCGTGGTGAGTGCCTTCGGCCGTAGCAGCGTGCCGGGGGAATAGCTGGGACGCGGCCTCAGTTCCGAGGGCCGAAGAAGGGCACTGCTGACAAGCCAGCAGTGGCACCCGGCTGAGCAGTGGCATTCCAGCCGCACCTGCGGCACAGACTGGAATGTCTGTGCCACCGTCGGCTATCCCTTCAGCTTGATCGGCAGTCGATCGATCTTGGCCGCCAGAATGAAGTCGTTCTCCGACAGGCCGCCAATGGCGTGGGTCCACAGCTCGATCGAGACGTTGCGGTAGCCTTCCAGGTGCAGGTCCGGATGATGGCCATCGTCTTCGGCCACTTCGGCGACCTTCTGGAAGAACTCCATGCCCGCCATGAAATTCTTGGCCGTCCAATCCTTGCGGATCCGCTGTCCGTCGTGCGTGAGATACCAGCCTCCGAGCCGCTGGAGTTGCTCCTTGGCCGAATCCGGCGGGTAGGGATCGACGCCGCCTTCGCACGGCAGGCACTTTTTCGACACCAGTTGATCGGCTGATTGCGTTTCCATAATGCGGCCCCTATTTTCGCTGACGGAACAACGAACGGAGATGCTTCTACTACCGGCAAGTCTAGGGGTCCGCGCCGGGCGGCGTCAACGACTGACGAACCGATCTCGCCGGGGGGCAAGCAGTAGCAAAAAGGAATGGGCTGATCCGATTCACTCGAGCACTTCGCCTGAGGCCGGGTCGATGGCGATGCCCTCGGTCAGCTCCGTGAGCGCTTCGACCGCCATCAGCAGACAGGTAGGGTCGAGCATTTCGTCGAACTCGTCTTCGTCCACCGACTGCAACGAGTCCTCGGTCACCCGTTCAAAATGCATCACGTCCAGTCGACTGTCGGCGCGCATCAGCCGCTGCAGCGTCTGCGCGCCTGCGTCGTCTTTCAGTTGCTTGGCCAGCTCGGCCCGCTGCGCGACGACGGCGTCGCCCGTCTCGTAGCTGATCTCCAGCGCGGCGTAGTCCTCCGGCGAGCGGAGCATCAGCGACTCGAAGCTACCCTCGTCGTCCGCCACCATATTCTGCAACTGAACGCGTCCGCCGAGTTGGCTGAGCGCATCTTCGACCTGCGCCAAGGTGGGCCGACGCGAGGATGAGAACAGGATGAAGTACGTCTCGCGCCACTGGTACTCTTCTGCCGGATTGGTGGACATGGCCTCGTTCCTTGTTTTGCAGTGGGCGGCCATTAGCAGCCATTGAAACCATCAACGGGCCGTAGCAGGCGGCGACTACCAGTCTTCCTCGTTGGGGCCGATCCCGCCCTGCCACGATTCCAAGGCTGCCAACATCCCATCGCGGTCCTCACGGTTGGCCCACACGGACTCGCCCTGTTCTAGCCGAATTTCGTAATACCCTTCCCGGGTGCAGTCTTCGGATCCACAAAAGTGCGGCGTCGAGGAGACCCACATCACGCGATAGAGCGGTACGTGTTTGTCGTCCACTACGCACATTATCGACATCGCTGCTGCTCCTGTCAGGACTTCCCCAACTCGATCGATCGTTCGGTGGCCGCACGAACGGCGCCGATCAGGGCCGCGCGAAACCGGCCACGCTCCAACTCGGCCAGTCCGGCAATGGTCGTGCCGCCGGGGCTGGCGACCCGGTCCTTCAGTGCAGCGGGATGTTCGCCCGACTGCAAGACCATTTGGGCCGCCCCGCGGACCGTTTGCACGGCCAGCGCTGCGGAAACGTCGCGCGGCAGCCCCACCGCCACGCCGCCGTCGCTGAGCGCTTCGATCATCATATACACGTAGGCCGGTCCCGAACCGGCCAGTCCGGTCACCGCGTCGAGCAGTTTTTCGGGCAGTTCAAACGCCACGCCCACCGCTTCGAGCAGCTTTCGAACGACGCGGCCGTCCTCGGGCGTGGCCCCGCGACCGAGACAGTAGCCGCTGGCACTCTGGCCCACCAGGCAGGGCGTGTTGGGCATTACGCGAACCAGCCGCGGCCCACCCTCTGGTCCCCGGTCACTCAACTGCTCGGCGATCGTCGAGAGTGCAACGCCGGCCGCGATCGAGATCACCAGGTGCCGTGAACCGACCGGCTCGCGCAGGTCGGCCAGGGCCGTGCGGATGTGCTGCGGTTTGACCGCAAGAAAGATGATGTCGGCCGCCTCGGCGACCTGGGTGTTTTCCGCGACGACGTGCGCCTCAGGCAACCGGCCGGCGAATTCCTCCCGTCCTTCGGGTCGTGGGTCGGCGGCCCAAAGCTGGTCTTCGCGCAGCAGGCCGGCCGCCACAAAGCCGCCGCCCAGTGCCCGGGCCATCTCTCCGGCACCGATAAAGCCGATCGTTTCCCGCAGCATACTGCCTTTCGCGCCTTAAGTTAATGAACAGCCCAATATTACGCCAAAATGCGGAGGGAAACAATCGCCGGAGATGCGTCCTCGGACGCCGGCATTTCTCGCATAAAACCGCCCTGCCGGCAATTCTTGCCGAGCGACGGCCTTCGTTGGCCGCCGGCGTCGCGTGTGGCGTGCGGCTCGCCCGCACTCGTTCGGCCTGCACGGCGGTTCACGTCTGCGGAGCCAGATCCAGTGCCGTTGGCAATGGTCTGCAAGGCGGGCGAAACACGCCTGGACGAGGGACCAGGTATTTGCGACACTCCGCCGCGCTCGCAATCGGCGGCCCAGCGTGCCGCCGCGGTGTAGCGGTCTCTTCCGAACTTCTGCGTCGGTTCGTCACTGAACCCATTCGAATCTCAGTGAGGTGAACCCATGAGATACGTGCTGCCGACATTGGTGCTATTCCTGCTGGCCGGTGCCGGGACTTCGCATGCGCAGGACGGCCGGTGGTCGATGCCTCGGCTGTGGCCATTCGGCAAAAGCGAGGGCCAACCGCGCCGGGCAGAAACCGAAATGGCGTCCGAGTCGACGACATGGCCCAAGCTGGCGCTGCCGGATATCTGGCCCGGCGACAATGCGGACGAGCAGCGCACACCTGGCGGTCCGGACGAACTGATGCCGCGGCCGCGGAGCTCCCGGCGCTTCGGCAACCCCCTGGCACCGGTAGCCAACGGCACGCGCCGATTCTGGAACGCCACGACCGACGCGCTGACGCCCGATACGCCGCCGGCTTTGCAGCGTCGCGAACCGGAAATGGATCAACCCGCCACACGAACGTCGTGGCTGGGACGCCTCTGGGGCCGCCCGCAGCGCAAGGAACCGACGACGATGAAGGACTGGATCGGTCAAGAACGTCCCGGCTCGTAAGTGAGCCGGCGCCAAGGCCGTTCCAAGGAAAGCGCAGCCAGGATGGCAACAATGCGAAAGACCAACAGCAACTCCGCTGGAGCGACGTGCGCGAGCCATTCGTTTGCCGCGAGACTGCTGTGTCTGGCAGTGCTGCTGAGTGTTTACCCTGCGGCTGGTTGCTCGTCGGCACCGCTGCTTTCCAACTCCGCGTCGCTCGCGCCGCTGTTGGATGACTATCGCGTCACCAACAAGGATCGGCGCGATCGCTTTCCCACGGCCGCCGAAGCAGGGCTGTAGCGGAAAACCCGCTTCGGGTTACCGCAACGTCGTCGTCGGCCCCGCCGTGCTGGTGCGGGTCGAGCGCCTCTGCTGCGGTCGCGTGGGGCGGACTGGGACCTTCGACTGATACATGGCCGGCGTAGCCGCACTGCGCCGCCGGTTGGCCGCGGCAGGAGGAGCCGCCGGGGTCGGAGTCGCCGGACGTTCTGGCGGGGCGATCATTTCCGCGTCATGCGGCACGCCGTTCAGATAGGGATTGATGTTGTATGGCGCCTGGTACGGGCCGCCGGGACCAATCCAATGGCCGTGGTTGTCGCAGTTGTCGCAGCCGGCCGGCGGATGGTTGTAGAACTCGTGCCAGTAGACGTCGCCGCAGCCGGTGCAAGGGTGGAAGATCCATCCCAATACGCCGCTGAGGATCGGAAAGCAGCTTCCGCAACCGGCGCTGCCACAATCTCCGCAGCTACTTTCGCAGCTTCCGCAACCGGCACCGCCACAACTGCTGCAGCTACTGACGCTTCCGCCGCTGCACTGGTCGCAACCGCCGCAGTCCGCGCCGCAGCCGCCGGTGAACAGTACCTGCTGGTGACAAAACAGCCCGCTTAGGCAAGCGCAGCCGGTACTGCTGGCAGCGAAACCGGCCAACAGCGCGGTGAAAAGCAATCCCTTGATCATGATTCCCATCCTTCTCCGTGCTGAATTCGGCAATCGTGCCGGGTCCCCCGCAGCACGCTTTGTGTGCGTCTAGGGGATATATCGACCGGAGAATCGGCAGAATCAAGAAAACTGCTAAATCTGTTAGCGTTTGCCTCCCTCGCCTAATACGACAGCGCAGAGTCGGGAGTCGAAAAAGGGGACTGGCTCGAAGCGAAACGCCGCGCCTGTCCCCCTTTTTCGACGGCCCTCTTGCGACGGAGCGTTCCGGCGGAAGGCGCAATGGGACAGGCGACGTCATCCGCGCAGCCGAATAGCGCCATTTGGATAGCTATGTGGCCCGCACAGCGGACCCTACGTGGCGTGTGCTAGCAATGCTCTAGCGCCACAGCGTCCAGCCTTCGCGGTACTCTTTGTAGATGAGCGCCTCGGCTTCTGGGCAGTTGGTGGCCTTCAGCGCGACTGGATCCCACTCGAGCTTCTGCCCCGTGCGGTAGGCGACGTTCCCCAATAACACCGCTTCGGTCAGCGCGCCGGAATAATCGAAGTTGCACGTCGTCGGGGTGCCTTCCTTGCAGGCCTTGATCCACTCGTTGTAGTGGCCGATGGAGTTGGGGATCGTCTGCGGCGGCGGCTCGAAGTCGGCGAAGTCCGACTCGGGATACAGCCGGTAGCTGCCGTAGTCGGCGAACATCTGTCCCTTCTCGCCGATGAACATCACGCCCGCCCCCGGCACGCGGTGCCCGGCCACTTGGCGCGGCGCGTGGTTGCCGTCGTACCACGTCAGGCGGACCGGCGGCTGCTCGCCCCGCGCGGGAAACTCGTAGTGCACGGTCAGCCCCAACGGCGCCGTCTCGGGATGCACCTGGGGGCCTTCGGCCGACACGGTCGTCGGGTGGCGCAGGCCGAGCGCCCAAAACGGAAGATCCATGTAGTGGCAGCCCATGTCGCCCAGCGTGCCGCTGCCGAAGTCCCACCATCGCCGCCAATTAGCCGGCAGATACGTCGGATGGTAGGGCCGCGTGGGTGCCGGGCCGACCCACAGGTCCCAGTGAAGGTGCGGCGGCACTTCCGGCGTCTCGTTGGGTCGGTCGCCGCCGCCCCAACGGCTGCCGACCCAGGCGTGTACTTCGGCGACCTTGCCGATCGCGCCGGACTGGATGATCTCCACCACGCGGCGATAGTTGTTCTCCGCGTGGATCTGCGTCCCCATCTGCGTGGCGACGTTCATCTTCTTGGCGGTCTCGGCGGCCAGGCGGGCTTCGGACACCGTATGCGTCAGCGGCTTCTCGCAGTAGACGTGCTTGCCGAGCTTCATCGCGCCGATCGACGCGGGCGCGTGGATGTGATCGGTCGTGCTGACGACGACCGCGTCGATGTCGTTCTGTTCCAGCAGCTTGCGAAAGTCGTTGTACTTGCGCGCTTTGGGAAACTCTTCACCAACGCTGGCCAGGTAGCGGTCGTCGATGTCGCACAGCGCCACGATGTTCTCTCCGCGCACTCCGCCGATGTTTTCCGAAGCGCGATTCGCGACTCCGATGCACGCAATGTTCAGCTTTTCGCCCGGCGAGGTCGATTGAGCCCGGCTGCGGCTCGTAAAGTAGCCGGCCGCCACGACGCTCGAACCGGCCACGGCGCTATGTCGGAGAAAATCACGGCGAGTGACGCGCTTGTTCATCGTTCGACTCCTTGGTCGGCGGGTTGCATGGTCGGCGGGATTGCAAACCGGTATCGGTGGGGGATGTGAAAGGCGAGCGGCGATCCGCGGGAGCCGTATCGCTGTGCCGGGATTGGCAACGTGGACGCCCCGCGGACTGGGAAAATAGTAATCTGTCGCCGTGCGCACTGCAAATATTTCGCCCCGCCCGTTCGCTGCTGCCAAGCGCGATTTCCGCTTGTCAGGCATCCCCGCTGAGCGGTACAACGATCTGCACAGCCGTGGTCCGCACGGCCGTCCGGCGTCTTCTTCATTTAGCTTCATTCAGCAGGAATCAGCGAGTTTGCCATGCAGTCCGAGGCCCTTGAATTCTTCAAGCAGATTCTGGAAACGCCCAGCCCTTCCGGCTACGAGCGGCCGGTCCAGGACGTGGTCCGCAAGTACGTCTCCTCGTTTGCGGACGAGGTCCGTACCGACGTGCACGGCAACGTGATCGCGTGCAAAAACCCCGGCGCTTCGGTGCGCGTGATGCTCGCCGGCCACTGTGATCAGATCGGTCTGCTGGTCAGCCACATCGACGGCGACGGTTTCCTCTACACGCAGACGATTGGCGGTTGGGATCCGCAGCAGCTCATCGGTCAGCGGATGACGATATGGACCGATGGCGGCCCGATTCCGGCAGTGATCGCCCGGAAGCCGATCCATCTGCTGACCGAGGAAGAGCGGAAGCAAGTCGTCAAGACGAAGGACCTGTGGCTGGACATCGGGGCGAAGGACAAGCAGGAAGCGCAGGAGCTGGTGCGGATCGGAGACCCGGTCACGCTCGAGCTGGGCATGCAGACGATGCGTAACAACCTGGCCAACTCGCCGGGCATGGATAACAAGACTGGGCTGTGGGTGTGCGTCGAAGCCCTCCGCCGCGCGGCTCAAGAAAAACTATCCGTGGCCCTGTACGCGGTGTCTACCGTGCAGGAGGAGATCGGGCTGCGCGGCGCGACGACCAGTGCCTACTCGGTCGATCCGCACGTGGGCATCGGCGTGGACGTCACGCATGCCACCGACTGCCCGACAATCGAAAAGAAGCAGGAAGGCGAAGTGGCCATCGGCGGCGGACCGGTTGTCTATCGCGGTCCGAATATGAACCCCGTGGTGGTCAGCCGTATGATCGAGGCAGCGGGGTCGAAGGAGATTCCCTACCAGCTTGGAGCGCTGGGCCGCAGCAGCCCGACCGACGCCAACGCCTTGCAGATCGCCCGTGCCGGCGTGGCGGCCGGCCTGATCAGCATCCCCAACCGCTACATGCACAGCGCGGTCGAGGTGGTTTCGTTGGACGACATCGACCGCGCCGCCGACCTGTTGGCGGCCTTCGTGCTCGGATTGAACGATGACGTGGATTTCACGCCGTAAGATCAAGTGCGTTCGACGACTGATGAGAATTCCGTTGTTGTACGCCGGTTTGCGTCGTTACTTTCTCGCCACGCACCTCCTTGCGGTAGTGCTGGCGACGCTCGCTGCGGCAGGAAATCTGATCGTCGGGCCGACAAATCTTTGGTTGTGGGTGGTGCCCCTGTTCCTGTTGATCGTCGGAACGATCATCCTCGTCTTTGCCGATGCGTTCTTTCGTGAAGACGATGAACCTGCCGCGGAGAATTGGATGGCACGCCGGCTGCTCGGCGATCGATTCCTGGCATGTCTGCGGCGAATCCATCTAGCTTGGGGTCGCTTCGTTATTACTTACTTGATGATCCTGCTGCCGCTTCTCAGTTTGACGATGGCGGTGACGCTGCTCTATTTCAGCATCACTGGTGAGATCAACACCGATTAGAGGGCTTTCCGGCGTCACCACGATCGTGCGTTTCAACGCCCTCGACTGTCGCTTAGCACGAGCAGTGTCGGCTTCGGTGCCCTTGTAGTGAAGTCTGCTCCATCCATGGACATCGCCGATTTGCTACCCCTTCTCCCCGGCCCTCTCCCCGGCGGGGAGAGGGCGTTAAAGGGTGCCACGGCGGGCTTGTCCCGCCGTGCCCGCTCCACCAGCCTGCTTTGCGCAGCGGCGAGCAGCGTTATACTTGCCCCATGGCCTTTCTGATCGGTATCGACGAAGCGGGCTACGGTCCGAATTTTGGACCGCTGGTGATCTCCGCGACCGCCTGGGAGGTCCAGGGTGATCCGTGCCGCGCGAACCTCTACAAGCGACTCGGCAAGGCCGTCTCCGACGGCCCCGACGGCGCGCGGCTGGCCATCGCCGATTCGAAGCTCCTTTACAATCCACAGCGGGGGCTCGGGTTGCTGGAACGCGGCGTGCTCAGCATCCTGGCGCTGCTTGGCTGCCGGCTCGGCGACTGGTGCGACGTGTGGGACCGGCTTCGTGCCGACGGCGACGGACATCGCCACCACCTCCCCTGGTACGCGGGCTATCGCCGACCACTGCCGCTCGTTCCGGCCGAAGAGCCGCTGCCCGACGCGACCGAACCCCTGCGCCGCGTCTGCCAGGCCCGCCGCGTCCGCTTAGCGGTGGTCGAATCCCGAGCGGTCTTCCCGCAGCGCTTCAACGCGCTGGTTGCGCAGCACGGCACCAAGGGAGAAGCCCTCTCCCGGCTGACGCTCGACCTGTTGGCCGACGTCATGGCCGGGCTGCCGGCCGACCAGCAAGTGCTCGTGGTATGCGACAAACACGGCGGCCGCAACCGATACGGCGCGCTGCTTCAGCAGCGATTTCCAGACACGCTGGTGGAGGTCCGCAAAGAGAGCCGCCCGGTGAGCATCTATCGCTGGGGACCGCAGGATTGTCGCGTGGAAGTGCGGTTTTGCGCTGGCGGCGAATCATTCATGCCGGCGGCTTTGGCCTCGATGACCTCGAAGTATCTGCGCGAACTGGCGATGCAGGCGCTGAACGACTTCTGGTGCCGCGAATTGCCCACGCTCCGCCGCACGGCCGGCTATCCGACCGACTCGTACCGTTTCAAGCGGGACATCGCGGATTGCCAGCGGAATCTGAAGATCGACGACGGCATATTATGGCGCGTGCGGTAGGCGTTTGTGCCGTGTCTACTGCGCGCGCCTACTCTTCTCCATCTCCCCCCTCTGCACTGCTGGACTAGCAGCCTGATGAAAAAACGCCGTCGTGGCGTTTTTCAACCTCGCCAAGTTCGGAGCAAAGCTCCTCACGGCTCGCAAAATGACGACTTACGTCGTCATTTTGGCATCACTTCCGTGTGATGCAGCAGCCTGTTGCAAAAATCAACAGGCTGCTAGACAGCAATGGCACCCAACACGTTGTAGAAATTCTGCCGAGCGGACAATTGCCTACTCGGTTTCCGCCAGGTCGCTCTCGTGAATCATCGTGAAGCCCTTGGTCGAGAGTGTGTCGAGCGCCATCTCGATGTTGTCAACCATCAAAGCCACGGCTGGGCGGCCGTTGTGGCGGATTAAGAGCGGATACACCTGCGAGATGTTGATTTCCGCCTGGAGCAGTGCTGTGCAAACGCGCAACAGCGGCTGCGGGCAGTTGGGCAGCTCAATGCCGATCAGGTCGGACTCGACGATGGCCAGTCCGGCCCGCTCCAGGATCTCGCGACCTTGTTCGGGATGGCTCAGCAGAAAGCGGACGAACGCGCATTCGGTCGAATCGGCGATCGACAGCGCGACGATGCGGACCTTGCTCCCTTCGAATCGCCGCACTACTTCCAGGAGTTGTCCGACGCGGTTCTCCAGAAAGACGGTGTACTGGCGGATCGTCGGATAGTCGCGACCGCGACCGGTCCGGGGATCGATGCCGGTGCCTTCGCCGATGCTCATAAGCTGGCGTTCCTGGCAAGCACTGCGCCGACCTGATTGGCCGGCGAAATAGGGCCCTCGACGCATTGCGCGGCGGTGCGTCTTGCCGTGTGACCCACGAGCCGCACCTCGCGACCTATCGCGGTAAATATAGATATTTCAATCGCTTCGGTCAATGGTCGGCCCGCTCCGCCGCCACCGCCTCCGTGCGAAACAGGCCGAGCAGTCGCGATTGGTGCCCACCGGCAGTGCCGCTAAGATGGAACCAACTTCGAGGGTACTCCGCCCGTCACCGACGGCTTCCTGCATACTTCAAACATCTACTCGCGATGATTTCACCTCACGAGATCACCATCCGCGTCCGCTATCAAGAGACTGACGCACAGGGACACGTCCATCACGCGAACTACTTCACGTACTTCGAACTGGGCCGCACCGAGCAGCTTCGCGCGGCCGGCCGCAGTTACGAACTGATCGAACAGGAAGGTCTTCACCTGGTCGTCACGGAGATTGGCTGCCGGTACTTTTCCTCGTGCCGCTTCGGCGATTCCATTATAGTTCGAACGCGCGTGGTCGCCGCAAAGGGGGTGCGGGTCCAGCATGAATATGAGGTTCTGCGCGGCGAAGAGCTGCTCGCCCAAGGCCACAGCACCGTCGCTTGCGTCGACCGGGACGGCAAACCGAGGCGGCTTCCGCAGTGGATGCGTACCCCAGGTGCCCCGCCCGACTAATCGTTGGTCACCTGTTTCATCTATCAAAGTATGGTTCGCTGGTTCTGGACATTCGTCGGCGTTTTTCTCCTGCTCTGGCTGCTGTTGCAGTTGGGCCTGGTGCCGGCACCGCTGACGCCATACGTAGTGTGGTTCGTGACGGGTGTCTTCTCGTTCGCCTGCCCGATCACGCTGTTGCTGTTGTTTTGGGCGCCGGGATTGTTTCGAGAGACCAGCGAGGGCATTTCGCGGTTCTTCTCGCGGATCGGCGCCCGGCGGCGAGAAGAAGAGGATCTGCGCCGCAAGATCGCCCATCTCGACAAAGCCCATCACATGCTGCAGCTCGGCAGCACGCTGCTGCGGCAGGGACGCGTTCGAAAGGCGGCGGAGTGGCTCCAGCGGGCGGTCGAGAAGGAGCCCGATCTGCTGGAGGCCCAGTACCGGCTGGCCCTGTGCCGGTACGAGCTTGGGGACTACACCGCGGCGGCGGAACTGCTCGAGGCCGTACACGCGACCAAACCGCAGCACGACTACGGCCTGGCCGACTTGCGGCTGGCCCAATCGCAGCAGCGCCTGGGCGACCATGAGCGCGCGGAAGAAGTCTACGAAACGCTGTTGCGGTTTTACCCCGGGCAACCCGAGGGCTCATATCACTATGCCGTGCTGAAGGCCGAACAAAACCAGACCGAGCGAGCTCGGCAGTTGATGCAGGACGTTATCTTCTCGGTGCGTCATAGCCCGCCGTTTCAGCGGCGGCGGAACCGGCACTGGTTGCTGAAGGCGAAATGGTGGCTGCTGCGCAACGGCCGAGCCGCTTGACGCACTTTGTTCGACGGCCGACAGTGAAGGCGCAGTGCGCTTCATCCTTAACGGAGAGATCGGCAAGATGGCGAAAAAGAAGATCCTGATGATCGTCGGTGACTTCGTGGAAGACTACGAAGTCATGGTTCCGTATCAAATGCTGTTGATGGTCGGGCACGTCGTCGATGCCGTGTGCCCCGAGAAGCAATCCGGCGATTCCGTGGCCACCGCGGTCCACGACTTCGAAGGCCATCAGACCTACAGCGAAAAGCCCGGTCACAACTTCCGTCTAAATGCCACTTTTGCCGACGTTCGCGCCGAAAGCTACGACGCGCTGGTGCTGCCCGGCGGCCGCGCACCGGAGTACCTGCGCACCAATGAACGCGTGCTGGAACTGGTGCGGCATTTCGCCGAGACGGAAAAGCCGATCGCGGCCATCTGCCATGGCTTGCAGATTCTCACCGCCGCCGGCGTGCTCGAAGGCCGACGCTGTCAGGCTTACCCGGCCGTCCGACCGGAGTTGGAGCGTGCCGGCTGCCAGTGGGACGCACCCAGCGAGGGCTTGGATAGCGCGCACACCGACAGACAGTTGGTCACGGCGCCGGCCTGGCCGGCGCATCCGGCTTGGATGCGGGCCTTTCTCGAAGTGCTCGGCACACCGGTTTCCGTTGATTGACGGCCCAACGCGTGCGTCGTTGATCACACACTTGCATTCCATCCACGACTGGCGGCCTTAGTCCTACAGCGCAAGGTCGAGAGAAATGGACTGGCTGCTTATCGCAAAATCGCGGGAAATACCTCGATCGGGCGGCAGCGGCGATAAGATGCCTGTCCCATTTCCAACGTGCAATCGCAGTGAACAAGGGGACAGGCACGATGCGCGCCGTTTCCTCGTGAGGGGGCCGTTTGTACGCATCGAGCCAGTCCCCCTTTTCGCCCGTGCGACTCTGCTCTGGAATATTAGACGGCGCTCCGTAGCGACATCGTCGCCGGACGACCCTCCGTGAGATGGCCCAACAGCCGCTGCCAGTGGTGCGGCGCGCCGGGTGTCAGCCGACCCAGCACGCGCGGCGCGGTGATCCCGCTGATCAAGGGATGCGTCGCCGGGACATGATCCACGTGCAGTACGCACAGCATGGCCGTTGCCGCCGCCTCCAACCACTGTGGATCGATGCCGAGCGATCCGATGCGAGTTTGCGGAAGGCCCCGCAAGCGGTTGGCGATCTCGCGGAGCAAGAGCCCGTTATGGACGCCGCCGCCGGTGAGCACCAGTTCGGTAGTCGAATCGCCCGCGGCGGTACAGCGCCGCACAGCCGCCGCGACGGCCTCCGCAATCAAATGCGTGGCGGTACACAGCAAATCTCGCAGCGAATGCCCGGACTTCAAGGCATGCCCGATCCCTTCGTCGAGAAACCACTGGGGCGACACGCCCAGCGGGTTCCAGCGGGGAGCGGGCTCTTGGAAGGAAGGCGCTTCGAGGAGTCGCTCCAGCAGCGGTGCGATCTGCCGGCCTTGCACAGCCAGCCGCCCGCCCGGGTCATGTTCGTACCGGCCTTCTGTCAGCCGACGAGTCAGTTCATCCAACAGTGCCGTCCCGGGCCCGGCATCGGTGGCGAACACGGCCGCCGTGCTTTGCGGCTCGGCGGTGGCCGGCAGCACCGTGATCCTGGCGGTCCGGCCGAGGTCGACCAAGATGCGGCGACGATGCGTGTCGGCGGCCAGCAGCCAAGTGGGAATGGCCAACACCGGTCCGCCCGCTCCGCCGTGGGCGAGGTCCCGCGCCGGAAAGGCATCCAGCACGCTTAAGTCCGTCAATTCCGCCAGTCGCGCCGTGTCCGTGAGCCCGACGAAGGTCGCCGGGCCGTCCTCGGGCAAGTGCCACAGGCCCGGATCGTAGATTCCCGCCACCAGCGGCTGCGGCTTTGCGTCGGCCAAGAGCTGGCGGACCGGCGGTGCCTGTGCTTCGGCGAGCATCGCCCCCAGTTGCGTTAGGGCCGCCGGCGGGATGCCGCCGGCGTGCTGCAGCTTTCGGTAGATTGCCGCCGCGTCGGGCGGCAGCTCGGCGCGCAGTTTCTGATCGATCCGGCCCCGGCTGGCCAGCCCGCTGCCATTGACCGACACCAGCGCTGCAAAGACGTGCTTTACGTCCGACGTGACGCGCACGCCGATAACCGCACGCTCACCGGCGGCACGCGCAGAGAACGGTAGCGAAGTGTGCAACATGGCAACTCCGTTTGCCTTCGCGTCGGCGGCCGCGTGTGCTGAATGTAACGACCGCGCCAAACGCCCCGCCATCGCCTACGGCGGGACGTCGGCCGGCTTCACGTGCTTTTTCCGTGGCCGCGCGTCGCCACGGCGACTGGGCATAAAATCAGCGACGCCTCGTCACGGCTTACGCGACCATCCGCATCGTCGGCACCTGTCCGGCGGCACCGTACAGGAACTCTTCGAAGATGCGCAGATCGAGCGCGGAGGCCGAATCCGCCTCTGGATGGAACTGCGTTCCGATTGCGAACCAATCTGGCTGATTGCTCTCGATGGCCTCCACGATGCCGTCCGGACACCGCGCGGTGACGTCGAAGCCCAGGGCGACGTCGTCGACCGCCATGTGGTGCATGCTGTTCACGCGCAATTCGCCGTCGCCGTATACCCGCTCCATCAGCGAGCCAGAAACCAGTTCCAGCCCGTGGCGATGGGCCCGATCAATGGGGTCCTTGTGAGGAAGCGCTTCGGGGCGATCTTCCGGAATGTGCAACATCAGGTTGCCGCCCTGCGAGACGTTCAGCAGTTGCATGCCGGCGCCGATCCCCAACACGGGCATTTTCCGCCGCGCCACGAGGCCGACGAGCATGCGGTCGAACTGTTCGCGCCGCGGGGCTAGCAGCCGCAGTGACGGATGGAGCATGAAACCGTCGCGGCGCGGGTCGAGATCGGCACCGCCGACCAGGACGACGCCGTCGAGCAAGTCCAAAATTCGCGTCAGGTCGGACGGATCCTCCAGCGGCGGGATCACCAGCGGGACACCGCCGGCGCG
Organism: Pirellulales bacterium; assembly: GCA_040880125.1. Classification (GTDB taxonomy): domain Bacteria; phylum Planctomycetota; class Planctomycetia; order Pirellulales; family JBBDJB01; genus JBBDJB01. The sequence continues at coordinate 16,455 of JBBDJB010000040.1, read as the reverse complement.
CGCGATGGCATCGTTGTAGTCCGAAGCGACATAAGTGAACGAAGGGGCGTCTTTGGTTGCCGCACGAAAGTCGGCGTTCAGTCCAATGATCGGCTTGCTGGCCATGATAATTCTCCTTTGCGTAGCGCTACCGCGCAGTACACGTTGGCGGAAGACGTTCCAAGTGACGGCGAGAGAACGATCCCACGCTGCGACGCGAAAGAAGACCTCGAAATGAGGTCGCAGAGGCCTGTCTGCAAACAAACCGCGCGTCAGGAGAGGTCACGTTGCGCACCGGCTCCGAAGCCGAAGACCGGCGCCCGGGCGTGTCGTCCCTGACACGAGTTGCTTGAATGAGGCTTCTTCCCCTTTCGTCGAACCCCTTACCTGGGGCTAATCGCACGGGGCCGATATCCCTATCTGGAAACCTCAATGCTCCTGTGGGGTTGTGCCGTGTCACTCGGCAAAGGAATGCAAGTCCGCGGTGAATCTAACGGCTTCGGACGGCTTGGCAACCGTTTCCGTTCATTTTGTGGCAATTTGATTTCGATAGCACAAGATCGTGCGGCGGCTGACGGCCGCAGACCCCGGCTTGCGGCCCGCCGGAGGGGGAATTCTGTCATTTTTTCCGGCCCACGAACTGATCGGTCGGCTCGCTCGCTGCCCAGCGGCTCCCAAAAGACCGAACGCAAGTCGGAGGCGAGACTTTCTTGAGCGATCGGTTCTTGACGCTCGCCGGCGCTGGCGCCCCTCGCACGCGTCAGGCGGCGAATGTACGTTGAGAGACAGGCCACACAGGCGGGACGGGACGTGCGCCGCAACTCAACAGGAACCGCTTCAGTGCGAATGTTGTCGATTGAAACCTCCATTGATCTGGGCTCGGTCGCCCTCTGGGAGGCCGGAGAAATGCTCGACCAGGCAGACATGCCCCCGGGTCAACGGACCGCCCAATCGCTGGCACCATCGGTTGCCGCGCTGCTGGCGAAGCGCGGCTGGGCTCCACGGGATATCCGCCTGGTGGCAGTCAGCATCGGGCCCGGCTCCTTCACCGGCCTGCGGATCGGCGTGACGACAGCGAAGACCTTTGCCTACGCCGTGGGTGCCGAGGTGATCGGCGTCAGCACGATTGAAGCGATCGCCCAGCGCGCGGCCGGTGATCTGGTCGAAGTCGCCGTCGCCATGGACGCCCAGCGGGGCGACGTGTTTGCCGGAACGTGCCGCCGAAGCGGAGGCGGAGTCATGCGATTGACGGGCCCCGTGGAACTGGTGCCGGCTCAACCGTGGCTCGAGGGACGCCCACGCGGTAGCTACGTTACCGGTCCCGCGCTCCGGAAGCTGGCCGAGCGGCTCCCACCGGGCGTCACCGCGGTGGCCCCGGAGTTTTGGTCCCCCGTCGCCGAGTCGGGCGGCCTGGTAGGCTGGCGGCGTTTTGAGGCCGGCGACCGCGACGACTTATGGAAGCTCGCTCCACTTTACTTCCGCCGCAGCGCCGCCGAAGAGAAGTGGGAGGCCCGATCTTAATCGAAATCGGCCCACGTGCTGGTAGCAGGCGCTGCAACCAGGATTGGTTAGCCGGTATCGAGCACGCCACAGATGCCGCATCCGGCCATGCCGCTTTAACTTGCGAAGAGAAATGACCGTGGCTAAAGACCTTTACCAACGGCTTGATGTGATCGACTCCCACACCGGCGGCGAGCCGACGCGGGTGGTGGTGGCCGGCGGTCCGGAGTTAGGCTCGGTCGATATGGCCAGTCGGCGCGACCTCCTGCGCGAGCGGCACGACGACTTTCGCTCCGCCGTCGTCAACGAACCGCGGGGTTGGGACGCCATCGTCGGCGCCCTATTGTGTGAGCCGCTCGATCCAACCTCCGCGGCGGGCGTAATCTTTTTCAATAACGTCGGCTACCTGGGAATGTGCGTCCACGGCACGATCGGTCTGGTGGTCACGCTGGCCCACCTCGGCCGCATCGGCCCCGGCGAACATCGTCTGGAAACGCCGGTCGGACTGGTCACCGCGACGCTTCTGCCCGATGGCCGCGTCACGGTACGCAATGTCCCCAGCCGCCGCACGAGGTCGGCTGTCACGCTGAACGTCGACGGTCGAGGCGCGGTCCGCGGCGACGTCGCCTGGGGAGGCAACTGGTTCTTTCTGGTCGAGGATCACGGCGAGCGGCTCGATTTGGAAAACGTCGAGCGACTTACCGACGTCGCGTGGCGGATTCGACGCGCGCTGGAGCGTGATGGCATCCGCGGCGACGACGGCGGCGAGATCGACCACATCGAGCTGTTTGGCCCGCCCGGCTCGACCCGAGCGGACAGCCGCAACTTCGTGCTTTGTCCCGGCGGGGCATACGACCGCTCGCCCTGCGGCACCGGCACCAGCGCGAAGCTGGCCTGTCTGGTGGCCGATGGGAAACTTCAGCCGGGGGCGATCTGGCGGCAGGAAAGCATCATCGGCAGCATCTTCGAGGGCCAGGCAGAAATCGACGGCGACGGGGTCATCCCGCATATCACGGGCTGGGCCTACATCGACAGCGAAGCGACCTTGATGCTGCACCGCGACGACCCGTACCGGGCTGGTTTTTTCGGCAGCCGCGAGGCGGGACGGTGAGCGGGGTGAGGCTTGACGCACTGAAGCGGATTGGACGGGCAGGGACGCCTTTGCCACAGGCGCGGGTGGTCCTTTTTCTCTGGGAGAGGGCGTAGCGGTAGCTGGATTTGCAAGAATTCAGACGGCCCCGCAATTCGGCTGAACTCTTACGAGTCCAGCTACAGCACAGACAGAAATGTCTGTGCCACGAAAGAGGCGAAGGCAGTCTCGTCCGCACAGCAGGCCCTACGAAGGGACCATACGGGCCGCGCGATTCCCGAGACGAATCCGCCGGTGTAACGTAGAATCAGGAGTAGGAAACGCCGCCACCAGTCGGATTGGTCCTGACGCCGGTCCCGGTCGTAGCGGCCATGGGCACTTCTCTCTTTTCGGGATCGAATCACGCGCGATGCTCCCCTTTCGAGTCATGACGCGAAGCACCAGTAGCCGGCTGGCCAGTTGGCGAGCGATGCTCCCGCAAATCGCCGCTCAAGAGGACGAGCTGCGCAAGCTGGACGACTACGGCCTGCGCAAGCGGAGCTTGGCCCTGCGTTACCGGGCCAAATCCGGTGAGCCACTGTACCGGCTGATTGTCGACGGCTTTTCGCTGGTTCGCGAGGCCGGACGGCGCACGCTCAATTTGCGGCACTTCGACGTCCAGCTTCTCGGCGGCATCGCGATGCAATTCCAATCGATCGCCGAGATGCAGACCGGTGAAGGAAAGACGCTCACCGCGACCTTGCCGCTGTACCTGGCCGCCCTGTCTGGCAAGGGCGCGCACCTGGCCACGGTCAATGACTACCTGGCCCGCCGCGACGCGGAGTGGATGAGACCGATTTATAAGGCGCTGGGCATCAGCGTCGGCATCATCCAGTCGCAGATGCCTTCGCATGATCGTCGGAAGCAATACGGCCGCGACATCACCTACGGCACCGCCAACGAGTTCGGCTTCGACTTCCTGCGCGACCGCCTGCTGAAGCGGCGCATCGACGAGGGCGAGAGCGATCTGCTCGGCGGCATGCTCGGAGCGGCTTCAGGGCAATCGACCGAGAAGCCGGTCCAGCGCGAGTTGGAATTCATGCTTGTGGACGAAGCCGACAGCATCCTGATCGACGAAGCCCGCACCCCGCTGATCATCAGCGCGCTACCCGGCGAAGACGAGGCGATCGCGGCGGACTGCTACCGCTGGGCGGCCGAGATGGCAGAGAAATTCGAGGAGGACGAGCACTACGAATATGACCACCGCTATCGAACGGTCGAGCTCAACGCCGCCGGCCGGCGACTGGCGCGCAAGCTTCCCAAACCCGAGTCGATGAACTCGGTGGGGCTTTCGCTGATTTACGAGTACATCGAGCAGTCGGTCAAGGTCTCGCGCGAGATGTTTCTCGATCGGCAGTACGTGATTCGTGACGGCGAGGTGGTGATCGTCGATGAGTTCACCGGACGGCTGGCCGAGGGACGCAAGTGGAGGGCCGGTGTTCACCAGGCCGTCGAGGCCAAGGAAGGCGTCGAAGTCACGTTTCCCACTTCGCAAGCCGCCCGGGTCACGATCCAGGACTTTTTCCTCCGCTACAAGCATCTGGCGGGCATGACCGGTACGGCCGCCACGTCCACGCGCGAGCTCTTGAAGATATACGACCTGGCGGTGATGGTGATTCCCACCAACCGGCCGCCGATCCGCAGGGCGCTGCCCACGCGGGTGTTCGGCACCGGCGAGCAGCGGTGGCAGGCCATCGCACACGACGTGGTCGCGGTGCACGAGACGGGACGTCCGGTACTGATCGGCACGAGGTCGATCGACAAGTCCGAACATCTCTCACACCTGCTGCGCGACGGCGGAGTGGAACACACCGTCCTGAACGCCAGCTACATCGAGCGCGAAGCGGAGATCGTCGCCGACGCCGGGCGGCATGGGAAAGTCACCGTGGCGACGAACATGGCAGGGCGAGGAACCGACATCAAGCTCGCTCCCGAGGTCACCGAACTGGGCGGCCTGCACGTCATCTGCACCGAGATGCACCAGTCCGAACGCGTCGATCGCCAGCTCATCGGACGCTGCGGACGGCAGGGCGACCCCGGAACCTATCAGCAGTACGTCGCACTGGACGATGACATTCTCCGCGAAGGACTCGGGCCGAAGCGCGCCGCCAAGCTCGCCGAGATCGGGGAATCGGGCAGCGGCGCGTTCGATCACTACGCCCCGCTCTTTCGCCGGGCACAAAAGCGGATCGAGCGGATGCACTTCCGCGATCGCAAGGCTCTGCTCTATCACGAAAAGGAGCGCCGCAAGGTCCAGTTCCAGATGGGCCAGGACCCGTATCTCGACACGCCGGGATAAGCTCTGCGCATCGTGCGGCGGCAATCGTTTCGATTCGCCGCGGCGATTGCGTCCCGGCGTCCCCTCCCGAGATTGGGAGGGGATCAGTCGTGCATGGAGCTTATTGTTCCAGTTGCGGCGGTTCCTGCTGCGGCTGGAACTGGTTGCCGTACTCGCGAGCCTTTTGGATCAGTTGGGCCGGCAACACCATATCGGTTTCCAGACCGTCGGAGACGAGCTTGAACGCGAACCCGACCGGCGGCGTTTCGGGAAATGCGGGCAACTCCTGCGCCTGGCCTTCGGGTGCGAACATCTTCATCGCCCGCTGTGCGAGGCTGACCATACCGCCTGGGCTCAGATATCCCCGTACGTGCGCGCCGTCGATCAACAGTTCGCGCGTCGTGGAGATACCGGCGTTTACACCCAGCTTTTCGCCGCCGTCATACTCGGTCAACATTTCCGCCATGCGGTCCTGCCCCACGTAGGCGAACAATACTGTCGAGTCGTCGGCTGGCACGAGCGTGGCGGTCAGCTTGCCGCCGGGACCGAACATCTTGTCGAGCAGCTCCGTCCCCTGCGGTATCTCTTGGGCCTGGAACATACCGCTCATGTCCATGGTGAACATTAGCGCCTGCTTGCCCTGGATGTCGACCCGCTGCATCTCCATTTTCATCGCCAAGGGCGAGGTTGACTCGTCGGCCAACTCGCCCCAGACCTTCATCGATTCTTCATACTGGTCCAAAAACTCGCTGGCGTTTCCGACCTTGATCACTCCGATGAAATTGCTGTAGAGCGCTTCGTCCTCCTCACCCGGCTGCAACATAATTGCCATGGAAGTCGCCCCCTCCATGGCAGCCTTCGAGCTTTCCATCAGCCGCTGGAAGTCCTCTTCGGTGGCGTTTTCCAGTCCGTACATCGGGAGATTGGCCTTCATAAAGCCGACCGACAAGTTCATCATCGCCTCGGAGATCTCGGGCGACCACGCCCCGCCGCCCGCGAAGACGTATGCTCCGCCCGGCAGGGCCGCAAGGAAGTTTTCGTTGGAAGCTTCAGGTGCGCCGGCAGCGATCTCGGCGAATTTACCTCCCTCGCGGGCGAGCACACGGCTGGCCAGGTGCGTGTTGCCGGCCTCATCCAGCCGCAGGGCGACACCACCGGCGGCAACCTCGGCGTTAATGCCTTCCAACGCGGCGATCATCGCATCGAACGACGCAAACGCCTGCTGCAGCTCTTGCGGCACATCGTCGCCTTGAGCCGAAAGCGTTTCCTTGACCTCGCGCAAGCCACTCAGCGCCTGCTCCACCAGCCGATCAATCCCCTGCGGCAGTAGCACGCCGGCCGCATCCTGACGCGTCAGCCACTCGCGGAGCGTTTCGACTTCTTCCGGTGCATTGGCCTCGCTGGTGCGCAGTCGCTGTAGCGTCTCTCGGTTATCGGGGTTCGAGACGACCGCGAAGTCGCCCTTCTTGGCGACCAGCACTTGTTCGCCAGCCACCTGCACTTCGGCCACCTCGCCCGATCGATTTCCCTCGAACTGCGCGATGAACTGGTCGTAGTCCGTCACCGGCACAAACACGACCGGCACGGGCTGCGCTTCTTGTCCCTCTCGCCCGGGCATCAATACCACCAGCGCCTGCCCCTGTTCGTCGAGCCCGTTCTGCGCTCCGGTCGACGCCCTGAAGAACGCCAACGGACTGGGCAGCGGAATCTGCAGATTCTTAAACAGTCCCTCCAGCTTGTCGCTGGTTTGCTTCAGCTCGTTAATAACCGCGAAGCCCAGCGCGTCCTGCGGCACGTGTTGCAATGCATCTTCCGCCGCCACCGTTGGCGCTCGCAGCAACGTGAAGATTAGCAACAGTGGCAACAGCGCCCCTACCATGCACCTGCGTAACATCGTCAAACTCCTTATGGCGTTGGTAAATCGGTCTGGTCACATGCGGCGGGACCTTAAGAAGTTCCGGCCGCTGCAAGCATTATCAAGTACGACTGTTCGTAATGGCTTCGCTTGGCACCAGCGATTATCGCACCTTGCCATTGCCACACACAAGAGAACGGGAAGTTCCGCTTGCCAGAGTGATGTGCGTGTTCTCGCCGCCACTTGGTACCTGTCGGTGGATTCGCCCAACCGCTACAAATCTTGCGCCAGAAGGTGACATTTCATGCGGCAATCCGAACAGGCAGCCGAACTCACCGGCATTCGACGGGCCGGTTGACCGTCTGACGAGCCGAGCGCTATACTCCACCTCCAAACGACCGCAAGCGTTTTGTGGAGCATTGATGCCGGCCTTTCCGAGGTTGAAAAGCAGCCCATGAAGATTCACGAGTTCCAAGCCAAGGAGGTCTTTCGCGAGGCCGGAATCGAAGTGCCGCGAGGCACTGTTGCCCGCTCGGCCGACGAGGCCGCGGCCGCATTTCGCGAGCTGGGGGGCGAGTTGGCGGTCGTAAAGGCTCAGATTCACGCTGGCGGACGTGGCAAGGGAACCGTCAAGGACAATCCGTCGCAGCGAGGCGTGCAATTGGTCCGGTCCGCCGACGAGGCCGCCGCGGCCGCCGGCAACCTGATCGGCAAGTCGCTGGTCACCAAGCAGACCGGCCCGTTCGGACAAACAGTGCGGCAGGTGCTCGTCGAGGAAGGACGGCAGATCGCCCGCGAACTGTACCTGGGCGTGGTCGTCGACCGCGCGGCGGCCAAGCCCGTATTGATGGTGTCCAGCGAAGGCGGCATGGATATTGAAGAAGTCGCCGCTCGCTCGCCGGAGTTGATCCTCAAAGAGACCTTCCACCCGGACTCGGGCTTGCAAAGCTACCAGGTGCGCAAGCTGGCCGCCAAGCTCGGTCTGAGCAGCACGGCCGCTCGTTCGGCCGACAAATTCATGAAGGCCGTCTGCCGACTGTTCGTTGAAACCGACAGCAGTCTGCTGGAGATCAACCCGCTGGTCGTGACGCCGGACGATACGCTGCTGGCGCTGGATGCGAAGATCAGCTTCGACGACAACGCCCTGTTCCGGCATCCGAAGCTGGCCGAGCTGCGCGACCTGAACGAAGAAGAACCGGCCGAGGTCCGCGCCGGCAAGGCCGGCTTGAGCTACGTAAGGCTCGACGGCAACATCGGCTGCCTGGTCAACGGCGCCGGGCTGGCCATGAGCACAATGGACCTGATCAAGCTGCACGGCGGCGAGCCGGCCAACTTTCTTGACGTCGGCGGCGGCGCAAACGTCGATCAGGTGACTGAGGCCTTCCGCATCCTGCTGGACGACCGCAACGTCCGCGCGGTGCTGGTGAACATCTTCGGCGGCATCATGCGCTGCACGACAATCGCCACCGCGGTGGTCGAGGCGGCCAAGACGGTCGGCTTCGACGTTCCCCTGGTCGTGCGGCTGGAAGGCACCGAAGTCGAAGAAGGCCGGAAGATCCTCGAAGAGAGCGACGTGGCCATCATCTCCGCTATGGATCTGACCGACGCCGCCAAGAAGGTCGTTCAAGCCGCCGAGACGGCTTGAAGCCAGCACCTGCCCATAACTGTCCCAGCAGAGCAATCCATGAGTATCTTGATCGACAAGTCGACCCGCGTTCTTTGCCAGGGCATCACCGGCAAGGCGGGGCAGTTTCACACCCAGGGTTGCAAGGAGTACGGCACGCAAATCGTCGGCGGTGTCACTCCCGGCAAAGGCGGCACCACAGCCGTCGGCGTGCCGGTGTTTGACACGGTCAGCGAAGCAGTCGATCAGACCGGTGCGGGCGCCACCATGATCTTCGTGCCCGCCGCGTTCACGGCCGATGCCATCCTTGAAGCGCACGACGCCGGCATCCGCACGATTGTCGCGATCACCGAAGGCGTGCCCGTGCTGGACATGGCTCGCGTGTACGACGTATTGCGGCACACGGACACGCACCTGATCGGTCCCAACTGTCCCGGGCTGATCACGCCTGAGCAGTGTAAGATCGGCATCATGCCGGGCTACATTCACCGACCCGGCAAGATCGGCGTCATCAGCCGCAGCGGCACCTTGACCTATGAAGCCGTGTGGCAGCTTTCGGAGTTGGGGCTCGGGCAGTCGACCTGCGTCGGACTGGGAGGCGATCCGATCGTCGGCACGTCGTTCGTCGACCTGCTCGACATGTTCCAGCAGGACGACGGCACCGAAGCAATCCTGATGATGGGCGAGATCGGCGGCACGGCCGAAGAAGAGGCAGCCGCGTTCGTCTCCCAGCACGTCACCAAGCCGGTAGCCGCGTTCATCGCCGGACGCACCGCGCCACCCGGCAAGCGGATGGGCCACGCCGGGGCGATCATCTCCGGCGGCAAGGGGACCGCCAGCGAAAAGGTCGCCGCCCTGGAGGCTGCCGGCATCGAAGTCGCCGAAAGTCCCGCCGACATGGGCCAGGCCGTCAAGCGAGCCATCTCGCGAGGCAAGTAACACGTGGCACAGACATTCCTGTCTGTGCTTGAATGGTGTCGCGTACGACCACCACGTGCTATTCACCTCGTTCAGTCGCACTACTGAAAACGTCTGCGGCAAGAGCGTACTCCCGGATAACCGGTCTTTCACCCCCCAGGGTCGCAACGCATGAGACCGCTCAGCAAAGTCGCTCCCGACTGGTGGGACTACACGACGCTCGACGCGGAGTTGCTCGACGACGCCGCGCGGCTTTCGGCCGACGATCTGGCTAGGCTGGCCCGCGATGGCTTCTCCGTTCGGATGTACGAGACGCTCGAGGACTTCTATCTCGCCGAGGCGCTGGAGTACATCTCCGCCTGGCGCCAGGCGACCGCCGATTCTCCGGCCGGCATCTGCGGTCCGATCGGACCCACCGAGCAGCTTCCGCTGGTAGCGCGGCTGGTTAACGAGCTGGAAATCGATCTGCGGCACGCCCATTTCTGGGGCATGGACGAATGGGTGCTCGACGGCCGCGAGGTGCCCGAGACATTCGCGCTGAGCTTCGCCAGGGCCGATCGCGAGTTGTGCTTCAATCGCATCCGTTCGGAGTTGCGGATGCCGGACGATCAACTTCACTTTCCGCAAGCTGATGTCCGCGAGTATCAGGAAAGTTGGCGGCAGGCGCGGTGCATCGTGATGCAGGGCGGGCAGGGCGAAGTGAAGCACTGGGCGTTCAACGATCCGCCTCGCCGCGAGCCGCCGTATGATCGCCAGCCGCCGCCGGTGCAAGAATACCGCAAGCTGGCCACGCGCGTAGTCGACCTGCACCCGATGACGATCATTCAGAACGCCCGCACGTCGGGCGGAGGCGTCGTCTCGAAAGTGCCGACCCGCGCGGTCACCGTCGGTCCGGTCGAGACGTGGCAGGCCGAGAAGGTTTCGATCTGGCACGCCGGCGCGCACGACAACCCCTTCGGAATACGGCTGACCACGCTGATGATCTCCAAGCGGATCGCCGACACCGCCGTGCCGATGTCGCTTTTGGCCGATCATCCCAACGTGCAGTTCAACTTCTACCGGCCGGGCATCGGCGTGTGCGGCGCGGATATGCATTGACAACTGACGGAGACGCGTCGCATGAGCATCAAGCGAGCTTTCGCCGTTGGAGCGCACCCGGACGACATCGAATTCCTGATGGCCGGCACGCTGATGCTTCTGGGCCGGCAGGGCTATGAGCTGCACTACATGACGCTGGCCGACGGCTGTTGCGGCACCACGCAGCACGATCGGTCGACCATCGCCGGCATCCGCGCCGCGGAAGCTCAAGCCGCCGCCGCACAGATCGGGGCGGTGTACCACGGGCCGCTGGTGGGCGACCTGGAGATCTTCTATGAGCCGAACACGCTTGCCCGGCTGGCCTCGGTGATGCGGGAAGTCGCCCCGGAGATTCTGCTGGTCCACTCGCCGCAGGACTACATGGAAGATCACACGTGCGCCTGCCGGTTGGCCGTCACGGCGGCGTTCGCGCGGGGGATGCCGAACTTTCCCGTCGATCCGCACCGCGAGCCGGTCGCGCAGCCGGTGACGCTGTATCACGCCCAGCCGTACGGCAACCGCACGCCGCTCGGTGAGCCCGTGCGGCCGGGCCTGTTTGTCGACGTGACATCGTTGACCGAGGCCAAGGCCGCCATGCTGGCCTGCCATGCGAGTCAAAAGCAGTGGCTCGACGAAAGCCAGGGGCACGACTCTTACATCCAGGCGATGCACGACTTGGACCGCCAGGTCGGCGCGATGTCCGGCCGCTTCGAGTATGCCGAAGGCTGGCGGCGACATCTGCACTTGGGCTTTTGCGGACCCGAAGACGATCCCTTGCGCGATGCGCTTGGCGAACATGTGCTGGTGGACGAGAGTTGACACGGTGTGGTGGCACAGACATTCCTGTCTGTGGGCGGTGAATTCAGTCTCGGCACGCTGGCATCGGATCCCCTCTCCCCGGCCCTCTCCCAGTGGGAGAGGGAGATGAACAGTGGGCACAGACAATCCTGTCTGGGCGGAAGCAAACAGAGCGGCGCCGCACATCACCCACAGATGCGCGGCGCCGCTGTTGATTGACAAGTCGAAACGATTAGCGACGTTGCAGGTTGAGATCCTCGCCGTGAATACGGTCCTCTTCACGGCCCCGCATCATCTGCTGCCGCATCTCGTTCATCTCGCGGCGCAGCTCTTGGAGCATCTTCAACAACTGTGCATTGTTGGGCTCACTATCGCCCTGACGCGGTGCAAGAGTGGCGGTTGTACGTTTCGTTGCAGGCTCAATCACCACTTCCGCACGCGGGCGCGACCAAGCGGACGCAGGGTTATTCCGCAGGAGATTCCCGGGGACCGCCTGTTCGTCGCTGTGGAAAGGATTGTTCAGATCGTCATCCTTACGACGCAACTGGCTTCCGCTTCGATTGCCCTCGCTACCGGGTTGAGCTTCTTTCCTTTCGACGTTGGATTTCATCCAGTTAATAAGGGATTCACGATTGATGATCAGATCGTCTCCCGACTTCTTGGCCTTCGACAGCAGGTTTTCCAACGCGGACCGTCGGTCTGACTCGCGCCAGTCGCCTTCCGTTGTTGGCCGCGTAAACCGAGAGATTACTTGCCTGACTTCGCGATCGCGAGCGCGCAACTCTGCAATCTGTTGCCGCAGCTTCTCGATTGTGGCCTTCGCCTCGTCCAGATTTTTCGGCTCCTGCCCGTCGGAATTGTTCTCGGTGTAGTCCGCGACAATTTCCACCGTACCGCCGTCGGGCACGCTGACGGTGGTCGTGTCGGAATTGTTCTCGGTGTAGTCCGCGACAATTTCGCCGTTACGGCTCAGAGTGACTCGCCGCTCGAGGACACTTCCACCGGCCGGGGTCGGCGGGACGAGCACTGCCTTCCGCTCGACCGTGTCGTCCGCGTTTTCGAGGACCAGATCGACCGCCGCTTTCGCGATTGGATTGGCAAGGTTGCCTGTAAATTCCACCGCACCACGATTGACCGGATTCTTGAGTGTTAGGTCCACGACGTCGTCCGCGTCGGCGGATTCGGCAGTCGGCGGCTCGGCCTCTTCAGGCTCCGCTAGGGTCGCTTCGACCGTTACCTCTCCCACGGCCTCTTCAGGCTCCGCCAGGGTCGCTTCAAACGTCACCTCTGCCACCGCATCCGCCGATTCCGGCGCGGGTGGATCGTTCGCGGCCACCGCGGGCGTCCACAGACTCGACGCGAACCACATCGCCGCCGGCAATACGAGGATCGCCACGGCGGCACCGCTCCACTCGCCGGGCTGGCTTCGCGTGGGCCGGCCCAACACCGCTTGCACTCGATTCAATAGTCGCATCTTTCGACCTCCTCCAAGACTGGTTGCCATGACAGGACGCACACCTTCGGCCCTGCGCCGCGCCGCGTATTCGAGCGCCTCGGCGTAGGGGAGTCGCTGGCCGGTCGCCAGGACTGCCAACTGGTCGCAACAAAGCTCGCGCTCTTCGCGAATCCGCTCGGACACCCACCACACGGCCGGGTGGTAAAACAGCAGCGTCTCCACGATCCGCTGCATCAGGTTCACCCACAGATCCCACCGCCGCACGTGGGCCAGCTCATGCGCGATAACCGCTTCGAGCTGCGCCGGCGACATCTCCGCCAGCCAGGCCGCCGGCACAACGATCACCGGCCGTACCAGACCAGTCACCAGCGCTTCGCCCACTCGTTGAGTGATACAGACGCGAATCGGGCGCGCCAGGCCCAGCCGCCGCCGCAAGTGGTCGGTCCGCATGCGCAGCGACTCGGGCAGATACGATCGGCCGTGGCGCAGCCACACGAGAAGTAGTGCCCCGAACAAAAGCCGCATCTCCAACACTGCCACGCCGACCAGCCAAACGGCCAGCAGCACCGGGCGAAAGGCCTCCAGCGCGTCGCGAAGGGTTTTGCCCACCGGTGGTGGCGCGGTTGCAGTCGCTTGCTGGAGCGATTCCGGTTCAGCGCTATTCAGCACGGCGTCCACTTCGCCCAGCCAAATGTCTTGCCGCAACGCGCCCGGAGCCGCGACATCCTCCTGCAGGTGCAGCGTGATCGGGTCCCAATCGAGGGCCTGCGCTTCCGGCGGCACGGTCCGCTCGACGAGCAGGGATTCTTCCTGCGCGCGGCGCGCCAGCTCCGTTTCGACCGACGGCCGCAGGACCGCGAACGTGATGGCCGGGCAGATCGCCATCAACAAGAGCGTCGCAACCCCGGCCAGGTACCGCCAGTGCGGACGCCCAGCCGGCAGCACCGCCAGTGCTACGAATAGCAACAGCGCCAGAAGCGATCCCTGCCAGAGGAAGTGAACCAGGGCCGCACCCAGCACGTGCCACCAGGGGTGAGAAAAGAGCTCGGCCAGTTGCATCACTCTTTCTCCTGTCGGGGCTGCTGGGCTTGGTAGGCGTCGATCGCCCGGCGGACTTCGTCCAGCTCATCCGTGCTGGGGCTAGCTTGGTCGAGCAGCCGGGCCACCAGAGCGCTGGCAGAACCTTCGAACGCTCGGCCCAGCACGTCCTCGACAATACGGCCCAAGGTCTTTTCGCGCTCGGCCCGGGCTTCGTACAGAAACGCCCGGCCGCGGCTGGTCTGCTTAAGCAGCCGCTTGTCGGTCATGACATTCAGCAGGCTCATCACGGAGGTGTACGCCCGGGGGCGGCGGGCGTTCAGCGCGTCCATCACCTCGCGAACGGTGGCCGGGCCGCGTTCCCAGAGTACCTGGAGTACTTCCAGCTCCGCGGGCGTGGGCTGCTCGTGTTTGGGGCGTGGCATGAACTTTTCACCGTGCCTGGGGATTCGCGAACCGCTCGACGATCATTCATTCGACGGCATTCTACGGTTTATGCCGTACTTGTCAACGGTTAAAACCGTAGAAAGGTCGGATCGGGTTTTTAATGGAGTGTTACGGCTATTCGATGAGGGGCGAGCCGAGCTGAGGAGGACGTTACTTTCGCAACGCGCTCTTAAGGGGGGGCCCCACGTTTCGTTGCGAAAGTCAGCATCCCTAGGCCGCGCCACTCGGCGCGGTGACGATTTTCCGCAGGCTTTTTGCAACACCCTTGTTTTGAAACTGGTATCTTCCGTAAAGTCCTCGGGTGGCGGCTGATTCTGTAGGTTATCCGGGTGGCAGGGGCGGTGCCAGTCCGCGGATGCCGAGCCCTGGATGCCGAGCCCTGGATGCCGAGCCCTGGACGCCGAGCCCTGGATGCTGAGCCCTGGACGCTGAGCCCTGGACGCTGAGCCCTGGATGCTGAGCCCTGGACGCCGAGCCCTGGATGCTGAGCCCTGGACGCCGAGCCCTGGACGCCGTCAGCCGCTACAACCGGAACCGGCCGTTTTCTTATAACTTGTCTGTCAACCTTATACAACAAGCTTATAACTATCGCAAATGATATTTTCTTGCCAATCGGAATTCTTGAACTAAGGTTGAAGTAGCGGGCGAGTGAGAAAGACTTTTCCCGTTTCTCTCTTCTGAGGTGACACCATGACCGAAGCTCTCGCCCGTATCAAAGAACTGTGCGAAACCACCCTCAATGAGAATCGCGACTGGGACGACAACCCTTTCGCCGATGCAATCATGGAAGTCCACCACGTCGCCGAGCAATGCCTTGAACCGGTGGAGGTGGCCTGATGGACTTTGTGACGTTCAAGCTCAAGCACAATGCCAACCTGATAACCGTCATTAATCGAGCCACCTGCGACTACGAAGTCGCGCGGCGGCTCGCGGCGGAGAGCTTTGCCGAGTACGAGCCGCACCACAACCCGGCAAACTTCGTCGATGGTGATGTCTTCACGATCGGCATACGGAAGTCGAGGGACTGGTGCCGAGCCAACGGCCGGCCGTTAGCTCTCGGGCCATCGTAGGCGCATAAACAAAGCCCCAGGGGTATTACACCCCTGGGGCTACTCGCGCCGCACGACGGGGTGGACTATTCAGCCTGCCCCGTTTCTTGTTTCGCCAGCGCCGCCAGAGCGTCGGCCGGGAGCTTCGCCAACCCCGCCAACACGTCGGGCGGGAGCTTCGCTAGCTCGGCGAGTCCGGCCGGTTCGTTTGACTCGGGTTGTGGTTCCGCCTCGACTGGGGCCGTCGAATCGGTGATTTCCTCTCGTTCCATCTTCAGCGCCTTACGCTCGGCCGCAAGCTCCGCTTGCTCTTGCTTGAGCTTCTCGGCCGCTTCGGACTTCTCCGCCTCGCGGCGCCCGAAGTAGCTGTCCAGCAGCGTCTTTTGCCCGGCCTCAAACTCTTCGACACTGAGCTTGCCAGACAGGAAACCTTCGGACAGCCGATGGGCTTCGTGAGTCTCGGCGGCCGTGGCTTCCCAACTGGGTTGGAAGTAACTGGGCAAACTCTCCGCCTCACTCTTCGTGAGAGCGTAGATCGGATCGGATTCGCGTTCCGCCTGTTCCTGCTTGGCGGCGTTCTCGGCGTCGATGACCTTCGCCTTTTCGCGGTACATCAGCTTGCGACGTTTCTTCTGACTCGCCGTCAAAGAATTATCGCCGTCGATCGTGGCCATATGATCCTTCGCCCAGTTTGACTGGCCGGAGTCCTTCGGACTATTCGTTTGGACATTGGCATCATCGCGCACGCGCTGCCCGTACGGCCGTTCGTCCGGCGGCTCGAAGCTACCGAAGAGAACGTCCCTTACCCGCAACTCGTATCCGACCGACTGCGCCTTATGCGTCAGCACGTCGAACACTTCGCGAGAATACTGCGCCGCCGCAAGGTTCGCTTGCCGGCGGGACTCGCCGTTGCCGCGCTCGTAGGGGAAGGGTTTGTTGTAGATTACGAACTTGTCGCCGCGATCTTGTGGTGATACTGGAACTAGATTTGACATGGTGATAGTGCCTTTCGGGGGTTGGATTACTTTTTCGGCGGATCGCTCCGCCGGTCTGCTTCGGGCTTCTCAGTTTGCTGGTGCGACTGCCGCACAAGCTCAAGGTGCTTCTCATTCTCCCGCCGAATCTGCGCGGGAGTCTTGCCGGGTTGTTTCATGCTCATCCGATGAAGTCCCTCTTTTCTGCTGAGATGAAGCTCGGTTCCTTGAGGCAGTGGGAACTCCAACGAGTCCGCAGCGCTTTCCAAGCATCGGACTTGCGATGCGATCGCAACCGATACAGCGTTTCAACTCGCGCGTTGCTGAACGTGT
>JBBDJB010000039.1:0-91959 GCA_040880125.1 Pirellulales bacterium | reverse complement strand
GGGCCGCACTAATCGCTGTCAGCAGTCCGGCCGTGGTGACTCCGGCCAAGTTGTTGCGCAGCAGTCCGGCCGCGAAGCTCGCGCCCTTCAACGATATCGCCAGACCACCAACAGCAACGCCGAGCTTGACCACGGCGGGGGTTGCCGCGCGGCCGAAGTTTATGACGTTCTCAATCCCGCCAGCGAACGCGATAAGATCGTTGCCGGTCTGGACAACGGACGTTCCGAATTCCGTGGTGATTGCGTTCTTGAGTTTATTGAACGATCCGGTGAGTTGCTCCGCTTGCGTGCCGAAAACAGTGTCAAACTTCTCATTGATGAAGTCGCCCGTTATGTCGCGGGCCGTCTCAATGTTGCTGGCGAAGAACCGTAGGTTCTCTCCCGTCAAGCCGAGCGCTCCGCCCAGCCCCCGGACGTTGGGGAACAACTTGGCCAGCGCCCTCGCGGAACCGCTAGTTGAGTCCGCCAGATCGTTCAACAGACCGGACAGGCCGCGCGTTTGAATAGCTTGCTCCACCGTGGCGAATCCCATCTGCTGCAATGCCGCTTGCATCGCTTCGCTGGGCTTCGTCAAGCCGATGACGATCCCCCGGAACTGAGTAAGGGTTTCGCTTGTCTTCGTACCTTGAACGCTGATCTGCGCAAGCGCCCCTGCAATCTCTTCGATACCGATACCGATCTGCGAAGCAGCGGGGCCAACCCGGCCGAACGTGTTGGCCAACTCGTTCGCTTCGATGCGCCCTTCATCAATGGCCACGAAGAAAATACTGGCAAGCCGCTCCGCTTCGGTCACGTCCAGATTGAAGGACTTCAGCGCCCCTGAGATAAGATCGACGGAATCTTTTAGCTCGGCGTTGGTGGCTTTCGCGAAGCGCGCGGCCGTCGCCGAGAATTCAAGAGACTCCGCGAAGTCGCCAACCTGATTGCCGAGCGCCTGATAGAGTCCGGCCGTGCTGTCGAGTAGGTCAATGTTGAATTCGTCTGACAGGTTTCGCGCGGCAACCCCAGCTTCGGCAATGCTTGTGCCTGGGGCGATGGTGGTGACTCGCGCAATCGCTCGTTCAAATTCTAGAGCTTCCCTTACGCTGGCGCGGAATGCGTCCCTGATCTGCGACATCGTGCGGACGATCAATTGCGTCACCACGACGCGAGACATTGTCTCCCATGAGATTGTCAACTCACGGGTGGAGCGCGCCGCCTGCCGCATGTTCCGCTCAACCGCGGGGCCGATCTTGTTGGCGGAGTCGATCAGCGCGTTTGCCTGCGCGGTCTGCGCCTTCGTGTCGCCGAGCGGCGAATTCGTGGTGCCGCCGGTCCGCTTGTTCAGCGTTCCTAGAACTCGGGCGGTATCGCGGCCGATCTTGTTGAAGTCGCGTAGGTCTTGAGCGAACTTGTTCAGGGTGCTATCGGTGCTCTGTAGCACCTGGTCGAGCTTGGCTAGCTCGGCGAGTGCCTGCGCAGCATCAAAGCCCAACTCTTGACGAATAGGTTCGGACATTAGATTCAGTGGTCTGCGCTCAACACCGGATAGAGTCCGGTGGAGCTACGTAAGCGCGTTGAGAACGCGCGGCGGAGAAGTTGCCAACCTAGTTTCAGGCGGCAGCGATTATTTCAATTTCGGCGGGGTGGTTGTGCTCGCGGGGGTGTTCGACGTAATCCACGCCGAGCGCCCGCAGTGTGTAGCGGTGCTGGTCGAGGTACTTACGGAGCTTGCGGATATCCCGCAATGAGTTTCCCTTGTGGTGCGTGATGACGTCTTCGGCCTTCGCCCGGTCGGTCAACTCTCTTGCCGATCCACGCAAACCGGCTTTTCCACTAAGCCACGTTAGCAGCGGTTCAGTGTGGGACTCTTTGACCGCCTTCATGGTGTTGGTCTGAATGAGCGGTAAGCCTAACCGGCCCTCAACTGTTGGCAGCGGCAGTTCCATGAGGTAGTCCAGCACGGCGGGGACTTCGTCGGTCAACCGTTCCAACAGTATCTTTTTCGGGATCGGCTTGTCGGGGCGCTTGACCTCGACTGCCTGGATTCGACTACAACCCGGTAAGATCAAACACTCTTCGGCGGAGTTGGCACATTGAATCCAGTGAGTCGAATTCGGCACCATATACGAGTCGGTCCGCATCCGGCGGATGCACAGTTGCTTCGCTGTGACTACTTCCTTAATCCGGTTCGCGCTGGCTGAACTGTTGACGTTCGTTTCCTCGACCACGCACAGCACGGCGCCCTCTAGTTCGCCGTTGAAGTCGCTCTTGAGCGACTTGTCAGCCTTCACCACACCTTTCGTTACCAGCAACGCGAAAGCTTCGTGAAGGATGCTCTTGCCGGAGTCCTGCGGACCGAACAGGAAGAGATAGGGAAGCGGCTCGTTAGGGTGTCTCAGGATGAAGGCAAGCCATTGCGGTATCCAGTCCGGGTTGCCCAAGTCGCGGCTGATATGCTCAAAGATCATCCGCCAGTGTTTGATGTCGCCGGACTTGGGTTTGCGGGAGAGTTGCGGCCCGTCATTTATCTCGCGTGCTTTCTCTGAGTCTTCGTGTTCGACGAAGGGCTTCGCGACCAGCTTCCAAGGTTCCATCACAAGGCCGCCGATTGTCTCACTTGCTTCGGTAGCGCTCAGCCCCCTGGACTGAAGCACTAGCCGGACTTCATAGGTATCCCGTTTGTGCCAACGTCCATCGGCGAGCTTCATTTGCCAACGATCGAGGGGGCTATCTTGTGTCTCGACACATCGTAGCCAACTATCGAAGTCTTCAAGATCGACGTCGACCGGTTCCACGTACGGCCAGACACGTTTCCAGTTCTTGCCCTTGCGTTCCCACGTATTGAATAGTGTTTCTTCGTCGCCCGCCTCAACAGGGACCGCGACCGACAACCCGCCCTTGCAAAGGCGAACGTCCAGCCGGCGGCCGGGGTAGTCGCCGGGGGAATCGTCGATCTTCAACGCTCGGAACAGATCGGTAAGCTTGTCGCCGGGCAGGTCGAAGCGGTCCTTCTGTTCGCTTCGCGCGCCGCCGAGAGCTTTGCAGGTCCGTGCGAACAGACCGTCAGACGTGAGAGTATCGGGGAGCATGATGATCCTTGTGATCCCTGAGAAGAAAAGATACTCCCCGGTCGGAAGGATCAGACCGACCGGGGAGTTTTGGTCGATAGGTGGCCAGACCCATCGAGGAAGATTTGCTAAGCCACGGCCGGCCTTTCAAGTCGAACGTTGCGCCCAACCTGAATGTATCGTCTCGGGTAGTTTCGCTCGCGCGACAAGTTGCCAAGTACCCGCCTATTCTGTGCGCCGTAGCCGAGCGGTATGCCGGCCGGCAGCGCCTCTTTAATTCGCCGGGCCGACCAACCTCCGGGGTCAAGGTTTTGGTCGGTCATCCAGCGCGCGAACTCTCTCGCGAACTCATCCAGAAAGACGAACTCGCCGGGGACGTGGTGATAGTGGGCGGTCAGGAATCTTTGCAACAGCGACATAGGTGAACCAGTGAGTAAGTGGACTCTTTCCCTCTATTAAGACAAGGCTCCGATTGGAGCCAGAATTCCACCGTTAAAACCGGAAAATTCGGAGCGGCTGAAAAACGGCGACGTCGGAGTCGGCCTTTAGATAGTTAACCGCCAGTGGCACAAGTCGGGGTCGTCGTCGATCTCCTTGTGGAACAACACCCCGATGGACCCCGATGGACCCCGATGGACCACAAACGACTGAATACCGAACTACTGCCCCTCGTAGCCGCCGGTGACATTGGCGCCCGCGACCGGATGATTGAGTCCAATGTCGGACTCGTACGCGACACGGTGCGGCGGTTCCTGACTTCGCGGCCCCAGTTCAAGTACCTGCGGGACGATCTGATCTCGGAAGGAATCCTCGGGTTGGCGGAGGCGGTTCGCGATATCGCGGCCGGCGCCCCAGTTCAACACGTCGCGGCCTACCTACGGAAGGCGGTATTCAACCAACTGGACAGCCACGTCACCGCCCACGGGAATACCATCAAAACGCCACGGATGCGGGACGCTGAAAATGTGCGACGGATCGAAGAGGATGATTGTGACCCCCGCAACCACCACCGGGAGGTTGACCTAGCCGACGAAATCATGGGGAGTTGCCAGGATGACGTGGAGCGTGAGATCGTTCGGCTACGCATCCAGGGGTACAAGGACGTGGAGGTTGCCGAGCGGTTGAGACTCAGCACAAGCTGGATCAATGACGTTCGCCGGAAGATGTACGAGCGGTTCTTGACTCGCAACCCTGAATACCGCCGCGAAAGTCCCTAAAGTCCCTCGATTCGTTACCCTTTATTTTCAAACCGGTAACTAGCTAAGTCCTTTGATCTCAGTGGTTTATAGCATATTTGGGACTTTAGGGACTTTTAACAATCATCCACTAATACAAAACTACTTCCCTTAGAAATGAATCGTATTATGGGGTGATGTACCGAAAAAGTCCCTAAAGTCCCTTACGGCACTTAAGTCGTTTTCTGGCAATGACTTGCGGCAGGGGAGAAAAGTCCCTGCGTGAGTAATCCGGTAACTCCGACCGCTGAAAACCCCCTCCAATGGCGGCGCGGCTTGAGCGCGGTCAGCGATATTGGCGCGGCTAGGGCCGGCGCGGCTAGGGCCGGCGCGGCTCGCCACGGTTAGGGTCAATTCCGCCAAATTTGCATTATACGACAAAAATGTCGTATGTTCCGCCGCGGCCCGCACGACCGGCAGAACCCTCAAAATCGGTAAATCCAGCGGAATCGGCACGATCCGCACAACCCGGACAACCGCCACAACCTGCCCTCCCAACCGCTACAACCGGAATATCCGGCCGATCGGTGGGCGAGAATTGAGTACCGTACTCAATTCTCGCCCTGTCATCCCAGATTGCCCAGTCTGACGGCCCAGCCGCTCGCGTACGGCCCTGGAGGAAAACCGGCCTGTTCCGGGTGGTCAATTGCCGGAGGGGCTTAGAACGCATCCTAGGGCTTCTGGCGCGGGGTGTCCGATCAGCAGCGTCCGGGCGGCGTCCGGTCCCGCGTTGCTGATCCTGGACTCCGCCGGCCAGCGGCTCGGCTCGGCTCGGCTCGGCGGCCGTCCAGGTGTCATCCGATGACACCTGCCCCGTCCGATCCCCGCCTGCCCCGGTGATTGGCTAGCCGGCGGGTGGTGGTTCTCGCCAACTGAGTACCGTACTCAGTTCCCCGCCGAGCCGCCCCAACCTAAAACCGTTATAGGTTGCCGGCCGATTTTCTTGACGTTCGTCAAGCCGGCCGATCCACCCGAATTTTTGGTTGACGGACGTCAACCCTGAATTACACTTGGAGTAGAGGGCCACACAACCGGGAGAACACAACGATGAAACTGGTAGCGTACTATCGGGTTTCCACGAAAAAACAGCAGTCGAGCGGACTAGGCATGGAGGCCCAGCGGGAATGCGTCAGCCGCCACGCTGCCCAGCACAACGCCGAGATAATCGCCACGTTCACTGAGGTTGAGAGTGGCAAGAATTCCGATCGGCCGGAATTGCAAGCGGCCGTCGACCGATGCCACGTTACGGGCGCAACCCTCATTGTGGCAAAACTCGACAGACTCTCGCGGAGTGTGGCATTCACGTCGAAAATGATGGAATCGGGCGTCAAATTCGTCTGCTGCGATATGCCGGCAGCGACCGACTTGACGATCCACATCCTGGCGGCTGTCGCCCAGCAAGAGCGCCAAGCGACCAGCGAGCGCACGAAAGCAGCATTACAAGCCGCCAAGCAACGTGGAGTGCTGCTTGGCTCGCATCGGCCGGGCCATTGGGACGGCCGGGAGGACCAGCGACAAGCCGGCCAGCGGAGCGGCGGAGCCGCCGCCGCCACGACGAATCGCAAGTTGGCCCTCCAACACAAGTCCCGCATGATGCCAGTCATTCAACCGATGATCGACGAAGGACTCACCCATACTGAGATTGCACGGCGGTTGAACGCGAAGGATTGCAAGACACGATGGAAGCGGCCGTGGTCGCGTGCCGCAGTCAAGCATGTTGTCGAGTACGAGTAGACCGGGGGGGGGGGGGCAAATCCTAAAACCGAGCCAGGCCCTACCACCCTCGCAACCCACAGCCCTATCCTCCGTGGTGGCGATGCTCAAAATAAGTTTAACGCGTTGAAACCTAGGCGGCCACGGCCCATGGTGGAGTACGGCCGCCGCCGTCCGGGGAGAATTCGTAACCGTTACAAATTCTCCAAGGAGAATTGAGTACCGTACTCAATTCTCCCTCCGATCAAACCTGAGAACCAGCAATGACAATTGCCGCCTATATTCGAGTCTCAAGCGACCAGCAAGATACACAACGCCAAAGAAACTCCATCGAAGGTTGGGCCACCCGCAACGAGTCTATCGCTCTATGGTTCGAGGACTCCGCCGGTCGCAATCCGAGAGACCTACCGCAGAAGCGGAAGGGGTTTCAACAACTACTCAAAGCGGTGGAAGCTGGCATCGTCAAGACGATCGTCGTGGACTCTCAGGATCGTTTCGGAACACGGGACGCCTATCAATGGGGCAGTCTCCTAACGATCCTAAAGGACAACGGTTGCCGCCTACTCGATTCGTCCGGCAAGGTTCTCTCGGATGATGACGACGCATCGGTTCTCACGTCAACGATTGGCGCTCTCACGTCCTCAAGAGAGCAACGGGAGAAGAGTAAGCGCATCACGTCCGGCAAGATCGTCAAGGCGAAACGGGGCGAGTACCTTGGCGGCTTCGCACCGTACGGAACCGACGTAGTTTGCTTCGACCAACAAGGCAACGAAAAGTGGCGCACGGTCTACGTCGGCCGGGAGGACCGATGGAAAATTTTCCCCGATGGAAAACGCGAACGCTTCCAGGGGAAGAACAACACTCCCCAAAAGGACGCGACCGATCGGTTCTTTCTGCGCCCCTCCATCGAAAAGGACCGGGTGAAGATCGTCCGCCAGATTTTCAAGCGGTTCGCGACTGAGGACATAACCGCGAACAACCTGGCATGGTGGCTCAACTCAACAGCAACGCCGGCCGTGTTCCACCAATATTGGAGCGCCGAGCGAATCACGAAACTGCTGAAAAACCCGGTCTATATCGGCCTACCAGCATTCAACAAGTCGGCCGCCGGCCGGTTCAGCGAATACACTGACGGCCAGCTACGGGACGCACACAATCCAGTAAAGACACCGCGCGCCGAGAGTGATTATATCCAGCCCGAGAAACCAATCTTCCCGCCCATCGTCGATCAGCAGACTTGGGACCGTGCGCAAGAGAAGCTGAAACCCAAAAAGCACAGCAAGCAGAGCATCCGCCGCGCCGCCAACACGGGTGAACTATGGTTGCGGCCGTTTCTGCGCTGCGGAATCTGCGAGCGCACCATGAGGGCGAGCAAGGGGCAGAAGCGCATGAAGCCCAACTACTTCTGCGCGACCTACGCACAGCACGGCCGCAACAACCCAACGGGTTGCCACGCGCACCGGGTAAGCCATGACGTGATTGAATCTATCGTACTCCGATACCTGGACGAAACCGCGCCCAAGGTTGCTGATCTGGTCCGCGCCGTGGAGACGGGGGACTTGGAACTCGGCCGGCCGCTGGTCGATGCTCTGCTCAACAGTGAACGTCAAGTCAATGAAACGTGGTGCGATATGTTGGCCGTCTTTGAAGCGCACGGCAACGGGGAGGACCGGAAGGACTGGTCAGCAGCATACGGGGCGGTCTACGAGCGCATCCGGCCGCAGTTGGAAGCGGAGATTGCTGAGAAGGAATCCCAGCTTGAAACCATGCTTGACGATTTCCGGGAACTATCGCCAGTGTTGCGAAAGCGCGCCGCCCCTCGTATGGAATCCCTCGAACGGGAGGTTGACCGGCTGAAGGGTGAACTGGTCGACCTACGCGAGCCGTGGTCAAACCTGTTGAACGAAGTCCGGCAGCGGGAGGCGGCAATTGAGAAGGCCCGCGAGTCCATCACGGGGGACGTAGGCGGAAGGCGGAAGGGCGAGCTTCTGAGGGCCGTTGTCGGGCAGGTCTACCTGTACTTCAGCCATAGCGATGGTGACAAAAACCACGGGAAAAGCCGGCTCCGGGAAGTGAATATCCTGCCCGTCGACGGGGCCGTGGAGAGCTTTACTGAGGACACCTGTTTTGAGAAGTGTTGAAGAAGTCGGGCTTCGGTTTGGCTAACGGCGTGGTCCGAGCGTGTCCGAGGTGCTGTCTAAAATGCGCTAATTTAGTGCATTCGCCTTAATCCGTGCGTGACTCGCCTCCAGGCGAAACGAGCGGAAAACCAGGATATACGCTTAGTTCTCCACGACATGCGCTGAAAATTATAGACAAACTGATCTCAGAAATCAATGCTCTTGCGCATAAAATTGGCGATTTATTCCGGCTGCTGAGTGCCGGACGGCAGTGGAGCCTGGCGACCGTATTGCGCCGCGAGCGATAAAAACACAAGGATTGCGGGGTTAACGCCGGCAGCGAACTGCTCTGCAGGGCAACGTGAGCAGTTGCACCCGGCGGGAACTAAAAAACGCGGCACAGACATACCTGTCTCTGCGTTCTAAAACAGCCGCCGCTGCCGGCCGGCGCCCAGTCGATAAGCGATGTGTCCGGCGTCGCAAAGTCGCTGGACGAAGCGGTCGACTTCCGGGCCGTGCGTGCAGTAGATCTCACGCGGCTCGACCTGCTCGATGGTGGAGAATAGCTCGTCGTAGCTGGCGTGGTCAGACAGCGGTAGCGCGTAATCGACGGCCCAGCGGCCGCGCGTGCCCTGGTGCAGTGCCCAGCCGGTGACAGCAATGTGAACAGGCCGTCGAAGCCCCGGCAGCTTCGCCAGCCGCCCGCGTCCTGGCGGGGCCACGATCGCGTGCCCGTCGACGTGATGCCCGGGATACACCACCATCGGCCCGAGCGAGGCGCCGAGTTTCTGATAGACGCAACTTACTCGATAGACGTCCTCGTGCTGCAGGACAGGTATCCCGTCGTCGGTCAGCAGCTTGATGACCTCCTGCGATTTTCCGAGCGCGTAGGCGTGCACGACCGGTGTCCGATTCCAATCGAGTATCCGCCGCACGAGTGCGCGCAATTCCCCTACGATTTCCTCCCGCGGCGGAAAGCGATAGACGGGGCTGCCGAAAGTGCACTCCATCACCAGCACGTCGGCGCGGGGAAGCTCGGCCGCCTCGGCCGTGGCCGAAGCGCCGAGTTTGAAGTCGCCCGTGTAAAGGAGCGTCCGGTGACCGTCGTCGGCCAGGAGCATGGCCGAACCGAGGCAATGCCCCGCCGGATAGGCGGTCAGCCGCAGGCCGCCCCACTCGATCGTCGTCCGATAGTGGACCTCCATCACGCGGCGCGGACCGAGCCGCAGCCGATACAACTCGGCCGTGGCGGGCGTGCACAGCGCCAGCTCGTGCCGCGCCATGTGATCGGTGTGCGCGTGCGAGATGAATCCCCGTGGCTGCCGACGTCGAAAGTCGACGGCCAGGTCCGGTCGAGTCAGCTTCAGTCCGCGATCGAAGTGAAACACACGCGTACCCTTGCACGCCTCACTCGGTGGCGGAAGTCGAGGGCTCCAGGCTATCGGACTCTTCGGTCGCGTCTTCGGGCTGCTGGCCCTTGATGATCCGGTCGAGCCGCTCTCCGGCCAGACGCACGATCGGATCGCGACGCTTGTCCTTCAAGCTGGCTCGATGGCAGCGAGCGATCAGCGGTCCGTCGCAACCCCACTCGGTCAGCGTCGCCACCGCGGCGGCCGCGTCGATAACGCCCGTTTCGGCGGGCATCAAGCGGGAGCGGTCTTCGATCTTCTCGAGATCCGCGTCGGCGGGCGCATCGGAAGCGTACAATGCCACGACTCGGTCCGGGGCGAGCGATTTTGCATGGTCGAGCGTGTCGCCCGCGATGTACATCTGCCACAGGTCCAGGACGACGCCGACGTTTTCCCGCCCGACGTTTTTGGCCATCTGGACCAGGGACTCCAGCGAGTGGATGAACTCGAATGCGCGGCCTTCGCGCCCGGCCGCGGTGGCCTGGAAATTCAAGCCGAGACAAATTCCGTGCGGCGCGAGCACGTCGGCGATCTCCCCCAGCCGCTGACGGTGGAACTCGAAATTCTCCTGATAAGGCCGATCGTCGCTGGCGGGTTGGACCAGCGTCACACAGCGGCGGCAGTCGAGTTGGGCGGCCGTTTCGGCAACCGCAGGCAGCTTCTCCATGGTTTGGCGAAAGCGCTCTTCGTCTCCCGTCCAGGCGACAGGAAGCTGGAACAGCCCTACGCGAATCTGCGCGCTCTCGATGAGCCGCTTGGCGTGCGGAAGTCCGTAATTGGCGGCCTGTTCGGCAAAGTCCGCCATATTCACTTCGATTCCTTCAAAGCCAAACGACAGCGCCAGCTCGATGATCTCACTCTGGTGGCCGGTGACTCCCAAGGCTTCGGTGCTCAGATTCTTAAACATGGTTCTCCCCTGACACTTCCCTGTTGCGGCGGTGGTGCGATGAATTACTCTCGATCGGAATGAGTGTGAACCCAGCATTATTGCACATCGACGGAGTGATTCAAAGGGCCGTTGCGCCAGGCGAACTGCGCAGAAAACGGCGCATCGAAGCGACGCATGCACTAGCAGCACCCCGTGCGCACTTGCTATCGTGGGCGCGACGTTGCCGAACATTCCACTGCACGTGCAGCGCCAGCACCGCCAACTATTCGAGCGGATCGAACGGGACGCCCGTCTGCGCCGACAATTGCCGCAGCTCGTCGATGACTGGCCCGATCAGGGGGATGCCCGAATGCGATCGCGCCGCTTCGGCCTCGCGCTCGGGATCACCAGGGATGAGCGGCCCATCGCTTCCGGGGGCAGGTCGGGTAGAGCGGATCTCGTGGATCCAGGCGTCGGCCTGGCGGCGAAACTCATCGGGCTCGATAAAGCAGTCGATGCGCATCGCGCCGAAGAAGTGGCCCAACCCCTTGCCGACCTGGCGCGTCGGCATGGTCTGATTGAGCGCGAACGGCTGCACGTACGGCCCCCAGTTCGCTCCGCTGAGCACACAGCACAGCATGTCGACCACGGCGGCCAGGCACGATCCCTTATGACCGCCGTGCTGGGCGTCCGAACCGAGCGGCAGCAGCGCGCCGGCGGCGACGATTTCAGCGGGATCGTTGGTAGGGCGGCCGTCGCCGTCGACACCCCATCCGTCGGGGATCGATTCGCCGCGGCGCCGGGCCATCTCGATCTTGCCGAACGGCACGGCACTGGTCGACATGTCGATCACGATCGGCGGCTGCCGGCCGGCGGGAAACGCAAAGGCGATCGGATTGGTGCCGAACTTCCGCTCCGCGCCCCCCAATGGGACGACCATCGCGTTGCTGTTGGTCATCGACCAGCCGATCATGCCGCGAGCGGCCGCCTGCAGCACGTAATAGCCGGCGATGCCGTAGTGATTCGAGTTGCACACGGTCACCCAGCCGGTGCCGATTTGTTCGGCCTTGTCCAGCGCCACGGCATTAGCCGCCGCCCCCACGATCAAGCCCAGTCCGTGGTCGCCGTCGATCGTGGCGGTGCTGGCGGTTTCGCGGATGACGCGCACTTGCGGCCGCGGGTTGAGCCGCCCCTCGCGGAGCAGATCGCAGTAGGCCTTCAGCCGTGCGACGCCGTGCGAGTCGATCGCCCGCAGATCAGCGGCAATCAGCACATCGGCCGCTTGCTGCGCGTCGCGCTGGCTCACGCCGAACTGAATGAATACCTGCTCCGCGAAGTGGCGCAACAGTTCGGCGGGATATCGTACGGTGGAGGTTCCCATCGATCCTTTCCTGAAGGTCGTCTAT
Source organism: Pirellulales bacterium (assembly GCA_040880125.1). Lineage (GTDB taxonomy): Bacteria > Planctomycetota > Planctomycetia > Pirellulales > JBBDJB01 > JBBDJB01. Next base: position 80,158 of record JBBDJB010000039.1, on the reverse strand, counting down.
TGGCGGCTAGCGGAGTTGGGTTAAACGCGTTTGCCAGCGGCTCCCTCAGGCCTTCGCTCGCATCCGCTGGGCGAGCTTGTCCACGATGAGCGTACCGATATTGAGCGAGGCGGTGGCGGCGGGCGAGGGGGCATTGAGCACATGGATCGCATTCTCGGTCTCGTGAATCAGGAAGTCATCGACCATCGCGCCATCAGGCATCACCGCCTGCGCCCGCACGCCGGCCGGCGCCGGCACCAGGTGTTCGCTACGAATGTCTGGCACCAGCCGCCGCAGCGCCCGCACGAACGCCTGCTTGCTCAAGCTGCGCCACATCTCGGCCGCTCCCACGCGCCAGTACTTGGCCGCCATCCGCAAAAAGCCGCTGTAGGTGAGCGACTCGACTAGATCCCGCACGTCGATCTTGGTTTTCGAATAGCCCTCGCGGGCCATCGCCAGCACGGCATTGGGGCCGCATTCGACGCTGCCGTCGATCATCCGCGTGAAATGGACGCCTAAGAAGGGGAAGCTCGGGTCCGGCACCGGATAGATCAGGTTCTTCACCAGCGGGATCGCCTCCGGGCGAAGCTCGAAGTATTCGCCGCGAAACGGAAGGATCTTCGCCGCGGGGCGAATGCCGGACATGCGGGTGACGCGGTCGCAGTACAGCCCGGCGCAGTTCACGACCAGCCGGGCGGCGATATCGCCCGTCGTACAGCGCAGGATGGCGCGGCCGTCTCGACGCGCGATGCCGGTCAGCCGCGTACCGGTGGAGATGGTGGCGCCCCCGTCGCGAATGCGCTCGGCCAGGCGCTGGCACACCCGCGTGAAGTCGACAATTCCGGCGTCCGGGACATGGATCGCACGGATGCCGGCGGCGTACGGCTCCAGTTCGTTGAGTTGTCCGCGATCGATCAACGTGCAGCGGACCTGGTTGGCTTGGCCGCGCTCGTAGATCTTCTCGAGCGCCGGAAGCTCGTCCTTCCCGACGGCCACGATGACCTTGCCGCAGACGTCGTATTTAATGCCCTCAACATCGCAGAACTCGCGCATGGCGCGATTACCTTCGCGGCAGTTGATGGCCTTGAGCGAGCCCGGGCGATAGTAGATGCCCGAGTGCAGCACTCCGGAGTTGTGCCCCGTCTGGTGCTGCGCGACGTCGTTCTCCTTCTCCACGACGACGAGGGAGGTGCCGGGAAAGCGCTCGAGCAGCCGATAGGCGGTGGCCAGGCCGACGATGCCGCCGCCGATGATCGCGATGTCGGTTTGTTGCATTGAAATCAAGTCCGCGCCGCAATGGTTTCGCCGAGTCGCACACCATCAGGAGATGGGAAAGGCTCGAAATCGTGGAATTGCGACGACTCCACGGGCTACCGCAATCGGCGATAACATGCCTGTCCCATTTTCCGGGTGCGTCATGCGGGCCGTCGAAAAAGGGGGACAGGCACGACGCGGAGCAGTTTGTTCGCAAGCGAACCCCTCCCGCACATCGAGCCAGTCCCCTTTGTTCGACGGACTTGCTGCGCTGCTGGCAGTTAGTAGCGGCCTCCGCCGGTGCGAATGTGCACCATGGGTTTTTCCATGTTCGTGATGGAGCCCTGCCCGACCTTGGCCAAGAAGATGCGATGGTCTTCCGAGTCGGTATGCCCCACCGGTTCGCACTCCAAGTGGCCGAGCGCCGCGTTAATGACCGGCACACCCCGCGAACATTGCGCAATGTCCAGCCCCTCGAAGGCCGGCTGGCCGGGTTCGAAGCCCTTGGAGAAATGCTTCAGCAGCGACTTTTGCGATTCGCCCACCACGTGCAGCACAAACGGCTTGCCTTCGTTCAGCCAATCGCAGACATAGCGGCCGTGCTTCACCGCCACGGTGACCATAGGCGGATCGAATCCGGCCTGCATGACCCAACTGGTCAACATGCCGGTTGCCTGCTCGCCGGAGCGGATGGTGAGGATGTAGATGCCGCTGGTGACGCGGCCCAGCACGGCGTCCGCATTATCGTTTGCCATCTCAGCGAGACCTTATTGCTTGAGTTTGCGTCCCAGTTGCCGCTCGACGCTTTCGACCTTCGTTATCAGCCGCCCAGCAGCGCTGCGCCGGCAGTCGAGCTTCGCGGTGCAGGAGACACGTGGGTTGTCTTGAGCGACCGCGTCAATACACCGCCGCATGACGTCCATCACCTCGTCCAGTTCGCCCTCGATGATAGTGCCCATGGCGTGCAATTCGAATGCCAGGCCGCTCGCCTCGACGATCTCGATACACCGGGCGACCTGTGAGCTGACGCTCTCGCCTGCGCCAATGGGCGTGACGCTGAATTCGAGCAATACCATCGGCAGCACCTTCAGGCGAACGAAACGCCGGCAGTGACGATACTAGCACGCTGCCATTGTAAGGGTCGTCGATGCCGTGTCGAGGCGATCAGCCGCATCGCGAAGCCGGCGGAGCGATGGTGCCGCGAGGTCTTCGCCCGCGGCGAACCAACGTTCGCAGCAATGTCCAGCGGGACTGCTGCCTTGTAGGGCGTATGCCGACTTACGCCTCCGCCTCGTGCATCACTTCGGCCACTTCGCGGCGGCAGGTGAGATAGTAGCAGGCGCCGATCAGTGCGATCACCACGGTGATGAAGCGGTAGCACAGCGCGGCGATCATCCCGTTGCCGACGCCGACCTCGCTGCTGGGCGAGGCAACCTGGTAGAAGAACTCGACGGCCGCTTCCAACGCCCCCAAACCGCTGGGGGTCACCGGGAGCGCTCCGGCCACCATGCTCAGCGGTATCACCAGAAAGTGCTCCGCGAGCGTGGGGGCGTTGCCCGGCAGCCCCAGGGCGATGAAATAAAAGCAGAGCACAAACAGCACGTGCACCAGCAAGCTCATGCCGGTCACCAGCACAAGTAGCGGCCTCTTCTGCTGGTACATCCGCACCGCACCAACGAGCCGGGCGAGCGTCGGGCCAATCCAGGGCCAGCTCTCCACCCGGGCTACCAGCCGCCTGCCGGAAATCGCCGGCACTAACAGCACGACGATGCCCACCGTGCCGATGGCCGTGCTGACGAGCGTGGCGTCGCAGATCGCCCGTACGACGGAGTTGTCCACCTGGTGCTGTACGTCGGTGATCACAATTGCGGCCGATGCTACTAGAAACAGTGCGTACAGCCCGAACAGCCGGTCGATCACGACGGTCGCCACCGCCTCGGTGCGCCGCGTCGGCCGTTCCCTGGCGACGAACAGCGCCTTGAACAGATCGCCGCCGACGCTGCCGAGCGAGACGAAGTTCAGCAGGTACGCCAGAAAGCCCAGGCGGAAGGCGTCTCGGAGCCGAAAGGGAATCTCCAGCGCCCGAACGAGCAGGTGCCACCGCACAAACGTCAGCGCCACGCCCGCCAGGCAGCAGACGCCGGCCAGCAGCAGGTAGCCCCAGTCCTTGGGCTGATCGCGCAGTCGGGAGAAACTGTCGTTGCGTTGGGCCTGGACGATGAGGAAAGCGAGAATGCCGACCGCCAGGCTCACCTTCAACGCCAGTACGATGCGATTCTTCCAACGACTCGCTGGCATGACATCCTCACGCGGCGCGCGACCGGCACGGTACGGCGGCTCGCCGCCTGCACGGCGGTTGACAACCTCAAGCGGCAGTGATAGTTTCGTCGTTTTGCGGCGGTTCTGCCGCCGTCTTCTTGTTTGCACCGGTCGAGGTCGCGCCAGCAAGGACCTTCGGCCGCGCGAGCGGGGGATTAGCTCAGTTGGGAGAGCGTCTGGCTGGCAGCCAGAAGGTCAGGGGTTCGAGTCCCCTATCCTCCACTGATTGAAACTCTATTATCGCCTTCTGCGTAACCTGTCGAAGTCTACCGTATGAATCCCCAAGTACGGACGACACAGCCCATCGGCCCGAGCGGTTGTAACCGTTACAGGGAAGACTTCTAGCTTCGCTCATCGGCATTCTTGAAGCTGACGGTGCCACCTGAGAGAGGCAGAATCTCGGTCGCCCTGCGTGGATTCTTGCGTTCCGACTAGCGGGGTGCTAACGTCGAACCCCTGGCCCGAATTTGCCGATGAACTCAGGGATGCTTGAATTCGCGTGGGGCAAAGACGTGGGGTAAATCCGGGCGTGCTGATGGATGCCCGGCGGGCTGCCAGTGTTAGAATATATGAAAAAGGGATTCGCTTGACCTTCGGCTGATGATGAGCACGGACCAGCCACTGCCTGACTTTGGAAAGCCTCCACTGAACGAGGTCGTGCTATCAGTTCAATTCGAGGCCCTCGAATTACTGAACATCCCCCACCTGGGGCTAATCTGGCAGGCATTTCGGGATCGCTTCCCGAAGACGGAGGAACATGCATCGCTCGATCCTGTCTTCGAGCGCTTTGGGTTGCGGCCTACGGTGGGTCCGCAAGTGCAGGTTTATTCCTCGCCCCCCTCTCCGAGGCTCTGGTTTCTGAACAAAGCCGAGACGGAGTTAATTCAAGTACAAAAAGACCGGTTCATCCGCAATTGGCGGAAGAAGGAGGATAACGAGCCGTATCCTCGATACAAGCGGCTTCGGAAGTTCTTCCTTGAAGACTACGAGCAGTTTATTCAGTTTGTCGAAGGCCAGGGATGGGGGCAAATCGTAGCAAACCAATGCGAGGTGAGCTATGTGAACCTCATCCTCTGTGGCAACGGGTGGAATGACTGTGGAGAAGTCGAGAACGTGATTACGTTCATTTCTTCGACTTACAGCGACAGCGGTCTTGGAGATCCCGAAAAGGTCATCGCGAACGTGAGTTACATCTTGCAGGATGTTTCGGGCGGATTCGCTGGAAGACTGCACGTGGAAGTGAAGCCTGTCTTACGAACCACCGACAGGAAACCGGCAATCCGACTTTCGTTGACCGCGAGAGGGAAACCGGAACGCGAAGGAATTGATGGAGTAATGCGGTTTTTGGATCGCGGCCGAGAGGAAATCGTCAGAGGCTTTACGTCCATCACAACGAAATCGATGCACAAGGTTTGGGATCGGCGACTATGAGTAGCGGCGTAACATCTGAACGAAAGCTGCTTATTGATGATGATTGGGCAGCAGACGACACATCACTCGGAGGTGCCCGAAGCGAAGTCGCGTCGGATGCATATCCACTTTCGATGCCATCGCGTTTCGAAGGTATGCACCGCCTTTACACTCGCGACTATCTCTTACTCTTCCCCAGCAAATCAGACTCAAAAACGTCCCGCGACGTGATCGAAGACATTTGCACGATCGTGAATCTTCCCGCCAATTGGGACAGCCATGGCGCATACCCGATTGACATCAAATGCGCCACGGTGGCGATCGAAATTGCCCTACTATACCTGACTCGCGATACTCCGCGCCCGTCTGTCGTTCCTACAGTTCGCGGCGGAATTCAGGTCGAGTGGCATGTACGTGACTTTGACGTGGAACTGAAGATCGACTCGCCGGAACAGATCGAATTGTTCTTTGAGGACCTACGAACGGGTGAGTCGTGGGAGGAGGATATTACGACAGATTCTGCGCGATTGATTACTGCCATCGAGAAGCTGAGTTCAAGAGGGTGAAGGACCAAATTCGCTCACGATGGATCCGGACCTCCAAAAGCTTGATGATGCCACTATAAAGGACGATTTCACGATATGGAGGCGGATTCCGCCGTGGCACGTGGTGCCGGACCGAAACAGGGGAAGCGTTCGCCCTTCAAGTGCGGCATTCGAAGACCCTGATGACGGAACGTCGATGTCGGTGTTTCTGGCTTACATCGTGTTCAATTCCGGAAGAGAGGCGAAGTCGGTTCTTGCGGGGCACGACGATTACGGGCTAGCCACTTTTACGGCATTTCTCGCCCGCCAAAAGGGGCAAGCCATTGTGCGGAGGCCGTTGCCAGACGAGCCTGCGCATGCAGAAGTCGTTGGCAAGAAGACAGGGTCTGTGAGGAGGGCCTTGGCGCGGAACTGTGAGTGGCTGATCCCACCGCCGTCGCTTCCGCAGTCTCAGTAAGCACGCGCTCGTAAGCTTGCCCAGGACCGCCACAACCAGCTTATCGTACATTTCCGCATGCGACATGCTGGCCCGCCAGCGGGAGCAAGCGAAGCGATTCGAATGCGCCGTGAGGCTGGTCCCGCTTGCTTCGCGAGATACAGGCCGCTGAGCAACGCCAGCCGGAAGCCGCGCCTTGAGGGGCCCGCGGCCAAAAGTGCCTACTCCGCCGAATCGTTGCGACCGTTACCGCCGACGGATCACCGGCCGGTCGCCGTGCGAAAAATGCTTTCGCTCGCCCCCGCCGCTACCTAGAATGGGCACGTTCTTGCGCCGGCAACTGCGCAACTGGCCATTCGCATCGAGGTAGCCATGAATGTTTCGATCGCGGCGCGGCTGAGCGCCATGATGTTTATCCAGTTTTTCGTCTGGGGCGCCTGGTACGTCACGGCCTACCTCTATCTCGAAAAAATCGGCTTCGGCGGCTCCGAGATCAAGTGGACCTACTCGGTCGGTCCCATCGCCGGGCTGATCTCGCCCTTCTTCGTCGGAATGATCGCCGACCGCTTCTTTTCCACCGAGCGCGTGCTGGGCGTGCTGCACCTGCTGGGCGGCGTCGCCATGTTTCTGGCCATCGGCATGATGGGCGGAGGCGATCCGGAGCCGATTCGGCTGGCCCTGCCCGGCATGGAAGGCTTTACGATCAGTCTTCCGGCCTTCTCGCTCATCGAAGATCCGTCGGCGGTATGGATCAACATCTTCTTCTTCGCGCACATGCTGTGCTACTTTCCCACGCTGGCGTTGACCAACAGCCTGGCGCTGCACAACGTCACCGACGCCGAGCGGCAGTTTCCTCTCATCCGCGTATTCGGAACGATCGGCTGGATTGTGGCCGGTTTGCTGATCAGTTGGCAGGGATGGGACGCGGCGATCAACTTGTTCTATCTCGCGGCGGTGGCTGCGATCCTCATGGGCCTCTACAGCTTCACGCTTCCGCATACGCCTCCCCCTTCGGCCGGCCAGAAACCGACCGTGCGGGAAGTGCTCGGGCTGGACGCGCTGGTCTTGCTGAAGCGGCCCTCCTTTCTGATCTTCATGATCAGCTCGTTCCTGGTCTGCATCCCGTTGGCGTTTTACTACCAGATGGCCGGCAAGTTCGTCGATCATGCCGGTCTGGCCAATCCCGCCTTCAAGATGAGCTTCGGGCAGATGTCCGAGATCTTCTTCATGGTGGTGATGCCGCTGTTCTTCGTGCGGCTCGGGGTGAAGTGGATGTTGTTCGTCGGCATGCTGGCCTGGGTGCTGCGATACGCCCTGTTCGCCATGGCCGCCGATGAAGGCATCTTCTGGATGGTCATGACCGGCGTCATCCTGCACGGAATCTGCTACGACTTCTTCTTCGTGACTGGACAGATCTACACGGACCGGGTGGCCCCGCGCGCGATTCGCAGCCAGGCGCAGGGCATGCTCGTGCTGTTCACCCTCGGACTGGGTATGCTCATTGGCGCACAGATCGCTGGGCAGGTGGAAACTTACTATACGCAAGGCTATTCCGAAGATGACGGCAACCTGTTCGGTGCGATGATTCACAGCCTGGTCGGCGCGGACGACGCGGATGAAGCCGACGGAGACGCTACCGACGGAGACGCCGCCGAGGAAACCGAGCCAGGCATGCTGAGGCGATGGCTGGCCGTCGAGTCGTACATCGACCCGGCCCAGGCCGAGGCGAACGCTGAACAGGCCCGGCAGATCGGCGAGCAGATCAATGGGTTGCAGACCCAATTGGCCGAGGCCCCGCCAGAGGACCGCGAACGCCTCGAACTGACCATCACCAACCTCCGCGAGCAGCGGAGCGATCGGCTGCTAGACTCGCAGGCATGGCTGCCGATTTGGGCTCTGCCGGCGGTATTCGCCGCCGTGATCATGGTGCTCTTTGCGCTCTTTTTCCGCGACGACGGGCATCGCTCGGTCGGCGAACCGGATGTTGCCAAGGGCGCGTCCGTCGAGAAACAGCCATAGGGCGGAATCGCGTCTTTGGCGTTTGAACGGTCACTGGAGCGATACCAGACCCGCTCCGGTGACGCGCTCTTCCGGGCGCAAGCGGGTAGCACCGGTTGCCTTCATCCGGTGCCGCGCAGCGGCAAGAGGCGTCGCCTGACGGGTCACTCCACCCACTCGATGTGTACCCCACGCTTTTCCGCTCGAGATACCGGCGGGGCCGAACTCCAAGGCCAACAGACGGCACGTTTCATCAAGCGCCGCCCGCACGTGCTTCAGGTGCATGTGCCGCGCGCTTGTCTTCAAGTTTCGGCCGCGTGAAAACTTCAAACGCATGCCGAAGGTTCGGCGATTCGTCATGCCGGGCATATCGCTCAGCGACGAGTGAATTGCACAGCGTCCGGGCGAATTGCTGGCCGTGTGCCGGGGCCTCTTGCCGCGGTGCGGCACCGGTTGGGACAACCGGTGCTACCCGAACTGCGCGGATTGTCACGATTGCCCCGGTGTCAAGGAGGCGGCTTACGACTGCGAAACGCCGCCGTTTGCACGACTTGAGTCAAACTGGGAAAAACCCCCGTTTGCTCCACCATGTCAGTTTGACAACCGTCCTTTCTGACATAGGTTTCCAGTGGAGACATGAGGCGAAGGTCTTATGCCGCCCTCAGCGGCTCACGTCGAGACGCTGAGTCACTTCCTGTAGTCCGGTCGAATCGGACCGGGCGGGAAGTACGTTCGCAAGGAGTAAGCCTGCTGCGTCATCATCCTCGAAAAGGGCAATCCGGATCGTTGATCCGGACTCGCAAAGCTCGGGGAGCGGATGGGGAAACCCAAACGTTCGCCCGGCTGCCGAAAGGATGTTGGGTGCCGCGAAAGCGGCCGTGGGAAGGAACGATTTTCCAACCGCGAGATGAGGCGCACTTTGGGAAGTGTGGCTTGCTTTTCGGTGCAAAGCAGGCAGGCACGGGACCTCGGTCCGGTGTCGCATCGGAAACTGGCAGAGCGGTGTTTCCTATCGCGGAGTGACCTACGGCGGGCAGCGGGCCCGGTCCGGGGCGTCCCACTGAACTGGAGGATGCAATGAAGAGTCTGGCTAAGAAGGTGCAACGCTTCCTCGTATCGGAAGACGGACCCACCGCAGTTGAGTATGCCGTGATGCTCGCACTGATCATCATCGTATGCTTGACCGCAATTCGTTCTATCGGCCAACAGGCCGCCAACACGTTCAACAACGTATCGAACGAGTTGGACTAGGTTGGTTTGTTCGGTGGGCCCGGCACTGCCGGCCCGCTGAACTCGTCAAAGCCCCCCTCTCGGCGCCGCGACCGGCGCCGAGAGGGACTTTTGACTTCCGGGGAGGGTGAGACGCCTGGCCGCCCCGTCGGCCGGCGTGGGAACATTGAAAATCCGTGAGGTCTGCCGAGATGTTGCCCGTATTGCCAATCGAAACTGTGACCGGAGCGTTCGAGGCGGTCTGCCTGATGGGCATGACCCTCGCCGCCCTGTGGAGCATGATGTTCGTAGCACGCGGCTGACCCGCAATAAGTAGGAAGCGATCGCATGCTTGAGCTGGAAGGACTACGCGAGGGGTTGCTCGAGAACTGGCACGTATGGGTCGTGTCGCTGACTCTGGTGGTCGCGGCGCTGATCGACGGCTGGAAGCTGAAGGTGCCCAACTGGCTCACCTTCCCAATGATTCTCAGCGGCTGGGTGTACGGCGCCGCGTTCTCTCCCTACGCCGGTTGGGAGGGGCTACTGTTCAGCGTTGTCGGCACCCTGGTGGGACTTGCACTGTTGCTGCCCGCCTATGCCATCGGCGGCATGGGAGCGGGCGACGTGAAGCTGCTGGCCGGCGTCGGAGCCTGGATCTGGGGCACGGCCACCTTTTACGCCTTCTGCGTGTCGGCCATCGTGGGCGGAGTGATCGCCGTGGCCATGGTGCTGTTGCGCCGCGGATGGACGAAACACAAGAATCAGTTCTGGGGGATCTGTTGCGAGATCCTCACCATTCGCGATCCCGAACAACTTTCGGAAATTGCGGCCGAGCGGAAAAGCTCGATGTTGCTGTTACCCTACGGAATTCCGATCGCCATCGGCACGATCCTCTACTTCGCCTGGACCGGGATGCTGGTGTAACCGACAAAGTCGCGGCCGGCCCTCGCAATTGCGTCCGGGTCGGAAGGATGTGAATTGGGACGGTCGACGGCGAAGTTGGAGCCGAAGGCCGGCGGCCTTTTAATGTGGAGAAAATCGGGCGGACGTGCCGAAAAGACCGACAGGGCGCCGCTGTGGTCGATCTGTCACCTGCGCTGAATGCCAGCGCACACACCCCTAAGGCGACCGACAATCGGCACGCACGGGGGAGTACAGGTTGCCAAATCGAACGGCGCGGTCGCGACGCTAGCGGTCGATACGAATGCTCCGGATGCAACTGGTTTTGCTAGCTCGACGGCTGTTGCGGTTCAAACTCCTTTTAGTCAAGTAAGTTGGCCGCCATCGCCAATGTTTTATAGGTAGATGGCGGTTGCAAGCCGGTGAACTCCGGCTTCAGCGAAACGTAAAGCTGAGCTGGGATCCGACGGATCCTCGCCCAGACATTTTCCAAATAGACGTTCGGCTGCGGTACACCCGGGGGGGTCGTATGCGTCCTAAGTCTCTATTGCTGTTGGCCCTTGCGCTAGGGTGCGGGCTGATCGCCTCGATCGGCATCAGCCAGGTCATGGACCGGAAGGATGATTCGCAGACGTACGAAACGGAAGAGATCTACGTCGCGAAGCACGACATCAACGTCGGCGACGAGATCACGGCCGAATCGGTCAATCTCGAAGCCTGGCCGGCGGACAAAATCCACCCGGACGCCATCCGCGAATTGGAAAGCGTCGTCGGGCGTCGCCCCGCCACAAAACTCTACAAGGGCGACCAGGTCCACGAGGCCAAGCTCATCGACGCCAATGCGCCGAGCGCTCCCGCCTTCACGATTCCGACCGGCATGCGGGTGGTGAATGTGAGGGTCGACGCCGTGACCGGCGCTGCGGGTCTGCTGCGCCCTGGTGACCGCGTCGACGTGCAATTGTTCGTCACGGCGAACCCCGGCGCGGGCATTCCCAAGACCGAAACCCGCACGATCATGAAAGACCTCCAGGTCTTCGCCGTCGATCAGCACATCAACCGCCGAGTCGAAGACACCGAGGGCGGAAACGTCGCCCGCACGATCGGCCTGCTGGTGACGCCCGAACAGGCGGACAAGATCACGCTGGCCAGCAACCTGGGCTCGCTCCGCTTGATTATGCGTCACCCGGACGACAAGCTCGCCGGCGACCAGGGTTCGGCCACCATCGACGACCTGTTCAAGACATCCAAGGGCAATCGTGAGCTGGCCAAGGGATTGGGCGACGCGCTTGCCAGCCAGAAGTCCGGTTTCTCGAGCTTCCTGGAACAACTGCGCGAGGCGGCCGCCAACGCGGCGGTGCCGACTTCGACCGTCCATACGAGTTGGAAGATGGACATCCTCGAAGGCAGCGGCGTCCGCCGCGTCGAGTTCGCCGACGACGGCCAATTGCCGCAGGAGGTCGACGGGCCGACAACCGAGCAGCCGATCCAGGTACCGTCGCCCACGACCAGCGCTCCATTGGAACTGCCAGGCGATTTCGCGCCGGTGCCCAGCGACCTGCTGTTGAAGGATTAACACTCGCGAGCCGCCCGTTGCCGCAAGGCAGGCGCCTCGGGAGTCGCATAGCAACAATAACGATCGGACGTCGATCCAAGAGAACCAACTGGTCGGCGCGGCGGAGGGCCGCGTCGGCAACACGACCTGCCACGGCCGGCAGTGCCGTGACCGCGCGTAACGTCTGCGATCCAACCGACCTACGGATAGCTTAAGGAAGTACACGGATGTGCATTCAACGCCCCGCGGGCGCGCTTTGCGCGCGCCGCTTGCTCACGTCGCTCGGCGTCTTCTTCTGCCTGGTGGCCATCGCGTCGCAACAGCCCGCATCCGCGCAGGGCATTGTTCAAAAAATTGAAGCGGCCAGCGACCGGGTCGAGCTGTCCGTCAACACCAGCAAGATTCTGACGCTGGAACACAAGATTCCGCGCGCCCAGGTCGACAATCCGGATCTGGTGACGCTCACGCCGCTCTCGCCCAATCAGATCCAGGTCGCCGCGAAGAAGCCGGGCGTCACGCAGATCAATCTGTGGGACGAAAACGGCGACGTCTACGGCCTGGACGTGATCATCTACGGCGATGCCAAAGAGCTCGAGATGGCGCTCAAGACGCTCTATCCCGAGTCGGCGATCCAAGTCCTGCGATTCAGCAACAGCCTGGTGCTTTCAGGCTTCGTCGACAGTCCCGAATACGTCAGCCAGATCACCCGGCTGGCCGAGGACTACTCACCCAAGGTCGTCAACAAGATGAGCGTGGCAGGCGTCCACCAGATCTTGTTGAATGTGCAGGTGATGGAAGTCTCGCGCACGAAGTTGCGACGGCTAGGCTTCGACTTCGCGGCCCTTAACGAATCGGACTTTGTAGCGTCGAGCATCAGCGGACTTCTGAGCAGCATCGACGGCGGAACGGTCACCAGCTCGGGCGGTGAGAATATAGCTTTCGGCGTGGTTGACGGCAGCAAGGCCTTCTTTGGATTCCTCGAAGCCCTCCGTTCAAATAACATCGCCAAAGTACTAGCTGAACCCAGGCTTACAACGGTAAGCGGGCGTCCGGCGTCGTTCCACGTCGGAGGAGAAATCGCGATTCTAGTGGCCCAGGGTGGACTAGGTGGGGTGGACACCCAATTTGAGCCTTTTGGTACACAGATCGACTTCGTGCCACTTGTACTGGGGAACGGCAACATTCGGCTGGAAGTGCGACCACGCGTCCGAGAGGTAGATGACAGTCTCGGTGCATTCCTTGATGGAACGCAGGTTCCGGGTTTTCGAACCCGTGAAGTAGACACTGCTGTGGAGATGAAAGCCGGCCAGACGTTGGCCTTGGCCGGATTGATCCAAAGTCGCACGGAGGCGAGCTCTCGCTCCGTGCCGTTCTTGGGCGAACTGCCGTGGATCGGCGCCGCCTTCCGCCGCGTGGAAGAGGAAATCAATGAAGTCGAACTGTTGATCCTGGTGCGGCCGGAGTTCGTCGACGCGCTCGATCCGCACGAAGTTCCGCCGGGCGGACCTGGCTTGGACACCACCTCGCCAAGCGATCACGACCTGTTCTTCCGCGGTCACATCGAAGTGCCGCGCTGCTGCCTGGATGGAAGCTGCCCGCACTGCCAGGGCGCGGCCCACGGCTTGCCGCCGGCCGGCTACGGTCCTGGGCCGGTTCTGCCGGGCGAACCGCTGCCTCCGTCGGTGGCGCCCGAGGCTCCACCCGCGGAGCAGTCCTCGCGGCGTCAGTCCATCCCGCGCGGGCGGCTGGGCTACACGTCGCCGCGTCCGGACGCGCCGGTGGTTATCGCCCCGGACCAGTCGACCACCGCCGGTCAGCAGCCGGTCTATGTGCCGGCCCGGACCAATCCGCACAGCCCGGCCAGTCGGCCGGCTGATCGTCAGGCGGTCGCACAACCCGCTTCGTCCGAGGCGCCGGGACTGATCGGCCCGGTGGGCTACGATCTCGAAAAGTAACCTACGTTTGTGAGGACTCTCCAATCCGCAGCGCCCGCGCCCGAGTGGTTCTAACCGGACCGTTCGGGCGACGAGCATTCCGGGGCGAGTCTTAACAACCGTTTGGCGGGGCGAATCGCCGCCGAGGCGGTCGCCCGGCGACATGCCTACTCGGTCCGGCCTTTAGAAAGGCTCGCACCGCCGATGTGCACCTCCACCGGCTAAGCAGTCAGACCACCATGAGCAATATCCTACGCTTGGCGATTGTCGATCCGAACGATAACACGCGCGAGGCACTCAAGACGACGCTGTTGGGCATGGACATGGTCTGGCTCGAGGCCGAGTGCTCACGCTACGAGTTTTTCTCCGACGTGGTTGCCCAGACCAGTCCCGACATCGGCTTCATCGCCCTGGATGAAGATCCGGTGAAGGCACTGCAACTGGTGTCGCAGCTTCGCGAGACTTCGCCGGAGTGCAGCATTCTAGTCGCCAGCAAGTCCACCGACGGCAACCTGATTCTCCGCGCGATGCGGGCCGGCGTGAAGGAATTTCTGCCGCAGCCCCTCCAGCTCGAAGACCTGGTCGCTTCGCTGGAACGGATCGGCCGGCAACGCTTTGGTCGCAATAGCGGCCAGTCCCGGGGCAGCACCGTAATCGCCATTCCGGGCGCGACTGGCGGCGTGGGGACGACCAGCCTGGCGGTGAATCTCGGCTGCGCACTGGCAGCCGACGAAGCGAATTCGGTGGTGCTGGTCGACCTGGATCTCTGCCTGGGCGATGCGGATGTCTTCCTTGACACGATTCCCGATTACACGCTAGTCGATGTCGCTCAGAACGTGACGCGGCTCGACTTCTCGCTGCTCAAGCGGTCCCTGACCAAGCACTCCTCCGGGCTGTACCTGCTGCCGCGGCCGGTCCAACTGGAGGATACGAAGCTGATCACCCCGGACGATCTGCGGCGGGTGATGGGTCTACTGAAGGCGACCTTTACGCACTTGATCATCGATACGTCCAAGAGCTACAGCGCGTTGGATCTGGTGGCGCTCGAGATGGCCGATCACGTGCTTTTGGTGACGCAGCTTGATCTGCCGTGCCTGCGCAACGTGGTCCGCCTGATGATGTCCTTCGGTGAAATGGACGACATGAAGGAAAAGGTGAAGGTCATCGTCAACCGCGTCGGCCGCGACAACTGCCAGATCAGTCTGAAGAAGGCGCAAGAGACGATCGGGGCGGAGATCTACTGGCAGTTACCGAACGACTTCCGCGTGATGGTCGACGTCCGCAACAACGGCGTGCCGCTCATCGAGCAAGCTCCCAAGGCGGCCATCACACAGACGATTGGTGCATTGGCCGACGCGCTCTCCGGCAAGGAGACGGCCGCCTCTGACGGGTCGCGCACCGGCCGCAAATGGCTGCATCTTTGGCCCGCTAAAGCGAAAGCCTGATTGGCGGCCAGCTCCCCGCGGTGGCACAGACGTTCCTGTCTGTGCGCGCAAGCTGGAAAGGGGACTGGCTCCGTGCTCGCTGGAGCTCTTCGCCTTGATGCAATGCTGCCTCACGGTGCCTGTCCCCTTTCCAGCGGCGCGTCTCGAACCATTTGCGGCCAGAGGGGCGCCGCGAAAAGGAGGACAGGCACGTCGCCCGCTCCGAGCCAGTCCCCTTTTCCCTTGGCTCCCCGCCGGCCGAATTCCCGCCAGGCCAGCTATCCGCTCGCCGGCACGGCGGCCTCACATCCGCGCCAAGTGGATCGACCGGACCAGCTTGAGATCTTCATCCGACGGTTGCCGCCCGCGCAGTTTTCCTGAGCTATGTTTTCCCAGAGAACCGCGGGGGGTCGGCAGGAGTGGATGGCTGCGGCGATCCGCGGTTCCTGCGACGGCCAGGGGTTACGAGGTGAAGTAAGCCACCGGGGCGACACCTCGTGCCGGTGGCAAGAGGCCGCGTGTGCTTCCCCAAAACAGAGAGCAATGCACATGATGAAATCCGCCGTCGCCTCGCCGCCATCGGCCGCGACCTCGAAAGAGGCCGAGTTCGAAAATCTTAAGCGGCGCATTCACACCAAGCTCGTCGACAAGCTCGATCTGTCGCGCATCGGCGAGCTCGAAGGGGAGGTGCTCCGCCGGGAGATCCGGCTGGTTGTCGAGCATCTGTGCGACACCGAAGACACGTTCCTCAACCGCAACGAGCGCGAGCGCCTCATCGAGGAAGTCCTCGACGAGACCTTCGGCCTGGGCCCGCTGGAGTTTCTGCTGAAGGACCCGACGATCAGCGACATCCTGATCAACGGCCCCAAGCAGGTATTTGTCGAGCGGTCGGGCCAACTCGAGAAGACGTCGGTAGTATTTCGCGACAACAAGCACTTGATGCAGATCATCGACCGCATTGTTTCCAAAGTCGGCCGGCGAGTCGACGAAGTCTGCCCGATGGTCGACGCCCGCCTGCCGGACGGATCCCGCGTCAACGCAATCATTCCACCGCTAGCGCTCGATGGCGCGAGCGTTTCTATCCGGCGTTTCGGCGCCAATCCGCTGAAGCTGGAAGACCTGCTGAACTACAAGAGCCTCACGCCAGAAATGGTGATGCTGCTGGAAGGCGCCATCAAGGCGCGGCTGAATATCGTCATCGCCGGCGGTACCGGTTCCGGTAAGACGACGCTGCTCAATACGCTTTCGAGCTTCATCTCGAACAAGGACCGCATCGTCACGATCGAGGACGCGGCGGAACTGCAACTTCAGCAGGAGCACGTCGTCCGGCTGGAAACCCGCCCGCCGAACATCGAGGGCAAAGGCCAAATCTCCGCGACCGACCTGGTACGAAACTCCCTGCGTATGCGTCCCGAGCGGATCATCATCGGCGAATGCCGTGGACCGGAAACGCTGGACATGCTGCAGGCGATGAACACCGGTCACGAAGGTTCGTTGACCACGATTCACGCCAATACCCCCCGCGACGCGATCGCCCGTATCGAAACGATGATCATGATGACCGGCTTCGAGCTGCCGCTCAAGGCGATGCGTCAACAGATCGCGAGCGGTGTGGACCTGATCGTGCAGGCGAACCGACTGCAAGGCGGCCCGCGTAAAGTCACCCACATCACGGAAATCGTCGGCATGGAGCAGGACACGATCGTGATGCAGGACATCTATCATTACGTCCAGGAGGGGATCGATGAAAACGGCCGTGCGATCGGACGCTTCGAGGCCTCCGGGATCCGGCCGACATTTATGACCCGATTGGAGTCGGCCGGCGTGCGACTTCCTTCCAGCGCTTTCCGGCAGAGGACGATGTTGCAGGACTAACCGTCTAAACCGCACAGGCTCCCGGTCGCCCACTGGGGGCGATCCGCGGCCACCAGTTCACTTTATTCGAGCCGTACTGCCATGATGCCTTTGATTGTAGCCATCGCCGCGTTTGTCTCGGTCGCTGCCCTGGTGGGCGGAGTCGCCATCCTGCTCCGGGGAGACGCCGGCAGCGCCGCCGAGCAGCGGCTCGACGTTTTGACCGGGGTCAGCTCCCACTCGGCGAAGGATTCGCTGGCGGGCAGCAGCGTGCTGGCCAGTCCGCTGGACGCGCAATCCGGCTTTTTTGAAGACTTGCTTGCCCGCCTCGGCAAACTTCACCTGCTTTTCGAGCAGGCCGACACCACGCTGACGTTTTCAAAGTTTTCGGCGATCTCTCTCGGCTTCACCGTGGGCGGAGGAGTGGCCTTTGCGCTGGCCGGCCTGCATCCGGCATTGGTGCCGTTGATGGCCCTGTCGGCGGGATTTATCCCGCTGGCGTGGCTGATAATGCGTCGCCGCCGCCGGCTGAAGCGGTTCGCCGCCCAGCTTCCCGACGCCCTGGAGTTGATCGCGCGGGCACTGCGGGCCGGGCATAGCATGGCCGCCGGTTTCAATCTGGTCGCCGGCGAAATGAGTAATCCCATCGCCAAGGAGTTCGAACGGGTGTTCGAGGAGCAGAACCTCGGCATCCCGATGGAAGAGGCCCTCGAGGGCATCACCGACCGCGTGCCGAACCTTGATCTGAAATTCTTCGTCACTGCCGTCATCCTGCAGCGGCAGACCGGCGGTGACCTGGCCGAAATCCTCGACAAGATCGGCCACCTGATCCGCGAACGCTTCAAGATTTGGGGGCAGGTTCAGGCCCTTACCGGCGAAGGCCGCCTCTCGGGCGTGGTACTTCTGGCACTGCCGCCGGTCTTGTTCCTTACCGTCTATCGGATGAACCCCGACTACGTGATGGTGCTTTTTACCGATCCGCTGGGCAAGAAGATGCTCATCGTCGGCGCCATCATGCAGTTCTTGGGCGCCGTGGTGATCCGCAAAATCGTGAACATCAAAGTGTGAGGTTGCCGTGATCCTTGCCGCCTTAGTCGACTTTTCGCGCTACATCCCAGTCGCGATATTCGGACTGTTCGCCATCGCCGCGTGGTGGCTGCTCGAACAGTTCGCCACGGGAAAGCCGCGCGCCGAACAGCGTCTGGACGAGTTCAGCGAGCCGAATGCCCGCCGGCGCGCGCGGGGCGAAGAGCCCGCCAAGAAATCCGACGCGATGACCAAGATTCTGGAGAAGGCCTCGCCGGCGCTGTCGCGGCCACTCCAGCCCAAAAGCGAGCTGGAAGTCAGCAAGCTCAAGAGCCGTCTCGCGCATGCCGGTTTCCGCGGCGAGACTTCGCCGAGCATCTACCTGGGTTTGAAGCTCGTCGCGTTGATCACCGGCCTGATTTTCGGGGGCGGCGGAATGCTGCTGCTCAAGGGGGCTTCGATCGACACGATGTTGTACTCGCTGTTCATCGCTGGCACGATGTTCTATCTGCCCGACGTCGTGCTGTGGTTCATGCGCCGCCACCGGCAGGAACGGATCTTCCTGGGCCTGCCCGATGCGCTGGACCTGATGGTCGTGTGCGTCGAGGCGGGGTTAGGTCTTGACCAGGCGATGCGCAGAGTCAGCGAGGAAATGAAGAAGTCCTATCGCGTCATCGCCGAGGAATTTGGCCTGTGCAACTTCCAGCTTCAGATGGGCCGGGCGCGAACGGACGTGCTGCACGAGCTCGGCCATCGCACGGGCGTCGATGACCTGCAGGCTTTGGCCGCCATTCTGGTCCAGGCCGACAAGTTCGGCTCCAGCATCGCCCAGGCGCTGCGGGTGCAGAGCGACTCGATGCGCACCCGCCGCCGGCAGTTGGCCGAGGAAAAGGCGGCCAAGACCGCGGTGAAGCTGATCTTCCCGCTGGTGATCTTCATTTTCCCGGCGATTTTTGTGGTCCTGGTGGGCCCGGCGGCCATCACCATGGTCAACGAGATGTTCCCCGCGATGAGCGGACAATAGTCCGGTTGCGCAAATTGCGCCGCTGCGTGGAAAACGGGCGCACCGGCCAGGGGCCGGTTGCCGATAAGGAACGTGTGGCTTGCGCCGTGCTGCGCAGTGCCATACCAATCCTGATCTACGTGCCCACCCACTACCGGGCGATTGGCGGCACCGCGGGCCGCCCAGCCGCTCCACGCGCTTTCTCGGGGGATTCATCCGATGCGACGATCCATCTGCGCTGCCTTGCTGGCATGCACCGTGGCCGCAGTCGCCAGTCCGGCCGAAGCCGACTGGTTTTCCGACTTTTGGGCCACCATGCAACGGGACTACCGACGAAACAACTGCTGGCCCGACCCGTTCATTCAGCCCGACCGGGCACACGTGCTGGTGGCCTTCGACGCCATCACCGACGCCGGTTGGCGACGGCAGAACCTGTTGGGCGACCATCACTTCGCGCCCGATTCGTCGCGCTTGACCGAGTCCGGCGAGCTGAAGGTCCGCTGGATTCTGACGCAGGCTCCCCTCCACCGGCGAATGATCTTCGTGCAGCGTACGCTGGACCGGGAAGATACGGCAATGCGTGTGGACGCCGTTCAACAGTTTGCCGTGGCGCTCACGCCCGATGGCACGCTGCCGGCGGTTCACGACACGCACTTGGTCGTGGAAGGCCGTAGTGCGACGACGGTCGACGCCACCAACGTCCGTTTCCATGAGAGCATGCCGTCGCCCCAATTGCCCGCGGCCACGGCCGGCTCCAGCGGACAATAACAGCGCCGGCTAGCGAACTGACAGCGTTACAAAGCGCTCCGAGCGCCTCGGTAGGCGGCCGGAGCGCTTTTTCATTTGTCGGTCCGCAACCCTAACACCGTACGAACCCGAAGTACATTTGCTGCAATCGATTGCCGCGTCAGAACCGCTGGATCTGGCAGATTCGATTACAGGCCGATCACGGCGGACGACGATCAATAACATGCGCACTTGCTTTGCGCGCCACTGCCGGCCGTATGGATGCGGATCGGGAGTTTTTCGGCCCCCGGGCCGATCCAAGGAGGGATGACGTGGCATCTGCCCGGCTGACTCTTGTGATAGCGATGCTAGCAGCGGGCGCCGCCGGCTGCACGGGCATCCCGGTGCCGAGCTTCATGGGCGGTCCCGCGGCCAGTGATCTGGGCGCCAATGGACGCTCGCCGATGCCGTCGGGCTCCGCGGATGCGCCGCGGATGAGCGGCATGTCGGCCGAAGGACTGAATGAGTCCACCGGGTCGATGATGAGCCTGGCCAGCCTCACCAAGCCGCTGGAAGCGATGGGATCGGCCGTAAAGAAGGGAGCCAACATGGTCACGCCGAAGCCGCGCGTCATCTCGGCGAAGGATCCGCTCGCGCTCAGCACGCCCAGCGCGCCGCCGACCGTCGAGCTGTACCTTTCCATGGCTCGCTTCAGCGAGCGCACCGGCAGCTTCGAGCAGGCGGCCGAACACTTTGAGACAGCACTGAAGCTCGATCCGGATTCGCTCGACGCCCTGCTGGGCTATGCCCACATGTACGATCGCCAAGGACAGCTTGAAAAGGCAACGGAGCTCTACCGGCGCGTCGTAAGCGCCCATCCCAATAGCGCCACAGCGCTGAACGACATGGGCCTCTGCCTGGCGCGGCGCGGAATGTACCCGCAATCGCTCGACGCCTTGCAGAAGGCGGTCGTCTTGCAACCCGACAAAAAGCTCTACCGAAACAACGTCGCCACCGTGCTGGTGGAAATGAACCGCGGCGAGGAGGCACTGCCGCATCTGATCGCCGCGCATGGAGAAGCCACCGCGCATTACAATCTCGGCGTCCTGATGCACAACCACGGCCAGGCCGACCCGGCCGCTGCGCAGTTCGCGGCGGCGATTGCGGCCGATCCGAACATGACCGCGGCACGAGACTGGCTCAATCGCCTCGCACCGCAGGGCGTCGCCCGGGGCGATGTTCCACGCGAACCGGCTCAGGCAGTAGAAGTGAGCGACATCGCGCCTCCGTGGACGGGCGACCGATATTCCGCCGGTCGTGCAGCGCCGCTGGAAAGCGCGCCGCAGGCACAGCCCGACATGCTGGGCGGTGGCGAGCAGCACTACCTGCCATCGTCGCCGGAGTTGACGCTGCCCAGCGCCCCCAGTCCCGAAGACAACCTGCAGATGCCGGCGCAATATCGTCAGCGTCCGCTGTCGGACGAAGCTCGCCGGCCTCCCACACCCGAGCGAGTGAATCGCTACGATTCGGTCCACGTCGCTCCGCTGCCGTCGGTCTACTGAGCGGCGGCCACGCTTGCGGCTCGCTCTCCTCGTTACAGCCGCCGTTTCCGGCGCATATGTGCTGCCCGGCACGCACCGCTGCTCCAGCATGCGGCACGCGGTCTGGCTGTCTTGCGACCGGCAATTCTCGGAGATACACTTTTTTGGTCGCGGCAACGCGGCTTATCTCCAGCTTTGCGACGCCGGCGACGTCCCGCCTTCAACTTCAATCCCGCCTTTCACGCCACGTGCGAACAGGGAGCCTGCATCATGCGCGTCCATTGCGCCGCTGCTCTTATTGCCGTCGTTTTCGCCTGCACCATGAGCGTCCGCGCCGCCGATGATTGGCCGCAGTGGCGCGGACCCGCCCGTGACGGCATCTCGACCGACACCGGGCTGCTACGGCAGTGGGACGAAGCGCCGCCCCTGGTGTGGAAGGCGTCGGGCCTGGGCGCAGGCTTCTCAAGCGTTTCGGTGGCCGACGGCCGTATCTACACGATGGGCGATCGCGACGATGCGCAATTGCTGATCGCCCTGGACGGCCGCAACGGGCGCGAGCTGTGGGCGACGCGGATCGGAGATGTTTGGGAGCCGGGCGGATACGCCGGACCGCGGGCCACGCCCACCGTTGACGGCAACCGCATCTACGCCATCGGTCCGCACGGCGATCTGATTTGCGTCGAGGCCCGAACCGGCCGTGAAGTCTGGCGCAAGAACTTCCGGCGCGACTTCGACGGGAAGATGATGTCCGGCTGGGGCTTCGCCGAGTCGCCCCTCGTTGACGGGGAGAAGTTGGTTTGCACACCCGGCGGTCCGCAAGCCGGCATGGTGGCGCTGGACAAGCGCAATGGCCGCGAGATCTGGCGGTGTGCCTTTGCTGAGATCGGCGAGAGCGGTAACGACGGCGCCGCCTATTCGTCGATCGTCATCTCCCATGGCGGGGGTGTGAAACAGTACGTGCAACTGGCCGGACGCGGAGTTGTCGGCGTTGACGCGGAGCGAGGCCGCTTTCTGTGGGGCTACAACCGCATCGCCAACGGAACGGCCAATATCCCCACGCCCATCGTCCGCGACGACTACGTCTTCTGCTCAACTGGCTACGGTACCGGGGCGGCACTGTTGCGGCTCGTGCCCGCCGGCGGGAGCGTCGAGGCTGAAGAGGTCTACTTCCTCGACTCGCAACAACTACAAAACCATCACGGCGGAATGGTCCTGGTGGGCGATTACCTCTACGGCGGCCACGGTCACAACCAGGGCTTTCCCGTGTGCGTCCACTGGCAAACGGGAGAGAACCAGTGGGATCGCGTGCGTGGGCCGGGCAGTGGATCGGCAGCCGTCGCCTTTGCCGACGGTCAGCTCTACTTCCGGTATCAAGACGGCATCGTCGCGCTGATCGAAGCAACGCCCGAAGGTTTTCAACTCAATGGGCAGTTCCAGCTTCCCGACGTCGATCGTCCGAGTTGGCCGCATCCAGTCGTCGCAGGCGGACGACTTTACCTGCGGGAACAGGACGCGCTGTATTGCTACGACGTCGACGCCCGCTAACGTGGTGCGACTGAGTCGCCGTGGAAAGTTTCTCTCCGGGAGGTTTACCTCCATTGGCATCTTTCGCCGAAACGGAGAGGAGTTCGGACGTCACAGACAGGAAGGTTTGTGCCACGCAATCTTCAGGTTTCGTGATCGCTCGAAATCAGAAACAGTCATAAAGGCGGCCGCATGAAAATAATAATCAAGCGTCGGTAAGTTGGTTTTCGTGGAGACTGATGCACAGCGCGCTTGCTAGCAAGGACTTTTTGTCGCATCGCTTTACGGACAATTGCTGAAGAAATAGAAGAATCGCTTGACGGGAAACCCCCATAGGTGTAAATTCCTCACTTCGGCAGAACGGATGCTGTCGCCAGAGTGATTTGGGGTGGCGCGACAAGAAGTCGCGCCACCCCAAATTTTTTGCGCCCTCGGTAGCTTAATGGGGAATTCAACCTGACGCCGGTCTGGCTGAACGCTAGCGCGTCCAGCTACGGGATTCTCCCAACCCCCGGCGTTCACCGCTCAGCCGCCAACGCCTCAAAAATTCCGGCCGCACCCCCAGGCGAGTCGCTCCACAGTCAACCGGCCCTTTCCGATCGTGACGGCTCCTCCGAGTGTGCCTCCCGTAGCGGCGATTCTCCACGCGAGCCGGCACCCCACTGACGATGGCAATCGCTTTTTTGGTCGGATACCACCCCGCTGCATCCCTGCTAATCGCTACAACGTTCCCAAAAAAGTGAAAATGTAGCTGCCCGTGGGCCTGATCCGGCCGCCGAACAGATGTAGAATCACCGCGAGAAAGTAATCTTGTAACGAACAACCGGCGGTGAGAATCGAAGAGGAACCAGGCGGCCGTACCCACTTGCCCAACCCGCGTGCGGTGCGGCACGAGCGGTCCTACCCCGGCCCACTGACTCGGCACCTGCGACCAACGGCACCCTACACGGCGGAAAACTGGATGGCAACGCGCCGCTGCGATCCAGCCGCTAACAACTGCCCCAACTGAAAGGAAAGACGATGCCCGACAAGACGCAGACAGCGAAGCCCATGAACAAGACCGAGTTTATCAACTCCCTCTCCGGCTCGACCGGGCTGAGCAAAGAGCAGGTGAGCAATGTCCTGGAGGGACTTCGCAACTTGATTTCGGAAAACCTCAGCGAAGGCGGCCCCGGTGCGGTCAGCATCCCCGGCCTGATGAAGGTCAAGGTCGTCCGCAAGCCGGCCGTTCCGGAGCGCAAGGGCCTTAATCCCTTCACCAAGGAAGAGACGGTGTTCAAGGCCAAGCCCGCCCGCAACGTCGTCAAAATTCAGCCGCTGAAAGCACTGAAGGATGCCGTCTAGCGCGGCATCGCCACGAGAGGGGGCGGCGGCGCGTCAGAAGGCGTAGTCGACAGTCAACCGCCAAAACGAATAGACGGCCGTGGCTTGGCGTAATCTTTCGCCGAGCCGCGGCCGCTTTTCATGGTGGGTCTGGCGATCCGACGAATGTTACGGGACTTGGCCCGCTATCGAGGGCCCGTGGAACGTAGCCCTGCGGATATCTTGCCCGCCGCGAGTGCTTTGCAACGGTATCGGCTGTTGTCTGGCGGCAAGCTGAACGCCGCCGACTTCATCGTCATCGGGCACAACTCCCCTGCCGCCGGGCATCATACGAGCGAGAAGGGGTTCCACGGCCGCATTGAGCGCAACCGCCTTCCGCGCACTCTCCTCGGCGGTTGCACGGTCGCCGCACTGCCCGCTGATGGAGGCGAGCTTGGCGTAAGCCTCCGCTTCGGTGCCGGCCCGGCGGAAAATAGCTAAGCTCTCTTCGTATCGCCTCTGCCGGGCAAGCAAGTGCCCCAAGTTATTGCAGGCCGCCGCATGTCGCGGAGCCAAGATGAGAGCGCGGCGATAGTTCCGCTCGGCTTCGCTCTCGCTGTGCTGGAGAAAGCAGGTGTAGCCGACGTCGTT
The DNA here is from genome assembly GCA_040880125.1 of Pirellulales bacterium. Classification (GTDB taxonomy): domain Bacteria; phylum Planctomycetota; class Planctomycetia; order Pirellulales; family JBBDJB01; genus JBBDJB01. The sequence goes on along the minus strand of JBBDJB010000039.1, from coordinate 55,571 downwards.
GAGCAGCTCCGCGCTGGCAGGCGCAAGCTCGCGGGCCGTGGCGTAATGCTGCTGGGCCTGGTCAAATCGGCCCTGTCGTGCCGCCAATATGCCCAAGCGATGATAGACCTCCGGCTCGCGCGGGTTTTTGCGGGCCACCTCCAGGTACGTCGCCTCGGCCGCAGCAAAGTCACCGCGGCGCTCCTGGTCCCGCGCTTGTTCCAGTTCATCCGGCCGCGTCCGCTGCATCCAGTTTGCCGGGGCAGGCCCGTGCCCAATCGCTTCGGAAAGACTGGGCGAAGCCCTGTCCGCCAGCGGGCACTCTTCCACCTGCGTCCGCGCGCAGCCGACCGCCGTCAAGGCGCAAGCGATCCCGGCCAGCAGCGAGCAGAAGCGCCAGTGAAGCATGAAAGTCCCCCAGATTTCGATCGCCGCCGGGCCGACGCGGTCGCAGGTCGGATTGCAGATCAAGGCACACGTTTGCCGGAGCGGCCACACCAATTGCCGGGTGTGCGGCCGATGGCAAGATGCTGCCGGCGCGTGCCGCGATCGGTGAGCGGGCCTGTTAATCTCTTCGGACGGCGCTAACAAGTCGGTTGAGAGAACCTCTCGGGTTTCGCGCGATTTTTCGCGTTCTGCGGAGTCTCCAGCTTCGCTCAAGCCCGCGTCCTACAGCCCCAGCCGGTTCCGCACCCCCAGCCTGGCGATCAGCGCTAGCGCACTGGCGGCCTCGCGCAGGTTGATCTTCGACCGCCCCCGCTGGCGATCGGAAAAGATGATCGGGGTTTCGCCGAACCGCGCCCCTGCGCGCTTCAACCGCCAGAGGATCTCCTCGAAGAACGCATATCCCCTGGCCCGCACTTGCGAAAGATCGACCCGCTCCAAGGCGCTGACTCGATAGCAGCGAAATGAACCACTGCAATCGCTCACTTGCAGGCCGAGCATGGTCCGGGCGAACAAGTTCACCGTGCGGCTCATCCAAAGCCGCGTCCGTGGCCACCCCTCGACGCCCCCGCCAGCTACATATCGCGATCCAATCATCACGTCCACCGGTCCGGTCCGGTCGTCTTCCATGCCGGCGAGCAGGACCGGCAAGTATTGTGGGTCGTGGCTGAAGTCGGCGTCGAGATTCACCACGTAGGTGTAGCTCTCGTCCACCGCATATTGCAGGCCACGCACCAGCGCCGTGCCCAGACCGAGCTTCGCAGGGCGGTGCAGGCAGCGAAGCCGAGGATTCGACCGGGCTGCCTCGTCGCACCACTGGCCGGTGCCATCGGGGGAATTGTCGTCGATCACCAGCAAATCCGCGTCCGGGACCGCCCGGAATATCGCCTCTTTCAGTTCCGGAAGGTTTTCGCGCTCGTTGTAGGTTGCCACAACGATCAGCGTCCTAACCGGTTGGGTCATGGGCGGCGGATCACCGGAGACTTCGGGAGAACCGTGCGGGCTCACCAGGGAGTGATTCCTCCGTTGACGCAGAGCGTTTGCCCTGTGATGAACGACGACTCCTCGGCGGCGTAGAACAGCGCGGCGTTCGCGACGTCTTCGGGCGTTCCCCAGCGGCCGATGGGGATCAAGCGGAAGTACTCGTCCTTCATCTCCTGCGGATCATTCACGTGCCGCTCGACGGGAATCCAGCCCGGCGCGACCGTATTCACGGTGATTCCGAAGGAAGCCAGTTCTTGCGACATGCTCCGCGACCAGCCGATTTGTCCCCCTTTGGCGGCCACGTACGCGCTAAACGGCGCGGTACTGCGGTGAAACACCTCGCTGGTGATGTTGATGATCCGCCCCCACCTGGCGTTCTTCATCCGCGGCAGCGCCCGGCGCGTGAGCAGATAGGGACTCTTCACGAAGTAGTCGAGCATCGATTGGTAGAACTCCCAGTCATACTCTTCGAACGGCAACAGCGGCTGGGCCGGCGTGGCGTTGGGGACCAGGATATCGACCGCGCCGAGCGCCTCTTCGGTTTTGCGGAACAGTTCGTCGACTCCCTCGGGCGTGCTGACGTCGGCCTGCACGAGGATGGTGTCGATGCCCTCTTTCTGGAACTCATCCAGGGCGCGTTCGCCCCGCTGGCGATTGTTGAAGAAACTCAGCGGTACCTTGGCGCCGGCTCGGCCCATGGCCAAGGCGATGGCCTTGCCCAGGCCGGTGGTGGAGCCGGTCACCAGGGCGACGTGCCCGGACAGCGAATAGCCCATGCTCAAAGCCGCTCCCCTGCGGAAGGTTTATCCATGCGGCAGTGCCACATTGCCCAGAGGGCGGCTTGCCCAGGCCGCCCGACTACGAGCCTCCCAGCAAACGGCATCGGCGGCCCCCTGTCAAGCGGACCGTGTCTTCTCCCTCTCTCTTTGGGAGAGTGCCGGGGAGAAGTGCTTTGCTGACTGAGTATTTGTGAAGCAGCAAGCAGGCTCCGCTTGTGCGAACGATCCTCTGCACGCGCACGAATTCAGCTACGGCCGTGAATGAAAGAAGCACCCACTGCGATAGATGCGGTGAAATCGCTCCATCAACACGTGGCCGACGAACGCGAGGGCCACGAGGACGGTCATCGCAGCGGACCCTAAAACCCTCGAGCCGCCCGGATATCCTCGAAATCGCGCAGGTGATAGCCGATCTGCACGTAGTCGAGCACGCGGCACAGTCCCTTCAGCGCAACACCCATCCCGTCGGGACCGCTGTAGCCGCCGAACTGCCCCCCGCCCTTTACGTGCGGCTCCAGATCGAGCACGACGCCAGGAATTCCCCTGCGCCCGAGCTTCTTCGTCAAAAGCGGAATCGCATCGCGGAAGTCGCGGAGAATCGCCTCGTGCGCGCTTTCACCCTGGTCGGCCGGCACGAAGTTTTTCAAGATGTCCTCGTCGACGTGGTCCGCCCGCTGCACCGGCAGTGGATGGCGGTAGTCCTTGATGTGCATCCAGCCGATGCCGGGCTTCATCGCCAGGTACTGCTCGAAGGTCTCGGCCGGCGAGTAGCCCTGGCAGATGATGTTCGCCGCGTCGAATACCAGCACCAGCGCGGGATGATCCACCTGGCTATGGATTTCGGCCAGTAGCTGGCCGGTCTGCCCGACGAGGTTCCCTTCGATCTCCAGACCGAATGTGAGATCGCTGCGATGGCAGGTTTCGGCGATTTGCCCCAGTTGATCGATTACCAGGGGAAGGTGGTCGGCCGCCGGCGTGCCGCGCGGATGATAAAAGGAAAAGCCGCGGATCAGCTTCGCCCCGAATGCGTGTGCCAGGTCGCAGGCCTTCTTCACGTCGCGTTCGAGATACTTCTTGAACGGCACGAAATCGTTCTTGGTGCCGTCGTCCTCATCCAACAGCTTCACCTTGCCGATGGGCGAGCCGATGGTGGCGACATTCAGGCCGTAGTCGGCCTCCAGGTGCCGAATCTTGTTGATCTCGGACTTGTTGAGTTGCATGACGTTTTTGACGCCGCTGCCCACGTCGATGAAGCGGATGCTGTAATATTGCAGCCCGAGGGCGGCCAGCGCGGAAAACTGCTCCACGGCCGTCTTATGCATGGCGGCTTCGTCGGCAAACGCGGAGAGTATGACGCGGGGCTCATCATTCATGAGTCACTTGGTCTCGATTCGAACGAGGATAGCGGCGATCAGGACCGCCTATTGTGCCCGGTGGTTGTCGAGGTTGGCAAGGGCCGGAGATGGTACGTCGAATGCGGGAGTAGAGATTGATTCGAGGAGTTGTCGGTTGACCCCAAGGCGGCAGGGACAGCGGGAATATTTGTCGTTTGACGTGAATCCAAGGGCAAAGAAAGCACTGCTGGACAAGCCAGCAGTGGCACCCACGACTCACCTTGATCCGAAGATCAGCAAGTGAAGACGAGCTAGCGGACCGAGTCGTCCAGCGGCAGGCCGAGGCGTTCGTAGAGGCTTCGACGGCCGGCCTTGTCGCCTTCGAGGATGCCGTGCGCGTACTGCGCTACCTTTTCCGCGTGGGCGCGAGGCACGACGATTACGCCGTCGCCGTCGGCCACAATCACATCGCCCGGCTTGACCACCGCGCTGCCGCAGACGATGGGGCGGTTCACCGATTCGATCTCATTGCGGCCCGGCCGAATGCCGCGACCCGGCCCTTGATAATACAACGGCACCTGCTGCGTGATGATTTCATCCGTGTCGCGCGCGGTGGCCGAAGTGACCACGCCTACACAGCCCCGGGATTTCCAGCCGAGAATGTTGTTCGAGCCGATCGACCCGACATCGGCGCCGGCCGCGTCCTCGATCACCAGCGCCGTACCCTCGCGGATCAGCGGCACGAACGGCTCGCTCGATTTCTCGCCGTACCACGCGGAGGCCCAGCGGTCGTAGTCCTCGACGGACATATCGGTCGGCCGCGGGTGTTGCGTCGGCACGTATCGGGCCGTCACGGCGATGCCGATGAACCGGTGCTTGTACTGTTGCGTGTCGCGCCACAGCGGGGCGATCTCGCGGTCCATCCGCCCGGTGTCGTACAGGCCGACCGCATCCATGCCGTCGGAGACGTCCGCCACGCGGAGACCTTCGTAAAGCGCCAGCACGCGCTGGTCGTCCTCGGCCGAGTAGACTTCCGTGGCGACGAAGTTCTTGCCGTCGCGCAGATCTTGCACGTCTTGCTCTTGCCCAGTGGCGAGCGGGGCTGAAATGAACGCCAAAACGAGGACCGCCCCCCGCGCGATTGGCAGGCGCGGGCCAGTGGCGGTAAAAGCAGTGGCGATAGTAGCAGCGGCGGCATCAGCAGCGAAGCGAGTGCGAGTGGTCATCGGAAAGTGCTCCTTTCGCTTGGGAAGAGTCGTGCAGCGGGCCGTGGATTGCGTGTCTTCGGCCGCCGCCAGTGGTGCCAGGGGGTGGTGCCAAGGCGGTGGTGCCAGCCCAGTGGCGCTAGCATAGTCGAGCCGGCGCGGTTTCGCACGTGTGCAGCGTGCGCCCTGGTGGGGCGAGGGGACAGTTGACGGCACAATCGGGTGGTCTCTAGAATCGGTACCTCTGCCGGCCGCCGATGCTAGAGGCCAGAACGCCGCGAGCGGCACGCGCAGCGATCTGAGCATGTCAGGGCTGTCATGGCGATTCTTCAGGTGGTCCGGGGGCCCGATCCGGGCCGGCAGTTTCTGCTCGAGGGCGAGCAGGCCGTGCTGGGCCGGCATCCCGAGTGCGATGTCGTGCTCGACGTGGCCGCCGTCAGCCGACAGCACGCCCGCATCGTTCGCGACGGCGAGACCTACTTTCTCGAAGATCTCGGCAGCCGCAACGGCACCTTTCTCAACGGCAATATGATCGAGGGCCGGCAGTCGCTCCACGAGGGCGACCAAGTGGTCATTTGCGATTTGGCCTTCAGCTTCTACTCGCGCGAGCCGAGCGACATGCTGGCCGGGCCGCTGCTTTCGGGCGATTCGGTGGCGCTGCTGCTGGACGATGGCAAGCAGGGCAATTCCACCATCATGTCGAAGCTTGACGTGAGCACCAGCCGCTCCGCACTCGATGTGGCCGTGCGGCCGGAAGCCAAGCTGAAGGCGGTGCTCGAGATCGCCCATAACCTGAGCCGAACGCTCTCGCTGGACGACGTGCTGCCCAAGCTGCTGGACAGCCTGTTCAAGATTTTCGTCCAGGCGGACCGTGGGTTTGTCGTGCTGGCCGATCCCGGCGGCGGCCCCTTGATGCCCAAGGCGGTGAAGTTGCGCCGGCAGGACGAAGAGGGGGCGGTGCGGCTCAGCCGGACGATCATCCGCCAGGCCATGGAGGGCAAGGAGGCGATCCTCTCGGCCGACGCCGCCAGCGATGCCCGCTTCAACATGTCCGAGAGCATTACGGACTTCCACATCCGCTCGATGATCTGCGCGCCGCTGATCGATTCCGAGGATCGGGCGCTGGGCGTGATCCAGATCGATACACTCGATCAGAAGAGCCGCTTCACCGAGGAAGACCTGCAAGTGCTGGCCAGCGTGGCCAGCCAGGCGGCGATTGCCATCGACAACGCGAAGCTGCACGAGCAGGTACTCCAGCAGCAAGTGCTGCAGCGCGATTTGGAGCTCGCCCGCACCGTGCAGATGGGGCTGATACCGTCACGGCCTCCGGAAGTGCAGGGCTATCACTTCTTCCACTTTTACGAGCCGGCGTATCAGGTCGGCGGCGATTACTTCGATTACGTGCCGCTTTCGGGCGGGCGCGTGGCGGTCGTGCTGGGCGACGTCTCGGGCAAGGGCGTTGCGGCCGCGCTGTTGATGGCGAAGCTGTCCGGCGAGGTCCGCTATCACCTGGCTAGCGAATCGGACCCGAGTACGGCGGTGCGCAAAATTAACGCCACCTTCCTGCGCAGCGACTGGGCGGACCGGTTTGTGACGTTCATCGCCGCGGTGCTCGATCCCGCGTCGCATGAAGTTATGCTGGTTAATGCCGGACACATGGCCCCGCTACTGCGGCGCCAAAGCGGCGAAGTCGAACCGCTGGGAGGCGAATCGACGGGGCTGCCGCTGGGAGTGCAGGAGGAGTATCCGTACAAGGCATCTCGCCATGTGCTCAAGCCCGGCGAGTCGCTGACCATCTACACCGACGGCTTCAGCGAAGCGATGAACACCAACCATGACCTCTACGGCGTCGAGAACCTGATGCGGCAGGTGAGCGCAAAGGCGCTGAACGTCGACGAGGTTGGGCAGCATATCGTGGCGGACGTGCGGCGTTTCGCCGCCACGCTGCCGCAGAGTGACGACATGTGCCTGACGTGCTTCGGGCGAGTGGAGGAGTAGGGCGTGGTTTGGTGGCACACACAGGAATGACTGTGCCGCCGGTTGATTGCCGCTACTGCTCGCGCGGGCCGAATACGTGGCCTTGGGCCTGCATGGGGATCGTGTAGAGCGACGTGCGCGCGGTTACGTAGAGCGTCTTGCGGTCAGGACCGCCGAAGGTCACGTTGGCCGGCTGCTCCGGCACGGAGATCACGCCGAGATACTCGCCCTGCGGGTTGTAGACTTGCAGCCCGAGCCCGGAGGTGATGTAGAGGTTGCCTTGCGTGTCGATCGTCACGCCGTCGGCGCCGCTGTTGCCTTCGTCGCCTTGCTGCCGGAGCCGGCAGAACTCCTTCCCTTCGGCAATCTTGCCGGGCCCTTCGACGGGATAGGACATCATCTCCGCCTGACCGCTGGGGAACACATACAGCGTCTTCTCGTCCGGCGAAAGGCTCACGCCGTTGGGAGCCGGCAGGTCCTCGATCAACCGGGTTACTTTGCCGTCGCGGTCCGCATAATAGACGGCAGTAACGCCCTGCGGCAGCGGCTCGGGGGCGCGGAAGTGCGGGTCCGTGAAGTAGATGCCGCCCTGCTGGTCGATCACCAAGTCGTTGGGTGCATTGAACCGCTTATCCTGGTAGCCGCTCACGAGCAACGTCCGCTCGCCGGTTTGCGTGTTCCAGGCAGCGAGCGAACCGTCCATCTCGCAGGCGATCATCTCGTGCGGCCCGCGGAACATCAGCCCGTTGGCATGACGCGACTGATCGGTGAAGACAGTCAACCGCCCTTGGGAGTCGATCTTGTGGATCCGGGCGTTGGGGATGTCCGTGAAATAGACATTCCCTTCGCCGTCGGATGCCGGGCCTTCGGTAAAGGCAAAGCCGGTGTGCAGCTTGGTGACCTCGCCTGTTGGCCCGATGCCTTCGATCGACTGCGAGGCATCCTGGGCAGCACATGCCGAAGTGATGGTGGCGACCGTAATGAAGAACGACGTGATCACGTGAAATCGCATCAAACTGCCTCCTCGCCAAACAAGCGTGTCGAATCGTAGGTGGTGGAAGTTCTAACAGGCTGTTAAAAAATGGGAGGCACCTAGCGACGCCCACTTCGCCGCGGTTGTTGCTCACGTGCTCGGAGCCAGTCCCATTTTTCACATACGCCGCTAAGGGGCCAGGTATCGCTCGCGAATCGTGCGCAATTCGCCCAGCGCCAGCTTAGCGTTCCCATCGGCGTCAAACAATCCACCGTGCGGGAAGCGGTCGTCCGGCTCATCCTGAAGCTGATTCCAAAAGATCGCCTGTACGCAGTTCTTGGCCAGCATCAGGGGGACGTATCGCCGCACCCAGTCGGCTTGCGACCGAGGGCTAAGCTCGCCTGTCGGGCCGGCGGGAAGCACGGACGGCTGGTCGGCCGATCGGCCCTGCGCTGCGGCGCTGGGTGCGGAGACCAGCACCAAGAGCGGCATCCCCAACAGGCTCCAGCGATCGAGCTGGCGGCTGTATTCCAGCAGCGTGCGATGCGCCGTGCCGTGCGGCAGGTAACCGGCGTTAACCTCCATCGCCATGCCGGCGACGCCCAGGCCGGCGCGGACCAGCGCGTCGGCGATTTGCAGCGGCGACGCCGCCGCCTCGCTGCGAGCCGCGTACTCCGCCCAGGGCTGATCGATGGCCACCACGATCGGCGCCCGGGGGTCAAGCTCGCGGGTGACTTCGATCGACCGCACGATCATCCGCGTTAACTGATCGTCATCCAGGTCGAACAGCCGCCCCACGTTCGTCCGAGCCGTCACCATCCACAGGTGGACCTGATTGCGATAGCGGTTGACCACCGTGCGCACGTGATCGATCAGAAAGGATAGCAGCGTGTCGAAGTCATTTTTCCATTCGCTCAGCCAGTCGGGCACACCCGAGTCGTCCAGCACCAGCAGCGGCCCTCCACAGATGCGCAGGTCGTGACGCTCGCTCCACTCGATCTGTGCTTCACTTAGAGTCCAGTCGCGCACACCCTCTTGCGGTTCAATCGTCGGCCAGGCGAAAGAAACGCCCGCCGTGTTAAAGGTGGCCGCCAACTGCTGGGAGTCTTCTTCGCGAGGAACGGTATTTCCCAGCCGTATTCCAAGCAGGGAGTTGAGCGTGGGCGAATGGCGGCGTCGCACGGCGAGTGCCTGCTCGGTGTAGCTCTCGCCCAGAGCAATGGTCAGGTCGCACGCCTCGCGGATCGCATCGGAGGCGAGCGGTGCTGCCTCGGGCGGTTCGTGCTGCCGGGTGGCCGCCTGCGCGAATTGCCGTTCCAGCGATGTCAGCCGACTGGCGATCGGGCGAGGCACGACTAGTCCCATGCCTTGCCAGGCCGCGACCTGATTGCGGATGCGGTTGATGATGCCGCGGGCGAGCTCGATTTCCAGAAGATAAGGCCGCTCGCGCTGCATCAAACTGGCGGTGGCCAGCATCAACTCGCCGTGGCCTTCGACGAGCAAGGGGACGTGCAGGGCGCCGGACTGCAGATCGGTGATAGAGACGACCAATAGATCGTCTTCCCAGGCGACGTCGCTGGGGACGGGGATGTCGTCCATGCCGAACAGCGCGGCTCGTTGGGCGGCGTCCGCCGACAGCCGCTCGCGGTCGGTGACCAGAAATCGCATCGACCCCATCGCTGGCAGTTCCTGTGCGCGGCTGACCCGCTCGCGACCGGCGACGTCCCTCGCGAAGGCGAGCGATCGAGTTCCGGCGACGACCGAAAGGTCGCTCCACGGCGAGTTTACATCAGCGCCGGAAGACCAGCAACCGGAGGTGCGGGCGGGAGCATCCAGGTAAGCTGGCGGAAACTTTTTTCGTCGGCGCGCTTGTTCTGGTATGCTGATCGTCACGGCGGCGGCTGAAAATGACATCGCTGCATCACCTTCCCGTCCGACGCCTCGTCGCGTATTGAGATCCTCTTGCCGGTCGCGTGTCACGCGAGCGCGGGCACGTGCCTGGCAGCCTCCTGCTCGAAAGGCAAATGCCATGTCCGATCACCATCGTCGGCGGTTTCTCTCCGAAGTGGGCCGAGGCATGTTGGTCGCCAGCGTGGGCAGCGCCCTGGCGACGGACCTGGGAATCGTTGGGGCATGGGCCGACGAGGTCTCGTCCGAACTGTCGTTCGGCAAGCATGAGCCGCTGGTCGTGCTGATGCAGGAGACTCCCGTCGACCGCCTGCAGCCACTGGTGGTCGAACAAATCCGCCAGGGGACGGACCTTCGCACGCTGACGACCGCCGCGGCGCTGGCCAACGCCCGCACCTTTGGCGGTCAGGACTATACCGGCTATCACACGATGATGGCGCTCATGCCCGCACTCGAGATGTCGCTGCAAATGCCCACCGCGCAACGGGCGCTTCCGGTGCTGAAGGTGCTGTATCGCAATACCGACACCATCCAGAGCAAGGGCGGCCGCAAGGCCGAAGTTCTGCGCCCGGTGGCGGCCAAGCCGGCCCCAGCGCGCGGTGGTGGACAGCAGCTTCGCAAGCAGGTGCATGCCGCCGACCTGCAGGCCGCCGAGGCGACGCTCGCCGGTCTGACCGACGCCCGCGCCCGCCGGGCGTTCAACGCGCTGCAGCGGATCGTGCAGGATGACATCAACGTACACCGCGTCGTGCTGGCGTGGCGCGCCTGGGACATGCTTCGTCTGACCGGCGCCGAGCACGCCCACACGATGCTACGGCAGTCCGTGCGGTTCTGCGTCGACGCCGAACAGGAGCGCATCCGCAACGGGCGGGCGGAACCGGCGATCCGCGGCGTGCTGCCGGCCTTGCTCGACCAGTACAAGCTGGCCGGCCGAGCGCCCGGCGATCGACAGGCGGACGACCAGTGGGTATCGCATCTGGCGCAGACGATCTACAACGGCACGCGAGAGCAGGCGGCCGAAGCGGCCGCGGCCGCGCTGGCCGAAGGCTTCTCCCCCGAGCAAGTGGGCGAAGCGATGTCGCTGGCGGCGGCGCAGCTCGTCCTGCACGACCCTGGACAAAGCGAAGTCACGCCCGGGCGCCCCAAGGGGAGCGTCCACGGCGCATCGGTCGGCGTGCACGCCTCGGACGCCGCCAGCGCCTGGCGGCATATCGGCCGAGTGACGAATTCTCGCAATCAGATCGCCAGCCTGATCGTCGGCGCCTATCACACGGCCGGCCAGGCCGGCGGGCTGCACGATAAACCGTATCCGCATGCCGAGCACGTCGAGGCGGTTCGCACCAGCGACAGCAAGGAATTGCTCGGCGAGCTGGAATCATGCATACGCGGCAACGATCAGGGCCGGGCGTGCGCCCTCGTCGAGCGGTATGCGAAGCTCGAGCAGCCGGTCAGGCCGGTCTTCGACGTGCTGCTGAAGTACGCGGTCAGCGAAGACGGGGCATTGCACGCCGAGAAGTACTTCCGCACGGTGAGCGAGGAGTACGACGGCACCCGCGACCGTTTCCGATGGCAGCACCTGGTGGCCCTGGCCCGCGTCACGGCCAGCGAGTACGGCCAGCCCGCTCCGGGCCATGCCCAGGCGGTGGAGTTGCTCAGCGGGTGAGATGGGCCGGGCATAGCGGCATTGCCACTATTCGAGTGCGACGTGCAAGAGCGGCGGGTGCCGGTTCAACGATCTTTGCACCGGCCGGAAATCTTTGCGCAATTTACCCAGCCGATGATGCGCTCCCGGCCCGTCCACGTCGGGAGAGGCTGGTCGAACCGCCGAATCGATTGGTATAGTGGGGGGCGGCGCCGCACGTCGGGTGGCGGCACTATCGCATTCCTGCAGCTTGGTGAGGTTCGCGTATGTCATCCGTCGTCCTGGAAACGTCCCTGGCCGATCTTCCCGTCCGGCGGGGGAAAGTTCGCGATATCTACGACCTGGGCGACACGCTGCTGCTGGTGAGCACCGACCGGATCAGCGCCTTCGATTGGGTGTTGCCCAGCGGTATTCCGGACAAGGGCCGCGTGCTGACGCAGTTGAGCGGTTTTTGGTTCGACTACCTCCGCCAGCCGAACCATCTACTTTCACTCGATCCGGAAGAGTTCGCACTGCCGGCGGACATTGACACGGCGCCGCTGGTGGGCCGCAGCATGCTGGTCCGCAAGACGCAAGTCGTGCCGATCGAGTGCGTGGTCCGCGGCTACCTGGCCGGCTCTGGCTGGAAGGAATATCGCGAGTCCGGCAGCGTATGCGGTATTTCGCTGCCGAAAGGCTTGCGCGAGAGCGATCGGCTGCCCGAGCCGATCTTTACGCCGGCCACCAAGGCGGAGCAAGGCGAGCACGACGAGAACATCTCGTTTGCGCGTATGGTCGACATCATCGGCAGCGAGTTGGCCGAGGAGCTGCGCAAGCGCAGCCTGGAGATTTACAGTCATGGGGACCAGTTCGCATCGTCGCGCGGCATCATCGTCGCCGACACCAAGTTCGAGTTCGGCCGGGTCGACGGCGAACTGCTGTTGATCGATGAAGTTCTCACGCCCGACAGCTCGCGGTTCTGGCCGGCCGACGACTACGATCCCGGCCACGGCCAGCCCTCGTTCGACAAGCAATTTGTGCGCGACTGGCTGCTCGCCAGCGACTGGGACCGCAACAGCCAGCCGCCCGAGCTGCCGCCGGAGATCGTCCAGCGCACGCGGGCGAAATACATCGAGGCGTACGAGCGCCTGACCGGCAAGGCGTTTACCTGGAAGTAAGCGGCGGCGCTTCGTTGCTGGTGCGGAAACACACGTGTAGGGTCCGCTGTGCTGGGCTGAATTCTTACAAATCCAGCTACATGCCGGCCTCGCTGCGCCAAATCTCTCTATTCGCTCCACTCGGGCCGAAGTACAATCAAGAAACGGCCGAGAAGTCGGCGATTTGCCGGAAAAACCGGGGCGATTTCACGTGTCGCACGCACGGAACGAAACAGCGCGCGCCGGGCGTGCGCCCCACCTGTGTCGCCGTTTTCGGATCAAAGATTCTCAACAACACAGACCCTTCCCCCACCCAAGCAATGCTCCGTTACTGGACCGCCGGCGAGTCGCACGGCAAGACACTGCTGGCACTGGTTGACGGCTTTCCCGCCGGCTTGGTGATCGAAACCGAATCGATCGACCGCGAGCTCGTGCGGCGGCAGGGGGGGTACGGACGCGGCGGGCGGCAGCGGATCGAGACGGACCGCGTGGAGATCCTCTCCGGCATCTGGAAGGGCACCACGCTGGGCAGCCCCATCGCACTGGCCATCGTGAACAAGGACTACAAGCTGGAGCGGCTCGACGACCTGGAGCGACCTCGCCCCGGCCATGGCGATCTGACCGGAGCGGTGAAGTACCTCGGGCCAATCCGGGCCATTTTGGAACGGGCCAGCGCCCGAGAAACGGCCGTTCGCGTGGCGGCCGGCGCGCTGGCGCGGCAGCTTCTGCGAAACTTCGGCATCGAGACGCTCGGCTATGTCGTCGAACTCGGCGGCGAGCGAATCGAGCCGCGGCAGGGTACGCTCGAGGAGCTGCGTACTCTGCGCGACGCGAGCGAGATCTACAGTCTCGACCCCGACCGGGACGCGGACGTCAAGCAGCTCATCGACCAGGTTGCAAAGGACGGCGACACGCTGGGCGGCGTGGTGGAAGTCCGCGTCGAGGGGTTGCCTTTCGGCCTGGGCACGCACGCGCAGTGGGATCTGAAGCTCGACGGGCGGCTCGCTCAGGCGGTCATGGCCGTCCAGGCGATCAAGGGCGTCGAGATCGGGCTGGGCTTCGAAGCGGCCCGGCGGCGCGGCTCGCAAGTACACGATCCTATCCACTACGATGAGGCCCAGCGCGACGGGCCGTCGCTCGGTTACACCCGGCCGACCAACAACGCCGGCGGATTGGAAGCCGGCATGACCAACGGCCAGCCGCTGGTAGTTCGCGCCGCAAAAAAGCCGATCAGCACGCTGCGAAAACCGCTCGACTCGATCAATCTCGATACGAAAGAGCAGCAGGCCGCCAGCTATGAGCGGAGCGACGTCTGCGCCGTGCCGGCGGCCAGCGTGATCGTGGAGAACGTCGTCGCCTTCGAGGTCGCCCGGGCGCTGGTGGACAAGTTCGGCGGCGACAGCATCCTCGAGATGAAGTCCCGCTGGGAGCAGTTTCAAAAGCTGGCCCGCGAGCGCTGACGCTGGCCGGTGACCCTCGCACGGAGAACAAGGATGTTCCCACTTCACGAAAGGTCGCGCAAGCGGATCTGCCGCGCGGGCTTCCTCGCGCTGTGCATCTTGCCGACGCTGGGAGTCGTGGCGTGGTGCGCCTGGCACGCTTTACCGGGCCGGCACCTTGCGGTGGCGCGGGAACTCTCCGCGATCACGCAATTTGAGGTCTCGCTGGAGGAGGCCAGTCATCCCCTGCCGGGCACGACGCATTACCACAACATCGGTCTGTTCGATCCGGAAACCGGGCGGCCGCTGGCGCGTACGGCGATGGTCAAACAGACGCATGGCGAGCAGTCGGAAATCGTGAGTGCCGCGGCGCTGGCGCTCGATCCGCGGGGCCTGCCGATGCTGGTCGAGCGAGTCGTCGAGAGCCTCCGTGAGGCCGAAGGATCGACGATGCGCGTCCGCCTGGACCGGCTGACTCTCGAACCGCTCGATGTACCGCCGGCGCGGTCGGCGGCGTCTGACGGCCACGCAGCCCGTCGTAATGTTGCGACGTTGTTCGACATTCAGTGTGGAACGGACTACTTCCCGGACGGTGCGCATGGATGGGTGCGGTTTGCTCTCGATGCGGAAACCGCCGCCCAGCGCGTCCAGGTCCGTGTGCTGCGCGACCGCAGTGGCACTTCGCCCGCTACCGTGGTCGAGCTGGATACCGGCGGGGCGGAGCTGCCGTGTTCACTGGCGGCGCCGCTCTGGCCGGCGCTCGGGAACTTAGGCACGCAGTGCCGGTTTCAAGGCAAGCTCACCCTGTGGCCCTCGCCGCAGGGGACCAGCGGGCGGTTTGAAGGGACCCTTAGCGGGGTCGACCTGGGACAACTGGTGGGTCATACGCTCGGGCAGCGGCTGACCGGTCTGGCTCAGGTGCGGATTCATAGCGCCACGCTGTACCGCGGCCGCCTGGAGGAGCTCGACGCGGAGATCGCCGCCGGTCCGGGAGAGATCCCCCTGCAAATGCTGGCGGCCGGATTGCAGTGGCTCGACCTGGCCGCGCAAGGCATGGCCGCGGAAGGAGCGTCCACGGTCGCGTATCAGCAGTTGGCCGCACGTGTGCTGCTAGACGGCACGGGCCTTGCGCTCACCGGAGCGTGTAACGGAGCGTCGCCCGGTGCGGTGCTAGTCTCGGATCTCTTGAGTTTGCGGCGGAAGACCGAGGCAAAGCTGCCGGTGGCCGCTCTGACGGCGGTTGTGAACGTTCGCGGCGACTCGACTCTGCCGCTCTCCCGAGAGGCGGCCAGTCTCGCCCGACTGCTGCCGCTTCCTTCGACCAAGCCCGCCCGCTGATTTTTTTCAGCGGCACAGACATTCCTGTCGGTGTCCAATTCCCTCTCGCTTTGGGAGAGGGCAGGGGGGGAAGGGGTAACCGAGTCGCGAAGCACAGACAGGAATGTCTGTGCCACGTCGTAAGACGCTTCTGTCTGAGTCCTCGATCTACCCGACGGCCTCGGCCTCGATCGGCTGGCGGCTCTTCCACTTGTGCGGCGGCAGCATCCCCAGGCCGATGATCGCCAGTTGGCTCAGGATGAAGACGAACAGCGAGAAAGTCACGCCGTCGGTAAAGCCGTAGGAGTGCAGGCCGGTGCCCAACTCGTTGACGCCGAACCAGCTCCAGGCGGTGGCGATGTTACCGCCGACGGCCAGTGTGGCCAAGCCGCGCTCGCGGGCAATCCCGCCCCAGCGGGCGTGCAGGACCAGGGCGTTCCACAGCACGATGATCAAGGCGCCGTTCTCCTTGGGATCCCAGCCCCAGAAGCGGCCCCACGAGTCGTCCGCCCACAGTCCGCCCAGCACCGTTCCGATGAAGCTGAAAAGTAGCGCGAAGCAGACCGAGCCGTAGATCATCCGCGAGAGATCTTTGCCGACTGACGACGAGAGCGACGGGGTCAACACGCCCTTGAGGATGTAAACGATGCCGAGCGCACCGGCGATGAACGTAGTGGCGTAGCCCAAAGTGATGCACACCACGTGCGTGGCCAACCAAAACTGTGTATCGAGCACGGCCTGCAGCACGGTAAAGGTATCGCCGCTGGCGGCCAAAAACTGGGCGATGATCAGCGTGCCAAAGCCGACCGCCGAGGCGATGATGTTGCCGATGCCCATCCGGTAGATGAGTTCGATCACCACGCCGAACACCACCCCGGCCCAGCCGATAAACACGGCCGAGGAGTAAAGATTCGTCACCGGCGGCCGGCCGGAGATGTACACCCGAGCGATGAGCGTAAAGGTGTGAATGGCCAGGCTGATCGCGATCAGCCAGAACGCCGCCCGGGACAGCGGCCGAGTCCAACCGAGCCACGACAGGGCCACCAGGACAAACGCCGCCAGGTAGAGCACCATCGAGACAAAGTACGGCGCGAAGTGATTGTAGTAGGCTTCGAAGCGGACCTTCGTGGCTTCGAACTCGTCGGGCTGCATTTCGCCGAGCAGCGTGCCGTATTCGGCCACCGCTTGGTTGAACTGCGGGGCGTTGCCGCGCTGATAGGCGGAAAAGATCTCGGTGAGCTTCAGCGTCGCGGGGTTCGGCTCCTGGCCGACAATCCGCGAGACCGCCGCGTCGAACACAGCATGCGTGTACGGCTGCCAATCTTCTTTCTCGGGATCGTCCGACGGCACGGCGTGCGGCAGCACGAACTGGGCGAACTCCTGCCGCCGCTCGGCTTCCGCCTGCAGGTCCTCGCGGATGCTGTCCGGGCGAAGCTGTGGGCCGCGGAACGATTCCCGCAACAGCGAGTAAAGCCGCAGCTTTTTGTCGAGTTCCAGGATGTTCCGGCCGTACACGTCCAGCTCACTGGCGTCCTTGCTGCGCGCGATGCGAGACTGCTCGTCGAACTTGTCCAGGTTATCGCGGAACTCATCGATGGCGTAGCGATAGTGTTTGCGCCGCTCCAGACCGAGCGTGCTGAGCACGTCCAGATTGTAAATGCGAAACACCTTGTGCTTCATGGCCGCTTCGCGGTCGGTGATCACATCGAGCAGCCACTTCACCGCCGCTTGGCGATCGCCCTCGGCGTCCTTCCACGTCTCGCTGTCGGAAACCTTCTTCAGGCTGTTCCGGGCGAGCGTATCGATCGGCTTGACGCGGCCCTCGTAAACGACCGGCAAGCGGCCGAAAGCATCGAGATTCATGCCGTCGCCGCTGTGCCGCGGCGGCACGGCCTGCCAGAGTGCCCAACCTGCCAGCAGGACAACGACGCCCCACGAGACCCATTGGACCAGACCGATCGAGCGGCCCTGTTTTTCGGCGGGGACTGCCGGCTGCACGGCGGCGGCGTCTTTTTCTTCCAGCTCATCGCGGCGGCGGAGGAAGCGGGTCATCGTCGTTCCGAACTGCGCGATCAAGCCGGTGCCGACGATCATGCACGCCAGGTAGGGGATCATCCAGCCGGTGTTGCTGACCACCTGCAGGACGGTCACTTCCTTTTGCGTCATCGGGTCGACCTGGTAGCCGCTCTGATAGAACGTCTCGCCGCTGTAGCGGAGCGGATTGTTCATCCAGATGTGGACGTCGCGGTCGACTTTCTCGGTCGGGTCGACCAGCCGGACGTCGGACGAGTAGTTGCTCGGCGTCGTCGTGCCGATGTACTTGTCGAAGCGCACGTCCGCCAGGTGCATCGAGTACGGCTTGTACTCTCGCTCAAACCGCAGGAACAGATCGTACGGATTCCCGTCGACTTCGACCGTTTCGGCCATCTCCTGCACGGAGAGGAACTGGCTGAGCAGGTAGGTGCCCAGGGCCTCGTTGGTACCCTTCTTGTATACGGTGACGTAGGCCGAGGCGATGTCGACTTTACTCTCGGTGTCGGTGCCGGTGCCAGGCCGGGCGAGCGCCGCAATCCATTGTAGCCCGGTGCCGGCGGTAGCGGGGTTTTCGGCGCCTTCGCTTACTCGGGTAATATCCGAATTCGGGTAGAACTCGGTCAGCTCGATATCGAAAGGCAACGCATCATGGGTAATGCGCTGGCCGCCCAGCAGCAGCGAATCCGGCACGACCACTACGTGGTCCTCGTCAGGGTCGGAGCGATCCATGACAGCCAGTTCCAGCTCGCGGATGTCCTGCACAAAGTTGACCGTTTGCCCCTCCTGGATCTGCATCTGCGCCTCTTCGGCCATCGTGCCGACGAGCAATTCGCTGAGCATCAGCAGGGCGATCCCGCCGTGGATCAGCACGATGCCGGCCCGCTTCCGGAAGACAAGGATGCAGCCACCCAGCAGCACCAGGCTGGCCAGGGCGCCTTGCATCAATTGCCAGAGGATACGCATGGAGGAGTCGCCCAGGGCGACAGAGCGGTCGAAGTAAAGCCACGCCACTATTGCCCCCATCAGCACGACGACGGCCGAGAGGATCCAGCGCTCCAGCTTCTGCTGGCGGTCGAGCCGCAGCAGGGCGTACACCATGCCCAGCCACAGGCCGCCGAGAATGGCTTTGAAGATGAGCCACAACCGGGCGTAGGAGAGGATCGACTCCTGCGCGGCGCTGTCGATTGTGTCGCCGCGGAGTACGATCAGCGTGACCAGGCCGGCGCCCAGCGCGATCACCAACAGGCCGGCGATCAGCCGCCCACCCTTGGCCTGCATCTTGAAGCGCATGGAGTGCGCAGCCAACAGGTTGATCGCCATCACAAAGCCGATCAACCAGCCGCCGGGAAAGTAGAATCCGCCCGGCACGTTCATGCTGCGAGGGAAGAAGATTTGCAGTTCCACCCAGGCCAGGGCCGTGCGGAAGTACTCGCTGACGACCTGCCAGATGTCCTTGTCAATCTGCGCCAGCGTGCCGGCCAGCACGATGAAGATCGCCATGGCGAACAGTGCCACGGTCAGCCGTAGCGACGCCAGCGCTCTGCCCAACTGCTTGAGCGGATGCGCCGCTGCGGTGCGCTTCGCGCCCGCCGCCGGCTTCGAGGGCAAGGGCTGCCTGGTGGAGAGGGTATCACTGGCCATCGACGGCTCCGTTGGCGGAATCGAATTGCACGGAACGAACGAAATCCTCGAAGCGCGACTGCTCGCGTCGGGCCAATTCGGCGTCGCCCATCAGCTTGAAAAACCACGCGCGGTCGCCGGTAATCGCGATGACAGCCAAAATTGCCTGCCCGGACTCCGCGTCCTCGGCAGGATAGAGCCGCACGTACTGCCCGGGCACGCCGCCCAGATCGATCTGGCTCACTTGTTCTTCCAGCTCGGCAGCCGTGACCGGCGCTAAGCCGATCTGACCGCGCCAGCGATTCACGTTCGCCAGCAGTTCCCCGCCGGCTGCTGCCAGGTCGATCACGGTGATTTCCACTTGCGCGGCCCCGTCCTGCACGGTAAAGGCCGCCTTGCGGAAACCTCCGGCAGGAGCCGCCTGCCAGCTTTCGGGCGCCGTGTATTGAAGCGGGACGGTGTCCGTTGCTCCCGTAGACGGCGGCTCGCCCGATGGAGCCGAGGCATCGCCGGAACCGGCCGACAGCGGAGGAGCAGAACCCGCACCGCCAGCAAACGGCGCCCGCATGCCGTCGGGCTGGGCCGTGCCGGTCAGGTTCGCCAGCGTGGCGGTGTGATCGTCGGCAAGCGTCACGGTCTCGGTCTCGCTGGCCAACTGATCGGCCTCGATCGGCGGCAATCCCAGTTGGCGACGCCAGCGATTCACGTTCGCCAGCACGTAGCTGTCCATATCCGCATCAGGCCCGGGCAGCGGAATGACAGTCAGTTCCAGCGGACCCTCGCTATCGCTCTGGTCATTGCTCTGGTCACCGCGGGAGGTCAGCGTGGCGTAACGCATGCTGTCGCCGGGCTGCTGCTCCCAGCCTTCCGGCACGGACCAAGTCGGCTGACCGCCACTGGCCGATTCGAACCGAACGGACTGGATCAGCGTGCGGAAGTCGTCCGACTTGGCGGCGACCGCGTCGTCCGGGCCGGTGAGCTTGAAGAACCACGCCTGCTCGCCGTGCGGCACAATGGCCGCCAGCGTGCGGGCGTCGCCGGTCAGCGGAGCCTGCGAACCCGAACCCCGCCCAGCCGCAAGGCTTTCTGTCTTCGGCACGCTGTAGCTGCGGACGGTCTCATGTTCGCCGCAACCGGTCATGCTCACAGCGATGGCTGCGAAAATCACTGGGCCCAGCGGGCGAATCCAAGGCAAAAGCAGGTGCATACTAGGCATCGCTGTGGTTACGGAGGTCGATGGACAGGAGGCGCGGGGGCGGACCGGCCAACGTTTGCTACGCACGCCAGGCCCGGGCCGTTTCGTATGCACTTCGCTGGCCGATAATTCCGAGCGGTTTCGGTCGCCCCTAGGAACGCTGGCCGCCACATCTGTGGCGTTACGCCAACTCTTAGAACAACGGCGGCCACTGCCGCGCGATCGAGGGAGGGAACTCGGCTCATCCCCGCCCGGGCAGGGTCGGCAAAGACGATTGGGCGGTGCCGCGGAACTGAAAGCCAGCGGGTTCTCGGCCTTTCCTCGATTATAGCGCAACGGTCGGCAAAAGGTATAGTCGCTGCCGCTTACGAATCCCCTCGCTCGCGTTAGTCCGATCGGCGTTCTGGCCTCGAACGCGTCCGACTTCCGCCGGTGTCGCCGTAATTCCGCCAAAGGTGGTGAAAATGGCCCGCGAATGTTAACAATATCGCTCCAGTGTCACACTTCAGAGCGAATCACGACGGAGCCGCGATGGTAGACGAAGCGAGCCAGCCCAGCGGTCGAGGAGATTCAAGCGGCAACGCACTGCGGGAAAAGGTAGCGTTGGGGCTCGATTTCGGCACCGAATCGGTCCGCGCGGTAGTTGTGGGGCTGGACGGCGAGCTGCGCGGATCGGCCGTCGCCCGCTACAAGCACGGCCAAATCACCCGCACACTGCCTGGCGATGACCGCCTGCTGCCGCCCGATTTCGCCCTGCAGCATCCTGGCGACTGGATCGAGAGCGCTGGCCGGGCCTCGCGCCGGGCGATCCGCAGCGCAGGCGTCGGCCGTGACACGTTTGTCGGCGTGGGCGTCGACTTCACAAGCTGCACGATGCTCCCGTGCCGGGCCGACGGTACGCCGCTGTGCCTGGATGACAGGTTCGCGAGTGAGAAGTACGCCTGGCCGAAATTGTGGAAGCATCACGCCGCCCGCGCGCAGACCGATCGCATCAATGAACTGGCCCGGCAGCGAAACGAGCCGTGGCTGGCCCGTTACGGCGGCGTGATCGGCCTGGAGTGGTTCTTCCCGAAGGTGCTGGAGACGCTGGAGGCTGCGCCGGCGGTTTACGACGCCGCCGAGGTGTGGCTCGAAGCGGGCGACTGGTACGTGTGGCAACTGGTTGGCGGCCCGGCCGACCAATTGCCGCGTTCGACCTGCCAGGCCGGATACAAGGCGATGTGGAGCGGCACGGATGGGTATCCTTCCCGCGAGTTCTTCGCCGCGCTCGATCCGCGGATGGCCGACGTCGTTGAGTACAAGATGCCGGGACGTTTGCTCGCGCCCGGCACGTGCGCCGGTACACTCACCGTGACCGCCGCGCGCAAGCTGGGGCTTCCGCAGGGCTTGCCCGTCAGCGCCCCGACGATCGACGCACACGCCGGCGTGCCCGGAGCCGGGGCCGCGCAACCGGGCACGCTGGTGATGGTGCTGGGCACCAGCAGTTGCCACATGCTCAACGCCCGCGAGGAGCGATTGGTGCCGGGCGTGGCGGGCGTCGTCGCCGGCGGCATTCTGCCGGACCTGTTCGGCTATGAAACCGGCCAGGCGGCCGTGGGCGATGCCTTCGACTGGTTCCGCCGCCTGGCGGGCCAGCGCGATTTTACGAAGCTCAACGAGCGGGCTGCCGAACTGCCCGCCGGCGCAGACGGTGTCCGCTGCCTCGACTGGCTCAATGGCTGCCGCACGCCGCTGATGGACGGCTCACTGACCGGCGCCTTCACAGGGCTAACGCTGAACCATGAGCCGGCGCATCTTTACCGCGCGCTGCTGGAGGCCTCCGCGTTCGGGCTGCGGTGGATCGTGGAGCTGTTGCGCGAGGGCGGCGTGCCCGTGCGCGACTTTGTCGCCACCGGAGGGCTGCCACATCACAACCCGCTGCTCGTGCAGATCTATGCCGACGTGCTGGGCGAGCCGATCACGGTGCATCCCTGCCAGTACGGGCCGGCGCTGGGAGCGGCGATCTTGGGCGTGCTGGCGGCCGGTACCGATGCAACCGGCTTCGCCACCGCCGGCGAGGCGATCGAAGCGATGGCCGGGCCTCGTCAAGGCGTCGCCGGGCGAGAGCCACGCATCGCAATGCCCGACCAGCGGGCGCATACCGCGCATGACCGCGTTTACAGCGAGTACCGTCAGATGGCCGCGGCCGCCCGGTGAGCGGTGCCTGCGAAAAGGGGGGACTGGCTCGAAGCGTAGCGCCGTGCCCGTCCTCTTTTTCGACTGCCGCATCGGCCGAAACACCCACCCTTTCATTCGGTGCGGCAACAGCTTCAGTTACAATGGCCGGTGCAAATCGTTGCTTCGCAAGTCCCGGCAAATTACGATTTCAGACAAGTTCCCCCCCGGTGCGATGCTCCTCGTACCTCTACGACCGCCCTGCAACATCTTTTTTGGAGAAACCGAATATGGCGGAGATCCACCAGCTCATCGGCCGACGCACGATCTTCGGCGCGATCGCTTTCCTGGCAGCCACGTTTGCGATCGCGTACGCTCCGGCCGCGGCGCAAGAAAACAACACGAGCGACGACGCCACCAAGAAGGTCGTGTTCATCGCCGGACGGCAGAGCCACGGCTGGGGCGCGCACGAACACTATGCCGGCTCCCTGTTCTTGGCCAAGCGGCTGGAAAGCGCCATGCCGAACTTCAAGACTGAAGTCCACCAGAACGGCTGGCCCGACGATCCGTCTACACTCGAGGACGCCGACGCGATTGTCATCTACTGCGACGGCGGCGGCGGGCACCTGGTCAATCGCCGGCTGGAAGTGGTCGACGCACTCATGAAAAAGGGTATCGGCCTGGGCTGCATCCACTACGCCGTCGAAGTCCCCAAGGGTGAGCCGGGCGATCGCTTCGTCGATTGGGTCGGCGGCTACTTCGAGACGGACTGGTCGGTCAACCCGCACTGGGTGGCCGAGTTCAAGGAGTTTCCCGATCATCCGGTCGCCCGCGGCGTGGAGCCGTTCTCGATCAACGACGAATGGTACTACCACATGCGCTTCCGTGAGGACATGCAGGGCGTGACCCCGATCCTCACGGCCGTGCCTCCGGCCAGCACGCTGGAGCGGCCGGACGGCCCACACAGCGGCAATCCACACGTCCGCGCGAAGGCCGGTCAGCCGCAGCACGTCGCCTGGGTGGCGGAGCGGCCCGACGGCGGACGCGGCTTCGGCTTCACGGGTGGACACTACCACGCCAATTGGGCGGACGACAATTTCCGCCGCACGGTGCTCAATGGCATCGTCTGGATCGCCGGCGGCGAGGTGCCCGAGGGCGGCGTGCAGGACGAGACGCCGACTCAGGAGGAGTTGGACGCCAATCAGGATGAGCCCAAGCCCGACCAGCAGCGCCGAGAGCGGCGGGGCCGACGCGGCGGGCGCGAGGATCAGTCGTCCCGGGCCTTTCGCGGTGCCAAATTCGCTAGCCCCGTTGTTTCGGCCCAAACGCCGGGACATGCCGTCGACGTGGAAGCGGACATCCGGGGTGCCAAGCGTCTTTACCTTGTCGTGACCGACGGGGGTGACGGCTTCAGTTGCGACTGGGCCGATTGGGCCCAGCCGCGGCTGATCGGCCCGGACGGTGAACGGCGCCTCACCGAGTTGAAGTGGCAGTCCGCCCGAAGCGACTGGGGCGAGGTGCGTGTCGGCCGCAACGCCGGCGGCGGGCGGCTCGAGATCGACGGACGCACGGTCGAGTATGGCATCGGCACGCACGCGGGCTCGGTGATCGCCTACGACCTGCCCGAGGGCTACACGCAGTTCAAAGCCCGCGCGGGTTTGGATAACGGCGGCACCGACCAGGGCGGTGGATCGACCGTGCGTTTTGTGGTTTTCACGGATCGCTTGCCCGGCTCGATCGCCGAGCGCCGACAGCGCCAGGGCCAAGCCGAGGGCGACCGCGAACCGGCCGAAGCCGTCACGAATTTGAACGTTGCCGAGGGACTAGCGGCCACGCTGTTCGCCGCCGAGCCGATGATCGTCAGCTTGACGAATCTCGACGTCGACCACCGTGGCCGCGTGTGGGTGTGTGAAGTCGTCAACTACCGCGGTAACAACGGGCGCCGCCCCGAGGGCGACCGCATCCTGATCCTCGAAGATACCGACGGCGACGGGCAGGCCGACACCTCGAAGGTCTTCTACCAGGGCCGCGACATCGACTCGGCAATGGGCATCTGCGTACTGGGCAATCGAGTGATCGTTTCCGCGTCGCCCCACATCTTCGTCTTCACCGACGAAGATGGAGATGACAAGCCGGATAAGAAGGAGCTGCTGTTTACCAACACCGGGCAGCCGCAGCACGATCACTCGGCGCATTCGTTTTTGTTCGGGCCCGATGGCAAGCTGTATTGGAACTTCGGCAACTCCGGCCGCGCGGTACACGATGCCCAGGGCAACCCGGTGGTCGACGCGACAGGCAACCGCGTCGTCGACAACGGCCGGCCCTATTACGGCGGCATGGTCTTTCGCTGCAATCTCGACGGCAGCGGCTTCGAGACGCTCGCCCACAATTTCCGCAACAACTATGAAGTGACCGTCGACTCGTTCGGGACGCTGTGGCAGTCGGATAACGACGACGATGGCAACCGCGGCGTAAGGATCAACTATGTGATGGAGGGCGGCAACTTCGGCTATCTCGATGAGCGGACCGGCGCGGGCTGGCAAACGCCGCGGACCGGCATGCACGAGGAAGTGCCCCTGCGGCACTGGCACCTGAACGACCCCGGCGTGGTGCCCAACGTGCTGCAAACTGGTGCCGGCTCGCCGTGCGGCATTACCGTGTACGAAGGCCGCCTGCTGCCGGAGGTGTTCTGGGACGAGATGATTCACGCGGATGCCGGGCCAAGCGTGGTGCGGGCGTACCCCGTAACTGAAGACGGCGCCGGCTACAGCGCAACGATCGAAAACATCCTGGAAGGCTCGCGAGACAATTGGTTCCGTCCGGCCGACGTGGCCGTGGCGCCGGATGGCTCGCTGTTTGTCACCGACTGGTACGATCCGGGCGTGGGCGGGCACGCCCAGCGCGATCTGGACCGTGGCCGGCTGTTCCGCGTGGCCCCGCCGGGGCATAAGTATCGCGCACCCGAGTTCGACTTCAATACGCCGCAGGGGGCGGCGCAGGCGCTCACCAACCCCGCTTACTCGGTGCGGTACTTGGCGTGGACGGCGCTGCAATCGATGGGCGAGCAGGCCCAGCCGGCGCTGGCCGAGCTTTACGACTCCGACAATCCGCGGCATCGGGCCCGGGCACTCTGGCTGTTGGCCCGCCTGCCGGAAAGCGGTGAAAAGTGGCGGCAGCGAGCCATAGCAGACGACAACTCGGACATCCGCATCACGGCGCTGCGGGCGGTGTGCGAACTGGGTGGCGATGTGCATGCGGCCATTGAAAACCTGGCGAGCGATCCCGCCCCGCAAGTCCGGCGCGAATGCGCGTTGGCGCTGGCCAGTGACGATTCCGATCGTGCCGATCGGCTCTGGGCCGAGCTCGCCGCGCGGCACGACGGGCAGGACCGCTGGTATCTGGAAGCGCTGGGCATCGGCGCCCGAGGGCATTGGAATTCCCGGCTGGCCGCCTATCTGAGCAAAGCAGACGATCCGACGACCACGGCCGCCGGTCGCGATATCGTCTGGCGCTCGAGGTCGGACCGCACTCCCGGGCTGCTGGCCGCGATCATCGTCGACCCCAACACGCCCGACTCGGACCTGCCGCGCTACTTTCGGGCGTTCGACTTTTTGGAAGGCGAAGCTAAGCGGGAGGCGCTTTTGCGATTGGCCTTCGACACGCGGGTCGATTCGCGATCGCGGGCCGACATGATCGCTCGCGAAGCGGTCACGCGGCTGGACTCCGGCGACGTCGCTCCGAAAACGCCGCAGGCCGCGGCTCTGGCGGCACTGCTCGATCGTCAGCGCGGCACGTTGCTGTTCGTGGAGCTCGTCGAACGCTTCAAGCTTACGGACCGCAACGGCGAACTTTTGGCCATGGCCATCGCGTCGCCGGACTCCCAGCTTGGCGTTGAGGCGATGAGCGCCCTTTTGTCACTGGAAAGAACCGATTTAATCCATGCCTCGTTGATGAGTCGAGATCCTGTGCAAGCGACCGCCGTCACCACGGCACTGGCCGCCACGCGCGACGGCCGAGCGGCTGAGCTGTTGCTGGCGGCGATGAACGACACGTCGCGCGATCTGGAGCTGCGCCGCCAGGCCGCCCGAGGACTGAGCAAGCTACAAAACGGCGCACAGCGGCTGATCCGCATGGCCCGCGACCAAAAACTCGACGAGCAGCTCCAATCCGCAGTGGCCTTTTCGCTGCACTCGGCCCCCTGGAACGACATCCGCCAGGAGGCGGAGCAGCTTTTCCCGCTGCCGGCGGTCAAGGGAGACGATCCGCTGCCGTCGGTCGAGCGGCTAGTTCGCATGCGGGGCGATGTGGCGCAGGGAAAACGCGTCTTCGATACAACCGGCACGTGCGCGAATTGCCACCAGGTGAGCGGCCAGGGCAAGCAGGTCGGTCCCGATCTGACGGAGATCGGCAGCAAGCTCAGCCGCGAGGCGCTGTTCGAGTCAATCCTCTATCCCAGTGCCGGTATCAGCCACAGCTATGAGACCTATGTGTTGGCGCTGACCACCGGCAACATCGTCAGCGGCATCCTCGTCAGCGAGACGCCCCAGGCGGTCACGATCCGCACCGACGACGCCATCACCCGCACGTTCGCCCGCGGTGAGATCGAGCAGATGCGGCAGCAGCCGGTTTCGCTGATGCCGGCCGATCTGCAGAAGACAATGTCCGCGGATGACCTGGCCGACGTGGTGGCGTATATGGAGACGCTGCGGGCAGCCGGACAGTAGAACCGCTGCCGCGGAGAGGCGCCCATGACGGACGAATCACAGCCGAGCGGATTGCCTCCGGGCGATGCCGTGCTCGATCTGTTGGTCATCGGCGGCGGAATCGTCGGCGCCGGCGTCGCGCGAGAGGCCGCCATGCGAGGCCTGGGCATCGCGCTAGTCGAGCAATACGACTACGCTTTCGGAACCAGCAGTCGCTCCAGTCGACTTCTGCACGGAGGACTGCGCTATCTCGCGCAGTGGCGGCTCGGTTTGGTGCGCGAGGCCAGCCTCGAAAAGCGCATCATTCATCGCATCGCGCCGCATCTGGCGCAGCCGCTGGCGTTTGTCTTTCCCACCCGGCGCGGCTCCCAGTGGTCGAAGTGGAAACTGTCGATCGGCGTTAAACTGTACGACTTACTGTGCGGCGGACGCAACTTCGGGCGCAGCGAGTCGCTCAGCGCGGCGGAAACGACCGAACTGCTGCCGGGCGTCAACCAGGACCAGCTCACCGGGGCCGTGCGATACTACGACGCCTTGACCGCCGACGCTCGCCTGGTGATCGACACGCTCCGCTCCGCCGAGCGGCACGGGGCCTTTCTGGCAAGCTACACGCGGCTGGAAGCCGCCGAGCGCCGCGGCGACCACTGGCACTGTACGCTGCGAGAAGCGGCCACCGGCCGGGCGCGCACCCTTCGAGTACGTGCCGTGGTCAACGCCGCCGGCCCTTGGGCAGATCGCTTTCCGCAAAGCCGCGCGCAGCTCCGGCTCACCAAGGGCGTGCACCTGGTGATCGATCGGAAAAAGCTCCCGGTGCCCGACGCGGTGGTGATGCCGGAAGACTCGCGCATCCTGTTTGCCATTCCCTGGGGCGAGCGAGTGATCCTGGGCACGACCGACACCGACTACGACGGCCCGCTCGACGCACCCACGTGCGAGCCGCAGGACATCCGCTACGTGCTGGACGTGGTCGGCCGGGCCTTTCCCGGCTCCGGCATCGAGCCGACCGACGTGATCAGCACCTGGGCCGGACTTCGACCGCTGATTGCCCAACCGGATGGCCGGCCTTCGGACATCTCTCGCCGCCACCAGATCAATGAAGGAGAGCAAGGATGGTGGGATGTGACCGGCGGAAAGCTCACCACGTACCGGCTGATGGGAGAGCAAACGGTCGATCAGATCATCAAGCGATTGGGGCTGCCCGGCGGCCCCTCGCGCACCGATCGGGAGCCGCTCGTGCCGCCGCGGCTGGCCGAAGGCGTCAGCGCAATCGTTCCGCCGCCTGTGTCTCGCGAGGTCGTCGAGCACTACTGCCGGCGCGAGTGGGCCCGGCACCTGGACGACGTGATGATCCGCCGCACAAGTTGGCGCCATTACCATCCCGATCACGCAGAGATCGCCCAGCGCGTCGCCGGCTGGATGGCGGAAGTGCTCGGCTGGGACGACGCCCAGCGCGAGCAGGAACTCGCCCGCTGCCGTTGAGTGGTCCGCTACGCCGCGAGCGCGAGCACCGTCAACACCACGATCCATACCACCAGCAGCACGGCGGCAAAAGTCAGCAGGAAGCGGCTGGGCGGCTCATCGGGCGCCGAAGCAGAAGGCGACCAGTCGGCGCTTCGCTTGCGGTGCGGCACGGCAGGGTCTTACTCGGGCAACGTGATTTGAAAGTTCTGCCGCAGACCCTTTTCGAAGTCGAACACGTCATCGAAGTCTTCGCGCCGGTCATGCGGGGTCTTGCGCATGTGCCCGATATCGATCAGGTTGAAGACGATCTCGCCGAAGTCACTGGTCCGCTTGACGCCCCAATGGCCCAACACGCTCTGCGCCATGTAGCCGAACTGCTCCAGCGCGTACAGCCGGACGGCCTCGCAAAGCTCCTGGCCGGTCACGTGCCTCTCGACTTCGGACTCTTCGCCCTCGGCGGACTCTTCCGCGCCGCCTGGGGGCACCGTGCCCAGGCCCAACACTTCTTGCGCGTACCGCAGCGCATCGAGCACGAAGATGTATGCGTCGAGCTTGTAGCGGCGATCGCGCCGCAGTAACTCCGCAATGGGATGAGATGGATCAATCATCGTAGTATTTTCCGTTCATCCGGCCGACGCGCGGGCATGCTCTCGCGCGCTTGCACTAGCGGTGCGTGGGCAGGCAGCGCTTCGGGTCACGGGGCGCTTCCCTAGGGGTTGGGCCGTGCGCCGGATCCGCCCGACGAAATCACGCTCAACACGTCGCTGGCCTCAATCAATACGCGGCGCATGTCCTCGGTTTGCACAAGAAGCTGGCCGGCGAGTATCTCCTGCGCGAGGACTCGTGCGCGTCCGCCCGTGGTTACCACGTCTGCGCCCACCGCAGGCAGCTCGCGCTGCAGATCCTGGTACGTGTCGTATTCGTACCGCAGGCAGCACTTGAGCCGCCCGCAACGACCGGAGATCTTGCTCGGGTCGAGCGTCGCCTTTTGCAGCTTGGCCATCTTCATCGATACCGGCGGCATCTCCGAAAGATGCGTGTTGCAACATACTGGCTTGCCGCAGTCGCCGTAGTCGGCCAGCAGCTTTGCCTCGTCGCGGACCCCGATCTGCCGCATTTCGATGCGAGTTTGAAACTCGCCCGCAAGCAACTTAACCAATTCGCGGAAATCGATCCGGCCGTCCGCGAGGTAGTACACGACTACCCGCTCTCCGCCGAACAGGTGCTCCAGGTCGACCAGCCGCATCTCCAGGCTGAGCCCGTCGATGTGTTTCTGGCAGGCGCGGAATTCCTCGCCCTCCTGCTCGCGGAGCTTCACTCGCTCATGCTCGTCCTCGGGCGACATCGCTCGCAGGATCTGCCCGCCCTTGGTGTCCTTGATCTCCTGCACGGCGCCTTCGGTGGCGTCGCAGAGCACCTCGCCGGACTCCAGCCCCCGCGAGGTGCGGGCGATGACGCGCGCCCCGCGCGCGTACGTCTCGCCGCGGCTGCTGGCGAACACCCCCAGCGTGCGCATCACTCCATGGCGGACGACGTACTTGGGCACAAAGCTTCTCCCGCGGCAACTGGCCGAAAATGGCTCCCCCCGCTGGCGGAGGGACCGGGCACGGAAGGACCAGTATAACGGCCGGGCCACCAAGCGCGAAGGCAAAGCTGCGGTGGGCGAGAGGGCCGATCGCTTTTTGCCACATGTAATCTTGCGCTATTGGCCGCTGGCGACCGGCAGCGGCGCGCCGCCCGGATGATAGGCCTTCACCGCCTTGGCCAGCACTTCGTCCCACTCAAAGAGGATCGGCTTGAGCTGCTCATCCGAAAGCAGCGATGCCTGATCGAAGTAGTGCGGGCTGTCGGGATTCCCGCTGGCGCCGAAGTTTATCAGGCTCGTTCCGCGCACGCCGTCCGGCCCAAAGGCCCAGGCGGCCAGGTACGTCGCCCCGACCACGCCGTACCGCTTACGCTGCGAAACAACCAGCGGGATATAGATGCTGGGCGTGTAGTATTGCGTCAAGATCACGCCCATCGGCCCGTGTCCGCCGGTGCTGGGAAGACTCGGCTGCGCGTCTTGGAAGCGGATCTGCAGCAGGTCGGCCACGTATGGCTGGCGCTGCAGACGGTGGATGTCTCCGTAAGGCAGCTCCCAGCTTCCATGCACGCTGCGGAGCCTTTTCGCGGCGGTAACCAGCCCTTCGAGTTGCGCCGCCAGATCGCCGGCGTACTGCGGTTTGAGCGACTCGCCCGGATACTCCGAGCCGTAGATCGTCTCGTACCAGGCTTCGCACAGCGTCGCCGCCACCGAGTCCCGCTCGATGCGCCCGTCCCATTCCAGCAACACTTCAAGATACGGCGCCACGCGCTGGGCCGCCTGCGGATCGGTTTGCCGAAGCTTCTCCAGCGCCTGCTTGTACTTCGGCAACTCGGTCTTTGCCCAATAGACTTCCGTGTCGAACATGGCGAGCTGGAACTCGTCGAACGTCACGTCTTTCATCTCGCCCAGCATTTGCCGGGAGCGCTTCGCCCGCCGCTTGTCGTCGTCGGCATCCTCGGCCATGTAGGCGGGAAAGTCGGCGCGGAGCGGGTTGACATCCTCTGTGGTTGTGAAGGGCGACGAGTTGCAGTTCTGCACGTAGCCCGAAGGCGGATTGAGCAGTTGCGGCAAGTCGTCGATCGCGTGCACGCCTTGCCACTCGGTCCGCGGGTCGCTGCCGTCGACCGGTTTGCTCCAATCGAACTGCGGATCGCGACGAGGCACTTTGCCGCCGTACAGGTAAAAGATGTTCCCCGCCCGATCGCCGTAGAGAATGTTCATCATGGGCATTTGCAGCCGGCCGAGCGCCGCGCGGAACTCTTCAAAGTTGGTGGCCTTGGCCATGGCGAAGCCCTGCGAAAACGGCACCGCGTCGAACAGCCCGCTGATTTGCGCCGTCAGCACCGTGCCGTGCGCCTCGCGCCCGACGACGGGCCCGTGATGCGTCTCGGTGAAGACGTACGGCTTTTCAGTGATCTGTCCGCCGGACTTGATGCGGATCGTGTCGGTCCACTGCC
This sequence comes from Pirellulales bacterium, assembly GCA_040880125.1. Classification (GTDB taxonomy): domain Bacteria; phylum Planctomycetota; class Planctomycetia; order Pirellulales; family JBBDJB01; genus JBBDJB01. The sequence continues at coordinate 24,245 of JBBDJB010000039.1, read as the reverse complement.
GCGCCTTGCGGTACTCGTCGCCGTAGCGGTACAGCAGCGGATCACTGGGATGGTCGAACTTCTCGATCCAAACGTCCGCGATATCGGGCTCATTGATGGTGAGCGTCCAGCCCAGGTGCTCGTTGTGGCCGACGCTCATGATGGGACTGCCAAACAGCGTAGCCCCGGTGATGTGAAGCCCCTCGTCGCTGTGCAGGTGGGCTTCGTACATTTGGGCCATGCCAAACCACGGCAGGTGCGGGTTGGCCATCAACATCACTTCGCCGGTCGCGGTGCGCTCGCCGCTGACCGCCCAGGCGTTCGAACCGGCCGCCGCCCAGATGTGCGGGTTTTCGCGCGGCAGATGATGGTCCGATAGCCGCGTGTAGCGAAAGCACAACTCCAGGGCGATTTGGCGATGAAACGCCAGCACGTGCCACGGCTCGAAGTGCTTGATCAGGCGAGGCTCAACGTCGGGATGCGTCTTGAGGTAATAGTTCAATCCCGCCGCGAAGGCGTCGCATAATTCACGGGTTTCGCGGTTAAAGCCCGCGAACTCACGCTCGCTTCGCTGCGTGATGCGGTAGGCGCGGTTGAGCAGATCGGAGTTCAAGCCCCGCCCGCCATGGATCTCGGCATACCGCCCCAGCGAGAGGATGAAGTTGTCCTCGACCTGCCAAAAGAAATCCTCTGCCTGGGCGTAGGCGAAGCCGAAGATGACGCTCTTATCCGTGGAGCCGTGGATATGCGGCACGCCCCACGGATCGCGATAAATGGTGACGCTGGCGGCGAGCTTTTCCGCGTCCGACAGCTCGGCGATCGGCTCGGACCGGGCGATGCGGATTTGGGGGGCTTCTGGAGAAGACATTTCCTCGGAAGTGGCCTCGCCCGGTACCGGCGGCATGCCCGCCGGTTCCCCTGCCTGGGTGGTGCTGGCGGCACCAAAAATGGCACCGACGAGGAGAAAAACACTAGATATTTCGAACGCTCGTTGCATAGGACGGACTGCCTCCGGCCGGCAGACCCGGGGTGTCGCGGCGACAAGCTGCGCACGATGGACCGGCCGATATTCCCCCTAAAGAGTGTAGCATGGTATAGGCCAGCCGCTCTGGCGGCAAGCGCGGATCACGCGTGTCCCCGGCACCCCCGATTCCGTCCGACGTGGGGGGATTTTTCTGCGGCGGCGTCTGGGGCGATTCGAGATGCCGCCGGCAGCGCGCACCGCCGCGGCTCGACTACAGCAGTGGGCTGAGCAGGTGCGCCGCCGCCTCGAGAACCCGATACACCGGCGACGCCCGCTCGATCTCCTCCCAGGAGATTTCACGGCTATCCACCGCGAATCGCTCGAACAACGCCTGCAATTCGCCGGCCAGTGCGGTGCTCTCGACGAAGCAACTGATCTCGAAGTTCAGCCGGAAACTACGCAAATCCAGATTCGCGCTGCCGATGATCGAGAGGTCGTCGTCCAGCAGGATCGTCTTGGCGTGCATCAACCCGTCGGAATGGTGGAAAATTCGCACACCCGCCTGCAGCAGCACGGGGTAAAAAGAGCGGCTGGCCCAATCGACCAGCAGGTGATCGCTCCGCTCCGGCACAAGCAGCCGCACGTCGACGCCGCGAAAGACGGCCGTGCGCAGCGCCGCCACGATCGTCTGATCCGGAATGAAGTACGGCGTCGTAATCCAGATCCGCTTCTCCGCCCGGTTCAGCGCGATGAAGAACGCCTCGTGCGTAAAGTTGTACTCGGTGTGCGGACCGCTGGGGATAATGCCGCACACGGCGGCGTGTCCGCGCGGCGGATGGGGGCTGTCGCGCCATTGGCCGAAGTAATCGGTGTCCGCGAAGTCCTCGTCCGAGGCGAAGTACCAATCCTCGGCAAAAACCTCTTGCAGTTGGTCGACCGCCGGACCTTCGATCCGCAGTGCCGTATCGCGCAAGTCGTTGCAGTACTCATCGCCGATGTTCAATCCGCCAAGGATGCCAACGCGGTCGTCGGCAACAACGATCTTGCGATGATTGCGAAAGTTCACTTCCAGCGAACGCTGCAGCAGCCGGGGTGGCTGGAACCAGCGCACCCGCGCGCCGGCCGCGATCAGCGGCGACATGAAGCGGTCGTCGACGTCCGACGCGCCCACCGCGTCGAGCAGCAGCCGAACTTGCACGCCCTCGTTCGCCCGCTCGGCCAAAAGATCGCGGAAGTGCCGCCCGGTGGCGTCGTTTCGCCAGATGTAGAACAGCAGGTGGACGTGGTGCCTTGCCTCCAGTATTGCTTGCTCGATAGCGGGATACGCCTCCGCGGCGTCGACCAACAACTGGGCGTAGTTGCTGGTTGTCGGGCAGAAGACCCACTCGGCTTCTTCGCGCGGCAGCCGCTTGATCGGGAGGAAGTCCCAGTCGGCCTCCGGCGGCGAAGGCAGCACCGATCGCAGCTCTGTCATTGTGTGGGAGACCGCGGCGGCGGCGCGGCGCTTCTTACGGCGCCGGCGAATGAGATGGCGGCGGCCGATGGCCCACCAGAAGAACAACCCCACCGGGGGCAGCAGCACCAGCAGCAAAAGCCACCCCAGCGCAGCCTGCGGCCGGCCACGCCGCTGCACCAGCACCGACGGCACACTGAGCAGGGCCAGCGCGAAACTGCCGCGCCATAAGAGCGTCCAGCCCATACTCAGCCAAGCCCAGGCCGACCACTGGGCATCGGCCGCGGCCATCGAAAGCACTTCGTGCATGGGCGTGCTGTTCCATCGGACATGATGACGCGAACGTGCGAATCCTCCGACCCGCCAGCGCTGTGAACGTCGAGCAGACCGGCCGGACGAGGGCAGACGGAATGCCGCTACGTCCCATCGTACTCACGACTCGACCGGCTCGACGACCACCCGTCCCCGCTGCCCACCGGCGAGGATCGTCCGGATCTCGCGGTCCAACTCGGAAAGCGAGATGGTCTTCACTAGTGCGGTGAGTTGGTCAAGCTTCCACGGCCCGGCGAGCTTCGACCAGATCTCCAGCCGGCGGTCCATCGGGCAATGCGCCGAGTCGATGCCCGCCAGCGTCACTCCCCGCAGAATGAAGGGGTAGACGGTCAATCGCAATTCGTCGCCGGCGACAAGCCCGCAGGCCGCCACGCAGCCGCGGTGACCGGTAGAGCGGAGCAGCGTTGAGAGGACGCTGCCGCCGACGGTGTCGACCGCCCCGGCCCACCGGGCCGGCAGCAGCGGATTGCCGGAAGTATCGTCCACCGCCTCGCGACCGACGATCTCGTGGGCCCCGAGCTGCTCGAGGAACTCTCGCTCGTGCGGCTTGCCGGTGACGGCGGTTACGGAGATGCCCTGCTTCGCCAGCAGTGCGACACTGAGACTCCCCACGCCGCCGGTGGCGCCGGTGACGACTACTTCGCCGTCGGCCGGCTGCAGTCCGTGTTCCAGCAGCGCCAGCACGCACTGTGCGGCGGTAAACCCGGCGGTGCCCAGCGCCATACTCTCGAACGGCGAGAGCCCCTCGGGCAGCGGCACAACCCAGTCGGCCGGCACGCGGATGTACCGGCTATACCCACCCCAGTGCGTCGCCCCCAGTTCGTACCCGGTGACGATGACTTGCTCACCCGGCTTGAACTGTTCGGTTGCGCTCTGCTCGACCGTACCGGCCGCGTCAATCCCGGGCACATGCGGCAGTCGCTTGACCACGCCGGGGTGACCGGTGGCGGCCAGGGCATCCTTATAGTTCAGTGACGAGTAGGCGACGCGGATGAGCACTTCGCCCTGGGGTAGATCGTCGCGCGTGATCTGCCGCACCGACGCGACTTTGCGGCCGCTCTCCTCATGCACAAGATAGCAGGGGAACGAGTCAGCCACGGGCGAACCTTCTTCCGGCGACCAGGCGGACGAGACCTTACTTCTTCCGTTCGCGTCCGCGGCCACGTCCCCGCCCGCGTGACGACCCGGAACTACCGGACTTGGAGCGTCCCTGCACATTGGTGTCGACGATCACTCCGATCGCTTCGGACCAGGTGGGGATGTTCTTGTGTCCCGCGCGTCCGCCGCGGCTGGGGGACGCCGCATCGCCGTCCTGATCTTCATCGTCTTGATCTTCCTCGACTTGCTCGTCGTCGTCGTCCTCGCCATTGTCCTCGTCCGTTTCCTCCGCGTCTGTGACGGGAGCGGCCTTCTCGGCCCGCTCGGTACTCGAGGTAGGCTCGGCGGTATCGGTGACCGCCTCCTTATCCTTATCCTTCTTTCGACCGCCTCGCCTCCGCCGACGGCGGCGACGTGTCGGTTCGCCCGCCTCCTTCTCGTCCTTCTCCTCGTCTTGGTCGCCCTCGTCAGCCTCGGCCTCTTCGCTGGGAGCTTCTTTCACGGGAGCCTCTTTGATACTCGGCGGTTTGTCCGACGGGGCCGTGGTTTTTGCCGAAGGCTCACCAGCGGGAGCGGCTTTCCCACCGTCCGGCGCTTCGCTTGGCTCGCCACTGCGACGACGGCGGCGACGGCGACGACGTGGCCGCTTTGAGGTGTCGGTTTCCGCCGCCGCGGTTCGTCTGGACTCCTCCTCGGGGCGGTCGTCCTCGGACGGCTCGTCGCCGAAGTCGATCAACTCGTCCGCAAACTCCGGCGTGACGGCCAACCGCTCATCAAATTCTGACTCTTCGGGCGCGGGAGTAAGCGGCGCGGCCGGACCGGCTTTATCCTCGTAGGGTCGCTTCACGGCCGGCCGCGAAGGCGGCTCCGGGGAAGCCGGCTGCTTCTGGGCGACCGGCGGCTCCTCCGGTTCGTCCGGGACCTCGAGCCCCAGGTCCTTGGCCAGGCCACCCCAGTTCGACTTCGCACGGCGTTCGGGCGTCTCGCCCGCACGCTTCGCGCGAGACGCAGCCGGCTGGGATGACGTCGGCTGGGACGGAGCTGATTGCGAAGGCGTAGCCTCGGGCGCAGGTTTCGCACCCAATTCGTCCGCCAAGGCGTCCCAGTGTCCGGAGGGGCGGGATTCGTTCTTTTCTGGTTCAGTCATTGGGCTTCACGAGCCGCGTAGGCGTGAAAATTGCGGTTTCACCGGCAAAACGCCGGGCTGGATGCTCCCGGGCGCAATGAACGCCGGTGCTGACGAAAATTGCCAATCGGCAGGCTCGTTACGAGTATACGAACGCAGCGTAAGATTGTGAAGGTGGTAGCCGGCCGCGACCGCTGTGCAGAAGTAGGCCGCAGAACCGAACTTGCGACACCATGCCCCAGCGGCTACGACCGATCGAGACGCCCAATGGATTCCCGTCTTGCAGGAGGCCACAGCCCGATGAGCGACGCGACACAGCACGACGTGGACCGCTTTCGCCACGTCGAAGAGGTCGAAATCCAGGGGCACATCATCGACAGCTTGATTCTGCCGAAGGTGCTCGACGCCATCACCGCCGGCGGCGGACGCTTCCGCATAATCAAAATCACCGTCGGCCAGTCGCGGCACGACCCCAGCTACGCCGTGGTGGAAGTGGCCGCCCCCAGCGCGGAGCTGCTGGCGGAAATTGTCGGGCAGATCGCCGATCATGGTGCGGTGCCCACCTCGGCCCAGGACTGCCGCCTCGTCCCGGCCGACATCGACGGCGCCTTTCCCGAGGGCTTCTACAGCACGACCAATCAGCGCAGCGAAATCCGCCTGGAGGGGAAGTGGATCGAAGTCGAATACCAGGAGATGGATTGCGGCATCGTCGTGCCGACCGATAACACCGCACCGCGATGCGTACCGATGGCGGACGTGCGCCGCAAGGAGCGGATCGTCGTCGGTCACGCGGGAGTGCGGGTCTTCCCGCCGCTGCGGGCGTCGGACGAGTCGCGCAGCTTCGAATTCATGAGCAGCCGCGTCTCCACGGAAAAACCCAAGGGCGCGGCCATCCGCCAGATCGCCCGCGAGCTGTTCCAAACCCGCCAGCAGGGCGGCAAGACGCTGCTGGTCGGCGGACCGGCCATCGTCCACACCGGCAGCGCCGAGTTCATCGGCCGCATGCTCCGCACCGGCTACATTGACAAGCTGTTCGCCGGCAATGCGCTGGCCGCGCACGATATCGAGCAGGCGATGTTCGAAACCAGCCTGGGCGTTCACCTCGCTCGCGGCGACATCGCCGAGGCCGGACACGAACATCACCTGCGGGCCATCAACCGCATCCGCCGCGCCGGTGGGATTCGCCAGGCGGTCGAGTCAGGCGCTCTCACCTCGGGCATCATGTACGAGTGCGTGCAGCATCGCATCCCGTTCCTGCTGGCCGGCAGCATCCGCGACGACGGCCCGCTGCCCGAAGTGATTACCGATGTGCTCGAAGCGCAGCAGCGGATGCGCGCCGAAATCCGCGATGTATCGTTCTGTCTGATGATCGCCACCACGCTGCACTCGATCGCCGTCGGCAATCTCCTGCCCGCCTGGGTGAAGGTCGTGTGCGTCGATATCAATCCTTCGACTGTCATCAAGCTAGGCGACCGCGGCTCGTTTCAGACCATCGGCCTGGTCACCGACGTGCAGCCCTTCCTCGGTTCGCTCGTGCAGGAACTGGAGAAACTCGAAAACGCCGAAGCCGCAGCGAGCGAAGCATGATGACGCAACCGCACATACTGATGTGCCCGCCCGACTACTACGGGATCGAGTACGAGATCAATCCCTGGATGAGCCGCGAGCGGCCCAGCGACCACGGTAGCGCGGTGCGGCAGTGGAACGGCCTGCGGGAGACGCTGGAAGACGCCGGCGTACGGATTTCGCTCGTGCCGCCGGTCAACGGCCTGCCCGATCTGGTCTTCACGGCCAATGCCGCCATGATCTTCGGCCGGGCCGCGACCTTGTCGCGCTTTCGTCACGCCCAGCGACAGGGCGAAGAGGCGCACTACGAGCGGGCCCTGCGCGGGCTCGGCTTCGAGGTTCGAATATTGCCCGAGGGCGTGTTCTTCGAAGGTGCCGGCGATGCGCTGTTCTGCGGCGACACGCTCTTCGCCGGATACTTGATCCGCACCAATGCCGTTGCGCTGCAGAAGCTCAGCGGCACGGTGCAATATCGCGTCATCCCACTGGAACTGGTCGATCCGTACTACTATCACCTCGACACGTGCTTCTGTCCGCTGGAGCCGGGTGTGGCCGTCTACTATCCCCAGGCGTTCGACGAGTACGGCCGCCGCGTGTTGGAGGATCTGGTCGAGGAGTTGATCCCGGTCGACCCCGACGAGGCGCGGCGCTTCGCGTGCAATGCGGTGGTCGTCGGCAAGACGGTGATTACCAACACCGGCTGCCCGCAACTGCATGCGGAGTTGGAGAGCCGCGGATTTACACCAGTCGAGACGCCACTGGATGAGTTCGTGAAAGCGGGCGGCAGCGCGAAGTGCCTGACGCTTCGGCTCGACGGCGAAGAGGCCGCGGCTTGGAAGTACCACCCACTCACTCCCGCCGGCCTGACTGGAAATGAGACGGCGTAGCGATCGAACGGTGGCACAGACATTCCTGTCTGTGCAAGTGCCGGAGAGCAAGCGTTGCCCTCGCAGGGCTCCTTAGGGTGCCACTGCTGGACCAGCCAGGCAGTGGCACACCTCTCTTACCCGCCCACGCCCTGCGACAGCGCCCGGTCGAGATCGTCGCGCAGATCATCCAGCGCCTCCAGCCCGACGGATAGCCGGATCAGACTGTCGGTGATGCCGTGCGCGGCCCGGTCGGCGGCATCATAGCTGGCGTGCGACATGGCGGCCGGCTGCTCGATCAGCGACTCGACCGCGCCGAGACTCACCGCCAATTGGAACAGTTCGGTCGCTTCGACCACCCGCTTCGCGGCGGCGAAGTCCCCTTCGATCTCCAGCGACAGCATCGCCCCGAACCCGTCCTGCATCTGCCGGGCGGCGATTTCATGCCCCGGATGGTCGGCCAGGCCGGGGTAAAGCACTCGCTTCACGCGCTTATCGCCGGCCAGCCACTCGGCCAGCCGCGCGGCCGTGCGTGACTGCTCGCGCACCCGCAGCTCCAGCGTCTTGATCCCCCGCGAGGCCAGAAATGCATCGAACGGGCCCAGCACCGCGCCGGTAGCGTTCTGGATGAAGTACAGCCGGTCGAAAAGCTCCTGCTCCCGCACCACCAGCGCGCCGCCCAAGACGTCGCTGTGCCCGCCCAGATACTTGGTGACCGAGTGCATCACGATGTCCGCGCCCAACTCCAGCGGCCGCGTTAGCACGGGCGATGCGAATGTGTTGTCGACGCCCAGCAGCGCTCCGCCGGCATGGGCGATCTCCGCACACCGGGCGATGTCGGTGATTGACATCAGCGGATTGCCGGGGCTCTCGATCCACACCAGGCGCGTCTCCGGCGTCAGTGCGGCCCGGATAGCCTTCGGATCGGTCGCATCGACGAGCGAGACTCGAATCCCGGCGCTGGGGATGATCTTGTGAAACAGCCGGTACGTACCGCCGTAGATGTCGCCGCCGGCAACGATGTGATCGCCGGCCCGCAGCAGCATCGTCACCGCGTGCGTCGCAGACATGCCGGAGGAAAACGCCAGCGCACCGCAGCCCGACTCCAGCGACGCCAGCGTCGTCTCCAGCGCCTTGCGCGTCGGGTTTCCGCTGCGCGAATAGTCAAACTCGGCCCAGTCGCCCGCGCCCGGCTGCACGTAGGTGCTGGCGACGTGGATCGGCGGCACGACTGCCCCGGTCTGCGGATCGCGCTCGTTACCGACGTGGATGGCCCGGGTGCGAAACTGCATGCAAGTACTCACTCTAACCGGCTTGGCACAACGCCTGATCCAGGTCGGCAATCAAATCCTCGGCGTTTTCGATCCCGCAGGAGAGCCGGATCATATTGTCGGGGATGCCGAACCGCTTCCGCTCCTCTGGCGTGCACTCGTAGTAGCTCATTACCAGTGGCTGCTCGATCAGCGACTCGACTCCGCCCAGACTGGGCCCGATCCGCGGGATGGTCACCGCGTCGACCACGTCGGCCGTCGCCCGCCAGTCGGCGTCCTTCACCAGAAACGTCACCAGCCCGCCAAAGCCCGTCATCGTCCGCCGCGCCAGCTCGTGATACGGATGCGAGGTGAGCCCGGGGTAGTACACCTTCTCCACGCGCGAATGGCCTTCTAGAAACTCCGCCACCCGCTGACCGTTCTCGTTGTGCCGGGCGATGCGCAGCTCGATCGTCTTCAGGCCTCGCAGTAGCAAGAACTCGTTGTGCGGCGAATTGATCGCGCCCATGATGCCGCGCAGCTTGCGGACCGGCTCGAGCTTCTCGCTCGTACCGACGATCACGCCCGCCAACAGGTCGTTGTGGCCGGCCAGGTACTTGGTGGCCGAGTGCAGCACGTAGTCGATACCGTAGGCCAGCGGCTGTACGTTGCAGGGCGTGGCCAGCGTGGCGTCGATGAGCGTCTCCACCCCGTGGCGCTGACCCAACTCCGCGAACCGCTCCAGATCGACAATGCTCAGGTGCGGATTGGTGGGAGACTCGCTCACCAGCATCCGCGTCCGCGGCGTGATGGCGGCTTTCACCGCGTCGTAATCGCAAGCTGGGACCTGCCGCGTCACGACACCGAACCGCGAGAGGTGCTTCGCGCAGAACTCGCGGCTGCGGTGGTAGCATTCGTCGAAGAAGATCATCTCATCGCCCGCGCTGAGCTTGGCCATCAGCAGCCCGACGATGGCGGCCATGCCGCTGGCGAACAGCAGCGCCTCCTGACCGCCTTCCAGAGCCGCCAGCTTTCGCTCGCACACCCGCTCGCCGGGGTTGCCGTACCGGCCGTACTCCTCGCGCGGGAGCTTCTTGGTGACGAAGTCGATCACCGACGCGGTATCAGTGAACGTGTACGTCGAGGCACAGAAGATGGGGTCGGTAATGGCGTCGCCGAACTTCTGGCGCTGCTCGCCGGCGTGCGTGGCGAGTGTGGACATCCCTTGCGGCGGCGTCTGCTTTTCGATACTGGTCATCTCGGGCGCTCACTTGGACCGGTGTGGTCGACTGCACGGGCGGCGGCCGGCCAACAAAGAAGCCGCGGACCCGTTGGATTGTGGTCGCGGCAATACTTGGTCGAAGTGTTCGCCCGCGCTGGTACAGAGCACGGCGTGAAGGGCGACGGCACTTTAGCAGGTACGGCTGCAAGCGGCCACAAATCCCGTAGGTGGGCACTATTCTAACCCGCCGCGATGCCCCAGGCAAGCAACCGGCGCGGAAGCCCGATAGTCAGCGCCCGTGCCCTGCGCGACTTGAGCCCTCGCCGCGATTTCCCTACAATCCGGCCCTTTACCGCACCTGTCAAAGAGTCAGAGAGGCTGCCCACCATGGAGCGAACGCTGGTACTTCTGAAGCCCGACTGCGTCGAGCGACGGCTCGTCGGCCGCATCCTCACCCGCTTCGAGGACAAGGGGCTGAACATCGTGGCCCTGAAATTGATGCAGGTAACGCCGGAGCTGTCCAAGCAGCACTACGCCGAGCACGTGGACAAGCCGTTTTACCCGTCGCTGGAGAAGTTCGTCACCGGCGCCCCGGTCGTGGCGGCGGTCATCGAGGGGCTCGAGGCGATCCGCGTCGTGCGGGAGATGCTCGGGGCCACCAGTGGACTGAAGGCCGAGGCCGGCACCATCCGCGGCGACTACAGCTCCAGCCGGCAGATGAATCTGGTGCACGCCTCCGACGGCCCCGATGCCGCCCGGCGGGAGATCGATCTCTACTTCCGCCCCGACGAATTCTGCAGCTACGAGCCCACGCTCACGCCCTGGCTGCGTGCCCAGGACGAGGGGTAGCAAGTACCGCCCTGCCTGTTCCGCGCTCGCGAATGGGCTAACCGGGGCTGAGCACCATCGCCCGGGCGAAGGAACCTGCATTCGCCGCACAATCCGCGGGCAATGGCCTCCGCGTGCGGCGAATATACGCTATAATCTCCGCAAGGTGTGCGGCGAAAAATGTCGTTGGACCATCGAACGCGGCATCTTGGTGCAGAACCCCGGTGGCGGCCGAAGCACCAGCTACAGGCTGGGAAAGCCGGAGGATGTCAAAGCATAGCGCCCGCAAGGAATGCCAGAGGCGCCTGCCTCAAAACTCCCCGATCGCGCCCGCCCCGTATGCCTCGAACTGTTCGTACGGCTGGGCCGCGGCGTTCTCGAAGCGCGTGTACTCGTGCAGCCACGTGAGCTGCACCTCGCCCGTCGGGCCGTTGCGCTGCTTGGAGATGATGATTTCCGCATGGCCGCGAACCCGTTCACGGTCCTCCTCGCTGTTGCAGTAGTACTCCTCGCGGTGAATGAACATCACCACGTCGGCGTCCTGCTCGATGGCCCCGCTTTCGCGCAGATGGCTCAGCCGGGGGCGGTTGTCCTTGGTGACTTCCGACTGGCGATTTAGCTGCGCCAGGCACAGCACGGGCACGCCCAGTTCTCGGGCCAGCCCTTTCAGCCGCCGGGCGATCTTGGCCACCTGCTCCTGCCGCGGGTCGTGGGTGTTGTCCGGCTCGATGAGCTGCAGGTAGTCGATCACCACCAGCCCGAGGTTCGCCTTGCGTTTCAGCCGCCGGGCGTTGGCCGCGATCTCCGTCATCGTACGGCTCGGCGAGTCGTCAATGTAAAGCGGCGCCTGGCTGATCTCGGCCGTTTTCTCCACCAGCTTGTGGCGGTCCTCCTGCGTGATCCGCCCATTGCGGAGCTGGCTGCCGTTCACCCGGGCGACGCTGCACAGCAACCGGTCGCCCAGTTCGATCGACGACATTTCCAGGCTGATGAACAGCGTGGTGACGCCCGCCTCGATGCTGGCGTGCTCGGCGATGTTCATCGCCAGGGCCGTTTTGCCCATCGAGGGCCGCGCGGCCAGAATCACCAGCTCCGAGTCGTGCAGCCCGCCGGTCAGGTCGTCGTAGTCGGTGAAGCCGGTTTCCAGCCCGCCGACGGCATGCTCATTTTTGAGCCGGGCGTCCAGCCGCGTCATGCTCTGCTGGAGCACGTCGCTGATGCTGCTAATGTGCCCCGAGTCCTTCTTCTCCAGAATGGCGAACACCCGCTCCTCGGCGCGGCTGAGCATCTGCCGGGCTTCGGCCGCTGGATCGTAGGCGTCTCGCAGGATATCCGTGCCGGCATGGATCAGCGAGCGGACGATCGCTTTGTCGCGGACAATCTCGGCATAGTATTGCGCGTGCGCGGCAGTCGGTACCGCCTGGGCAAGCTCCGCGATGTAGGCTGCGCCGCCGACTTGCTCGTACTGTCCGGCCGCCTTGAGCCGCTCGATCAGCAGCATGTGATCGACTTTACGGCCCTGATCGTGCAGGGCCAGCATGTGCGTGTAGATCTGCTGATTGGCCTCGTCGTAGAACTGCTCCGGCCGCAGCATCAGGGCCACGTCGTCGCAGACCTCGGGCAAAAGAAAGATGCTGCCCAGCACCGCGCGCTCCGCTTCCAGACTGCGCGGCGGTTGTCGGTCGATCGCGTCGGTGGAAAAACGCTGAGTTGCCATGAGATTCCTTCCTCGTTGCGCGCGGCGGCTCGCCGAGCGAGCGTAGCAGTATCCGCATCTGGCGCGTCATTGCAAGCAGCCAGACTCGGCAAGGCTGAATCTTTACAAATTCAGCTACGAAGACGGCGCGGCTGAATTTTCACAGATTCAGCTACAAGAGCCGCGGCTTAGCAGCCTTGAGAAAATCAACAGCCGCTAGCTTCCAGGCTGGTCGTCTGCACCGACCATCGGTACGACCCACACCTTCAGCTCCGCATCCACCTCATGGGCGACGCGCACCCGGACGGTGTAAAGCCCTAGCTCCTTCAGCGGGCCTTCCAGCCGGATCTGGTCGAGACTGACCGTAAAGTCGTTCCGCTTCAGCGCCGCCACGATCTCCGCAGCGCCGACCGAGCCATAGAGATGCCCTTCGTCGGTGGCGTTGGCCTCGATCGTAATGCTTTGCTTGGCCAATGCATCGGCCAGGCTGCGAAACTTGGCCAGCCGGACGTTTTCGATCTCCTGCAGCCGCGAGCGGTGCTTCTCCACCATCCGCTTGTGATGGTCAGTGGCCACCGTGGCCAGCCCTTGCGGGATGAGAAAGTTGTGGGCGTAGCCGGGGCGAACCTCGACGACGTCCCCCTGTTTTCCCAGATTCTCCACCGAATGGATCAGCAGAAGTTCGACTCCCCCGTGCGGTCCCCGGGGCAGACGCTTGATGCGGGTTCCGCCGCTTCGCTTACGCTTGATGTTTGGCATGATTTTGCTTTACGTCGTAGTTGAAAACGTGTTGTGTCAATTCTCAGGAGGCACAGAGGTTTTGACTGTACGTTTGTAGGGTCCGCTGTGCGGGCCCTAGGAATGGGGGGTGGTCCGCACCGCGGACCCGACTGAAGGCCTAAAACGGGATGTCGTCGTCGGGTGCCCCACCGCCTCCGCCACCGCCACCGCCTCCACCCCCGCCGCCGCCGCTAGCCTGGCTGTACTGCGAGGAAGAGGAGGACGCGTCGTCGAAGTCGTTGTCGCTTTTGCTTCGGCCACCTCCGCCTCCTCCTCCGCCGCCGCCACTGCCGGACCGGCCGCCGAGCATCTGCATCCGCTCGCCGATCACCTTCAGCTTGGACCGCTTCTGGCCCTCGTTATTCTCCCAGGAGTCGAGCTTCAGCCGACCTTCGATCAGCACGCTCGAGCCCTTGGTCAGATATTCGTTGGCGACCTCGGCCGTGCGGGCCCAGAGCGTGACGTCCACAAAGGTCGTCTCCTCGATCCACTGCCCGTCGCGCTTCACCCGGTCGTTGACCGCCAGGCCGATCTCCGAGACGGCCGTGCCGCTGGGGATGTACCGCAGCTCGGGGTCCCGTGTCAGGTTGCCTATCAAAATCACCCGATTGAAACTGGCCATCGCCTCACTCCGCGGGAAAGCTCCCGGAACTGGTATATGAACAAATGTACCGCAGTGCCCCCAGGCTAGCACAATCGCGCCGGCCGGGCAACAAAATGCCGGCACCCAAGCGCGCGGCGGCCACACCGGGCCACTGGAGCCGGCCTGCTACTCCTCCGACTCCTGCTTCTCGCCGCTCGCTTCCCGCCCCACCCCCGCGCCAACGGGCTGTCGGCCTGCTGCCCGCGGCGTTTCCTCGGCGGGCTTTTCCTGGCTGCTGTTCTGGGCGTGGCTGACCACCGCATCGACGATCCGCGAATCGACCTTCAGCACCAGATGCCGCAGAATGGACTCATTGATCTGGCATTGGCGATTGAGTTTACCGATCTCGCCGCTGTCCACGCGGAAGTACGTCAGCCAATAGGCTCCCTTCCGCTGCCCTTCGATCGGATAGGCCAGCCGCCGCTCGTCCCACAGCCGGCTAACGAGGATCTCGCCGCCGATGCCTTGGATCATCCCCTCGATCTCACTGGCCACCCCGGCTCCATCCCGCGCGTAGCGGTTCGAGTCGAAGATAAACATGCCCTCGTAAACGTTTTCAGCCAAAGCGTAACTCCTCGTCCAGGTTACTCGTTGTTTGTTACTCGTTGTTCGATGATGCCCTGGGGTTCGCTCGCAGGGCAGGCCGCGAAACTCAATTGTACTGGTTCATGCAATACTCGACGCCCTGGCCGATCCAATCGCTCACCGCGTCGGCCGCGCGCCACACCGCCTGCTCGATGTCGGCCGCATCGTCGCGCCCGAACTTGCCGAGCACGAACTCGGCCGCGTCCCAGCCCTCCGGAACGGGGCCAATTCCTACCCGCAGCCGCGGCACTTCTTGAGTCCCCAGCCGCCGCAGGATGTCCGCCAATCCCTTCTGTCCGCCGGCCGACCCGTGGGCGCGAAACCTCAACTTCGCCAGCGGCAGGTTGATGTCGTCGCACACGACCAGCACGTCGGAGTTTTCCAGCTTGTAAAAGTCACGGGCCCGACCGACGCTCTGCCCGCTCCGATTCATATACGTAAACGGCCACAACAGGATGGTCCGCTCCCCGCCGAGCACCACCTCCGTCATTTCACCGTCGAACTTTGACTTCCGCTGTGCCGCGCCGTGCTTGCGGGCGATCTCGTCCAGGACCTCGAAACCGACGTTGTGCCGCGTTGCTTGATACTTCCGTCCCGGATTTCCCAGCCCCACCACAAGTTTCATGCTGCCGGCCGCCGTTCTCCGCGCGCGGCCAAACAGCCGCTCGATCAGCCGCATCGTTCCACTTCTGGTAGCTGAATCCTCGTTCCCATCGCTGAATTCGCAAGAATTCAGCAAGCCTCCGGCTGAATCTTTGCAAACTCAGCTACAACAAAACCACGACACCCAAAGCGCGCCGCTACTCGCCTTCTTTCTCTTCCTCGCGTCCGCCGATCAGTTCCGGCTCGGCAGCGCCCTCGGCCGCCTCTTCCTCGGCCTCCTCCTGCGGGCGGTTGCACTGCACGACCACTTGCTCAGCGTCGGTCAGCAGCTTCGCGCCCTCGGGCAGGTCCTCGATTTCCGCGGCGGTGAGCGACTCTTCCAATTGCAGCTCGTTGATGTTGATGTGCAACCGCTCGGGAATCGACGCCACGTCAGTTTCGATCTCCACTTCGTGCAGCACCTGGTCGATGACGCCACCCTCCTTCGCGCCGGGCGACTCGCCACGCAGCACGACGGCCACCTCGACCGAGATCCGCTCGCCGGCGCGCACCCGCATCAGGTCCATGTGCAGCACGTCGACGCCGTAGGGATCCCACTGGAGCTGGTGGATCAGGGCGCTCTCGGTCAAGGCGCCGGTCAGTTCGATTAGCTTGCTGCCGTGCCGCATGGCAGCGGCCACTTGGTCGGCGGACAACGTAAGGCTGACCGAATCTTCGCCGTGCCCGTAAAGCACCGCGGGCAGTTTGCCGGCGGCCCGCATCTGCTTGGAATGGTGTTTTCCGCGGCCTTCTCGCCGCTCGACCGTAAACTGCTCGGCCATGATCTTCAAACTTCCTGGTGGACTGTGTACGCCCGAACGCTCGGGCCGACTACTTGTTATGCCTCGATCGCCGCCACCGGACGGCATGCTGCTTGCTTCGCCCGAAGGCGCGCAGGCAGGCCGACCAGGATGGCTGCGGGTCTCGATTGGAAACCAGTCATTTTCCCTGATCGGCCGGGGAATTCAAGCCCAGGCGGCGGGAAAAGTTAGGCCGGGCTGAGAGAAGCTGGGGAAAGCCGCCGATTTCGCAAGGTGGCACAGACATTCCTGTCTGTGCGTTTCAGACCTTCTCGGAAGGCTGGTCTGGCCCGCTCTCCCCGGCCTCCATGCGGCGGACGCGGGTCAGCAGTTCCTGTCGCCGCGAGTCATACGCTGCCTCGCCCCGGGCGGCCGCGCGATTCAACAACATGCGGACGTGCTCGGTCTGCCGCCGATGGAACGCCCCTCGCTCGACGAGCGTCAGGCAGATGTCGGCCATCTCCAGGTCCTGGTCGATCGACCGGTCCTGGACGTGGAACAGCCGCTCGTACTGCCGCCGGAGCCGTTCCACCGACCGCTTGCGCCGCCGGCAAGGCACGCAGCGGGTGCAATCGGCGTGGAGGTTAAAGCCCAACTCTTCGTACCAGTACTTCTGTTCTTCGGCGAAGAAAATGAACTGCCGCTGGCAGTCCACGCACCTGCGAATCGCGTCGAAGTAGTGAGTCACCGCAACCGTAGCCGGCGTTTGCCGATCGAAGTCAGCCGGGATCGCCGTGTTGGCAACGCGGCTTCCACGCGAATGCCGATGGAGATAGACCTCGCGAAAGTCCGTCTTCGGGTTCATACCAGTAACTTGCGGACGCTTGCCGTACCGCGGATGATCGACGAATGAGTCGAAGTCTAACGTGCTTGTCATGAGAAAAGGATCTTCGTTCAACTCTTTGAGCAACCTGGCGACAGATGACCGCGAGGGAATAGGAAACAGCTTCTCCCAAAGCGTCGTCCCCCAGTAGGTAAGGAACAAAACCGCCCAAACCACCAGCGCCACCACGGCACATGCCATAGAAACGAGCGTCACCGGAAATCCGCTATCCATCAGTCACTTGCTCGCGCACCGTTTTTCAGGTGACCTGTTCCACAGACAGGAATGTCTGTGCCCACGATTCGCCGATGACGACGCTTCGGGAGCTACTCGCCGCGCTTGCTCCTGTATTTTGGTGATCGTACCATACATGGATGCCCACGGTCATGCGCGTCGGTCCGCATCGTTATTTCTTCTATGCAGCCGACAGCGACGAACCACCGCACGTGCATGTCCAGCGCGATAACTGCGAAGCCAAGTTTTGGCTCGATCCCGTACGTTTGGCCCGTACGTTTGGCCCGTAGCTACGGGTTTCCCGCGGGCGAAATTGCCGATATTGAGAGAACAATCGCCGAGAATCAGCAAGCCTTATTGGATAGCTGGCATGAATTCTTCATCGGTTGAACAACAGCCTGCGACCGCGGCGGATGTGAAGCTCACCGATGCCGACCTGATCGTTGCACTGAACGACGGGCGTACGATTTCGGTGCCGCTGGCCTGGTATCCGCGTCTGTCGCACGGCACGCCGGAAGAACGCGCAAATTGGCGTCCGATCGGCGACGGTCGCGGCCTCCATTGGCCCGACCTGGACGAGGATATCAGTGTTCAGAATCTTCTCGACGGCAAGCCTGCCGCCGAAAGCCAGGTCTCGTTCAAGAAATGGCTCAGCCAGCGCTCCGGAGCTAAGCATCCCGGGTAACACACCTGTATCGAATCGGCGGCACGCACATAGCTCGACTTCCGTCAATTGAGTACGCACAGACTGGAATGTCTGTGCGAACGCCAGAGGCAAGCCGCTTTTCACCGGTCAGGCGTAAATCAAACGCCCCTTCGGCTCCGGGATCGGGCGACCCAGTTCACGAGCGGTTTCGATCCACTGTTCGATGACCCGTTGCGCATTGACCACGGCCTGTTCGTACGTTTCTCCGTCGGCCATGCAACCGGCAAGCTCCGGCACTTCGACCACGAACGACTGGTCGTCCTCGCTCCAGTAGATGATCAGTTCGTATTTAATCGACATCTACTTCTCCCAAACGATATGTGACAAGGTCCGACTACCGAAACAGCCGGCTCACCGACTCGTTCCGGTGGATGCGCTTGATCGCCTCGCCCAGCAGCGGCGCGACGGTCAATACCTCCGACTTCGGCAGCACCTGCGAAGGCTTCAGCGGGATCGAGTCGGTGAACACGATGCTGGCGAGATTCGCGCTCGTGAGCCGCTCCAGTGCGGGGCCACACAGTACCGCGTGCGTCGCCGCGGCGTGAACCTCGCGGGCGCCCGCCTCGTGCAGCACCCGGGCGGCACCGCTGATCGAGCCGGCCGTGCTGATCAAATCGTCGAAGATCAGCGCCACCTTGCCCTCGACCGGGCCGCCGATGATGTTCTCCTGCCGGGTGACCTCCGCACTGCTGCGGCGCTTGTCGATGATCGCCACGCGACCGCCCAGCCGCTTCAGGTGCCCCAGCGCCCGCTTGATGCTCCCCTCGTCCGGGCTGACGATCACGATGTCCTCTTCCGGCAGGTTCATCTTCAAAAAGTATTCGTTGAGCACCGGCGACGCATACAGGTGATCGACCGGCACGTCGAAAAAACCCTGGATTTGCGCGGCGTGCAGGTCCATCGTCAGCACGCGATCGGCCCCGGCCCGGGTGATGATGTTCGCCGCCAGCTTGGCCGTGATCGGCACGCGGCCCTCGTCCTTGCGATCCTGCCGGGCGTACCCGTAGTACGGCATAACGGCGGTAATCCGCTCGGCGCTGGCCCGTTTCGCGCAGTCGATCATGATCAACAGCTCGAACAGGTTGTCGTTCACCGGAGGGCAGGTCGGCTGCACGAGGAAGACGTCCCGCCCGCGGATATCCTCCTCGACCTTGCAGGAGATCTCGCCGTCGGGAAAGTTACCCAGGCTGATCTTGCCAGGCGGCACGCCCAGGTACTGGCAGATGTTGTTGCTCAAGGCCGGGTGGGCGCGGCCGCTGAAAATCTTCAGGTCGTGCATGGAATCAAATGACGTCATTGGGGTGAAGGATTAATTGATCGCCAGCGTTTGTAGCTGAATTCGCAAGAATTCAGCCGGTGGCACAGACATTCCTGTCTGTGCTTATCTTACGCCGTGGAGGCCTGCCGCCGCATCTCGGCTTCGACCGCCGCCAAATCGTCGAATGTATTGATGCTCAGCGACTCGCACGGTGCCAGGGCCGCCAGGGCCCGGACGTCCTTGCCTTCGCGCTTCAGGATCCCGGGGCAGTCGGTCACATAGTACTCGCCCTGGGCGTTATCCGTGGTCAACTGCGCCAGCGCGTGCAAAAGCTCGGGGCCGTGGAACACGTACGTGCTCATGTTCACTTCGCGGATCGCCGCCTGTTTGTCGGTGGTGTCTTTTTGCTCGACGATCGCCACAAAGTTCCCCTGCTCGTCGCGGACGATGCGTCCCAGCCCCGCAGGGTTCTCCTTATGCGTGGTGCCAATGATGCACGCCGGCCGCTCGTCGCGGTACAGATCGAGCAGCTTCCGCAACGAGCCCGCCTGGGTCAGCGGCGAGTCGCCCGTCAGGATCACCACCGGCCCTTCGTGGCCGGCCAGTTCGTCGCGGCAGACCATTACCGCGTGTCCGGTGCCAAGCTGCTCGGTCTGTTCGACGAACGTCAGGTCCGCCTCGCCGGCCAGCACCTCGCGGACCAAATCGGAGCGATAGCCGACGACCACCACGATTCGCCGGACGCCCGCTTGGCGGAGCGCGGCCAGGACGAACTCGATCATCGGCCGGCCGCCGACTTCGACGAGCACCTTGGGCAGCTCGGACTTCATCCGGGTGCCCTTTCCGGCGGCCAGGACCACTGCGACAGGTTCGCTCATCGATTAGCTTTGTGGGCGGCTGTGTGGGTTCGGGCGACGAAATGAGTTGGGCAAGCCCCATCTTGCCACGAACGCCGCACAGGTTCCAGGGGACGGAGTTCGGCAAGCGCTCGAGCAGGCCCGTGGAATGGACCGCCCAGACGCAGATGCTCGGTGAAAAAGCAGCCAGAGGATCGACAAATTCTTGGTGGCGCAGCGTTTCCTTCGAACCGCCCGCGACGGCTGTGCGTCTTGATCCCTATCGGACTGAGGCGAACCCCCCGCACTATAATCTAATTTATGTACATATTTATTGACTGAGGCGATTGCGACTGGTAGAATGCACGCGACGGAACGTGCTTCCGTCAAGCCATAAAACGAATGCCCTGCGGAGCGATATGATCGGAAGTTGGTGGTGCCGAGCGACTTACGCATAGGCGCGCTTCGGCACGGTTGGAGCTGGCCGCAGCGACGGCCTGAAGGAGGAGCACAGGACGATGACGGGCCCGTGTTTGACTCTCCGTCTGCTGCCACCGCGGCGAGTTTTTAAACACAGCTCAAAACGCTCCCGTTTAGAAAAGGCGTCCGTTGAACCTACTGGCGCCGTGTAAAGAGGCTGACTTTTTGAAACTAAGATGGGTTCCCCGATAAAAGGGTGTTCAAAAACCGCGGGGTTCGGGATCCGGGGTTCGGTACGTGGGTGCCACGGTGGGCTTGTCCCGACGTGCGCAACTTTTTCCGGCGTTCCGCATCCCGCACCCCGGTTCCCGCGACACCCATAATTGACAGCCCCCGGACCACTCCTAAAATGACAAGTTTCGCCAAACTCTGCTTGTCACCGTCTCGCGAAGGGAGGCCGGTCGATTGACAGCACCTGCCCTGGACTGGTTGGAGACCCCTTTTTTGCAAGACGCGATCCAGAAAGCGGACGTTCTGATTGAAGCCCTCGGCTGGATCCGGCGGTTCCGCGATAAGATTACCGTGATTAAGCTCGGCGGCAGCCTGCTGGAGGACGCCGACGCGCTGCGGCATCTGCTGATCGACATCGTGTTCATGGAGACCGTCGGCATGCGGCCGGTGGTCGTTCACGGCGGCGGCGCGGCCATCAGCCAGGCGATGGACACCGCCGGCATCGCCTCGCGGTTCGTCCAGGGACGCCGCGTCACCGATGACGCAACCCTCGAAATCGTCGAGCGCGTGCTCGCCCACGAGACAAACGAGTACATTGCCGGCCGCATTGAGGAGCTCGGCGGCAGGGCCATGCCGCTGAACTTCAGCACTACCAATGTGCTGTACGGCGAGCGGCTGCAACTCACCGGCGCGGACGGCCAGCCGATCGACCTCGGCCACGTCGGCCACGTGACGCGCGTCGAGCGGGAGACAATCGACAACCTTTGCTACGCCGGACAGGTGCCGGTCATCCCGTCGATGTGCATCGACGCCGCCGGGCAAAAGCTCAACGTCAACGCGGACACGGCCGCCATGGCGGTCGCCCGGGCGCTGGGCGCCGAAAAGCTCGTATTTCTCAGCGACGTGAACGGAGTGCGCATCGACAAGAACGACCCCGAGTCGCTCGTCCACTCGCTTACCGACGAAGAAGCCCGCGCGATGATCGACTCCGGGCAGATCGAGACCGGCATGATCCCCAAGGTCGAGGCCTGCCTCGAAACGCTCGACCAGGGCGTGCGCAAGGTCCACATTATCGACGGCCGGCTGCGCCACTCGCTGCTGCTGGAAATCTACACCAACCGCGGCGTCGGCACCGAGATCGCCAAACAGGCCGGTTAACACCGGGGAAAGTTGGAAATGGGACTGGCTCGTTATCGCAAAGCAGATGTTGACCTTCGCAGTGGAGGTCGCGAAGTTGGCACGCGGAGCAGAAAGAAAACCCTCTCCCCGGCCCTCTCCCAAAGGGAGAGGGAGAATACGCACATGGCACCCGGCGCGGTCAAAAAAGCCCTCTCTGTGCGTGTACGTGCATGGAAGCGATCGACCGGTCTCTCCTACGGTGGAGGTATGAAATGCACAGACAGGAATGTCTGTGCCACCTTTCGGGCTTGGCAAGATCGTTAGATAGAAGCGCCGCACTCAATCAATCCATTTTCGAGAATCCCCGCCATGGCAACCGCCCAGTCGCAGAGCACCGAACAGATCGTCGAGATGTTCCGCCAGTACGTGGTGCCCAACTACACGCGCTATCCGGTGGCGCTGGTGCGGGGCGAAGGCTCGCTCGTCTGGGACAGCGACGGCAATCGCTATCTCGACTTCTTCCCCGGCTGGGGCTGCAATCTGCTGGGCCACTGCCCGCCGGCGGTCGTCGAGGCAGTCCAGCAACAGGTGGCCCAGTTGATTCACGTGCCCAACACCTGGCACATCGAGCCGCAGGCGCAATGGGCGAAATTGCTTTCGGAGCGGAGCTTCGGCGGCCAGGCGTTCTTCTGCAACTCCGGCGCGGAGGCTAACGAGGCCGCCATCAAGCTCGCCCGGCTGCACACGCCGCGTGGGCGCTACAAAATAATCACGTTCGAAGGCGGATTCCATGGGCGGACCCTCGGCGCCGTTTCCGCCACCGCGCAGCCGAAGTATCACGAGGGCATCGGCCCCTTGGCCGCCGGCTTTGTGTATGCACCTTTTGGCGATTTGGAAGCGGTCGAGCGGCTGGCCGACGACGAGACCGCCGCCATCCTGGTCGAGCCGGTGCAGGGGGAAGGCGGCATCCGCATCCCGCCTGATGGCTTCCTGCAGGGACTTCGCCAGTTGGCCGACGAGCGCGAGCTGCTGCTGATCTTCGACGAAGTCCAAAGCGGCTGCGGACGCACCGGGCACTGGTTCGCCTATCAGCACTTCGGCGTGACGCCGGACATCATGACGCTGGCCAAGGCGCTGTGCGGCGGCATCGCCGGCGGAGCGATGTTGACCACCCGCGAAATCGCCCCCAGTCTGCGGCCGGGCATGCACGCGGCCACCTTTGGCGGCAATCCGATCGCCGCTCGCGCAGGCATCGCCACCATCGAGACGATCGAAGAGCAGAAGCTGCTCGACCAGGCGACTGCGCTAGGCGACGTCTTCCGGCAGCGGCTCGATGCGCTGGCCGAGGAGAGCCAGCTCATCGCGGAAGTTCGCCACCTGGGCCTGATGATCGGTGCCGAGTTGACCATCGAGGGCGGGCCGATTGTCCAGGCGTGTCTCGAAGCGGGACTGCTGGTCAATTGCACCCAGGGCAACGTCATTCGCCTGCTGCCGGCGATGACCCTCACCGAAGAGCAGGTTCACGAAGGCTGTGACATTCTTGCGGACGTAATCCGCAAAGCCGCCGAGTAGCGAACAGTTCCGGGATCCGGGATCCGGGATCCGGTTCCATTCGCACCCCGAACCCCGCGTCCTTTTTTACAATGAAACACCTTACGACGCTTACCGAACTGCAACCCGCGGACATCGAGAGAATCTTCTCGATCACCGAGGATCTCAAGACGAAGTACGAACAGGGGCTGCGCGAAGCGTTGCTGCCGGGCCGCGTGATGGCCCTGCTGTTCGAGAAGCCTTCGCTGCGCACACGCGTCAGCTTCGAGGCCGGCATGGGCCACCTCGGCGGAACCAGCCTCTTCCTGGGCGACGACGTCGGCTTCGGAAAGCGCGAGAGCATCGAAGACTTCGGCCGCGTATTGAGCCAGTACGTCGACGTCATGGTCGTGCGCACCAAAGAGCACGCCCGGCTACTGGAACTGATGCGGCATTCCCACTGCCCGGTGATCAACGGCCTGACCGACGAAGCGCATCCGTGCCAGGCGCTGGCCGATCTTTACACGCTCCGCGAAACGCTCGGCTCGCTCGCAGGCCAGAAGCTCGCCTACATCGGCGACGCGAACAATGTGGCGCGCAGCCTGGCCATCGGCTGCGGAAAGGTCGGTATGTCTCTCACGGTGGCCACTCCGCAGGGGTACGGCTTTCCGACCGAGTTTTTCGACCAACTCCGCAGCGAATCGCCCGATGCCCAATTGACGGTAACGCACGACCCGGCCGAAGCGGTTCGCAATGCGGCGGCGATTTATACCGACGTTTGGGCCAGCATGGGTCAGGAGTCGCAGCGCTCGCAGCGGAAGCGCGACTTCGCCGCCTATCAGGTCAACGCGAAGCTGATCTCCCAAGCCCCGCGGGGGGCGTACTTCATGCACTGCCTGCCGGCGCGACGTGGCGAGGAAGTGACTGACGAAGTGATGGACGGGGCGACGAGCATTGTCGTGCAACAAGCGGCCAATCGGCTGCACGTGCAAAAGGGCATCCTCGCCTGGATCCTCGCCGGCCAGCGCTAAGATGCGCGTACTGAAAAGGGGCTGGATGATGTGCGCCCTCTCCCCTCCGGGGAGAGGGCCGGGGAGAGGGGGTACAAAACTCAGTAGTAGGGTCCGCTGTGCGGACCATCCTCGTCCACTGGCCTGTTAATGGGCGCGTCGAGAAAAGAATTCACCGCATTTCATCCGGACGATGGTCCGCACACAGGTTGTGAATCTATGCGGCTTTCGTTCGTTGCGGCGCGGA
>JBBDJB010000038.1:0-19351 GCA_040880125.1 Pirellulales bacterium | reverse complement strand
ATCAATCCGGCGCGCACCAAGGTGAAAAATTCACAGCCTGACAGCGGACCCTACGCTACGCACCGTCAGGAGTGTCTGTGCCACCAGGCTACGCCAGGCCGCGGCGTTTGAGTTCGGTCATTACGCCGATGACGATCTGCTCCACGTTGTGCGGATCGACTTGTCCGTTGCCGGCGGGACAGCCGCCAATCGGTTCGTCCGTGAAGCCCTCGTCCGCCAGCAGGCACTGCAAGGTGCGGCTGACTTCGTCCAGCTCGATCCGCTGACCGTCGGAGAGCGGCTGGCGGCCGACGCCGACTTCGAAGCCGCGCAGTCGCAATGCCGCACGAAAGCCCTCGGGAAAGTCGGCCGAGTACAGCATCGCATCGAACAGCCCCAGCAGCCGGTACTGCAGGTCTCGCGCCTGTTCGATCTGGCCACCCATCGTCAGATCGTAGAGCTTACGGGTGATCTCCGGCACGACGCCGCTGGTGGCGTTGGTGCCGCCGTCGCAACCGACCAGCAGCATCGGCATCAGCGCCGCGTCCCAACCGGTCAGGAAGGAGAAGTCCGGCCGCTTCGGCCGCACCGCGCGGATCATGCGAATCATGTGCGGCAGGTCGCCGGAAGAGTCCTTGATGGCGATGATCCGCGGACATTCGGCCGCCAGGCGTTCAACCGTCGGAACGTCGATCGGCGAGGCGAACATCGGAATGTTGTACAGCGTGACATCGATCGGCGACCGGTCCGCGATCTGCTTGAAGTAGGCGTACACCGACTCGGGACTGAGCCGGTAGTAGAACGGCGAGACGATGGCCACCGCGCGAACGCCCAGTGTGTGGTAGTACTCGCAAGCGTCGATGGTCTCCTTGACATTGGCCTCGGCCGCGCCGGCCAGGATCGGGACGCGCCCGGCCGCCTGATCGGCCATGATGGCGGCGATGCGGCGGCGCTCCTCGGGCGTGAAGCGAAGGAACTCGCCGGTCGATCCGTTGGGATACAGACCGTGCACGCCGCGGTCGATCAGCCAGTCGGTGTAGCGGCGCAGCTCCGCCTCGTGGATTCCGCCCCGCGCATCGAGCGGCACGATGTTGGGCGTGAAGATGCCGGTGAGTCTTGCTGCTGCGGACAACGCTGCTGTGCCTTTCGCCGATACGACTTTGCCGACCGGCGCGGATGACCGACTGGCCCCGCCTACAAAGTTTGCTCCCAACCGAGCCGCCGAGCGATCCGAGGTTTCCGACCGGCGGACTTCACCCGTTCGGCGCGAGAACCGTTACGCCCAATGCTCGGCCAACCACTCGGCGATCGCCTGGTCCACGGCGTCGCGGGGCACGTCGAGGAACTGCTGTTTGGGCAATTCGTCCGAGCCTTCGACCGGCAGGTTGATCGGATTGATCTGGAACGTCTCCTGCTGGCTGGCCTGCGTGGCGCCCTGGCCGGTGGATGAGCTTTCGTCGGGAGTAGGCGGCTCGCCGCCGTTGGGCGGCTGAGGGCGAGTGCGGCGACTGCCGCCACCACCATAGATTTCCGCGAACGTGTCAATCGCCAGGTCGACGGTGGGAAGCTCGCCGCGAGGCCGCGGTGCCGCCGGCAGATTCAACTGCATCTGCAACTGCTGCCGAGGCGGCGGCGTGAAGCGATCGGTCATCGACGGCAGCGCCAGCGTGCGAGCGGCCAGGTTGACCGCGAACGCCGCGTCGTCGGTGCTCTCGCGGACGGTGATAGTGAAGGTCTCCGAGGAGCTCAAGCCATTGCCGCCCAAGGTCGTGACGAGGATCGTCACCGGCACGTCACCCCGCTGTTCGACCGTGGGCGTCCAGCGGAAGACGCCGGTTACCGGATCGATCGTCGCCCCGGCCGGCGCATCGGCGGCGAGGCTGTATTGCAAGGCCTGGGCCGGCGCGTCGGGGTCGGTGCCCACGGCGGAAAACATCAGCGGCAGCGCGGCGGTGGCCAGTCGATCGCCGATCGGCTGCAATACCGGCGGCCGGTCGATTTCGTTGACAGTCACCGAGAACGACTGGATATCGCTCAGTCCGTCGGAGTCGGTGACGCGTACCGTAATGTCGAACGCGCCGGGGCCGTCGCCTTCGCCGGGCGTCCAGGTGAACTGGCCGGTTGCCGGATCGATGGCCGCGCCCGCCGGCGCGCCGGAGTCGAGGCTGTAGGTGAGCGAGTCGTCCGGCAGATTGGCGTCCGTCGCCGTAACGTTGACCGTGAGCGTCTCATCTTCGTCGACCGCCTGATCGGCGATTGCATCCAGCACCGGTGCGATCGGCCGCTGGGCGACGTCGACCGTGAAGGTTTCGGTATCACTCTGGCCGGTGGAGTCGGTGACGCGGACGGTGATGTCGAACTCCTGCTGCGCCTGGGCGTCGCTGGGAGTCCAGGTGAATTGGCCCGTGCTGGGGTCGATCGCGGCGCCCTCGGGCGCGCCGACCTCCAGCGAGTAAGTCAACGTACCGGCCGGCACGTCCGGATCGGTCGCCACTGCGGAGAGGGTGAACTGGCTGCCGGCGGTGGCCTCCTGATCGGCGATGGGCGTAAGCACCGGCGGCTCCTCGACTTCGGTGACTTCGACGTGAACTGTGAAAGTATCGGAGAGGCCGCTGGTGTCGGTGACGCGCACCGTGACATCGAACTCGCCCGGTCCGTCGGCCTCGCCGGGAGTCCAGGTAAAGACACCCGTCTCGGGGTCGATCGTCGCAGCCGACGGCCCGTCCACCAGGCTGAAGGTCAGCTCGTCGTTGGGCAGATTCGGGTCGTCGGCGGTGAAGTCGAGCGTAAGCGTTTCACCCTCGGGCGTGCTCGGATCCTGAATCGGGTCGATCTCGGGCGGCAGGTTCTCCTCCAACACGTTCAGCGTGAACGTTTGCTCGTCGAACTGGCCGAGATCGTCCGTGACGCGAACGGTGACTTCAAACGAATCCGGGCCCGTCCCGGCCGCAGGTGTCCAGGTGACCTGGCCCGTCTCCTCGTCGATCTCCATGCCCGAGGGCGCGCCCTGTAACGTGAACGTCAGCGTGTCGTCGGGCAGGTTTGGATCATCGGCGGTGACAGTGAAGCTGAGCAGTTCGCCTTCCTCGACGACCTTGGTCGAGATCGGGTCGAGGATGGGACTCGATTCGAGCGTGACGATGAACGTCTCGGTATCCGTCAGGCCGCCGGAGTCGGTGACGCGAACGGTAATTTCGAACTCGAACTGGCTTCCACCGGTGGGTGTGGTCCAGGTGAACGCTCCGGTGGCAGGATCGATCGAGGCACCGGTCGGCGCGCCCGAGTCGAGCGAGAAGGTATGCGTATCGCCGGACGAATTGGGATCGGTGATTGTGGCGGTGAAGCTGACCGCTTCTCCGCCGACAACCGTTCGATCGTCGATCGCTCCAAGCGTCGGAGCACCGTTGACAGTGACGATGAACTCCTGGTCGCGCACGTTGCCGGCGGCATCACGAGCCCGAATCTGCACGGGATTGGGACCGGACTGGCTGAGTACGGGTGTCCAGGTAACCGTTCCGGTTTGCGAATCGATGGACATACCCGGCAGCGCGTTGGCGAGCGAATAGACGACGTCGCCTTCGAAGAAGTTTTCGGAGTTGAAGCTGTAAAGCTGCCCGACATTCGCGGTCAGCGGAGGTTCGCTCAAGAACGGCCCCGGCAGCGAAGTGTCGATGTTGACCGTGAGCGATTCAGAGGCGTCGCTAGTCACACCGCCGACGGTCTGCTTGGCGGTGATGTCGAACGTGCCGTGGCCCAGCACTTCCTGGTTATTGGCGGTCACCACCACCACCGAACCGGAAGCAGTGGCCGAACCGATCTCATGGCCCTGGCTGAACAGTTTCACGGTGGCGCCGTTGGTCACGCCGCTGACGCGGAATTGCAACGTGGTGAGATTGGTCAGGTTGTCGCTATTGGAGGTGCCCGTGTCGAAGCTGGGAAGCAATTCCACGTCGCTGGGGGCCGACGGGGCAGGAGACGCAAGGAACTCGAGCGTGATGCGCTGGGTGTCGAAGTTGCTGCCCTGCTCGCCGCTGGCGGTGCGCGAGGCGACGCCGACAAGGAACTCTGCCGTGCCAACAAAGCCGGACGGTGGGGTTACCGTGACCATGCCCGTGTCGTTGTTGACCGTGAAGGTGTAATTTACGCTGCTCGTTTCGGGTTTGGCGGCGTCAAAATACACGCCGTTGCCTTCGTTGTCGTGCGCCGGAATCTGGAACGTTGCCGGCACGTTCACGAGCGAGCGGACGGTGGGGATGTCCTCCAGAAACGGCCGCTCGTTGTTTGTATCCTGCCCGACGGTGACCTGAAACGTACGCGAAAATGTATTGCCGTCCTGATCGGCCACCTCGACAGTGATGTTGGCCGTGCCGGTGGCGCCCGGCGCCGCCTTGAGCATGAACACGGCGTTTTCCAGGTCCTCAAAGATCTCTACCGACTCCAGGACGACTGGGTTGGTCGGGCGGTTTTGCGTCGTATTGTTGACCGCCGTGTCATTGATGGCCGCGCGGATATCGCTGCCCTCGGTGATCAGGCCGAAAACGGAGTGGTCCGAGTCCAGGTGCCGCGTCGCCGCGTCGGTCATGAAGAACTGCGAATCGTTCGTATCGTCGCCGGCGTTGGCGAACGATAGCAGGTCGGGCCGATTGTGGACCAGGTCCGGGTGGAACTGGTCGTCGAAGTCGCCCAGTGTCGATCCGCCACTTCCGGTGCCGGTAGGATCGCCACCCTGAATGACGAAGTTGTCCACGACGCGGTGGAAGATCGTATCGTCGTAGAAGTGGCTCTCGGCCAGGCTGATCACCCGATCGGTCGCCCGCCAGACGCGATCTTCAAACAGTTGGGCCGTGATGGTGCCCCATCCGGCGACGCTGAAACGCGCGCTGCGGTTCCCTTCGAGCAGCGTGACCGAGACATTGGGGTTATCGCTGGTGATCTTGTAGGTCAACTGCCCGCCGTTCGGGTCGTATCCGTCGATCGGAATGTGCAGCGGCGCGCCGATCTGGAGCGTGGTATCGTCGATGGGCGAGAAGAACGGCTGATCGGACATCGGGATGGCCACGCCGCTGCGCTGGGCGATTGTCGCCAGCGTCTGCAACCCTTCCAGGCGTGAACCGTCGGGGAACTCCCACGTCGGATAGCTATCGATGTCCTCATCGATGGCGATCTGGTTGGGCGTGCGATCGGCGTTTGTCACTTCGATGAACGGCAGGAACTGCGCGCCGTCGCCGAACAGCTCTTTCTGCGCGCGGCAGACCGGGCACCAGGCCGCACCGTAAAACTTCACGTCGGCCGCATCGAGAGCCATGGCGAAGGCCACCAGATCCGGCGCGGGCTCGCTGCTGGTGCTGTTGGCGGAACTAAGCGCGGCGGCGATCGGCGCGCCGTCGGCGGAAGTGTCATTCGTCTCGGTCGGCAGCAACGGCGGATCGACGTCGACCGTGCTGGCGGACATCACCAGCCGCGGCTCGAGACGTTCCAATCCCAGCCGGCGATAGATCATTCGCCGGTAGCGCAACTCGCGCCGCATACGCGCGGATTCAGTCAACCTGGTCCAGTCGAAATTCGATGCCCGCACTGTGGATGTCTCTCTACGAGGCGAAGTGGAGTCGATGCGATTCCAAGCTACCGGTGCCGGTTGTCTGCAAGCGTGGAACTTTTGCACAGGTGGTGCGAAGCAGTTGCTTGCTGAATCCACCGACAGTCGAGGGCAAGCTCGACGCTACTCGGTGGGCCGGCGGAGACGACGACTCTGTTCCGAAAGCCTCGCGCGAACGGCGCAGTCGCACGGCCGGCAGCAAGTGCCTTCATTTTAACCGGACCGCTCGGCGAATGCGAGGATTCGGCGCGGCCTTCCGGGGCGATTTCGCCGGGCCCCGGAGAGCGGGAGGGTGCAAGGGAATCTCGCGATTATCACGCTTGCACGGGTTAGATAATCGCGGGGGCGAGTCGCCGGCTATTCCCAGCGCTTGAACTTCACCGTTTTGACGACGGTCTGGTCACCGCGGCGAATCTCGAGGCTGGCGGTTTCGTCCGGTTGCCGTTTGGCAATCATGGCGGTGAGCTGCTCGAAACCTTCGACGGGCTCATCCTCAAACTTCACGATCACGTCGCCCGCGTGAATACCGGCCTCCATGGCGGCCGAGCCGGCTTCGACGTAGGTGATGACCGCCTGGTTCAATTGCGGATCACCGGCCACGCCGAGCTTGGCGGCGCTGCGGAGGTCAATTTCTATCTCGCGGTGGGCATCTTGAAAGGCGTCGGTCGCTTCTGCGGTGACCTTCGTTCCATACAGTTCCAGCCGTGGCTGAATTCCATTGCTGCCGACGAGCCTCAATCCGTGCAGGTGCTTCAGCCCCTGGTCGGAGATCGGGGCGCTGTGAATGCTGACGCGGTAGAACGACCGCAGGTGTGTCAGATGCTTCAGGTCCTCGTCGCCGCCTTGCCAGTTGGAGCCAATGAGCAAATGCCGATTTATCTCGCGGCCAGACAGGACGTAGGATTGCTGCTCGACGCCCCCCAAGCGGACGATTTCGGCCAGGGCCTTTCGCTCCCGCATGTCGTCGAGCTGTGCGATGGCCGCGGCTTGATCGGCCGGCCGGTTCTCCAACCCGGCAATGTGCTCCAGCGCGGACAGCGCCAGGGCCGGATCGGCCGACTCGCTCATCTCGAGCAGCACGTGCAGCGCCCTGCTGGCCGCCTCCAGGTTATTTCCGTCCGCCACCCGGGCGAGCGGCCGAAGCGCGGCCTGCCCGGCGCCGGACAGCCGCTCGGTCGCTTGCTCTCGCCGCAGATACTGCTCGCTATCCAGTTCGGCAATCCAGTGCTCGATCTGCTCGGCCGACCGCGACTCGGCGGCGCCCTGCGCAGTCGGCTGCGTCTGGATGGCCGCCGGCCCATTCGCCCCGGGGTCGTCGGCATGCGCAACAGCGGCCCCAGACACACACGCCGAGAACAGCGCGAGCAGGAGGCCGAGCAGGATTGTGTGGAAAGGACCAGTCATCATACTGCAAGTTGGCCTGCAAGTTGGCTGCAAGTTGAACGAAGGCGGCCGCGGCCGCAAAGGCAGACGTTACGTGCCGGCGTCTATTATCGAGCTTACCATGGATCGTGGCAACGGGGGTTGCGGTGCGTTGACACTGCCGCGAGTGGGGGGCTACGCTACACGATCTCCGCCGGTTTCTGCTCGTGGCGTGCGGTCACGCCGTTTCACCCTCTTTCGCCTGCACCGCTGGCGGGCGGCCACCATTGGCCATTGTCATGAGATTCGCACTGCTGGGAGACGATCCTCAGGCAATCACCTTGGCCGAGGCGGCTGTTGCCGCGGGACACGAACTGACCTGGACCGGCGAGAGCCGTGCCGCCGCGGAGCGACTCGCCCGGCTTGCGCCCGCGGCCCTGCGCGATCAATCGTGGGAGTCGCTGGTGGCCGCATCGCATGTTGACGCCCTGCTCGTCGGGCGTAGTGCGTCGCCGGAACGGATTGAGCAGGTGCGGCTGTTGGCGCAGGCGGGCGTGGCCATGCTGATCGTCCATCCGCTATGCCTCAGCCCGACGTTCCACTTCGAGCTGGACATGATCCGCGAAGAGACCCGTGGCGTGCTGCGGCCGTACTTGCCGCAAAGTGCACACCCGGCGGTGCCGCGGATGGCGTCGCTTTGCCGCAACGCCGAAGTGATCGGCATGCTCGAACAGGTGGTTCTGGAGCGAACGCTGGAGGCGCGGGACAAGGAAGCAGTAATGGCGGCGTACGCACAGGACATTGATCTGCTCCAGCAGATCTGCGGTCCGTTCGAGCGGCTGGGGGCGCTGGGCGTGATGCGCGGCGACGAGGCCGCCTATCGCCGCCTGGCGGTGCAGATGACCACCAGCGACGGCTTGGGCGTGCGATGGTCCGTTGGGCCGCCGGAGGGAACACCGGGCGCTCTGCTCACGTTGGCCGGCGGCAGCGGCGCGGCGGTGCTGACGATGTTCGATGACCGGCCGTGGCGGCTTCAAATCCGCGCGGCCGAATCGCCAAGTGGCATGGCAAACGAGGAGTCATTCGATGCGCCCGACTCGGCGGCCGCCGCGATCGACTCGATGGCCGCGGCTGTTGAGCAGGGCGACGACGGCACGGCGTGGCTGCGGGCCGCCCGTTCGATCGAACTGGTGGATGCTGTGGAGCGGAGCGTCGAAAAGGGCCGCACGATTGAGCTATATGAGCAGCGGCCCAGCGAGGCGGCGACGTTCAAAGGCATGATGAGCGCCGCCGGTTGCGGTCTGCTCCTATTGGGACTGCTACTGATGTTGCTCGTCGCGCTGGGCGACGCGCTGGGTCTCCCGCTGACCCGATACTGGTATGTTGCGCTTCTGGCCGTCCTGGCCGTATTTCTGCTGCTGCAGCTTCTGCCGTCGTTCGTATTGCGAGAGCGCGACTCGGACCGTCAGTAGTCCTACAGCGAAAGTCGCTCCGTCGGAAATGGGGACTGGCTCGATGCGGACGACGGGCTCGCAGTGGGCGAAGACGACTGCCATCGTGCCTGTCCCAATTCCCGCCGCGTTGCGCTGTCGGAGTAGTGCGCCGCAATCTCACCGGACACCGAACCTGCGCAAAGTTTTCCGATTATCCCAAAGATTCCGACCGGCAACCGCCGATGGGTACTCTCGCGGGAACGAATGCGCATTGACAACTGTGCTAGCACTTTTTGGACGACCTTGATGTCGCGGCCGCCAAGGCGATCGAACACGGTACGTTCATCAAGCTGCGCCGCTTGGCGGGCGGCGGCGCTGTTGCTGTTGTGCGCTTCCGGTTGCTGCTGGCATGGGGCGGCAGGTTGCGGCGGCGCTCATGGCGGAGGCTGTCACTCAATTGCTTGGCTGGACAGTTTGCTGGGCGGCACGCATGGTGACATCGGAGTCGGGGCCGAAGGCGTTCCGCACCACGGGCACGATCTGGCTGAAATCCGTGGCGGACCGCTCACCTACCGCTTCCAGCCTGTTCCCACGCGACCGGTGGGGGCGACTCGCCTGGTCACGCATCCGGGAGTTTCCGTCGAGCCGGCATACGAACCGCCCGAGCCGGCCCCGCTGCGGATTCAGCCGGCAGAGCCGCTGGAGCAGATTCCAGCGGGCCAATCGGTGTTGCGCAATGGGGCCGTTCATCCGTCCGACTCGGTCGTGCCAGCATCCGCGATAAGTCCGGCCGGGGATGCTCACCGAGAAGTGTCGCCGGCAACGCCTGCCTCATCGTCACAGTCTTCCACCGGCGGCGCTGCGGCACCGCGGCGCGAAGCTTCCGCCAGCGGCTGGCGGGCACGGCGCAGCGACTGACGCGCGAGCCATTTCGCCGCCCCGTTCAGCAAAACGCCAGCGATGAACGGCAACCGGACGTGCGGCGGGAACTTGCCGGCAAATTAGGCGGGTTGTGACGGCTGCACGCCCGGCTGCTTAAGCACCACCTGCTGGTGGCCGATCTTA
Source organism: Pirellulales bacterium (assembly GCA_040880125.1). Taxonomy (GTDB): domain Bacteria; phylum Planctomycetota; class Planctomycetia; order Pirellulales; family JBBDJB01; genus JBBDJB01. The sequence continues at coordinate 9,916 of JBBDJB010000038.1, read as the reverse complement.
TCAGCGGTGTCGCTCGCGAAAGCACGACGGCACTCCAACTTGCGCTTGCCCGCACACCCGCCCCCGCCCCACGCTGACGGACGTCTCCATGCGCACTTCCCTTGTGCCGATGCTTTCGCGCCGCATGGCGTTGCTTGTGATCTGCGGTCTACTGCCGTGCGCGTGCGCGGCCGATCGCGCTTGGGCCCAGCAGAACGACGATCTGCGCCGCACGCCGATGGTCCGCGCCGTGCAGAAGGCGATTCCCGCGGTGGTGAGCATCAACGGCGAAAAGAGCGTTCCGCCTACGCCGGAGCAGTTCGCCCACGGCGAAGCGCCGCGGCAAGTCAACGGCATGGGCACGGGCGTCATCGTCGATGAGCGCGGGTACATTGTCACCAACCATCACGTGGTTGATCAGGTTCGCGACATTCGCGTCACGCTCTCCGACGGCGCGACGTATACCGGGCGCACCGTCGCTTACGATCGCGACGTCGACCTGGCCGTGCTGAAGATCAACGCCCCTCGCGACCTGCCGGTAATATCGCTGGGGAAGTCCAGCGATCTGATGATCGCCGAGCCGGTTATCGCCGTAGGCAATGCCTTCGGCTACGAGCAGACGGTCACCAGCGGCTTGATCAGTTCGCTGCACCGGTCTGTCCAAGTGAGCGACGCGCAGCAGTACGAAGATTTGATCCAGACCTCGGCCGGCATCAATCCCGGCAACTCGGGCGGTCCGCTGCTGAACATCTACGGCGAGATGATCGGCGTAAACGTGGCCGTCCGGGCCGGCGCGCAGAGCATCGCCTTCGCGATTCCGGTCGACAAGGTGCTGGAAGTCACCGCGCGGCTGATGAGCATCCGGCAGATCGACCGCCACCGGCACGGCGTGACGACCGAGGAGAAGGACGGCGGCCTGGTCGTGACGGCCGTCGAGCCCGATAGCCCTGCGGCGGAAGTCGGCCTGCAGGTGGGCGACGTGCTCACGTCGGTCGATGCCCGGCAACTGCGTATCCCGCTCGACTTGGAACGGGCCCTATTGGGGCGGCAGGTCGGCACGCCGATTGAGGTAAAAGCGCTCCGGGACGGCCGCACGCTCGCGCTCGACCTGGTACTCGCCGAAGCCTCCGCTGGCCCTCGCAACTTGGACGACCGGAGCTGGGAGATGTTCGGCCTGCGGCTCAGCCCGATCCCCCCGCAGCAGTTCCGGGAGCACTCCAGCTACTATCGCGGCGGACTTTCGATCACCGACGTGCGGCCGGACAGCCCAGCCTACCGCGAGGGCATCCGCAGCGGCGATATCCTGGTTGGAATTCACCGCTGGCAGACGGTTTCGCTGGAGAACGTCAGCTACGTGCTGAAGCGCGAAGACCTGGCCGCTTACGATCCCATCAAGCTGTGGATCCTGCGGGGCAACGAGACCTTTTATGGTCTGCTCTCCGTCGCCAGCCACACCACGCCGCCGGCACGGTAGTTTAATCTCCCTCTCCCTCTGGGAGAGGGCCGGGGAGAGGGCTTTGCTTCTGCAAGCACAGACAGGAATGTCTGTGCCACTATCTATCGACCTTGCTGGTTGAACCGCCCTGCCCTGCCCCGGCATAATGGCCAGCGGCCGCTGCAGTTCCCGTTCGCAGCGTCCACGGGCTTTCCCTTGCCTCTTGCCGTGGCTCAATCGCATGGAGTCGGAACTGATTCGCCATTTGCGCGAGCGTATCGCCGCCGACCCGCGTGCGCCGCTGGGTCTCGGTGACGATGCGGCCGTGCTGCACCTGGCGGCTCCCGGCTGCGTGGTTACGAGCGACCTGCTCACCGACGGTGTGGACTTTCAACTCCACGAAGTCGACCTCCGCCGGGTCGGCCACAAGTCACTAGCCGTCAACTTGAGCGACTTGGCGGCCATGGCGTCGCGGCCAATCGCGGCAATTGTTTCGCTCGTGTTGCCGCGGAGCGACGGACTGCAGATCGCCAAGCAACTTTACGACGGCATGCTGCCGCTGGCCGAACGGTTCGACGTCGCCATCGCTGGCGGCGATACCAATAGTTGGGACGGGCGGTTGGTGATCAGCGTCACCGCCATCGGCGAGCTGCCGCCGCGCGGCCCGCTCACGCGCAAAGGTGCGCAGGCCGGCGACGCCATCCTCGTGACCGGAGCCTTTGGCGGGAGCATTCTCGCCCGGCATATAGACGTCGAGCCGCGCGTGCGCGAGGCGATGCTATTGCACGAGCGTTACCAGTTGCACGCGGGCATCGACGTCAGCGACGGACTGGCGCTCGATCTGTCGCGGCTGTGTACCGAAAGCGGCTGCGGGGCCGTGGTCGAGCTGGATGCCGTTCCGGTTCACGAGGACGCCCGGCGACTGGCGGCGCAAAAGGCCGACGGCCGCACGGCCCTGGACCACGCACTGGGCGACGGTGAGGACTTCGAGCTCGTCCTAGCCGTACCGCTAGAGGACGCCGAGCGGATGCTGGCCGATCAGCCGCTGGGCATTCCGCTCACGTGCATCGGCCGGTTTGTCTCCGAGCCTGGCCTATGGCAGCGCGATGCCGCCGGCGATCGCCGCCCGTTGGAACCGACCGGGTACGAGCACCGCCTGTGATGACGCGCACGTGGACTTTCGACGCGCCGAGCGAGGCGGCGGTGGACCGCCTGGGGGAGTTGCTGGCGGCGGCGTTGCCGGAGCGGGCCGTGGTGGCGCTGATCGGTACGCTGGGGGCCGGCAAGACCCGGCTGGTCCGCGCGGTGGCGCAAGCAGTCGGTATCGATCCGCGCACCGTCGTCAGCCCCACGTTCGTGCTCGTGCAGCAATATCACGGGGAGCGGTCGCTGACGCACCTGGACGTCTACCGGCTGAAGGACTTGGACGAGTTCGAAGCGCTCGGGCCGGAGGAGTACTTCGAGTCACCGGGCTGGACATTCATCGAATGGGCCGACCGCGTCGCCGAGTCGCTTCCGCTGGAGGTGCTGCGAATCGAGATCGAGGTGACCGGGCTGACGTCGCGGCGATTTGTGGTCAGCAGCGCGTCGGAGTATTACGCGGAGTGTTTGGAGAGGCTCGATCAAGCAAGAAGCGATTGAGGAGGCGGAAGGCCCTTTTACTCCCTCTCCCTCTGGGAGAGGGCCGGGGAGAGGGTTTCGTCGTTGAGCGAAATCCACTGCTTTGCATCTCTGCCAATCGCTACCTCGTCCCGTCGCTCAGCGCAGCCTCTGAAGAAAGCGGAAGGCTCTCTCTGTTCCCTCCCGAAGGGAGGGGAATCTGTTTCAGCACAGACAAGAGTGTCTACGCCACCGCCTACACCAGCAGATCCTGCACCACCTTGCCGTGCACGTCGGTCAGGCGGAAATCGCGGCCCTGGAAGCGGTAGGTGAGCCGCTCGTGGTCGATGCCCAGGCAGTGTAGCACGGTGGCGTTCAGGTCGTGGATGTGCACCGGGTTCTCCACGACGTTGTAGCTGAATTCGTCGGTCTGGCCGTAGGTGATGCCGGGCTTGATGCCGCCGCCGGCCATCCAGACGCTGAAGCAGCGCGGATGGTGATCGCGGCCGTAGTTGGTCTTGGACAGTCCGCCCTGGCAGTACACGGTCCGCCCGAATTCGCCGCCCCAGACGACCAGTGTGTCCTCGAGCATGCCTCGCTGCTTCAGATCGGTCACCAGTGCCGCGCACGCCTGGTCAACGTCCTTGCACATGAGCCGAATGTCCGAGGGCAGATTGCCGTGCTGGTCCCAACCGCGGATGAAGACTTGTGTGAAGCGGACGTCTCGCTCGGCCAGCCGCCGCGCCAAGAGACAGTTGGCCGCGAAGGTGCCCGGCTTGTGCACGTCCTCGCCGTACATGTCCAGCACGTGCTTCGGCTCGTCCGACCAGTCGAGCAGTTCCGGCACGGAGGTCTGCATCCGGTAAGCCATCTCGTACTGCGCGATGCGGGTGTTGATCTCCGGATCGCCGAATGTCTCGTACTGCTTGCGGTTGAGCGAAGCCAGACCGTCGAGCATGCGGCGGCGGGCCGCTTCGCTGACGCCCGGCGGATTGGAAAGATACAGCACCGGGTCGCCCTGCGATCGGAGCGAAACGCCCTGGTGTTCCGACGGCAAAAGGCCGGCGCCCCATAGCCGGGCATACAGTGCCTGGGCGTCACGCTTGGCGCTCCAGGTGGAGTGCAGCACAACGAAGCCCGGCAGATCCTCGTTCATCGACCCCAGGCCGTAGGAGAGCCACGCGCCCATACTCGGCCGGCCGGGAAGCTGGCTGCCGGTCTGGATGTAGGTGATGGCCGGGTCGTGGTTGATGGCCTCGGTGTTGACCGTTTTGACAAGGGCGATGTCGTCGACGATGCCGGCGGTGTGTGGCAGCAGTTCGCTGACCCAGGTGCCAGTCTTGCCATGCTGCTGGAAGTTGAAGATCGACGGTGCGATGGGAAACCGCGACTGGCCGGAGGTCATGGTGGTGAAACGCTGCCCCATCACGACCGACTCGGGCAGATCCTTGTCGAACATGTCGTTCATCTTGGGCTTGTAATCCCACATGTCCATCTGCGAGGGGGCACCGGACATGAACAAGTAGATGACCCGCTTCGCCTTCGGCTTGAAGTGCGGCTGGTCCAGCACGCCTCCGCCCTGTTCGGACGCGGCGGCGCCGGCCAGAAGCTGCGGATTGAGCAGCGACGCCAAGGCGGCGGTGCCGATGCCCGTGGCGGTGCGTCCGAAGAAATGCCGTCGCGTGACGAGCAGTTCGTGTTCGCGCTGTGGATTCATAACTTGTTCCTGGACTCGTGTAGCTGAACTTGTGAAAGTTCAGCCGCTTCGTAGCTGGACTCGTGAGAGTTCAGCAAAGCTTGTCACGCACAGACAGGAATGTCTGTGCCACCGGCTGAATTCTTGCGAATTCCGCTATCTTTGCGAACGTGCTTATTGCTTGGTGATCGTCTCGTCGAGGTTCAATATTAAACTCGCCACCATCGTCGTGGCGGCAAACTGCGGCGGGTCGAGTGACTCGTCGCGGGGCGTCTCGCCGACGGCGATCAGCTTTGCCGCGGCCTCCGGGTCGGCCTGAAACTCCGCCAGGTGATCCTGATATACGTCCAGTAGCACTTGGGCTTCGTCGGCGCCCGGCTGCCGGGCGGTGGCCAGGCGGAAAGCGAAGGCGATCCGCTCGTCCGGCGTCGAGCCGCCTTCGGTCATCATCCGCTGGGCCAGATGGCGCGATGCCTCGACATACTGCGTGTCGTTCATCAGGGCCAGTGCCTGCAGCGGCGTATTCGTCCGGGCGCGGCGGACGGTGCAGGTTTCGCGCGACGGGGCATCGAACATCAGCATCGTCGGCGGCGGCGAAGTCCGCTTCCAGAACGTGTACATGCTGCGGCGGAACAGATTCTCGCCGTGGTCCTGGACAAACTTGGCCGTGTTGCTGCTGGTGTAGCCGACGACTTCCCAGAGGCCCGGCGGCTGATACGGCTTCACGCTCGGGCCGCCGATGTCGTCCACCAACAGTCCGCTGATGGACAGGGCCGTGTCGCGGACGATTTCCGCATCCATCCGGTAGCGCGGACCACGGGCGAGCAGACGGTTGGCCGGATCGATTTCGAGCATCTCCGGCGTGATCCGCGATTGCTGCTGATAGGTGTGCGAGGTGACCATCAGGCGGACCATGTGCTTCACGTCCCAACCGCTGCGCACCAGCTCCGTGGCCAGCCAGTCGAGCAGTTCCGGATGCGAGGGCCGTTCGCCCTGCACGCCGAAGTCCTCGGCAGTCTTCACCAGACCGGTGCCGAAAAGCTGCTGCCAGAAGCGATTGACCGTCACCCGGGCGGTGAGCGGATGCGCGGGATCGACCAGCCAGCGGGCCAGGCCGAGGCGGTTGTTCGGCACGTCCTCGGGAAGCGGCGGAAAAATGGCCGGCACGCCGCGGTCCACCTTGTCGCCCTTCTTGTCGTATTCGCCGCGGATCAGCACGAAGGCGTCGCGAGGCTGGTCCATCTCGTCCATCACCATCGTGCCGGGAATCTGCTTGTTCAGCTCATCGAGCTTCTGCTGTTCTTGCGCGAGCTGCTCGTGCAGCGGCTCGAAGATGATCCGGGCGGGGGCGTAGACGTTTTCGATGAAGTAGTGGCGCACGCGATCCTCTTGCTGGGCGCTGCGCCGCTGCGGCTCGGTGCGGAGGGCGCGTTGCACGGGGCGCGGCAGCGAGGAATCCTCGCGCGAGCGCTCCAGCGCTGCCCAGGCGGCGAGCGACTCGAACTGCCGCCCGTCTTGCGGCGTCTGCGTGACGATGCCCGCGGTGTCCCAATAGACGGTACCGCCGTGTTGAGTGAAGGCGATCCCGTTGACTACGGCACCGGGCGCGAGGCCGACTTTGGCGGCTTCGACTTCCAGCCGTACCCAGCCGCCGGGCTCGGGCAGCGCGCCCATCGCCAGCCGGCTCGGCGAATCGGCCGTGCCCCACTCAATCAAATCTTCACCCCAGATCGCGCGGTGCTCCCAACTGCCGTCGTTCCACTGGAGCATGATCTCCCGCGGCGGATTGGATGGATCGAGATAGACGTGCGCGAAGAGCGTATCGCCCTCGCCCACTCGCATGCCCGGCTGGGCGCCGGTGAAGTAGTGCTGGCTACGGGCGTCGGCCGTGCGGACCGTCGCTTGCTTTCCGCTATGGACCGGATGCTCGTCGGCGGAGACGAATCGCCACGGCTCGGGGCCGTCGCCCTCGGGCTTGGCCCCTTCGGGAAGCGTGTCGTCCAGCCAGATGTAATCGGCGCGGCCGGGAGCCTCGGCTTGGGCAGTGCCTTCGCCGGGGTCGGTATACTGGTAATTGGCCAGCTCTCGCTCGATCCGCTGCCGAATCTCGGCAACGCGGGCTTCGTGCTGCGCGAGCGCCGTGGATTGCTCGGGCGTGGGAACCTTTACCGTCGGCGGCGGCAACAGCGCATTGCCGTCCATCGCCTTCTCTTCGATGCTGTTGAAGTACGCGAAGAGCTGATAGAACTCCTTCTGTGTGACGGGGTCGAACTTGTGATCGTGACAGGCGGCGCAGCCGGTGGTCAGGCCCATCCAAACGGTCGAAGTGGTCTCCACGCGGTCGACCGCGTAGCGGACGTAGTACTCCTCGTCGATCGACCCGCCTTCGCTGGTCGTGACGTTGCAGCGATTGAACCCGGTGGCGATCCGCTGATCGAGCGTCGGATCGGGCAGCAGGTCGCCGGCGAGCTGCTCGATCGTGAACTGGTCGAACGGCATGTTGCGGTTAAAGGCCTCGATGACCCAATCGCGATAGGGCCACAGCGAGCGCTCATTGTCCAAGTGCAGGCCGTGCGTGTCGCCGTAACGGGCGGCATCGAGCCAGAAACGGGCGCGCTGCTCGCCATAGCGGGGTGAATTGAGCAGCCGTTCCACGACCCGGCGGTAAGCCTCCGGGGATTCGTCGGCCAGAAAGTCGTCGATCTCCCCGAGCGTCGGCGGCAGACCGGTCAGGTCATGCGTGACGCGGCGGATCAGCGTGGTCTTGTCGGCGATCGGAGACGGGGACATACCCGCCTCTACGGCGCTGGCGAAGATGAACGAGTCGATCGGGTTGCGGACAAGCGGCTCATGCGCGGTGACTGGCGGCTCAGGACGTTGCGGCGCGACAAACGACCAGTGCTTCTGCCACTGCGCGCCCTGGTCGATCCACTTCGTGATCAGCTCGATCTCGCCGGGCGTCAGTTCCTTCTCGCTGTCGGCAGGCGGCATGCGCACGAATGGGTCTTCGGCCGTGATGCGCCGCACCAGTTCGCTTTCGGCGCTGTCGCCCGGGACGATCGCAATCGAGCCGGACTCCAGCTCGGCCAGCGTGCTTTCCTCTTCATCGAGCCGCAGGCCGGCCTCACGGTGAGCCTCGTCAGGACCGTGACACGCGTAGCAGTTGTCCGAGAGCAGCGACCGGATGTCGCGGTTGAAGCTGATCTTCTTTTCAGCGGCGGGCTGCTTTTCGCCGGCGGACGGTGGGGGCTTCGCCTCATCTTGCGCCATCGCGCGCGTCTGCTGGCCAAAGTACGGCTGCCCGAGGAAGGCGAGCATCACGGCCAGCACAGTGACGACGCGAAGGCCGCGGTGGACTCGAAGCGACTGTTGGCGAGGACGCAACCACGAAAGCATATCGTCCGTTCCTTTTGTTGAGCTAGGCAAGGGAGGTTGCCGGTGCCCCACGATCGATTCGTCCTCAGACTACTCTAATCGCCGGCGGCGACATTTGGCCAGTACGCCACGGCGGACATCTGTGCGAGCGGACCCAGCCGCTCAAGGCTCACGCCGTCGAATTGGCTGTTCTCGGCGAGGCCCCCAAGGCAGGTTCGTCAACTACGTGGTGGTCGTAGCGGGAGTCTCTCTCGCCGTGGGCTTGCCGGCGCGACGGGGCCGGCTTGCCACACCCCATTATAAAGGTCCGTGGCGGCAAAGTACACCGTTTGACGGGGGTCGGAGTCAGGGCTGACGGAGGCGCAATTAAGAACGCCTGTGCAGCAGCCAAGACACCCTCTCCCCGGCCCTCTCCCAGAGGGAGAGGGCGCCCGTGCGGACCCTACGCACAGACAGGAATGTCTGTGCCACCTCAACGTCGGCTGAATTCTCACGAATCCAGCTTCAGGGCGGGCGGCTGAATTTTCGCTATTTCAGCTACAGCGGACGCTACGGCGAAACAGCTACTTTACGCCGCTCTCGCGGCGCAGTACGCCGGAGACGCCGATGCGGCCGGGGTCGCGGGCGATCTTGTCCGTGAATACGCGGACGTTGTGCAGCGTCGGCTTCAATTGCCGCGAGGCTTGCTCGATATTCGCCGCCGCCTGGTTCAGGTTCTGATATAGGTCCGGGTTGTCGAGGAACTGCCGGACGGAACCCTCCGGATTGTTGACGGACGTGGACAGGGCCGCCACGTTCTCCAGGATCTCGTCCAGGTGGGAGACGCTCGACTCGACCTTGTCAACGAGCTGCTGTCCGCTCTCACCTAGCGGCCCGGTGAACCCCTGAAGGTTCTCCAGGTTCTCTTCGGCCACGCGAACGGTGCGCTGGATGCCTTGCACGGTTTCGCGCGTTTCGGTGAGCAGTTCGGGCAAGCCCTCCAGGCTGCGGCGCAGATTCGCCCGCAGCTCTTCATCGCCGAGGAACTCATCGAACGTACTCATCGCCGTGTTGAAATTGTCCAGGGCGGTTTCGGTCTTCGTGATGATCCTCGTGATCTGCTCGTCGTTACCTTCCAATAGATCGTTCACGCGATCCGCGAGCTGGTCGATGCTGTTGCCGGCGTCGCGCACCGAGTCGATAGCCTCGATGAGGTTATCCTCGACGTTGGCCAAAATCTCCAGCGGATCGGCCACGACGACGCCCTCAATTGTTTCGCCAGGCTCAACGACGTCGTCCTCCGGCGGGAGATCCTCGACTTGCAGGTTTAGACTGGCCGGCTTCACGAATTGGTCGCTGCGCCGCACCTGGCTGCCGTCCGATGCGCCGCCGGGCGGCTGTCCGGCAGGCGGCACTCGACCGCCGGGGACAAAGTCGAGCACGGCGTCGCCCAACAGCGACGCCCGCACGCGCAACTGATCGCCGCGCCGGATCTTTACGCCTTCGTCGATGCCGAGCGTCAACCGCACGTTGCCGTCGTCGGTGAACTGGACGTCCTCCACCCGGCCTACGGTCAAACCATTTTTCCGCACCGGCGTATTGGTGGAGACGCCTGGCGCCTGCGGGAGCTTCACATAGATCGTGTACCGGCCGGGCGATATAATCGGCAACCGCCTGTTGCTGACCAGGATCAAGATGGCCGTGATCAGCAGCGTGGCCACCACGACGACCCCGACTCGAAATTGCATTACACGATCGTTCATGATCGACTTTCGGTAGGGTGCCACGGCTGGCCCCGTGTTTGGACCGGTGACATGGGTAACACATGTTCGGACACATGGGTGACAGTCTAA
>JBBDJB010000037.1:0-19517 GCA_040880125.1 Pirellulales bacterium | reverse complement strand
TAAGTCGTTATTTTGCGAGCCGTGAGGAGCTTTGCTCCGAACTTGGCGAGGTTGATAGCCGGCTGAACTCTGACGAGTCCGGCAACGGACTGCATAGAACTCTAGCCCGCTTCGCGTTGCGCGTCGCTGGGGAGCGGATGGCCGGTCCAGAGGGGGGCCCGCAGAATTGGCGTGGCCGGGATGGCCATCGCCCCGAGTCGTCCGGCGGCGTGCCCGTCCCACTGGTGTCGGGCGATGCTCTCCAGCACCCGCTCGGCCAAAGCGATCGTCTTGGCGGCCTGCTCGCCGCTCACACGCGGTGCTCGACCGTGGCGTATGCTATCGACGAAGTCCTGCTGCTCGTCCGCGAGGGCGTTGCGATCGATGCCGGCGGCGGTGCGTTGCGGCAACACCTCCTCGAACAGGTGCGACTTAAGGTGCTCTTTCTCCGCCGGGCTGAGCTGCCGCTGGTCGAACTCGCGCTCGACGATCGGTTCGGCGGCGGAAACCAGCGTGGTGCTTTTGGCGGCGAAGTCGATTGAGGCGAATCCTTGCGGCGTCCACACCTGCATCTCGCGCCGGCCCGCGTAGCTGACGCGCGAGGCGGCCAGATTGGCGACGCACCCGTTGTCGAACTCAAGACGCGCCTGCGCGACGTCCTCGTGCGGCCCAAGCACGGCCAGGCCCAGCGCCTGCACGCGCCGCACGGGCGAGCGGACCAGCGACAGGACGATGTCCAGGTCGTGGATCATCAGGTCGAGCACCACGCCCACGTCGGTGGAGCGGAACGTGTAGCCGCCGCAACGGACCGCGTCGATGTATTTCGGTTCGCTGACGTGCGGCTGTGCCACCGCCAGCGCCGGGTTGAACCGCTCGACGTGTCCCACCTGCAGCACGATGTTGCTGCGGGCGGCCGCGCGGACGATCGCCGCCGCTTGCCGGGCGTCGCTTGCCAGCGGCTTCTCGACCAAGAGGTGAATCTTTCGCGCCGCCAATTCGATGGCGATGTCGTGGTGCAGCGTCGTGGGGGCGGCGACGATGGCCGCGTCGATCTGGTCCGCCAGCGCCCGATAGTCCGGCGTCACCGCCACGCCCAACTGCTCAGCGACTTGCGCGCGTGCCGTCGGGTCGGGATCGGCCACGCCGACCAACGTGGCACCGGGCAGTTGCGCGGCCAGCCGCGCGTGGATCCGCCCCAGATGTCCGGCGCCGATGACGCCCAATCGCAAGTGACTCACGCTGCCCTCCTGCGTTCGCGGCCGCGCCCGTGGCGGCCCTCTTGCTGGTCCTGGATGAATGTCAACAGGGCGTTGACGTGCGGCACGAGCTGATCGTGGCTGCGCATAATCTCCCGGGCGTGATCCAGCCCGACTTTCGCCCGATAGATCAGCCGGTGCGCGGCGACCAGGCAGTTGATCGACTCGGCGCTGAACTCGTTGCGCTTCAGGGCGACGATATTGATGCAGCGTGGCCGCGCGGGAATGCCCTCGACCAGCGTGTAAGGCGGTACGTCGTGCAGCACGCGGCTCAGCCCGGCCACGAAGCAGTAGCTGCCGATGGTGGCGAAGTGGTGGACGGCCACCGCGCCGGAGAGCGAGGCATGATCGTGCACGTGGACGTGGCCGCCCAGCAGCGTACCGTTGGCAAGCACGATATGGTCACCCAGCAGACAGTCGTGCGCGACATGCGAGCAAGCCATGAAAAAGTTGTGGCTGCCGACCCGGGTGATGCCGTCTTCTTTTTCGGTGCCGCGGTTGACGGTGACACCTTCTCGAAACACGTTCGAGTTGCCGATGATGACGCGGGTGTCGCTGCCGCGGTAGCTGATGTCCTGCGGCTCGCCCCCGATCACGACATTCGGATAAAGGACGTTGTCGCGACCGATAGAGACGTGTCCCATCAAGGTCACGTGGCCCACCAGCCGGGTGCCGCACCCGATGCGAACGTGCGGCCCGATGACGCAAAACGGGCCGATCTCCACGTCGTCGTCGATCTGGGCGAGCGGATGAAGCGATACGTGATCAGCGACGTAAGTGGCCATCGAGCGGCTCCGCGTGGGAAGGTTGATCCAGTGCGAGGCGCACGTGCATGTCTCCGTCGCGTCAGGCCGAACGCCGCCGCTGATCCACCAGCTCGCCCTCGGCAAGCAGCACGCGGACCAGCTCCGCATTGAGGCGATGCCCGCTTCGGTGGGCGATGACGTGGCCCCACAGCTCGCAGCCGCTCAGCGCCAAGTCACCGACCACGTCGAGCAGCTTGTGGCGGACGCATTCGTCGGGGAAGCGCAGCTCGTTGTCGATCGGGCCGTCGGGTCCAAAGATCAACAGATCGGCGGGCGTTACGCGTTGCCCCAGCCCCTGCTGCCGCAGCCAGTCGGCCTCTTCCTTTAACACGAAGGTGCGGCTGGCGGCCAGTTGTTTCCGAAAGACTTCCGGTGTCACGGTCAGTTCGAGCGATTGCCGCCCGATCGCGCCCGCGCTGCCATAGTCGAGCCGGAACTTGACCGTCAAGCCGGGCGTGCGGCTGGGGCGAGCCTCGATCCACACGTCGTCATTGCCCAACCGGGTCACCTCGCGGATGACCAGCCGTCGGCGTGGAACGTCCTGCGATATGATCTTCGCCCGGTCGAGCGCCTCGACGAACGGCAGCGCCGAGCCGTCCAGGCCGGGCATCTCCTCCTGGTCGACCCACACCTGGCAGTTGTCGATGCCCAATCCCGCAAGAGCCGCCATGGCATGCTCAATCATCTCCACGCGAACGCCCCGGGCCGTGACGGTGGTGCGACGCGGGATCTCGATCCGGTTGGCGGCCGTGGCGGGAATGGGAGCCGGCGAGGAAACGTCGGAGCGGTAGAAAACGATCCCCGAGTCGGGCGGACCAGGGCGAAACTCTACGCGGACATCGCGCCCGCTCCAGTATCCGAATCCTTGGACTGCCGCCGGGCAGCCGATCGTCTGCTGATTGCGAAGAAGTTGCATAGCTTGTTGCCGATCCCTGGTGAACTCCAATTCCCTCTGGGAGAGGGCCGGGGAGAAGGTTTAGCAGCCACTTCTTCCGATCCCCTTCCCGATAGCACAGACATTCGTCGGTGCCCTCTATTTGGTGGCACAGACATTCCTGTCTGGCAATGCGCCCTCTCCCTTTGGGAGAGGGCCGGGGAGAGGTTCCACCGTCACTTCCGTGGGTCCCCTCCCCCGAGGGCACACACATTCATGTCTGTGCCCGCACCCGGCAGACTAACGGAGCGGCTGGCCCGGAATCGCGTTCGGCCGAGTCGCCTGGCCCTGCCCGCCGGCGCTGCGATTCAGTAGAGCCAAAATGTCGGGTGTGATGTCGATGCCGTTCTGGTAGACCACCGGCTTGTTGATCATCCGCAGCACTTCGTCGCGCTGCGTGGCATCCGGCGGCATGTCGCCATTGAACCGCAACACCAGCCCGATGTCCCGGCTTGACGCGTAAAACTTCACCGCGTCGGCCACTTCCAGGTAGGCCTGAAAGTAAATCTTCGCCTCGCGCTCCAGAAACTCCTTGCGCTTCTGCGTGGCCTTGATATTGAAGTCGGCCTTCCGCTGGGCGAGTTGCTCGTCGCGCTGCTTGTATTCCGGCGAACCGGGATTGAATGTACTCATCTCCGTCTGCAGTGCGTTGATAGCGTCTCGGTCTTTGCTTAGGACGCCTTCCATCGCTTCGACGTCCACCTTCATCGCGTCCATCTGCGTGGTGAACCGCTGAAAGTTCTTGAACACGTAGCTGACGTCCACCACGGCGATGTGATACCGCTGGGCGAGCGCGCTGGGCGAAGCGGGCGGGGCCTGGCCGCCTGCGACGCCAGATGCCTGCTGGGCAGGTAAGTTGACGGCGAGCGGGCAAAACAACAACACCGCGGCCATGAGCATGGCCGAAATCAGGGGCGTTCTCACGTTCAGCACTCCTTGCTGAGGTAGGGTCTTCCTTGACCGGTCGGGGTCGCTTGCACGAACCCCGCGAGCCGCCTTCGGCCGACGAGCAGAATCTCGGCGGCCGTCCGCGAGGCGGTATTTTGCGCAGAAGCCCCCTGCGCGTAAATAGCAGAATCTTGCGGTTTCTCGCGTGTTTGAGCGACGGGTGCCACGGGGTAGGGTCCGCTGTGCGGACCATGGGGCGTTGGATTCGGTCCGCACAGCGGGTTTCCAGCGGACCGATCGACAGCTCCCTCTCCCTCGGGGAGAGGCCCAAGGAGACGGCGTGTACCTCGCGCTCGCAGGGGTTCAGCCGAACCCGACGGCGATCGGAATTCTTGTGAATTCCGCGACTGATGGTCCGCACAGCGGACCCTACCACCAGTTCCACTCCTCCCGCCTGTAGCGGTTTTGCCGGCGAGAGTTCCCGCGAATGCGTCCGGCACCTGCACCGAGGTGAGCTAGGTTTCAAAAGTCGCACGCGCGACGTCCTACCTCACCGCTTGCCAGGTTGCCATGACTCCCTCCGCGCCCAATTCGTGCCCGAGTGACGACCAAGACCGCTGGCTCTCCGGCGGATTTTACGCGGCCATGATCCTGGCCTGCGCCATTGCCCTCTCGCCCAACATGGTGGACCCCGATCTCTGGGGACACGTGCTGTACGGCGAAGAGCTGCTGGCCGACGGCGAACTTCCGCAGACCGCCACTCACACGTTCACCGCGCCCGATCACCGTTGGGTCAATCACGAGAACCTCAGCGAGATTGCCCTGGCGCTCGGCTATCGCCACCTGGGGCCCGTGGGACTGATGTCCGCCAAGTGCCTGCTGGGACTGTTTGTCATCTGGCTGATGATTCGCGCGGCCCAGCGGCAGTGCGTCGGCATGTTCGCGCTGTGCGCCACGTTACTGCTCGTCGCGTTTAACCTCACGCCGTTTTGGTCGATGCGACCGCAACTGCTGAGCTTCGTCTGCTTCGCCGTACTGATGGCTCTGCTGGAAAAGGCGTTCGCGCGGTGGAGCGAGTCTGGCGAGGCGCACCTCCGCTGGCTGTTGCCGGTGCCTGTGGTGATGGTCGTGTGGACCAACTCCCACGGCGGCTTTGTGGCAGGGCTGTGCGTGCTGGGCGTTTACCTGGCCGGACGCGGCATCGAAGCGCTGGTGAAACGCGGCCGCGCCGGTTGGCCGATGGTCGGCAAGTTGGCCGCCGTGGGAATCGTCTCGGCACTGGCCACGCTGATCAATCCCTACGGGCCAGGGCTGCACCAGTGGATGATCGGCTCGCTCGGCCAGCCGCGGCCCGAGATCAGCGAATGGTCCGCTCCCTCGCTCACCGACGACTTCTTCCTTGCGTTTGCGCTGCTGGTCGGTCTGGCAATTGTCGGCCTGGCCGGGTCCGAGCGCCGCCGCGACTTCACTAAATACGCCGTGATGGCCATTGTCCTGTGGCAGGCCGTCACGCACCTACGGCACATCGCGTTTTTCGCGCTATTGTGCGGCTTCTGGCTGCCGGTCCACGTTGAGTCGTGGCTGGTCAAGCTTCGCAAGGTGGAGCTGAAATCGCCCGAGGGCAAGCCGCTGGCGATGCAGCCGGTCACTTCCCGTTGGCCCGCACGGCTGTTGTACGTGGGGCTGGCTTTCACGTTCGTGCTCTTGATCGGCAAGCTCAGCACCCGGCTGGGCGATCTGCCCGTCGAGCGGAGTTCCTACCCCGTTGACGCGGTCGCCTACATGGCCGAGCAAGACATCTCGGGCAAGCTGGTGGTGTCGTTCAATTGGGCCCAGTATGCCATCGCGGCGCTGGCGCCGCAGGTGAAGGTCTCCTTCGACGGCCGCTTCCGCACCTGCTATCCGCAGGAAGTGGTCGACATGAACTTCGACTTCATCTTGGGCAGAGCCGGGGGCAAGCGCTACCGCAGCCCGGATTCCGGTCCGCTCGATCCCACGCAAGTGCTGCACTACGGCGAGCCCGACCTGGTGCTTGTCGATCGCCGCTTTCCGCACTCGGTCGCCGTCATGCAATGGCAGGACCAGCAGCGCGAGTGGGTGCTGCTGTACCAGGACGGGCTGGCGCAACTTTACGGGCGCCGCGAGAAGTACGACCTGCCCGAAAGCCCCGCCTACTTGCCCGTCGCCCAGCGCCGCATCAGCGACCGCATGCCCGAGGGATCCGTCACCTGGCCGGCGATTCCGACGGCCGGCCGCGCGGAATCCATCGCGGGCGAGCGTGCCCTCCGAAGTCCCACATTACTGCGCCGCTCCACATCCCGGGAGGACTCATGAGCAACACCAGCGATACGCAACTGCCGTCCGACCCCTGGCCGAACTTGGCGGTCCCGGTCGTTCCCTCGTACGACTCGCGAGACGTGCATGAGCAGCACGCTCCGCCGGCCGATCCGCAGACGCTGCACCGCGTCGAGCAGACGATCGCCGAGGCCGAAGCCGCGCTGACGCAAATCACCGAAGAGCAGCAAGCGCCGCCCTGCACGTTGACCGTGGCGATGCCCGTGTTTAATGAAAGTGCCACCATCCGGCAGATCGTTCGCCGCGTGCAGCAATCGCCGCTGACCACGGAGTTGATCATCGTTGACGACGCCAGCACGGACGGCACCCGCGAGATCCTGGAAGAACTGGCCGACGAACCGGGCATTCGCGTCTACTTTCACGATCAAAACCAGGGCAAAGGCGCCGCGCTGCGGACCGCTTTTCAACACGCCACCAGCGATCTGGTAATCGTGCAGGACGCCGACCTGGAATACGATCCGAGCGAATACGCGCGGCTGATCGAGCCCATCGTGGACAACCGCGCGGACGTGGTCTACGGCTCGCGATTCCTCGGCGAC
This sequence comes from Pirellulales bacterium, assembly GCA_040880125.1. Classification (GTDB taxonomy): domain Bacteria; phylum Planctomycetota; class Planctomycetia; order Pirellulales; family JBBDJB01; genus JBBDJB01. Next base: position 12,760 of record JBBDJB010000037.1, on the reverse strand, counting down.
TCGCCGGGCGACGGCTCCCGCGTCCACCGCTGGGGCAATCGCATGCTCACCCGGGTTTCAAACCTGTTGACCGGGCAGCGGCTGACCGACATGGAGACCTGTTACAAGGTATTTCGACGCTCGGTCCTCCAGCAGATACCCGTGTGCCAGAACCGCTTCGGCTTTGAGCCGGAGATCACGGCCAAGCTGGCCCGTCGCAAGCTCCGCATCACGGAAGTGCCGATTTCCTATCAGCGCCGCAGCTACGGCGAAGGCAAAAAGATCGGCATCCGCGACGCCTTCAGCGCGCTATACTGCATGTTTCGCTACAGCCTGGCCGACTGACATAGGGTCCGCCGGGTGCCACTGCTGGCTTGTCCAGCAGTGCAGTTCTTCTGCCCTTGTGGTCGATGGGACACTGCGGAGCGATCGCCGACTTCACGTCAGCATGTCAACACACACAGGCAGGCAGGGTCCGCTGGTCGGACCGTGTGCCGATCACTCCGGCTTGGCCAGTCGCGCCTCGATGGCCTTCACCATTTCTTCCGACTCGGGCTTCACGCGCGAGGCGTAGCGGGCGACGACATTGCCCTGGCGGTCGATCAGGAACTTCTCGAAGTTCCACTTAATCGGCCCGGCGAACTCTTTGTTCGTCTCCTCGGAGGTGAGGAACTTGTACAGCCCGCAACTCTTTTCGCCGTTGACGTCTACTTTTTCCGTCAGGTCGAACGTGACGCCATAGTTCTCGCTGCAGAACTCTTGGATCTCGTCGGCGGTGCCGGGCTCCTGACCGCCGAACTGATTGCACGGCACGCCCACCACGGCCAGCCCCTTCTCGGCGTACTTTTCGTGCAGTTCCTGCAGGGCAGCGTATTGCGGCGTATACCCGCACTTGCTGGCGACGTTCACCAGCAGCACAACTTTACCGGCGTATTTCTCGGCCAGGTCGACCTTCTTCCCGTCCAGCGTGCTCATCTCGAATTTCAAAGCCGGTCCCTCGGATTTCCCAGGCGCGTCATCGGATTTCCCAGTCGCCTCGTCGGCGGCTTGGCAGTGGTTTGCAACCAATACGGCGGTCAACATCGCAAGCAGTGCGATCCGTCTCATCGTTTAGTCTCCGTTGCTTTGAAGGCGTGATCTTGGCGTGCATGGGCGAGCGTGATCTTACCCAGCACCGGCCCACGAGTGATGGAGCTAATTCTCAATGCCGAGGCGCTGGTAGCGCTCCTTGTACTTCTCCCAAAGCCGCTTGTGCCGGTCGGAAAGATCGACCTCGCGCCCTTGAATATACGCCCGCTCGACGTGCGAGGGAATGTCCAGCACCGGGCCGTCGCTGACAAACAGCGTGGCGTCCTTGCCGGCCTCCAGCGAACCGACCCGGTCGGCGACGCCGAAGATTTGTGCCGGGTAAAGCGTCATCGACTTGACGGCGGCATCCTGCGGCAGCCCGAACGCCGCGGCCGTGGCGACGTGATACGGCATATTCCGCACATCGGAGGCACCGAATCGACCGCTGGCGCTGATGCAGAACGTGACGCCGGCTTCGTGCAGCCGCGCCGCCACGCGAAACGGCTCGTCATAGGGAGACGAACGCCGCCGCGGCAGACGATGCACCCCGCCCACGATCACCGGCACCGAGTGCTTCTTGAGCAGCTCCGCGCAGTCGGGCGCGGAATACCCGCCGTAGATGATCAGCTTCAGGTCCTCTTGATTGGCGAAGGCGACTGCCGTCTGGATGTCCTCGACGCTTTCCGCGTCGACGATGATCGGCAGCTCTCCGTCCAGAACCGGCCCCAGCGCCTCCCAGCGTGAGTCGAACGGGTGCCGGGCCGGATCCTCGCTCGTCGCCGCGCGAGCCTTGTGATACGCGCGGGCGTCCTCGAGCGCCTCCTTAACGGATTCGCGCTGCGAGTCGGAGCCCAGGCTGACGTGCATGGCGATCGGCGAACGCAGCGTCATCTCTTCCCACGTCCAGCCGTCGAGCATCATCAGCGACGATTTGCCGGAAACGGTACCGCCCGAGGGCACCGTGAGGGCGACGAGGATTCCGTTGCTGCGGGCGACGGGGATCAACTCGCTGTCCGGGTTGACCGCCACGCGGGCCGTGACATTCGGATTGATGCTGCCAGTCTCGCGCTCGTCGCGCGTGGCCCGCACTGATTCGATTTCCGTCAGGCCAATGTTGCTGTACGACTCGATCAAGCCCGGATAGACGTGCTTGCCGGAGACGTCGATCTGCTCGGCGTCGTCGGGTACTTCCACGTCGGTCCCCAGCGCCACGATCTTTCCGTCGGCGAACACAATCGTGCCCGACTGAATTTCCTCGCCGGAAACGGTATGGACGGTCCCACCGACCAGCGCGATTGGCTTTCCTTGCGGCGCGCCGGGCACTTCTGGAGACGCGGAAACTTGCACACCACCATAGGTGAGCAATGCGGCAACAGCGAGCAGGGCGGCCGCTGGTTTGAGGTTACTCATCGTGTTCTTCTCCTTCCAGGTGAGGATGCTCGTGGTGCGCGCAGAATTCGTCGTAGCGGGGCCACAGCTCCGCGTCCATCGGGTCGCGCTCGCCGGGGCGACGCATCTCGGCGCCCTCGTCCAAAATCCGCTGAGCCAGCGCCGCGTGCATGGCGCGGGCCTCGCGCTGCATCCGAGCGTCCTCTTCGCGGTCAAAATACTTGCGACCGTCGACCCAAGTCTGCTCGCATCGGGCGAGGGACGACATCGGCGGACCGTTCCAGATCGCCAAGTCGGCGTCCTTGCCCGGCTCGATTGAGCCGGTGTACTTGTCGATGCGCAACTGCTTGGCCGGATTGAGCGTCACGAACTTCAGCGCCTCCTCCGGCGGAACCCCGCCGTACTTCACCGCCTTGCCGGCTTCCATGTTGAGCCGCCGCGCGAGCTCGGCGTCGTCGGAGTTGAACGAGACGACCACGCCGGCGTTGTGCATCAGCGAGCCGTTATACGGGATGGCGTCGTAAACTTCGAACTTGTACGCCCACCAGTCCGAAAAGCTGGAACCCATGGCACCGTGCTCGGCCATCTCGGTGGCCACCTTGTAGCCCTCCAAGATGTGCTGGAACGTGCCGATGCGGAAGTCGAATTCGTCGGCCGTGCGAATCAGGGCGAGGATCTCATCTTGCCGGTACGAGTGGCAATGAACCCAACGCTCGCCCCGCAGAATCTCCGACAGGGTTTGTAGCTCCAGATCGCGCCGGGGGGGAAGCCCCTGGCGGTTTTGCTCCCAGGCGTCCCACTGCGCCTGGTAGGCGCGGGCGGCGCGGAAAGCGTCGCGCATGATCTGCTCGACGCCCATCCGCGACTGCGGGTACCGCGAGTTGAAGCCGTCGCCCCAGTTGCTCTGCTTGACGTTCTCCCCCAGGGCGAACTTGATGCCCGGCGGCGCCTGGGCAAACTTGATCTGCTCGGGCAGCGCTCCCCAACGCATCTTGATCACCTGGTTCTGCCCGCCAATCGGGTTGGCCGAACCGTGTAGGATGTTCGACGCGGTCACTCCGCCGGCAAGCTGGCGGTAGATGTTGATGTCTTCCGAGTCGATGAAGTCGCCGATACGAACTTCGGCCGTGATCGCCTGGGCGCTCTCGTTCACGCCGCCGTCGGTGGCAATGTGCGAATGGCAGTCGATGATGCCGGGCGAGATGTGCATCCCAGTGGCGTCGACCACCTCGGCGCCCTCGGGGGCTTCGATCCCCTGGCCCAACTCGGCGATCTTGCCGCTGCGAATCAGGATGTCCGCCTGTTCGATAGTCCCCTGCGGTCCCCCGGTCCACACAGTGGCACCCTTTAGCAGCACCACTTCGTGCTGCTGCGGTAGTTCGCTGCGGCCGAACGCGCCGAGCGGATAGTTCACGTCGTACAGTGCCCGCCGCGGCTCGTCCTCGTCCTCGTCCTCGTCTTCCTCATCATCGTCGCCTTCCTCATCATCGTCGTCGGCGTCTTCCGCGTCGTCTTGCTCCTCGCCTTCTTCCTCGGGCGCGTCTTGTTCGTCCTCATCTTCCTCGCCCTGCTCTTTCTCTTCCTCCTCTTCTACTTGCTTTTCACCTTCGTCGGGCTGTTGTTCTTCAGGCTGTTCGCCCGGATCGGAATCCGATTCTGCTTCCTCCTCCGGTTCCTCCTCCGCATCCTCCTCTGGCGAGTTGTCCTGATCTTCCTGGTCGTCGGAATCGTCGTCGTCCTTCTCGTCCTTTTCGGAGGGGACTTCGGACGAGGTCCGCCTCGCGGAGGCATCGGTGCGCGAGCCATCCGCCCAGAGAACGCTGCCGGTCCAGTTCAACTCGGCATCGGCCGACTGCGTCACCGCGCCGCTCATCCGCACGATACCGTCCCAGTCCAGCGACTTGCCCTCGACCACCGCAGTCAGGCGGCCCGCTTCGAAGTCGACGTTTCGCAGCTTGGCCTTCTTATCGCCTAAAGAAAGGTCCCCGGCGAGGCGATTGGGGCGGCCTCGCAGCGCCAGCTCAAGCTGCTGCTCTTCGCCATCGGGCCGCGAAAGTGTCACCTCCCACGTGCCGCGAACGTCGAGCGGCTCCGGTGCGGTCACTTCATAGCGGCGGCCGTCGACCCAGGTCTCCATGACCTTCGTGTCGTCTTCGAAAAGATCACCGTCGGTGACGATTAGGTAGGCTGCCTTGCCCGTCTCGATGCTGCCCATCTCGGCGGCAACGCCCAACAGATCGGCCGGCGTGGTGGTGACCGCACGCAGGGCGTCTTCTTTGTCCAGCCCTCGCTCCACCGCCTTGCGCACCTGGGCGAGAAACGTGCCCGGGTCGCTCAGCCGATCCGTGGTCAGCGCGATCCGCACGCCGGCGCGTGCCAGGCGGGCGGGATTCTCCGGAGCGATGTCCCAGTGCATCAGCTCCTCCAGGGTCGCATCCATGGCGGCCTCGGGCGTGGCCACGTTTGGCGCCTGCGGAAAGTTCAGCGGCACCAGCACCACGCGGCCGGATTCGCGCACCGCGTCCAGCCGGCGATACTCGCGCCCCGAGCCGCGCACCACGACGTTCAGCCCGAATTCCTTACCCAGCCGATCCGCCCGCATGAAATATAAGACGTCACGCGAGTCGACGATGACCGGCATGTGCCTCTCGACTACGTCGCTCAGCACGTCCAGCGCAATGTTTGTCTCCGGCCGAGGTAGTTGCGAGTTCGCTTGGTAGGCTTGCCAGGCGCGGCCGTACCAATCGGCGTCGTAGAACGCCTGCCGCACCAGGGCGACCGCGCCCATGGGCGAGTTCGGATACGAGTCGCGGCTGCGGCGCACCGGAGAAAGTTGTAGATGTAATCCAGCCTCGCGACTGAGCAACGAGCGGCCGCCGTTTTCATCGCCCGTTGACACCAGCGCGCTGATGCCCTTGACGATATTGGCCGAGGGCGCCACCAATCGCGCTACGATGCCCTGGCTTCGCAGCTTCCGGTTCAATTCATTGTCCGCCGAGAAGTGTTCCGCGGCGCGGACTTGCGGTGTGACGTTATTATTCCAGTAACCGGCCGGGGTGTCCGCGGCGGCGTCGCCGGACATTTCACTGTAGGCGTCGATCAACCCGGCATAGATCGACTTGCCTTCTTGCGACCAGATGCGGGCGTCGTCCGGCGGTGTGACATCCGCGCCGACCGCTTCGATTACGCCGTCGCGGATGACGACGGTCCCCTTTTCGATCACCCGTCCCGGTGCCACGACAATTCGGGCGTCGGTCAGGGCGTGGACGGCGGGCGTGTTTTCGCGCAGGCCGTCGCGGTGTTCCGAGCGGGGCGGCGCGGCTGCCGACGGCCCGAAGGCGACCGTCGCGCACATCGCGGTCGCGATAAGCCAGCCGAGCAATTGAAGACGTTCGCGGCGGTGCGTCATCAGGTGCAGATCCTTCGTGAACGGGTGAAAGCGTACTGCCGACGCGGCTGCCGCAAACAGCTTGATCGCGGAGCACGCACGGCAAACCATGCGCAAGCGCCAAGCTTCGGGGGATTCGGCAGATCGCTGGCGTGCCGTCGCGCAGGTGCCCAGTACGACGGCGGGGAAGCGTCTATTCGTTTCCCACTTTAGCTGGCAAATCTCGCGAAGCAAGCCTGGGACCGCGACGGGAGGGCGATTTCGCCGTCGCAGTAACCGCCCTATAATGCACGTTTTCGGCCCCGAACGCCGCCGCGGCACCGATTGTCAAGCCAAAGTGACGACACGGTCCCGCAGTCCATCGCTTGCCACTGCACGGAAACATGCCGCGATCTCACCTATTCGAAAGTCTCTGGGCCAATGTCTGGAGCCGGATGATTCTCGTGGAATTACCCCCCTGGGCATGGCAGATCGTGCTGCTGCTGGCGGCGCTGGTGGCGATCATCCTCGTGCTGCGGATCATGCGACGGCTGCGTGGTCGCCGCACGACGCGTTCCATTCGCGACGCCGACCTGGCGTTCGACGTGGAAGACCTGCCCGCCCAGCCGCGTCCCCGCAGCGGACCGCAATTGGAGTTCTACAATGTGCCGGTCCGCCTGGCGGCGATCGTCATCGCGCCGGCCGGCCGCGACGGCACGAATCCGCCGGCGGAGAAGATGCCGGACGTGATGGACGAAATTGTGCCTGGCCTGCGGCATGTGCTGCACACGCATCAGCCGGAGATCCGCCGCTGGCCGCCGCAGCTCAGCACCGAGGGCTTCACGCGACGCTTCTTCATGTGCGTGCTTATGCCGGGCGATCGCGGCAAGGGCACACCGTGGTGCGCTATCGCCGGTCGCTTCGAGGCCGGCGGCGAGAGTTACATGGCCGGCATCGTCTGTTGTTCCGATGCGGACAACAACCTCGCGCAAATCCCCGTTACGCGCACCGGCGGCTGGCTCGACGTGCTCCGCGTGCGGCGGGATTCGTGATAAGGCTCGAACGGTCACACTTCGGGACCGGGCGGACAGAGTGGTCGAAGAAGTAAGCTACTTGAGTGCTTCGCAGAACTCGGCAACAGTAAATCCCGCCGAGCGGAGAATGCTCCGAAGTGTACCTCGCTTGAGAGGTTTGGAGCCATGAGCTGGCACAGTGATCACGTGCCGGTGCCCCGCTCTCTTCATGATGTGGTGGCTTCCCTTGACACGCGCGACATGGAAGCCCAGTCGGGTAAGAGCATTGATCGTTTCCTGCCCTGTTGCCTGCGGCAGTTCAGACATGAACGATCAACCAGACCTCCCTGCTTCCCTTGGTCCGCTCGAGTTCAACGTCAGCCCATGGAACTTGGCCGCCGTCGTGAAGGTATTCTTCCAAGGCTCCGCAGAACGCTTCCTTGACGTTTTCAAAAGCTTCGGCTTCTGTGTCGCCCTCGCTTACGACGCCGGGCAGCCGCAGCGCGTGCGCGATGAAACCACCATCTTCGGGGCACAGAAGAACCCGCAATTGATAGGTTCCTGCTTCAGGCGTTTCCCACTCCGTCAATTGCTCTAGAGTGGAAATACTGCCAGTGCGTTGTCTATGTGAATCGGTCGCCATTGCTCAGCCCTGCGATTTTTCTTCGACAATGATTCGGTACGATCCGATCGGTTCCTCATTCCACAGCAGTTCCAGTGCAAGCGTTCCAGGCTCTTCCGGGATTTTGAATGGAGGCATGCCTAGCACTCCCTCCGCCACGGCGAGCGGGTCGCTGCAATTGATAGTGAATTCCGTTCGAAGCAGTACGCTCTCGTCCTTCAAGTTAACAAGCCGCAGTTGAAATGGCTGCCGACCGTACACCTCGGTGAGGCAGAAGTAACAAAAGGGCGACCCCGCGGTGTGACCAGTGATGGGCACTTGCACCCTGACCTTGCCAACTTCGGAACGCTCCGGTGGTACAGGTTTGGTGTACTGAATGCGATGGAATATTCCGGCAACGATTCGCTTACCGGTTTCCGAGTCCGTGTAGACGTGATCGGCCAGAAGAAGCGCCTGCAGTACGGGCTTCATTGACATTCCCGGTGACTAGGTAACGGGTGGACAGATCGGGCCACGCACGTGCTCCCGGTCCGAGTTACCACAAGTTCGGCGGCGTGCAAGATCGGCAACGTGATCCGCCGCTTTGCAGTCTAGGCGGCGCGACCACACCGTCAAGCATACCACAACCTCGCCGACGCAGTGCAAGGCTCTGTGTGCCTTGTCCCTACAGTGCGCCTTGCTGGTTCGTTTGCTTCGATTTCCCGCCGTTCGACAACGAGCCCGGGAGTGAACTTGCCCTGTCCTCGCGGCGCTAGTGGATGGAATCCTGGGAGTAAGCAGTAGGCTCTACGCCATCCCATCCTTTTGTTATCATAGGTGCAATCACTCCCGGACATTCCTCGCCGCCCTTTTTCGGCGAATGTTCTCTCCCCACGCTAGGTGTTGAATGCCCCCAGCCTTGCTACGTCTCACGCTGTGCCTTGCCTTCCTCTTGATTACTGGCGGTCGACTGGCAGCGCAGCCGCCGCTCGTCATCGAGACCGATCCGCTCACGCCGGCCGAGCAGCAGACGAAGTTCCATCTGCCAGAGGGATTCGAAATCGAGTTGGTCGCCAGCGAACCGATGATCAGCAAACCGATCAACCTGAACTTCGATCACCGCGGACGGCTTTACCTGACGCAGTCGGTCGAGTATCCGATCCCCGTCCAGGGCGAAGAAGCACGCGACGCGGTGATGGTGCTGGAAGACACCGACGGCGACGGGCGGTACGACAGGGCGAATCGATTCGTCGACGGGCTGAACATCCCTATCGGTGTGGCGCCTATTCCCGGCGGAGTGATCGTCCACAGCCTGCCGAACATCCTCCGCTGCGACGATACCGACGGCGACGGCCAGATCGACCAGCGCCGCGTGCTGCTGGGTCCCTTTGGCCAGGTCGATACGCACGGCAACAACAATGGCTTCACCCGCTGGATCGACGGCTGGATGTACGCCTGCCACGGGTACCGCAACCAATCAACGATCTCCGGCACCGATGGTCACCAGATCACGATGACCTCCGGCAACACCTACCGGTTTCGCATCGACGGCTCGCGGGTCGAGAACCACACGTTCGGCCAGGTGAACCCGTTCGGACTGAGCTTTACCCCGCGTGGCGATGCCTTCACCGCCGACTGCCATACGAAGCCGGCCTACATGCTGCTCCGTGGCGCCTATTATCCCAGCTTCGGTGCGCCGCACGACGGGCTGGGCTTCGGGCCGGAGTTGATGGACCACCTGCACGGCTCGACCGCCATCGGCGGAATCGTCTACTACGCAGCCAATCACTTTCCGCCCGAGTACCGCGATACGCTGTTCATCGGCAACCCCGTAACGAACCGCATCAATCACGACCGGTTTGAACTTCACGGCTCGACGTATCGAGCGATCGAACAGCCGGACTTTTTGGTGTGCGATGATCCGTGGTTTCGTCCCGTCGATATACAGCTCGGACCGGACGGTGCGCTGTACGTGGCCGACTTCTACAACGCCGTTATTGGCCACTACGAAGTGCCGCTCGACCACCCGCGGCGCGACCGCGAGCGCGGCCGCATCTGGCGGATCGTCTATCGCGGAAGCGATTCGGACCCTCAGGCCGCACCGCACGTTCCGAATCTATCTGGCGACGATCTCGACGCGCTGTGGGCTCGACTTGCCGATCCGAACCTCAGTGTAAGGACGATGGCCACCAACCGCATCGTCGACGCCCACGGCATGTTCGCGCTGGCGCCTATGCGTGAGCGGCTGCTGGCGCCGTGCCAACCGGAACAAAGGGCGCATGGCCTGTGGATCGTCTACCGGCTGGAGGGACTCGACGAGGCTTTGGCACGCAAGTTGGCTGACGACCGCTCGCCGCTAGTCCGCACGCACCTGGTCAAAGCCCTGGCTGAAACGACCCACTGGAGCAACAACACCGCGTGGATGGCCGAACTGGTCCGCGAAGCGATGGGCGACGAAGATCCGTTTGTGCGTCGCGCCGCCGCCGACGCGTTGGGACGACATACTCAGTCGGAACACCTTTCGCTGCTGCTGAAAATGTGGCAACAGGCGCCCTCGGACGACCGTTCGCTGATTCACACCATCCGCATGGCGCTGCGCGACCATCTGCTTGTGCCGGAGCTGCACGATGCGGTGCGCCAGTTGGCCCGCGCGGATGACGACAATCTCCGGCGGTTGATGGACGTAGCGCTCGGCGCGCGGACGCCGGAAGTGGCCATGCTGGTGCTCGACGGCCTTCAAACTGGCAGGCACGAGGCGGCACGCGAGGGCGAATTCATAAACTTCGCCGCACGGTATCTGCCCGAACCGCGTCTGCCGGAGCTTGTGGAGCTTGCCGGGTCGCTCGATGTGGCGGACGTCGACCCCATGCGCCAGCTCGGTGTCGTCGGAAACTTAAGCCTGGGCTACCAAGAGCGCGGCATGGAGCTGGCCGAACCAATTCGCGATTGGGCCGCACGGCTGGCCGATCGGCTGCTCTCCGCGAACGAGACGGAGCATGTGCGCGAGGGGATTGCGCTTGTCCGGCAATTGCAGTTGACTGCTTTATTCGATCCGTTGGCGGACCTGGTGCGCAACGTTTCGACCGATCGGGAAACGCGAAACGCCGCGATGGAAGCCTCCCTCGCCGTTGACGAAGGCCGTGCATTGCGGCTGCTGGGTGACGTCATCGCTGACGCGTCGCGACCCACCGCCGTGCGGCACAGCGCCGCGAGCGTGCTGGCGACGCTTAACCGGCCCGCCGTGCGGGAACTTCTGCTGGAGCAACTGCCGACGGCTCCGGCCGAAGTCGCCCAGGTGATCGCGCAAGGACTCGCCCGCAGCCGGCCGGGTGGGGAAGCCCTGCTCGAGGCGATTGCCGCCGGCAAGGCGTCTCCGCGGCTGCTTCAGGACGCAGCGATTCAAAACGCGCTACGTGAAGCACAAGTTCTGCGTGTCGAAGCGCGGATCAGTCAGCTCACCGCCGAATTGCCGCCGCTCGATGCGGCCATCGCCGAGTTGATCCAGCAGCGCCGCGCAGGCTTTGCCGCCGCGCAGCCCAATGTGGCGGGCGCTCGAGAGATGTTCGATAAGCACTGCGGCGTATGTCACGAGCTGGCCGGGCAAGGAAACAAGGTCGGCCCGCAGCTTGACGGCGTCGGAAATCGAGGGCTCGACCGGCTGCTGGAAGACGTGCTCGACCCGAACCGCACGCTCGATCCGAACTTCCGCAGCACGCTGATCTCGACCGTCGACGGCCGCGTCCTCTCCGGACTGGTACAACAGGACGAGGGCCAGACCGTGGTGCTCATCGATGAGCAGGGCAAGGAGATCCGTTTGTCCAAGGCCGACATCGACCAGCAGCGCGTTTCGCGGTTTTCCGCAATGCCGGCGAACCTCGCCCAAAGCGTTCCGGAAAACGAGCTGTACGCGGTGCTGGCATTTCTCTTGCAGCAGCGACAAGCCGGGCCGACCGGCGCCGGCTCGCAATAAGCGGTGCGCCAAAAAATGGGACTGGCTCCGAGGACGTAAAAGCATCCACCCGCCTTCGTTTAGTACCGGCAAGGTGCCTGTCCCATTTTTCAGGCGCACTGGTACCGCGACGGAGCAATGCGACTGGCTTACCACCGCCCACGGCACTGGAACGAAGACCATGGCACATGAAGACCTGATCGCGCGCTACCTGGCCGGCCCGGCATCGCTGCGCGAGGCGGTGGCCGGCATGACGGACGATCAACTTAACGCGCGGCCCGTTCCGGAGAAGTGGTCCACACGGCAGGTCGTCTGCCACATCGCGGACTTCGAACCGGTGTACATCGATCGGATCAAACGCGTGTTGGCCGAAGACCAGCCGCCGCTGCGGGGCGGCGATCCTGACCTCTTCGCCGCGCACCTGGCCTACGACCGGCGCGACGTGCGGCAGGAACTGAATTTCATCGAAGCCGCGCGGCGGCACATGGGGCCGATCCTGCGGTCGCTCTCGCCGGAGCAGTTTGCGCGGACCGGCATTCACAGCGAATCCGGCCCGCTTTCACTGCTTGCGCTGTTGGAAAGTGTCACCGACCACATTCCCCACCACATCGACTTTATCGAGGAGAAGCGGCGCGCACTGGGCCTCACTTCTTCCGCTGCGCCGTGATCGTCGCGAAAGTCACCCACTGGCCGTCTTCGACTTGAATGGCCGAAGTGAAGACCTTCTGATCGGGGCTCTTGATTTCAATCGACTCGCGGTACTTGAACATCTGGTCCGGCTCGGTCGGCGACGGCCCTTCGGTCATCAGCGTGAGCTTCTTGCCGTCGTCGCTCAGCGTGCCCTCGTACTTCCACAAGTGGTTGAACATCGAGTCCACCCACGTCCCGACGAACTTCTCGGCCTTGGCGTCGTAACCCAGAGTCATCACTCCGGTGACTTCCACGCCCATATAGTTCGACTTGTTTTCCGAGATCGTCCACAGCCCGCCGATCGAGCGGATATTCTCGGTGCCCTCGCACACGATCGGATCCTTTTCCGGTCCGGCGGACATCTCGCCCCGCGTCTCCCACTCGCCGACGAGCTGTTGCAGCCACTTGTGCTGCTCGGTCGGCTTCGACGGCTGCGGAACTTCCTGCGCTCGGACTGAAGTCACTACGGTCAACATCAAGACAAGACACCCCAAGACGGCGAAGCTTTTCATGTTGCGTTCCTTAATGAATTTCTGTCTTCACATTTACGCAGCCGCGATCGCCAGGTGTTGCGGCGCACACGTCGCTGGAGAACTGCCAAATGAGAGAGGAGTGAGTAGAAAGGAGACCGTAGGAGCGGCAAACGCTACTAGTTCTACAGCAGTGGTTTTGGCTTCACTTTTTTGTGCTTATGGTGCCAGGAC
>JBBDJB010000036.1:0-20560 GCA_040880125.1 Pirellulales bacterium | reverse complement strand
CATTGTAAAATCAATCCGGCGCGCACCAAGGTGAAAAATTCACAGCCTGACAGCGAGCCCTCATGGAAAGCTGGAAACCGCCGTGGTCGATCGACCGCCCGGAGCACTTCGCCGCGTATTGGGTCGGCCTGTTTTTTGGCTGATCGTGGTGGCGCTGTTGTTGATCGCGCTCCATCGGCCGCTCTTGCGCGGCGCCGGCGGCGTGCTGGTGGTGGATGAGCCCTGGCACGACGGCCGGCACCTAGTCGTGCTGCCAGTGGTGGACGGCGACCGCTGGTACGAAGTAGCGGTCCGTTGGCGCAACGAGCATGCCGAGGGCACGATCCTGCTGGTCGAGCCCTATCCCAACCGCCTGGTCGAGCACGGGCTGTTGCCGTCTTTCGTGGAGATCGCCCGCGAGCGGCTCACGCAGCGGGACGTGCCGGTGGAGGCGATCGTCACGGTGGCCGGCGAAGCGCGGGGAAGCTGGAGCGCGGCCTCGCAGTTGAGCCAGTGGCTCAAGGACAATCCGGACGCCCGGCTCGACATACTGGCGGCCCGCTTCCGCAGCCGTTACGAGCGGCACGTGCTGGATCAGGTGCTCACCGGCGGGCAAGCCGAGCGGGTGCGAGTACACGCGCTGCCCAACAGCGAGTTCGACGAGTCCGACTGGTGGCGCAAAAGGGCTGCCGTGAAAGACGTGGTGGGCGAGCATCTGCGTCTCGCCTATGCCTACCTGGCCGGCAATGGCGAGTCGGACCAGCCGTACTGGGACGTGGACCAGTACGAGGCGAAGCTGCGGGAGAGCCAGCCATGACCGCCGGTAGCGTCCGCTGTGGGGACCAATTGAAAAAAATACGCACAGTCAGGAATGTCTGTGCCACACCGAGTAATGTCTGTGCCACCGCGAGTAAAGTCACGCGCAGCGGATTCTTCCGGCTGGGATGTCTCCTTACGCTGGTGATACTCGTGGCGGGGATCGGCATCCTGGTGGGCACGCGGGAGACGACGCTGCCGGCCGTGGGGCAGTGGCTCGACGTTGGCCAACTGCCGCGCTCTGCCGACTACGTGATGGTGCTGGCCGGCGATAACACTTCGCGCCCGTTCGCCGCCGCCGCGCTGGTGAAGTCCGGTTATGCGCGGCGGGTGCTGCTCACCGAGATTCCGCTTTCGGAGGAGGAGCGAGCCGGGCTGCGGCCGCCTTACGGAGAATTGGCGCGGAGGGTGTTCGAATCGCGCGGCGTCGAGCGCGAACGGGTCGCCGACCTGCCGGGCGAGTGCCGGACGACTTACGATGAAGCCCGAGCGCTGGCCGCCTGGATCGAGGACAAGCCGGACGCCCGGGTCGCTGTTGTCACCACCGCCTACCACACCCGGCGGGCTCGGTGGATCGTCCAGACGGTGCTGGCCGACCAGGCCGACCAGGCGTACTTCGTCTCGGTGCCGCCCGACGGCTTCGACGGCAGCAACTGGTGGCGGTACGAGGAAGGCGTGTACGCCTACGTGCGGGAATATCTGAAGCTGGGGTTTTACTGGCTGCGGTACGGAGGAGTTCGGGTAGGGGTCCTAGTGGCACTGGCCGCGGTGCTGGTTCTGGCTGCGGCGGTTGTGCTCCGCCGCAGATGGCGCAAAGATGACGCGGAGGCGGCAGAGCCGACTCTGGAGTGAGGTAGGGTCGCTGTGCGGACCCTCGCTAGTCCCCTTTTCAACTCCCGGCAGCAGGAATTGGTGGTAAGCCGGCCGTTTCAGGGGAGTTGCGAGGAGGAAATCCCGCTGGCGAGGGTCAAAAAACCTGGACAAACGCCCCCGATTTGCGACAATACACTAGCGCGGGGGGGCGACTCATCTAATCAACCGACCGGAACTCTTCTGGGGGAGAGCCAGCGATGCACGTCCGTAAACGGAGTGGTTTTACACTCGTCGAGCTGTTGGTCGTGATCACGATCATCGGCATGTTGATGTCCCTTCTGCTGCCGGCGGTGAATGCCGCCCGCGAAGCCGGCCGATCCAACACCTGCCGCGTGAATCAAGGCAACCTTGCCCTGGCCATGCAGAGCTACGAGATGTCCCAGGGGAAATACCCGGGACTCATCAATGCGGTCGGGCTGCCCGACTCGAGCGGCAATCAGCGCCAGGCGAGTTGGGTCGTCATGGGCTTTCCGCATATGGAACGGGCCGATATTTGGAGGGGTTGGAGTCAGACCGTCTACGTGTCGCCTGCCACGTCGGATCCGATCTTGTCGGGTACTGGTCCTGGGGCGGCCTTCATCCCTTATTTGGACATCCTGACTTGCCCCAGTGACTCACGTAGCGAAACGGCCAACGCGCTTGCCTACGTCGCCAATGCCGGGTGGTATGATCTGTCGAACTCGAATCCTGAAAACGATCAGAACCCGGCCAACGGCGTGTTTTTCAACCACTATCTCACGTCTGCCAACGGCGGGCGCTTCACCACGGTGTCTGCGGACTCGTTGAGCAACGACGGTGTCACCAACACGCTCATGATCACGGAGAACTTGCAAGCCCGCACTTGGAGCTTTCCGCCGGTTGGATTTCCTTCCACTAGCGAGACGGGCGTAGAGAAGCATCACTTCGGATTTGTGTGGCACGGGATTCAAGGAGCGGCTGCAAATCCGACCCACACGATCAATGGCAATCTGGACGAAGAGGTGTTGGATGCGGATCATGCTCGTCCGTCCAGCCGGCACCCGGGCGGCGTCAACGTCGCCTTCTGCGACCGACGCGCGCAGTTCATGGGCGAGACAGTCGATTACACGGTCTATCGTCAACTGATGACCAGCTTGTCGCCGCGTTCCGACGAATCGAATAAGGTCATTCTCGACGACTCGGCTTATTAATCCGCCGCGTCGCGTCCTTTTCCCCCACAACCATCAAAGCCCGCCTCGGATAACCCGAGGCGGGCTTTGGTGCTTTAGAGCCCGTGCCCGGCCGGTGGCACAGACATTCCTGTCTGTGTCGTCACAACACCTCGATAGGCCTTGCCAAGTCCGCCGCAATGCTGGCACACTCTGGGTCGAACCGATCCTCTGATCTCGACCGCTCCGACTGACCTGCGATGAATATCCTCTCGCTGTTACGAAACCGGTTTGCCGCGGCTATGGCGGACATGTCCGGCGATCTGGCTCCGCTGTTGGACATGGTGCGCCCGAGCCAGGACCCGCGGTTCGGCGATTACCAAGCCAACTGCGCGATGCCGCTGGCCAAGCAGCTCGGCCGATCGCCGCGGGAAGTCGCCGACCAGATCGTGCGGCGGCTCGACGTGACCGACATCTGCGACGCTCCCGAAATCGCCGGGCCGGGCTTTATCAATTTGCGGCTGGCCGACGACTGGCTCACGTGGCAGTGCCGACTGGCCCTGGACGATGCCGAGCGGCTGGGGGTCGCCCGGGTGGAACAGCCCCGCACGTTCGTGCTCGACTACTCGTCGCCCAATGTGGCCAAGCCGATGCACGTCGGGCACATTCGCTCGACGGTCATCGGCGACAGCCTCTACCGGCTGCTCTCGTTCCTCGGGCATCGCACGATCAGCGACAACCACGTGGGCGACTGGGGGACGCAGTTCGGCATGATCCTTTACGGCTACAAAAACTTCGTCGACGAGGCGTCCTACGGCCGCGCGCCGCTCGAGGAGCTCAGTCGGCTGTATCGCCTGGTCAATAGATTGGTGGAATACCACGTGGCGCGGCTGGTGAAAATCCCGGACGTGCAGCGGCGGATCGAGAACGAAAAGGAACAGCTCGGCCGATTCATCGATGACGAGCAAAACGCCCAGGACAAGGCGGAGCGCAAGAAGCTTGGCAAGATCCGGCGACAGGCGGAAGCGCGACTGGGCGAAATGCAAAGCGAGCTATCGCGGCTGACGACGCTTGTCGAGCGCGTGGACGACGATCCCGAACTGGCCCGGCTGGCCGAAGAGCATCAGCACATCGACCGGGCCGTGCTGGCCGAAACGGCCAAGCTGCACGCCGGCGACCAGGAAAACCGGCGACTGTGGAGCGACTTTTTGCCGCCCTGCATGGAAGAGATCGAAAAGGTCTACCGCCGGTTGGGCGTCTCGTTCGACCACACGCTGGGCGAGAGCTTCTACCAGGACCGGCTGGCGGACGTGGTCCGCGAGCTGCGCGAGGCGGGATTGGCGGTCGAGAGCGACGGGGCCATGTGCGTCTTCGTCGAAGGACAGCCGGCGCCGATGATCGTTCAAAAGCAGGACGGCGCGTTCTTATATGCGACCACCGACCTGGCGACGCTTCGTTATCGGATGAGCACATTTCATCCCGACGCCATGCTGTACGTGGTCGATCACCGCCAGTCGCTGCACTTCGAGCAGCTCTTCGCCGTCGCGCGCAAGTGGGGCTACGACGGCGTGCAGCTCGAACACGTCAGCTTCGGCACCGTGCTGGGAGAAGACGGGCGGCCGTTCCGCACCCGATCCGGTGACGTCGTCGGGCTGTCGCACCTGCTGGACGAAGCGGTGCGCCGCGCGGAAGAGATCGTTACCGCCAATGACCAGGCCAAACCCGAGCCGGAGCTTTCGCCCGAGCAACGCAAAGAGGTGGCCGAGGCGGTCGGCATCGGGGCCCTCAAATACGCCGACCTTGCGCACAACCGCACCAGCGACTACGTGTTCAGCTACGACAAGATGCTGGCCATGAAGGGCAATACCGCAGCGTACATGCAGTACTCCTACGCCCGGGTGCGTAGCATTTTCGCGCGAGGCGGCGTCGCGCTCGATGTGCCCGGCATCGTAGACCTCGCGCTGTCGATCGAGCATCCGGCCGAACGGGCGCTGGTGCTGGAGCTATTGCGTCTTTCCGAAGCGCTGGACCGCGCGGCGTCGGACCTGCGGCCCAATCACCTGACGTCGTATCTATTTGACGTGGCGACTCGGTTCTCGGAGTTCTTCGAGCAGTGCCCAGTTTTGAAAGCCCCCACCGACCCGTTGCGCACCAGCCGGCTGCTGCTGTGCGAGATGACCGGCCGCACCCTGCGCAAGGGGCTGGAGCTGTTGGGAATCGAGACGGTGGAAAAGATGTAGGAGGCGGGCTATCTACATGTTACACGGCGACCGATTCCTCGAATCGCCCGAACACCATTCGGCCGGCGCTGGTTTGCAGCACGCTGGTGACGGTGATCTTCACCGTTTCGTTGAGGTGCTGTCGGCCGCCTTCGACGACGACCATGGTGCCATCGTCGAGATAGCCGATTCCCTGCCCCGGTTCCTCACCATACTTGACGATGCGAACGTCGAACGACTCGCCCGGCAGGAAGACCGGTTTCAAGGCATTGGCCAGGTCGTTCAGGTTGATGACATCGACGCCGTGCAGCTTGGCGACTTTGTTGAGGTTATAGTCGTTGGTGACGACCTTGCCGCCGAGGTGCTTCGCCAGCAGCACGAGCTTCAAATCGACCGGCTGACCGGCGAACTCGGGCAGATCGCGATCGAAGATAGTCATCTCGACTTTGCCCTCGCTTCGCAGCCGGTTGAGGATGTCCAGGCCGCGGCGGCCGCGGGTGCGGCGCATCTTGTCGGTGCTGTCGGCGATGCCCTGCAGTTCTCCGATGACGAAGCGGGGCATGACGAACTGGTTGTCGATGATCTGCGTCTCGACGACGTCGGCGATGCGACCGTCGATGACCACGCTGGTGTCGAGGACGTACGGCTTGGGGCCCTTGATCTGCCGCGAGAACTCGACGTACGGAATGATGAAGCGGAAATCGTCCTTGGTCTGCAAGAGCAGGCTGATGCAGATGTAGCAAAGCGAGGTCGCGAGCACCAGTTGTGCCCCCAACCCCACTACATGGGCCCAGGGGTTGGTGGCGAACTCCTGGCCGGGCAGGATCGGCACCAGCGCCATACGCAACACGTACGTGAGAAACAGCCCGATCACCAGACCAAAGTAAACGGCGGAAATCACGTCGAGCCGCTTGCGCGGCAGGAGGATGTCGGCCAGGATCACTGACACGGCCAGCAGCATCACCGTGCCCAGGACGAGCATCGGATTCCATTCCCGATCCTGCGGCAGCACGCCGGAATAGATGAGCTGGACGGCCAGGCCTGCCGAAACCAGCACAAAGACTGCGCGTAAGATGATCAGTGCCATGTTTGGTGGGCGGCCCCCGCTTCCTCGAGCAATGTGGAGGATCGGCCCGTCATGGCCCGATCAAGTGCCCATTCTATCAGCCGCCCACTCCGCGAGAAAGTTGCCGCCAAGCGGGGCTCTCTGCCGTTGGCGAAGGGCGTAGCTGGACTCGCAAGTCTTCAGCCGATTTGCGTCGCTATCTGAATCCTTGCGAATTCAGCGACGGGTTTACCGTGCTCGCGAGGCAAATAGCCGCTGGTACTCCTGCTGGGCGAACCGGTCGGTCATGCCGGAGAGATAGTCGCCTACCGCGCGTGGCAGGCCGTCACGCTCGGCGATCTGCTGGAATTTGCCCGGCAACAGCGATGGCCGCTCGACGAAGCCCGCGAACATGATCCGCAGGGCTTGTTGGGCCTCGCTCCGCATCGCCAGCACCGTGGCATGTCGGTAGACGCGCTGATAGAGAAACCGCTGGAACTGCGCCTTCATTTCCGCAATTCCCGGATCGGGAACGACGATCAGCTCCGCCTGGCGCACGGCCTCGACGCTGTCCAGGTCGCCCTCGCCGAGCCGCCGCTGCGTCCGCGCGAGCAGGTCGCCCACCTGCCAGTCGATCAGTTCGTGCAGCACGGCCCGTCGCAACTCGTCGTGTTCCAGATCGGCGTACCGCCGACGTACTCGCCCGGCGGCTTCGCTCCACAGGGGTTCAGCCACCAACTCTTCCAGTTCCAGCAGCCCCAATTCGAGCGCGTCGTCTGCGTCGTGCGTGTTGTAGGCGATGCTGTCGGCGGCGTCGACCACTTGCACTTCCAGCAGCGGGCGCTGTTCACCAAGATCCTTCGTAGCGCGGTACTGCTGGCCGTCGAGAATCTCCAATGACAGGTTCAAGCCGGGAAACTCGCGGTAGCGGTTCTCCAGCACTTCCACGATGCGAATGCCTTGGCGGTTGTGGCTGAAACCGCCTTCATCGGCGAGGCACTCGTCGAGCACGTCCTCGCCGGCATGTCCAAAGGGCGGATGGCCGATGTCGTGCGTGAGCGCGAGCGCTTCGACCAGGTCTTCATTCAGCCGCAGCGCCCTGGCGAGCGTGCGGGCGATCGAGGACACCTCGAGCGTGTGGGTGAGCCGCGTGCGATGGTAGTCGCCCATCTCACCGGTGAAGACCTGCGTCTTGTAGCTCAGCCGGCGATAGGCAGCGCTGTGGACGATGCGGTCACGGTCTCGCTGAAACGGCCCACGGTACGGATGAACGGGCTCGGGATGCCGGCGTCCCCGAGTGTCGACGCTGTGCAGGGCCCAGGCGGCCAGCAGTGCGGCCTCGCGCTGGCAGATCCAATCGGTGGCGGCGCTGGTGGCGGAAGTATCCTGTGATGGGGAAGGTCGATTCACGATGACCCGTTCAGCGCGGCGGTGAGCAGTTCCCACAGAGCATCCAGCGACTGCGGGATGGTGCGCGTGGCGGCCACCGTGGGCATGAAGTTGTGGTCGCCGGTCCATCGCGGCACGATGTGCCAATGCAGATGCCCCGGCACACCGGCACCGGCCGCTCGCCCCAGGTTCAGCCCGACGTTGAATCCATCGCAGCGAAGGATTGATTCCAAGTGGCCGGTCATCTCGGTGATGGTGTCGTGGATCGCGAGCGACTCGTCATGACTGGCCTGGTCGAGCCGTGCCACGTGCCGTAGCGGCGCCACCAGCAGGTGGCCGTTGTTGTACGGAAAGCGGTTCAGCACCGTCAGAGCATGAGGGCCGCGATGCACCACGAGATTCTCTCGCATGTCGCTGTCCGCCGCACCGATGCACAGAAAGCAGTCCGCATCGCCGCCGGCGAGAAGGTTCGGCGTGGGCCGCGGTTTTTCCGTTTCAGCGGACCCGCCCGAGACGTAACCGTGACGCCATGGCGCCCATAGTCGTTGATAGATCGATGGATCGGTTCCCATGCTGCATCCAGGCGACGAAAGTGCGCCTGTGAGTCTATATCCGCCGCATCTACTCGACAAGGCCGATGGGCCGGTGTCTGTTTTCGGAGAGGCCAACGACAATGGTGCGCTGGTGCGGAGCATTCTGATTCTGGGTGGGGCTACCAGACTTGCCACCACTTGCGCACCGCGGGCTTGCCGGCCTGGGCGTCGTGGCGACGTCCGCTGGCGGTGATGGCGCCGGTGAGTTTGGCTCCCAGCAGCGAGGCGCCGGCCATCTTGGCGTGCGACATGTCGGCCGCCTCCAAATTGGCCTGGGTGAGCACCGCGCCGGTCAGATCGGCGGCGCGGAGGTCGGCGCCCGTCAGATTGGCGCAATGAAAGTTCGCCCGCAGGTCGGCCATGCTCATATCGGCGCCAGTCAAGTCCGCCTGCGTCAGGTTCGCGCCGTTCAAGTCGCCGTAACGGAAGATTGCGCCGGCGAGGTTGGCCTTCATCAAGTCGGCATCGCGAAACAGCGCACTGGTGCAATCGGCGCCGGCCATGTTGGCGAATTCCAAGATAGCGCCGTCCAGGCAGGCTTCGTTGAGAGACGCCCCGGCGAGATTCGCCCGGCGGAAGTCGACGTTCCGCAGATCGGAGTTCCGAAGCACCGTGCGTTCGAGATTAGCACCGACCAGATCGGCCCCGCACAGTTTCGCTCCGGCGAGCTTTTCACCGGCCAACGTGTCGAGGTCGACGCGCAGCAGGACTTCGCCGGTTTTTTTGTGCTTGATCTCAATCATCCGCACACCTCACTCCACGATACACGTGGGCGGACAGGCGTACGCAACGGGCGCGATTCGGGAATTCGAAGGTCACACCGCCACAAATTTCAGCCGAGGCCGCAAATTGTGCCGGTGGCTGAGTACAGCGGTTTGTCAGGACGCGCCACTTCCCGATTCCGACGTACAGCGGATCGTGCGGCGATTCGCCGCCGAGCCGCCGCGGGGCTTGTGTAGTCCCGCGAGGTTGTCGGTCGCTCAAGCAGAGAACTTGAAGCTGGCTTCCATTGTAACAGGCCTGCGGATGGCGAGTTGGGGAAATCGCCGCCGGACGGCGCCGGGAGGTCTTGCCGCCGGGCTTCAAGTAGGCACCGTCCGGGGGTCGAAGATGAAAGGTACCCTAAGCTCGGATTGTACGACTCCGGCCGGTTCTCCGGGCCGCCCCGCTGGCTCGCCCACCCTAACCGAACCGGTTATAATGATTGAGGTTGCGTCTCCGGCGCGCTCCCCAGAGTTCGCTGGGGCCGCGTGCGCCTCGCCTGCGTCGCAAGCGACTCCACCTGGTCTTCCCGCTGCCAGCCCAGTCAGGCTTCCATGAATTTCCGCGTCGATCTGGACATGTTTCGGGGTCCGCTCGATCTGTTGCTGTACCTGGTGCGCAAGCACGAGGTCGAGATCGTCGAGATCCCCATCGCCGAGGTGACCGACCAGTTTCTGAATTACTTGACGCTGATCGAGCAGTTGGACGTCAACGCGGTGGGCGACTTTCTCGAGATGGCCAGCACGCTGGTGGAGATCAAGTCGAGAATGGTACTCCCGCGCGGAGACGAGGAAGAGGACGAACTGGCCGAGGCCCGGCAAGAGTTGGTCGAGCGGCTGCTGGAGTACAAGAAGTTCAAGGATGCCGCCAGCATGCTCGAAGAGCGGAGCCGTGCGTGGCAGGATCGATTCGCTCGCATCGCCGACGACGCACCCACTCGGAGCCGCGATCTGTCCGAGCAACCGATCCGCGAGGTTGAGCTTTGGGACTTGGTGAGTGCCTTTGGTCGCCTGCTGCGCGATAGCGCGGCGACTCGGCCGTCGAACATCGTGTACGACGAGACCCCGATCCAGGTCTACATGCAGGACATTCACCGGCAGCTTGCGCAGCGGGGGCGGCTGGCCTTCAAAGACCTGCTACAGAAGGCGGAGCACAAGTCGACGCAGATCGGCATGTTTCTGGCGATCCTGGAATTGGCTCGGCACCGTCACGTCCGCTCGGAGCAGAATGACCTGTTCGGCGAAATCTGGCTCGTGCCCGGTCCGGACTTCCACCGCCCCCTCGACTTATCCGGGACGGACCACTACGATTACGAGCACAGCGAAGCCACTTGAGGGATCGCTGTTTCGCGCGGGCCGGTGGCGACTGTGCGGCCCTTCGCGCGCATCCAGGGCCTGTGCGACTGCTGCCCCTATTCTCGACAAAAATTGCCCGGCGGCGAGCCTTCTGCGATAGTCGTCCCGGCGGTTGGCCGGCTGTGCGACGGCCACCGGCGCGGAAATGCGGGCCTACTTCCGCAGCGCACCGGAGCCGCAGTTTGCCAAGCCGTACGCTGCATTGTCGGCCGAAAACGCCGCCAGCCCTGAGTTCCTCTCCTTTCTACTTGCTGACATGATCAAGAATCTACCGGTCAAAACGCTGAAACACCGGGAACTGACGATCGAAGGGTACTCGCGGGCGGCCGTGCAGACCTACTGGCGCCTGCCGGAATTGAAGCTTGGATTCGACCTGGGCGCGCACCCCTGGTCGTTCATGGGAACGAGCACGTGGTTCGTAACGCACACGCACCTGGACCACATCGCGGCCTTGCCGGTCTACGTGGCTCGCCGGCGGATGATGAAGATGGAACCGCCGACGATCTACCTTCCCGAAGAGGCGATTCCGCCTCTGCAGCAGATTCTGCGATACTTCACGCGGTTGGACCGCGGCCGCTTGCCCTGCACGATGGTGGGCGTGAAGCCGGGGGACGAGATCGAGATCTCCCGCGAGCACGTGGTTACCGCCACGGCGACCAAACACACCGTTCCCTCGCTGGGGTACATCGTCTGGGAGCGCCGCCGGAAACTGAAGCCCGAGTATCTCGAACTGCCCGGTGAAAAGATTCGCGACTTGCGACTTTCCGGGACCGAGATCACCGAAGAGCGGCGCATTCCGCTGGTCGCTTACTTGGGCGACAGCGCGCCGGAGGGGCTCGACCGCTGCCCTGAGATGTATGAGGCGGAAGTGCTGATTCTGGAGATGACCTTCGTTGCGCCCGGGCATCGCAAGGAGCGGATTCACAAGTTCGGCCACATCCACTTGGACGACGTGATCGAGCGTCGCGACCGCTTTCATAATCAGCGGATCATCGCGGCGCACTTCAGCACCCGGTATCATGCCCGCCGCATCCGCGAAATCGTCGGCAAGGCGCTGCCGGACATGCTCGACGACCGGCTCTACCTATGGCTGTAGTCGCTACAAGGCAGTCTTCTATGGGCTTGCAGGCTACCGCTCGCGCCGCCTACGTGCACGTTCCCTTCTGTGCGCACCGCTGCGGCTACTGCAACTTTACGCTGATCGCCGGACGAGACGACCTGATCGACGCCTACCTGGAGGCGGTCGGGCGAGAGATGTCGTGGCTCGATACCCCGCGAGAGGTGGATACGATCTTTCTGGGCGGTGGCACGCCCACGCACCTCAGCGAGCCGCAACTAGCCCGATTGCTGGAACTGGTCGCGCGGTGGTTTCCGACAGCGGCGGATTGCGAGTGGTCGGTCGAGGCCAATCCAGCCGATATGAACCCCGCGAAGGCGCAACTGCTGGACGCGCACGGCGTGAATCGCATCAGCCTGGGAGCACAGTCGTTTCAACGAGGCAAGTTGAAGCAGCTCGACCGCGACCATCAGGCAGAGCACATCGAAGCTGCCGTCGGCGTCGCCAAGCAACTCTTTCAATCGGTATCGCTCGACCTGATCTTCGGCGCCCCGGGCGAGACGCAAGCAGGCTGGGAAGACGATCTGGCGCGCGCGATTCGGCTGCGGCCGGACCATGTCTCGACGTATGGTCTGACCTACGAGCGGGGGACGCGGTTCTGGAGTTTCCTCAATGCGGGACGTCTCGCCGCGCTCGGCGAAGACCTTGAACGCGATATGTACGCCGTCGCGATCGATCGCTTAGCCGGCGCCGGCTTCGAACATTACGAAGTGTCGAACTTCGCGCAGCCGGGCCACCGCTGCCGGCACAACGAAACCTATTGGACGGGTGGCGGCTACTATGCCGTCGGTCCCGGCGCCGCGCGATACATCGACGGCCGCCGCGAGATCAACCATCGCAGCACAACGACATATCTGAAGCGCGTGCTGGCCGGGCAGTCGCCAGTTGCCGAGCAAGAGACATTACCGCCGGCGGACGCAGCCCGGGAGACGCTGGTTTTCGGCCTGCGCCGGCTCGAGGGTGTGCGGCGGGACTGGTTCGTCCGACACAGCGGCTTCGAACCCGATGCGCTGGTGGGCGAATCGCTGCGGAAGTACGTCCAGCTCGGGATGTTGGCAGACGACGGAATGACGATCCGCCTGACGCGGGAAGGGTTATTCGTCAGCGACGGGATATGGCCGGACTTCTTGAGCGGTTCGTAGGCCGCTCTCGAATTACAGGGGCTCAGGGTGTTGCCCGGAAGTGCCTTCTTTGGGTGCCACTGCTGGCTTGTCCAGCAGTGCTTCTTTTGGCCCTTGGTACAGGCACTCGCCTACAGCGAGACGTGCGGCGGTTGTAGAGTCGCGCTGCGCTGTCCGCTGAATCCTCAAGAGTTCTAACGAGTTGAGTTTACCCTCTCCCCCCGGGCGAGAGAGCAGTAGCAGAACTGTCAGCAATGGCTGCGCTTGTGTGTTGCTCTGACTAGCAATGATCTAGTCACTGCTTCGCTCGCCCGTCGGCTCCGTCTTCGGCAGCCACTGGGCGATCATCTGAAACAATTGGTCGCGCTGGATCGGCTTGGGCGCATAATCATCGCATCCGGCGTCGAGGCATTTCTGCCGATCGTCCGCCATGGCGTGCGCCGTCAGGGCGATGATCGGCCCTGGGTAACCGCTGCGGCGGAGATAGCTGGCGGCCGCGTAGCCGTCCATCTCCGGCATTTGCATGTCCATCAGGATCAAGTCGAACGGCCGCCCGCGCCCGGCGGCTGCCTGCGCCTGATCTATGGCTACGCGACCGTTCTCCGCCACGGTCACCTCGGCGCCCGCCTTGGCCAGCAACAGCGAGATCAGCCGCTGGTTGTCCGGCCCGTCTTCGGCCAACAGGATGCGGCAGTCGAGCTGCAGCGCCGCCGCCGGGCGATCGACCGGTGGGCTCGGCTTGAGGCTTTGCGTCGGCCGTACGAATCGCACGTTATCCAGCGGCCCCGGATCGATCGCGACGGTAAATGTGCTTCCCGTGCCGTAACGGCTGGTCACTTCGATGTCGCCGCCAAGAATGCCCGCCAGTTGCTTGCTGATCGTCAGACCTAGCCCGGTGCCGCCGTAGCGCCGCGTCGTGGAGCTATCGGCCTGGGTGAACGAGCGGAACAGCTTCGACTGCTGCTGCGGCGTCATCCCGATGCCCGAGTCGATCACCGCAAACTCGATGCGCGGAGGCTTTGCGTCGCGCGGGCAGCGGCACACCAGACACACGCTTCCCCGCTGCGTGAACTTGATGGCGTTGCCCAGCAGGTTGATCAAGATCTGGCGAAGCCGCGTTGGGTCGGTTTGGATCATTTCCGGGACCGGTCCATCGAACTCCATCACCAATGGCAGTTGTTTCTCGTCCGCGCGGACCTGCACCAGGCTGCACACGTCGGACATGATCGCCTGCGGCGAGCAGCGAATCTTTTCGGTGCGCAGCTTGTTCGCTTCGATCTTCGACAAGTCGAGCACGTCGTTGATGATGTCCAGCAGGTATTGGCCGTTGCGGCGGATCGTATCGACGCAGGCGATGTTGTCGGGGTCTTCCAGCCGTTCCCTCAACAAGTCGGCATAGCCCAGCACCGACGTCATCGGCGTGCGGATCTCGTGGCTCATGTTGGCCAAAAACTCGCTCTTGGCCCGGCTGGATTCCTGCACGACATGGCTGAACTCCTCCAGCGCCTGGTTTGCCGACTCCAGCGCGCTGGCGTATCCCTTCAATTCCTGCTCCGCCCGCTTGTGTTCGACGGCCACTCCGGCCAGGTTGGCGGCGCTTTCGATCAGTTCGAGTTCTGCGCGAGTGGCCTTGCGCGCCGTCGAACCGAACATCACCAGCGAACCCAGGATCCTGCCCGAGGGCGAAAGAATCGGCTGCGCCCAACACGCATGATAATCGGCACTCCTGGCGGCGATCCGCAAGGGACCGTCGCTGCAGGCCGT
This sequence comes from Pirellulales bacterium, assembly GCA_040880125.1. GTDB lineage: Bacteria > Planctomycetota > Planctomycetia > Pirellulales > JBBDJB01 > JBBDJB01. The sequence continues at coordinate 6,400 of JBBDJB010000036.1, read as the reverse complement.
CTCGATGTCGTCGACTGTCACGACTCGCTTCTCAAACACGGCCGTGCCGTAGGGCACCGTCTCTCGCTTAATCAGCACTCCGTCGACCGCGCGGCGGAACTCCTCCGGCACGCGCGGCGCCGCGGCGAACCAGAGCTGTAGACATTTGTCGTCCAGCAGCATCACCGCGCCGACCATCCCCTCGGTCAGCTCCTCGATAATCCGCACCAGGCTTTCCAGCACTTCCGGCAACGTCTTGCCCGTGGCCAGCTCCTGCAGCACGCGATTCTGCCCGTCGCGCAGGGCCTCGTAACGTTTATGCTCGGTGATGTCCGTGACGGCGCCGACGATGCGGTCCGGTTTGCTCGCCGCGTCCAGCTTGGCCGTTCCGCGGCACATGTACCAGCGGGTGACGCCCTCGCCGTCCACCATGCGGAATTCGACCTGGTACGCATCGCTCTCGCCGGCCAGGTGCTTGCGCAGCGCGGCCATTGCCCGAGTGCGGTCGTCGAGGTGGATGCGTTCGAACCAGGCCTTCAGCGTGTGCGGACGATTGTCTTCCACGCCGAGAAGCTTCTGCAGCGGCGTCGTCAGATAGAAGCGGTCGGTCTTGGCGTTCCACTCCCACAGCCCGACGCGGGCGGCGGTCACCGCCCGCTGATAACGATCCTTGCTGACGCGGTACTGCTTCACCATGTTCCAATAACGCGACGTCAACAGCGCCGTCACCCACACCCCGCAGACGGCCGGGCTGCGGTCCGCCAGGATCTTCCACAGATGATCGTTCGAAGGGTCGAGCGCGCTGGCGATCATCGTCATCACCGTACACAGCCCGGCAAACGCCAGCGTAGCGCGGCGAGACGGGTACCAGGCCGAGACGATCACCGCCACGACGTACAGCGCCCCGCCCTCGATTCCCAGCGGCATCCACACGTCAACGCCGAACGCCGCCCCGGCGATCGCCACGCTCAGCAGCCAGTTGACGGCCTTTCGTGCTTGCGTCGATCGGATGTTCATCGCGTTTGCCACTGGGTGTTCCGTGGCACAGACGGTTCTGTCTGCGCACAAACTGTTTCACTAAATTCCACAACCGGAACGGCGGGACCAGCCGGCCGTGCCACACGGCGCGCCGTACGCCCTCTCCCCAGCCCTCTCCCAGCGGGAGAGGGAGTAGTGGGTGGCACAGACATTCCTGCTTGTGCGGTCATTTCGTTCTCGGCGGCCACGGCGGCGCGGCGGCGGTTAACATTTCGTCGTCATCGGCACGGGCCGGCTAGCATCGCCCGGACATGACCGGCCACGGAGCGAATCAGCGTCTCGCGGTCGATTGGCTTTGCCAAGAACGCATCGCATCCGGCACCCAGGCAGCGCTGAACTTCGCTGGGCATCACGTGCGCGGTCAAGGCGACGATCACCCCGCGGTAACCCTCGTCGCGCAGCCGCTGTGTCGCGGTGTATCCGTCCATTACCGGCATCTGCATGTCCATTAAAATCACGTCGTAGGCGGCATGCCGCGCGGCGGCGTCCAGTGCACGCTCCACGCCCTGCACGCCGTTGGCGGCCACCGTCACGTCGGCGCCCGCTTTCGAGAGCACCGTCGCCAGTAGACGCTGATTGTCCAAGCTGTCTTCCACCAGCAGGATCCGGCAGTCCAAGCTCTCCACCGGCGCACCCGCTGGAGGCAGTTCGTCAAATGGTTGTGGAAGCGAGTCCGTCATCGTGGAGTGGTCGATACTGCCGGTGCTAACCGAAAGGGTAAACGTGCAACCGAAGGTCGGCTCGCTGCGCACGCTCACCTCTCCCCCCAGCGCCCGGGCGATGCTCCGCGTGATGCTCAGCCCCAGCCCGGTGCCGCCGTATCGCCGCGTCGTCGAGCAATCCTCTTGAATGAATGGCTCGAACACCGCTTCCAGCATCTCCAGGCGGATGCCCGGCCCCGTGTCCGCGATGTGGAAAGAAAGTTGCTCCCGCGCTGCGCTACACTGCAGCACGATCTCCACCGATCCGCGCTGCGTGAACTTGATCGCGTTGCCCACCAGGTTGACCACTGCCTGCCTCAAGCGCGTCGGGTCGCTTTGGATCGACCGCGGAATGGCCCCCACGGTTCGGGCGATCAGCCGCAGCCCCTTGGCCGCCGCGGCGGGCGACAGCAGCCGCACCACGTCGCGGACGATGAGGCCGGGGTCGCATGGGCCGGGTCGAATGTCGAACTGCGACGCCTCGATCCGCGAGACGTCCAGCACGTCGTCAATCAGCCTCAACAGATGGCACGCGTTCCGCTCGATAATCGCCAGCGCCTCGCTGTGATCCTCGCGGCTGAGCGCGTCGTCGGCCGCCTGTTCCGTAAAGCCCAGGATCGCCGTCATCGGCGTGCGCAGCTCGTGGCTCACGTTGCACAGGAACTGCGTCTTCGAACGCACGGCGTCCTCGGCTTGCTGGCGCGCGGATTCCAGCCACGCAAAAAGCTGCCGCTCGCTGACCACCACGATGTAGGTCAACAGAAACACGCAGACGGCGATGCCGATCAGGCTGCAGTACTCGATGAGCCGGAGCGTGCCGGCCGCCAGCTCTTGCGGAAACGCGTAACCGACGTGCCCCAGGTAGGCGTAAAGCGAGTAAGACGCCAGGCACGTCGCCAGCCAGGCGAAGCCGGTCGCGTTACCGCACAGCACCAGCCCCACGATCGGAATCGGCAGCATCCACAACAGTTGCGGCGCTCCCATGCCGCCGCAGAAGTAGCTCACTCCAACCACCGTGAAAAACACGATGCCGCAGATCACGTTGCCCACGAGGTTGACCGACCGGGTCAACCTCAAGAGGAACAACGTCACGATACCCAGCGCGCCGGCGGCCAGGATGACCGCCACGCCGCGGCGCGACCCGGCGGCGTAATAGAGCGCCCCGAACGGCAGCACGTTGATCAACAGCGCGAGGATGAAGCCGATCGTCCGCTCCGCCTGGCGCAGCTCGCTCCGCTGGGCGAACATGCCCTCCGGGACAAACCAGCGCAACAGCTTGGGCGGCATAACCGTAACTCGAGAACCACGGCGGCGGGACGGACGGGAGAGCGGCGCCCGCGGTGGCGCGCGATATCCCTTAGAAGCCTAGCTCGCGAGGCGGCGCCACGGGCTCCCTCTCCCTCAGGGAGAGGGCCGGGGAGAGGGTTTTAGTCCCTCCGGAAAAGGGCCGGCATCATCTCCCTCTCCCTCTGGGAATGGGCCCGGTAGCTGAACTGGCAACAGTTCAGCCGACGTGGCACCGGCATTCCTGTCTGTAAGTCTTCTGCCGGCGAGAGTACGTCCCGGTAAAACGCCAGCAGAAGCGCCAATCGCCCCACACGCCGCCGAATCGGCACAACCGTCGACCTGCTGCTGGAGCATCTCGACCGGCGCGGCAGCGTCCCGGTGTACCTGCTTCTTTCTATCGTTGAGCTTGCAATCGTCTTGTACATCTACAAGCATGTGCTCGCGGCCCAAGGCAACCTGCTGCAGCGCCGCGAGCAGAAGATCCTGACCAAGTTGACCGTGCAGGCCGACTAACGTGGGAAGGTCGGAGCGCGCGGGCCGGGGATGCCGCGACACTCCTTCAACGCCCTCTCCCTTTGGGAGAGGGCCGGGGAGAGGGCTTCTTTGTAGCTCGCGCTCGTAAGCAGTTCAGCCCCACGAATTCAAAACCACAGCAGACGACTGGCCGTTCGCCGATCATCGCCGGAAAGCGGCGGCCTGGCTTGCACGAGTATTCAAGGCGATTCTGCGCGACGGATGGTACACTGAGCATTCGAAAACCAATTTCGGAGTCGTCTTTCTAGAGACTGCGGATACGCCAAAGCCGAAGCCGCTGCCCAGCTATGTCCACTCAACCCATTGTGTTTCTTTTCAGCATCGCACTCTCCATCGGAGTGCAATCCCTCGCGGCGCAAGTGGTGAGTGTTGAGGCTGTCGAAACGGGCAATGGGTGGGTCGGATCAAGAGCCGGTCGCGAGCGTGAAGCAGCGGGCATCCGCCTTTGCTCGTGTCCGCCAGGCAAGTTTGTGATGGGTAGTCCTCCAGCGGAGTTGGAGCGCCGTCCCGATGAAGACCAGGTCGAAGTGACGCTGTCCAAGGGCTTCTGGATGAGCAAATTCGAGGCAACCCAAGGAGACTGGAAACGGGTGATGGGGAAACTGCCTGGCCCGCTCACGGCGGAGTTGCCCGAGGGGGACCGCTTTCCGGTGGGCAACGTCAATTTTGCGGAGGCGGAGGCGTTTTGCCAGAAGCTTACCGAGCTCGCCCGTCAGTCCGGCGAGCTTCCCAAGGATTGGGAATTCCGCCTGCCCACGGAGGCGCAGTGGGAATACGCCTGTCGTGCCGAGACCCACACGGCCACGTCCTTCGGCGACACGCTCAGCAGTAAGCAGGCGAACTTCAAGGGCGAACCTTACAACGGGGCCGAACCAGGACCTTCGCTTGGTCGGGCTGCTAAAGTCGGCAGTTATCCCGCCAATCCTTGGGGCTTGCATGACATGCATGGCAACACCTTTGAGTGGTGCCGGGACTGGTACCATCCGAAGTTGCCCGGCGGCGTCGATCCGGATTTGTATCTCGCCACAGCGTCGTCGCGGGTGCGGCGAGGCGGGTGCTGGATGGACGAAGGTTGGCCCTGTCGCTCGGCCTTTCGTCTGCGCTTCGAGCCGCACCGCCGCTACGACCACATTGGATTTCGGGTGGTGGCCGTCAACGTGGCTCCGTAGCTTCAGCCCTGCCAGTTCAGGCCACGAGCAATGAGATAAAAGCGGCCTAACCAGGGCGCTGCAGCGAAGGATTGTAGCCCCCGGCGTTTGAATTGGCACCGTCGCGCCGGCCTCGTCCAGAAGCGGACGCCCGGCCCGCAACTTCGCCCTCTCCCTTTGGGAGAGGGCCGGGGAGAGGGCTTGCCGCCCAAGGAGAGGGCCTGTTTCTTGCTCCACCCCGGTGGCACAGACATTCTTGTCTGTGCGTCGACTGCCGCGCAGAGAGCGTTGCCGCAATCGCCCAAGACGCATCGCCCCGCGCCCCCACCGGCCGCTTGCCGAAACCGGGAATTGAAATGGAGAAGTCGCGTTCCCGTGCGCAATCATCAGCCAACATCGCGGTGTCGGACCAATGGTATATTCTTTCGTATAGAGAGTGCCTGCGTACGCTTTCTGTGGCAGCTTAAGCTACTTCTTCCGAAACCTGCCTGGCTTTCTCGATGTTCCACTCTTCTTAATGAAGGCCGATGTTCTGCGCCTCAGTTCGTCAATCGAGGTTAAGATGCGCACAGTAGTTCCATCTTCGTTGACTCGAATCGCACCTTGGCTCGCGGCTGCAAGCGCAATTACAGTAGTCTTCACTTCGTCCTGCTTCACACCATTTGGGAACCCTCCCAAGACAACCGCCGTAGCAATTTGATCAATAGACCGCGGCCGGTCTTCGAGTTTGTCCTCCATCTCCCGGAGAGCGTCAATTATCGCTTGTGCCAAGACGGACCTGTCCCATTCTGGATCCTCGAGCAATGCGTCGATTCTTTTGCGAACGGCTTCTGGCTCAAATACAGTTTCGACGATCTCGATCACCTGCTCTGCATTGATGTGGCGCGCCTGCGACGCTTTCACGACACGTACCAAATCACCTATGGTCCAGCAAGAAATTCTCTGTTCGTTGGCAGACTTTGCTGCCCGCGCATTCTCATTCCGCCTTCCTCCAGGGTAATCGGGAGCGAGAAGCAAACATCCGGTCGCCCCCTCTGTCTCATTCACATGTCCACGAAGACCGGCAAAGTCGATCGCACCTAGCGACGGCACGTCGTCGGACGACTTGGCCTCAAGGACAATCCTGCGTGCACCTCTTGGATGATCAATCCACACCGCAACCCCATCGGGCTTTCCCGCACCAGACACATGAGATGCGGTAAATCCAAGAAGTCGAGCTGCTACTACAAGCGCAATTTCCAAGTCATACTGGTTGTTGGCGGAATCCTCCAAAAATGTCGCAATTGCTGACGGCGACTGTAGTTGGTCTCGAGCTAGCGCACGCAGAAGCTCGTCTCTCCTCTGAAGGATCTCACCGGTCACCGGGGCGGATACTCCTTCTTCCCGCAGATAGACTTCCAGCATCGTCTCGGCGATTACAAAATCCTCTAGGCAAGCTTCTGCATCTCCCTCTTCGTGCTTTTTAACGAACTCGTGATCTGAGTTTATCGTAAACGTGGATGTTTCTGGATTGAAATGGACCAACTTACCTCCTCGCCCTCCCCCGGAGTACACAAACTCATATCCAGAGCGCGTGCCTTCATAGAGTCTCCGTGCCAGCTCTTTAATCTTCGTCGGGTCAGAAACCTCCAGGTAGTACCAGCGCTGGTCTACGTCAGCCCCAGGGCGATTGCGCCAAATTAGGTAATCTGCCATGCTCTTGGCAAGGCGATT
>JBBDJB010000035.1:0-97756 GCA_040880125.1 Pirellulales bacterium | reverse complement strand
CCTTGATAGCCGCGATTCCAAGATTTCTCCGGGCGGCCTGTAACAGATGCCCATCTTCCGCGCTGAGGTCAGTAGCGGCAGGCGGTTGCCCGCGGTGGCCGGCGATGTCGGGCCGCAGGAAACGTCGATGCCGCGGGAATTCGCATTAACCCAGACTTCGGAGGACTCGATCATGTTGACCTCACTACGCACTCTCTGCATCGGTTTGGCTGTTACCCTGGCCGCGGCGGGCGCCGCCAGCGCTGCCGAGGGGACCTACAGCTATTCCAGTACCCGGTATGCGACCAATACCAGTTCGAGCTCGGCGATATTCAATCCCGATGTTGTCTACGACTACGAGGTCTGGGCGTCGTACTACGAGCTGAATTGGTATGTGGTCGCCACGTATGAGAATGGCCACGTGAGCGAGTACAAACACAGCTCGCATGTGGACGCCAACGATTTTGCCGCCTGGCTGTGGTTCCACATCGTGGAAATCGAGGATGTCGACGTCGTCTCGCGATGGGAGCTGAGCGAACCGGAGTTCGTGCAGCGCTTCGACAAACGGGCCGACGCGGTCGACCTGGCCGAGCTGTTCGAAGATTTCGGCCTGGCAGCGGAAATCCGCAGGGTCAGCATCCTGCGGTATTCGCTTCCGACGTCGCGCTGATTGTCACGCGGAAAATGGGGGGCTACGTTTGGTCCTCCGGAAAGTGGCTATACGGTTTATCCCCGGGCCCCCCTGCCGTCGCGCCGGGCACGCCGTTTGCCTGGTTTGCCAATCTAGCAGCGTGCTGAAAAACTGTCTCGGCCACTGCGAGGTTGATCGGGAGTTCGGGCGGCTTCCACAGGCCGCGTGTCCAGACTACATAGGAGGACATCATGCGTTACTTGATGAAGGAAAAACTTTTCTCGCTGGGCGATGACTTTACTATCAAGGATGCGGACGGCCAGGATCGGTACTTCGTCGACGGTGCGGCGCTGTCGATCGGCGACCGGCTCTCGCTGCAGGATATGCAAGGAAACGAGCTCGCCCAGATCAAGCAGAAGCTCCTCTCGCTCGGCAGGCGATACGAGATCGTGCGAGATGGCAAGTCCGTCGGAACTGTGAGAAAGGAACTCTTCACGTTTTTCCGCGACGTCTTCGACGTGGAAGACGCGGCCGCGGGCGACCTGGACGCGGTAGGAGATTTTATCGACCACGAATACCGCTTCACGCGCGATGGCCAGCCCGTTGCGACGGTCTCGAAACGATTCTTTTCCTTTTCCGATTCCTACGGGATCGACATCGCCGACGGCGAAGACGATGTGCTGATCCTGGCGTGTGCGGTCGTCATCGACCAGTGTTCTCACGACGACTGAGCAGGGGTATTGCTCATTTCGCCAAAATTGGCGAGGTTGAGAAGAGGGCGTCCATGCGGGTTTTGAGGTGGGTAGAAATGATGTGGGACCATTTTTCCGCCGGCATTCGGCGAGTCTGTGAATACGCGGTACTGTTGCAGCTAGTTTGCGTATCCGCTCGCTCGGTCGGCGCCCAGGACGCCCAGCGCTTGCCGCCCAATGGCCGAGTATTTTTTCAGTTCGGCAACGGAGCAGACTTCAACCCCGCCGAAGTCCCCGCCGAACTCATCGACGAGATCTTTGGCGAAGAGAACGAAGCCGACCGTGCCGCGATCGCCCAGGTGAAGATTTCGCCGCGGGAAGAGCGCCAGCTAGGCTCGGCGATCTTCAACGGCTGCGTGGCGCAGCTCGAGCGGCAGGGCATCGCTGTCGAAAAGCGCGGGCAGGACGTCGCATACGTGCAGCGGCTGGTCGACCAGTTACGCCCGCTGATGGCCAACGACCGCCGATACCGCCAGATACAGGTGCACATCGCCGATACGGACGACACGGAGGCCCTCAGCTTTCCCGGCGGAGCGATCATCGTCTCCCGCGGTCTGATCGAGTTCTGCGAAAGCGAAGCGGCCCTGGTCGCCGTGCTGGGCCATGAACTGTCGCACATCGATCGTGGGCATCAGCTCTATCACCTGCGGCGCTGGAAGCTGATGCAGAAGTCGCTGACCGGCCGGTTTGACATGCGGCAGATGATGCACAGCGGCGGCATCCTGGTCCGGATGGTGATGCAGCCCTTCCGGCCGGAGGAGGAGCTGCAAGCCGACGGCGACGGCGTCCGCTGGGCGTTCGAACTGGGCTACGATCCGGCGGAGTTGGCGCAGGTGCTGATGCGCTTCCACCAGCGGCAGCGGCAACAGCCGAACTTCGTGCCGGCCTTTCTCCGCAGCCACCCCTCGCCGGTGGATCGGTATCAGGCGATTCTGAAGCAGGCGGACGAGCTTGCCGATTCGCGCCCCCACGTAGAGCCGTACGTGGGACGGGAAAACCTGCGGCGGCGCATCCCACGCCCCGATCAGGCGTTCGAGTAAAGAGAGCAGGCGTTCGAGTAAGGAGGGGCATTCCTCCCTCAGAAGTGTGGCTCCCGGGGAACGCCTCCGGCGGATCCGGTATTACCTCTGCGACCGGAAAACACGGGCCCCGGGAAGCTCGCACCTACCTCTCGCGCGAATTCGTGACTGCATTCGTGCGTCAGAATCACGCCTGAATTACAATAAACGTTTTACGTCCGGTGGTGGCTCGCCCGACGCTCTTGGAACTCGACGAAGAGGTACTGCATCCGATGATCGTTCGCTCCTTTGTCTTTATCGTCGCCGGTTGGCTCTGTCTCAACGGCGCCAGCGCCGCAACTCTTTCGTTGTCGCCGGTGCAGGATACCACTATTTACGCTAGTGGCGGGTCGCGCAGCAACGGCGCGGGCGAGGTCATGTACGCCGGCACGAACTCCGCCGGCTCCGAGCGCCGCGGCCTCATGATGTTCGACATAGCGGGCAGCATTCCCGCCGGCAGCACGATCGACAGCGTCGAACTGAGCCTGGTTCTGGCATCCTATGCCGGCGCGGGCGGCGGCAGTGGTGACACGACGCCACGCGATATTGAATTGCATCGACTGCCGGCCGGTTGGGGCGAAGGCGACGCCGGCGCCGGCACGGATATCGTCGGCAGCGGGCAAGGATTCGCCACGGATGACGACAACACCGCCGCCACCTGGAGCCACCGCTTTTACTCCGGGACGGAGTGGACTTCGCTGGGCGCCGATTTCGACGCGACGGTCAGCGCCTCGACCACCGTCGACCAGGACCTGGGCGAAACGTTCACCTGGTCGTCGGCAACGATGGCCAGCGACGTGCAGAACTGGCTCGACAACCCGTCGATGAACTTCGGCTGGCTGCTGCTGGGTGATGAGGCCGACGCGCAGACTTTCCGCACCTTCTGGACGCGCGAAGCGGCCGAGGCGGGACTGCGGCCGGCGCTGTCGGTCACGTACACGCCCATTCCGGAGCCGACGACCCTGGCGCTGCTGATCCTGCCGGCGCTGCTGGCGGTTCGATTCATGGCGGTCCGACTCCGCCAAAGCTAGCGCGTCCGCGCCGCCGGCGAGATGCGCTTGTGCTGAATCGCCACCCTTGATGGCGGCCGGCGAACCAGCGACGATACCTTCGTCGCTTCGCCAATCTTCCCGTCCCCTTTCCGGAGTATCTGCCATGTGCGGACGCTTCACGCAGCGGTCGAAGCTGAGCCAGATCGTCGACCAGTTCGGCGTGACGGCCGGCGCGCCGCGGCTGCCTGGTGGTGGCCGACGGCTACTACGAATGGCAGAAGATCGGCAAACAGAAGCAGCCGTATTTCATCCACCGCACGGACGACGCGCCGTTGGGCTTTGCCGGCCTCTGGGAGCGGTGGCGCGACGTGGAGACCTGTACGATCATCACCACCGGCGCCAACGAGCTGACGCGTCCGATCCACGACCGGATGCCGGCGGTCATTTCGCCGGACGACTACGCACTGTGGCTCGACCGCGAGAATGAGGACTCCGCCACGCTGTGCGATTTGCTCCGCCCACGCGACGTGGGCCCCTTCACCGCCACGCCCGTCAGCACGCTGGTGAACAGCCCGAAGAACGACGTGCCGGAGTGCGTGGTGCCGGTCGACGGAAGCGGCGCCTGAGAGCGAATGAGCGGCATACCGCGCCGGAAGAAATCCGCCCGGTGCGTTCCCGGTTATTTTCGTCTCCAGTACGAATGCCCCGCATTCTTTGATTCGCGTTTCGGTCGATGATAAACTCCGCAAGTGCGAAGCACCGCTCGCCTCAGCAGCAGGCCCAAACACATCCTGCTTCGGCTCCCTTTCTTGAAGCATTTCCGAACTTCTCCACGAAGTGAAAGTACGATGAAGCACACGAGAAAGCGGGCGATCCTGCTCTCCATCTCCTTACTGGTGGTGTCGACGACGGGGCGAGCTGATGAGATTCGGACCGGCGGCGAGCCTGCACGGCTCGACATTTGCGCAGCCGGACAAAGCAGCGTTCGAATCACTTTGATGCCGGTAAGCGCCGATGTGGAGTTTCCCTACACGCCGGCGCTGACCGAGCGCGCGTACTGCGAGCCGGTCCTCCGTCTTCTTGAGATCGACGGTCCGGTCCGTGCGCGGGTTGGATCTTTGCAGGTGGAAGTGCGACCGGAGCCACTCACGGTAATCGTCACGACGGACGCCGGCTCCATACTGCAGGAAATCGCCTTCCAAGAAGACGGCAGTTTGACATTCAAAAAGAGTAATCAGCCGGTGCTGGGGCTCGGCGAAGGCGGGCCTCAACCCGCTCCGCGCGGGGATTGGCGCGAGCAGCCGGTCCAGTTGGATCGAAACGGTGCACTTCACCAGATGATACCGCGATGGGAGTCGGGCGCTTACGGCTCTCGCAATCCCGTGGCCATGATGATCGGCACCGAGGGCTGGGGCTTGTTCATCGCCACGCCTTGGGGCGAGATTGACCTTCGAGACGATGATCGAGGTGTCTTTAAGCCATGGCAGCCGCCGGAGGAGCCGGAAGCGGGCCGCAGCACTGACAGGCGCAATCAGTCGCTGGAGCGTGCGCTCCAGGGGCGTCCGCCGGTTTCCACGATCATTCGCGGCGCGTACGACCTGTTTGTCTTCGACGCTCGCGATCCAGTTCAGCTCATGAAGGACGTGTCGCTCATCAGCGGCGCTGCGGTCATACCCCCGAAGTGGGCCCTGGGTTACATGCAGTCACACCGCGAGCTGACGGACTCGGAAATGAGCAGCGAGCAACTGCTGCTTTGGGTGGTCGACACGTTTCGTGAAAAGGACATCCCGGTCGACGCCGTCATCTACCTGGGCACCGGCTTCACGCCGACAGGATGGAATACGCGGCAGCCGTCGTTTCGATTCAACCCGCGGGTCTTCCGGCGCGAACCGAAGGAGGTGCTCGACGATCTCCATGACCGCAATGTAAAGGTGATCGTGCACATGGTTCCGTGGGGAGCCGGCCGCTTACCGACCCTGCACGGCAACGTTCCGCCTGGAGACGGCGAGTCGGTCGACGCCGCTCACATTCAGAACTACTGGCAGGAGCACGTCGACCTGGTCGAGGCGGGCATCGACGCATGGTGGCCTGATGAAGGAGACCGGTTTGATCTGTTCGAGCGCATGAAGCGGCACCAACTTTACTACCAGGGTCCGCTCTCCACACAGCCCAATGTCCGTCCCTGGAGCCTGCACCGTAACGGCCATTTGGGGATTGCGCGATGGGGCGGCTGGGTCTGGTCGGGAGATACGCAGTCGGCGTGGAAGACGCTCGAAGGCCAGATCGCGGTCGGGATCAATCACTCCGTGAGCCTCTCGCCCTACTGGGGTTCGGACACCGGCGGCTTCTACGCCGGCGTCGACCCGCCGGAACTGAGCGGCGAACTATACGCCCGCTGGTTCCAGTTTTCCGCGTTTTACCCCTCGTTTCGTTCGCACGGACGGATTTGGAGGTTGCACACGCCATTCGGTTGGGGACTGAGTGAGATGGGATCTGCCGAGGGACAGCGATTCCCGCCGGATGCCTCTGAACTGAACAATCCGTCCATCGAGCGTGTGTGCAAGAAATTCGCTGATTTACGCTACCGCCTGATTCCCTACACGTACACGTTGGCCGCCGAGGCGCGCGAGACCGGCATGCCCTTGATGCGCTCCATGTGGCTGCACTACCCCGACGACGGGCATGCCCGCGGAGTCGGCGATCAGTACCTGTGGGGGCGGGACCTGTTAATCGCGCCCGTTTACGAGAAAGGTGCCATGTCGCGCCGGGTCTATCTTCCAGCGGGCAAATGGTACGACTTCTGGACGAACGAGCATAACGCCGGCGGCCAGACGGTCACGCGACAGGTCGATCTGGCTACGATGCCGATCTACGTTCGCGCCGGCGCGATCCTACCTGTCGATCCGGTGCGGCAGTATATGGAGCAAGAGGTCGACGAGCCGACCACGATTCGCGTCTATAGTGGAGCTGATGGAGAGTACCGCTGGTACGAGGACGACGGAAAGTCACAAGAGTATTTGGAAGGCCAGTTCGCTTGGACGCGCATCACTTGGGATGATGAAGCACGGCTGTTTGCCATCCAGCGCGACGCGGCGGCCGGGACGCTCGAGCTTCCTCGGCGGGAACTGGTGGTCGAGGTGATGCCTGAAGGCACGACGAAGCGTGTCCTCTATGACGGGCAGCACGCCGAAGCGCGTTTCTAAATGAAGTCGCGCGGCGCCCTTGCGAAATTCGGATTCACCGGCCGTGTATTGCCCAAAGTAGCGGCGCAGGGACTCGAACCCCGGACGCGTGGATCACAATCCAGCGCCAAACCTGCAAAAACATCGAGAAACAAGGGGGTTTTGGCGGATGGGGACACAAAAAGGGGCACAGAGCTTTTGTCCTTGGTCGCGCGCATCCTGGAAATTACCCCCGAACAGGGGGAAAGATAGGCGCAGGGATTCCGCGCGGATATTTCCGGTCGGAAGTGGTACTGGCGGGCGTCCACAAACAGCGGAGCGGACCGACCGGGGCAGTGGTCGAAGTCGCGGTCCTCATTTGGGCAGGCTGGCCAGTATCGCGGGTGGTGCCGTGGTTGCAAAATGTACAACGGAATTGGCACGTTGAACTTGTCCGCAAACGGCCTAACAGCGTAACGTAACCGTTGTTTCTCAAAATTGGGGCGATGAAAATGAAAATGAACTACGATCTTTTTATTGAGGATTCGGCCGGCAATCTGTACTCCGACTACACCGCCATTCGGGTTGATCGACCAGTCCCCGTTCCTATGGTTGGCGATGAAATCGAAATCGAAGACGTAGGGGTCGTGAAAGTCAAGTCTCGGCGCTTCTGCTATTTGTACGACGAAGAGTCTGCCACCCTGACTATGAGAGCAACCGTGAAGTGTGGATGAGTGCATCCGTCACCTATAGATGTTCTTTGTACTTCATCCGATCGTTCACTAGCTCTTGCTGGTATCGCCGCAAACTGGACTGGCAGGATCGACCGTTGGCATTAACTGCCGTCTTCAGGTTTTTCACTCTTGAACGGTAGTCTGCTATCCGCGCGCGCCGCTCTCGAAATCTCGCGGCACTTCCAACGGTGGCCACGACAAGGGACACCATGGCGAGTAGGCCAATAAGCCCACAAACCCTACTCCATGCGTCCGGCATATCTGTGCCGGGTGTGCCAGTGATGTCCGAAACGAAAGGGAGGATCAAACCAGTTGCTTTTCCTCGCGACGCATCAAACGCTAGCAAAGTGGCAAACGTTCCGGTTACGAGCGGCAACGACACGAAGCCCCAACAGCAGAAACGAAGGCACCAGTGTTTGATTCTGGCGTATTTGATTTCGCCCTGAACGTCGTTTAGGAAAACGTCGCAACCGTCGTTCGTGGGTTGTGGTTCGGGCTGAGCTTTCGGCATTGGCGGCCTTCACTTCGGGGCGTCGCGGGTGGCGCAAGTGACCGTATCCGACAGGCATTCAAAGGCCAAGCTCCAAATCGATCTTGTAATACGCGATCGGCCCATCATCGACGAAGGTGGCAAAGGAACGAGTCTGTCTCACGGCAAAGTCCACAATGCTTAACTGTCCCGTGTCCAAGATTTCACCACTTGCGTTGTAGACGCTGAGTCTGAACGAGGCGGCTTGAAAATGCTTGCCGGAGTTGTTGGTTATTTCACCGACGAAATCCCCGCGCCCCTTGTGCCGAACACCCTTAAACGTGAAATCTGAGTTGCCGACTTGCCCGACTCCCGACGTGATATGAGTCAGCGTGGGGTCAACCTTGACTGGATGATCGGCAAGCCACGATTGAAGCGTAGGGGCATCGGAATTGGGTTTGGCATTCACACTTGTGATGACGACTACACCACCTTGTGCTGGGATAAAGCCTACATATAGCTCTTGGCCATCTTTGGCGACGCGGAAGTCAGTATTACCATCACTCGCGACCTTCAACACTCGGCCAATGAAGGCCCCGATTTCTTCGTCGGTCCAGTGAGAGTATTTAGACAGGTAGTGTACCATTGTGAGGAGGCGCGCAATTAGGTCTGCCTCTTTGTACTCTTTGGCGAAAGAACACGTGACGGATACTTCCCGCAGATCGTCGGATTGCCCGTATGCCATCAACATGACATTGCTCATCACGGTGCTTGTAAGTTGAAACGCGACCGTGCCATCATCGTTCCTGCTGTCGGAGAAGATTTTCCACGATTCGCCGATTGGAATATCTTGCTTGAACTCGGCGAGTGACAAGCCCAGCCCGTTGTCAGCGGTTTTGTAATCACTTGGAATGTCTGACAACGCTGCCGTAGGTGCTTCAGGCGCGCCCTCTTCGAAAGCCGGAGCGGCAGCGATCACGGGCTCGGCAGACTCGGGTGCGAAAATGAGGTAGGCAACAGTCGCGAGAACAGCAACCACGATCGTCGATACGACGGCGAGAAATATGGTTGTTCCGCGCGACGATGATTCAAGCGCCGCCGCGATTCGTTCCGGTGGGACTTCGACTATCGACGGGATATCGTCCATCGGATGGATGCGTATACGTTCGCCGCAATTGGGGCATTTGCCCGTCTTACCCAATGCAGCGTCGGGCGCGAAGAACTGGCGTTGGCAGTTGCTGCATTGGACGATGATGGACATAGGTTCCCCGCAGACGCTACGGGCCTTCACTTATTGCGCAGGTGCCACTCACCCTCTGTGATTTCCTCCCCGTACCAATACCATCGATCGGTTAACTTCAGCGTGTCCCAGTTCAGGTGTTCCCAATGGCCGTGCGGCTTGTTTGACGGGGACATTGGCCCGGAAAAATTGTAAAGCGAACCGCCGTCTTCATCATTCACCGTCATGGTACGGTGAGTTATTGCCCCCGTAGCTCGACTGTACGTATCGAAATAGCGTGTAGAGCCGCCGTCGTATTCATGCTTCATTGTGTCAGAAGATTCCCACCAATCATATTTCCACCACGTACGCGCCACGATCAGGTAGACAATAATGCCAATCCAGATCGTTAGCTTTCTCTGATGGGAGAACTTCATCGCCGCGAGCATGATAGCACCGACTGCGGCAAGGAACACGCCGAAGTGATTGTATGGTGGCCGTTGTGCGACTGTGGAGGCCCACACCAAGAACCCGGTGCCGATCAGCAATGCGGGGAGCACAATTACCAGCTTGCTGAAGTCGAAGTCTTCCGGCTGTGTTGGGGCGGGTTTCTCGACCGGGCGAGGTGGCGGTGGCGGCAGCGGCTCGAATGCGTCAGCTACGTAGATTCGCTGCATACACTTGGGGCACTTCAAGTGCGGCTTGTCGAACCCATCGGGCAACGCTGAACGCGCGCCGCATGATTCGCAGACAACGTGGCCACGCATCAAATGCCCCCGATTTCGAACGGTCGAAGAGTGCGGCGTTCAGTTTACAAGGCGGCGACGGGAATTCAACATTCGGACCGTCCCCGGCCGCGAGGACTCGGGCCACTGCCGGCGAATCCTAGCGGAACAGAATTTGAAACCTTGCACGATTCACCGCGTTAGACTTATTTTTCGCACCACCACGTCAGCCGAAAGGGCTGCTGATTATCCGGGGAGGCGAGGTGGGTTCGGTTTTAGGATTTGACCCCTCCCGGTCCGCTGGGCATCAGCCGTTGACGTACCGTTGCACCGTCCGGCGGCTGACGCCGAGACTCGCGGCTGTCTCGGCATCGGTCAATCCACGATCCCGCAACCGCTTGGCCCGGTCCGGCTTCGACTTCGTGGTGCCGGGCTTTCGCCCCAGGTACACTCCCCGGTCCCGTGCTGCCGCAATCCCGGCCGCTTGCCGCTCTCGGTGGGAGCTCGCATTTGGTACAAGTGCAAGCTCTGCGGTTGCGAGGTGCATGGCTGCGGTATCAATTCATTACCGAAACGCTTCGGCCTGTTATTCGCGGCGGGCGGAAGCGTTCGAAAGCCTCCCGAAGATCGTCCCCGCCGATGGGGGAGGGACACAAAAAGGGACACACGGAATTGCTCCGGCCTGTCCCGACGTGGCACAGCCTGTCACTACGGCTGTTCCAGTAGGCGCCGAATACGTGCCGACGGAAACCATTGTTTCGTCACACGTTAGCGTTAGCTGTCCCGACTTGGCACAACTTGACATGAGTAGCGGCGCAGGGACTCGAACCCCGGACACGTGGATTATGATTCCACTGCTCTAACCAACTGAGCTACGCCGCCGAATGGACCGCTTGCCAGAAGACGTCAATCGGACGAAAAACTGCGAGAGATCCACGGTTCACCGACAACTCCCGCGGACATCCGCCGCCCGGCCTCCAGGCTTTCATAACAGCGTATAGCGGTTCGCTTCAAGCATATCAGGACGCGGTCGAAGGACAAGCCCCACAAGGACTTCCCGCCTCTCGACCGGGCGACCCGGCACTGTCCCATGTGACAGAACCGGTGGTCGGAACGCGCCTTCCGGCTGCACGGACTGGATGTCCCCGCTGAGCCCTTATTTCAACGCCCGCTTCCGGGGGGCAAGAGAGAGGGAGAGCGTTCGCCGGACCGAAGCGCCTGAACTGCTACAATGCGGCCCAGGCTTCTCAATGACTGCCGCTGGATTGAAGCTCTCCGGAGGTGCGCCGATGCAACGTCTAATTCTCATCGTCGGTTTTGCCGTGACGGCGGTTGCCTGTGCGGAGGCTGTGTGCGCGGCAGAAACCGCATTGAATGGGCACAATTTTCGACTCCCGGATGGATTTGCGATCGAGCTTGTCGCCAGCTCGCCGCTGGTCGATCGGCCCATCTGTGCGGACTTCGACGAGCAGGGGCGGCTCTACGTGGCGGACTCCTCCGGATCGAACGATCCGCTTCAACAACAGTTGATCGACCGCACGCATCGAATCGTCCGCTTGGAGGACACCGACGGCGATGGCCGCTTCGACCGCAGCATCGTCTTCGCGGATCGCATGATGTTTCCCGAGGGAGCGTTGTGGCATGACGGTGCGCTGTACGTGGCCGCGCCACCGAGTATCTGGAAATTGACCGACACCGACGGCGACGGCCAGGTCGACCGCCGCGAGGAGTGGTTCCAAGGTAAAACGCTGACGCATTGCGGCAACGACCTGCACGGCCCTTACCTGGGGCCAGACGGGTGGATCTACTGGTGCAAGGGAGCGTTTGCCGAGCAGACGTACGAGCGGCCCACCGGTCCGCCGCTGGTTACGCGCGCGGCGCATATCTTTCGATGCCGCCCTGATGCGCCTCGCGACCCGCAGACCGGCAGTGTGCTCACCTCGGCCATCGAGCCGGTGATGACCGGCGGGATGGACAATCCTGTCGAGGTCGCCTTTGGTCAGGGAGGGGAACGGTTCTTCACGACCACGTTCCTGGTGAACCCCGCCGGCGGCTTGCGCGATGGACTGATCCACGCCGTCTATGGCGGCGTTTACGGGAAACAGCAGTCGGCCATCGACGGCCACACTCGCACCGGCGAGTTGATGCCTGTCTTGACCCACCTGGGAGCGGCCGCACCGTCCGGCCTCGCCGCCTATCGGTCAGACAAATTAGGACGCGACTTCACCGGCAACCTGTTCGCCTGCCTGTTCAACATGCGCAAAGTCACGCGGCACGTGCTCGAGCCGAACGGGGCGAGCTTCCGTACGAGCGACAGCGACTTTCTCGTGTCGGACAACGTCGACTTTCATCCGACCGATGTGCTGGAGGATGCGGACGGTTCGCTGCTGGTAATTGATACCGGCGGCTGGTTCAAGCTGTGCTGCCCCACGTCTCAGCTCTCAAAACCGGACGTGTTGGGCGGGATTTACCGGATCCGCCGCCCGGGGGCGACACGTGAGGCAGATCCTCGGGGACTGGAGCTGAACTGGTCCGGCGCGTCGCCCGCCGAATTGGCGCTGCTCCTGGACGATCGGCGGCCCGCCGTGCGGCAGCGAGCCGTGCAGGAACTTGGACTGCGCGGTGACACCGCACTGCCTGCGCTGCGAGAAACGCTGACGCAGTCGCCTTCTGCCCGTGCGCGCAACGGGGGCGTGTGGGCGCTGGCGCGTATCGACGGCGAGCTCGCGCGGGCGCTGACGCGCATCGCCCTGGATGATGCCGACGAAACGGTGCTTCAAGCCGCCGTGCATTCGATCAGCGCCTGGCGCGACGCACAGGCGGTCGAGCGTCTCGCCGTGCTGCTTCGCGACGGCACTGTACACAACAGGCGTGTGGCGGCCGAGGCGCTGGGGCGGATCGGTGACGCGTCGGCGGTGCCGACACTTCTGGCGGCTGCCGATGCCGCAAGCGACCGCGTGCTGCAGCACTCGCTAACCTATGCCTTGATCGAGATCGGCGACGCCGCCGCCTTGGGAGCAGGACTGAACGCGAGCAGCCCGGGGTCAAAGGCCGCGGCATTGATTGCGCTGGACCAGCTTGAGCAGCGCGACTTGCTGGCGGAAAAGGTGGTGCCGCTGCTCACGTCGAGCGAACCGGTGTTGCGGGAGACGGCCGGCTGGATTGTCGACCGTCACCCTGAATGGGGGCCGAGAATGATCGACTATTTTGCAGCCCGGCTCGCACGCGCACAGCTTTCGCCGGATGAGCGGCGAGTCCTGCAGAACCGCTTGTCCATCTTTGCCGAATCGGACGCAGTGCAGGGCTTTTTGGCCGATTCTCTGAACGATGCCGAAGTTCCCGACGATGCGAAGTCGCTCGTGCTGGCGGCAATGGCCCAGACGCGATTGAGCGAGATGCCGCCGCGGTGGATTGACGCACTCTCGGATCTGCTAACGGGAACCGGCCCTGGGCTGCAGCGGGATGCGATTGCCGCGCTGCGGCAACTTCCCACCGAAGGGCTATCCGATGACGCACTGGCGGCCCGGCTGGTCGAGCTCGGTCACAACGAAGCGAACGCCGTGGAGTTGCGGCTGCAGGCGATGGCGGCCGTTCCCGGTGGGCTGGACAACATCGATGACGGGCTCTTTCAATGGATCTGCCAGCATCTGGAACCAAGTCATCCGGTCACCCTCCGCGTGGCGGCGATCGAAGTGCTGGAAATGGCCCAGCTCACGCCGCCGCAATTCGTCGCACTGGCCGCGCATCTAAAGACGGTGAGCCCGCTGGAGGTCGACGGACTTCTCGCGGTTTTCGAGCGGACCTCGGACGAGCGGGTGGGGCTGTCGGTCGTCGCGGCTCTGAGTGAATCGCCCGCCCGATCGGCATTGCGCGTAGAGTCGCTTCAGCCGCGACTCGCGCATTTTCCCGACGCGGTCCAACAACAGGCCCAGCGGCTGTTCGAGCTTGTGCGGCAGGACAACGCCGGCCAGCATCAGCGGCTGGAGGATCTGCTTGCGTCGCTGCCCGACGGTGACGTGCGGCGCGGCCAAGGCGTCTTTCATAGCTCTCAGGCGGCCTGTTCGGCCTGCCACGCGATCGGATACCTCGGGGGCAATACCGGTCCCGATCTCACGCACATCGGGCGAATCCGCAGCAATCGCGACCTGATCGAGGCGGTGGTCTTTCCCAGCGCGAGTCTGGTCCGCAGCTTCGAGTCGGTCACGGTCGCCACCGTCGATGGCCGACTCCACAACGGCTTGGTCTCCGCCGACAGCGCGCGGGAACTGGTGCTGACCACCGGGCCGAATCAACAGGTACGCATCGCCCGAGACGACATCGAAGCGATCCGTCAGAGCGACGTCTCCATCATGCCAGCCGGGCTGGACAAGCAGCTTTCACTTCAAGAGCTGGCGGACCTGGTGGAGT
Organism: Pirellulales bacterium; assembly: GCA_040880125.1. Classification (GTDB taxonomy): domain Bacteria; phylum Planctomycetota; class Planctomycetia; order Pirellulales; family JBBDJB01; genus JBBDJB01. The sequence goes on along the minus strand of JBBDJB010000035.1, from coordinate 83,629 downwards.
TTCTCGAAGCGGCGCAGTGAGGCGAGCTGCGGGTGACGAACGGCGCCGGCGGGCACGGGACCGACCCGGTCGATCGGAATTGTCGTACGAATAGGTAACACCCCGCCGCCCGGCTCGACCATGGTTTCCCGCTGGCCGGTGGGCGAGACACCGATTCCGAAGAGGGACTCAGTTCAACAGGTCCCAGTGGGACAGCCAGTCGCTTTCCTCGCGGAAGACGTCGCTCGATTGAGAATCCGCCGGTGAGGAACTGGTGAGCGACATGGCCAACTCGTCGTCGTCCGCCCAAATGCGCTCGTCAATTTCCAGAGCCCTGCCGAGGCTGGCCTGGCGAAGCGGGGCGGCAGCAAGCGACTGCTGAGGCTCGCTTTCGGAGTCCTGCGTCGCCCAAGCCGCCGCACGACCGGTCAAAGGCGAGGCCACCGGTTCGCTCGATGCCATCGGAACGATCAGTTTCAACGTATCGAGTGAGCTCGTGCCGTTGTTGCGAGCGATGAGCTCGTCGGCGGCGTCGATCCCACTGTCGCGGTTGATGTCATAGCGGCTGTCAATCAACGAGGCTTCAAGAAGACCGTTGCGAGCCAGAAAACTGGATACCGTATTGTTGCGGATCGCTAATTGGTCGGTCGGGTCGACAATGGTGTGACCCTGAGTCGGCTGAGTGACCTCGCCGACCGCGTTGCCGAAGTAGAAGACGTCGGGTGTCGTCAGACCCGTTTGGTCGGTGGCCTCGACGGTGATCGAAAGCCACTCGTTCCGGATGGCTTCGTCCGCCCAAATCAGCGTGATACGGTCGGACCCGAGAACGCCTTCGCCCGGCCGCACGGTGATCTCCACCGGATCGGGCGCCGCCGACCAGGTGGACGTATCGTTGGAGTTGCCGACGGTGAACGTGAAGTCGTCCAGGTCCGGCGTGCCTGCCAGGCCCAAGACGTCGATCATGACGCCGTTGAGACCCTTGCTGTAGTTGGTGTAGTTCGCGAAGTCGGCCGACTGGCCGGGCAGCAGGGCGTGCTTGTCCGGAGCCAGGGCGAGGTCGTCGTCGGCATTGGCCGCGGGGTTGTCGTTGTCGAACCATGAGTTGTTATAGAAGACGTGGCGCCCCACGACGGCCGGCGCATCGAGCGCGTCGGCGTGCAGCAAGTACTCGCCGATGCCGCTCTCGCTCAACACGCGGATGGTGTAGATGCCGCTTTCGGGGGCGACTATCTGAATGCGAGCGTCCTTGCCGTCCAAGCCGTTGGCATCCGCTGCCAGCAAACTGCCGTCTGGTCCGAGTAGTTCCAGGCTGGGGTCCAGTTCGTTCAGCGGGTTTCCAGACGCGTGGTCAAACAGCGTTTCGGTGCTGATGGAAATCACCTGCCCTGCGACGGCGCTGAGCGAGTACTGGTCCACCGGCGTGCCGCCGACCGAGGCGGTCGTGCCGACTTCCGTATCGGGCGCCGAGTCGGTGGGTTCGGTACTCGATCCGACAATAAAGCCGTAGTTCAGGGCGCCGTCATCCCCGATCAACGCCAGCGGGACTGCGATCTCGTAGGCGTTGGATTCAAAGGTGGCCGGCACGGTTCCAATCACTGTCGGGTTGCCGCCGCTAAGTGAGAGGACGGCTGCCGTCGTCTCATTCACGAGTTGCACATAAATCTCGACTCCCAGCGGCCCGCCCTGTTGACCCGGCGGCGAGAGCTGTCCTTGGATGCTGGGCTCACCCGTTGAGGGATTTTGATCCAAATCGAGTTCAATCAGGTTAATGGTGGCGTCGGGAGAAATGTCGTGGTGGAAGACCGCTCGAAAGACAACATTTTCGCCCACGACGGATGCCTGAATACTTGCGATATCGACTTGCCCGGCGCCGCTGCCATACGTATCGCCTGCCGGGTCGGCGAACGCCACGCCGGCGGATCCGCCGAGGAAGCCTAGTGCTGCGCCCGTGCCGTCGAGGCTGCGGAGCGTGTCGGCTGCCTCGTCATTCGGCTCGGTGTCGAACAGCACGCTATCGGTGACGAGAAGCCCGTACTCCCCGGCGACGCTGGAGGTGATCCGCAGCATGTAGACGCCATCGGCGGGCACGGTAAAGCCGAGGATGCCCTGGTCGTAGTTCGCCGCGCCGGTGCCCAGCGGGTCGGCTAGCCCAGTGGCCAGTACGGTTGTCCCGTCGACGTCCAGCAGTTCCATCAACTCACCGGAGAAGTCCGCGCCGACCTGCCCGTCCAGGATAAAGTCGAGCGTTTCGCCGACCTTGCCGGTCAAGTCGATCGTGTAGGCATCGACGTCCGGCAGAGGCACCTCGGTCAGCGCCGCGGCGAGCGGCGGAGCGCCTGTCGTCGTGATGGCCGGCCAAGCACGGGCGACATCGGCAGCCGAAGCTTCCACGTGGTCGTCATCGTGTTCTCCCTCCTCATGGTCGTGGTCATCCTCATTTGCCGCGGCCTTCAGTTCCGGATCGAAGCCGCGGGCAGAGAGCAGAGCGGGAGTCGGCGAGGCAGTCGTGTTGACCGAGATCTGGATGTTGTACGGGCCCGTGTCGCCGGTCGATCCGCTTGCCGGCGTGAATATGTTGTAACTGGAGTTGGAGAAACCGCTGACGCCGACATAGTACACGCCGGTGGAAGCTACGGTGAAGTCGATATAGGGATCAAGGGTGAACGGCTCGCCAGGAGCCGGCGTATCATCACTTAACGAAAGACGGACCCCGGCGGCGTTGAACAGCCCTAACATCGGATCGAGCGAGGATCCGGCCTCGGCGGCGTCCACGTCGATGATGATGCGATCCCCGGCGTTCAAGCGAACTTCGATCAGGTCGACGTCGCGGTTGGCTGGGACCTCCGGGTTGTCGCCGATAGTGCCATTGTCCGTGAAGATTCCGCCGCCAATGAGGCCGCTGGAGACGACATTCGCCACGGTGTCGTTGGGCTCATCTTGAACCGTGGTGCCCACCGGGCGGAAGGCACCCAATCCGACGAGCGCCCCACCGGAGATCGTCACCACGTCGAGAATGGCGCCGGTATCAGGATTGAGCGTGAACAGGTCGCCGGCGGCATTGACCGCGTAGAGGTCGTCATCGGCGAAGGCCAGGCCGAGCAGCGGACCGCCACCGGGCGCGGCAAAGGAGTTCGTTACGGTGTCCGGAGCCGTGGCGGAGAATTCGCGGATCATGCCATCGGCGGCGGAGTAGGCGAACTGGCGGCCGGAATCGTCGCCGCCGAGTGCGTCGAAGTCGGCCGTGGCCAGGTGGCTGCTCAGTCCGCCACTATATCCAGCCTGGCGCGAAACATCGGGACCGCTCAGGAAGATCGAGTGAGGCGTACCCCCGGCAAAGCTCAAACCGCGGCCGTCTGGCCCGGCGGCGACCGTCTCGACCGAGAGGACTGCGCCGTTCTCCGGATTCAGGCGGTAGAGCACGGCCGGATCGATGTCGCCATTGACGTACAGCAGGCTGTCACCTTCTTCGGCCATAGAGAGGCCGACGTTGGTATGGCCCGCGGCCAAGGCGTCCGGTGCGGGGAAGCGGTCGAAGACGATGCCGGTGATCGGGTCGATCTGCAGGATTTCGCCCGAGGAGGGTTGCACGGCCCAAACCATGGTGTCGACCAGCAGGGTCGGCAAATCGCTGCGGCCAATGACGCCAAACCGGCCGGAATCGAGCTGGATCAACGAGTTGTCCAGCGGCATCGGCTCGGCCGGGTCGCTGTCTCCCACAAGTGCTTCCAGGGAGGCATTGCGGTAAAGCACCGCTTCGAACTCCGTCGGCGCATCGCCTGAGATCAAGAGCGACCGCAGTCCGCTGCTGATGAGAACAGTCGGCGGAAGTACGACCGGCTCGCCTGGTCCCGGTGCCGTGTAGATAGCACCACTGCTAAGCTTGACGGAAAGTGTGGCGGCGGGATTCTCCGGCGTGACCACCGCGGAGATCGTTTCGCCCGACTGGAGGAAGAAGGAGATCCGGTCCGTGTCGGTGTTGGAGTTGATTAAGCCTGCGTTTCCGGTGCTGGAGAACATCAGCCCGCCCAGCGGAGCGAGACGCGCGAAAGGCGCTGCTGGCGAGACGAGCCGGTCGACGGTGAAATTCAACGAATAGTGCCCGCCGATGTCGCCATTGCCGGTTGGCGTTCCGGCAGGCGACGCACCCAGCGGCTCGCCGTCCAAGTCATTGCCGTGCAGGTCCTCAAAGGCCTCGTCGCCCGAGATCAGCGTCAGCGTGTAGACACCCTCGGGAAGGAATGGGAACTGAAGTTCCAGCACGTCGGTACCCGAGTCGTATTGGATGTCCGTAGCGACAAAAGTAGTACCACTGAGATTGTCGAAAAGCACAAAGTCATCATTGATGGGCGTATCCCCGAGATCTTCGCTGAAGGTGAAGGTCACAGTCAGCGGGCCGTCCTGGAAGATGCCGGAGGAGGGGAACGCTCCGCCGTTGAACGTGGCCGACAGGATCACTGGCGGGGTTGTGTCGAGATTGAAACTGCCGCTGAAGGCGACACTGTCCTCGCCCAACAGATCGGCCACTGCGCCTTCGGCCATCTCCACGGTGTAAGTACCGTCGCCCACATTCGCGGCCGCGTCCACGGTGAAGCGGAACGAGTCGCCGTCGATCGCTTCCACGTCCGTGGCGGGAAGGCCGCCGATGACAAGGTCACTCGCCTGGACCGAAGTGGCGCGAATCGTCTCGCTGAAGTCGACGACATAAGTGGTGGGGAAGTTCGTGACAGTGGCGCCGTTGCCTGGATTGACGTTGGCGACCTGCGGCGGCGCGTTGGTACCCCCGGTGGCGCCCTGGACGCTCAACACATACTCGCCCCGGTTCGTGCCGTCGGGTTCGCCGTTCGAGCGGACGACGACGCGATAGGTGCCGGCCATTTCGGCATCGTACTCGAAGTGGACGTTTCGGGAGTCGGGCGCGCCGCCATCGGCGGTCGCCACCAAGATGCCGTTGGGATCGTACAGCTCGATCGTCGGATCGAGCTCGTTAAGGACCTGGCCCGCGCCGCCCGCCGGCGTGAAAGTTTCGATCACGAGGTGATCGCCGGCCACTGCGTCGAAGCGGTAGTAGTCGAGATCGCTGGCGGCCTCGACGGATCCGGTAGCGACGATGGACGAGCCGGGGATCTGTTCCAGTCCCAGCAGCGCCATGGCTAGATTACCTCCGGAGCCATTGCGGATCGGCTGATTCTCGGCATTGTAGTCGGGCCGTCCGGTGCCGGGATCAGCTACCGTGTCGGACCAGACATCATACAAGTCATCGCCGCCCTCAAAGCCGGGCCCCCAAACGTAGAAGGGAATAGTGTAGTTCAGTGGATCACTTGCACTGCCGTGGCCGAAGCCCGTCCCCCCGTGGTCCGCCGTGATAATCAGCGCCGTGTTGCCCGCCAGCTCGGGGTTGCTGGTGATCGCATTGAATAATTGGCCGAGGTAGGCGTCCACCGAGCGGACAGACGCTTCCCAAACAGAACTACCCCATCCGCTGGAGTGGCCCGCGCCGTCCGGATCGGCAAAGTGTAGGAAGTTATATGTCCGCACGTCCTCGGGCGTGGAATTCAGAGCGGAAACAAACGGTCCAATAATTCCGCCGAGGCTGGCGGTGATGGAGTTTTGGTCGATCTTGTCGGTGCCGTTGTCACCGCCGACCGGATTGCTGTCCGGTGCGCCGTTGGCCGCGTTGTAACTGCTCGTGTAAATGCTGAACTTGGTTTTGTTGGCGTAATGACGCGTCAGCAAACCGGCGTCGTGCGCCACGTCGAAGGTGCTAGAGATGTAGCTGACGAACGGATTGTTATTGTGAAGCGTCTGGCTAGGTGATGGATCCGAGTTAGTCGTCCATTGGTGCCCGGTGGTGTTCGGTTGCCCGGCCGGATTGAGTACCGGTCGGCCTGTCAACATCGAGGTGTGGTTGGGCAACGTAATCGAGTGCGTATAGTCCGTGCGGGCGTTAAACGTGAAGCTGGCTTCGTTTTCCAGTCGCAGGAAATTCGAATACTGCGACGGATTCGAGTTCACCAGGTTCTCCAGCAGATCGGACCGCAGGCCGTCGATGCTGATTTGAATGACGTGGTCGACCAGCGGTCCGCCGCCGTTGGAGGAGTTGTCCAAGATGTGCCCCATCGCCACGCCCGTCTGTGAGATGTCCTGCGCTTCGGCCAGGCTGTCGTTCAGCTCGGTATCGAAATTGCCGTCGCGCATGACAATCAGGCTGTAGGCGGCGTTGAAGCCGGTGACTCGCAGATAGTAGCGGTCGTCGGCCCCGTCGGTGGTGGTGTCCTGGAAGTTGGTCAACACCTGGGCCAACTCCTCGGCCGCGCTGCCGGAGGCGATCAGCGTCTGCGAGGCGTCGTACAACTCCAACTCGACGTGGCCGGGCGTCCGCGTGGCCATGGCGAAGCTGGCCAACTGGCCATCGGCCAGGGTGAAGCTATACCAGTCGTCGGAGACGGCCGGCGTACTGATGCGGATCTCGTCGTAACCGCGCCCGTCGGTGGCAATCGGGAAGTTGTCGTACTGCTGGAACTTGATGCGGAAGTTTTCGCCCAGCGAAATCCCGGCGGCAGTGGCCTCGGCGGCCAAGTCTACCGTGTACTCTGCCCACTCGCCGGTGGACTGCTCGTCCGGCGTGAGGACCGGATGCCAATTCACACCGTCTGCGCTGATCGATACGCCATCGGCATTCACGCTGCCCGTATACGGACCGCTGAAGGTTTCCTGTTCGTCGCCCCATTCCGCGTGGGAAAAGCTCAAAGTCGGCGACAACACACCGTTCAAATCGACTGTCCAAATGGCTTCGTTCAAGACGAAACCACCGGAACTGGCTTCGATGGTATCCATCAGCAGGGCGAAGCTTCCGCCGGCGGTGCCTTCGGCGCCGGTGACGCGGATGCGTCCTTCCGATGTTGAAGAGCTGGCCGTCCAGGCGCCGGAGAGTCCGCCGGACTCGAAGTCGTCGCCGACAACGGAGATGCCCAGAGCGGGCGGCACCTGCCCGATCACGGCTCCGCGCGAAGCGAGCCCGCCGGCCAAATCAATGAAGCTGCCGTCCAAGTCCTGCGCGTCGGCAAAGGTGTCATTGCCAGCCTCGCTGTGCTCTTCCAATTCCACGGCGGCATTGAGGACCACTTGGATCGTGTAGACGCCGAATGAATCGTCCAAGCCCTGCACGTCGATCGTGTAGGTTCCACCTAGGGTGGCAGCTACCGTTTGCAGCACGGCGGGCGAGTCGACCGCCGGCGCTGATGCCGACGTGGTGAACGGATCGCCGGCCGGACCGTGCAACGTCACCTGCGGGCGCAGACCGGGTGTTTGCGGCACGACGACGACGGTGATCGTCTGATCGGGATCGACATCGATCGTGAACGAGTCGGTATCGCCACCGGGCCCTATTGCGCCGGAAACCGTGGGGTCGTAGATCAGGCTGCCCAGCGGAGCCTTCTGTTCGAGCTCGGGCAGCGGCACGGCCTCGTCGCCGCCGTCCACGAACAGGTCGATGTTGTAGTTGCCGCCGCGGGTTCCGTCGCCACTGGGCGTCCCATCGCCAACTGCGCCCAGGGGCTCGCCATCCAGATCGTTCCCAAACGCATCCTCGAACGCTCCGTCGCCCGAGAGCAAGGTCAGCGTATATAGTCCCTCTAACAGTTCCGGGAATGTCGCGGTGACGGTGTCGGTTTCGGTGTTGTACAGAAAGGACGATGCGCCGGTTGACGTGCCGTCTAGGTGATTGAACAGCAGCACGTCGTTGGCGTTGAGCGAATTGGCAACCTGTCGCAGCTCTTCGTCGAACGTGAAAGTGACACTCAGGGGGCCTTCGTCGAAAGCCGCGTTCGCCGGAAATGCTCCGCCGTTCCAGGTGGCGGAGATCACCCTCGGACCCGTCTGGTCCACATCGAACGACAGTGCGAAGGGGCTGACGGCGGTTCCCTGCAGGTTGAGCAGCATGCCCGCGTCGATCGTTAGTGAATGTTCCCCGTCAGTGAGCACCGGAAGATCGAACTGCACGGTGTAGGAATCGACGAGCGTAAAGCCGAGCGCCGGTTGGCCGTCGACCTGTAGATCGCCCGCTGCCAGTGTATCCAGCCGTAGCCGTTCGTTGAATCGAAGCGTCACCTGGTTCGGTGCATTGACGAGCACCGAGCCATCGGCCACGTCCGAGTCAATCACTTCGAAGCCCGGAAGCGGGCCAGTGGCGCCATCGACTTCCAGGGCGTACTCACCTCCCACGCCCGCCTGGCTGCTGAGTATCCGTACCGTGTACAGTCCGTCCTTGTCGGCCTCGTACATCACCAGCGCGTTATGCCCGTCGGCAGCGCCGCCGGCGTTCTGGGCCACCAGGACCCCGTCGGGATCGACCAACTGCAAGCGCGGCACGAGCGAATTGACCGGCTCTCCCGGCTGATCGCCGGGGGTGTACGTCGTCAGGCTCAGCATATCACCGCTTTGGGCGGAGACGACGAATTCGTCGAACAGCGGGAACGAGAAGGAATAAACCGCACCGGCTTCGTTGCCCGCTTCGGGATGTTCGTTGAAGTAGGCCCCCGCCATGAATCGATCGCCATCAAGGGCGACCGATTGACCCAGCCGATCAGAGCCACCGGCGTCATCGGCGGTCAGCTTGTCGACCAGCATCCAGCCCGCGGGCATCTGCTCGAACAGATATGCTGCACCGCTACCGGTGGCGCCGTCGGAATGAAGGATTGCACCGACCAGCAACCGCCCGCCTTGCAGGTCGAGCGAATTGCCGAAGCGGTCGCCGGCGGCCGAGTCGTTGGGCACGAGTTTTCGCATCTGTTCCCAGGACTCTGGTCCACTCCTTTGGAACAGATAGACTGCGCCGCTGCTGCTGCCTCGGTCGTCGTCCTCGCTAGCGCCAATGGCGAGCCAATCGCCGTCGATCGATATCGACGCGCCGAAGCGATCGAGTCCGGCCGCATCGTTGGCGGTCAATTTGTCGATCTGGGTCCAATCGGCACCGGAGCGTTCGAAGATGTAGGCCGCCCCGGTTGTGTCTGTCTGGAAGGCTCCGGCCACGGCGAGATCGCCTTGCAAGTCGACGGAGGAACCAAGTCGGTCGTTTGCCTCGGCGTCGCCGGCGACAAGCTTCTTGACCTGGCTCCACGTCCCGCCGCCTCCCTCGAAGATGTAGGCCGCACCGGTTCCGCCGCTACTCAGTGCTCCGACCAGGGCCCGATTACCCTCCAACGCGACTGAGTAGCCGAACAGGTCGTTGCCGGCCGCATCGAGCGATTCCAGCTTCGCGGTCTGCTGCCATACGCCTTCGACCAATTCGAAGACGTAAACCGAACCCGAATTACTGCCGGCCGTATCGGTACGCGGAGCACTTACGAGCACCCGCTGCCCGTCGATGGCGACGGACCAGCCGAAAGCATCGCCGGCCAACCCGTCGTCGGGCGTCAGCTTCGCGACTTGTTGCCAGCCACCGTCGATGAACTCCAGGATGTAGGCGGCCCCAGATCCACTTCCGTTAGCGTCCGCCCCCGTCGCCCCTACCACCGCCAGGTTGCCGTCCATGTCGTTACTGAAACCGTACCAATCGCCTGCGGCGGCATCCTCAGCGGTTAATTTCTCCTGCACGGCCTCGATGGCGCCCGGGATAAACTGTAATCCGCCGCTCACGTTGCCAGTCAGCGAAATGTCCTGCGGCTGGGCGAGAAATCGGTCGACGCCAGTGATCTCCAAGTTGTCGAACATGTAACGTTCGGTGGACGATTCGTTTGTCCCTTGGATCACCACTCGTAGCGTGTCAAAATTCCCGTCCGGAACGTCGACATCGAAGCGCGTGAAGGGGCCGTCGTTAAGACTGCCCAGTTCGAGCGCCTTGAGGCGATCGGGGCTTCCGCCGGTGGTTGTGGGAACCACCTCGACCACGGTGACCGGACCGCCTCCCTGGCTCAATTCTGCGAATACGCGAAGCGAATCCGACCCCTCCCAGTCGCTACCGGAACTGTCTTCGAACGTTCGGACGTCGATCGCGATCTCAATGTCCTGATAGTCGCCGATGGCGACCGCGTCCGTCTGCAACTGGATGCTGCTGGCCCATACGAAGTACTGCTTGTTGCCGCCGCCAAAATTCTCGACCCCGGCAAATACGCCGGTAGTGATCGAGCCGCCGAACCCCAACTCCTGGTCGCCGTTGGTGCCGGCCACATAGGTCGACGCGCCGGCATTCGGCTCCTGAAATCCGGTGCCTGCGATCATCTGCCGCGCGCCGCCGCTGGTCAGCCGCTCGAAATCACCACCTCGGGTGACCAGCAGGTTATAGTCCGCCGACATTCCATGAACCCGCACAAAGTAATCGTCCGCCCCTCCGTCACTGGTTGCATCGACGAAGTTATGAATCGCCGAGCCCTCATCCGTCTGCGACGGTCCGGTGGCCAACAACTCGCCCGCTGCATTGTACAATTCAAAGGTCGCCGGTCCGCCGGCGAGCTCCGCCAGCAGAACGGACGCCACGCCGCCGTCTTCCAGAGTAAAGGAGTACCAGTCCTGATCGACCTCGGTCGCGAGTCCACCCGTCAGCGCCGCCCGCTCCGAGGCGCCGCTACCGGCAGGGATGAAGTCGCTTTCGAGGGATTGCGCGTCGGTCAGCGAGTCGTTTGCCGCGCCGGAATGGCCCTCTTCCTCCAGCGCGCTGTTTAGCAGCAGCCGCACCGCGTAGAAGCCGATTGTGTCATCCAGACCGGCGACGGAAATGGTGTACGTTCCCGGTTCGGTGGCGGTCAGCGACTGCGCCAGCACGTTCTCTCCGGCTGCGGATGCCGCCACAACTGCCTCAAATGGATCACTCGCCGGACCTTCGATCGTCAATTCCGCCCTCAGATTATCGCCGGCCACAACCAGCAGGGAGAACGACTGTCCGCCGTCCAAGTCGATTGTAAAGCTGTCGGTATCGCCCAGGCCGATGACACCCTGAACCTCGCCTGTATAGGCTTGGCTGCCCAAGGGATCGACCGGCTGCAGCGGCGTGGGAAACGGCAACGAACTCGTATCCGTCGCGAAATTGAGCACGAAATCGCCCCCGGGCGAGCCGTCACCCGAGCTGTTCGGCGGAATGGGAAACGCCAATGGCTCGCCGTCCAGGTTGTTGCCGGACGGATCCTCGAATCGTCCATCCCCGCTGATCAGCCTCAGCGTATAGAGATCCTCGGGGAGGTTGTCGTATTGCAAAGTCAACGTCGACGTGACCGGGTCGTAATCGAAGTTCGCCAGAATTCGTGGCCCGTTGACCTGACCGGTAAGCTGCACGTCCGTCGGTCCCAAAACCGCCGCGTTGAGCGTCTCGTCGAACACGACCGTGTAAACCAGTGAGCCCCCGGCCGCCACCGTCTCATTCTGCTGGATCGAGGAATCGATCACCCGCGGCGCGGTGGCGTCGATCGTGATCTGCCCGGTAAAGGCCTCGATCGGTCGACCGTCCAGGGCCTGGATCGACCCGGCAGCGATTTCAAACTCGTGCACGCCGTCGGCCAGCGCGGGCAGCACAAACTCCAACGTATCGCCGTCGACGATCGTCACTGCACTTGCCGTCGCGCCGTTAATCGACAGGTCGGCACCGGTAAGGCTCGTCGCCAAGACCGAATCGGACAACTCGACAAGGAACACGCTGGGGGCTGCGGTCAGAAACGCGCCGTCGGCCGGCGTGCTGGACGTCACCTCATAGGCGCCGGGCGCACCGGTGTAACCGCTCGCCGTCAGCACGTACTCACCTGAGGTGTCGTTCTCCGAAAGCACGCGGACCGTATACGTCCCGCTGGAAGTGGCCGAGTGGGAGAGCGAGCCGCTGGCGTCGCTCGCGACCAGCACACCCGAGGGATCGTACAACTCGATGGCCGCGTCGAGCAGGTTGACTGGTTCGCCGGCGCCGCCGCCAGGCGTGGTGACGTCAAGTTGGAGGGTGTCGCCCGAAAGCACCGGAATGCTGTAATGGTCGAGGTCTTCGGCCATCCCCGTCGTTTGCTCCGCAATCTCAGCGTAGCGCGCTTCCACGGCGGCCTGGTTGCTGCCGAAGACCATCGCCAACACCTTTGTGACGCTCGCGCCAGGCGCCAGCGCACCGGCGTCGAACGCCAGGCTGATCGCGATGTCGTTAGTGCCGCCGTTGGGATCTTCAGGGCTGTTGATGATGTCGAAGGGGTTCTGATTCGAAAACCCTTCTGCGGAAACGACACGCTGCGGATCGACCGAACCCAGGCCGATCGCGCCGGCGCCGTCTCCGGAAGCGACGACCAATTCGCCTCCGGCGGTAACGTCGTTGTTGGAGCTGAACACGCTGCCCGGATCAGGGTCGAGGTTCTCCAGAAAGGCCACGTTGTTCAGCGGCGCGGCCGTATTATTCGTAAGCGTCGTATAAACTAGCGCGTGGTCATCCCCTTCGTTCCACACAACGATGCGCTCGAAGCCCACGTTCGGAGTGACATTGCCCGTGGCCCGAATGGTATGCCGAGAACCACTGCTGAGGTTCGCCAGCGTCACGCCGAAGGCAGTACCATCGCTCGGGGCGCCGTTGGTGAAATTGCTTCCGTTGAAGCCGACTGTGTAGCTGGCCAGAAACGTTCCAAAGTTGATGTACTCGACGCCATTGTGCTGTATGCCGATGGACGGACCGGAAAACGAGCCGTCCGCGGCAAAGCCAAGCGCAATCGGCGAGCCGACGATATCGGTCGCACCGGCGATGGGCGTTCCCGACCCGCCGGGTAGCGAGGCGCCGCTGCTGCTGCCCCCCAGGACCGTGCCGGTGAGCGAGATGTCCTGCGCGGTGGCAACCGCGTCATTCGGTTCGGCGTCGAAATCCGCCCCCCGCGTCACCAGCAGGAGGTAACTCGAGTCCGTACCGGATACCCGGGCGAAGTAGGAATTCGGGCTGCCATCGGACGTGGCGTCGACGAAGTTGCCGATCCGCTGGCCCGCGTTGGCCGTCGTGACCGAGTGCGCCAGTAAATTGCCGCTATCGTCGTACAGTTCCAGCGATACACCCGGGGGCGACAGCGCCAGCGAGGCGGTCTGTCCGTCGTCTAGCGAGAAACGGTACCAATCCTGGCTGAGGACGCTGTCCAACTCGCCGGAAACAGCCGCCCGGTCGGCGGTGCCGCTGAGCGAAGTAAATGCACCGTCAAGATCCTGCGCGTCGGCCAGCGCGTCGTTCGCCTGCGCTGTGATTGGCTCTTCTTCAATCGCGGCGTTGAGCACCACGCGGATCGAATAGTTGCCGGTAGTGCTGTCCAGGCCGGTCACGCCGATCGTGTACGTGCCGCCGTCGGTCGCTTGAAGATTTTGTAGAAGCAGGTCCTCGCCGGCGGCCGCGGCCGAGGTGATGACGTCAAATGGATCGCTGGCCGGACCGTCCACGGAAAGCTCCGCCTTCAGCGGCGCATCGGCCTGCATGTAGACCGAAACGCTTTGACCAGCATCCAGGTCGATCGTGAAGCTGTCGGAAGTGTCCTCCGCGCTGATATCGGCCGAGGCGTTGCCTTCGTAAACGAGCGAGCCGATCGGGTCCTGCGCGGCGAGGGCCGGGAAAGTGTCGACAGCCAGCAGCACGCGGGCTTCCAGGGCTTCCATCTTGGGCGGGCGTTGCCCCTTCGAACTCTGCCTCTTGGCCAGGCGATTGCGAAGTCTCTTGCCCCACGGACCTCGTCGTTGAGAAAGCTGCATCGTTGCGCCTCGATGTTCCAATTGTGTTGAGGGTAACGGCGCGTCAGCGCCGTCACCGCTTGGATGGATGACCAGCCGCGAAAAGTTCCCGGCGATCGTTGGCGTGGGCGAGAACTGCAAAGCGCCGCAGTCGCCGCCGTACTTGCTGACTCCGTGAAGAATGTTCCGTAAGAGGCCTCACTCCTGGGGCCGACTCGTACGGCGGCAGGTCCCTCTCAAGCACACCGGCCACTCCCGTATGGCCGCGGTGGCTACATTTTGCCGCCCGACGAAACCCGAGTGCAAACGCCCCAGAACGGCCGCTCCGGAGCATGTCCCAGACCCCTCTCACGTGCCGTTTCAGACACGTTGTCTTAACATCATGTGAAAAGCGGCGGTACCTTTCAAGTAATTCGTGCAGGAAAACCAAAAAAAGTTCTTGGCAGGTTGAATTCGGCGGAGACGGGCATCCCACGCCTCCGGGTCGCGGAGCGGGCCCAACCTCGAGCCGGCATATGGCCGTCGACCCCGGACGGTCGCATGAAAACGACCAGAAGAGTCGCGTGCTAAATAAGCCCAGTAAGAACTCCGTCTTCGCAGTGGCCTGGATTTCCGAACGTTTCCAGCTCGTGTCCCACAGCGTGGGCGAAGGCCAGCAGCAGCCGATTGTGGGGTGCCCGCTTGTACTCCAGCGCGCGTCCCATGCGGAAGCCCAGCCCACCCCCCACCAGGACGAAGGGGATGTCGTTGAGCGTGTGCGAATTGCCTTTACCCAGTTCATTGGTCCACACGATCAGCGTGTTGTCGAGCATGCTCCCCTCGCCGCCAGGCTCGGGGGTCTCGTCCAGCCGCCGGGCGAGATACGCGAGTTGTTCGCAGAACCACGTGTTGATCTTGGTAAGTTTTTCCTGAGATTCCTCGTTCAGGTCCGGATCGTGCGACAGCGAGTGGTGGCCCTCGTCAATATCCAGCCATCGCATGCGGGCGTTGCCGACCGAGTTGGTGAATTGCAGCGTCGCCACGCGGGCCATGTCATTGGTCAAGCCGCTGACCAACAGGTCAATCTGCATCTTGCTGAGCTGGGGCATATTGTCGTTGTCGTTCTTCACGCCCAGCTCCAAATCCGGCACGACGCGATGTTCTTGTTGCTGGTCCGCCGCCGCCAGATCCTGTTCCATCTGCCGGATCAGCGACTCGTGCTCTTCCAGCAGATGCCGGTCGTCGGCGCTGACCAGGCCGCGGACGTTCTTCAGATCCTCGGTCAAGTCATCCAGCACGCTTTGCAGGCTCGCCTTGTCCTTCACGCTCCCGTACAGCTTGTCGAACATTCGGTACGGGTCGTCGATCGGGGCCACAGGCTGGTTTGGGCCGGCGTAGACCATCCGCGTCCACGGATCGGCCCGATCCGGCACCACGACACCGAACTCCAGCGAGCCGAACCGCGTCCGCGACTCGGTCCGCTCTTGGAAGTAGTTCTTGATCTCCTGATCGATCGAAATGCCGCTGGCCCAACCGGCCGGCGTATCGGATCCGCCCTGGATATTGCCGGGAAATAGCTCGATGCCCGTCAGCAGACAGCTCATCCCACGCATGTGGCCGTCGCCGTCGCCGCGGATCTTGTTCGAGATGCCCTTGAGAGTCAGCAGGCGGTCCTTGAAGGGAGCGAGCGGCTCGAGAATCGGCTTGAGCGAGAACTCCTCGCCCTCTTCGTCCGGCCAGAAGACCGGCGGCACGATGCCATTGGGGCTGAACATCACGATCAGCCGCTGCTTGCGGGCAGCGCTGGCGGCAAAGCCCAGGCTGGGAAGCCCCAGCACCAGCGGCGCCGCGGCGGCCGAGAGTCCCAAATCTCGCAGGAATTCACGCCGGTCTTTCCGCCACTGTTGCGCATGTGACATCATGTTCTCCTTTTGCAGGCTGTGGAAAAATGGGAGTGGTCACTTCGCGAGGTGCCTGTCCCATTTTTCAACACGCGGTTATGGTTGGGCATCGCCCCGCAGGGCCGACACGGTAGCGATCCGGACCAGCAGCTTTTGGATGTTGAACTCGGACTGTTCGAACGACGCGTGCAACTTCTCCAGCCGGTCCGGACCGTACGCATAGACCGGCTGCTTGACGACGTGGTGAAACAGTTGCTCGACGAAGCCCTGCTGGGCGTGACTGCTGGCAACCGCCTGCTCCGCCACGTCCCGCGCCCCCGCGATCCGCACCGGCTCGCCGGAGATCGAAGGATAGTCGCTCGCCGCGTCAATCGGCTTGCCATTCTCCTCGCTCCGGAATCGGCCGACCGCGTCGAAGTGCTCCAGGCTGAAGCCCAGCGGGTTGATGATTCGGTGACAGTTCTGGCAGTTGTCGGAGCCCGTCAGCGCCGCCACCTTCTCCCGCATCGTCAGGTGCGGCTCGAACTGGCCCTCCATGAATTGGATCGCTTCGGGCGGCGGCTTGAGCGCCCGGCCCATGACCTTGCGGGTAAGAAACACGCCGCGGTGGATGGGGGAGGTCGACTTGTGATACGCGAACATCGACAGCACCAGCGGGTGCGTCATCACACCGGCCCGATCGTGCGAGTCGTCCGCCACTTTGTGAAAGCCGTCCCCGTCGGGCGTCTGCAACCCATAGAACTCCGCCATGCGATCATTTACGAACAGGTAGTCCGCGAGTAACAGGTGACGGTAATCCGACTGCTCGGCCCACACGACTTCATTGAGGAACATCTCCAGCGATGTCCGGAGGTCGGAAATGAACTGGTCGTCAAAGCCGGGAAATGCCTCGACGTCCTTCGTGATCTCTTCGGCTTCGTCCAGTTCCAGCCAGTGATGGAAAAAGGCTTGGACCTTGGCTTTCGCCCGGGGATCGCTCAGCAACCGTTGGGCATGCCGCGTCACCTGCTCGGGCGTTTTCAATTCGCCCTGGGCGGCGGCTTTTCGCAATGTCTCATCCGGCAGCGAATCCCATAGCGCCAGGGCCAGCCGCGTCGCTACCTGATAGTCGTCCTCCGGCTGCGCGGCGATCTGCGGATACAAGAATCGCGGCGACTGCAGGATTAACAGCACCGATCGCTTGACCGCCAGATCGAGCGTCTCGGTCTGTTCAAACTGATCGTCGACAAAAGTCTGCTTTTCTTCGTCCGTGAGAGGCCGGCGAAACGCCCGTTCCGCCAGGCGGTAGCAGAACTCCCGCAGTTTCCGCGGGCGGTCTTCATCGTCGGCCTGGCTATCCGCATAACGATCGAGCCGCTCGACAACGTGATTGGCGGTTTCGATGGCGGCAAAAGTGGCCGCCTCGTGCCACGCCCGGGAGACGGATGTGCCGCGCTCGTAGCCGACGCTGCTGTCATCCGGCGGAAAGGCCGTGGTCACGACGAACGTCGAGGGCACCTCTCGCGGTGTAAGGTGCCGCTCGGGGATCACCTCCCAGGCCTTGTGCGGCGGCTTCCACTCAAGTTCGATCGACGCGGTCTTGTCCTTGTACTTGAAGTAGTCGACGCGGATCGGATAGGCCCGGCCGCCGATCAGCGGCAGCGTCGCCCGCAGTTCGCGAACCTCGCCACCGGAGCTGACCCAGCCATCGATCAACGCGCGGTCGTCGTCGTTCACCCACAGCCGCGCGCCGTTCTCCGTCTTCAGGCAGAACTCGTAATCGCCCGACTCGTGCGCGAACAGCGAACCTTCCCATCGCATGGAAAACTCTTCGTCCTGGATCTCGTCCGCCTTCGGGCTCTTCTCACCGAAGTCAAAGTCGATTTGTGGATCGGTTCGCTCGATCTTCCGCTCCTGGCGGCGGAAGTTGCGGGAGTTATAGTACTCGGCGCTCAGGCCTCGCTCCTCGCCCCACTCGAAGCTCCGCGAAGAGTCGCTGAGCAGGTCGGCGACCGAGTTGATGTACTGCGGCACCGTGAGCCGCGACAGCTCGATCCGCGGCTGTTGGTTCTTCGCCCGAGCCTGCGCCGTGTAGAACGTCTCGTAGATATACTGGGCGACCGCCTCGGCCGACTCGTCGACGCACTCCTCCGGCGCGCCCTCGGGCATGGTGTCGTGAATGATGATCGCCAGATCTTCCACCGGCAGATCGCCATGCAGCGGCTCCTCGCGCGCGTCGGCTACGCCTTCACCATGTCCTCCGTGGCACTCGGCACATTGCTGCGCGAAGATCTCTTTGCCGGAGAGCTTCGACTCGACCGCGTCCGGTTCGTCGGCGGCGACATTCGCGGCCAGTGAGGCCACCAGCACGGCCGGCAGTAACGCAGCCGAGAGCATGCATTGAGCAGGGGCGATTCTTCGCCAGGCGATGGTGAAGCGGGGCATATCAATGGTTCCGAGGAAGGTAGGGCGTCGGTGTGCAGTTTCCGCCGCGCAGGTGGGCCGGCTCGCGGAGGGAGCGTATGGCGAGCCAGCGCGATGATTCCCCGGCACTATACCGGTTGAAATACAGCGCGCGCTGGCCGATCCCCGGGAAGCGGCTTCCGCGAGGAGCCTTAAGTCTAATCAATTCCGCGCGTGCGATTCAAGAAATACCGCCGGCAGCCATTAATGCAGCACGGGGCAGGTATCGAACCACTCCCGCCCTTGCGCCCGCATCCAGTCCGTCGACGATTCCGGCCCCCACATGCCAGGCTCGTAAACGTACAGCGGCGGCATATTGTGCTGTTGCCAGGCGGCGATGACCGGATCGCAGATCGCCCAGGCCAGCTCGACCTCGTCCGCCCGGGCGAACAGGCTGGCGTCGCCTTGCATGGCGTCCAGCAGCAGCCGCTCGTACGCTTCGGGCATGGTAGCCTTGAATTCCCGCTGGAAGCGGAAATCCAGCTCGGTCAGTCGCAGCTTCATCCCGGCGTCGGGCACCTTTGTCTGAAAGTGGAGCTGGATCCCTTCGGCCGGCTGGATCTGAATGACCAGGCTGTTGGAGTCCAGCATGTCGCGCTGCCCGGTGTCGAACAGCATGTGCGGCGGCTTGCGGAAGCGGATTACCAACTGCGTCGTACGGCACGACATGCACTTGCCGCTGCGCAGATAAAACGGCACACCCTGCCACCGCCAGTTGTCGATCCACAGCTTGATCGCCGCGAACGTGGCGATATGGCTTCCCTCCGCTACGCCCGGCTCCTCAAGATATTTGCGGTACTGGCCCCGCACTGTGTCGGCGGCCACGTGATCCGGCTCCATCGGCCGTACTGCCTGCAGCACCTTCACCTTTTCGCTGCGCACATGGTCGGCGTTGTAGCGGACCGGCGCCTCCATCGCGGTAATCATCATCAACTGCAGCAGATGATTCTGGAACATGTCGCGCAATACGCCGGCGGAGTCGTAGTACTCGCCGCGATCGCCGACCGCCACTTCCTCGGCCACCGTGATCTGCACGTGGTCGATGTAATTGCGGTTCCACAGCGGCTCGAAGATCGCGTTGGCAAAGCGCAGCACGAACATGTTCTGCACGGTCTCTTTGCCGAGATAATGATCGATGCGGTAGATCTGGTGTTCGTCGAAGACGCGGTGGATCGCCTCGTTGAGTTTTTGTGCGCTGGCCAGGTCCGTGCCGAACGGCTTCTCGACGACCAGCCGCCGCGCGCAGCAAACTTCTTCAGCCAGGCCCGCTGCGCCGAGGTTTGCCACCGCCGGCTCGTAAAATCGCGGGGCAGTCGCCAGATAGTACACGCGAGTACAGTCGCTCGATTTTTCGCGGCTATCGAGAAAGTCCCGCAGCGCACGCACGTCCTCGACCGAGTGCAGATCGCCCGGGTGATAGAATACGCCAGCAGCGAAGCGCTTCCAGTCCGCCGCATCGAACCCGTCACCGGTGTACTGCCGCGTCGTTTCGGCCAGCGACTCTCGCCAGGCTTCATGCGTGAAGGGCGTCCGCGAAAGACCGACGATCTGCGTCTCGCGCGGCAAGCGGCCTTTGCGGTGTAGTTGATACAGGGCCGGAATCAGCTTGCGGCTGGTCAGATCGCCCGAGGCACCGAAGATGACAAACGTGTGAGCCATGGGCAGTGCGGGAGGTTTGCAGTTTGGGGACTCAAGGTCGGGCACTGCGAGCAATCGGTGGCACAGACATTCTTGTCTGTGCTAGTTCGACGCTTTTCACCCACAGACAGGAATGTCTGTGCCACATTGTGGCCGACCGTTCTCTAAATCGTCATCGCCGTGAATCCGCCGTCGACGTAGTAGGTCGCGCCGGTGATGAAGCTGCCGGCGCTTCGCGATAGCAAAAGCAGTGTCGCCCCGACCAGCTCGTGCGGCTCGCCAAAGCGGGCCATCGGCGTGTGCCGCATCACTGCTTCGATGCGCCTGTCATCCAGGATCTCGCGGTTCTGCTCGGCCGGAAAGAAGCCGGGGCAAAGCGCGTTGACGCGCACGTGGTGCGAGGCAAACTCCCGGGCGACGTTCCGAGTCAGGTTCACCACCGCCGCCTTGGAAGCGGAATATGCAAACACCCGCGAGAGCGGAATGCCGGACGACACGCTGCCGATGTTCAAGATGGCCCCGCCGCGGCCGGAGTCGACCATGTGGCGGCCGAACACCTGGCAAGCCAGGTGCGTGCTGCGAAGATTGGTCTCGATCACCCGGTCCCAGTCCTCGTCGGTAACGTCCAGGTAAGCGTCCGCCGCATTCGCACCGGCACAGTTGACCAGACTGTCGACCCGGCCATGGGCATCGAGCGTCGATTGCAGCAGTTCCTGGATCGACTGGCGAGAAGTGGTATCGACGCGGCAGAAGCTTGCCTTGGCGTCGAGCTGTTCGATCGCCCGCACACGCTGCGCCCCCCGCTCGGCGCTGCGGCCCGCCACCACCACGTGCGCACCGGCCTGCGCGATGCCGTCGCACAGCGCGCCGCCCAACACACCGGTACCTCCGATGACCACGGCCACCTGGCCGTCCATCGCAAACAACTGCTGGAGATACTGGGCCGTCATGCTGGACCTCGTGGGCGGTGCTCCCTGGGGCGGTTCGACTAGGCGGGCGGTTTTCGCTCCCGCAGCCAGTCCGTGTGAAAAACGCCCTCGCGGTCGGTGCGCTGATACGTGTGCGCCCCGAAGTAATCGCGCTGTGCCTGCAGCAAGTTGGCCGGGAGCCGCGCGCGGCGGATACCGTCGTAGTAGGCCAAGGCCGTCGAGAAGGCGGGCGTGGGGATGCCCAACTCCGCCGCCTTGCTGACCACGTGCCGCCACGCGGGCTGCGCCTTGTCGACCGCGTCGCGGAAGTACGGCGCGAGGAGCAGGTTTTCCAGGTTCGGGTTTTCCTCGAAGGCATCCTTGATGCGGTCGAGGAATACCGCGCGGATGATGCACCCGCCGCGCCACAACAGGGCGATGTCGCCGAAGTTGAGCGGCCAGTCGTGCTCTTGCGCCGCCGCCTGAAGCTGCACAAATCCCTGGGCGTAGCTGCAAATCTTCGAGGCGTACAGCGCCTGCCGCACCGACTCGACAAACTCGTCCTTCTCGCCCGAATAGCGGCCGCTGGGCCCGCTCAGCACCTTGCTGGCCCGCACCCGGGCGTCCTTGAGCGCCGACAGCGATCGGGCGTACACGGCTTCGGTAACCAGCGTGCTGGGGACGCCCAAGTCGAGCGCCAACTGGCTCATCCACTTGCCGGTGCCCTTGGCGCCCGCCGTGTCGAGGATGCGGTCGACCAGGTAGTCGCCCGACTCGGGATCTTTCACACTGAAAATGTCGCGGGTGATCTCGATCAGGTAGCTGTTCAGCTCGCCGCGATTCCACTCGGCAAAGACATCATAAAGCTGCTCGTTGGACAGGCCGAGCGCTTCGGAGAGCATGAAGTAGGCTTCGCAGATGAGCTGCATGTCGCCGTACTCGATGCCGTTGTGCACCATCTTCACATAATGCCCGGCACCGCGCGGGCCGACCCATTCGCAGCAGGGGATGTCCTCGTTCGGCCCCACTTTGGCGGCGATCGCCTGAAAGATCGGCCGCACCAGCGGCCAGGCCGCTTCGCTGCCGCCGGGCATGATGCTAGGCCCTAGCAGGGCCCCTTCCTCACCGCCCGAAACGCCGGTGCCCACGAACAACAGCCCCTTGCTTTCCACGTACTTCGTGCGGCGCTCCGTATCGGCGAAGTGCGTATTACCGCCGTCGATGATCACATCGCCCCGCTCCATCAGCGGCAGCAGCGCCTCGATCTGGTCGTCCACCGCCGGGCCGGCCTTGATCATCAGCATCACCTTGCGCGGCGGCTTGAGCGCGGCGACCAATTCCTCCAGCGAGTGGCAGCCGACGAAATTCTTACCGGCAGCGCGGCCGGCGATCAGGTCGTCCACCTTACTCGTCGTGCGGTTGAACACGGCCACGCGAAAGCCGCGGCTCTCGACGTTCAACGCCAGGTTCTCCCCCATCACGGCCAGGCCGATCAGACCGAAATCGCAAAGTTCGCTCATCGTGCGATCATTCCTTGGGTCGTTTCGTGGTGTGACCGCCACGGTCAGCGGTCAAGCAGTGTGTGCTTACGATCAACGTGCGGCCGATCAGTCCACCGGCCAGGGCGGATTGTCCGGCAGGTAGGAATCGAACTCGGCCAGCAGTTTCTCCTGGTATTCGCCCGCGAACGTGCCGGCCAGGAAGCGATCGATCCCCTCGTCATACAGCCGCTTCCAGCTCTCTTCCTCGGCGCCGGGATTGATCGGAAAGAACAGGCAGTCGTTGGCC
The DNA here is from genome assembly GCA_040880125.1 of Pirellulales bacterium. Lineage (GTDB taxonomy): Bacteria > Planctomycetota > Planctomycetia > Pirellulales > JBBDJB01 > JBBDJB01. Next base: position 61,347 of record JBBDJB010000035.1, on the reverse strand, counting down.
ACGGCCGCCTGGTGGTCGCCGGGTGCGTCGCCGATCATCAGCGACTTGCCCTGGGGATACTGCCGCGCCGCGGCCAGCGTTTCCTTCTTGCTGCCGGTCTCCTGGCCGCAGATCGCCCGCACGAAGCCGGCGATATCGTGCTCTTCCCATTCGCGCGTCAGCGCCTCGTTGGGAGTGGCCGAAATCACCAATAGATCGGCCACCGGCTGGAGCTTCTCCAGGCACTTCCGCACATAGGGGAACGGCGGAACATTTCGCACGATCTCCGCCACCGAACGATTGACCGCTTCGCTCCAGGCTAGCGCTCGCTTCAGGTCCGCGTCGCCGGTCTCTTCGACGGCCGCCTTGAGCGCCGGATTGCCGAGCTTGCTCTCGCGGCCCACCCAGTCGATCACGCCCTGCGACTTGGGCACGTCAACGCCGCGCGACTTGACCACCCCGCGCCGCCGCAGCCAGTCCAACTGCTCGATCAGTGCGTGAAAGCGATTAATGCCGCGGCTCTTCGAGTACAGGTTAACGAACTCCGCGGCCTCGCGCGCGTACTTGCTGACGCCCTGCAGGTCGTAGTGGTTGACGAAGTTCGGGATGAAGCACTCCTTGTGCTTCACCTCCATCGTGTCGAAGGCACAGCCGTCGGAATCAATGCCGACGAGAAACTCCCGGGCGGGCTTATAGTCTTGCATGGTGGCGCTTCAATAGGTCGCGGAACGAATCTGTGGATGCCACGGCTGGCTTTTCCAGCAGTTCTTCGGTGTCGGCACGATTTGAATCTACTTTCGGTCCGCCTGCGGAATGTACTTCGGCAGCTTTTGCTCGGCGAACAGGTTGTCGAGCCGGGCCAGCCGCTGCCGACCGCCGATCATCGGCAGGCTGATCATGTCCTCGCCGACCAGCGGCCGACAGTATCGCACAAACGCATCGGTGACGTCGACACCCGAGGCGGCGATCCACTGCGCGGGAAACGTCCGTTCGCTGTTGGCAACTTCTCTCAGCGGCACGCGGTCATATCGCACGCTGTACGCGGCGCCCTCGTTGCGGAGAATCGTCGCCATGCCACCGCTCTCGCCCCGGGCGGCAAGCTGGGCCGCCATCGCGCCGACCATGTAGGCCTCCTCCAGGTCGACCGTCGAGGCGTAGGCCATCGCGTGCCGCTGATCGGTGCCCGAGACGTTCCCCCGCGCGGCGCCCTTGGCGGCCAGGCCGGCCTCGTTCAAGTAATTCACCACGAGCTGCGCCACGGTGAACTGGCTGGAGCTGAACGACGTGTGGCCGAACGAATCGCGGACTTCGCCCAGGTCGCCCACGTCCAGCCCCTCGCTGACCACTACGATACAGCGGCCGGCTCGCTTGAGCTGGTCATTCACCTGGTCGGCGATTTGGGCCAGCGAACAGGGGCGCTCCGCCAGGTAGATCTGCAGCGGCATCTCGCGCTCGGGATCTGCCAGCCGCGCGGCGGCCGGGATGAAGCCGATTTTGCGGCCCATCGCCTGCAGCACTAGCACCGGATCGGCCGGCGACGAACCGCGGTTCTCTTCGTCCGCGTTCTGCACCATGTGCATCCAGTACTTTGCCACCGAGCCATAGCCGGGTGTGTGATCGATCAGGCGGAATTCGCTGTCGCCGACGTCGTTGTCGATCGTCTTGGGCACGCCCACCGCCACCAGGTCCAGGCCGCGCTCGTGGGCCAGCTCGGCCACCTTATGGGCGGTGTCCATCGAATCGTTGCCGCCGATGTACATGAAGTAGCCGACCTCGTGCGCCTTGAGCACCTCGATCACGCGATCGAAGTCCTCCTGCTGATGGGCCTTCAGCTTGTACCGGCAGGTGCCGATCGAGCCGGCCGCGGGCGTATAGCGGAGCAGCGCGATCTCCTCCTCCGACTGCGCGGTCAGATCGATCAACTCCTCCTTGAGCACGCCCTCGATCCCGTGGTAGCCGCCGTACACGGTGCCGATCTCGCCCATCTCGCGGGCGGTCTCCACAATGCCGCGGAGGCTGTTATTGATGACGCAGCTCGGCCCGCCGCTTTGGGCGACGACCAGATTCTTCGGTCGGCTCATGGCCCTGTTTCCCCGCACGATCCAGCGCTCTCGCTTCGGGAGTGCTTCGTGTGATTCGCGGAAAGTCTGACCCCGCTACGGCTTGCGACACGGCGAAGGGAGCCGCTCGCACCACGATCGGGGCGAAAAGCTCGTAGCTTACCCCGGCCGGAGCCGGTCGGCAATGAGGGGTGGCGCGCCGCGCGAAGATGCGCTGAGCCTGCCTCGTTCGCTGAATTTGCAAGGATTCAGCCGTTAGCACGGCGACACTGTTTGGCTGAGTTCTCGCGCACTATTGCGAGTCCAGCTTTGAGTCACTCGCGTGGCTAAAAGCCCAAGCCCGGCCCCGTCAGACTATGCGTGCCGACGGTGCCGACGGTGATGCGAAACATCTCCGGGAAGCGATCCTCCCAGCCGCGATTCCCGGCTGGGCAGTACTGCCTGGCGTTGCCCTCGATGGCTGCCACCGTCGGCACCCGGGCCGCCAGCGAAGCGGAATGAAGAAAGGAAGCGCCCGGGCAGGTCAGATCCTGGACGCACAGGAACAGCCCGTACTTCTGCGCGGCGGCGCCCATCAACAGGGCCTCGCTGTGCCCCTTGCAAGCTTTCAGCGCCACCCCGGAGTAGCCGAGCTCGCGGCTGAGCTGCAGGCTTTCGAGGTCGACCAGCGATTCGTCGATCACCACCGGCTTGATCCGCGCCGCCGCATGCATGCGGTTGTGCGGATGCGCCGCCAGGTCGCGGTGCGTCGGCTGTTCGATGTATTGGATGCGGTCCCACGCCTGGGGCGAACGCTCCTCTACTCGGGCGAGGAAATCCAGCACGTACTGGACGTTCTCGCACTTCTCGTTGAAGTCGCACGAGTACCACCAGGCTTTGCAGCCGCGTTCCGCCTGCGCTTCGGCGGCCACCTGCTCGATGGCCACCACGCGATCGACGTCCCACGCCAGATCATCTCCGGCGAGCTTGATCTTCATGTGCGTCAGCCCGTCGGCGGCGATCCACTCCGGCAGCGTCTCGGGCAGCCCGTCGTCGATTCGCTTGGCGATGTCCGCCTCGGTGAGCGGATCGAGCGCGCCGATCAGGTGGTACAGCGGTATGGCCGGCTTCGGCTCGCGGAGCGTGTACCGGTCGAGGTATTCGCCGGCGAATTCCGGCCCCAGGTACTCGGCCAGGTCGTGATCGACCAGTGAGCGGTCCAGCGCATTGTACGAGTTGATGCCCAGGACCTTGCCGAAGGCGTCGTGCACGGCCGCTTCCCAGGGGCTGGCCGACACCAACTGGGCCAGCCGGGGCATCGGCTCGCTAAGGCCGGCGGCGGCGCTTGTCACTTCGGCGGCGGCCGTCTCGTACTCGCGCGACATCCGATGTGTGATTCGCAGTGGATGCCCGTAGCCGTCCACATCAGGCGACTGCCGCGTAATCCGCTGGCCCAGCGCCACCATGCCGGCGAGGGCCTGCTCAGCGCTCACCTGGCTGGACGGCCACGCCCAGGCATTGCTCATCGGCATCGAGCCGGCGCCGCGGCCGCGGCGGCCATCGCGCGTCTCGACGTCCAGCGTCACGTCCAGGATCACCGCATCCTCGACCACGCGTCCGCCGAATTTAATCGGTGTGCGATACGCGATGCGGGTAGTCTCGGCCGTGGCGCCGGTGATGCGGATGTCGGTGGGAAGCGGCACTTCTCAGCTCCGGAAGCGGGATCGGCAGGCGCACTCTTTCCGGGTCGCTAGTGTAACGTGCCGGGGGGCACGCAGACAGCAGTGCAAAAACAGCAAAAGGGCGCAAATATCTGTGCCACCTGTGAGGCGATGACGTTGTGCCACTGCGTGCAATCGAACGGCTAGACCAGCCCCTTGCGCACCGCCCATACGGCCGCTTGCGTGCGGTCGGAGACGCCGACCTTGCGCAAGATGTGCTGCACGTGCTCCTTGACGGTCTCGTAGCTGATATTCAGCGCCTGGGCGATCTCCTTGTTCGTCAGCCCATAGGCCAGTTGCCGCAGCACTTCGCTCTCACGCTGCGTGAGCGGGACTTCGACGTCGATCGACAGCCGTGGCGTGGCTAGCGCACCGGTCACGCGCCGCAGCTCTTCCCGCGTCCACGAAGTCTCGCCCTTGGCGGCCTGATGAATCGCTTCCAGCAGCCGCTTGCGCGGCGACGATTTGAGGACGTAGCCGGCCGCGCCCAGGGCGACCGCCCGCGCTACGTAAGTCGGGTTGTCATAGGTCGAGAGCATCAATACCGGCATGTCGGGCATGTCGAGCTTGATGCGTCCCAGTGCGTTCAGTCCATCGCCCTCGGGCATCCGAATATCGAGCAGCACGACGTCCGGCTTGAGCTTGAGCGTCGTGCGCACGGCCTCCTCTCCGGTGGCCGCCTCGCCGATAATTTTCACGTCCGTGTCGTCCAGAAGGCTCTTCAGCCCCGAACGAACGACTTCGTGGTCGTCGGCGATGAGTAACCGAATGGTCATGGGGTATATACTCCGAATTTTTCACGAATTGGATTGCGTGAATGATAGTACAACTCAGTGGTGGCGAATCTCCCCGCGCTGGGGGGGTTTGCGTTCGTCGGATTGGCGGCAATTCCTCACTGTACACGGAATCTTCACGTAGACTTAGGTCGCCGGGATTGGTCCATGGCTACGCAGAAATGCGTTCGCGAGACTTCCGATAAGGTCAGCTTCTCGCGTCGGGCTGGCTGAGGAAGCGGGTAGCCACCGCCGACGGCCCCTAAAATGGGCCGCCTGAAACCCTCACCTGGAATCATAGGCGCGCGACGTCCCGGAATGAAGCGGCAGTCCACGTCGGACAAAACCCGCTCCGTCAAAACCCAGGTGTCGCATAGCGGGCGGGACTCAGCCGCACATGGCGAACCGCAATCTCGCGGATCACAACGCCGGCGCTTGCCGCGTGAGCTACGTTCGCTGCGACGCTTACGGTGCGCCGGCGTTGCTCTCGCCAGTGGTTGATGAATCGGGGATGCTAGGTGGCACCAGGTCATGCTGAAGCTTTCCGTCTTCAACATTCCAAACTCGAAGTACGCCGTCCTGCCCCCCGGCAGCTACGAGACTGCCGTCGGCGGTGACCGCCGCTGAATACACGAAATCTGCCGCTCCTCCGAAGTTCCGCTCCGAGCCGCCGTTGTCGGTGCGATGCTGCTGCAACCGCTGATCCCCGGCACTGCTCAAAATTCGATCGGTTGTTCCGACAAACGCAGTCGACGTGACCTCGCGGCTAAAGCCCTCAATGGTTCGCTTTTGCTCGCCGGTCTGGAAGTCCCAAACCTTCACGACGTTGTCCGCGCCCGCGGTGGCCAGCAATCGCTCGTTGGCCTGCCAGGCGACTCCCAGCACGTGGTGCGTGTGCCCCTCGTACGCCCGCACGAACTGTCCATCCTCGACGCGGAACACCTTCATGAAGCGATCGGCCGCCGCCGAAGCCAGGTACTCGCCGCTGGGCGAGAACGCCACGTCGAATACCGTATCGCTGTGGGCGTCGGCCAGCTCGCGGACCAGCGTGCCGCCCTCGACGTCCCAGATCTTCACCTCGCCGGAGCGCGACGGTTCGCCGCCCCCGCTGGCCAACAGCCGCCCGTCGGGGCTGAACTGGAGGCTCAACACCCGGTCGACCAGCACGCCCGGGTCGTCCACGCTACCGAGGGTGCGCTCCAGCTCCCAGCGCGGCTCGACATTCCAGATCGCGGCGGTGCTTCCCGACGTGGTCACGAGGTGACCGTCCGGAGTAAACGTCATGGCGCCCGGCTCGCCCGACATGGCAGTGACTTGGTCCAACGCACGGGCATTGGTCGTAGTCAGCATCCGCACGGTTCCGCTCTTTGCGGCGACGCCCAGTACGCTTCCATCCGGTGAGAAGGCGACCGCGCTGAGGGGACCGCCGGCCGCGTTGGCCTCTTGGTCGACTTCGTCCTTGCGCTTCTGCCGCTCGGCGAGATACTCCTCCGCCGCGGTCATTGCGGTGGTGGCTTCTTCGGAAGCCGTTTCGGTACGCTTTACGGCCGCCTGAGCCGCCTCGATCGCCTGTTGCGCCGTTTCATGCGCTGCGGTCGCCTGGGCAAGCTCCTCGCGCGGCTTTTCGAGATTCTTTTCCGCCTGCTGCTGAAGCCCGCTCGCCGCTTCAACTCCCGCTTGTGACGTTTGCACGCCTTGCTCGGCCGCCTTAAGCGCTTCGTCCGCCTTTTGCTGTTCCGCTTGCTTGGCCTCCAGTTCCTTGCGCGCCGCGTCGACGGCTTCGGCCAAAGCAGCGTCATCCGGCTTATCCGCGGCTACCTTTTCGGAGTCCGTTAACGCCTGCTGCGACTGCTTGGCTACCTCGGCCGCCTGCTGGGCAGCCTGTTCGGCATTCGGCTTCGCTTCCGCCGCCGTCTTTTGCGCCGATTGGGCGTCGGCCAGGGCCTTGTCGGCGGCCGCCTTTTCCTCGACGAGCTTGTCGACGGCGGCCTGCTTCTCGTCGAGCGCCGTCTTTGCCGTCGGGGCGGCGTCTGTCGCCGTCTTCAGCGCCTCGTTCTCCATCGTGAGCCGGGTTCTCACCTCTTCCAGTCCTGCCTTGCGGTCCTCCACGCGTGCCGTCGCCACGAGCACGGCCCGTTCCGCCCGGGCGACTTGCTGCTGCAATTGGAAATCGCCCTGCTGCTCGGCGAGCATCTTGCCCGAGGCCGTCTCCCACAGCTTCACTTTGCCGTCCACGCCGGCGGTGGCGATCTGCTCTCCGCCTGCCTGAACCGCGACGTCCCGAACTGGCGCCTCATGCTTGAACTCGCGAATCTGCTTTCCGGAACTGGCTTCCCATTGCCGCGCCGTCCCGTCCTCGCTGGCCGAGAGAAGCTGCCCATCGGCCAGTGCGACGAGCCGGGTGATCGGCTTGTCGTGCGCCTTGATCTCGCGCACCGGCTGCGGCGAGGCTGGCTCGCTTACTTCAGCTTCGCGCTCGGGATCCTCTTTCGATTCACTCTCCTCGGACGCGCCGCCGTTTGTATTCTCGTCTTCTGTCTTTGCCTGGTCGGCGGCGACTTCCGCTTCGCCGTTCGACTCGCTCGCCTCCGCTGCCACCAACTCGCCCAACCAGAGCCGGATCGTGCCGTCGGCTCCGCCGGTCGCCAGCAGTTTGCCGTCGTCCAGCACCGCCAGCGCGGCGGTGTCCACGCCGGTCGCCAGCCGCCCCATCTGTTCTCCTGTGGTCGCGTCCCACGATTGCAAATCGCCATTGCTGGTCGCCACCAGAAGCGTCTTTGCCTTGTCGATTAGAGCGAGCTGCGCAACCGCCGCCTCGCCAGTCGAGAGCGTGTGTTGCACCTGGCCCTTGGCGTCGGCAATCGCCACCTTGCCACTCTCGTCGCCGACGGCGATCACGCCCGGTTCCGCGCTGGCTGCCACCGCCGTCACGTTCGCATCCCGGGCAAGCTCCGCCACCTTCGCAGCCGGCTGCTTGCGCCACAGCTTGATGTTGCGAAACCCGCCGGAGGCCAGCAGTTCACCCCCGGGATGAAACGCCACCGATTGCACCAGGTCCAGATGCGCCGCGCCCGACTCGGCATAGAGGTTCGAAGAGGCCAACGCCGTGTCGGTCAGCCGGGCGAGCAACTCCCCGCTAGCCACGCCGTACACGTAAAGCTGATTGCCTCGACCAAAGGCGACGTACCGCCCTTCAGGCGTGATGTCGGTCGCCAGGATCGGGTCGAACACCGCCGGCAGCGGCTGCCAGTCGACCGGCTTGGCATTGCTCACCTGACCCTTGGCACCCTGGTCGATCCACAGCTTGATCAGCCCGAGCTGCTCGGAGCTGAGCGGCGGGATGTCCTGCTCGTTGCCGACCGGCGGCATAAACGGCTCTTCGGCCCGCGACGCGAACATCAACATCAGGCTCTCGTCGCTCTTCTCCGGTACGACCGCCGGTCCCAATCCTCCGCCCTTGAATATCGTCTCGGGCGTCTCCAGACTCAGGTCGCTTTCGGCCTTGCTCGAACTGTGACACGCCAGGCAGTTCGTCCGCAAAAGCGGCAATATCTCCTTCTCGAAGTCGACCGGCTCGGTCCGCTCCAGCGTGGCGACCGGAATCGGATCGAACTCGTCCTGGCCGTTGACCTGCACCGTCGCGCACAGCCCCAACCAGGCGGCGACAGTCCATGACACAATCCGGCGGCCAAACTGAGCGAAGTCACACGGGTTCATGATTCAATCCTGAAGGTTTCCACGAAACGTCCGAAGGGTCGATCCATCCAAGTGTGGCATACTTCCGACGCGCGGCTCGAATCGGCCAATCGCATTCGTTGCGCGGCGCGACCACGGGTGTTAATGAAACTTCGGCAGTGACGGTGACCTTATTCGGCGCGGCAGCGCTGCACCGCGACCGGCCGCAGCTCACTGGCGTGTGCCGTTGGTAGCGGTGGACAGTGAAGGTGATGTAGCGGTGGGCAAAGTCGGTGGGCAGCACGAGTGTCGCTGAGCCAGTCACTTGGGACCGCTCAAGCGGCGCCACCACGATAACTTGCGCGCGGCGGCCGCGTCAAACATTTGGCGTTTTCGCCCCAAGAAACACGCTACTTTTGCAACGTCTGGCATCATCAGCCCGCAGCGGTCCTGCCCGGGCCGCCGCTATACCGAGCCAGCCGGCCAGTATCGCGCCATCTTCTCGCGTAAGAACGCCACGCTGCGCCGCAACTGCTCAATGCCGTCGACGCCGTCCTCGATGCTGATCCAGCCGTCGAAGCCGGCCGCCGACAGCTCGCCGAAAATTGCATCGTAGTCGTTCAATCCTTTGCCGATCTCGCCATGCCGCAGTCGAGAGGCATAGCCCTCGACATTCTCCTCGCGCCGCAGGTCGTCAATCGTCCCCTCGGCCAGGTACCGGTCGCTGGCGTGCATCGTCACCACGCGGTGCTTCACCCGGCGCAGCAGTTCCAGCGGGTCCTCTCCGGCGAGGTACGTATTGCTAGGGTCGTAGTTCACGCCGAAGTGCGGTGAGTCGATCCGGTCGACCAGTTCGCAGAACAGGTCCATCCGCTGGGCGAATTCGGGATACTGCCAGTAGTTGTCCTTGTAGTGGTTCTCCAGGATCAAGACGACGCCGCGATCCGCCGCGCGCGGAAGACAGGCGCCAATACAATCGGCCGCGTAGCGCAGCCCGTCTTCGCGCGATACTTCGGGCCGCTTCTGACCGGAGAGCACGCGGCAATACTGCCCCCCGAGCGCGGCGGTCATGTCGATCCACGCGCACTGCCGCTCGATCTGCTCGCGGCGGAACGATGCGTCCCGGTGGGTGAAGTCCGGCGAGCAACACAGCATCGGCAGCGCCATGCCGCGGTCGCTCGCTCGCTGGCGCACGTCGCCCCAGGCGGCCGGATCGCGCAGATCGAGCATGCCGCTGTACAGCTCCAGGCCATCCACTTCCAGCGTCGCGGCCAGGTCGATCCACGCAGCGAGCGACATCGCGCCGGTGACGCACAGCTCGTCCAAATACGCCTTGGGGAACGCCGCCAGTCGGGGCATCACTCGCCTTCCTTCGTCGGATTGCGACCCACGATCGGGTACTGCTCCAACTCGATGACGCTGCCGCTGATCGGCCAGCTTTCGTCGCTCATCCAATAGACCGCCGCGGCGGCGATCTCCTCCGGCTGGATCAACCGTCCGGCCGGAGCCAGGTGCGGCGGGATCTGCTCGGGCCAGTTCTCCGGCAGCCCGTCGTCGATCTTCACTTTGTATTCGTTCGCCGACAGTACCCAGCCGACATTGAAGTGATTCACCCGCACCTGCGCCGGGCCGAGCGCATCGGCCAGGTTGCGCGACATCGTCATCAGCCCGCCCTTGGAGATGCTGTACGCCAGCAGGTTGCGCTCGCCGCAATAGGCGTTGATCGAGCCGATATTCAGCACGCAGCCCCGCGAGCGCTTCAGCTCCGGCAGCGCTGCCCGCACCAGCAACATCGGCGCGCGGACGTTGATCGCCATCATCTTGTCGAAAAACGCCGCGTCGGTCGAATCCAGATTGCTGCGGGCAACGCTCGCCGCGTTGTTGACTATGACGTCCAGCCGCCCAAAGGCCTCCAGTGCCGCTTCGATGATCCGCAGCGACGCTTCCGGATCGGCCAAGTCGTCGACACACAGCGCGGCCGCGTCACCCAAGCTGGCGACCACCTGCTCACCGCGCTCGCGATTCCGCCCGTGCACGAGCACCTTCGCCCCCTCGGCCACCGCCCGGCGCGCAATCGCTTCGCCGATACCCGTCGTACTTCCGGTGACGATCACCACCTTTTCCGAGAGTCGCACCGAAGGGTTCTCCTGTTGCTGGGTCGAAAAGTACGGTCGCGGGAAATGGGACTGGCTGCTTATCGCTAAATGTTGGGGAAAACCCCTTTCAGTGGCGTTGGCGATAAGAAGATGCCTGTCTCATTTCCCAGCATCCAAACCCGGCGTCGAAAAAAGGGGACAGGCAGCTACAGCTATCCGCCCGGCTGCAACACCGCCTTGGCGATCCGGCCGGAGTGCATCGTCTCGAAGGCCTCGTGCCACTGGTCGAGCGGCCACAGTCCCCCGGTCACCGGCCCGACGTCCAGCCGCCCGCTGGCCAAAAGTGCGATCACTTTCTCCCACACCGGCCAGAAGTGGCTGAAGCTCCCCTGCAGCGTCACGTTCTTCTGCACGAGCGGATCGAGCGAGACGCCCACCGGATCACGTCCCCAGCCGACCTTCGTGATCCAGCCCGCTGGCCGCACGATCTCCATGGCAATCGCCAGGGTGGCCGAAACCCCCGCTGCGTCGATGACGCCGTCGACCCCCAGCCCGTCGCCCGCGAGTGCCCAGGGCCGAATATCGCCGTCGACCGCCGCGCAGCCGTACTGCTGGGCGATGGCCAGGCGCGCCGCGTCTCGCGGCAAACCGACCACGGCAACCTCGGCGCCTTGCAGCCGCGCCATGGCGGCACAAAGCAATCCGATCGGCCCCGGCCCCAGCACCACCACGCGATCGCCCGGCCGTACGCGCGAGTTCTCCACCACCGCGTTGTAAGCCACACAGCACGGCTCGCACAGCGCGGCCTTCTCCAGCGGCAGCGCGTCGGGCACGCGGTGCAGACAGCGGGCCGGCACGCGCACAAACTTTGTCATTGCGCCGTTCACACCGTAGCCGAAGCCCAATCGCGTCGGGTCGAGATTGTACCGCCCCTGGCGAGACATCGGGTTGTTCGGATCGATCACCGCCGCCGTTTCGCTCACCGCCCGGTCGCCTTCCCGCCACGCCGTAGCATCGGTTCCGACTTCGTGCACCACGCCGGCGAACTCATGCCCCAGCACCACCGGGTAGTTCACCGGCCAACTGTGATCGGCCGTCCATTGGTGCAGGTCGCTGCCGCACACACCAACGGCCGCCACTTCCAGCAGCACGTCGCTCGGGCCGATCTCCGGACGCGGAATCTCCCGCAGTTCGACGCAATGCTTCTCCCGCGCGTAGTTGACAACCGCCGGCTCGCCCATCATCGCTCTCCCACCGGCACGTCGCCCTGGGCGTGCACCGCCTGGCAAATCCGCCGCAACGAGGCCTCCAGATCGCCGTCGGCCGTCTTGAACTGATCGGCGTCGATCACCAGCGGCGCCCCCAGCACCACCAGCGGTGCTCCGTACTGCGGCGTCTGCACCGCTTGTTCCAGGCTCAGGCCGCCCACCGCCTGCACCGGCACGCGCACCGCGCCGACCACCTCGCGCAGTTGATCCAGTGGATTGGGCGCCCGCTCGCCGCGTGCGGCGATGCCGCGCCGTTCGTCGTACCCGATGTGATGAATTACGTAGTCACACCCTAACTGTTCGAGCATCCGCGCGGCCTCGATCATGTCGGGCGAGCCGAGATTGTCCCCCATCACGCCCACGCCGTAGTCGCTGCCGGCCTTGACCACGCAGCGGATCGTCTCCTCGTGCGCCCGGGCCATGACCACCACGTGCGTAGCGCCGGCCTTAGCCATCATTTCGGCCTCCAGGTAGCCGCCGTCCATCGTCTTCAGATCGGCGACGATCGGCACCTCGGGAAACCGCTCGCGCAGCGCCCGCACGCCCCGCAAGCCTTCGGCCAGAATCAGCGGCGTGCCGGCTTCCAGCCAGTCGACACCCGCCCGCATCGCCAGCTCGGCCGTTTCGATAGCCTCGTCGATAGTCGTCAGGTCGAGCGAGATTTGAACGATCGGTTTCACAGTCGCCGTCCGTTGGAGAGTTGATTGAATGGATCGCTGCGCCTCGGGTGCCGCCGATCATACTCGAACGGCCCAGCCGGTAAAATGCCCGGCGACTGCTGATCATTCCTCAGGCATTTCGCCCGATCGCTCGCCCGGCGGCGTGCTCTCCCCGTAACCTTGCAAGTACGCGTGCAGTGACTCGACGTCCTCCCGGCGGTCGCCCAGCAGGATCGCGGCGACCTTGCCGCCGCCGGTGTTGAATACGGTCACTGAATCGAATCGCGGCTCATCAAAGTTCGCCGCCAGCATGTCGGCCACCCGCTGGTTGACCGTGATTTGACTAATGGCCGATGGTTTTGACTCGTCGCTCATGCGCTCTGCCTTTTTAAACCGCCGTACGTGGTAGGTTTGTCCATTGCCTCGATTGGCGCGAGTCTACCACATCACCCGGTGCAATTCGAACGGGCGATCGCACCACGCTCGGGTAGCCGAATTTGGAAGGCCCTGTAGCTGGACTCGTGAGAGCTCAGCCCATCAGCGCCGTGCGGATTGGCCGCATGGCCGCGAGTCCGTTTCGACGATTCCGCGATTTGAGTTTGCCGCTCCGGCTGGATATTCTGGACAAGGCCGCAACTTCACCGCGCATCTCCTCAACACAAGCGGAGTCGACCTCCATGACACGCATTCCGAAAAGCCTCCCTATTAGACTGTCGATGCTGGCGCTGATCGGGGTCGCCATCGTTGGGATCCAGTCCACGCGCGCCCAAGAAGAATCCGAAGATTCACAGCCGCTGCAGGCTTCCGGCTACGACCGGCCCGCCGGCGATCCGCAGCAGAGCCGCTCGCCGACCGTCGCCCGGCACGGCATCGTCTCCACCAGCCATCCGCTGGCGTCGCAAGCGGGGCTCGACATCCTCCGCCGTGGCGGCAACGCGGTCGACGCGGCCATCGCCGCCAACGCGGTGCTGGGCGTGGTCGAGCCGATGAGCTGCGGCATCGGTGGCGACCTGTTCGTCATCTATTGGGACGCCGAGTCGCAGCAGCTTTACGGGCTGAACGCCAGCGGCCGCAGTCCGTACGATCTGAACCGCGACGTCTTCAAGGAGAAGGACCTGAAGGAGATTCCCATCGACGGTCCGCTCTCGTGGTCGGTGCCTGGCTGCGTGCGCGGCTGGGATGACCTCAGCCGGCGGTTCGGCAAGATGTCGCTGGGCGAGTCGCTCAGTCCGGCCATCATGCATGCCGAGGAGGGCTTTCCCGTCACGCAGATCATTGCCGCCCTATGGGAAGGATCCGCCGAGTCGATGAAGAAGTGGCCCGACTCCGCCGCCACGTACTACCCCGAAGGCCGCGCCCCGCGCGAGGGCGAGATCTTTAAGAACCCCAACCTCGCCGCCAGCTACAAGGCCATCGCCCAGGGCGGAGCCGACGCCTTTTACAAAGGCCGTCTCGCCCGCACCATCGTCGAGTTCAGCAAGGCCAGCGGCGGCTACTTCTCGATGAAGGACTTCGCCGATCACGAGAGCCAGTGGGTGACTCCCGTCTCCACCAACTACCGTGGCTACGATCTGTGGGAATTGCCGCCCAACGGCCAGGGCATCGCGGCCCTGCAGATACTGAACCTGATGGAACCGTACGACGTCGCAAGCATGGGCTACGGATCGCCCGAGTACGTACACCTGTTCGTGGAGGCCAAGAAGCTCGCCTTCGCCGATCGCGCCAAATACTACGCCGACCCGGCCTTCGGCGAACTGCCTGTCGCCGAGTTGATCTCCAAAACCTACGCCTCGCGCCGCCGCGAGCTGATCGACCTTGAGCGCGCCGCTACCGACGTGCCGGCCGGCGACCCGAAGCTTCAGCACGGCGACACGGTCTATCTAACGGTGGTTGATAAGGACCGAAACTGCTGCTCGTTGATTCAAAGCCTGTACTACGGCTTCGGCTCGCAGGTGGTGCCGGGCGATGTCGGCTTTCCGATCCAGAACCGGGGCGCGCTGTTTGCCCTGGACGAGGAGCACCTCAATCGGCTCGAGCCGCACAAGCGTCCCTTCCACACCATCATTCCCGCCATGGTCACCAAGGAGGGCAAGCCGCAGTTCTGCTATGGCGTGATGGGCGGCGACATGCAGCCCCAGGGTCACGTACAAGTGCTGATCAACATGATCGACTTTGGCATGAACGTACAGCAGGCCGGCGACGCCGCCCGGGTGCGCCACTTCGGCAGTGCCACGCCCACCGGGCAACCGATGCAGGAAGGCGGCGGCGAGGTGGCGGTCGAATCCGGCATCAGCGACGAATCGATTGCCCGGCTCACCGCACTCGGTCACGCGGTCAAACGCGCAAACGACGGCCAGTTCGGCGGCTATCAGGGCATCTGGATCGACTGGCAGCACGGCACTTTGCACGGCGGCAGCGACCCCCGCAAAGACGGAAGCGCGATGGGATATTGACATCTCGTCGGACGGCGCCCTGCGTGCTCATCGGTAGGGCTGCCAATTGGGGCGGCCGGCCGTTTGCGTGTGATCGCCGCCGCGCTGCTCGGATGGCTCGTTCGTTGAGGGCGCGATGGTTCGATCCGGTGCTCGGTCACGGCTTTGCTGTTGTGGCTGACGTTGCGCCGCCACGCTCGGCCGCGCTTCATCAGGCGCCGCCTCGGCCACAGGCCGGGCGTTCCAGCCGCGGGGAAGCGTCCGATCGGAGGCACTGCGCGGTGTGAACCCGTCGCGATGATGCCGACCGGCGGCGACGCCGGCAGCCGGTCCTGTAGGCGGCTCGACGCGGATCGTCGTGTTGGCCAAATGCTTATGACCAGTGGGTGCAATCAGCCGCGCCCAAAGCTCGTATTCGCCGCCGGGCGGAGCTTCCGCAGGCCAGGGAAGCGAAAAGTGCATCCCCTCGCCCAACAGCGAGCGACGCCAGGCCAGGCGGGCTTCTTCATTGGAGAAGTCCCAGCGGGCGATCCGCACCGGCGGGCCGGGCGGCGCGGGACGCATGATCATCAACGAGAAGTCGCCCAGCGGCATCACCGGAGCGCCGTCGACGGAGCGCGGCTGAACCACCGCCATCACGCCTTCGTCGCCGTCATGGCCGTCGGTGTTCAGCCCTCCGGTAAGCAGCTTGTTGAAGATGAGCTCCGAGACCGTGCCCTCGGCAACGTGATAATCCGCGGCGGCTTCGCCGTGCTGCGTAGGCCCCTCCAAGCGAAGCGCTTCGTACGAGGCTCCTTCTTCAGCCGCCGGGGCGTCGAAGTCCGGCAGTTCCAGGTCCGGTTCGGCGGGGATGCCCGGCTCGATCTCCAGCGGTTCGAATTGCGGCACATCGTCGTCGGGCGGCAGGCGACCCGGCCCGGCCCGGTCGAGGGAAGGCGAGGCCGCCGCGTCGTCGAGGTCCAACTCGCGCTTCAGCGCCTGGTTCTCCCGCCGGCACGACTCGAGCATATTCTCATACGTAGCGAGCTTGTCTTGCATCGCGTAGAGCCGATCCTCGTACATCCGCACCTCGTGCTCCAGCACGTCGGTCTCCACGCCGCCACGGCATCCGGCCAGCAGCGGCAGGACCAGCAGCGGCAGGACGAGCAGCCCGATTCCAAGGCGATTCATCGTTCCCTCGCGAACTTGCGCGGCAGTGCTGTCTCGCGCGGCAGGCAACAAGCGCCGGCGCAGCAGCAACTGCGGTACGTCCGTGTCACGCGGCTGGCCCGGTTGCGGGACGCTCGGGCCCAATCGCCACTATCCGTTTCGAAAAGACGATTGAAAAGTTATGCGACGCACCGGGTTGAACCCGTATTGATGCGTCGGCTTCCTACTTTGCGCTTTTATGAACTAGCCGCTCGTGCAGCCGTTAATCGGCGGTGCAGGCATACGCCTTCGTATCCATGAAGCCCTTCGTATCCATGAAACACTGCTGGACCAGGTGAGCAGTGGCGCCCGAAAGGCGACTACCACTAACCCTTCGCCGGCTCCATGTGTTCAATCACGCGGTCGATCAAGTGATATTCCAGCGCCTCTTCAGAGGACATGAAGCGGTCGCGGTCGGTATCTTTTTCGATCCGGTCCAGCGGCTGGCCCGTGTGCTTGAGAAGGATGCTATTGAGCCGCTGCTTGGTTTTGCGAAACTCGGTGGCGTGGATCATGATGTCCTCGGCCGAGCCTTCCATGCCGGCCGACGGCTGATGAATCATGATGCGGGCGTTGGGCAAGGAATTCCGCTTGCCCGCAGCGCCGGCCGCCAGCAGAATCGCCCCCATCGAAGCGCACTGGCCGATGCAATAGGTGGCCACGTCACACGTGACGAACTGCATGGTGTCGTAAATCGCCAAGCCCGCCGTGACACTGCCGCCGGGCGAGTTGATGTACAGGTGGATGTCCGACTTGGGGTCGTCCGACTGCAGAAACAGAAACTGAGCCACGATGGAGTTGGCCAGGTCGTCGTTGATCGGGCTGCCCAAGATGACAATGCGGTCCTTCAGCAGGCGACTATAGATGTCCATCGCCCGCTCTTCGCGGCCGCTCTTTTCGATCACGTAAGGAATCAACGGCATATCAATCGCTGCTCCAAAAGGCAACGTGGCGGCTTGGGTTTCAACCAGCGACCGGTGCGCTAAGTTTCGTGTAACAGAACCCGCAAGAATTCCGATGACGCCTGACTTCTCGGAAGTGTTTGCGACTTCCGCTACTGGGTTTTAACTAGTCCTCGGATTCCTCGTCCATCGGCGGTTTGCTGAGGATGTCGTCGACAATTCCGTATTCCTTGGCATCCCCGGCGCTCAGGTAGCGGTCGCGGTCGCAGTCCTTGGCGACGCGGTCGACGGGCTGTCCCGTATGGGCCGCTAGGATATCGTTCAGAACGCTACGTGTCTTGATGATCTCTTCGGCCTGAATCTCGATGTCCGAGACCTGGCCGCCGACGCCCCCGTGCGGCTGATGGATCATGATCTTCGAGTGCGGCAGGGCGAATCGCTTGCCCTTCTCTCCTCCGGCCAAAAGCACGGCGCCGCCGCTGGCGGCCAGTCCCACGCAGTACGTGGCCACCGGGCAGGTGATCATCTGCATCGTGTCGTAAATCGCCAGCGTGGAGGTCACGCTGCCGCCGGGCGAGTTGATGTAGAAGTGGATGTCCTTCCGTCGGTTCTCGCTCTGCAAGTAGAGCAGCTTCATCACCAGTTCGTTGGCGTTGCCGTCGTAAATCTCGCCCTGCAGGAAGATGATCCGGTTCTCCAGCAATAAATCGCCCAGCGTCATCTGACGCTGACGCTGATAGTCGCGATAGGCGAGCCGCTGAGGAGAACCGGACTGTACTGCGTTGTCGATCATCGCGTGTCCTTCACGTTGTCGCGAGAAGCCGCCGCGCGTGTGGCGGAGCTAGTGTATGGAGAAATGTCGACCGCGGACCGCGGCACGTTCGGGCGACGGGCGCTGGTGCCGATGTGCGGCTCGCTGCCAGAGTGCCGCTGGTGCACGCTACGACTCGCTTCCCTGTTTGACGGCCGGGATGTCCGACTCGTCCTCGCCGCCACCGGCTGCCACGTCCATCGTCTCTACGTCGGCGTCGTCCTGTTTCAGTGGTTCATCCTTGAACTGGGCATGCGAGCGGACCAATTCAATCACCTTGCGCTCGAGAATCTGGTTACGCAGGACGTCCATCATGCCGCGTTTTTCCAGTTGCGCCCGGACGCGCCGCGTGCTCTCGCCGCTTTGCATCGCGATCAACACGATCTCCCGGTCGTAATCCTCCGGCTCGACGTCGATCGACTCCTCTTCGGCGATCCGCTCCAGAATGAAGTGTTCCTTCAGAGCGGCGGCGGTGGACTGGGCGCTGTTTTGTCGCAGCTCGTTCTCGCGGGCGCGAATCTCCGCTTCGCTGAATCCACTTCGCCGCAATTCCAGCACCGTCCGCTGCAATTCCCGCGCGCTCTGCCGGCGAAGCATCTGCTGCGGCAGATCCCAGGTCGCAGACGCGACGAGCGCCGAGGTGATCTGCCGCCGAACGCGCTGTTGCTGGTGGTATTCCAATTGCCGCTCGAGATCCGCCCGCACCGCCGCGCGAAGGTCTTTGACCGACTCGAAGTCGCCCATCTCGCCGAGGAATTCCTCGGTCAATTCCGGCAGCTTGAGCTTCTTGACCTCCAGCACCTCGAATCGGGCTTCGACTTTCTTGCCACGCAGGTCTTCGTTGGGAGCATCCTCGGTCAGTTCAATCTCCGCCTTGCGCGTCTCGTTAGGCTTGACTCCGACCATCAGCTTGTCGAAGTCCTTCAGCCGGCCGTCGCGGAAGCTCAGCTCACCGAGCACGCGGACGACTTCCTCGCGTGCGACGGATAATTCCTGGCCGTCGTGATGCGTGGTCACGGTCACGGTGAGGTAATCGCCCTTTTCGGCAGGGCCGTCGTACGGAGTGAGACTGCCGAAGCGGGCCAGAATCTGCTCGACGCGACGGTCGACGTCTTCGTCCGTGAACTCCTTCACCGGTCGCTCGACCTTCAGACCCTTCCACTCGGGCAGATCGAACTCGGGGCGGACCTCGATGTTGAACTCGAACGTCATCGGCCCCTCTTCGGGAACCTCGATGGCGTCCAGATCGAAATCGGGTTCGCTGATCGCCGTGAATTCCTGCTCCTCGGAGATCTGCTCAAGGCTGTCCATCAGCAGTGAGCCCTTGATCTGGTTGGAGATGTCCTTGCGATAGCGGCCTTCGACCAGCTTGCGCGGAGCACGGCCGGGCCGAAAACCCGGCACCGTCGCCGTGGGCATCAACTCGCTGTACGCCTCGTCGAAGTAGCGGTCGATGTCCTCACGCGCAATTGTCACCGTGACGTGACGCTCGCAAGCGCTGGGACTCTCAACTTTCACGTCCAGGTGGAGCGGTTCGGCCTGCTCTTCCGCCCCGGACTCCTGTTGAAGGGTATCCCCGGCATCTTCCAGCGGGTCGGATGACATAGTATCTCTGCGGAGAAGGCGGAATGCCGCCAGGCAAAACGGCTCCGCGCCGGACTCGGGGCGATCCCGAGACCTCTACGCGGTCCGCGGCGGACAGGACTATGGAAACGAATCAAGAGCGGGTGATGGGATTCGAACCCACGACAACAACGTTGGCAACGTTGTGCTCTGCCAACTGAGCTACACCCGCGAAATCCCGATCGATCCGCGCCCCTCGACGTAAGCTGGCACGGCGCCGGAAACTACGAATTATAGGTTCGGGGCGAGGGCTTGCAAGGGCAATCGACCTTTCCACATGGGCCGCTGTAGAGGCCAATGCGCGTCGGGTCCGCCGCCCGGACCGTTGTTCGTGCAATGGGCATGCGTCCGGCGGACCGATCCTCAATACGTTAGGAAAAACACCCTATTCTCCCGACATGGCGAAATCCCGCTGCTGGCAGCCAGGGGCAAAAGTTGCCTGCAGCCGGCCGCCGGGTTATAAACGAGATAGGAAATGGCCGGTCGCTGTCCGAGCGACAGGTGGTTTCAACTCCCTTCTACCGCATGTTCATGCGATGGAAAAATGGACTACACGCTGATCCTGATCGACACGGCCGAAGCTGTCGACCGCGTCCAGTGGCCGCTGCAATTGCCGGCGGTCGTCGGCCGGGGCCGCGATGCCGATATCGTCGTCAACCATTCGACGGTCAGCCGGCGGCACTGTCAATTCGCGCTGAACGCCGATGGTGCCCTGGTGGTTCGCGATCTGGACTCCTTCAACGGTACGTACGTGGGCGACCAGCGGGTCCGCGAGTCGGAAGTGCTGATGCCCGGCGACTACATCAAGCTGGGGGGAGTCACCCTGCGGGTGGTCTGGACCGACGAACGCGCGGCGGACATGGAAGACTCGTCTTACGAAGTCGATGCCACGCAACCGTTTCGAATCCTCCACTTCGACCACTCCGACGACATTGCGAACCGCCCGCCCCAGACGAGCGAAGGCAGCGCCGCCTCTTCCGGCGAGGGCGAATAGCGTCCCGTTTCGCAAGGATGCTCGGTAGCCCACGCATTGCCGTCTGTACTTTTCTATTTTTCCCCAACCCCCTGCCCTATCTTCGATGTCGCTACCCCTTCGTGGTTTGGTACCCCCTCTCAAACGACCTTCTCTCCGTGGGGGGAGCCGGGCCACGTGCTGATGGGTTTACCCCTCCTTGGCGTAGTGGCAGAAGGATTGTTGTGAAGTACAGAGCTGGCATTTCTCGACGAAAAGGCCGCAAGTGTGCCCGGCGCCATGCTCGATCTAAAACTAATGGTGGCACGGCGATTTACGGCTGCCGATTGAACTTGTTGCCGGTCCGGCGATTGCGGTAACCTACCGCGACACTCGACAGGAAGTCCGAGTGTCGGCGGCCCAGATCGAATTCCGCTCTCGTTCCGCCCAGGCGGACCAGCCGAACTCACGTTCGCCCAAGCGGCTCGACGGCCCCGCCTCGAAGCGGTTTAGTCGCTCGTCGGCTACGGCGAACTCCGCCAACTTCAGCTCGAACGGACGCTTCAAGAGATGGAACTCGAAGACCGTTACACCCGACGATCGCGCGGGTCGGAAACAATCTCCCGGCTGATCGACATCGTGGCCAGCTCAGTGCTACTGGCGTTGTGCGCGCCGCTGATGCTCTTGATTGCAGCGCTGGTGAAGTTCTCCAGCCGCGGTCCGGTGCTGTTCGTTCAGGAGCGGGTGGGTCGCTTCGGCCAGACCTTCCGAATGCTGAAGTTTCGCACCATTCACACCGGCACGGACCTGGACTCCCGCACCGTGTGGACGCTCGACCCGACCGACCCGCGGCTGATTCGCCCCGTCCAGTGGCTGCGGCCGCTGGCGTTGGACGAGCTACCGCAATTGATCAACGTGCTGCGCGGCGACATGAGCCTGGTGGGGCCGCGTCCGGAGCGGCCGTACTTTGTCGAGCAGTTTTCGAAAAAGCTGGGGCACTATCCGGCCCGGCACGCGGTGCGGCCTGGCATCACCGGCTGGGCCCAGGTCAACGGGCTACGCGGCGACACATCGATCGAAAAAAGATTGCGGTTCGACCTGGCGTACATCCGCCGGCGCTCGATCCTGCTGAATACTTACATTCTGTTGCGGACACCGTTTTCAGTCTCCATGCCGTGGCGGGCAGAAAAGCCCCGGCATGCGACGCCGGCTTGGAGCGATCCGCCGGCCGCGAAGTCGTCAGCGCCGGCGCCTCACGCGGCGCAAGAGGCGCGTCGCCATCGTCCCTCGGGCCGAGCTGTGGCGGAAGGCCAGCGTTACTTCGCACCGGGTTTGCCACACGTCGCGGCCGACACGGCCGCCGCATCGACCAGCGGGCGGTAAGGGAGGCCGGGGACGGATGCGTGTCGCGCTGATCCACGATTGGCTGGTGAGTCTGCGCGGCGGCGAAAAGTGCCTCGACGTCCTCTGTCGCGAGTTTCCCGACGCTCGCCTGTTCACGCTGCTGCACCGCCGCGGATCGACCACGCCCGCCATCGAACGAATGCGGATCTCCACGAGCTTCTTGCAGCGGGTGCCGGGCATCGCGCGGTGGTACCGCCACTTCCTGCCGATGATGCCGGCGGCGGCCCGATCGCTCGCGCTGCCCGACGAGTTGGACCTGGCAGTGAGCTTCAGCCATGCGGTCGCCAAAGGCGTGCCCGTTCCGCCAGGCGTGCCGCACGTCTGCTACTGTTTCACGCCGATGCGCTACGCATGGCAGATGCGAGGGCAGTATTTTCCGTCAGGCGAGGAAGGCTCGCCCGCCCGATGGCTGACGCGGCCGTTTCACGCCGGCGTGAATGTCGCGCGCAACGCGCTGCTCGACCGCGTGCGCGAGTGGGATCGACGCACCAGCGCAAACGTGACGAACTTCATCGCCATCAGCCAGACGGTGCGGCAGCGGATCCGCGAATGCTACGGCCGGGCGAGCGAGGTGATTTACCCGCCGGTCGACGTGGATTTCTATACACCGGCCGACGTGAGGCGCGAGGATTTCTACCTGTGCGTCTCAGCGCTGGTCCCGTACAAGCGGATCGAACTGGCGATCGAGGCGTGCAATCGCGCGGGGCGTCGGCTCGTGGTGATTGGCGCCGGGCCGCAATCGCAGCGGCTGGCCGCGCTGGCAGGACCGACCGTGCAACTGATGGGTTGGCAGTCCGACGAGCAGATCCGCGATCATTTGCGCCGCGCCCGGGCGCTGATCTTTCCCGGTTGTGAGGACTTCGGCATCGTGCCGCTTGAGGCGCAAGGCTGCGGTTGTCCCGTGATCGCATACGGGCAGGGGGGCGCCACGGAGACGGTCATCGACGCCCTGCGCAGCGGCGACGGGACGGGCGTGCTGTTCGATCGCCAGCAGCCCGAGGCGGTTTGCGATGCGATCGACCGGTTCGAGCGCAACCCGGACCGCATTTCGCCGGAACTGGCGCGGCGTCAGGCGGAGCGCTTCAGCACCGAGCGCTTCCGGCGAGAGCTAATGAACTATCTGCAGGCCGTCGTCGCCGAGCGCTCCGGGCGATCCATATCGCCGGCACTCCGCCCGATCTTGGGGCCTGATTCTGCGCCGCTACGCCGAGCCGGTTGAGCAGGGACAGCCGTGGCCGGCCAGAGGGATACCCACAGACAAGAATGTCTGTGCCACCTTCTCCGCTTAAGTCTGAGACTACCGGCCGGTCTACCCTGCGTGATGGGCGCGTTCGGCGACGTAGGCGGCTTCGGCCTCGGCACAGGACTCGATGATCGTGCGCAAAAATGCCGGCAGGTCATCCGGCGTGCGGCTGGTGATCAGGTTGCCGTCCTGGACCACCTCCTGGTCGGTCCACTTGGCTCCGGCGTTTTCCATGTCGACTCGGATCGACGAGAAACTGGTGACCGAGCGGCCATCTAGGATGTCCGCCGAGCAGAGCATCCAGCCGGCATGACAGATTGCCGCCACGATCTTTCCTTGCTCGAACATCTGTCGCGTCAGGTCGATCATCGCCTGATGACGACGCATGCGGTCCGGGGCATAGCCGCCGGGGATGATCAGTCCGTCGAACTGGTCGGCGGAGACGCCGTCGGCGGCCTTGTCGGCCTTGGCGGGATAACCGGTCTTGGATGAGTACTGCTGCCCGGCCTTCGGCCCGACTAGCACAACCTCGGCACCCTCTTCGGCCAGCCGCCGCACCGGGTACCACAGTTCCTGATCCTCATAGTGGTCCTCGACCAGGACGGCGAAGGTTTTTCCCTGCAATCGCATCGTAATAACTCCTCGAAGTGATCCGTGGGGCGAAAACAACTTACCGCGCTTATGGCGAGTATATCGCATTTTCCGTGCCGAGTTCTGGTTGGTGCGGGTCACGTGTGGGCGGGGGGCGTGCGGGCCGGGCGGGTTCGGCGCTTCGCTTGTCTTTTTCCGGCAGACTGGGAAAATAAGAGGTGAAGGTGCCAAGCATGACCTCCCTGCTATCAGCGATCGCGGCTCTCACCGTAGCGGTACATCCGCTGCTGGCGGTGGCAATGTCGTGCCCCTGCGTAAGGATGGATCGGCCGCAACACTGCTGCGAAGCGTCCGCCTCGGAAACGTCGGCGGCCGCGACGCCGGATTGTCACCTCCGCGCCGAGCAGCCGGTTTCCTCCAGCGGCATGCGGGTAGGCGGATGCTGCTGTGCGTCGGAGCTTCCACCGGCGACGGTGTCCGTTCGCTCCGAGAGTCCACAAGTGGACTTCGATCAGCCGGCGGTTATGCCGGTGTCAGTGTCGGAGCCGTCCGCGTCGGCAATAGTGGCCCGCTACGCTGAGCCTGGTCACCAGAAGCTCACTCTTCACGGCCCGCCGCTTCTTGCGCTCTTCTGCATTTGGTTGAAATGAAAATGCCACTGGAGCCCGCGTGCTTCAGAACATCTTTCATTCAACCAGATTTCTTTTGAGGAGCTTAACGATGAAGCGCTTTTCCTTACTCGCCCTGCTCGTGGCAGTGGCGGTCGGTTTGACGTATGCCGTGGCCTTTGCCGGCCAGACCTCTTCACGCGTGGCATGCGGCTGTGCCGACTGCCGGTGTACCGAGTGCGACGGCCAGTGCTGCCCGTGCGAAGCCTGTGACTGCGACGCCTGCGATTGTGACACGTGCGACTGCCAAACCTGCGAGAATCCGCAGCAGGCAGGCTCGACCACGGCCGACGCCATCGCGGCGTGCTGTGTCACGTCAAGCGTAGCGCCGCGTGCGGCCGACTGTGGCTGCGACGTGTGCGAGTGCCCGGATTGCGATGGCGAGACCTGCACATGCGGCTCGTGCGATTGCGTCGGCACCGCTTGCGCGGCGTAGTTTGGGCTGGCTTTGTTTGTTGTAACGCGAGAGGGGGCGTCCGAGAGGGCGCCCCCTCTTCATTTGCACCGAAGTGGCTTCTATGAAGGCTCGCCCACGTGCCAAGCGATTCCACTGGCGTTCCCGGCCTGCGGCCCGCAGTGGTACATTGCATGCCGCGGGAGCATTTCTACAATGGGCCTATAATCTCCGCCCGCCGCCGCTGCGAGAACCTCTCGGGAACACGTGAAACACGAAACGATCACCACCAGCTCGCAGCTCGACCAACTCTGCGAACGGCTCTCCGCCGCCGAAGTCATCGGGTTCGATACCGAGTTTGTCTCGGAGGATAGTTTCTTCCCGAAGCTCTGCCTGGTGCAAGTGGTTGCGCCTGGCCTGCTGGCGGTGATTGACCCGCTGGCGGTCGCGGATGTCTCCCCGTTCTGGAAGATGCTCGCAGCGCGGACCCGGCCGACGATCGTCCACGCCGGCCGCGAAGAGCTCAACTTCTGCCTGGCGGCAGTCGGCAGCCCGCCGGGACAACTGTTCGACACGCAGCTCGCCGCCGGATTTGTCAACCACGAGTACCCTTCCGGCTACGGCGGGCTGGTGCGGAGATTTCTCAACCAGTCGGCCGCCAAGGGAGAAACCCGCACCGATTGGCGGCGCCGGCCGCTCTCGGACGACCAGATCGACTACGCGCTGGAGGATGTCCGCTACCTGTTACCGCTGCGGGACAAGCTTCAACAGTTGCTTCAGTCGCACCAGCGCGAGCAGTGGTTCGCGGACGAGATGCAAAGCTGGATGGGCGAAGTACAAGACGCACGCGAACGCCTGCGATGGCGCAAAGTGTCCGGCATCTCCGGGATGAGCAGCCGCAGCCTGGCGATCGTGCGCGAGCTGTGGATGTGGCGTAATAAGGAGGCACAGCGGCGCAACATGCCGGCCAAGCGCGTACTGCGAGACGACCTGGTAGTCGAGCTGGCGCGACGGCAGAGTGCCGATCCCAACAAGATTCGGGCCATTCGCGGGCTTACCAGGAACGTGATCCAAAACTATGTAACATCGATCGCCGCCGGCATTCAGCGAGGGCTGGATCTCCCGGCGAGCGAACTGCCGCAAAAGCAGCGCAGCGAAATGCCGTCGCAGCTCAACATCCTGGGCCAGTTCCTATCGCCAGCGCTGAACAGCATCTGCCGCAGCGCCCAGATCGCCACCGCCCTGGTCGGCACAGCCACCGACGTGCGCGACTTGGTCGCATACCGGCTCGATTTCGGCGAGTCCGAGCGGCAGGAGCCACCGGCTTTGGCGCTGGGATGGCGCGCAGAGGTGGTTGGCAAACTGATCGACGAGCTGCTGGCCGGCAAGAGGACGATCCGAATCAAGGACCCGCACTCCGACCACCCGTTGGCATTCGAGCCGTCGCAGGCGCCCGAGTGAGCCGCCGTCTAGTATCACTGCGACGGTGGTGAATCGCCCGACCAGGGGATACCGTCCGGGAAGCTCACTGACGGGGCGGGGAAGATCGGGGCGGCCGGTTCGATCGGTTCGGTAGCCGACGCCGGTACCACGCCTTCGTCTACCTTCGGGGCAGGCGTCTCCGGCGCAGTCGCCTCGGGCGGGGCGGCCGCCGAATTGCTGGCCTCCGGCGCGGGCTGCGCAGCGGCTTGCGATTCCGGTGGGGCTGCGTCGGCGGGCGGCTCTTTCGTCTTCGACGCGACCGCAGGGCGGCGCGGCGAGAAGAGCGCCTCTTCGGTCACGGAGACCGACGGCGGAAAGTCGTTTACTTCCGGAGTACGGCGGATCAACGGGTTGGTGATGCGCTGTCCGGCGAAGGAGGTGCCCTGATAGATTGTCCCCTTCTGGAAGGGACCGGCACCGAAGACCCAAAAGTCCTTGGCGTTGCTCTTCTCCCGAGCCACGCCAGATTGCCAGACCGGAGCGCCGGTTTCGCGTTCGTAGGCAAACACGGCCAGCTTTGCCACGGCGAGCTGGTCGGTGCGCTTGGCCAGCGGGATCTCGGGCACGCTGGAAGGCACGCCGGGGATGGGCACGACTGCGCCGAGATTGGTGGCCGGCAGACCATAGAGCAGGTCGTGCCGGTCCGTGCCGACCGCACCCACGCGCGGTTCTACAACATAAGTGGCGTCTTCGCGCTTCTCCTTGAGAATGCAGCCGCTGGCCAGCATGTGCTGCCGCAGCGTGCCGATCAGATAGCCTTGGTCGGTGACGCCGTTTAAGTTTTTCGTCTCCAGGAAGATGTCCTGGCCGGTGAGGATGTTGAAATCGATCTCCTGGACCGCCCGGTCAATGGCGTCGGAGATGAGAAGCTGCTCGGTCGCGGTGCGCGAGGTGTCGGTCCAGCGCGTCGTGCCACATCCGCACAGTGCGATCGCCGCCAGCAGGGCGATCACGCGCCAGCGTGCAGCATGCAGATGTGTGCCACTGCTGGCTTGTCCAGCAGTGCCGTACGCAAGGCTTGTAAAGCGGCCGTCGTCTCGTTGCCGCCGTGCCCTTGCATGCCCTTGGGTTGCTTGGTCACCAACTCGGTGCAGCACGGACCTACCTCCGGTCTGCACATTACCCCCTCTCCCCGGCGGGGAGAGGGGGTAGTGTGCCGAGGGTGGAGCGGCCGCCAAGCGGCATGCGCTGCGAAGCGCATTCGTCGCTGTGCTGCGTTCATTGGGCCCGAAGTTGACGGCGATTCGCTCCATGGGTGACGCACGACTCGGTACAGGGCCAGATTCGCCGGCACGCGGCGGCCGGGCGATACGGGGCAGCGGTGGGAGGGGCAGATTATAGCGAAACCCCAACGTGAGCCAACCTCAGCTTGGCGGGCGACCGAGATCACGATGCGGGACGAACTGAAGTTGCGTGCGGAGCACCACTTGTGGCACGATATGCCGCGGCGGCGAGCCAGCGAAATCACACATCTGGGCGAACTGGATGGAATCTCATGGCGGTACAAATGAGCCCAAGTGCTAGCACGATCGTCGGGCGTGGTATGGCGGAGCGGCAGGAGGCGACAGCGCCGGACGATTCCGACCGCGCGAGCCGTGCGGCACTGGAAAAGGTGGCACGGCAGATACGCTGGCTCACCGTGGCCGTGTTCGCGATGGCTTTCGCGCTGCTGCTGGTTGTCGCCGCCGTGTTGGGGGCGGTGATCGACTTCCATGCCGGCGAGGGCGTACTGATCAGCGGAACCGCGACTGGCGGAGCGGCGACCGGATTTGCGTTCGGGTGGCTGGCACGGGGGCGGTGAAGTATAGCTGGACGCTCCAGCCGGTCCCGGGAGCAATCTGATTTCTCACGAGTCAGCTACGGTTTCGAACGAATCACCCTCGCCCCGGCCCTCGCCCCGGGGGAGAGGAAGTTTTAGGTGACATCGAGTCACCTGACGGTGACTTCATCGAAACGTCAGCTTTCGCACTAGCGCGGCGAACTGGCGGGAGTCGGTTCGAGCGTGGCGGTGCGCGGGGCCGGTTGCAATTCGCGACTGCCGGCGATGGCCGAAGGTGCGCCGCCATAGAAACGCGTGGTTTCTTCGGCGATCAGCTTGGTTTCCAACTCGTGGCAGATCAGCTCCGCGCGGAAGCTGTGATTGCCTGGCCGGTCCGCTCGTGCTTTGATCTGCAGCACGATCTCGCCGCCCGGCGGCACCAGTTCGATCGTGCGGAAAATCACCTGGCCGCTTCCCAGTTCGTACTCGGCACCGGAAGCCGCGACCGGCTCGACTCCCTCGGAGAAGAACGTAACCACGTCGACTGACTCGGCCGCCTTTGTGCCGCGATTACGGACGCGGACTTCATAGACGGCCTCGCCGCCAACGGCGACCGGTCCCTTGGGATCGCTCAGTTCCAGCTTCAAGTCGGCCACGGCGATCACGTTGACCGACGCCACGGCCGCGTCGGTCAAGTCGGACTGGGCGTCGGAGACCACTTGCAGGCGGTTCTCGCCCGGCGAATTGAGCACGCACATCAGTTCAAAGCTTTCGCTTCCCTGGGCGGGCAGGCTGTCGACCTGCCAGGTGACCGATCCTCCGTCCGCGCTGGCGGTGCCGCCGTGCGTGGCGCCTTGGAACTTTGCTCCGCTGGGTAGCGCCGCGGTCACCTTCAATCCCCGCGCTGTCGCGTTGCCCGGGTTGTTAACCTGAATCTGGAAGGTGGCCGGAGCCGAGGCGTACTGCGCCTCGGGCGCTTCGACGTTCAGCCGCAAGGCGGCCCGGCGGACCAGCACCGGCTTATCGACTTCGGCCGTCAAATCGCCGTCGGCGGTGGCCTGAGCGCGAACGTGCAGCGTACCCGGTTGCCGGGCGGTCAGTTCGACTTCGATCTTCTTGCTCTCGCCCGGTTGCAACGTTCCCAACTCATGGCTGGCCACCGAAGAGGCCGGTCCGTCTAGCGGTAGCAGCTCGATGACGATATTCTCGGCGTCGCCGTTGCCGGGGTTGGACACGGCGAGCTGGTAAACCTTCGACTGTCCGTATTCGACTTCATCCGGTCCGGCGACAACCATCTGCAGCTTCGGCTCGCGCACCTCGATCATCGCGCTGGACGCCAGCGGCGAATGCGTTACCTGGACCGCCAGCTCCAGCGGCTGGCTCTCGCGCGGCACCAGATCGAGCTCGAGCCGCTCGCGGCTCTGCCCCACCAGTCGCGGCACGCGCCACAAGAGGCCGCTTACGGTTGGGTCGTTCGACGGTTGAACCTGACCAGCGGTAGGCGTGGCTCTCGCGACCTCGGCCCAAGCTGGGATGTCGATGGTCACGAGCACGTCGGCGGCGTCAGTTCCGCTGGTGTTCTCGACCGCAAGCTGATAGTTGGCCTCGCGGCCGATGTTGATGCTCTGAGGCCCGCTTACCGTGGCGGCGAGTTGTGCGGTCGTGCCGGTAAACAGCGTGTCAGCCGATGCGGTCTGGCGCAGTGGCGACGGTGTCGCGGAAACCGGCTGGCTGGCTGTCGGTTCACGGTCGGTGTCGAGGAATGGTTCGGGCTCCGCACCTCCGGCCGAAGTGCTATCCGTCAACGTGCTGCCGGTCGACGCGCTGCCCGCATAGGGATCCGTCTGGATGGGAACGGGCGACGGCTCGACTTCCTCCATTTGCGAGTCGTTTACGATCTCGCTGGAGTCCGCGGCGTGCGGCTGGAGCGACGAACCGTGAGCCGCCGGCGACCGGCCGGGCTGGGCGGCGTGGGGAATGCCACGCGGCGTGGCGGAGTATGTACCCGATGGATTGCTGCGAGAGGGCGCCACCGCCGAACGCGGCTCCGGATCGTCCGATCGGAGCAGACGGGAAAGTCGCTCTTGCAGGCTCGGGCGCTCAGCCGGTTGATGCGTGTGCGCCGGCGGCGGATTGAATGGTTGTGAACTGGCCGAACGTGGGGCGGTGGCCGCTTCGGTCGGCTGTGTCCGCGGCCGCGCCGGACGCGCGGCCTGATATTGGTCCGAAAGTGCGTAAGGGTTCTCGTACACCTCCGGCCTGGCCGTGGGAGCCCGCTGTGCCGGTGCGTTGTGCGCCGGGTGGTGATTGTGAACTTGGCTCGAGGGCGTTGCGCTGCGAAAGCTCGCCCCGCCCGATCGCATCTTCCGCGTGGCAGACCAGTCGGCGACCGGACTAGCCTCGTCGTCGGTCGGGCCGCCGCCCGCGTGCGTGGCATGGGCATGCGTGCCAGCGGAAGTGGCGGAAGGGGGGTTCGCGCTCAGCCCGTCGCGGATGCGTGCCAACTGGGCCGACAGCGTCTCGCTTCCCCGCGACAGCACGCTTTCCTGCGCACGGACCATCGCGGCTAGGGAAAGTCCAGCGACCAAGAGAACGACCGCACCGATCACGTGACGACGCATAGTTGCTGTCCTTGCGCACGGGGACAATAAGGCTGGTAGTCGTCCCTGTGCATCGGTTACGAGGGTCGTCCCGGTTTAGCGGAATTTGCACGATTTGCTGAAGAGGAAAGCTGGGTAAGCTGGCAGCCGCTGACGCGATGAATGCTGGCACCCCAAGGCTGCGGATGAGACGCGCCCGATTGGCTCGT
Source organism: Pirellulales bacterium (assembly GCA_040880125.1). Classification (GTDB taxonomy): domain Bacteria; phylum Planctomycetota; class Planctomycetia; order Pirellulales; family JBBDJB01; genus JBBDJB01. Next base: position 30,879 of record JBBDJB010000035.1, on the reverse strand, counting down.
TCCGCAAAGTCGCAAGTCGCGGGTGCCGGTTCTGAGTTCGCGGAGGCGGATAGCTCGTGCCCGCCGCGGCGGCTCAGCCCGCCGGGCGACTCAGCGTAAAGATCGGCAGCAGCAGTGCCAGGCCGATGGTGCCCACCACGGCCCCCATCACGGCGATCATCAGCGGCTCGATCAGGCTGGTGGTGGACTTGATGGAGGTCTCGACCTCGTTGTCGTAGTAGCCGCTGACTTTTTGCAGCACCAGGTCCAGCTTGCCGGTCTCCTCGCCGGAGCGGATCATCTGGACCAAGACTGCGGGAATGAGCGAATTTCGGGCAAGACCCTCGTGGATTTGGCTGCCCGAGGTCACCTTGTCCAGCACGTTCCGCCAGATCCTTTCGTAGAAGCAATTCCCGGCCACGTCCGCCGAAAGCTGGAGCGCGTCGAGCACGGAAACGCCGCTGCCGACCATGGTGCCCAGCGTACGTATGCTGCGGCTGAGGATCACCTTGCGGAACATCGGACCGACGATCGGCGTGTGAATCTTGATCCAATCGATTGCCATCATCCCCTGCGGCGTGCGACGGCCGTACACCACTCCCACCACCGAGGCGGCTATTCCGGCGATCCAAAAGTACCAGTACTCGGTCAGGCTTCCGGAGACCGCCATCATCACCCGTGTCGGGGTCGGCAGGTCCATGCCGCGGCTGGCAAACATCGGCGTGAAACGCGGCATCACGAACATGAGCAGAAAAATTGTCACCGCAATGGCCACGCACATCATGACCATCGGGTAGGCCATCGCCGCGCGGACCTTGTTCCGCATCTCCAGCTCCTTGCGGAGATACGAAGCGATGCGGTCGAGCATGCTGCCCAACGAGCCGGTCGCTTCGGCGGAGCGGACCAGCGAGATGAACGTCCGGTCGAACAGCTTGGGATGGCGGGCCAGGGCCGTGGAGAAATCATCGCCCGACTCAACGGCCGACTTCAGGTCGATCAGCACCAGCCGCAGCGCGGCGTTCTGCTCCTGCTCGATCATGCCGTCCAGCCCCGCCGCCAGCGTGATGCCGGTGTCGACCATGATCGCCAACTGACTGGTCGCGTAAATGATTTCCGTTCGGGTGATCCGCCGGCCGAAGAGCTGGAGGCCCTGGGAGGACTCCTCGTCCAGCTCCAGGACATGAAAGCCCTCCACTGCGAGCTGCCGTCGGGCATCGTCGGCGCTGGGTGCTTCCACGCGGCCCTCATGGATCGCCCCCAGGGGATCGCGGGCACGGTATGCAAAGGCGCTACTCATGTTTCAAGGATCCTACCGCTTGGCGTTCGTCGAAGAGTGTCCGAGTCCGGCACCGCCGGCCGCATACAGAACCTCTTCGACGGTGGTGATGCCTTCTCGCACCTTGCGAAATCCGTCGAACTGGAGCGTGACCATTCCCTGCTCAACGCCGGCGTGGCGGAGCTCAGTGATGCCGGCGCCGGCCACGATCGCGTCCCGAAGCTGGTCGTTGATGTAGAGCAACTCATGGATCCCGATACGTCCGGAGTAGCCGGTGTTACGGCAGCGGCGGCATCCGACGCCCTTATACAGCGTATCCATCTCGAACCCGATCCGTTCCAGCGACTTGCGAACGGCGCGAGGCGGCTCGTAAACCTGCCGGCAGTGCGAGCAGATCCGCCGCACCAGCCGCTGGGCCAATACTGCATTGAGCGCCGCCCCGATCAGGTAGGATTCCACGCCCATGTTGACCAGCCGGGTGATGGCCGATGCCGCGTCGTTGGTGTGCAGCGTGCTGAAGACCAAGTGGCCGGTCAGCGCGGCCTGAATGGCGGTGCGGGCGGTTTCCTCGTCGCGGATTTCACCGACCATGATCACGTCCGGGTCCTGCCGCAACAGTGTCCGCAGCGCCTTGGAGAAGGTCATGCCGACCCGCTCCTGCACCTGGAACTGGTTGATCAGCGGCAAGTGATACTCGATCGGGTCCTCGACCGTGCAGATGTTGTTCTCCATCGAGCTGATCTGGTTCAGCGCGGCGTAGAGCGTCGTGGACTTGCCGCTACCGGTCGGTCCGGTGACCAGCACGATGCCGTTGGGGGAATGAATGCAATCGATCAGCCCGGAGAGAATATCTTCGGCGAACCCCAGCTCTTCGAGCACCAGCGAGACGCTACGGGTATCGAGCACGCGGATCACGGTCTTTTCGCCGCGATTGCCGGGAAAGGTGCTGACGCGCAGGTCGATTTTGCGGCGGTCGAGCAGCACGTGCACGCGGCCGTCCTGCGGCAGCCGGCGCTCGCTGATATCGAGCGACGCCATGATCTTGATGCGGCTGGTGACGGCGTTGAGCAGGTGGGGCGGCACCTCCAGCGCCTTGTACAGCCGGCCGTCCACCCGGTATCGCACCCGCATGCAGCGCTCGGCGGGTTCAATGTGGATGTCGCTGGCGCCTTCCTTGACGGCGTTAAAGATGATGTAGTTCACCAGGCGAATGATCGGCGATTGGCCGGCGACCTCCTCGATGTCGCCGATGTCCTCGATCGCGTCCTCAATGAGCGTGACCTCGGTCTGCTCTGAATCCTCGATGATGTCGTCGATGACGAACACCTTCGAGTTCGGCAGCGAGGTAATCATTCGCCGGATGTCTTTGCAGGTCGTGGCGACGATCTGCACCTGCATGTCGGCGAGCGACTTGAGCTCGTCGATCAGAAACAGGTTCGATAGCTCAGAAACCGCCACCGTCAGCACGCCGCGGACGACGAACAGCGGCAGCACGAGGTTCGACTCGATGTACTCGCGAGGGAGGACCTCGGCCACCTTTGGATCGACCAGCCGAGATTCGAGCTTGGCGTACGGCACGCCGTATTCGATCGCCAGGCCCTCGGCGACCTGGTCTTCGGTGCACAGCTCCATCTCAACGAGGATTTCGCCGAGCAGCTTCTTCGTCGAACCCTGTTGCCGCTGCTGCGCGGCCAGGGCGGACTCCAGCCCCTCGAGGGTGAGATAACCCTTCTCGATCAGCACGTTGCCGAGCCGCTGTGGTGCTGAAGTGGCGATCGTCATGGGGTCGTGCTGCTCGCGAAGTGGATGCGGCCAGGCCGGCAAGAAGGAAACGGCTCGCTTCGAAGGATCGTCAGGCGAAGCTCTTCACCGCGTCGATGACGCTATCGAAGACTTCCAACTGTTGATCGAGCCGGGTGATCTCCAGAATCTTTCGGTTGGTGTGGTTGCTCGTGGCGATCTTCAGATCACCACCTTCGCCCCGCACGCTTTCCTGCCCCGTGATCAGCGCCGTTAGCCCATTGCTGTCGATCAGCTCGGTGTTGTCGAGATCGAGCACGATGTGCTTGCGGTCGAGCCGGCAGAGGTATTCGCCGATCTGATCGGCCTGTTCTCCGGACATCTCGTCGGGCGTGTGGACGACGATCACGCTGCCAAAGATTTCGGTGGGCAGGTTGAGCGGCATCATCTACTCCTGGTCCGCATGCGCATGCGGAGCCAAAACGGTGCCCACGCAGTTTGTCTCGTCGCCGGTCAACTGTGTATCCGGAGCCGAGCGCCGGGCGAGGATTTCTTCGGCTCGCCGCAAAAGCTCGCGCGGGCTGAAGGGTTTGGGAAGTACATCTTCGACGTTCCACTTGGCGATGATCTCGGCCGGAACCAGCTCGAAGCCCTTGGCGGTGAGCATGATGATCGGCAGGTGCAACGTGGCTTCATGCGAGCGGGCTCGTTCGACCAATTGCAGCCCGTTCATTCGCGGCATCTGGCAATCGGTGATGAGCAGATCGGGACGCTGCTGTTCGATCAGCTCCCAGGCCTGCTGGCCGTCGTGCGCGCAGCGAACGTCGTAGCCGGCGCGGCGGAATTTGATCTCGGCCGCGCGAACGATGTGGACTTCGTCGTCGCACAGCAGAATGGAGGCGGTCACGATGATCTCCTTATGGCAAGATCGCTGCTGCTGCTGCTGCTGCTGCTGGCGGCGGTAAGCTGCGCAGCCCCGGGCAACACGACGCGAAATGTGCTGCCGACTCCTGGCTCACTTTCGACCGTGAGGCTTCCGGAGTGAACGTCTTCGACGATGTGCCTGGCCAGCGGCAACCCCAGACCGGTTCCCTGGCTCATCTTCTCGTCTTTGCGGACCCGGTAGAACTTTTCGAAGATCTTCTGGCAGTCCTCCGGGCTGAGGCCCACGCCGGTGTCTTCGACTTCGAAGGTGACTTCCGGGCCGTTCATGCGGCTGCGCAACGTGACGCGGCCGCCCTCGGGCGTGTACTTGATGGCGTTGGAAAGCAGATTGATCGCAGCCTGCAGCAGCATGTCTTGGTCGGCCAGCACGCCCAGGTACATCGGGCTGAGGTCCGACTGCAGCACAATTTGCTTCGCTTCGGCCGCCGGCTGCACCACGCCCAGCGATTCTTCCATCAGCTCGTTGAGCGATTGCGGCTCCTTGCTGACTTGGACGACGCCGGCCTCGATGCGGGCCAGATTCAACAGGTTGTCGATCAATCGCTGCAAGCGGCTCGCCTGGCTATTGATCACCTGGAGGAATTCCTCGCGGGTCTCCTCATCCTCGGCGTCTCCGTCGGCCAATAGCTCGACGTACGCCCGGATGCCGGTGAGCGGCGTTTTCATTTCGTGGCTTACCGCCGAAACGAATTCGGCGATTCGCTTCTGCGCGTCCTTGTGGCCACTGATCTCTCGCAAGACGGCCACGGCCCCATGCGTGCTCTCGCCGGAATCGGTCGAGGTGCGCGACGAGGGGATCGTCTGGACTTCGACGCTGTACCAGTTTTCGACGCCCGGCGCACCCTCGAACTTCAACTCGCCGCGGCGATGCAGCGGGCCCTTGCGGCGCCGGGTGTCGGTCAGCAGTTCCAAAAGCTCCTCGCACCGTACGAGCTTGTCCAGCGCCCGCTCTGGGGCCTGGTCGAGATCGAAGCCCAGCAGCGACTCGGCGCAAGAGTTCGCCAGCACGACCTCGTCGAAATCATCGATGGCAATTACCGGCTCGGCCAGACCTTCGAGCACCGCCTTGATCTGCTCGTGCTCGACCATGCAGCGCCTTGCTCGCACTTCCAGCGAGGTCCGGGTGTGCTCGGCCTCTTCGGCCCGGCGGCAGGCGTCGGCCAGCGACCGCTGCAATCGCTCGGCGGTTGCGCGCCAGGGATTGGTTTTCTCGAGCGTGGGCAGTTCCGCGCTCGCCGTGCCGGTGGTCAAGTCATGGGGATCGATGCGGCTGAGCCGATCGAAGTAGTGCATGGCGGCCCGCTCGTGCCGCAAAACCTGCCACAGCGCCGCGCCGGCGCAAGCGGTCGCTCCCATCGTGCCAGCGGCGATCAGCAAATAGGTCCACGACTCACCAGCGGCAGCGGTAAAGCCGCCCAGCAGACAGACGACGAGCGCAACCAGCGCGCTTCCGCCCGCCAGTGCCGCCAACGTCGTGCATGTTCGTATGTGGTTCATCAAAGCGTTTACGAGCGCCGGTGCGACATCAAGTATCTGCGGCCGAACCGGCGGCATGCGCGCACCCGCCCGCCCCAGCTTCGGCAAGTCACTTGAATCCGCGCGAGCTCACGGAGCAACGAGAGGCGCACTGACCGCCTGTCTGGACCGAAGTTGCTCCGTGGCGCGATCCAGTAAAAAGTAGGTCAGCGGATTCCCACTGTCCAAGGAAAGCGCTTGCTGCAAAGCAACTTGGGACGACACAAAGTCGCCCCTCCTGTAGTGGGCCACGCCAAGCACGCGGTGCAGGGCGGCCGAGCGGGGGAATCGCTCCAGCGCGAGGGCCGCGACATCTGCGGCGGCATCCGGTTGTGCGTACCGTAACAGTGTTACCGCCGCGGAGACCGCTATTTGCGGATTGGAAGGCTGCGCTTCGATCGCACGCCGGAAGTTCGCCACCGCCGATTCAATCCGACCTTCCGCTATATCCCGCTCGGCCTCGCGCAGAACGGCCGCCGCGGAATTATCGAATTGGCCGCTCTCATCGTCCGATGCGATCGCCAAACCGGCGGCCGATTGGCCGGTCGCCTCGTCGACGGCCTGATATCCCGCCGCGACGACCTCACTGCCGGCCGAAAGTTCGCGGACGCGCTGATACAGCCGCGCCGCCTGCTCCGTTTGCCCCTGCGCGTCACACAGCTCGGCCATGCTGCGCAGTGCTTGGGGATCGTTCTGGTCGCGGCGCAGGAGTTCCTCGAGCTGGGCCCGAGCCGCCGGAAAGTCGCCGTCGAGCAGATGAAGGTCGGCCAGCATCAGCCGGGCCTGACGGTGATCGGGCGATTTCGCCACCAGCCTTTCAAGTGTCTCGGCGGCGCTGTTTGCGTCGCCTGCATCCGCATCCGCGGCGGCCGCGTTGAAGAGGACCGCATCGCGGTCCGTATCGAACTCTTGCTGTCGTCGTTCCCGGCGCTGCTGGCGGTGGTCCGTGACGCTCGACGGCGGCTTCGACGCCATCCATCTGTCGGTCGCGGTACATCCGACCCCGGCCACCACCAGCCAGACGGTCGCCAGGCAGCAGAAGCGTGAGCGCGGGATTGCGCTCATCGGTACGCCTCCGCGCGAGGTGCCACGTGCGCCGCCGGCACAACGGCTCCATGCTGCGGCGGAGCAGCCGCCTGCGGCGAGTGCTCGAGCTGATCGAGCAGCCAGGGATCAACGTGCTGTCCGTCCAGCGCGTCGTGCTGAAGAGGTCCCACTCCGTCGATGGTCGCCGGAACGGCCGTATGGTCACCCAGCGGTCGGCCGTCCCAGATGTCGGCCCGCAGATCGATAGCCGCCCGGCTCTGTGGATCGTGTTCAATGGACAGGTTAACCAACCGCAATGCGCGTTGCCACTCGCCCGCCGCCCAGGCGTCTTGCGCGAGGCGGAAGTACTTGCGCCCGAGGAATCGCGTGCCGAGTGGCGACATGGTATCGGCGTACACCGCGTGGCGATGATGAAACTCCATGGCGGCCTTGTCGGCTTCGATGCTCATGTGAGGCTCGCCGACGATACGCGGCGTGATCAGCACTAGAATCTCCCGCCGCTCGGTCGTCTCGATGTTTTGCCGGAAAACTGCCCCCACGACGGGAAGACTCCCGAAGAACGGTATCTGCGTGGCGGACTTACTCAGCTCGTCCCGCATCAGGCCGCCGATGATCACGGTGCTGCCGTCGTGCACCATGATATTGGTGGTGACTTTCGTGACTTCCTTATCCGGCAGCGTGAAACCTTCTTCGATACGGACGGTGCCGGTCGACAGCTCCGGATGCACTTCCATTCGGATCAGTCCATCGCCGGAGATAAAAGGCCGTAAGCGAAGCTGCGTGCCAACTTCTAGAAACTCAACACTTTGAGTCGTGCTAGTTTCGGTCTGAGTGGTGCTGACATAGCCCAATTCCGAACCGATGAGAATCTCCGCACGGTGCTTGTTCAGGCACATAAGGCGGGGCGTGGCGATGACGTTCGTGTCGCCGACTGTCTCCAGCGCATCGATAAACAGAGCGAGACTCGAATCAAGAAAGCCAATCTTTAGGCCGCCGTCCTCCAGATTCAGTGCTCCCAAGTCGGCCAGCGGCGAACCGGAAGTCAGCCGGATCGTTCCTTGGTTTCGGAGTGCCTCGAAGTCGACCCCCAATTCGACGGAGTCGTCCAGGCGAATGCTGAGGATCATCGCCTCGATGGCAACCTGCCTCGGCTGCTGGTCGATCTGCACTACCAACTCGTCGACCTGCGCGAGGATACTTTCGTAGTCGCGCACGACGATCGCTTCCTGGCCGGCGTAGCCGTCGCCGCCGACTTCATCGTCGTTCGTTTCGATGCCGATGGTGGCCGCCGTCGAGACGCTGATCGTGCCCGTTTCGCTGAGTACCGGCGTGATGAGCGTTTGCAAATCGGAAGCCTTGACGTAGTTCGGCCGATACACGCGAGTGATGATACGGTCGCGGAGCTGACGCATGCTGAGAAAGTCCGCCGGCGTCCCGACGAAGATGAACTCCCCCTCGCGCTTCCAGACCAGCCCGGTCGAGCGCAGGATTGCGTCCAGCGCGGTGCCGATGCTGACGCCCTTGAGCGACGCGGTCACCGCCCCCTGCACGGTGGGGCTGGACAGAATGTTCAAGTCGCCCTGTTCGCTGAGCAGCTCCAGCACTTCGCGGATGTCGGCTCCCTGCAGTGTGATCGACAGGTTGTTGTCTCCCGCACCGGGCTCCGCCGTGACGCGGAGCGTGGGTTTATTCGGCGACGGAATCTCCGCGGCCGCCGGTGGCGGAGGTGCCGCTTCGCTTGCGCTATTGGGCGGCGCCAGCGGTGGCGGTGTCGCCTGCTGATTGCTGTCCTGGAAGGAGCGCAGCACGCTGAGAAGCTCGTTGACGTAATCGGCCTGCGGCTGAATCGCAGGTTGCTGAGCGACGGCCGGCTGGGGAGTCAAAATCGCCGGCGAAGGCGGCTCGGCAAGCGGCGGTTCGGTCGCAAGCGGCTCTTTCGATGGCGGCGGAGGGGCCGTCTCTGTTGTCTCCACACGTGCCTTGCGATGAGCGGCCTGAGTAGCATGCGGCCGGATGGCGGAAGCGGGTGCAGAGTGATCCAGGCTCGCCAGCACGGCCGCCAGGCCGCCGCCGGTTGCCAGCAGCACGATCATGATTCCTGCCCGCCACATTGCGCTCATCGGTCATCCGTGACTTGTGGTTCGCTGCCTCAAATTGAGCCGCCGGTGCGGGTGCCACGGCTGGCCCCTCCAGCCGTGCCCTGGTAGCTGGACTCGTGAGAATTCAGCTAGCGCACAGACAGGAATGTCTGTGCCACCATTTTTTTGCCGCAGCGCCGGCGACTACCCGTCGGGAACTTCCACGCCGACCTCTTCCAGTACGGTCGGTTCCATCCTTAACTGCAACTGCTGATTGCCGTGCAACAGCACGACGTGCCGGTCGTGCACCTCAACGAGGTAAAACTCGATCGCTCGGCCGTTCAAGTTGGCCACGACGCGTTCGCCCTGGCTGTAGGCCCGGCCGTTGATCATGGCCGCTCGTCTTTCGCTTCCGATCGCCGTGCTGGTAAGCGACAGGCCCACCATGTCCGGCGTGATCGGGGCAACGTCGGGCGGGGCGTCCGGCTCGTCGTCCGCCGTATGCTGCACCACCGCGGCATGAACCGCGAAGGGGTTCCGCACCGGCGAAAAGTCGTTCACCGGAAGCATTCGCGGATCGTCCTGCATCCACTGCACGATTTCTCTCCAAGAAGGCTCGGCTTCTCTCCCAGTGGGCTCCGCCACATCGGCCGCTGCTGTTGCCGGATCGCTGCTGGTTGCAGTCGACGGCTGCGGCGCTGCTGCCGGGGCTTCGCTTACCGGCCGGTTCTTGCTCCCTCCGGTGAACGCACCCCACACCAGCGGCGCCCACATGTATCCGGCGACCAGAAGCACCAAGCCCAGGGCGGCTGCCCGGCCGGGATGGGCCTTCACCTCGCGCTCGAGTTGTCGCTTTATCTGTTGTAGTTTCACGTTGTTATGTCCGGTGACCGCGCACGGCACGGCCGCCTTCCGGTGTCCTTATCTATCGACCGGCCAGAGCAAGTTACCTAATCGGAAAGTTGGGAATTATCGTCAAAAACTACCAGCCTCGCCGCGCAGGTCATCGGACCTCCCGGCTGTTCCGGCGAGCGCAGATGCAACTCGTCGATCCAGAGAAGCTGGGGAAGCGCGTCGACGCCCGCGGTGACGTCCAGAAGCTGTCGCAGCGTGCCAGCAACTTCCCACTCCACCGAAGTCTGCGATAGTGACTCCATCGCCGTGGACTCGAGCGGATCGAAGCGGTCGACCTCCGCTCCAGCTTGCTGGGCCAACTGATTCAGTCTCCCGAACAGGTCGGCCAGTTCACCCGATCGACCGGCCCGGCCGCGCCACGTCCGAACGTAGGCGTCGGCCTGGTCGATCTGCTGCCGAGTCTCATCGACGACCGAACCAAGCGAGGCCGCCTGCGTGAAAAATTGCTGCTTCGACCGCAACTCCTCGCGCAGCTCGTCGGCGTAGCGCTGCCGGGGAAGGAAGACGCACAGCATGTAGACGGCGGCGACCGTGGCCATCGGCAGCGTCACTCGCCAGCTTCCACGGCGGAACTTGGGCAGTCGCATCGCGTAATCTCGATTCAGTTCAGCTTGAGGTTCAGGTCGTGTTTCCGGACGGCGCAGCGGCGCCGACTTCGGGTGCCTGGGCGGCGGATCTTTCCGTAGCCACCGGCACGGACGCCGGCGGAGCGGCAGGACGGCTGTAGCCTTTGCGGAGGACGATCTTCGCTTCGAACTTCACTTCGACCTCGCCGTCGTCATCGCTCCGTTCGAGCGAATGGACGGTGGCTCGGGCGACCAGCGCTTCCTCGGCCACGCGCTGCAGGTACTGGTGCAAGGCCGCCACTTCATGCGTGCGGCCGATCACCGATACCACCGTATCGGTCGCCTCCGCCTCACGGCGAAGCTTGTCGAGATCGGCCACAGGCGGTGCCGGTTTTTCTTGCTCGGCCGAGACGGCGCCATTCGTTGGGCCAGCGCCCGAAGGCGCTGCCGGCCGCGCCGTCTTCTCTCGGACGACGTGGACTTCGTCGAGCGTAATCGCCGCGGGAATGTGCCGCAGTACGGCGGTCAGAATTTGCGTGCGGGGCCACGGATGCCGCAGGTAGGTGAACAAGGCCGCGTGGGCGTCGAGGCCACTCAATTCCTGTTGCAAGCCGCCCAGTTCGCGGGCCGTTTGCGTCGCCGATTCGTGCTGTACACGCACTCGGGCCGCTGTCTCTTCCAATCGGCTGATCGAGCGATGCTGCAGCCAGGCGGTCGATCCCAGCAATCCGGCGAAGGCCGCCACCACGGCGATCTGCCAACCCGTAACGCGCCGCTGCACCTGCTGCTCGCGAAAGCGCGCCGGGAGAAAGTCGACCTCCGGCAGTCGGAGTTGTGCAACGTCGGTCATGGCGCTAGTTCACCTCGCGGAGGGCCAGGCCCATGGCGATATCCCACTGCGCACTTCGCCCCAGCCCCGGCGGAGCCTGGAACGACCGCAATGGATTGCCCAACTCGAACGTCAGGTCGTGCGTGGCGCCGAGCAGATCGACCAACTCCTGCGTAGCCTCGCCGCCACCCAGAACCACGCGAGACAGCGGCCGGCCGCGAAACGTGACGCTGTGATAGCGGATGCACATCTCGATCTCGCGGGCCAGTCGCTCCAATGAGCCGCGGATCGCCTCGGTCAGGCTCCGCTGAATCTCCGGATCGCGCTGGTCCTGTTTTCGGTCGCCGGCCTGCCGCCGCAGGGCAGCCGCATCGGGCAGCCGCATGTCCAGGTGCTTGGCCACCGACTGATCCATATCGTAGCCGCCGATGTCGACGTACTTGATGAACAGCACCATGCCGCCTTCCGCGATGACGATGCCGGTGCGGCCGGAGCCGATGTGCACGAACATCACCCGCTGCGCACGGTCTTCTTCCCGCCGGAACTGCGAGGCATAGCACCGCAGCAGGGCCAAAGGCTCGATGTCGACGGCCACCGGCTTGAGACCGGCCTCGATGAACAACCCCAGCAGACGATCGAGCGTCGGCTGGTGGCAGGCCAGCACGATCACCTCGCGCTTGACCGCGTCGCCCTGCCGAACGTCGACTGTCTCAATGAATCGCACCGTCGCCTGATCGATGGCGAACGGCAGCCGACCGGCAGCTTCTTGCAGCACCAGGCGGCTAACGTCCTCGGGCGGCGACTTGGGAATGCGGATGTTCTGCACGAACAGCCGATCGGCTCCCAGGCAAAGCACGACGTTACGGCCCTGGAATTCCCGACCGGCCAGCGACTGTTGCAGCGCGCTTGCTAGATCTTCCCAGCGAACACTGCGCTCCGGGTTTTCTCCGACGGAGGGCAGCTCCCAGCGGGCGGCTTCGACCATCTGCGCACCGGTGGCGTCGAGCTGTACCAGCTTCAGCGAACGGCTGCCGACGTCGACGCCGATCGGCCCGCAGCGTTTCGAGGCGATCCATCCGACCATGCGTGTTGCTTCCGATTAAAGTGTTTGCGACCGTCGCCGCCAGCCGGTGCGCTAGGGCGATGCGGTTTGCAGCGGTCCCAGCGTCGTCGTTCCCGTCACCGGATTGACCCGTAGCGGCACCAGCCGCCGCAGACTTCCGCCACCGACTGCGAGCCAAATCTGTGTTTCTTCGACGCGGGTGGTTTCGCCGAGCGGACCGAACTCAACGTGGTCGATCGTTTCGACGGGCGTTCCCAATGCCTCCACGCGTACCAGTTGGACCATCGATCCACCACCGGGCAGATCGGCCAGCCGCACGGTCTGGCGCGTAGGTGGATCGTCCGGCGAGTGAAAGGGCCGCGGCGGCAGCACGTCCAGCGAGGTATCGCTGCCGGTGTGTTCCAAGAAGTAAAGCTCCTGCGCGGCGTCGAAAGTAACCCGATAGGTGCTGTTGTGCGTGATCGCCAGCGACTGGCAATAGGCGACGTCCGCCGCCACGACCCGCGCGGCCGCCTCCAACTGTTCCACCGCGCTGGGGTTCGTGCCGGTGAGAATGGTGGCCGCCAGGATGCTCATCAACGTCAGGACGATCAAAAGTTCGATCAGCGAAAAGCCGGCGCGGACACTGCCCGGGCGGGCCTGGTTTCGGCCTACGGGCGATCGGGTTCGGACGCGGCGGCAGTACATGGCGGCATTACGGTTGGTCCGGCAGAACGATCCGCACCTGCGCCTTGCCGGTGCGCAACAGTTCGTTCTGTTCCCGAACGAGGTCCTTCAGCTCGCGCAGGTGCAGGATCATCTCCGCACGTTGCTGCACGGCGTTGGCAAACGGTTCCGGGGCCGGGCCGGGCGCGGCATCGCCCGTTCTGTAAAAACTTAGCACGCACCAGAATACGACGTTCGCACCCAGCACGATCAGCCAGCCTCTACGCTTCGAATCGGTCATGGCAGTCTCCTTGTTTTGCAGATGGTAGCGATCCTAGGGCCGGCGAGGCGGACAGGCGGCCCGCGGCCGGGGCGGGATTGTAGTGGGACCGGGCGAACGGCCGCGATGCCGATCTCGCACTACCGCCGCCGCGTGAGAGCGTAGCTCACCGCCGGGGCACGGCCAGCGGGCCCAGCGTGTCCAATAGGATGCGTTTCCGGGCGGGCCCGTGATTGTCCAATTGGACAGCGCCCGCCCTTGTTTTTTCGAGTCGCGAGCAGCCCAGATGGACGGATCCGTTTTTCGAGGCCATTTGGGCGGGGCCCTGGCCGACGGTGTCGGCACCGCGCCTGGGCCGAACATTCACCCCTTTCTGGGGCGATGCAGTCGGCATATGTCCATCAATAAAAAAAGCCTGCGCCGCCGCGATGGCAATGCAGGCTCTTTAGATGCCTGAGGTCCGCACCAGTGGACGCTACTTGGCGGCCGTCCTTACCGGCCGGCCGCGGCGCGTTCTCTTCGGCGGGGGTGGCCGCCCGCACCGTTGCGGCTGCCGTTGCCGCCCCGCGGGGCGGTGATGAGCCGGAAGTTTTCGGCGCCGAGCAGTTCCTCCACCCGGCGGCGCATCTCCGGATTCAGTTCGACGCGGTGCTTTTCGCAGTTCATCTCCACCCGGGTGCCGTCGTTGAGCATCAACACCAGCTTCAGCGCCTTGTCGCCGGGATAGCCTCGCAGGATCTCGCGCAGCGGCTCCAGGCGGTCCGCATGGATGTCCTCGCGCAGCCGCAGGGCGACGCCGGAGGTGTACCGGGCGGCGAGCTGCTCCGGCGGGATCAATTCGTTGACGATCAGGTTCACCTCTTCGCTGCCGGGCCGGCGATCGACGACGCCCACGATGACCAGCGTCGCGTCCGGCACCACTAGCTCGGCGAATTGGGCGTACTGCTCCGGCCACACGATGCACCGCACCAGGCCGGCCCGGTCTTCCAGGTCGAACATGGCGTACTTGGTGTGCGTGGTGCCCGGCCGCGGGTTGCGGGTGTGCGAGAACTTGATCGAGGCCAGCATGCCGCCGAGCATCACCTCGGTGCGATGCGAAAGCTTCGCCAAGTCCTGGGTCGAGTGCGTGCAGTACGCCGAAAGCGTGGCTTCGTGCTCGGCCAGCGGATGGCTGGAGAGGTAGAAGCCCAACACCTCCTTCTCCTGCGAGAGCTTCTCGCGATCGTCCAGTTCCGGCATGTCGGGCAGGTTGGCGGTGGCGCTGGAAGATTCGGAGGCGTCCGCTTCCTCGAACAGGCCCTTCTGCCCGCTGCGGCGGTCGGCCAATGCGGCGGCGCCGGCTTGCATCGCCCGATCGAGCACTGCCAGGTTCTGCGCGCGCTTCGCGCCGAGCGAATCGCAGGCGCCGGCCTTGATGAGCGTTTCGATGGTCGAGCGGTTGCACGCCTGCGGGTCGACGCGTTCGCAGAAGTCGAACAAATTCGTAAACGGCCCGTCCTGTTGGCGCGCGGCCGCGATGGCATCGGCTGCCCCGGTACCGCAGCCCTTGATCGCCGACAGCGCGAAGTTAATTTTGCCGTCGGCCACGGTGAAGTCGGCCTGGCAGCGGTTCACATCCGGCGGCACCACTTCGATCTGCATCCGCCGGCAGTCTTCGAGGTGCTCGACCATCGAGTCCTTCTTCTTGAAGTTCCGCCCGGGGATATCGCCCGAAAGCAGGGCCGCCATGAACTCGACCGGGTAGTGGGCCTTCAAGTAAGCAGTCATGTAGGCGATCAGGGCGTAGGCGGTCGAGTGGCTCTTGTTGAAGCCGTAGCCGGCGAACTTCTCGATCATCTCGAACAGCTCGATCGCCTTTTTCTTGTCCAGCCCCTGGGCGACCGCGCCGGAGGTGAATTCCTCGCGGAACTCGGCGATGATCGGCAGCTTCTTCTTGCTGATGGCCTTGATGCAGGTGTACGCACTGGACAGCTCGATGCCGCCCAGACGGTTGAGGATCTGCATCACCTGTTCCTGGTAGACCATCACGCCGTGGGTCTCTTCCAGGACGTCCCTCATCATCGGGTGCGGGTAGGCGGCCTCCTGGCGGCCGTGTTTGACCTCGATGTATTCGTCGACCATGCCGCCCTCCAGCGGGCCGGGGCGGTACAGCGCGTTGGTGGCGATAATATCGCGGAAGTGGTCAGGCTTCATCCGCTGCAGCAGGTCGCGAATGCCGCCGCTTTCGAGCTGGAAGATGCCCTTGGTCTCGCCGCGGCAGAGCAAATCGAACGTGGGCTGGTCGTCCAACGGAAACTTATGCGGGTCGAGGCGCTTGCCCGTCGTCTGCTCGATCAGGTCGATCGCCTTGGAAAGGATCGTCAAGTTCCGCAGGCCGAGGAAATCCATCTTCAACAGGCCGGCGTTTTCGACGTCGTTCATCGACCACTGCGTGATGACTTCCGTCTTGCCGGTGACGCGGCACAGCGGCACGTACTCGTCCAGCGGTTTGTCGGCGATCACCACCGCGGCCGCATGGGTGCCGACGTTTCGGGCCAGGCCCTCAATCTTCATGGCCAGGTTCAAGAGCTCGCGGATTTCGCCGTCGCCGTCGTAGGCGGTCTTCAGCTCTTCGCTCTGCTCCAGCGCCTGCGGCAGCGTGATACCGAGCGACTCGGGGATCATCGCCACCACGCTGTCCAGCCGCGGGATTGGCATGCCCAGCGCACGGCCGACGTCGCGAATCGCCGCCCGGGCCGCCAGGCGGCCAAACGTGCCGATCTGCGCGACGTTCGCCTCGCCGTAGCGGTCCTTGACGTACCCGATTACGTCGCCGCGGCGCTGTTGGCAGAAGTCGATGTCGATATCCGGCGCTTCCAGGCGGTTGACGTCAAGGAACCGCTCGAACAGCAGGCCGTATTTCAGCGGGCAGACGTGGCTGAGATACAGTCCATAGCAGACGATCGACCCGACGCCCGATCCGCGTGCGGTGGCGGGGATGCCCTTCTCCCGAGCGTAGCGAACAAAGTCCCACACGATGAGAAAGTAGTTGGGAAATCCCAACTGGTTGATGACGTCCAGTTCGCGATCGAGCCGCTCCAGCACGACCGGCGCCGGCTCGCCGCCGGCGCACATCTCCGGATCGTCGGCGTAGCGCTCCTGGAGACCGAGCAGGCACAGCTCGCGGAGGTAATCCTGAGAGGTCTTCTCCTCGGGCGGAGTGAACGAGGGAAAGTGCCGCTTGCCCAGCTCCAGGTCGATGTCAACGCTGTCCGCGATGGCCTGGCTCTGCTTGAGCGCCTCCTCATAACCGGGAAATGCGGCGTACATGTCCTCGGGGCTGCGGAGGTAGAACTGGTCGCCTTCCATCCGCATGCGATTGGTGTCGGTGCGGAACTTGCCGGTGTTGATGCACAAGAGCACGTCCTGGGCTTCGGCGTCCTCGCGATTCACGTAGTGGGCGTCGCTCGTGCAGACCAGCGGCAGCCCCAGCCGCTTTGCCACGGAGACGGCGCCTTCCATCGCCAGGCGTTGGATTTCCAGACCGTTGTTCTGGATCTCGATGAAGTAGCGGTCGCCAAAGGTTTGTTGAAACCACGCGGCGACCCCGGCGGCCTCTTCCAGTTCCGCCTCGCCCCCCTGGCCGCGGAGGATCGACCGGCTGAACTCGCCGGAGACGCAGCCGCTCAGGCAGATGATGCCTTCGCTGTGCGCTTCAAGCAATTCACGGTCGATCCGCGGTTTGAAATAAAAACCTTCGAGAAAGGCCTTGGAGGCCATCTTCACCAGGTTGCGAAAGCCGGTGCGGTTTTGGGCCAGCAGCGTGAGGTGGTAGCTGGCGTCCTTGAGACTTCCGCCCTCCTTTAGGAAGCGGCTTTCAGGCGCGACGTAGGCCTCGTAGCCGAGGACCGGATTGATCCCGGCGTCCTTCGCCTGTTGGTAAAACTGCAGCGCCCCGTGCAGGTTCCCGTGGTCGGTCAGGGCCAGGGAGTTCATGCCCAGCTCTTTGGCCCGGCTGACCAGCCCACCGATGGGGCTGGCGCCGTCCAGGAGACTATAGTGGCTGTGGCAGTGCAGATGTGCGAAAGGAGGCGTGCTCATCAAGTTCCTCGAGCGTGCTTAGGCGTTCCATCGGCCGAGCGAGCGATCCGGCGCTCGCCACAGAGTCGATTCTAACGCACGCGGCGCGGCGGCTGAAGTAGGCGCACGATGCGACATTCCACCGGCCGCGATTTCGGCGGTTAATACTCCCTCTCCCCGCGGAGAGAGGGCCGGGGAGAGGGGGTAGTTGAAACCGGATCGGTGCCAGTGTCGAAGAAGTGGAATTGCGGAATACGCTCTCCAAGGGCATTCAAGGCCAACGCGGCAACGAACGGTTACAGCCCGGCTTGTGGTCGCCGCCAACAGCACTGCTGGACAAGCCAGCAGTGGCACACAGGGAGACAATACGACTACGACAGGCAATCGTTTTTTTGCAGTGGATAACTCGTCGCATCGTCCGTGGATGGGATTTGCTGCAAGCGAACAACGGCGACGTTAAAATGGCTGCACATCCATTCCAATACTGGAGCCTCACCATGTTCTCCAAGTTCGCGCTCACACTCGCATTGCTGGTCGGCAGCACTCTATTCGTCAACGGTCCCATGGCCGCGGAGCCGGACGCCGAGGGCTTCGTCGAGCTTTTCCCGGAAGACGGGCCGCCGCAGGGCTGGGTCGTGCGGCGGTGGGACGATGTCAGCCAACCGCCGGCCGAGGGAGGCGTGGCGTGGCAGGTTCGTGACGGCGTGCTGATCGGCAGCCAGTCGCGTGGTACCTGGCTGATGAGCGAGAAAGAGTACGGCGACTTTATCCTGGAGTACGAGTTCAAGCTCGGCCCACGCGGCAACAGCGGGCTGGCGCTGCGTGCGCCGATGAAGGGCGACCCGGCGTTCGACGGCATGGAACTGCAGATGGCCGACTATCGCTACAACACCGAGGCGAAGGATTCCGAGCTGACCGGCGGCATCTATCGAGCGATCGCCCCGCAAAAGCAGCTCTACAAGCCGACCGAGTGGAACAAGTATCGCGTGGAGCTGCGCGGTTCGCGCCTGCGGGCGACACTCAATGGGGAGCTGATTCACGACCTCGATCTGGCGGAGCAGTCGCAGGAAGTCCGCCGTCACGACGGCACGCTCGCCCCGCCAGTAAAGGACCGCCCCCGGCGTGGGCACATTGGCTTTCAGGAGCTCAGCCGGGACGGCGACCAGGTGCAGATCCGGGGCGCTCGCATTCGTGAGCTTTTGCCATCAGACGACTCGCGGTAGCATCGCCGGGTGCCACTGCTGGCTTGCCAGCAGTGCCCTTCGCGTTGGCCTTGTTGCTCGCTGTCGACATCCGACACTTGGTGTGGCCTTGCATGTCCTTGTAGATGACGTGCCGCAACGATTCGTTAATTTCCCGCAACAGTCCGCGTGAATGACTTCCCCGCCCTTGTAACAGGAAGTTCCTCTGATGGTGCACATCCATTCGCAAGGGCATGCAAGGGCGGCCTTCCGAAACCAATTGACAGGCGAAATCAAGAGTGGCACCTGAGCACTGCTGGGCAAGCCAGCAGTGGCACACTTGCTAACGCACAGACAGGAATGTCTGTGCCACCTCTTGCGAAGCCTGCCGCTACTCGTCCTTTGGGCCGCCGGACGTATCGCCCGTGGGCGACTCGGGCGGATCGGTAATGCTTCGCAAAAGCTCGGAGAGACGAGATTGCAAATCGAGCAGGCTCTGCCACTGCCGCGCCTCGAGCGTGAGACGATCCGCGCCCGCCTTGATCTTCACCGAGCTGATGAGGTTGCGGACCCGCAGGTGGAAGTATTCGAGCAACTCGGTGAGCTGCGCCGCCTGGCCAGGGCTCAATCGCTCCGGCAGCTCGGGAGTCTCGGGAATGTGCAGCGCCGTGTGCGGATCGGAATCGTCGTTCCAATTCAATTCGAAGTCGAGCGTGGCCGATTCCAGCCGCTCGGCCAGTTCGTGCGGTACGAGTGAGCCGGTGTCGCTGCCGTCGCCCCGCAGCGAAGCCAGGCGGCTGGCGATCTGATCGCGCGTGCCGTAGAGAAGTAGCGACCGGCCCAGGCCGATCAGGTCGCCGTACCGCAGAATGCGAAGCTGGATATCTTCGCCGTTGACCTTCGTGCCGTTGGTGCTCTCCAGGTCGGTCAGGACGAGCTTGTCGCCGTCTTCCTGGATCTTGATGTGGTAACGGCTGATCCGCTCATCCTTGAGCTGAACGGTGTTTCCCTCTTCGCGGCCGATTGTCAGCGGCGTGGGAATGTCGGCGAAGTCGGTGCCGCGATCGGCGCCGTCCAAGACTCGCAGCGTCACGAAAGCCATTGCACCCGTCGCATTGTTTATACCGCGGGCCCCGTGGGGGGGGGCGCCGTTTAAATACAAGAAAATCCAGTCACACGGGGCTGTCCGACGGGCGGATTATTGCCGAACTCGCCGCTACGACTGCATCTGCGCTTATAGCATCGACGCCGCCGCCGGGCAAGCAGGGGCCCGCGGCCAGGCGGAGCGCCGGCGCAATGGGACGGTGACCACAAGTTCGATCGCGAAGGGGCGGCGCTGCTCGCTCCTGCGACTGGTTTTGACCGCCACGTCCCATCGCCGTACCATAGCGCAAAACCGTGTGTGTTGGCCTTCCTCTACTACGACTCTGCCGAGATCTCCCCGATGCTCCGACTGCACTCACCGTTGGGCCGCCTGATGTCGCCCATGCACGGCCGCCCCTTGTCCAGCGATCTGTTGCTGGCGTGCCTGCTGCTTTCGTTTTCCGCCTGCAGCCCGGACACGTCGGAAAGCCCGGCCCCGGCCGCTCCGACTACCGCCGCGGGCTCCGCGGCGCCGGAGCAGGGCCCGCCGGTGGAGCTTCAGGTCCTCGACTACCAGGGCATTGAAGACTTGATCGCCAGTCACCGGGGCAAGCTGGTCGTGCTCGACGCCTGGGCCACCTCCTGCCCACCGTGCGTGAAGGAGTTCCCGAACCTGGTCAAGTTGCACGAGCGATACGGCCCGGAGAACCTCGCTTGCATCAGCGTCAGCTTCGACAACGACGGCATCGCATCGCTCGACGAAGCGAAAGCGACCGTGCTGGGCTTTCTCAAGAGTCAGCGAGCCACGTTCGATAACGTCATCGGCAGCGAGCCGTCCGACGAGCTTTTGAAGAAGTTCGGCATTTACGCCGTGCCTGCGGTGTATGTTTACGACCGACAGGGCGAACTGCGGAAGCGATTCGACAATAGCACCGGCGAGGAGTTCACGTATTCCGACGTGGAAGCCTTGCTCGTCCGCATGATGAACGAGGGCGACGCATCGCAGGACGAAACTCCGGCAGAAGCGGACGCGGCGAGTGAAGTTTCGTCGCCGGTCGAGCAGTCCGATGCCCCGCCGGTCCCGGTGGATTGACGGTAAATCCGAGTGGAATGGCAGCTTCAGATCATCTCCCTCTCCCCTGCGGGGAGAGGGCCGGGGAGAGGGGGGTAGCTGAACTTGTGAAAGTTCAGCCTGTCCGGGTGTGATGTCTCACGTTGGACAGCCGAACTGCGCGTGAAGTTTATTTGCCCGTGCCACAAGGGCAGGAAACCGCCCACCAAGTGGAGCGATTTCGCTGGCGTGTGAAGTGCACTGCTCGCAACCCACAGGCACTGCTGGACAAGCCAGCAGTGGCTCCCGGCGGCTGATTTCTCACGAATTCAGCTACAACGCACAGACAGGAATGTCTGTGCCACCACAATTCTCCCTCTCCCTTTGGGAGAGGGCCGGGGAGAGGGCGTAGCTGGACTCGCACAGGCGAAAATGTCGGTGCCACTATCCATCTACCGCGGCGCAAACTGTAGTACGTAGTTCTCGATCCGCAGCGAGCGCTCGTCCTGCGGCACCCCTTCGAAGAACTGCTCGAACAACTGCTCCACGCGGCCGGGCACCAGGTGATAAAAGTTGTGCTTGCCTTCCCGGCGCCGCTCAATCAAGCCTTCCACCAGTAAGAGCGCCAGGTGATGGCTCACCGCCGGCTGGCTCTGCCCCAGGTGTTCGCACAGGGCGCGCACGTGAAGCTCCTTGTGCTGAGCGAGAATCATCAGAATCCGCAGCCGAGTCTCGTCTGAGAGCAGCTTGAAGACCTTCACCATCTGCTTCGTCAGCAACTCGGGCATCATGCCCGTCTGCCCGGCGGGCTCGCCGGTGGTTCGCGAACCACGGTTGCCGTTCATATGCCTCGCTCCTGGCTCGAGAACCTGTCTCCGTTCCACGATTGAACTTGTCATCGAAGTTGGACCTGTTTGTTTAAGGACTTCGCTCCACCCGTCGCTTGACGCGAAGCAGCTTTCGCGCACCGGCCGACGGCGCCGCAAATAGCCGCCACGATGGCCGCGAGCGTAGACTCGCTTCCGGAGTCGCAAGGTTCGGGCGTAACGTGTCAGATCGGACAAAGGATAAGTACGGGAGGAGCCTACGAAGGCCTGGCTAAACGCTCGCAGAACACGAGCCGAAAGCCCTGACCAGGCGCGCTGTGCACCTTCCCGCTTCAGCCCCATTTTAGCGGTCGTACCGAGGAGTCGAAAACCGGGTCCAATCTCATTTCCGGGCTTTCCCGCCACTATTCTTAGAAAAACCCCGCAGTCGCTCAAAGGGACCGCGGATAATGGCAGGCGACAAATTGACGCTCTTTCCGGCGGCTCACCGATCCGCTGAAAGAATGTCGGCCGCCGGTGCCCTTGGGCCGTGCGCCGACAGTGCGTCAAACGCACGGAAGTGCCGTTGCCCTGGCGAGTTCGGTCGCTACGATAACATCGGCGGTGATCGCGAGCGAGGCTGGCTCTCGACCCTCTTCAACGCACCATTAGACGTGCGAAGCCTTCGCGGCCGAGTCGCCTTCACGTGAACCAGGACGGAGGTCCGAATGCAACACGCGGCACGGCGAATGTTCCCCTACATCGCCTTGGTACTCGGGCTGGGCGCGGTCACCTATGCCGTTTCCTTCGGCACGCTGCCGCCGGCCGATTTCACCTGGGTCAACGAAACGGAAATCCAGAGCGTCGACCCTCAAAAAGTGACCGGCGTACCCGAGGGCCGGGTGATCAATTGTCTTTTCGAGGGGCTTTACCGCTTTCATCCCGAGACGCTGGAGCCCATGCCCGCCCTGGCGGAGCGGCACACCGTCTCAGACGATCTCAAGACGTACACATTCTACCTCCGCCCCGGGCTGACCTGGTCCGACGGTAGCCCGCTGACGGCCGAGGACTTCCGCTGGTCGTGGATGCGCTTTTTGCACCCGGAGAATGCGGCCCAGTACGCGTACCAGCTCTACTACGTCAAGAACGCGGCCAAGTACAATGTCGGCGAGTTGGCCGCAGGCGACTCTGTTGAAGTGGAGATCGACGACCGGCCGCCGCACCCCAGCGGCCGGGAGCAGCTCTTCCCCCGCGGCACGATTCTGCGAGGCACGCTGGTGAGCATCACCAAGCCGCCCGAGCCGGAGTTGGCCGACGGCCTCTCCGAAGAGGACCGCGCTGACGCGCTCGCGCAGTGGAAACAGCGCTGGTCGTACGAGGTCGAAATCGATGGGAGCAGTCGCCACTTTTCCAAGTCCGACCTCGATGGCAACCAGCGCTGCCGGCACGTGCTGTTCGACTACAATCACGTCGGCGTGCGGGTGATCGACGAGCGGACGCTCGAGGTGACACTGGAGAACCCGACGCCGTACTTCCTGCAACTGATGGCTTTCTACCCGCTCTACTCGGTGCATCGGGCGACGATTGAAGAGCACGGTGTGCCGCTGTGGACGAAGCCGGAGAACATCGTCTCGAGCGGCCCGTTTCAGCTTCAGTTTCGCCGGATTCGCGACCGCACGCGGATGGTGAAGAACCCGCGCTACTGGAACGCCCAGAGCGTCGCCTTCAACGTCATCGATGCGCTGGCCGTCAACTCCAACACCACGGCGCTGAACCTGTACATGAACGGCCAGGCCGACTGGATCACCGACGTGCCGGGCCCGGTGATACCGATCCTGCAAGACCGAGCTGACTTCAACAGCCAGCCGATGCTCACCACGTACTTCTACCGGCTATGCGTGGAGAAGCCGCCGCTGGACGACATCCGCGTCCGCCAGGCGCTCAACCTGGCCATCGACAAGCGCATCATCTGCGAGGCGATCCTGCGGGCCGGGCAAGTGCCGGCGCGGTCGCTGGTGCCGCCGGGCCTGGCCGGTTACGAGCCCGCCGAAGGGGCGGAGCGCAATGTCGAGCGTGCGAAGGAGCTGCTGGCCCAGGCCGGCTATCCCAATGGACGAGGGATGCCGCGGATCACAATTCTCTACAATACGCTGGAGTCGCACCGTACCATCGCCGAGCGTATCCAGAGCGAGTGGAAGAAGCACCTGGGCATCGACGTCGAGCTGGAAAACCAGGAGTGGGGTGTTTATCTCGACCGCGTACGGAGTCTCGACTATCACATCGCCCGCGCGGCCTGGGTGGGCGACTACGCCGATCCGAATACGTTCCTCGACATGTTCGTCACCGGCGGCGAAAACAATGAGACCGGCTGGGGCGACCCCGAGTACGACCGGCTGATCGCGCTGGCCTCCACGCAGAGCGATCCGGCGGAGCGGATGGCCACGCTGCACAAGGCCGAGGAGATTCTCATGGAGGAGCTGCCGATCATCCCCGTCTACTTCTACGTTTCCAAGAATATGGTCCGGCCGTACGTGGGCGGCTTTCATGGCAACATCCTCGACCGGCACGACATCGTGCACATGAGCGTCGACGCCGAGGAGAAAGACCGCGTGCTGGAGGCGGAAGGCATCCATTGATTCGCTTCATCGCCAAACGACTGGGCTGGATGGTGCTGACGCTGTGGATCGTCTTCACGGTGGCGTTCTTTCTGATGCGCGCGGTCCCTGGCGGGCCGTTTCAGGAAGATCGAAAACTGCCGCCGGAGATCGAAGCGAACATCCGCGCCCAGTTCAATCTGGATGCCCCGCTGCACGAGCAGTACCTGACGCACCTGGGCCGCGCCGCGCAGCTCGACTTCGGCAGCAGCTATAAGCTCAAGGACTTCACCGTCAACGAAGTGATCGCCCAGGGTTTTCCGATCTCGGCCTCCCTGGGCATCTTCGCGCTGGTCTTCGCGTTCACGCTCGGCACAGCGGCCGGGATCATCTCCGCGCTGCGCCGCCAGTCATGGCTGGATGTGTCATTCATGGCGATGGCCACGCTGGGCATCGCCGTGCCGAACTTCGTGCTGGCCAGCCTGTGCATCGTGCTGTTCGTGTTCACAATGAAGCTACTGCCCGCCGCCGGCTGGGGGTCGCTGGAGCAGATCATTCTGCCGGCGCTCTGCCTGGGCGCGCCGTTCGCCGCGTACATCGCCCGGCTCACGCGCACCGGCATGCTCGACGTCCTCTCGCAGGACTTCATCAAGACAGCCTACGCCAAGGGGCTTCACCCGCGGCGCGTGATCCTCCGCCACGCACTGCGCGGGGCGATCCTGCCGGTGGTTTCGTATCTCGGTCCAGCCACCGCGGGCATCCTCACGGGGTCGCTGGTGCTGGAGCGGATTTTCGCCCTGCCGGGCATGGGCAGCCACTTCATCGACGCCGCCACGCAGCGCGACTACACGCTGGCGATGGGCATGGTGCTGGTCTACACGCTGCTCTTGTACACGATGAACATGCTGGTCGACATCTCGTACGCTCTGATCGATCCCCGCGTCCGCCTGGACTAGAAGCGCATGGCTACTTCCAGTTCCGCAACGCAGCACCCCGCCGGCGGCACTTCGGGCACGTCGCAGCCCGAGCTGGAACGCTATGCGCGCCTGCTGGACGAAGCCCGCCAGATCAAGGGAGTTTCGCTCGGTTTGGACGCTTGGCGGCGCCTGCGGCGGAACCGCGTGGCGATGATCTCGCTGGGCTTTCTGATATTGCTATCGCTGCTGGCCCTGTTGACGCCCTTTCTGCCGCTTCAATCGCCGATCGAACAGCATCCGCAGGACCGCCAGTTCCTTCCGCCCCGCACCGACGGCGTCTCGCTCGGGCTGGCGAGCATCAATTCGCCGGATGAATACCGGCAGCGGTTCGAGCAGCTCTTTCACAAGCGCAACGGCTTCGATCATTTGCTCGTCCGGGCGCGGCTGGCGATTTTCGGCGACTGGACGATCGGGTCGCTGTTCGGCACGGACGAACTGGGGCGCGACGTCATGGCCCGGCTGTTCTGGGGTGCGCGAGTGTCGTTGATCGTCGGCGTGGTGGCGACGCTGGTTTCGCTGGTGATCGGCGTCAGCTACGGGGCCATCGCCGGGTACATGGGCGGGCGCGTCGATAACGCCATGATGCGGCTGGTGGACGTGCTCTATTCCATCCCGTTCATCTTTCTGGTGATCTTTCTGATCAGCATCATCAACGAAGAGACGATCAGTGCCCGCCTGCAAAACTATGGAATCAATCAAATCACCACGTTCTATATCGTGATCGGAGCCATCTTTTGGCTCACCATGGCCCGCGTGGTCCGCGGCCAGGTGATCTCGCTGAAGAACGAACAATTCGTGGAGGCCGCCCGTACAATCGGGGCGGGAAGCTTCACAATCATCTTCCGGCACCTGGTGCCCAACCTGCTGAGCATCGTGATCGTTTACCTCACGCTCACGATCCCCAGTGTGATGCTCTTCGAGGCGTTCCTCTCCTTTCTGGGGCTGGGCGTTTCGCCGCCGAATGTCTCCTGGGGGCTGATGGCCAACGACGGAATTCAAGTCATCACGCCGGTGAAGATCTATTGGTGGCTGATCCTCTTCCCGGGCCTCGCGCTGGCGATGACGCTGTTCGGCTTGAACTTTCTCGGCGATGGGCTGCGCGACGCGCTGGACCCCCGCATGAAAGACCGATAACAGACTGTTGAAAAATGGGACTGGCTCAGAGCATGTGACGATTCACACCGTAGATTCTGCCCATCGGCGAGGCGCAAGCCCCATTTTTCAACGCATCAATAAATTGAATGGCTGCAGATCCAAGGCATGAACGATCCGATCCTTAAAGTCGAAGACCTGCGGGTGCAGTTCAACACCGATGGCGGTGTCGTGAAGGCCGTCGACGGGGTGTCGTTCTCCGTCGGCCGCGGCGAGACGCTGGGCATCGTCGGCGAATCCGGCTCGGGCAAGTCGGTGACGAACCTGGCCGTGATGGGGCTGATTCCCCAGCCGCCGGGACGCGTCGTTTCCGGTCGGGCGTGGTTCGGCGGCAAAGATCTGCTGCGTATGCGGCAACGGGCCCTGTCCGACATCCGCGGCCGCCACATCGCCATGATCTTCCAAGATCCGATGACGTCGCTCAACCCGCTGCTGACCATCGAGGAGCAGCTTACCGAAGTCACGCAACGCCACCTGGGGCACTCGCACCGGCAGGCCGTCGATCACGCCGTTGCCATGCTCGATCGCGTTGGCATCACCGACGCCGGCAAGCGCATCCGCGCGTACCCGCATCAGTTCTCCGGCGGCATGCGGCAACGCGTGATGATCGCCATGGCGCTCTCCTGCAAGCCGGATCTTTTAATCGCCGACGAGCCGACCACGGCGCTCGACGTCACGATCCAAGCGCAAATCCTCGAATTGATGCAGCAGTTGCAGCGCGAGGACGGCACGTCGATTATCCTCATCACGCACGACCTGGGCGTGATCGCCAACATCTGCCATCGCGTGAACGTCATGTACGCCGGCCGCTTCGTCGAAGAGGCGGACGTCCATTCGATCTTTTCCGCGCCGTGTCATCCCTACACTCTCGGGTTGCTCGAATCGGTACCGCGATTGGACGAAGCGGTCGCCACGCGGCTGCACCCGATCGAAGGTCAGCCGCCTGACTTGGCGAACCTTCCCGCGGGCTGCTCGTTCCGGCCCCGCTGCCCGTTTGCATTCGATCGCTGCGCGCAGGAAGAGCCGCCTCTGTTCGACAGTCCGCACGGCGGCCGCCATGCCTGCTTCGCCGATATCCGCAGTGCGCAGCCGACCGCGACGAACGAAGAGGTCCGCGATGGTTAGCACGACCACGACCACCACCACCGCACCGGCCACGGGCGGACATCCCCGCCAGCCGCTGTTGGAAGTCCGCGACCTGACGGTTCACTTCCCCTTCACTCGCGGCAGCCTTTTCAATCGCGAGCGCGGGGTGCTCCGTGCGGTCGACGGAGTGAGCTTCGAGGTTTACCCCGGCGAGACGTTCGGCCTGGTCGGCGAGTCCGGCTGCGGCAAGTCGACGACCGCCCGGGCGATCATGAACCTGATCCGGCCCACCAGCGGCGACGTGCTCTTCCGCGGCAAATCGCTCGCGGGGCTCTCCGAGTCCGCCATGCGGCCGTATCGCCGCGAGATGCAGATGATCTTTCAGGACCCGTTCGCGTCGCTCAACCCCCGGATGACGGTCGGGGCGATCGTCGGCGAGCCGATGCGGATCTTCGGCCTGCACGATCGCCGCCGCCGCAAGCTGGAAGTGATGCGGTTGTTGGACATGGTGGGCCTCAACCCGCGGTTTCTCAATCGGTATCCGCACGAGTTCTCAGGCGGACAGCGGCAGCGGATCGGCGTCGCCCGCGCGCTGGCCGTGCAGCCGCAATTGATCGTCTGCGACGAGCCGGTCTCGGCGCTGGACGTTTCGATTCAGGCCCAGGTCGTCAACCTGCTGATGGACCTGCAGAAGGAGTTGGGGCTGTCGTACGTCTTCATCGCGCACGATCTGTCGATCGTCCGGCACATCTCCACGCGGATCGGCGTGATGTACCTGGGCCGGCTGGTCGAGGTGGCCTCGTCGCGCGATCTGTACGCGAATCCGCGTCATCCGTACACGCAGGCGTTGCTTTCCGCGGTGCCAATTCCCGATCCTTCCGTCGAGCGGCAGCGGCAACGGCAAGTGCTCAGCGGCGAAGTCCCTTCGCCGGAAACCGCCTATGCCGGCTGCCCGTTTGCGGACCGCTGCCCCATCGCCGAGCCGCAATGCCGCGAGATCGTGCCGCTCTTGGAAGGCGCCGATCACCGCGTCTCATGTCACCTGGCCGACAAGAGCTGACGCGGCATAGTTGAAGTCGTGCGAATTCAGGTTGGCCTTCCCGTAGCTGAATTCGTGAGAACTCAGACTTGCCCCTGGCTTCGGCTGAACTCTCACGAGTCTAGCTACAACTGAACGTGGCACGGACATTCCTGTCTGTGCGCAAGAAGGCAAGACGTTGCGCGCCGGGTGCCACTGCTGGCTTGTCCAGCAGTGCCTTTGGCTGCCGGCGATATACGCGAAAATCCCTCGTGGTTCCCGTCTTGCGGTGTGCGTGCGAATACCGGGCCTCCCCTTAGAGGACGCTGGACGCACTCCAAGGGCATGCAAGGACTACGCGGTACAGTGGTGTTCACGCCAGATCCCAAGGGCGACGCTTAAGGCACTGCTGGACCAGCCAGCAGTGGCACCCGAAGAGGGAGTCGTTCACTCCACCGGCCGGGATACTCTCAAGTGCGACAGATAGCGCTGCGTCAGGTCGAGCACTTCCTGCTTATGCCGTCCCCAGGGCACGTACAGCGTGCGAAAAGCGTCGAGCGGAATCACATCCGGATAGAGCGAATAAACGATTCCCTGGTGCTGAATCTCGTAACTGAGGATCAGCTTCCAAGGGACGCGCTGCTGCCTTCCCAGCGACTGCTGCGCGACGCCCCCCGGCCCCAGCCGGTAGGTGACCGGCACAAAGAACCGCCACAGCGAGACGGTCAGTGCAACAACGGCCAGCACGCCCAGCAGAATGCTGCGAGAGATGACTCCCGTGGCCACGCCGATGGCCAGCACGCCCAGCGCCACCAGCAGCGATCGCGGCGCGTCGTCCCGCAACGGCCAGCACCGCCACACCAGATCCTGCGGCAAGCGCAAGTTGGGCTCCCGGCGGCGGCTCGATGCGGCACTGCTCATGCTTTCCATCATAACCAGGGCGAAACGCCCACGCCCCTACGGTGACTGCAACACGTCACGTCCCGGGGGTATTCGGCGCTTTCCCAAGTGCCGCTCCTTTCTCCTCGCCCGCCGGCTTCTTCCTGGCATGGGCGATCGCCGCCCGCAGAAGCATGAGCGTCACGCCCCACACCAGCGCCAGCCCGACCATCGCCGCGGTGAAGCAGACCCAGAAATAATCCCGCGCCAGCACCAAGGCTGGTGGTTCCTCACTGGGTGGCACGCGTCGCTCGACCGGCCCGCGCTGCTCCCGCACCTTTTGCCGCCAGTCCTCCCAGCGGGCGCGGGCGCCGGGCGTGCTGTAGTTGTCCTGCACTTGCTCGCCGACCCAGAACATGGCAACAGCCGCCGCCACCAGCACGACCACGAATGCCGACCACCACAGCAGGCTCGCCAGGCCGAAGCGCCGACTCATGGCTGCTTTTTCAACAGGTCGAGCGCCGCGGAGGCCATCGACACCAGGCCGGTCTTGAGCGCCGGTTCCGGATCGGGATAGAAGATCGGCGAGTGAAGCGACGGCGGCGGCTGATTCTGCCGGGCGTACTCGTTCAATCGCGCTTCATTCACGGCACCGAGCCGGAACATCAAGATCGGCACGCCGGCCCTGCCGTAGTGGCTGAAGTCCTCGCCGCCCATCGACGGCTCGCTGTCCTTCACGTGCGCTTCGCCCAATGCCTGCTCGAAGACGCCCCGCATCCGCGCGGCCAGCTCCTCGTCGTTAAACAGCGAAGGCGTCCCTTCGGAGATGGCGATCTCCGGCTCCGGCGCCCCGGCGCTCGCCGCGGCAGCTTTCGCTTTGCGCTGGATCGCTTCGTACAGATGCTGCCGCACCTGGTCCGAATAGCTCCGCACCGTCAGTTGCAAATGGCACGTGTCGCCGATGATGTTGTGCTTCGTGCCGCCGTGAATCGAGCCGACAGTCACCACGGCCGGCTCGATCGGCTTGATCTCCCGGGCGACGATCGTCTGCAGATCGAGTACCAGCCGGGCGGCGATCACGATCGGATCGATCGTCGCGTGCGGATAGGCCCCGTGGCCGCCGCGGCCGTTGATCGTAATGTCCACGCTGTCGACGTTGGCCAGGCTATATCCGCCCCGCAGGCCGACGTCGCCCGACCGCAGAGAAGAATCGACGTGCAGTGCAATCGCGTAGTCCGGACGAGCAAAGCGCTGGAACAGCCCGTCGTCGAGCATGGCCCTAGCGCCCGCGCCGCGCTCCTCGGCCGGCTGCCCGATCATCACCAGCGTCCCCTGCCAGCGATCCTTGTTGGCCGCCATGTATCGGGCCACGCCGATCAGGTTGGTAATGTGGATATCATGCCCACAGGCGTGCATTACGCCCACCACCGCGCCGCGCTCGTCCTCTACCCGCACGGTGGACGCATACGGAACGCCGGTCTCTTCGACCACCGGCAGCGCGTCCAGATCCGTCCGCAGCATGACGGTCGGCCCTTCGCCGTTGCGCAGCACCGCCACGACGCCCGTGCCGCCGACCTCTTGCGTGACTTCGGCGCCGACCGCCTTCAGTTCCTCGCCCAGTCGCAGCGCGGTCTGCTCCTCGTGGAACGACAACTCGGGGTGCTGATGGAAGTGCTTATACAACTCGACCAGCTCGGGCAGGTTTTTCTCAACCCAGGCCTGCGGCTCTTCGGCACGCGCCGCCGCGGCAAGCAACAGGACCAACATCGCGGCGCTGACGGACTTTCGTATCATGACCGGCTCCCCCAAGAGACGTTGTGGAGTGTGAACTGTCTGAAAGTTTCGAATTGAACATCTGCTGAGAAGGTTAATCTAGGGGTGCCACCGCCGGCTTGTCCAGCAGTGCGGTTGGCGTCCCGGTACGACGTGGCACAGACATTCCTGTCTGTGCGTAATTCTCGTACCCCCGCTCCCCGGCCCTCTCCCCGCCGGGAAGAGGGAGCTGCGACTGAACCACCGACAATGAATTCTCTATTCCGGTTCAGGCCACGCTCCGGACTCGACTGAACTACTACCGGCTGAAGCCGGTAGGTTGGAGGACATCGTGAGCTACGG
>JBBDJB010000034.1:0-22000 GCA_040880125.1 Pirellulales bacterium | reverse complement strand
ACCTAAAGGTTTCGCCTGAAGGCGAGGGATTTAGACCCATCGCAAAGACATTAAAAAGCAAGCCCGTCGCCTTCTCTCTTTGGGAGCGGGCGCTACGTTTTCCCTCTCCCTTTGGGATCGGGCGCTACGTTTTCTCCCTCTCCTTCTGAGCTACTTCATTTCTCCCTCTCCCTTTGGGAGAGGGCCGGGGAGAGGGTTTTCTGATACTTGCTTGAACGCTCCGTGTTCCTAATGCCGGGGCTCAAACTCGGACTGTGGCGAAAGCCACCCTTGGCTAATGTTCCACCGCGAACCGCACCTGCAGCCGCATTCGCGATGCTCGATCCAGATTCGAACGCAGCACGATCTCGCCGTAGCCGCCTTGACCGGAGCTGAGGTGACTGACCGGATGCGTGCCCGGCGGAACTTCCACGATCAGCGGCACCTTGACCGCGTCACTACCTGAGACCGCCTGCGGCTCGCCAAAAGAGACTCGCATCGCCTCGGGCGAGACGCTTTCCACTTCGAAGCCCAGCTCGCTGGGGTCTTCGCCCCCGCCCACGCGTATCGTCAACTCACGCCGGGCGCCTTCGCTTTGCTTCACAACGCCGATGTTCAAGAGATCGCGGGTGCCGTCCCAGCCACCGCCGTAAATGAATACATCGCTGGTCACCTGGCCGCGAATTGGGATCGCCAGCTCCTCGCGCTGCGGAATGTTCGTGGTCAGGTGCAGCACTTCGTTGAACGATCCGATCGGCAGGCCGTCCTTCGCCGTCACCAGCACATTCAGGCCGCCTTGGGCCGCGCGGTCTTCGATCTGTTCGCTCGTCATCGGCTGCACGCGAACCTCGAACTGCTCAGAGGCGGCGGGATCCTCGAAGCGGTGCTCCAGCACCTCCGGCTCGAAATCTGTATACAGCCAGATGTTCAACTGCGCGGTCTGCGACTGGCCGGCCCGCATATCGCTGAACACCAGGTCCTGCGGTGAGATCTCCGCCTGCTGCGTAATGCGGCCGACGACGGTCAGCTCGACCTGAGTCCGGGCCGGGTCGTTCGTGTACACCCGGGCGGACTGGCGGAAGTGATCGCTATATTCCTTGGCGGTCCAGGAGAGCGTGACGTTGACCGACTCGCCGGGCGGGATCTTGCCGTCGGTCACTTTGCCGAGCGTGCACTGGCACGTAGTGCCGCCGATGGCCAGTTCCAGGGGACCCTCGCCGTCGTTGCGAAAGGCGAAGTCGTGGCTCATCGAAGTGCCGAACTCCATCGAGCCGAAGTTGTACTCGACCTGTTCGACCACCACCTTGGGGAGCGGACCGTCTTTGTCGGCGAGCTCCAACTGTGAAACCCGCACGTTGGCGGCCAAAAGATCTTGCTGGTCGGGGTCAAACTTCCCGAGCTGCACGGCGGTTGAGCCGATACCGACAGCGGACCCGATCAATACGCAACCGACAAGCAGCAGGGGATTTCTCATAAGATGTTGCTTGATAAGTGGTTTCGGCGACGCGCGGAGCCTGCGGCGCATTCTACTCGCAGGCGGGCGAGCGGGTCAATTCGAGCCTGCAGCGATACGCCATTTTACGCGGCTTATGGCCGTCGGGTTCGCCGAAGTCGTGATTGATCGTGCCCCGGCTGGCGAAATTTGTAGCTGGACTCGTGCAGCCGTGCGGCGCCGGCCGCACCTTTTTGCAGCGCGCCTTAATAGGGGGGCCCCATGATTCGTTGAAAAAAGACGCGTTCCCGCTCTGCGCCCATAGCTTGGGAGCAGCCAGTTTTGCAACGGCCGGTTTTTCCGAGCGTTGAAGAAGTCTCCTGTCTCAGGCGGTAGACGATTGGCCTCGCGCCACGCGCCGTGGAAAAGTCCTTCTGTCTTAAACACCGAATTGCTGGATTTTCAGAATCCTACTTCGCGGAGCATTGCCGCCTTCCGCGGATATTGTACCAATCAGGAGGATGGAAAACAACAAAATTTTTGATCCTTTTTATTGAAACCCGAATTTGGATGTGGAGGCGGAATTTCGCGTCGGCGACAGCACCCGTGTTTCTCAGCGGTCGCGGTCGTGTTCGCTCCGTTGCGCTGATCGGCTTGCGCGAAAGGTTTTCTACCGAGCGGCCATTTCGTACGCGGTTTCGTAAAGCGGCGGACGTCGCCGCGCTTTTAGACGACCTTCTGCGTTCACGGAGGCAGCCTTGCTTGCACTCCGTTGCTTCAATCCACCGGCCCACTGGGTAAATGCCCAACGTGGCATTTTTTGACATCGCCACGTGGAAGGAGAAACTCTGCACGGCTCGCGATACTATCGACTTGCACCGCTAGTATCGCACCCTAGCGATGACACCTGTGGCTACTTTAACAGCCTGCCGAAGCCAGGTAAGCCAAGCATTTCAGGCAGGATCCGCTTACAACCGAGCTGTCTTCCGGCTAGTTGAAGGGCCCATTTCGCCAGCGTATGATAGTCGCAGCCGGCTTTGCGGCTTGTGCGGATTGGGGCGTCGCACGATCGGCCGCCGTTTCGGCCGAGGGCGCCACTAGCGGCAAGGGAATCAGAAAGCCCTACCGTCCCGCATCGCACCTGGCACGAAGGTTGATTCGCGTTTCCCCGTCAACTGTTTCCCCCGTCAACTGATGACGGGCCGACGCCGCGATGCGTCGAGCAAACCACTAGCGAGAGGAGGGCACCATGTACCTAGCGTACCGGATGCATTCGAAACGACGCGTCATCCGCGCGAGCCTGAGCGTGGCGGCCGTCGTTGGCCTCGCTCTGGTGGCGACTAGTTCAACGGCCATGGCGCAAAGCGTTGCCTGGTGGCCCACCGTCGAGTACCAGGAAGAGCGAGTCACGGTGCAGCGGCCGGTCTGGCGGACGGAGATGCGCAACGAGAACTATACGGTCCGCAGGCCGGTCTACGAGACATCCATGCGCGAAGAGGAGTACACGGTTCGCAAGCCTGTCGTTGAAACTTCCGATCGCGAGGTCCGCGTCACGGTGCGAAAGCCGGTGACGGAGACAAGCGAACGGGTGGAAACGGTGGTGGTCCGCAAGCCGGTTTACGAGACGACCGAGCGCCAACAGATTGTTACGCAATATCAACCAGCGACGACCTGGACGCAGACGTACGCCGGCTTTGGCACCTGGGTCAGCACGCCGGTTACCACCTATCTTCCGCAACAGGTGGCGCAGTCGCAGCCGGTGACAACGGTGCGATATGTCGAAGAGCAGGAGACGCGACGCGTGCCGGTGGAGACCACCCGGTGGGTTGAGGAGGAAGAAGTCCGCAAGGTCCCGGTGCGGACCGTGCGGTACGTCGAGGAGAAGCGGGTTCGCGAGGTGCCGGTGCAGACGGTTCGATACGTCGAAGAAGAACAGGTGCGCCAGGTGCCGGTTCAGGTGCAGGAAATGATCGAGCAGGAGGTCGTGCGGCGCGTCCCGATAACGACGTACCAGCCGGTGATCACGGCCGACTACCAATCGGTGGTAACGGCGTACCAACCGGTGGTGGCCGCTTCGCCCGTGGTGGCCACGACCGCCTACAGCCCGATCTGGTTGCCGGCGGCGCCGAGTATGGTGGTCGATACGGACGTGTATGTGCCGGGTCAGCCGGTGCGAAATTTCTTTCGGGCGATCACGCCGTAGGACGTCCGTTCACTCATAGTCAAGTATCAACGAAAGTAGGGGAAGGCCGCCAAGCGACCTTCCCCTACTCTTTACGTCGAGCCTCGCCGACTTATTCCGCGGGGTCGACCGGGTCGGAGTCAACGGGATCGACCGGATCGACCGGATCGACATCGTTCACTCCTGGGTCGGTCACCGGAGCCGGGGTCGTGGTGTCTTCTTCAGCGCACCCGGCAAACGTGCCGAGGCTTAGCATGACCAGTAGGAAACCGAGCTTTTTCATCACTTTCCCCTTTTACACTAGTGAAACATTTGACCTTTGGCTTGCGGGGATTTGAACTTCCCCGGGTCTCTCTAAAGGTAGATTCGTTTTTGCCAGCAAATATTCCCGAATGGGAAGCGAATTCTGTTATGCTCGGCGGTAAGGTCGCCTCCATCAGGAACTTGCGAAAACGACCACTTCCCAGCGGCGGCGCGTAACGCTGCGTTCCGGTGTTGTGAGGCCACCTTTCGGTCCGAACAACCGGCACGACTGTTGCTGCGGCAACTAGGACAGCCTTCGCCCCGGTCGCTGGCGACCGGATGAGCGTTTCGCCGATTTACGGGGAATAGTTTCCGCCCCAGATGGCTCTGAATCTATGGAACCTGGCAACATGGCGGATGAGACGCGCGCGGTGACCGTGGAGCGATTGGTGACTCGTCATCACGCGGAAGTGTATCGCTACGCGTACCGCCTGAGCGGTTCCCAAGCCGACGCGGAAGATCTCACGCAGCAGGCCTTCCTCGTCGCGCAGGAAAAGCTCGATCAATTGCGGTCGGAAGACAGTGCGCGCAGTTGGCTGTTCACGGTGACGCGCAACTGCTTCTTGCGGACGCTGCGCGGGCACAGTGCGCAATCCGCCGCCGCAATGGATCTGGATCTGAACCAAATCCCCGAGGAGACTTGGGACGACCCGATCGACCACGAACGGCTTCAGGACGCGCTGAACCGTTTAGCACCGGAGTTCCGCGTGATCCTGGTCATGTACTATTTTGAAGACTGCTCTTACAAGGAGATCGCCGAGAAGCTAAACCTGCCCGCGGGCACCGTCATGAGTCGGCTCTCCCGCGCCAAGGGCCACCTGCGGCGTTACCTTTCTCCGCACGGCACACTGTCCGACGGTCACCAGTAGGTTTTCGTCTTTGCTGGAAGTGCGATGGACAAGCGACTGCTCGAACAACTCGAAGCCTGCCGGCCCGGAAGCAGTGATCTTTCGCTGCCGGAGATGTCGCAATTGGCGGCGCGTCTGGCCAGCGATCCAGAGGTCGCTGCCCACGCGGCGCGCATCCAGCATTCCGATGCCAAGTTCCGCCTGGCGTTTCAGGAAGTGGACGTCCCGGACGACATGAAGGACCGACTGCTTCAGCGGCTGGCGATCGAGGCGAAGAGTACTCCGGCCGAGGGCCCTGTGGAATCTGCAAAGGCGAACTGGCGGATTCGCCGCTGGGCGATCGCGGCCGTCTGCTTGGCCGCCACGATAGTCGGGTTGTTGACAGCGTGGTGGGCCATTCCAAATCACCCTGAGTTGACGGACGAAAATGTCGAGCAGATCGCCGAGGGCTGGTTCCTACTGGTCGATCAGGCCGGCACGTGGCACCAGGACAAGCGAGTTTCGGAGCAGTATCCGGTTTCACCACGTGTTCGTGGCAAGGTGCGCCGCTGGATGCCGCTGCCGGCGGTGGCCTACGATCGCGACGCGGTGGCGTACGATCTGACTCCATCCGTCGGCGGACCGCGCATCACGCTCATCGTATTGCGCGCGAAGGTCGAAGGCCTGATGAATCGTCCCGACCCCAGCCCGCCGTATACGCAGAAACGGTCGATCTCGGCCTGGCAGTCGGGCAATCTACTGTACGTAGTCCAGGTCGAGGGGCGTGAGTTGGACTACTCGCGGTACGTCGACACTTCCAGTCCGCGGCTCGCGCGGCAAACTCCGCGCAGCTTCTCCAGCCTGATTGCCGCCCGGCCGATGCACGGCGTGATCGCAATGCAGGCCCCTTAGCTCCCGGCACAATCGGGAGAATCGCGCTCATTCTCAGGGGCTGTTCCCGCCGAAGTCCAACATAGCGGTCCATGGAGCCAATCGCTGTGCTCCAGGAGGCGGTTCGAGCACAGCCCCGGCGGCAAGCACCGACTCCGCTGCTGCGCTTCGACACCGCCGCGGTTTTCATGGGCCAATGACCTTGATGGCCTGCGGTGAATTCGCACCGCAACGATCTACCCCACCCGTGCGCTCGCGCAGACCCAGTCCGGCGCTCGCGCACTTCCCGCCAGTCTGAAGAGGTGTTCCATGAGAAAAATGACGATTGCAGTCGCACTAGTGGCTTTATGCGCTGTCGAGGCGGGGGCCCAACAGCCGCAGCCGACGCCGGCACAACCGACACCGGCCCAGCCGACGCCGACCCAGCCGTCGGCCGGCGCCGACGCTCGTGGAACCAGTACGCCGCAGCCGTGGTCGTATCAGGAGTATCAGCGTGAGCGGCCCGACACGATGGCCATCGCGCGGGCCCGAGCCCAGTTCCGCGCCCAGCAGCGGGAGTATCGCATCGCCACCCGCAAGTGGTTCGGATACTCCAATCTGCGGCCGGTGGCATCGCCGACTCCCTTCATGGGCACATACAGCCCCACGTGGGCATCCAATACGGCGCGGCCATACGTCTGGTCCGGCGCCGGCGGCACGTACTGGTGGTAGCTCGTCCCGCGAAGCTCGGTTTGCTAAACTGGCGCACCGCTAACGGGTAGTTCAAGACGCCACGTCGCATGGCGGGGCGCCCCGCGCACATTGCCGGCTACCCCTCGGCACCACCGATCTGACGAGCACCATGCAAATCGAGGCGCGGAGATTTGATACGGCGGCTCCGGTTCGCGTGTCGATCGAACATGCGAAGATCGTCCGCTGCGAACCACTGACCACCGACTCGCCGGATAGACTCCCCTGGGTGGCCCCGGGCCTGGTCGACATCCAGACCAACGGCTATCGCGGGCAGGAGTTTTCTTCCAGCGAGTTGACCGTGGAGAAGGTGGCCGCGATCGCGAGTCGCTACGCGGCGTTGGGAGTGACTGCATACTGCCCGACCGTCACCACCAACGGGTTCGAGCCGCTCGCCCACGCCATGCAAACGCTGGCGGACGCGGCCGAGTCAGCGTCGCCCGCCGAGCCGCGCATCGCCGGCATCCATCTCGAAGGGCCGTATATTTCGCCGGAGGACGGCCCGCGAGGTGCGCACCCGCTGCAGCATTGCCGCCCGCCCGACTGGGACGAATTCCAGCGCCTGCAGGAGGCGGCCCGGGGCCGCCTTCGCATCCTTACGCTCTCACCGGAATACGACGCGGCGCCGGAGTTCATCCGCAAGGTCGTGGATTCCGGCGTGCTGGTGGCCATCGGCCATACCAGCGCCGACTCCCGCCAGATTGCCGCCGCCGTCGACGCCGGCGCCCGGCTCAGCACGCACCTGGGCAACGGCGCGCATCGATCACTGCGGCGACATCCCAATTACATCTGGGATCAACTGGCTGAAGATCGGCTGGCCGCAAGCTTGATCGTCGACGGCCATCACCTGCCGCCGGAGGTCGTCCAGACGTTTGTGCGGGCGAAGTCGCCGCAACGCTGCGTGCTGGTCAGCGACCTGTCAGGTTGGGCAGGGCTGAAGCCCGGCCACTACGAGACCGGACTCGGTACACTGGAAATCCTCGACGACGGCCGGCTGGTGATCGCCGGACAGCGGCAACTATTGGCCGGAGCTGCCCGGCCGCTCGGAGACGGCATCGCGAATGTGATTGCCTTTGCACAGCTCGATCTCGGCACGGCCGTCTCGATGGCGACCACGCAACCTGCCGAGCTTATCGACGCACCGGTGGGCGGACTCAGCGAAGGGAGCCTCGCCGATCTGGTGCTGTTCGATCTGGCGGCTCTGCCCGACGGGCCAGCGAACGACGTCGTGTCGGGCCGCTTTTCAGTTCGCGCCACGATCGTCGGCGGAAGCATAATCTACGGCGCAGTGACGCCGGCAGCCGCCTAACGCCTCGGCACGTCTTGGCGTACGGGTGGCACTACGACCCCGCCCGAGCTCTTGGCGAGACGCGATACTAGCGGCGGACATTGGCGCCGGGGCAGCGCTACTGCAAGCTGGGATCCGTGCGATCTGCCGAGACGACAGCGTTAGCCTGCCTTGCGCAAATCGAACTCGGTGCGCTCCTGCTGCAGGTCGCGGGCAACCTGATCGACGACCAGCGACGTGGAACGTACCACCAGCGGATCCCTCAACCGATCGGCGACCGCGGCGATGCCGTTAAGTGCAATACCTGCTTCACGAGCAATCACACTGGCGGCCCGAGCGCGGATGTAGCCACGGGCTTCCGCCGCGCTCATTTGCCCGACGTGCAGCCCCAATCGCCGGCGGACCGGCCCCGCGCTTCGCTTGGCAACATACTGTGCCAAGGTGGCCAACTGAGTCGCATGCGTGTGTCGCTTACGGAAGCCAAGTAGATTCATCGGGTGGGATTCCTCGTCGGATGTTACGCTCCGGTCGACTCTGCCGTTTGCGCAGGCGATGCGGCGGATCGGCAGCTTTCGGGTGGGCGCTGGCGGTCCGAGGCGAAATGTCGGACGCGGTGGCAACGTCGGATCGCTAGCAGGCATAGCTTAGGATCGTTCGCCGGCCGCCGCATTCTTCAATGGAATCGGGGAAAGCAACACACGGCCCGATGATCGCCGGCTGCCGGTACCACCCTCGAACGAGGCATTATCGTGCCGCACCGCATCGAAGAAAAAGAGAATAGGCCCGGAGGGATTCGAACCCCCGACCAAGGGATTATGAGTCCCCTGCTCTAACCGCTGAGCTACGGGCCCGTTTGTTTTTGTTTTACAGGACAATTGCCTTCTTCTGGCAGAGCCTAATGGGCGTGAGAGCTGATGGGGACACTATTTCGCTCTTGCGAAACCGCCCTGCCATGCCCAAGCGTACCGCGGCGACAAAGCCAAGCAAGCCCCGCCCGGCTTTCCCGGTTTGTGCACCAAACCGATCGATAATCCCCTTTAACGGTGACCCAATTCAGCGATTGTGCTTGTCATCCGGTTGAAGAGATGCAAAACATGTCCCGGCTGTTCGGTTTGTCTTCCTTCCGATTACTTGTCGTTGCGGGATTGTGGATGTGGAAAGGCCAAGTCCCTCGACGACTCGTTTCGGCATGATCGCCCGGTACCTCGGGTTAGGTGACTGCAGTTGGAGTGAACGCAATGGCCAAAACGACCTCTAAGAAATCGGCGAAGGTCGCAAAGAAGGCGGCCCCGCGCTCCGGTCGGCGTGCGGATATGGCGGACGGGGGAGACGCCGTGCTCGCGAGAAAAACCGGCACAACACGCGAGAAGTCACCTTCGGAGCTTATCAGCGAGAAGATCGCCGACCTGGGCGACTGGCGCGGAGACGTGCTTCGCCGCGTACGCAAGCTGATCAAGCAGGCAGTTCCAGAGATCGTCGAAGAATGGAAATGGCGGGGCACTCCCGTCTGGTCTCACAACGGGCTCGTCTGCACGGGCGAATCTTACAAGAACCACGTGAAGCTGACTTTCGCCAAGGGCGCCTCTCTTAAAGATCCGGCAGGCTTGTTCAATGCCAGCATGGATGGCAATGCCCGACGCGCCATCGATATCCATCAAGGCGACAAGATAAGCGAACCGGCACTTAGAGATCTCATCCGCGCCGCCGTCGCGCTGAATTCGTCCGGAAAGAAGAAGAACACCACCAAGAAAGCTGCGAAGCCGACGCTGCTCGCAGGCGGCAACCCTCAGATTGCGAAGGCTGACGGCGACGCCCCCGTGCAGGCTTACATCGCGGCCATGCCGGCCTGGAAACGCGACGTCGGGCGCCGCCTAGACGCGATCATCCAGCGCACCGTGCCGAGCGTGCGCAAGGCAGTCAAATGGAACTCGCCGCTGTACGGTGTCGAGGGCCAGGGCTGGTTCCTCAGCTTCCATTGCTTCACGAAGTACGTCAAAGTGGCTTTCTTCCGCGGCACGTCGCTGCGTCCTCTCCCCCCCGGCGAGTCCAAGACCAAGAACACTCGCTACCTCGACATCCGCGAGGATGATCCGCTCGACGAAGCTCGATTTGCCGCTTGGGTGAAGCAAGCCAGCCAAATGCCCGGCGAACGAATGTAAGCGGCCAGTGCGACGTGCCCGCGGGGCGAAAAGCGGACGGCAAAACCATCACGCCTCCCGCTAAGGGCGCGTGCCCGTTCCCGCCGGGAGCCCTGCGGAGCGACGTCAGCCGATCGCAATCGCTTGCCCCCTCTTTGAAGCTCGGATGGAGGCGCTTCGGCATAACAATTGCTCGCTCAACCGTCGCTACAAGCCAACGCGCGAAGATCGCGACAATCACAACACGTTTTAAGTCGAAAGGAAATATCTAATGGAGATTATCTGGGCCGTACTGGTGTGGATCGTCTTCGGGCTGATCTGTGGAGCTATCGCCCGCTTACTGATTCCTGGGCGACAGTCGATGGGTTTGGCGATGACGATGGTGCTGGGGATCATCGGGTCCTTTGTCGGCGGGTTTATCGCCTATATCATCACGGGAGGCGAGCCGTTGCAGGCATCCGGCTTTTTGATGTCGCTCATCGGGGCGATCTTGGTGCTCGCCATCTACGTGTATGCCCGTCGCAATCGTGGCATTAACACTTAGCGGCCGGTGTCACAGCAGACAAGCGAACTTTGCCGATCGAAACGGCGTGCCAGTCCCTTTGAACGATTTGTACGAATTGGCGCCACTCGCCATAGCAAAAGTCGTGAAAAGTTCGGTTTGAACCACGCTGGTGATGCAGGCTGGTCGTCCTGTCGGCGTGCGTCGACCGAGACAACCTAATGGCGGCCGCAGCCACGGCCTCTCTCCTCCTGGAAGGTCGTCTCTCGCAGTGGCTCTGGT
This sequence comes from Pirellulales bacterium, assembly GCA_040880125.1. Taxonomy (GTDB): domain Bacteria; phylum Planctomycetota; class Planctomycetia; order Pirellulales; family JBBDJB01; genus JBBDJB01. The sequence goes on along the minus strand of JBBDJB010000034.1, from coordinate 11,447 downwards.
GCCACGCGGTCGATCTCCCGAGATCTCTTCAGCCGATGTCGACAAACTCGATGTCGATCGGCCCAGCCCCGCTAGGACACTACCAGCCGCCGCAAATATTTTACTTCACTGAGCTGCGCCGTTAAGATGAAGGCTTTCTACGTCAAGTCACCTCGTGGTCGAGGGCTCAGCAAAAATGCGTTGCCGAATGTTGGTGCCCAGTTGCGGCCTCCTGGTCCTGTCGGTGAGCTACGGATTGGTCACCACAAGCCAGGCACAACTGCAAACCGGGCAGCCAGCCTCGGCCGCGGCGTCGCCCGCATACGAGCTTGTCGACCGGTTCCTCGTTGGTCACTGCGTTGATTGTCATAATCGTGACGACAAGACGGGCGGTCTTTCACTTGAAGATCTTCGCATTGAGCAACTGAGCCGGCACTCGCTGGAGTGGGAGAAAGTAGTCCGAAAGCTGCGCACCCGGCAGATGCCACCCGCGGAGATGCCACGCCCTGACGAAGACAGTTACCGTGCCGTCATTGCGAATGTGGAATCTGCACTCGACCGCGCCGCAGTTGAGGATCCCACTCCTGGCCGAACCAGTACGTTTCGGCGGCTGACTCGAGCCGAGTATCAAAACGCGATCGGAGACCTGCTTTCGCTGAAGATCGATGCGGAACGGCTATTGCCGACAGACGAGTCCAGCCATGGGTTCGACAATATCACCGTCAGCGGTCTATCTCCCACACTGTTGAACCGGTACTTATCGGCGGCTCAGAAGATCTCGCAACTGGCCGTGGGCCGGCCCCAGAGGTCGCCGGACGGCGGTACGATTCGCATCCGTCCCGATGTAACGCAGGAAGAACGCGTTGAAGGGCTTCCCCTCGGCACTCGAGGGGGCGTGATTTTCCACCACCACTTCCCCCAGGACGGCAAATACGAGTTTCAGATTCGGCTAACTCGAGATCGTGATGAGCACGTCGAAGGTCTGAGCGAGCCACACACGATGGAGTTGCTGCTCGACCGCAAGCGCGAGCGACTGTTCGAAGTAAAGCCACCGCGAGCGGAGACGGCTGCGTCGGACGCCTACAGTGCACCGTCGCACGCCCAGGTCGATATTCACCTCACGGCCCGCATTGCGGTGGCAGCCGGCCCACACGAGATCGGTGCAACGTTTTTGAAGTACCCGTCTTCGCTGCTGGAGTCAAAGCGGCAGCCGTTGAACGTCCATTTCAACATGAATCGCCATCCTCGCATCGGGCCCGCCATCTACGAAGTTTCAATCACTGGTCCCTACGAGGCGACCGGCCCCGGGGATACCCCCAGCCGGCGGCGGATCTTTGGAGAGCAGCCAACGAAGGCGGCTGCCAGCGCCGACGAAGCGGCCGCTAGCGAGATTCTCTCCAAACTGATGCGCCGAGCGTACCGTCGACCGGTCCAGGCGGAAGATCTTCAAAGACCCATGGAGCTTTTCCGCGAAGCAACCGAGCAGGAGGGGTTCGATGCGGGTATTGAGCTTGCTCTGAGCTCTGTGCTTGTCAGTCCGCACTTTTTGTTCCGCATCGAAAGGGCCCCTGAGGGCGTGCCGCCCGATACCGCGTATCGCATCAGCGATCTCGAACTCGCGTCCCGCTTGTCCTTCTTTCTATGGAGCAGCATTCCAGACGACGAGCTGCTGGATGTGGCCGCCCAGGGGCAGCTCGCCGATCCCGACGTGCTCGAGCAACAGACGCTGCGCATGCTGCGAGACGCACGGTCCAAGGCCTTGGTGACCCATTTCGCAGGGCAGTGGCTGCACCTCCGCAATCTCGAATCTTCGACGCCGGACATGCGGCTGTTTCCGGATTTCGACGACAATCTCAGGCAGGCCCTCCGGCGCGAAACGGAACTATTTATCAAAAGCGTGATGCGCGAAGATCGTAGCGTGCTTGACCTGCTGAAGGCGGATTACACCTTCCTCAACGAGAGACTGGCCAAGCACTATGGAATCCCTCACGTTTATGGCAGCCGGTTTCGGCGGGTGGCTCTCGATCCCCAGACGCATCGTGGCGGTTTGCTACGCCACGGAAGCATTTTGACCGTAACATCCTACGCCACGCGAACGTCACCGGTCATTCGCGGGAAATGGATACTGGACAACGTTCTGGGAACGCCTCCACCACCACCGCCGCCGGACATACCTGCCCTGAAAGACAACACGGTGTTGTCGACACTTTCCGTGCGTGAGCGGCTGGCGGCGCACCGGGACAATCTCGCATGTGCGCGGTGTCACGACTCAATTGACCCGGTCGGCTTCGCATTAGAGAATTTCGACGCCGTAGGGCGCTGGAGAGAACTGGAAGAAGGACAACCCATCGATGCTTCCGGCGGCCTGCCCGACGGGAGCCAGTTTGCGGGTGTGGACGGATTGGAAGAGGGATTACTGAATCGTCCGGAGATTTTCGTGAGTACTCTGTCCGAAAAGTTACTGACTTATGCACTAGGTCGCGGAGTCGAACATTTTGATGCTCCAGCCGTTCGCCAGATCGTTCGAGAGGCGAGCGCACAGGACTACCGCTTCTCGTCGTTGATCTTGGGCATCGTCAAGAGCACGCCGTTTCAAATGAGGACGTCCGAATGATGATCGTCACGAAGAAATCGCTGCCCCGACGCACGTTTTTGCGCGGGGTGGGAACGACGCTCGCGCTGCCGCTGCTCGATGCGATGATTCCCTCCATGACAGCGTTGGCGGACTCGCCAGCCAGTCCGAGTCGACTTCGCCGCCTCGGCTTTGTCTACATGCCCATGGGATGCGATATCACGCGCTGGACTCCGCCAGACGGCAAGACGCTCGATGAACTCTCGCCGACGCTCCGCTCGCTTGCCCCTCTCAAGCAACACGTAACCGCAATCAGCAACCTGGAATTGCAGAATGCATATCCGGGTACGCACGCGACATCCAATGCCGCATTTCTCAGCGCCGCGAAAGCCAAGCGTACGGAGAGCACCGACTACTACCTGGGCACGACGGTCGACCAGATTGCGGCAAAGCAGATCGGGCAGGAGACGCAGTTGCCGTCACTGGAGATGTCGATGGATTTGCTGTCGGTTGTCGGCCAGTGCGATAACGGTTACGCCTGCGTCTACCAAAACAATCTCTCCTGGTCGTCGCCCACGACGCCTCTTCCGGCGGAGGCGCATCCGAGGCTTGTCTTTGAGACGCTATTTGGAGAGGGCGGCAGTGCGGCGGATCGTCGGAGTGCTTTAAGCAAACGAGCCAGCCTGCTCGATTCGGTGTCTGAAGAATTCAAGCGCCTCCAAAACACGCTTGGACCGAAGGATCGCAACAAGGTAAGCGAGTATCTGGAAGCCATTCGCGAGGTGGAAAGGCGAATTCAGCAGGCCGAGGCGGACGCTGTCGACAACCCGTTACCAGATGTCGATCGCCCGGTTGGCGTGCCGGCGGCCTACGCCGACCATGCCAGGTTGATGTTCGACCTGCAGGTGTTAGCGCTTCAAGGCGATGTTACGCGCGTGATCACCTTCCAACTCGCCCGCGAAACCAGCAATCGCACGTATGCGGAGATCGGCGTTTCGGACGCCCATCACCCGCTCACGCACCATGGCAACGATCCGGAGAAGATTGCCAAGGTCGCGAAGATCAACGAGTTCCATGTCTCGTTGTTCGCGGAATTCCTCACCAAATTACAGGCCACGCCGGAAGGGAACGGCACGCTGTTGGATCACTCGCTTTACCTCTATGGAAGCGGAATGGGCAACCCGAACGTACACGACCACACGAATCTACCGATACTGGTTGCCGGAGGAGCCGCAGGTAACATGCGCGGCGGACGCCATATTCGATTTGGAAAGCCGGCTCCACTGGCCAACCTTCACCTGACGCTGTTGAATAAAGTCGGCGTCCAGCTCGATTCGTTTGCCGACAGCCAAGGGCAAGTCGAGGGGCTATTCGATCCGCTGGACGTCTAACAGCTCATTGAAAAACGCCACGGTGGCGATTTTGGTATCACCTCCATGTGATGCAGCGGCCTGCTGAGAAGATCAATAGGCTGCTAGCCGCATCTATCCAGCGGATCAACCAGTAGGAACGAGATCGGCGAAATGCACATGAAATGCCTCTCTATAGTTGGGTTCGCCGCCTTGCTGGTGTCCAGCATTGCTGCGGCGGATGAAGCCCGCTCGCCGCTTGCGGACGCGGCAGAACAGGGTAACCACCGCGCCCTGCGCGATCATCTCCAACAAGGTGCCGACGTAAACGCCGCGCAGATCGACGGCATGACTGCGCTTCACTGGGCGGCTTACCGCGACGATACCGAGGTTGTGAAACTTCTCATCCAGAGTGAAGGCGACGTCCGGGCGGAAAACCGCTACGGAGTCACGCCGCTTTCGCTCGCCTGCACCAATGGAAACACAGCGATTGTGGAGCTATTGCTGGAAGCCGGCGTCGACCCGAAGACCACTTTGCCCGGCGGTGAGACGATCTTGATGACGGCTGCCCGCACCGGCAAGCTCGGCCCCGTCGAGGCGCTGCTTGCCCATGGTGCTGACGTGAATGCGAAGGAGCGCAAGGGACAAACCGCATTGATGTGGGCGGCCGCCGAAGGTCACGTTGAGGTTGTCGATGCGCTGCTTACGGCTGGGGCGGCGGTCGACACGCGCCTCCGGTCCGGTTTCACTCCGTTGTTCTTCGCCGTGCGTGAAGGAAAGACCGGCGTTGTGTTAAGACTGCTCGCGGCAGGCGCAGACGTGAACGATGTGATGGGGCCGCGGCGGCGCTCCGGCAACGCCCGTAGGACGGGGATCAGTCCCTTAATCCTGGCTGTGGAGAACGGCCACTTTAGTCTTGCCCAGGCGCTGTTGGAAGCCGGCGCCGATCCGAACGATAGCCGCGCCGGCTATACGGCGCTTCACGCGATTACCTGGGTTCGCAAACCCATTCGAGGTGACGGCGACCCGTCGCCAATCGGTTCCGGCACGATGACGAGCCTTCAGTTGGCCCGTGTTCTTGTTGAGCACGGTGCAGACGTTAATGCGGAGCACCGCAGACAATCTGCGGGCCGCGCCCAGCTCAACAAAACAGGCACGACGCCCTTCCTTCTGGCAGCTCGCACGGCGGATGTTCCGCTGCTGCAACTACTTCTTGAACTCGGTGCGGATTCGACGAAAGCGAACGTCGAAGGGTGCACGCCACTGTTGGCGGCGGCAGGTGTTGGAGCATTGGGGGACGGCGAAGAGGCGGCGGCGACCGAAGCGGAGTCGATCGAAGCCGTGCGGCTGTTGCTCGAGATCGGAGCAGATGTGAATGCCTTCGACGATCACGACGAAACGGCCATGCACGGTGCAGTCTACAAAAGCCGCGCCGAGTTAGTGCGGTTTCTCGCCGACAATGGCGCCGACGCTGCCATCTGGAACCGAAAAAACGCGCAAGAGTGGACGCCGCTGATGATCGCCCAGGGCCATCGTCCGGGCAACTTTCGTCCATCGCCGGAAACGATCGTCGCGATTCAGCGCGCGATGCGGCAGGCGGGGATTGAACCGCCTGCCAATTGATGGGCGTCTGCCAACAGCCTGTTGAAAAACGCCGTCGTGGCGTTTTTCAACCTCGCCAAGTTCGGAGCAAAGCTCCTCACGGCTCGCAAAATAACGACTTACGTCGTCATTTTGGCGTCACTTCCGTGTGATGCAGCAGCCTGCCCTCAAAAACCATCAGGCTGCTAACTCCTCTCATCGGATCAGCCGCAGCATCGCCGCCGATCCCGCTCATCCCGTTTTCCGTGGATTTCCCGAGAAAAAAGAGGCGTCGCGCGCCCCTCGCCACCTGGCTCCCAAACGCCTGTTTGATATAATCGTTTGAAACACGTGTTGCTCTCCTTTTTACCGGGGCCCATATATGTCCACCGACGACACTAAAACGCGGCTGCTAGATGCGGCGGGGCCGATCTTCGCCGAGGCCGGCTACGACGGCGCAACTATCCGCGACATCTGCAAGGCGGCCGGCGTCAACGTGGCCAGCGTCAACTACTACTTCGGCGACAAGCAGCGGCTGTACGTCGACGCGGTCAAGACCGCCCATCGTCAGACGGTCGAACGGATCCCCCAACCCGACTTCGGGCCGGACATGACGCCGGAGGACAAGCTGCGGGCGCTGATCCAGATGATGATTCAGCGCATGCTCGCCAGCCATCCGGCGCCGTGGCAATTGCGGCTGGTGATGCGCGAGGTGCTGCACCCCAGCGAAGCCGGGCGCGAACTGGTCGAAGATTACTTCCGTCCAATCTTCAATCTGCTGGTGGAAATCGTCGGCGAGTTGCTTCCGGCCAGCACTTCCCGCGAAGTGAAACATCGAGTTGCCTTCAGCATCGTCGGCCAGTGCGTCTATCACCGCATCGCTCGCGACGTGGTGACGATCCTACTTTCCCAAGAAGAAATGGAATTGCACTACACGCCCGACCGCCTGGCGAAGCACATCTTTGAATTCTCCCTCGGCGGACTACGGGCCGTGGCCGCCCGCTCTTGCGGCGAGGCTTGCGAATCGGCCGACGACGAGTCGCAGTCCGGCCGCGCTCCGGTCGCTGCCAGCAGCCACCGTGGCCAGTTTCCTGACTCTCCCTCCGAGCGCGAGCCATCGACCTGAGCATTCGTCCCATGAATACTTCATCGCTAATGCACATCCTGGGTCGCATCGCCTTGCCGTTGGCGATATTGGCCGGGGGTGTTGCCGGCTTTGTTGCGCTGGCCGGTCAGCGCCAGGCGCCGCAGCGGAACATCAGCCAGGCTGTCGAGGCTCCGCTGGTGGAGACGGTCGCCGTTGCGCCCTTGGAGGGCGGCCTGGACATCGAAGCCGACGGGCTGGTTGTTCCCTTCCGCGAGATCCGCTTGTCCGCGGAAGTCGGGGGGCCGATCACGTACAAGGCCGAGGAGTGTCGAGCCGGGCGGTTCGTCACCCAGGGAACCGTGCTGTACGAGATCGATCGCCGCGATTACGAGCTGGAGCAGACGCGGCTGCAAAAGGAGCTCGACCAGGCGGACGTCGCGCTGGAAGAACTGGAGGTGGAGTCCGCCAATACCCAGCGGCTCATCACGCTGGCCGAGCAAGAATTGAAGCTGCAACAGGGCGAGTTGCAGCGGCTGCTGCGGCTCAATCGAGGCGTCGTCACGCAGTCGGCCGTCGACCAGGCGAGGCGCCAGGAACTGATCGCCCAAAATTCGCTGACGACGCTGAGCAACCAGTTGAACCTGCTCAACACCCGGCGTGCGCGGTTGCAGGGAGCCAAGGAGTTCGTCGCCGCGCAGCTCGAGAAGGCGGATCTCGATCTGGCCCGCACGAAGATCGTGGCGCCGATCGACGGTGTCGTGGTCGAGGACCTAGTCGAAAAGGACAGTTACGTGCAAGCCGGCACGGAGTTGGTGCGGATCGAGGATACTTCCAAGGCCGAGGTCCGCTGCAGTCTAATGATGGAGGATCTCTTCTGGATTTGGCAGCAATCGCCCGAGGGCGCCGTTGCAACCGGTGTTGAGAACATGCGGTCCGACTACCGGCTGCCGCCCACGCCGGTCACGGTCACGTATCGCGTCGGCGGTCAGCGCTTCACCTGGGAGGGTGTGCTGGATCGCTACGATGGCATCGGGCTGGACGAGCGCACCCGCACGGTGCCGTGCCGCGTGGTCGTAGAAAATCCGCGCGCAGTGCGATCCTCGGGATCAGAGACCACCACCGGCCCGCCCGCGCTGCTGCGTGGGATGTATGTCACACTCGAGGTGCACGTCCGCCCGGATCTGCCGCTGCTGGGCATCCCGGCTCAAGCCGTACGGCCGGGGAACGTCGTGTGGACGGTTCAAGACGGTACGCTCCAGATCAACCAGGTTGACGTCGCCAAGCGCAGCGGCGACACGGTGCTGGTGCGGGCCGATCAATCGTCGCTGTCGGCCGGCGATCGGGCAGTCGTTTCTCCTTTGGCCTCCGCGCATGATGACATGCCGGTCCGGGAGCAGGCGGTTCCATGAAGTCGCTGATCCGCTGGGCCATTCGCAACTCGCCCGCAATGAACACGCTGATGATCGGCCTGATGGCGGTCGGCTTGTTCAGCATGTTCACGATGCGCCGCGAGGTATTCCCGGAGTTCGACCTGGAGATCGTGCTGGTCAGCGTCGTCTACCCCGGCGCCAGCCCGAGCGAAATCGAAGAGGGCATCTGCCAGAAGATCGAAGAGGCCGTGCGACCGATCGCCGGCATCAAGAAGCAGACCTCCGTGGCGCAGGAAGGGGCCGGGCACGTCATCCTGGAGCTGCAGGCCAGCGTGCCGGACGTGCAGAAGATTCTTAACGAAGTGCGGTCCGAAGTGGATCGCATCCCCTCGATGCCGCCCCTGGCCGAGGATCCCGAAGTCAAGCAGATCACGCTCCGCACGCCGGCCATTCGGGTTGGCGTCGTCGGGCCGGAGAGCGAGCGGCCGGGCGCAGAACTGGAACTGCGCGAGCTGACCGAGCGGGTGCGCGACGATCTGCTGCAATTGCCTTCCATCTCGCAGGCCAACATCATCGGGGCCAAAGAGTACCAGATCGACATCGAAATCGCCGAAGACACGCTCCGCAAGCACGGGCTCAGTCTTCAGCAAGTGGCGCAGATCGTGCGCCGCGAGAATATCGAACTCCCCGGCGGCACGATCAAGACCGATTCGCAAGAGGTGCTGCTGCGCGGCAAGAACCGCCGCCTGATCGGCGAGGAAATTGCCAACATCCCGCTGGTTACGCAGCCCGGCGGAGTCGTCCTCACCGTCGGCGACCTGGGAGTGGTCCGCGACGAGTTCGCCGACTCGACCGCCATCAGCCGCATCAACGGCCAGCCGGGCCTGGTGATCTCCATCGATCGCACCATGAGCGAGGACCTGCTCACGATGGTCGAGGAAGCCAACCAGTACCTCGAGACCAAACAGCTTCCGCCCGGTTACAGCTTTATGACCTGGGCCGATGCCTCGGTCGACGTCCGCGACCGGCTGGATCTGCTCGCCCGCAACGGGACCCAGGGCTTGATCCTGGTCTTCATCGTGCTGGCGATCTTTCTCGACCTGCGGCTGGCGTTTTGGGTCGCGCTGGGAATCCCGATCTCGATTCTCGGCGCGTGCGGCTATCTGCTGTATGCCGATCAGACGCTCAATATGCTGTCGATGTTCGCCTTCCTGATGGCGCTGGGGATCATCGTCGATGACGCCATCGTGGTCGGCGAAAACGTCTACGAGCGCCGTCAGCGAGGCGAGGGATACATCGAAGCGGCCGTTAACGGCACCTACGAAGTGCTGCCGTCCGTTATCGCCTCCGTGGTGACTACCATCATCGCGTTCGTGCCGCTGTTGTTCGTCTCCGGCGTGATGGGAAAATTCATCGCGGTAATGCCGGTGGCGATCATCGCCATGCTCATCATCTCGCTGTTTGAAAGCACGTTCATCCTTCCCTGCCACTTGGCGCACGAGCGCGGCCTGCTGTTCATCGTGCTGGAGTATCTGCTCTATCCGTTCCGATTCGTCGCGGCCATCTTCCGTTGGATCAACGTCCGCACGCAGCGTTTGCTGGCGTGGATCATCGACCGCGGCTACCGCCCGACGATGCGCTGGTCGCTGAATCACCCGGCGGCGGTGGTCTGTGCGGCGCTGGCGCTGTTGATGGTATCGGCCGGCTTTATTCGGGCAGGTATCACGCCGTTTGTGCTCTTTCCGAAGCTCGACAACAAGGCAATCGAAGCCCGCATCACCTATCCGGACGGCACGCCGGCACGCGTCACCGAAGCGGCCACGCGGCGGCTGCAAGAGGCGATCGAAGCGGTCGACCGGCGGCATTCACCGCGCGGCAAGTCGCTGATCGTGGTCCGTCACCGGGCGGTCGGCGAAGTCTCCACGCCCGGCATCGAAGACCCCAACAGCCGTGCCAGCGGCTCGCACGTCGGCAACGTCTATGTCGAACTGGTCGATACTTCGCAGCGGGAGGTCGTCAGCCAGGAGGTCATCGCCATGTGGCGGCGCGAGGCCGGCGAATTTCCGGGCGCGGAGAGCGTCACGTTCGGCAGCCCTGAGATGGGGCCCGGCGGCGCCGCGATCGAATTCAAGCTGATGGCCCCGCCAGCGAACATGGACCAGCTCGAAGCGGCCGTGGCCGAAGCCAAGTCGCAGCTTGCCGAGTATCCCGGCGTCTTCGACATCATCGACGACTCCAGCCCCGGCAAGTGGGAGTTCCAGCTCACGATCAAGGAAAAGGCCAAGGCGCTGGGAATTCCATTGGCCGACCTGGCAGAAACGGTCCGCGCCTCGTACTACGGCGAAGAGGTGATGCGGCTGCAGCGCGGACGGCACGAAGTGAAGCTCATGGTCCGCTACCCGCGCGAGGACCGTCGCTCGCTGGCGGAGTTCCACGACATCCGCGTCCGCACCAGCGACGGCACCGAACTGCCGCTGACCGAACTGGCCGACGTCCGCGTCCAGCGCGGCTATTCGGAGATCAACCGCGTCGAGCAGTTACGGGCGATCACCATCACCGCCGACGTGGAGGAGTCGATCGGCAACGCCAGTCAGATCGTAACCGACATGCAGGCGGGGTTCATCGACGAGTTGCAGGCGAAACATCCGAGCGTCCGCGTCCTGTGGGAGGGGCAGCAAGAACAGTCGATCGAGTCGTTTCAAAGCCTGGCGATCGGGCTGGTCGTGGCGATACTCGCGATGTTCGTGCTGCTGACGTTGGAGTTCCGCTCCTACCTGCAGCCGCTGTTGATCCTGTCGATCATCCCCTTCGGGGCGATCGGTGCCGTCGCCGGGCACGCGCTGCTGGGGTTGCCGCTGACGCTGTTCAGCCTGTTCGGCCTAGTGGCGCTGACCGGCGTGGTGGTTAACGACTCGATCGTGCTGATCGACTTCATCAATCATCGGGCCGAGCGCGGGGAGATGGGCCTAAAGGACGCGCTGCTCGACGCCGGCTGCCGCCGATTCCGGCCCGTGCTGTTGACTTCGATGACGACCATCGCGGGGCTGCTGCCGATATTGACCGAACGTTCATTTCAAGCGCAGATCCTGATCCCGATGGCGGCCAGCCTGTGCTTCGGCCTGCTGGTGGCCACCGCGCTGGTGTTGGTCTTGATCCCGACTTTCTACTACGTTTACGCGCGGGCCATTGAACTGATGGGCGCGGAGGTACTGGCGGCGGCCGAAGCGGGCAACGCTCCCGCGGCACCGTCGGCGTCCGAGCCAGCCGCCACGCTCCAGTCCGATCTTGACGACGCCGAGCCACCTCGCGCACCGCGGCAACCCATTGCGCCGATTAACGGCAATGGCGAGCACGGCGACAAACTCCCTCTCCCCCACGGAGAGAGGGCCGGGGAGAGGGGATAGTCACTCAGCGCCGTAACTGTAGCTGGATTGGTGACAATTCAGCCGTTCGCGTCCGCTGTCAGGCTGTGAATTTTTCACCTTGGTGCGCGCCGGATTGATTTTACA
>JBBDJB010000033.1:0-22413 GCA_040880125.1 Pirellulales bacterium | reverse complement strand
CCCCGAATCCCGAATCCCGAACCCCGAATCCCGAATCCCGAATCCCGAATCCCGAACCCCGAACCCCGATGCTCGACCGACGCTACATCCTGGAAAACGTGGACGAGGTCCAAAAGAACTGCGATCGGCGCGGCGTGCGCATCGACGTCGGCCGCTTCGCGGAACTGGAAGCCAAGCGGCGCGAGATCCAGACCGAGATCGAAGAGCTCAACCGCCAGGCGAACGTCGTCAGCAAATCGATCGGCCAAGCCGCCGACGCCCAGCAGCGCGAGTTGCGCAAGGCCGAAGGCCGCAGCTTTCGCGAACAGAAGGACGCCCGGCAGGCAGAGCTGGATCGGCTGTCGGTCGAAGCCGACGCCATTCATCGCGGCATCCCGAACCTGACGCACCCGGACGCTCCGGTCGGAGAAGAAGGGGCCAAGCGCAAGCTGCGCACCGGGGCGACCGACGTGGTGAGCTTCGACTTCCGTCCGCTCGATCACGTCGAGCTGGCCGAAAAACACGACCTGATCGATTTCGAGGGCGGGTCGCGCGTCGCGGGCCACGGCTTCTATTACTTGAAGAACGACGCCGCGATGCTGGAGTTGGCGCTGCAGCAGTACGCGGTCAATCTGCTGCGCGGCGAAGGTTTCACGCCGATGATTACGCCGGACCTGGCGCGGGGTGAAATCCTGCAGGGGATCGGCTTCATCCCCCGCGGGCCGGAGACGCAGATCTACAGCGTCGAAAACGCGGATCTCAACCTGGTGGCCACCGCCGAGATCACGCTGGGAGGCCTGTACGCGGGCGAGATCGTCGAAGCCGAACAGTTGCCAATCAAGCTCTGCGGCATCAGCCACTGCTTCCGTACGGAAGCCGGAGCGGCAGGCCGGGCCTCGCGAGGACTGTATCGAGTCCACCAGTTCACCAAGATCGAGATGTTTGCCTTCACGCTGCCCGAGCAGAGTGATGACATGCTTAACTATCTCTGCGACCTGGAGTGCCGGCTGTTCGACGGGCTGGGCATTCCGTTTCGCGTGGTGGATACGGCCACCGGCGACCTCGGCGGACCCGCCTATCGCAAACTCGACCTGGAAGCCTGGATGCCCGGCCGCGGCGACCGCGGTGAGTTCGGCGAAGTGACCAGCGCCTCGAACTGCACCGACTATCAAGCCCGACGGCTGAACATTCGCTACAAGCACAAGGGCGAGAAGGGCACCACTTTCGTCCACACGCTCAACGGCACGGCCATCGCCATCAGCCGCGCGCTGATCGCCATCTTGGAGAACTGCCAGCAGGCCGACGGCTCGGTGATCATTCCCGAGGTGTTATGGCGCTACACCGGCAGTCAGCGCATCGGCCCGGCGGCCCATGAGGACGAGTAGCCGCTCGAAACGGCTCGAAACGGTGTCTGACACCGTTTTTTCATTTTCTCCCTCTCCCTCTGGGAGAGGGCGGGCTTAAACGGTTCTGACACCGTTTCTTTTCCCAGTTACGCCACGTGCTTCTTTCCCGGCGGCCGATTCAAACCCGTCTTGCCCGGTCCCACGATCTGCTTTGGCTGGCCGCTCACGGCCGCCCGACGACGCGCACGCCAATAGTAGATCGCCAGTCCCACGACCGCGGCGATCACCGCCGTGACCGTAAAGCCGATCTCGGCGTTACGGATCCAGTTGCCGATCTGATGCCCGAACCGGTAGGCAATCCCGAAGAACAGGCTCACCACCAGCGTCGCGCACAACAGGTCGGTCAGCAAGAACCAGCGGAACGACACTCGCAGGATGCCGGCCGACAGATAAACCGGCGAGCGCACGCCCACCATGAATCGAGCGACGAACAGGACCTTCAGCCCGTGCGCCTGGATCATCTGCTCGAACTTCGCCTCGCGCTCTGCGTGCAGGAATCGGGCAAAGCGAGGGTGCCGCTTCAACAGGTTGTGGCCAAAGTGGTAGCCGATCCCATAGACCACGCAGTCGCCGATCAGCGCCCCGGCCAGACAGGAGAAAAACGCCAACCACACGTGCATATCGCCCTGAGCGCTGAGCACGCCGGCCATCACGATCGGCACCTCTTCCGGCACCGGTAGCCCGCACCCGGTCAGGATCAGAAACAACACGATCCCCAGATAGGATCCGTGCTGGAGCAGCGTTTCGAAGATCAAAAAGACGGCCGCCACGCAAGACGCTCCTCAATGCAAATGTTGGGCGCGGGTGTTCGGCGTGATCGAGTCACCTTCGCAAGACTACCCCGCCGGATCGGGTGGCAACCGAGCCGTACTCGATGCCCCTTCCTGACGCACGCTGCGTGCCGGAATAACCCCTGCTAGGGAATTCTTCGGCACATACGGATTTCTTGCTGAAGCTTAACGAATCATCAAGCTGTGCAAAATGCGAAACGGGCAGGGTTTACGAAAAATGCGGCGACCGCCGCCGCCCGGCGTGTGACACTAGGGGCCCCCCGGAAAAAGCGGTGTCAGACACGGTTTACTTCGTCAGGCGGCGTCGTCCAAAAGCCGCCAGTCCCCTTGGGCCAGGCCGGCGGTGTGGATTTCGATCGATCCCTGTCGCGGCCCCCCCGTCACCAGCGCGCAGGCGATCCCGTCGTGCGAATCACAATACCGCCGCGCTTCCGCCGGCCCGAGCACGTAGAAGGCCGTCGCCAGCGCATCCGCCTGGGCGGCCGTCGGCGCGGTCACCGTCGCGCTGTACACGCCCTCGACCGGCATTCCGCTGCGCGGATCGATCACGTGCCCGTAGCGCTTGCCGCCGAAGTGAAAAAACTGCGTGGCGGAACCGGAAGTCCCCAGCGCCCGATCGCGCAGATAGAACTCGGCCAGTCGCCGCTCCGGCCGCAGCGGATGCCGCAGGCCGACGGTCCAACCGCGCCCGTGTCGCGATCCCCGCGCACCGCCGGCCAGCACGCTGCTTTGCCCGCCGTGCAAGAGGAAGTCCACGACTCCCGACTCGCGCAACACTTCGCCCGCACGATCCAGCGCATATCCCTTGCCGATGCCGTTGACGTTCACCTCGACGCCGACTTCCGCGAAGGCGACTGAACACTCCGCCACATCAAGTGTCACCTGCTCGGTGCCAACATGCACGAGCGCCTCTTCCAGTTCTTCGGGCTGCGGCAAGCGTCCCTGGCGCTTGAAGAAGCCCCACGCCCTCGACAAGGGCCCGGTGGTCATATCGAATGCGCCGCCCGTCTCGCGCCAGATTTCGGCGGCCAACTCCAACAGCGCGAACATCCGCGGCTCGACGACAACCGGCTCGGCCGCCGCTCGGTCGTTCAACCGCGAAAGCTCGCTGTGCGGTCGATACACCGAAAGCTGATCTTCCAACTGGTCGACCAGGTCGAGGGCCGCCAGCGCGGCTTCCGTACCCTCCGGGTACTGCCCGACGTTGAGAATCACCGCGAACTGGCAGGCCATCGCGTCGCGCGTCACCTGCACCAGGTAGGACTCGCGACTGCCGGGCTCGACCAGCGATGCCCCGCCCAGCTCTTCTTCGGCCCCCTGGGCCACGTCGCGCAGCGCACGCACGGCCGACTTGCCCTGCAGGAACTCGCGCCGGTGGGAGGTTTCGCGCTCGGCCATGATCGATTTTTGGATGGTGTGCGTATGCGCTATTTTGATTCGTGGCACAGACACTCCTGTCTGTGCGTCCGTAGCTGAATCCATGAGAATTCAGCTACGCCTCGGGATCGGCTGAACTCTCACGAGTCCAGCTACCGGAACTCCCGACTTCACATGCCCGAACACACTTGGATTATACCCACGCGAGCCGGCAGCGGTCGCCGCACAACTCCTCTCCGCAGGGGCTCGACCTGACCGTATACTGGCGTCGGTATACGGAGCCTTCGCCCCAACCCTCTCCCCGGCCGTGAGAGGGAGTGATAAGTCGGACTCGACCCATCGTCCACTTTTCTGCAGCGTGCACGTCATGTCGAGCGAACCGATCATCAGCGTCTCCGGCCTGCGGGGCATCGTGGGCAAGAGCCTCACGCCGGCGGTCGTCGATCGTTACATCCGCGCGTTTGCCGATCAGCTTCCGCCGGGAGACGTCGTGGTCACGCGCGACGGCCGGGCCAGCGGCGCCCGGTTCGCCCAAGTCGTGCACGGCACGCTCGCCGCCTGCGGCCGCACAGCCCGCGATGGAGGCATCGCCGCCACGCCCACCACCGGCGTACTGGTGCGGCAGTTCGGCGCGGCCGGCGGCGTGCAGATCTCCGCCAGTCACAACCCGCCCCAATACAACGGACTGAAACTTTTCAGCGGCGCCGGCCGCGTCCTGCCGGCCAGCGCCGGCGAGCAGGTGCTGGCCCGGTATCGTGCGCTGACGGCAGCTTCCCCGGTCGATGAGCCAGCCACAACCGCCCGTCCGATCGCCGATCCCTCCGCGCGACACTTGGAGTTGGTGCTCGCGACTGTCGATGTCGGCCGCATTGCCGCCCGCAACTTTAACGTGCTGCTCGATGCCAATCACGGAGCCGGCAGCGTGCTGGGCATCCCGCTGCTAGAGGCGCTGGGCTGCCGCGTCACCGTCCTGGGCGGACAGCCGGACGGGCAGTTCGCGCATCCGCCCGAGCCGACCGCCGAGAACCTCGCTTCCGTCACCGCACTGGTGCTAGAAGCCCAGGCGGACGTCGGCTTCTGCCAAGACCCGGATGCCGACCGGCTGGCGATCATCGACGCCGGCGGGCGCTACCTTGGCGAAGAATACACCCTGGCGCTGTGCGTGGAGAATGTCTTGCGGTCCACGCCCGGTCCGGTGGTCACCAACTGCGCGACCAGCCGCATGAGCGAAGAGATTGCCGCACGTTTCGGCGTCCCGTTCTTCCGCTCGGCGGTGGGCGAAGCCAACGTGGTCGACGTGATGCTCGCCCAGGGCGCGGTGATCGGCGGCGAAGGCAACGGCGGCGCGATCGATCCCCGCGTGGGCCTGGTGCGCGACAGCTTCGTCGGCATGGCACTGGTGCTCGACGCCATGGCCTCGCGCGACGCGCCGGTCGCCCAGCTCACCGGCGCCCTGCCCCGCTACGCGATGTGCAAGACGAAGATCGAACTCCCGCCGGAGCGATTGGCAAGCGCGCTGGCGGCGCTGGAAGCACACTTCTCCGACGCACGCGTCGAGCGGCTGGACGGGCTACGTCTCGATTGGCCGCAGGCCTGGCTACTGGTGCGGCCCAGCAACACCGAGCCAATCGTCCGCGCCATCGCCGAAGCGCCGACTTCACAGCAGGCCGCCGCCCTCTGCGCCCAGGCCGAGCGCGTTCTCCGCGGCGCATAGCGGGTAGCACCGGTTGCCTCAATCGGTGCCGCGCAGCGGCAAGAGGCTCTCGCCACACGGGCTGCGAATCGCCCAAACGGTTGCCATCCCCCCTTCGCAAAACGGGGTAGCACCGGTTGCCCCAACCAGTGCCGCGCAGCGGCAAGAGGCCCTCGCCACACGGGCTGCGAATCGCGCAAACGGTTGCTATTCCCGCTCCATGGTTACGAAGTCTCGGGCGGCTCGGGCTCGTCCTCCAGCGGCGGATCGATGCGATACAGCCACCGTGTCAGCGCGGATGACTTCAGACATAGAAATGCTCCGACGAGTGTCGACGCGCCGCCGGTGAACCAACTCAACCCCTCGCCCGGATCGAACGGCATGTTGTATTGCTGCTCATAGCGGCTGGCGAGAAACGCCCACAGCAGCGACGAGAGTCCACTCAGTAACATTAAGAACCCCACCACCTTGCTGATGACGTTAAACAGCGCTCGCTCGTTCATGGAGACCGCCCTCGTGATTTGAGTAGGTTTGGCCATACCAAAAGCACGATCCGCTATTGGGACGAGTTCCTTTGACCGGGTAGCACCGGTTGGGGCAACCGGTGCCGCGCAGCGGCAAGAGGCGTCGCTGAATCGGTCCGATACCTTCCGCATGCGCCGACGCCCAAACGTGGCCCGGAGAATCGCCAGCGGGTAGCAACGGTTACCCTAACCGGTGCCGCGTGGCGGCAAGAGGCCCGCGGCATACGGCTACAAATCGCCCGGACGCTTGCCATTCCCTCGTCGCAAAGCGACCACGCCCGCCATGACGACTCGCCGAATCTTTGATGTCCAGCGCTACGCCCACTTAGTGACGTTCTCGTGTTACCGGCGGCGACTTCTGCTCGACTTGGATCACTCGATGCCGATCGTGTTGAATGACCCGAGCCAAGAAACTCCAGCGCGTTTCAGGAATGGCATTGGCATAGTCATCATTCCCGCTGGTAGCTGGTGCGGAAACGTGTGGAAATGCCCATCGAGTGGGTGAAGTAACTCTTCGGGAGACGCCTCTTGCCGCTGCGCGGCACCGGTTGGGGCAACCGGTGCTACCCGCTCCCCCCCGCCGTCGGCGATTCTCCCGGAAATTCACTCGCTGAGCAAAATCTTGGGGTTGACTGTAGGTATATATTTGATATTATTTAGAACACAATCAAGTGGCCGATGAAGCCCCGGAGGCGGTGGCTGATTCTCTATATAGGGGATATTTGCTGATGTTCTTGGCCGCAGGGCTCATCCGTGAAGAAGCGGGACTGGTGTGAAAATGGTTCCAATCGGACATTTTTATCGTTGAACGAGGGGCAAAGTGGGGGCACCACTCGTCAGATTTGCCGCGGCGCTGTTCCGGCTGGTTCGTCAGGTGGGCAGGTTCACGCTGCGCCCACTGTGCCGCGCACCGTGCCGGGGAAGCCGCGACCTGCGTAAATGCAAGCCGCCCCGCCGGCCGGAGCGCGTCGTGCCCGACCCGCCGGACATGCTGGAGTTTCCACTCGAGTGGCTGGAGGAAATCGCCTCGCGATCCCAACGGCTGCCGCCGCCGGAGGCGTCTGTCGGGATGAAGCGGGTGCCCGATCCGCCCGGCATGCTGGAGCTTCCGCCCGAGTGGCTGAAGCGGCGCCGGAAGAAACAGCGCCCTATCATTAGCGATGCTCGCGGCAAGCCGGCGCGGCGCGTGTGCAAAGGGCAACGTCCACTCGAAAGTAGTACACCCTCTCCCCGGCCCTCTCCCTGCGAGGGAGAGGGAGATGTTGCGCCGACCACGCGCGATCCGCGGACGCGAGAACTCTCACTCCCCCAGCGCGGCGATGCGCTTGAAGTCCTCGCGCAGCGCAGGGTAAAGTCCGCGATAGACGCCGTGAGCCCGCTCGTAGAACTTGGCGGAAATGCGCTGAGCGGGCAGTTCGTCGACCACGCGGACCGTGGCCCGACACGCCTCTTGAATGTTCTTGAACGCCCCCGCGCCGACCGCCGCCAACAGCGCCACGCCGAAGGCCGGTCCCTCGTCGGCCGCGGTGCGGACCACCTTCCGCCCGAAGATGTCCGCCTGCATCTGCCGCCACAGGGCGCTCTTCGAGCCGCCGCCGGAGGCCCGGATCTGCCGCACCGGCACGTCCAACTCGCGGATAATCTCCAGGCTGTCCCGCAGCGCGTAGACGACTCCCTCCATCACGGCCCGGACCAGGTGCCCGCGGCCGTGCTTGAGGGTCAGCCCGATAAAGCAACCCCGCGCGTCGGGATCGGCGTGCGGCGTGCGCTCGCCGGCCAGGTACGGCAGAAAGAACAGCCCCTCGCTGCCGGGCGGAACCTCGGCCGCCTCCGCGGCCAACAGCTCGTAGGGATCGACCTTCTTCCGCTTGGCCGCGGCGACCAGTTCCCCGCACAGCGCGGACTGAAACCACTGGAGCGACCCGGCGGAAGTAAGGTTGACGCCCATCAGGTGCCACTTGCCGTGGACCGCGTGGCAGAAGGTGTGCAGCCGCCCGGCGGGATCGAACTTCAGCTCGTCGCTATGAACAAACATCACGCCGGAGGTACCCAAGGACGTGGAGAGCACGCCCCGCTGCACGATGCCGTTGCCCACGGCCCCCGCCGCACAGTCCCCAGCCCCGCCGACGACGACACAGTCGGTCGACAGTCCGAGGAGCTTGGCCACTTCCTCCGTGAGGTGGCCCGTGACCTGTTCGGATTCGACGCACTCGGGCAAGAACGTACTGTCCAGCTCGAGCTTCGTCAGCAGTTGAGTGGACCACCGTCGCTTGGCGACATCGAGCAGCAGAGTGCCGCTCGCGTCGCTGACCTCCGTGAACAGCTCGCCCGTCAGACGGCGGCGGATCTCGTCCTTGGGCAGCAGGATCTTCACCGTCCGCGCAAAGTTGGCCGGCTCGTGGTTTCGCAGCCAGAGGATCTTGGGCGCGGTGAAGCCGGCCAGCGCCGGGTTGGCGACCATGCGGATCAGCGCCTTGCGCCCGCCCGCGCGGCGCTCGATCTCGGCACACTCGGCGGCGGTTCGCTGGTCGTTCCAGAGGATGGCCTTGCGGATGACCCGCCCCTGCCGGTCGAGAAAGACCGAGCCGTGCATCTGGCCGGACAGGCCGATGGCCTTGATGTCGGCGGGCTTGATCTTGTGCTGCCCCTTGAGCTGCCCCTTGAGCTGCCCCTTGAGCTGCGTGACAACGGCGCGGACGGTTTTGATGGTGGCCTGCCACCACAGCTCGGGGTCTTGCTCGCTCCACAGGGGCTTGGGATGATCGACTCCGTAGCCGCTGGTGGCCTGGGCGAGGATCTGCCCGTGCTCGTCGATGGCCAGGGTCTTCGTGCCGGAGGTGCCGATGTCGATGCCCAGGAAGATGCCCATCAGTTGGCCTCGGGGAACGTGGTGCGGGGTTCGGGATGCGGGGTGTGGGGACGGAGTGCGCGGGCCGACTCGGAGAAAGGGGATCGGGGATCGGGAACCGGGGTCCGGGCACCGGGCAGCGCTGGTGTGAGGGGGTATGGAGTTGGGCGTGCCGCCGTTACGGCCGCGCGTAACTCCCTCTCCCTTCCAGGGAGAGGGCCGGGGAGAGGGTCTGCAGCGGAGCGCGATTCACAATTTGACACGGATGAACCAGTGCCGAACGAGGCTCGCGCGTGCGAGTTTGATCGTGAGACCGTATCCAGTGGTAGCGCAGCGATCGCCGACCCCAACTCCCTCTCCCTTCCAGGGAGAGGGCCGGGGAGAGGGTCTGCGGCGGAGCGGGACTTACAATTTGACACGGATGAACCAGTGCCGAACGAGGCTCGCGCGTGCGAGTTTGATCGTGAGACCGTCTCAAAAGCGAACGTGGTTCGAAGCGCAAACGCCCTCCCCCCAGCCCCCTCCCAAAGGGAGGGGGAGCATATCGGGCGTGCCGCCGTTACGGCCGCGCGTAACTCCCTCTCCCTTCCAGGGAGAGGGCCGGGGAGAGGGTCTGCAGCGGAGCGGGATTCACAATTTGACACGGATGAACCAGTGCCGAACGAGGCTCGCGAGCGCGAGTTTGATCGTGAGACTGTATCCAATGGTAGCGCAGCGATCGCCGACCCCAACGCCCTCTCCCTTCCAGGGAGAGGGCCGGGGAGAGGGTCTGCGGCAAGTCCAGCTCTCAACAGTCCAATCAATGATATCGCCCAATCAATCGACCTAAGCACCGACAGGAATGTCTGTGCCACCATTGTCGGTGCCACCGGTGAAAAGCGGGATTGTAACCGGACGCTTCTCGAAGCGGCAACCGGCGCGGCATCGTCATGCCAATCAGTCGATGAAAAACATCGTCAACAGTTCGAGGACGCCCTGTATGCGTTACTACTCTCCTCCAAACCCCTGCCCGCGGGCGACCGTGTTTGGGCGAGCGCTGCCCGGACCCCGGTCCCCGCACACCGCATCCCGCACCCCGCACCCCGCATCCCGCATCCGAGCACTGCCGCTGGCAGCGATCCTCGCGGCGCTGCTAGCCGCGGGTTGCAACAGCGAGCCCGAACCGGCTCCGCCGCCGGACACAGCGCCCCCCGGGGTGCCGCTGAGTGTGATGGTG
The DNA here is from genome assembly GCA_040880125.1 of Pirellulales bacterium. Taxonomy (GTDB): domain Bacteria; phylum Planctomycetota; class Planctomycetia; order Pirellulales; family JBBDJB01; genus JBBDJB01. The sequence continues at coordinate 12,579 of JBBDJB010000033.1, read as the reverse complement.
ATCGACGATGCCGAGTTGGCGGCGGCCATCCAGCGGCGGCGCGGCCAGTGGTCCGCGCAGTTCGGCGGCACGCTGTCGGTGGAAACGGCCGACGCGTCGGCGCTCGAAAGCACCTCGCCGCCGGCGGCCGACGTGATCGTTTACCTGTCACGGCACTTGGGACCGCTGGCCACTCGCGGGGCGATTGTGCCGCTGCGGTCGAACATGCTTTCCGGCGAGCCATATCGTCCCGCCGAGCTTTTTCCGTTGGTCGCCCGGCCGATGGCCGCCTGGGGCGAACGGCCCATGGCGTTTGCACTCGGTTCGCCCGTGCTGGTGTTGATCTACCGCGCGGACCTCCTGGCAGCACTCGATCGCCAGCCGCCGCGGACTTGGAGCGAGTACGCTTCGCTCGTCGACGAGCTTGGCCAGCAGACGGCAACCGACGCGGCAAGTGAAGCCCTGCCCGACGACTGGCAAGCGGCCATCGAACCTGTTGCGCCCGGTTGGGCGGGCATTACGCTACTTGCCCGAGCGGCGGCGTACGCCAAACATCCGCACGACTACGCGACGTTGTTCGACGCCCAGACGATGGAGCCGCGGATCGACGGGCCGCCGTTTGTCCGCGCGCTTCGAGAATTAGCCGAATCAAATCGTGGAGACGTGGCTACGAAGAGATACGATCCGCACGAGGCTCGCCGCGCCGTGTACGAAGGCCGCGCGGCGCTTGCCTGGGGCTGGCCGACTGCGGCGGACGATGCGGGCGGGGAGGCGATCGGCCAGGTTCGCTTCGCCGAACTGCCCGGTGCGGAGCAAGTTTATCGACAGGGGCTCAATCAATGGGAACCGCGACCAGAAAACCGACGACGTGTCACGCTGCTGGGCGTGGCCGGCCGGCTGGCCAGTGTGAGCGCGGCCTCGCGCAACGCGGCCTCGGCGATGAATCTCGCCGCCTGGCTGAGCGCGGGCGACGTGCAGCATCCGCCCAGTGCGGCCAGCCGCGAGACGACGCTCTATCGCCAGCCGCACTTGCCGCAGATCGACCCCTGGCTGCCGCAAGGCATCTCGCCCGAGGCGGCCGACGGCTACGCGAACGTCGTGCGCGAGGCGCTCTCGCGCGACGACTGGATGGCGGTTCCGCGTATTCCCGGCGCAGAGCGTTATATGACAGCGCTCGACAAAGCGGTGATCGACGTACTCGACGGCAACGCCTCGCCGGAGATGTCGCTGGCGGCGGCCAAGCAGCAGTGGCTGGCGATCACCGAGGAGCTTGGCGTCCAGCGGCAGCGGGCCGCGTATGCACGGAGTTTGGGATTGGAGCCGATCGGCGGTCGCCTAGACAGTCCGCCGGAGTAGCGCTAGAATGGCGACTTCGCGATGCCCGGCCAGTGACGCCTGGCTGCATCGCAATCGGGGCGGTAGCTCAGTTGGGAGAGCGCTGCGTTCGCAATGCAGAGGTCGAGGGTTCGACTCCCTTCCGCTCCACTTCTATCTCGATTGCCTTACCGGCGCCAAACCGGCGAGGCTCACGTCTCGGGCAGTGCCGCACGGATCGCGATAAATGCTGCGGCGTCGCGTCATTTCTTCCGCTCGTGCTACGTGCTCGAACCACTGGCGCAGCTAATCGTGGCCGGCAAGTAGCTAGCCGATGTGACAATCGGCCCGCACAGCGAACCCTACTTGCGCCGGTATCCGGACGCGTCGAGCATCTCTTTCAACAGCTCCATCGGCAGGCCGACAACGTTCGATTCGCTGCCTTCGACGATGTGCAGCCAGCCGTGGCGGTCCTGATAGCCGAACGCGCCGGCCTTCCCTTCCCATTGGCCGCTGGAGAGGTACTCTTCCAGCGACCCTTCGCCGAGCGGCTCCATTTTCAGCCGCGTCACCGCCACGCGGATTTCCGGCTCGCCATCGGGCACCGGCCAGACGCACAGGCCCGTGTAGACGCGGTGCTCTTGCCCAGCCAGTCGGCGGAGCATCGCTCGGGCGTGGTCGATATCGTCCGGCTTGCCGAGGATCATGCCGCCGCATTCGGCCACGGTGTCGGCGGCGACGATGCATCCGCGGTCGACGCGTGGCCGCACGTCAGCGGCTTTGCGCAGGGCCAGCTCCGCCACCAGCGCAGCCGGCCCGCCTTCGCTGCAGACGCCACACTCGGCATCCGCGCGCGGCTCGATCACGTCGAATCGGTAGCCGGCGGCCGCCAACAGTTCGCGGCGGCGGGGCGATCCGCTGGCCAGGATCAATCGCTGCTCTGTCATCGTGCTCGCTTGGGTCGAGAGGCGCTGGTTCGTCTGTTACATTACGCAATTCAGCCGATGCTGTCGCCCCGCTCTTGCGATGCTCTTCCCATGCGCGCTCCCTGGCCTGTGCTGTACGAGGACAATCATCTGCTGGTGGTGGTCAAGCCGGCGATGCTGCCGACCATGGGCGTGGCGGCGGATCGCCCCAGCCTGGTGAGCCAGGCGAAGGATTACCTCAAGCACAAGTACAACAAGCCGGGCAACGTCTATCTGGGAATCGTCAGCCGGCTCGACGCGCCGGTCTCCGGCGTGCTGGTGATCGCGCGCACTTCCAAGGCGGCTGCGCGGCTCACCGACGGGCTCCGCCGGCGCCAAATGCACAAGATCTATTGGGCGCTGGTCGAGGGCCGCATCGAGCAGCCGCAAGCGGAACTGGTCGATCTGGTGCGCAAAGATGACCGGCACCGGCGGATGCACATCGCTCGCAGCGAGTCGCCCGGCGTGCAAGAGGCTCGACTGCGTTACCGGCTGCTGCGAGCCGTCGGACCGGACAGTCTTTTGGAAGTCGAATTGGTGACCGGCCGCAAACATCAGATCCGGCTCCAGCTTTCGCATCACGGTCATCCGATTCGCGGCGATCGCAAGTACGGCGGCCAGCGCGGCTTTGCCGAGGGCATCGCGCTGCACGCCCGGCGGCTTGCGTTTATGCACCCCGTTCGCGGCGAGCCGCTGGAGTTTGTAGCACCGCTGCCGGCGAGTTGGCAGAAGGCCGGAATTGACGAGGCCGCATCGCGCGGCTGATTTTGCTTGACACCGCCGATGTGGGCCACGATGGTAAACACCGATCCAAGTCACAACTCCCCCAATTGCATTGCCGGAGAATCACCGTGAAAAAAACAACTCCACAAGAGACGCACTCCGCAAGTCAAACTGCCGCCAGCGACGCGCCGTGGTTTACGCAGCCGGACATTCGACAGGGCCGTCACCGCATGAGTCGCCGCCGCTTCGTCGGACGCGCCTTTGCCGGCGGCGTCGGGCTGGCGGCCGGGTTGCGGTCGCTCGACATGCTCGGGCAAGAGGCCGAGTCCGCCGCGCGAAGCCGGGCGAACGTCGCGCCGCGGGAATCTCTCCGTATCACAAACCTGGAGACGTTCGTCCTTCGCAACTCCTGGGTGTTTGTGAAGATCACGACCGACGCCGGCATCGTCGGCTGGGGCGAGATGCTCAAGGACAAGAGCAAGGCCTGCGCTGTTGAAGCCCAGGAGACCGGCAAATACCTGATCGGCAAAGACCCTCGCCGCATCACGCACCACTGGCAGGCGATCTACCGGCACGGTTTTTATCGCGGCGGCCCGGTGTTGACCTCGGTGCTCAGCGGCATCGATCAGGCGTTGTGGGACATCAAAGGCAAGGCGCTGGGTATTCCCGTGTACGAGCTGCTCGGCGGACCGACCCGAGATCGCATCCGCATCTACGGCAGTCGCCGCGACGTCGAGCAAGGACGGTGCAAGGCATTCAAGACGCAGCTCCGCGTCGATCGCCGCGCTCCGTACCGCTACGTCGAGGGCGCCGCCTACGTGCAGGAAGCGGTCGAAGAGTTTGCCCAGATGCGGGAGTCGCTGGGGGCGGACGTAGACATCGGCATCGAGTTTCACGGCGCCTCGCAGCCGCAGACGTCGCTGCTGCTGATGAAGGCCCTGGAACGGTTTCAGCCGTATTTCTATGAAGAGCCGGTGCAGGCCCAGAACCTCGACGTGATGGCCGACTTGGCCAGCCGCACGCACATCCCTGTCGCGACCGGTGAGCGGGTGTACACGAAGTGGGGCTTCCGCGAGGTATTGGAAAAGAAGGCCGCCAGCATCCTGCAACCGGACGTCTGTTACGCGGGCGGAATCACCGAGCTGCGGCTGATCGCCGGCATGGCCGAGTCGTATTACGTGCCGATCGCGCCGCACAATCCGCAGGGGCCGTGCTCGTTGGCGGCCAGTTGCCAGATCGCGGCGGCCATTCCGAACTTTCTGATCCAGGAGCGTGGTACCAACACGCACGAGGATCTGCTCAAGGTGCCGTTCCAGCAGCAGGACGGCTTCTTGCCGCTGCCATCAGGACCGGGCCTGGGCATCGAGATCGACGAAGAGAAGTTGATGGCCCAGGTCGGCGAGCCGCAAGATTATCCACGGACGTACGACCGGGAGGACGGATCGGTCGTCGATTGGTAGCAGTCGCTGGCAGTCGGTGAACTGCGATCGGCCATCGGTCCGCACCATGGGAGCTACTTGGCTCGAGCCGGTTTTAGCGATTGGGAGTCTTGCACAGGCCGCGGCGGCGGGTCTAATGATCCGGCGAGCAAAGCCGATGGTGGCCAAAGGGTGTTGCGCGACGGTTCAATCTTCCGCCTGGGACTGAATCGTCGCCAATACTTGAGCGTGGTCGCTACGCTCGTCGCAGTTTCCGCACGCGTCGCATCGGGCGCGAAGGCGCAGCGCCGCCGATTCGTGGCGTCCGTTCAATTCGCAGATTTAACGGCTCGCCACGCAACTTTGGCCGCCGCCGCATGAATGAGACCGGGGCAAGGACAAGTGCCTGCCGCGGCACCGGCAGGTGGTCGTCGTGTCAAAGAGCAAGTCATTGAGGCAAACGAGGAATCAAACGTGAACCACCTGGAAAAAATCAACGACTTTTTCCAAACCGAGCCGCTGAAGGCCAAGGGCAAGGCGCTGAGCGAAAAGTACCGCACCGCCCAGCCGTTTCCGCACATCGTCATCGACGACTTCTTTCCGCCGGAGATTCTCGACGAGGTGCTGGAGGCGGTCGAATCGCCCGACTCGCGCTGGCACCACTTCGACAACGATCGCGAGATCAAGCGGCAGTTGTGCGACGACACCAAGATGGACCCCCGGATCCAGATCTTCCTGTACAAATTGAACTCGCCGCCGATGCTCGATTTTCTCGAATCGCTCACCGGCATCACCGGCCTGGTCAGCGATCCGTTTCTAGCGGGCGGAGGTGTTCATCAACTTCCGCCGGGTGGCTTTTTGAAGATCCACGCAGACTTCAACTTTCACAACCGCCTAAAGCTGGATCGGCGGATCAATGTGCTGGTCTACTTGAACAAGAACTGGCGTGAGGAGTACGCCGGCCATTTGCAGTTGTGGGACGAGCCAATGGAGAAGTGCGTGCAGAACGTGCTGCCCGTGTTTAACCGGATGGTGGTCTTCAACACGACTAGCACGTCGTGGCATGGCAACCCCGAGCCGCTCAAGTGCCCGGAAGGTTGGTCGCGCAAATCGGTGGCGATGTACTACTACACCAACGGCCGGCCTGACGAGGAGCGGCACGATTCGCACGGCACGCTCTTTCGCCGCACCCCGGGCGACGCGTTCGCGGAAGGCGAGCTTCAAGCCCCGCGGTCGATGGGCGTGAAGGCGATCCTCAAGTCCCTCACTCCGCCGATCGTGCTGGAGGCCGGCAAGCGCGTGCTGGGGCGATAGGATTCACTGTGCGGACCGTCCGGCGATGGATTGGGCAACGCTTGCGGAGCGTGTCACGGGAAAAGGGAATCAGCGGCTCCCCAGTTGTGCTCATACCAGGCCTCGGCCACGAATTCCGCGAAGCACAGCTCGCACAGCCGGGCTATGCCCGCCTCCAGGTAGCGCGGGTCGACCAGCTCGCTTGTCCGGATTGCCTTGCGAACCATCTGCGTCGCCCTCCTCTTTCAGCGTGGTAAGCGCCTCGGCCCGATCTTGAAGCTTCTTCAGCGTCCGCAGCTCGTCGAGGCTCGTCTGCGGCCACTGCTAGCTGGAACGGCGTCTGGCCGTCGGCATCTGGATACCGATAATTCGGTTTTGAAAATGATCCCAGCCGGGATCGCGCGAAAAAGCCTCGTTCACTTCAACGAGCTGCGCATGCGCGGACAAGCCCGCGAGAACGATTGAAACGAACGCGATCCACAAGGTTGTCTGGTTCTTCATAGGACGTTCCTCTTGTAGTGCACGCACATGGTTCCGGCCGTATGATACAATCAGCGCTTCACCGTGTCGCCGGTTTGTCGAGTGGGTTGGCCGAATTGCTGAATCGGCGCGGAGAAACCTCCGCTGGCGCGCTGGTGGTCGAGCAATCGCGACGTCGGATTAGTCGAAGGTGCCTCAACACGCATTCAACGTACCGCGGGGTTCCCATGGATTGCCGTTCGATTGCTGCCGCATGCGCACTTGTGGGCGCCTGGCTTTGCGCCCCTGTCGCCGCTCTGGCTGGGGAGCCGATCCGCCTTCATCCGGACAATGGGCACTACTTTCTTTGGCGCGAGCAGCCAACCGTCCTGATCACTTCCGGCGAGCACTACGGAGCCGTACTCAATCAGGAAGTTGACTACGTTCGCTATTTGGATGAACTCGAATCGCACGGGTTCAACCTCACACGCACGTTTGCGGGCACGTATCGCGAGGTGCCGGGGTCGTTCAATATCACCGGAAACACACTCGCGCCGGCGCCGGGAAAGTTCATCTGTCCGTGGGTCCGCAGCGAGACGCCTGGCGCCTCGGACGGCGGCAACAAGTTCGATCTCACAAAGTGGGATTCCGCGTACTTCACGAGACTGAAAGACTTCATTCATCAGGGGGACGAGCGTGGCGTGGTCGTGGAGCTGGTGCTCTTTTGCACGATGTACGACGACAACGTTTGGAACGCCAGTCCCATGAACGGGCGGAACAACGTCAACGGTATCGGCAGTGTCGGAAAGTACGAAGTTTACAGCGGGAACGATCAGAAGCTGCTCGATGTGCAGACGGCGCTCGCGAGGAAGCTCGCAACCGAGTTGAACGCGTTCGACAACCTCTACTTCGAGATCTGCAACGAACCCTATGAACGCGGCGGCCTCACCCAGCAATGGAACGACGCGATCGCAGCCGCGATCGTCCAGGCAGAATCGCCGCTGCCAAACAAGCATCTCATCGGGCAGGGATTTCCACGTTCTATGGAGCCGATCCCAGCGGTCAATCCGCAGGTCTCCGTGCTGAACTTTCACGCGGCAAGCGCCGATGCCGTGCGGCTGAACTACCATCTCGACCGGCCAGTCTGCCTGGACGAGACGGGAGGCTCCGACCGCAGTGACCGCAAGTACCGGACCGAAGGCTGGGAGTTCATCATTGCCGGCGGCGCCGTGTACGATCATCTGGACTTCTCATTTACAACGGAGCGCCCCGATGGAACGGCTGTGCCACTGGCCGAGGGTACGCCCGGTGGTGGCGGCCCGGAATTGCGACGGCAGCTTGGCATCCTCAAGGAGTTCATCGAAGGCTTTGATTTCGTGCGGATGAAGCCGGCGAACGACATCGTGAAAAGCCATCGAATCGTGGGTGAACAGCCTGAGCCGGGCAGTCGGTCGGCCGTTCGTGTCCTCGCTGAAGCGGGCAAGGCGTACGCGGTGTACGTGAACGGCGGCTCGCAAATCGAACTGGAACTGGCGATACCCGACGGCGAGTACACGGCAGAATGGATCAACACCAAGACGGGGCGGAACGAAAAGACTGAGGCGATTCAACACACCGGCGGCAGCAAGCGACTGGTGTCTCCGATGTACACCGAAGACATTGCGCTGCGCCTACACGAGACGCCAACGCAGCAATAGTGGCCCGAGTTGAGCAGGGAGTAGTTTCGACTGTCAGCTCGAGAATCTCGCGCGAATTCAATCAATAGACGCACCGATGGGGACGACTGACGTGCGGCATCGCATATCCACTTCTTCTACAGATAAGCACGGTTAATCTGCAATTTTTTGGTGTCGAATAGCAAATTATGCCCCTCGAGAGCGCACGATGACAGAACTGGCAACACCCAAAATCGTTGGCCGTGAAGAGTGGGAGCGGACCCGTGCGGAACTGCTGGTCCACGAGAAGGCGCACACCCGAGCCGGCGACGCACTTGCCGCCGCTCGCCGGCGCCTGCCCATGACGCCGATGGACCCAGTCACGGTCGTGGGTTCAAAAGGACCCGTCCCCCTGCACGAAGTGTTCGAAGACCGGAGCATGCTGATCGTTTATCACTTCATGTGGAACAAAGGCGCGCCCCACCACAAGCAGTGTGAAGGTTGTACGCACAGCCAAACAGCAATGACCTCCGCCGTCCGTGCTTATCTCGCCGACCGCGATGTGACCTACGCCGTCTTTAGCAGTGGTCCGTTGGATGAGATTGTCGCCTACCGAGATTTCATGGGCTGGACGATGCCGTGGTACTCGACGGCCGACTCGGGCGACGCGCTGGCGACCCGGGACGGCGGCGACCTCCGCTGCTACTTGAGGAACGATGACCAGGTGTTCCAGACGTATGAAACGAAATGGCGAGGGATCGAAGCCATGCTTCCTACTCTGCAGTTGCTGGACATCACCCCGTACGGCCGGCAGGAGACGTGGGAGGACTCGCCTGCCGGCTGGAGGCAGGACCAAGCGGGCTCGTGGTGGCGTCGTGACGGCCGTCCCATCGCTCAGTGGACGCGTACCGACGCACCGGTCGAATAGGAGCTAGGTGCGGTGCCAAGCCGGTTTCCTAATTGACGCTTGGCGTGCGAACGGCGGCGGGTCGTCGCGGCCGGGCTGCGGATGAATAACGTGCTGCCGGGGCTGATCGACACCTACCCGGCGGACGTGGCGGCCCGCGCCACCATCCCGGCCGGACGGCTCGGGACGGCCGACGAGGGTTCGAGTTATACCTACGACGCGAACGACCGACTGGTGAGCGAAGTCACTTTGGTCGACCTGCAGTTCATCACGACGAAGTACTACTACGGCAACGAGGGTGCGCACGCCACGCCGGGCACTACCACGCAGCTCACCTCATCCGAGCGCACGGTGTCGGGCGATCATTGTCTGGCCAAGTCCGAGTACGCCTACAACCTCCGCGGCCGGCTACCTGATGTTGGCGAGAGGGCGAGATACTCACCGATCAGCCGTTGGTACTGCCGGCGGCTCTTGGCCGACTTCCACGGCCCCAAGTAATGATCGGTGCCTTCGATCGTCACCACGGCCTGCCCCGCTCGGCTTGTGGCGTCGGTAGCAGGGAATGCGAGACGTGCTTGGCATGCGTGCGGCTCTCCTTTCGCGTATCCGGTAATTACCGGATTTCCGCGAGAAAAATGGGCCGCACTTCCGACCGCCGGAAGGGTAATCTAAGGCAGATTCCGGCGAAGGTTAAGAAGAAGTCGGGGCAACCGGATGGCGTTAGTTTTTTGTCGCCGGCATCCGGGACTTGGCAAGCCAGACTGCGACGGCAATTCGAAAACTGCAAATCCAAGACAATTGATGGTTATGACGCAGTTCTTCGTCGCTGATCAATCTCGCATTCATCGTGGCCAGCAGCGGTGCGTCCTCGACGGTTGCAAATCGATATTCAATGTTCATAGAACCCCGGCAGCCAACTTCTTTAGGATGGCCTCTGCAAACCGCTGGGCCGCGCTCGGGGAAAGGCCAAGGAACAAGAAGGGCTCGTTTATCTCCAGCTCCATTAAGATCAACCGACCTTCGTGCTCGATTGCATCCACCCGCGCATAGAGCAGTTCATGCTGTACCGCGGAGACCATTGACCGGGCCTGTTCGACCAGGGAGGGAGCCGGGTCTGCCGGTACCGAGGTGCCGCCGAACTCTCGCTGCACGCGGAAATCACCGTTTGCCGGCCGCTTGAGCGCCGCGTGACTGTAGCGCCCGTCAAAGAAAATGAAGGACCACTCCCCCCGCGCCGCTACTTCAGGCAGGTAGGGCTGAACGAGGAGGTCTTGGCTACGGGACTGGTCTAAAAACTTCGCTTGGTCTGTGTCGGCTGCGGCCAGTGACGTGCGCCAAGTCCCAAGTGCGCACGCGGAAATGGCGGGCTTGATGACGACGTCGTCCCAGCCGCACCTCGTCAACACTTCTCGAAGCAGCAAATCTTCGCCGGCCGGTTGGTAAGACGTAGGTACGACGCCAACGCCCCGATCTGCCAAGTCCGCGAGATACCTCTTGTTCATGTTCCAGCGGATTGCCCTTGGCGGGTTCCAGAGACGAGTTCCGGCCGCCGATAACCTTTCGAGCCACTGGACGTATTGCTTCGGCTTCAGGTGGTAATCCCAGGCGGAGCGGATCACCACGGAATCAAAGCGCGACCAATCGATATCCGCTGCATCCCATACCGCCGCGCTCACCCTAGTCCCTCGCCGCCGCAGCTCGTTTGCAACGAGACGGTCGTCGTCGTTGATTTCTGGCGCCAGCTGGTAAGTAACGAACGCGACTTCAGACATAGCGTATGCCGTCTGCTAAGCGATCGGCTCCCAATTCTGAAGTATTCGGCACTTGTTGGAGGGATAACTAGGAAGCAACTCGATTAGTTCTCACTACTGCCTGGCGTCTTTAAGGGCGCTGTCGCAAGGACCGAATTGGAGAGCAGCGATGCGACGACGCCCGCGAGCGCTCGCCCGAGAGTGTCATGCTGGTCCGCGTCTAGATGCACGCCGTCCACGGTGCTTGACTTTGTGACCGCTCCCGCATCAAAGAACTCGCAATCGCGCTCGCGAGCCACCTCTTCATAGGCTGCGGCAAGCCCCACACTTTTCTCGTGCGCGTTTTCGAACTTGGAAGCTATCGGCCCCGTCGGCTTTTGAATCGCCGGCGGCGCGACGATGAGGACTCTTGCGACTGGCATACCGGGTTCAATCGGCGCTCTCCGGACGGCGTCAACGAGAGCCGCCATCCCCTGTGCGGAATGCCACGCACCGTGTGGGTGCATCGACTGAAAGTCGTTAGTGCCCAGCATCAAGATTACGATCTCTAGCGGGGAATTGATCTCCACTCTCTGCTCAATTCCAGCTAATCCGTTTCGTCCGGGTTTGTACGGATCCTCAAACGCGGTGCGGCGACCGTTGAGACAGTCTTCGATAACCCGCGCGGTGTGTCCATTCTGATGCAACGAGTTTTCCATGACGCAGGGCCAACGGCTTTCGAATGGGAGCCGGCGACGCGTGTTCGGAATGATTCCCCACGTCAGCGAATCGGAGTAGACCAAGATCTGTTGCATCGGATCACTTTCTTGACGCTTGAGTTATCCGACTATTGAGCGGCTCCGAAACCTTATGCCGCCGCTGTTCTCCTAGTCAGTCACAACATCGTGGATGTCTTTTGCGTCCGCACTACTTCCCGAAGCGATTGATTCGTATCGGCGGACGCCATCTAGTCACGGCGCTGCAGCTCCATGCTAAACATCACCCGATGCACGGGCAATGAACCATTCGACCATGGCCGACAAGACGACCAGGCCCTCCGGGTCGAGCACCTCCATCGCCACGGGGGCCAGTACCCGGCCGCGATTCGACAATTCCGCCGTCCACTTCGCGACCTCATCCGTGGAAACGGTGCAACGGGCTGATACTCGCCCACGAGCCGGCTTGCGAAACTTTGCCTCCAGTCGGCGGACAACTGGGATGAGCCCAGAGCCCGCGCCGAGCTGCTCGACGAGGAACGCCCCCGACCCGGCCTCGGCAACCGCTAGGAGGGCACTGGCATGCACGGTGCCCAGGTGGTTTGTGTACTGCCGTCCTTCCGGAAGGGCAACCAAAAACCCGCTGTTCGGCGAGCAGCTCTCAAGGCCAACGTGGCGGTTAAACGGCAACTGGGTTACGTCCATTCGCTCATCTCGTGATTACACAAAAAACCCGCCCGAAGTCGCATTCCACATGGCCGAATCGCCCGGGGCTCGCGCCGCCGCGCTCCGAGCAGCGATGCCAAGGCACTGGTCTTGGTTCGTTCTCGGGGGCCGAAGCTACATAACACGGACCGCAGCATTTTCCACACTCGGCTTGGACGGTCTACGGCAAAGTCAAGTATCGGCTCTTCTGAGTCGTGATGCCACCGCCCCCGCCCACCCAGGCGGGGGCATGAAGATAGCCCATAAGGCATCCTTAAGCATGTCCGAACCGACTCTGTCGCTGGGCGTCAGATCCTCAGCCAGTTCATCCATATGGCTGGCGTCTGGGTTTGAAAGGCATGGACTCGCATCGAAGAGAGGAGGCGAGTTGCTAACCGAAACGTCTTAGTCCGGCGGTTCGAGTTGAGACGAGAAACTCCCCGAGTCGGACCCGAACCAGCAGCGAATCGCGAAAATAGCGACTGGATTTGAACTCCGCAACTCTTGATAAGCCAATGCTTTGCAGTCATATCCCTAAGTCGCGGCCGTGGAATCAGGTGCTGTTTGAACCGAGCGCGCTGAACGTCGACTGTACGTAACTCTCTGCCCACAAAAGACAAACAGCTCACCACATCAAATGCGGCGAGCTGTCGTGATCTTTAGTCGGGGCGACTTGGTCTTTACACAACCGAAGATCGAGTTCACCGCAGGGGAC
>JBBDJB010000032.1:0-104238 GCA_040880125.1 Pirellulales bacterium | reverse complement strand
AGGCAAACATGTAAAAACCCATCAACCCTTGACGGATCCCTACATAGCTGAAACCCGACTTGTGGCGAGCGGCGAAGCGCGCTCTCCCCGGTCGCGCACAGACAGGAATGTCTGTGCCACATTGAGGTCTGCCACGGCTGGCTCGTCCAGTTTGCCGGGTGCCACTGCTGGCTTTACCAGCAGTGTTTTCCTTGCCCGTGCGAAACACTCGCATCGTCCCTACGACCTGGCCCCGGGTGCGACCGCTGGCTTGTCCAGCCGTGCCTTTTTCGCACTCGCGAACAACTGGCAACGGCCCCGAGCCTTGGCTGACGAACTGCCCGTTCACTCGCCTACATTCCATCGTTTTCCTCTCCTGAGCCCGCCCGCCGTGTGGCTGTTAAGGTCGCCTTCGAACAAACGTTTGGAACCGAGTCAACTCTTGACATGACGGCGACGCCAATGAACAAATCCCAGTCCCGCTGCGCCGATCAGCAACAACGTCGAGGTGCCGGGCTCCGGGATCAGCGACAGCGGCGACTGGGTGGAGAACGTATCAATGGCCACGCGATCCAGGCTCATCGAGCTGCCCGCGGCGGCAAAATTTAGCGCGAGCGCGGCAGGGTCGTGACCCAGAATATCGAACACGAAGAGGTGATCGATCTGGTCGCCGACGTCGACGCCCAAGTGCTCGCGATGCAACTCCGTGTGGAAGTCCCAGTCGGCTAGGATGTCCGACGTGCCGTCGTTGTAGGCCAGTTGCAACGAGTCGAGATCGACTGTCGTTCCCCGCGTCCGGATCTGCGCGGCGACGCGCGTGTTGAACCCGTCGCCGTTGCCGTAGCCGGGAAACGTGACGGTGAAGTCGGTGGCCGCCATGAACGAGTAGATGTTGCCGCCGACCAGAAACCCGGTGGGATTGTTGCCGACCAACAGCGCGCTGTTGGCGTCGGGCGAACCACCGTCAGGAAAGACGCCGGCGTCCGGCGCATTGCCGGGCGTACCGAACGGCACGGCGAATACATCCCACTCGGCGTACAGTGAACCGGCATCGCCGCGGGACCAATCGCCAAAGGGCGGCGTCGCCGAGTTGGGGATTAAAAACGCCGCGGAAGCGGCCTGCGCCGCGCCAAAGGGCAGAGCGATGCACAGTACGAATTTCAAGACCGAGATCGGTGACAGACTTAGCCTGGTCATGGGGATGTAATCTCCTCAGTAGCCGTGGTGGAAGGACATCAAGGTGGGACAAGCAGCGGTGCGGATGGCCCAACCTTCCGATGAAAGCAATACGCCCGGTAAAGGCCGAAGAAGTCGGCGAAGAGCGGCGGGCGAGCACGGAAGGCGGGCTGGCTACTTTTATTGAGATATGTTCTCAATTTCAGTGTGCATAGTACCGGACGCCCGTGGGGTGTCAAGCAGCGGGCACAAAAAAGTTATCGCGAGCAGTGCCAATAGCGGCGATTCCGGCGGGAATTCCGGGGCAAGCCGGCGTGGCAACTTTTTTCGCATAGGCACTTGCAGAAAATGGCCGAGGCATTAGAATCTCTCTTCTGAGATTGAGTCTCAGTTTAACAGTTCCGGGATCGCCCGCCCCTTGGCGGCCCTCGACGGCCCCCCGCCAACGCCAGCACCCCCTTGCCCGATTCGCTCGCTTTCACGCCCGGCGGAAGCAGCAGGAAAGGACGCGATATGGCTGGCCGATTCGACGTTGTCTCCCCATTCAGGTCGTCGCTCCGCCGCCGCCTCAACGGCCAACCGCCCAGGTGCGGGGCGGAGATGGCTGCTCGGGGGAAGCGTTGGACACTGCAGCGCGCCGCGGACGTTTCCTACCTCGATTTTGCCACCGGCGCGCTTCCCACCTGTTCCGTTCCCTCACCGACCGGCCACCCTGCGAGTGAGCACTACCATGAGCACGCTGTCTGCCGAAGCACACCGCCAACGTCCCAGGCCGCTGACGTCGTACGTAGTGGCCAACCGGTTTAGAACCGCGCCTTTAGAAGCCTATCGCCCAAAAGGGTCAAACGCAGTGGACGCCGACAAGCACTCCCCAGAATCCTCTCCCAAGAAGGATGCGGAGCACGAAGCTCGCCCCGGCGAGCATCGCGACGTGCTGGAGACCAAGCGGGTTTGGCGTTCGGAGGAGCTGTTCGGCGACGACAACGAAGTGCTGGTCGTACACGGCGAGCTCGTCTACCGGCTTCGCCGCACGCGAACCGGAAAGCTGATCCTCTGCAAGTAGTTTTTTGGATATCGATCCCAATTTGAAACTTCAGGAAACTGTTCACTCACGAAGGAGCCTCTATCGTGAAAACTTCGCTGCCCACCGCCCGTAGCTTGTCGATCGCCGGTCTTGCTCTCCTTGCCTTGTGCTGCAGTGTGCTGTTTGGCACTTCTCAATTGCACGGGGCCGACGCCGCGGAGGCGGCCGGTTCCACCACGGCCGAACAGATGATGATCCGCGCACATCAGAGCCGCGCGTCGTGGGACGGCATTGTCGGCTTTTCGGCCGACGTCCTGGTGTCCAACAATGGGGAGCAGGTTGAAGGCACTGTGACCATTCGCACCGATGGCGAAATCGACCTCATTCTGCCGGAGGACTTTCCCAGCGACTGGGTGAACACGAAACTGGCATCGCTCGTGCAGCATCGCCAGGCGCCCCGCGAGAACTTTGACGTGTCGTTCGCCGACGAGGTGAAGAATCACCCCCTGGGACGTCTGATCAAATTCAATGACGACCCGGCGATGGGCAGCCACTACCGCATCGACGGCGACGTGATCACAGAAGTCCACCGCAACATGGGCAAGACTCGCTTCACCATCTCCGTAACCGATGTTACTCGCAACGCGGAGGGTAAATACCTGCCCAAATCGTATTCGCTCTCGTTCTGGAACGCGGAAAGCGGCGAACTGGCCTCCACGATGAACGTGCATGACGATTGGATCACGGTCGAGGGTCAGGATCTGCCCGCGCGGCTGCTGTCGATCGAGTCCGACAATGAGGGCGGCCGCGATGTCCGGGAGATTCGCTTTCGCAATCATCGGCTGCTGCCGGTCGAGCAGACCGCCGGCCGCTAACCACACCCTTCCTTTCAGATTCCATTGGAGAAACGTCGTGATCTCACGCGTGAATACCCGACTCGTTGCGCTGGCCGCATTGGCCGCAGTCCTGGCCGTCGGCCTTTGGTCGCAGCCGGCGCAGGCCCATTTTGTTTGGCTGAAGTTATCTTCCGGCGCGTCTCCTCGCGCGGAGGTCTACTTTGCCGAGATGCCGCAGGTCGACGACCCGGACCTGCTGGAACTAGTGCTGACCGCCAAGGTGTGGCAGGTCGGAACCGGCGGCGACCGGCAAGAGCTCGAGCTGCAGAAGACGCGGGATTCGCTGTCGGTGACTCCGCAGGCCCCGCTGACCGAATCGCCGGTTGTGGAACTGTCGCAAACCTACGGCGTCGTCCAGCGCGGCGGGGCGGTCTTTCTGTTGATGTACCACGCGAAGGCGATGGCCACCCCGCCCGGCGGAACGGCCGAGCCGGTGGGCGAAACTCGCCTGCCGCTGGAGTTGGTGCCGAGCGTCAGCGGACCGCTGCTCACGGTGACCGCGCTGTGGCAGGGCAGGCCCCTGCCCGGCGCCCAGGTGGTCGTCGGCGGTCCCGACCTTCAGGAGGACTTCATTGCCGCGACCGAAAGCGACGGAACGGTGAAGGTGCGGATCCGCGAAGGCGGAACGTATGCGCTGCGCGTGCGGCACATCGTGCCGACCTCTGGCACACACGAGGGCCAGGACTACTCCGAAGTCCGCCACTACAGCACGCTCACCGTCCCGGTGGAAAAACCGACCGACGTAGCAAGCGGCCACTAGTGGGATGGTGCAATCGTGGTCAACGGGTGCCACTGCTAGTCACTCCAGCAGCGGCACCCCGTTCGCTCGACACGTCACCGGCGGTGGCTGTCTCGCCGGCCCGAGGCGCGGTATGCTAATGCGGTTTCGCATTCGTTCCGTTGCTTCCTTATAAACAGCCGTGCCCTACCACTTGGATGACACCGTCGCCGCGATCGCTACGGCGCCGGGCGGCGCGGCACGTGGCATCGTGCGGTTGTCCGGTCCGGAAGTTCGAGCAGTCGTCCAGCGCTGTTTCACGCCGGACGACGCTGCATTGCTGGAGCAGTGCCAGCGACCAACGAGTACCTCGGGCAGGCTTCATCTGATCGACCTGCGGCGAGAGCTGCCGTGCCAGTTGCTGCTGTGGCCCGGCGAGCGCAGCTATACCCGGCAACCGTCGGCCGAGCTCCATACGATCGGCTCGCCTCCGCTTTTGCAGGCGGCGATGCGGGCGTGCTGCCACAGCGGCGCCCGTCTGGCAGAGCCCGGCGAGTTCACGCTGCGGGCGTTTCTGGCTGGTCGGCTCGATCTCACCCAGGCGGAGGCCGTGCTGGGCGTGATCGACGCCCAGGGGCGCAGCGAATTGGATGCCGCACTGGCACAGTTGGCCGGCGGGCTAGCCCGTCCGCTGCAGGACCTGCGCGGACGGCTGCTCGATCTGCTGGCCGAGTTGGAGGCAGGGCTCGACTTCGTCGAGGAGGATATCGAGTTCATCACGTCCGAGCGGCTCACCGAGCAACTCGGCGAAGTTAATAGCGAATTGGCGCAGATCGCCGCACAGTTGGAATCCCGGGGCGAGTATTCCGGCGCGGCGCGCGTCGTACTCGCCGGCATGCCCAACGTCGGCAAAAGCAGCTTGTTCAATGCCCTGGTAAGGCATGAACACGCCCTGGTCTCGGAGCAGGCTGGCACGACTCGCGACTATCTGGTTGCCCAAATCGACTTCGACGGCGTAGCTTGTGAACTTGTCGACACCGCTGGCATGGAATCGGCCGGACCTGAACAGCACGCCGCACAGCTTGCCCAACAGTTGGCCAACGCACGGCGGCAAGAGGCACCCGTCGTACTCTGGTGTCTCGATGCCTCCCGTCCGCTTGCGGCGGCAGAGCGCGAGCAACTAGCGCGGTGGGACCAGTCGCGGCTGCCGGGTCAGGTGCGACTGATCGCGTGGACCAAGGCGGACGCGGTAGCAGCCACTCCGAGCCAGCCGGCAGGCGCGCTTACCAGCAGCCGGACGGGAGCAGGGCTCGACGTACTGCGGACCGTGATTCGCCAGGCGGTGCTGGAGGCGCAGTCCGGAGATGCAAGCGGTGTCGCGGCAACCGCCGCCCGTTGTCGCGAAAGCATGCAACTGGCGGCCGCGGCATTGGATCGCGCCGGCGATCTCGCCTCACTTGGAGGCGGCGAAGAGCTCGTCGCCGTCGAGCTGCGGCTGGCATTGCACGAGCTAGGCACCGTAGCCGGCGAGGTGTACACCGACGACGTGCTCGATCGCATCTTCAGCCGCTTCTGCATCGGCAAGTAGACGCGAGCACCGCCGCCGGTTGCTCGTTTCTCGCGGTAAAATAATGAAAAAAGGGGTTTGCGACAGCGATGCCGCAAACCCCTTCGAAGTATTCAGTGCCGAAGAGAGGACTTGAACCTCCACGCCCTTTACGGGCACCAGAACCTGAATCTGGCGCGTCTGCCAATTCCGCCACTTCGGCTTCGGACTTCATAACCTGCCACAAAGGCGACCGCTTTTCAAGACGGTCTCGCCTTGATGTGACTATTGGAAGGCTGAAACTGCTCCATTGTGAACCTGTGTCCCTTCCCGGCTCAGTAGCGAGCCAGGTACGGGTCGATCTGGATTGCCCAGGCATCGATTCCGCCCGCCATACTCTGGGCCTCGGGAAAGCCTCGCTGCCGCAGCCACGCTGCCACCTGCATGCTCCGCCCGCCCACGTGACAATACACCACCAGCCGCTGCGACCGATATTCCTCCAGCTCCCCGGCACGGGCCATCAACTCGCTCATCGGGAGCAGCATTGACCCTTCGATGTGAACCACTTCATGCTCGTCCGGTTCCCGGCAGTCCAGCAGCACGAACTGTTCGCCGCCCTCGCGCATCTGGTGGACGTCGCTGCAGGAGATCTCCATTGAAAGCTGCTTCGGCTGGTCGTCGCTCATGGTACTCCTTATTCTACACGTTTAGACAGTTTGGGAAATCGCTATCCGCTTGGCCGTAGTATTACTTACGGGATAATCCGGTAACCGGATCGTTTGAGCACATTCGGCCGCCAACGGCGCGGTGACTGGTGCCGGCGAGATTGACAATCTCTCCCTGCCCGGAAGAATGGCCGCTGGTCATGGTGGACCGCGCGTGAGCCCGCGATCGCCGAGAAACCAGCTCGAAATGCGGTGGAGCTCCCCATGGAGACGGGTGTGACAGTCCTCGCCGGTCCGGCCAGCTCGGGCAAGACCGAGCGGCTGCTGGCTGAATATCGATCGCAACTGCGCCGTCGCGAGCCCGGCTCTGCGCTGTGGATCGCCTCCACCTGGCGAGGCGCCGCCGAGATTCGCGGCCGGTTGTTGGGGCCCGACCTGGAGGCCTGTTTCAGCCCGGCGGTGATGACCTTCGACCGATTCGCCGAGTCCGTGCTGGAAGCCTCCGGCAGTTCGGCTGTTTGTCTCTCCCGATTCCGGCAGCGGCAGCTTCTCCGGCAATTGATCGGGCGCGCGTCTGCCCGGGGCGAGCTGCGCTTCTTCGGGCCGATCGCCGAAACCCGGGGGCTGGTCGATCTCGCCCTCGCCCTGGTCCGTGAACTGAAGCGGCTGGAGATCTGGCCGGACGAGTTCGCGCAGGCATGCCGCCAGCGCGGCGCCAGCGGGAAGGCCAGTGAAAAGGACCAGGAACTGGCCGCACTTTACACCGCCTATCAGGAGGTGTTGAACAACTTCGATCTGTACGACGTCCAGGGTCGCTTCTGGTCGGCCCGGGCCATGCTGCACCAGGGAAAGTCGGCCGGGCTGGAGCGGCTGCGTTTGGTCGTCGTCGACGGTTTCACCGACTTTACGCGGCCACAGCATGAGATCCTCGCCAGCCTGGCGGAGAGGGCCGAACGGCTGCTCATCTCCCTTCCCTGGGAAGCGGAGCCGCGTCGCGGCGATCTATTCGCCAAGACCGTTCAAACGCTCAAGCGGCTGCGATCACATCATCCCAGGGTGAGGATCGACGAGCACGAGCCGGCCGCCAGCGCTACCTGGACCACGCTGGCGCATCTGGAGCGATACGTATTCCGTGGACCTCACGAGCTTCGTCCGATCGACGCGGTCGACGGGGTGGAGATATTGGCCGCCGCCGGACGTCGCGGGGAGATCGAACAGATCGGCCGTCGCATAAAGATCTTACTGCACGACGGTAATGCAACGCCGCAGGATATCGCAGTCGTCTTCCGTTCGCTCCGCGAAATCGCGCCGACGGTGCGCGAGGTCTTCGCGGAGCTGGGAATCCCGGCCGCGGTTGCGGCGTCAGAACCGCTCTCCAATGTGCCGGCGTTGCGGGCGGTGGCGGCACTGGTGCGATTGCGCGCCGAGGACTGGCCCTTCACGCAGCTTCTGGCCGCGCTCTCCAGTAATTACCTCCAGCCCAACTGGCCGGAGTGGTGCGACGGCGCCGCGGTCGTCGCCGCCGATGGGCTCGTCCGCAAACTACAGGTCCCTCGCGGGCGAGAGGCCCTGATCGCGCAAGTGGAGCGGATCGCGGCCAACGCTTCGGTCACTGGCGAGACGGTCGTCGACGATGAAGCCGCTCCGAGCGACTCCGAAACATCCACTTCGCTGCGCCACCAGGGGGCAGCCACGGCAGCCCCTCTCTTGCGGCGATTGGCCGCCGCGCTGGATCGCCTTCCCGAGCGTGCATCCCTGCGCGAGTGGTCGGCCGCCTTGGAAGTGCTCGCCGACGACATCGGCCTGCTCCGCGTCTTTCAAACCGACAACCCATCGCAGCTCGACCAGTTCGATGGCACCGGCTGCGAGCGCCTGAAGCAAATCCTGCACGAAGCCGACCTGCCGCCGGACTGGCTCGGGGAAGCGCATCTGCCTACCTGGACGCTATCGGACTTCGCGGCCCTGCTCCGCGACATTCTGCGGCACGAAGAGGTGCCGCAATCGCTCGACGAGTCCGGCCGCGTGCGAGTGCTGGACGCCATCGGCGCCCGCACACTACGTGTCCCGTACCTGTTTCTGGCCGGTCTGTCGGAGAAGTCCTTTCCGCCGACGGAGCGCGAGGACCGGATGTACGGCGAGGCCGAATTGGCCGAGTTTAAGGGAATCGGCCTGCCCATGGTCGACCGCGCCGAGCGCAGCAGCGAGGAAATGCTGCTCTTTTACGAGGTGCTCACCCGCGCGTCGCGGCAGCTTGTGCTGAGCTATCCGGCCATGGACGAGTCCGGCGAAGAGTTGACACCTAGCCCGTTTCTGCGCGACGTCCAGCGGGCGTGCGGCGAGGACCGCCTCAAACCACGTGCCGTTCAAGATTTAAGCCCAATCCCCAGCATCGCCTCTCCGCAGAGCGACACCGACCTGCGGGTGCTGGCCGTCCACGACGGCCTCCAGGGCGATCAACAGTTGCTGGCCGGCATGCTGCACGATCCGTCCCGAAAGACGACGGCCGACAACTTGATGGCCAACCTGGTCTGCGTGCACCACCGGCAGCACGGCGAGTCGTTTGGCCCGTTCGAGGGCGTGCTCACCAGCGACGCCGTCCGCCGCGATTTGGCGCAGCGCTTCGGGCCGGACCACCTGTGGAGCCCCAGTCAACTGGAGCAGTACGCGAGCTGCCCCTATCAGTTCTACCTTCAGCGCGTGCTGGGCTTGGAGCCGCTACCGGAGTTGGGCCTGGAGGTCGACCACCTGCTCCGCGGCCGCCTAGTGCACGAAACGCTCGCCAGGGTGCACCGTCAATTTCAGTCGATGGGTCGCGATCTGGCGGAACTGCAAGGCGACGGAGCTGCATTCGCCGAACTTTTTCGCAATACCGTGCGCGACATCGCCGATGAAACGCACCGCGGCGGCAAGCTCCAGGCGGCGCTGCTGAACATTTACCGAGACGAGGTCGCCGCGTTGGCCGAGCGATACGTAAAACAACTGCAAGGTTATTTGAGTGCTTCGGGGCTGGATGCACCTCCGATTCCGACACACTTCGAGGTTCGCTTCGGCCCACCCCGCCGCCCGGACGACCAGGAGAACGAACAGGAAGACCCGCTATCGTCCGACGACCCCTTCGAGCTGGAGATCGGCCAGGAAACCATCAAGATCGTCGGGCGGATCGACCGCGTTGATCTCGCCCGGGTCGGCGAGAGGAGCATCTTTAGTATTTTTGATTACAAGTCGGGCCGGCCGGTCCTGATCAAGAGTGAACAGGTAGAGGCGGGCGTTACGCTGCAATTGCTGCTTTACGCGATGGCGGCGGAAAAGTTGCTCGCTGAGCACGGGGCCGTGCCGTGGCAGGTCGGCTATTGGGCGGTCCAACAAAAATCAGTTCTCGGCGGTAAGCAGTCGCTCTCCCTGTACCAATCCGCCGGCGGCGAGCTTACTCCAACCGACGATTGGCAGGACCTCTATCCCAAGCTGCGCACGCGTGTCGGCCGTATGATCGAGTGGATCCGGTCCGGCGCCTTTCCGATGCACAGCTACCACGACGACTGCACGAGCCGCTGCGATTTCAAAACCGTTTGCCGCGTCGGCCAGATCCGCTCTCTCGAAAAAGCCTGGCCGCCGCCGGAGGAAACGCCATGAGCAGCGTCACGCTAAGCGAACAGCAGCGTCAGGCGGTGACGACGCGCGACGTCTCGGTGGCGCTCTCCGCCGGCGCCGGCTGCGGCAAAACGTTCGTCCTCACCGAGCGGTTCTTGGCGCATCTTGATCCACGGGATGCCGCTGCCCTCGATTTGAGCGAGCTAGTGGCGATCACCTTCACCGACCGCGCCGCCCGCGAAATGCGCGATCGCATCCGCCTGAAGTGTTACGACCGCCTCCGCGAGGCCAGCGGGGAGACCGCCCACCACTGGCAAAAGCTGCTTCGCAGCCTGGAGGCGGCCCGGGTCAGCACGATCCACGCCTTCTGCGCTTCGCTGCTGCGATCGCACGCGGTCGAAGCCCGGCTCGATCCCCAGTTCGGCGTCTTGGAAGAAGCGCAGTCCGCGACGCTGCTTGCCGAGGTGATCGACGACGAGCTTCGTGAGGGCCTCGCCGGCGAGGACGGGCTGACGCTTCAGCTCGTGCGACTCTTCAAACTGGACAAGCTACAGCGACTGGCTCGTGAGCTGATCAATGCGCGCCAGCAGGGTGACTTTAGTGCCTGGCTCGGGCGCTCGGCCGACGAGCAACTCGACGCGTGGGAAGGCTTTCATCGCGAGTGCGTGCTGCCGGCGGTGCGTGAAACAGTTCTCAAATCCCGCGACGTCCGAAATACGTTGGCCGCGATTCGTGACGTCGAGCTGATAAATCCCACGATGCGCCAGCGTCAGGCGATACTGCTGGCGCTGCCGGACGAACTACCCGCGGCACGCAATCTGGCCGATTATCTCGACGCCGTTAAGGAGGCCGCGAAAGTTCAAGGCGGCGGCGGTGCGAAGGCCTGGCCCAGTCAAGAACAATACGAGACCTTTAAGGGTGCGGCCGAGAAGCTGCGTAAAGAAGCCGACAAGCACAAAAAGTGTCTCACCTTTGACCGCGAAGCCTGCCGACCGGCAGCCGAAGCAGGGCTGGCACTTCTGCGCTGGTGTGACCGCGTCATCGGCCGCTTCGACCGCCGTAAGCAGGAGTTGGAGAGTCTGGACTTTAACGACCTGCTCCTGCGGGCGCACCGGCTGCTCATGGCGCCGGAGAACGAGAAGCTGCGCCAGCGGCTCGCCCGCGGCATCGGGGTCCTGCTGGTCGACGAGTTTCAAGATACCGATCCGCTGCAAGTCGAGCTAATCCGAGCACTGTGCGGCGAACGGCTCGTCGGCGGCAAGCTGTTCTTTGTCGGCGACTATAAGCAATCGATTTACCGGTTCCGCGGAGCCGATCCGCAGGTATTCCTCCAGCTACAGGACGAAATCCGACCCACCGGCCGCCTCTCGCTGACGACCAACTACCGCAGTCAGCCGGCAATTTTAAACTTCGTCAACGAGGCGTTCTCCGAAGCGCTGGGCGAGAACTACGAGCCGCTGCGCGAAAACCGTCCACAGGTGACCCCGGAGCCGGCCGTCGAATTTCTCTGGACGATGACCGACGAGGCGCCAACTTCCAAAGGTGCGACTGAACGTGTCCGGCGTGCAGAGGCCGACCGCATCGCCCGGCGGTTGACCGAATTACTCGACACGGAAGAGCCCCTGGTCTGGGATGCGGACGCGCCGCAGCCGGCGGCCCGGCGACCGAAACCGGGCGACGTGGCGATTCTGTTTCGCGCGCTCAGCGACGTCGAGTATTACGAGCAGGCCCTGCGCAATCACGAAATCGACTACTACCTGGTCGGTGGGCATGCCTTCTACGCGCAGCAGGAGATCTTTGATCTTTTGAACCTGCTCCGCGCCGTCGATCGGCCGGCCGATGAAGTCAGCCTTGCCGGCGTGCTACGCAGCCCGTTCTTTTCCTTGACCGACGAAACGCTGTATTGGTTGTCGCGGCGGGGTGAGGGCCTGACCGGCGGGCTGTTCGGACGAAAACGTCCGGCGGAGATTGAGCCGGCGCAGATCGAGCGGGTCCACTCCGCCGCTCGAACGTTAAGCGAGTTGCGCGCGAAGAAAGACCGAGTTCCGATTGCCACGCTGATCGAGGAGGCGTTCGCCCGCACCGGCTACGACGCGGCCGTACTAGGCGAGTTTTTGGGCGAGCGAAAGCTGGCCAACCTTCGCAAGCTGACCGAGCAGGCTCGCGGCTTCGACCGCTCCGGTGTCTTCGGACTGTCGGACTTTATCGTTCAGCTCTCGGAGTTCGTCGCCAACCAGCCACGGGAACCGCTGGCGGCGACGCAGCCGGAGTCGATGGACGTGGTGCGGTTGATGACCATCCATCAGGCCAAGGGGCTGGAGTTTCCTATCGTCCTCGTGCCGGACCTGGATCGTGCCGGTAACTTGCGCGGTGACGGCGTTGCTTTCTCTAGTGCATTGGGGCCGCTGGTGCAACTTAAAGACGAGCATGAAAACAACATCCCCGGCGGCTACGACCTGTTCAGCAACGTGCAACAGTTGGAAGATGATCGGGAGACGCTACGGCTGCTGTACGTCGCCTGCACCCGGGCGGCGGACTACTTGCTGCTTTCCAGTAGCATCTTCGAAGATCGCGGGCCGGCGTCGCTGTGGACGCGGCTGATCGACGAGCGATTCGGCATGGACGGCCGCCGCGCCAGCGGATTGCGGGATCGCATCCGCGTTACGGGCAAAGTCTCTGCCAAACGCGGCTCTGGCGGATCGAGTCACAGGCGCGCGGACATTGCCCGGCTGTGCGAACAGGCGCTGGAGCGTTCGGAACAGGGGAACGTCGAGGTGCCCGCCAGCGTCGCGCCCATCCCGCCGCATCCGGCCCGGCGGCAGTTCTCCTTCTCGCGGATCAGCGGCGAAATGGAATATACCGACCGGGCAGCGGCGCCGGAGGACGCCGCTCAGCGCGATGGTTCCGCAATCGACGCCCGCGGGCTGGGTACGCTGGTGCACGCCGTGCTGGAGAAAATCGACCTGAGCCGGCCCGGACACGCCGCGGAACTGGTGGAACGCCTCGCGAATGTTCACTTGCCAGGCGATGGGCTCGATACCAGCGGCGACAGCCCCGCAGCGGCGCTGCGGATGATCGACAGCTTTGTGCACTCCCACCGGGCGAAGCAGTTGGTCGCCGCACGGCAACTTCATAGAGAACTGGAGTTTCTGTTGGGATGGCCGCCCGGCCAATGTGAAAGCGACTCGCCGTACATGCACGGCTACATCGACGGTCTGTACCAGGACGCCGACGGCACCTGGCGGATAGTGGACTTCAAGACGAATCGCGTCTCGGCCGCCGGCGTGCCGAACGCTGCGAAACACTACGAGCTGCAGATGTACGTCTACTCGCTCGCCGCCAGCCGTGTGCTGGGCGAGTGGCCACGCGAGGCGGTGCTTTGCTTCCTCCATCCGGGCGTGGAGCATCGCTTCGCCTGGGACGAGCCGGCCAGGGCGGAATTGATCAAAGAAGTTAGCCGCAGGATCGCGAAGGCCGTCTCTCCGGGTCGCTAACGGTCGGCCGCCGTGTTACGAACTTCGAAGGCAAAGCTTCCATGCCCCAACTCGATCCCCAGCAGCAACGCGAGTTCGCCGTGACCGTGGTGGGCCGACTGCGCGCGGAGGGACACACCGCCTATTGGGCCGGCGGTTGCGTGCGGGATCAACTGCTCGGGCTGATGCCCAAGGACTACGACGTGGCAACTAGCGCGCCGCCCGAGGAAGTCCGGCGTATCTTCACCCACAATCGCACGCTGGCGATCGGGGCGGCCTTTGGCGTCATTACCGTGCTCGGCCCCTGGCGAGCCGGACAAATCGAAGTCGCCACGTTTCGCGAAGATCTCGGCTACACCGACGGCCGCCATCCGGACACGGTCCAATTCAGCACGGCCGAGCTCGATGCCCACCGGCGCGACTTCACCATTAACGGACTGTTTTACGATCCCGTGGACGATCGCATCATCGACTATGTCCTGGGCCAACGCGACCTGCGGGAGGGGCTGGTGCGGGCGATCGGCAACCCCCGCTACCGCTTTCACGAAGACCGGCTCCGGATGCTCCGCGCTGTGCGGCTGGCAGCACAGTTCGGATTCCAGCTCGAGGTGGAAACGCTTCACGCCATCCGCGAAATGGCGGAGCTGTTGACCGCGGTCAGTGCCGAACGCATCGGCAGCGAGATGCGGCGGATGCTGGAGCACCCGACGCGGGCACGCGCCGTCGAACTGCTGCGAGAGACGAAGCTACTTGCCGTCGTCCTTCCGGAACTTGAAGCACTGGTTGCCGATCCTCCCGCGGGAGACGGAGATTGGCGCGAGACGCTCCTTGTGCTGCGCACGCTGCCCGAGGGCGACTTACCACTTGCGCTGGCCGCCGTGCTGCATCGTATAAATCGGCCGGAAGCGCACAGCGATCGGAAGCACGCGAACATCGCCGAGCAGGTGGCGGATCGCCTGCGTCTTCCACGCAAGGACGGCGCCCGCGCGGCGTGGATTCTCAATCACCTGACGGTTATTACCCAGGCCCGGCAGATCCCCTGGCCGCGGCTACAACGGGTGCTTTTCTTCGACGGAACGGAGCAGCTACTTACACTGCACGCGGCCGTGCAAGGCGAGGACGATCCGAATTTGCAGTATTGTCGCGCGAAACTCCAGCTTCCGCCCGAGCAGTTGAATCCTGCCCCGCTGATCGGTGGCGATGATCTGATCGCCCACGGCCTGAAGCCCGGCAAGATCTTTCAGAAGCTGCTGGATCTCGTGCGTGACGCACAACTGGAAGGGAAGCTCGCCACCAAGAAGGAGGCCTTGGCGATGGTCGATGCGATAATGCAGGAGCGTTCCTCAAGACGGACAAGTGGGACTGAGTAACCGCGGGTGCAAAAGCCGCATGCGCAACCGCAGATGCGCTGCTAGACAAAGCAGCAACGCCCGCCTACGATCGGGAATCGCTTTCGATGCACTTCGTACGCGCCGCGCTGAACTAACCGCGGAGGGAATGACTTGATGAACGAACTGATCGCAATAATCGATTGGCCGCCCCTGGCGATCCTCTCCCAAATGACGGCCGGTCCCGACTGGCTGGCGACGATCTCTCGTGTGGCCCACGTCCTGGCGGGCATTGTTTTTCTTGGCGGAGTTATTTTCTGGAGCTGGGTCCTGCTGCCGGGCACCGAAACGTGGAGCAAGGACGAATCCGCCAAACTTTTTCAGTCGCTCCGCCAGCCGTGGGCGTTGGTGGTCATGGCGTCCAGCTTCGTGCTGCTGGTCAGCGGTTTCTATAACTATGTCCGCGTGATCATGCTCGATAGCGGAGGCACCACTGAACTGCCCAAGGCGTATCACCCGCTGATCGGCACGAAGATCCTTCTGGCGCTCTTCTTGTTTTGTGTGGTGGCGTTATTGGCCGGGCGGAGTGCGGCCGCGCAGAAGATGCAGGCGCGGATGAGCTTGTGGCTGAAGGTCGCCGTGCTGGTGGGTCTCGTACTGGTGAGCATCGCCGGCGTGTTGCGGATGCTCGACCGATCGCCCTCCATCGGGGACGACGTGCCGGGAGCTGTTGCCGAAACGTCTGACAATCCGGAGACGTAGCTCTGGCACCGTTGACGGCAGCGGACATCCGGCAAGCGGTGGCGCCAGTTGGCAGGATCCGAGCTATGGACAAGAAGGCAAAAAAGAAAATCGACGTGCTACAGCAACGCGTGCGCAAGCTGCGCACACAGCTCTCGGGCGAGCAATCGCAGATGGACGATCCCGAGGAGGTCGAGCGGCTGAAATCGCAGATTGCGGAAGCGGAGGCCGAAATCGCCAAGTGGAAGGCGCAGTAGGGCCGGGGCCCCACTCCGGAATCATGCTGCGCCGTTATCGCTGTGCGGTCGGTTGACGGCCGCCGTGGAACACGCCCGGGTCGTCGACTCCGTCGCCGTCCCAGTCGCCCACCACGGGCAGGTCGTCGGCCGCTCCCATCTCGAAGGCCTTGTCGTGGGCGTCAAGCTGGCTGTTGCCGTCGGCATCGAGATACCACGTGCCATTGCGATACACGCCGATGTGGTCGATGCCTTCGCCGTTCCAGTCGCCGACCAGCGGCAGATCGCCCGGCTGCCCGTAGGTAATCTTGGTGTCAGAATCGCTCGGCTTGCCGTCGCCGTCGACGTCCAGGTACCACTTGCCGTCGCGGTAGACGCCGATGGTCTTGATGCCGTCGCCGTTCCAGTCGCCGGTAATCGGAATATCGCCCGGCACGCCGTAATGAAACACGTGGTCGATGACGTCGGAGCGAACCGATCCCTCGGCGGTCAACTTCATCCGCCGTGCACCAAGTGCGGCGTGGCGGTACTCGGGCGGGAGATTCTTTCCCCGCCCGGTTTCGAAGTTCTGCTGGTCCGGCAGGCCTGGCTCTTCAGCCACTGCGCGCGGGTCGCCGGGCCAGGCCATGCCAAAGATGCCGATGTCGCTTTTCCCGTCGCCGTCCCAATCGCCGGTGATGGGGAAGTCGTCGCGATGCCCCAGATGCGCCCACAGGTCCGCGTCATCCCAGCGGCCGTTGCCATTGACGTCGATATACCACTCGCCGGCGAGAAATGCGCCGACTTCGTCCATGCCGTCGCCGTTGAAGTCGCCGACAACTGGCGTGGCGCTAGCATGGCCGAACACGACCAGCACGTCCTCGTCGCCGGCGGAGTTGCGCTTTCGCAACGTCCAATGCGACTCCTCCAAGCTGTCGGTCCGCCAGGCGGCGATGGCGAACGGAGCCGCGGTGAGCTGGGTGCGAACCTCGGCTCTCGCAATGCCGCGCGGCTGGCCGGCATCAATCACGCTCAAATGCCACGTATAAGCATGCACCTGGCTCGACCCGCCGTAGATCACCGGTTCCAGCTCCGGTGCGGCATACAACCGATCGGTGATCGGCAGTGGCTCGCGCACAATCGGCGGCGCGAACAAGCGCGGAGCCGGATCCGCGGCCGTCAGCGTTGGGAACCAGAACGGCTCGACGCGGATTTCGCTGAAGTTGTATTCCGTGGCGTGCTGCCCCGCCGGCAAGTGGATCACCATGATGGCGTCATTGGACGGATCGACCTGCAACTGCGCCAGAATAGCCGGATCGACGGGCACGTCTGGATTTACCGCCACGCCGCCATGCGAACCGGTCGTGTCGCGTCCGTCGATGTAACCCGCCGGATGAACCTCAAAGACCGCATATACGCCCGCCGCAAGCCCGGTGAACTGATAGAAACCGTTGCTGTTGGTGACCACGGTGATCGTGCCCGGAGCATAGTGCCCGGCCAGCGCCTGATCCGCCGTGATCGGTTGGCCGGTCTGCCCGTCGCGCAATTGGAGCACCACGCCGGCGATCGGGCGGTCGCCAGGGCCGCGGACGCCGTCGCGCAGTTCGAGCAGATTCTCCGGGACCTGAGCGCCGACGGTGACGACCGCGTCACCATCCTGAAACACGTAGCCGGAGATGCTGGACGCCGGCACTTCGGCGAAGTTGTAATCGACCAGCGCGTCGCCCGACTGCACAACGATGCCGGCAATGCGGTCGATCGCGTCGATCACCCCGCCGCCGGAACCGACGTGCTCACCGCCCTGGAAGTACTCCGCCGGCTGTTGCTCTCGGACAATGTACGTGCCGGGACGCAGCCCTTCGAAGGAGAACTGGCCCATCGCGTCGGTCTGCGTCGTCCGCACGACGTTACCATGCTGATCGACGAGATCGACCGAGACGCCGGCGAGTGGTACTTCGCCGTCGTTGAGCTGCACGTTGCCGTCAGTTTCGATATGCACCGTGCCGCTGATGCTGGCCGGCAGCAGTTCGCCAAAGTTGTAGTTTTCGCCGTTCTGTCCGAAGACCAGCAGCGCGCCGGAGATGCGGTCGCCGGGATTCGCGGCCGTACCGCCGGCGGTGCCCGGTGTGTCGAGCCCGTCCAGGTAGCCCGAGGGCTGAATCTCCTGCACGTCGTACTCGCCCGGCAAAAGCTCCGTGAAGCGGTAGGCACCGCGATCGGCCGGGTTGTTCGAGGTGACTGCCGTGGCGACCTGCGTTCCGGACTGATCCAGCAGAATGATGGTGGCGCCGCCGATACCCTGTTCGCCGGGATCGAAAGCGCCGTCATTGTCCTGGTCGTGGTAGACAAAGCCGGACAGCTCGACCAGGGCGAACTCACAGAAGTCGTAGTTGATGGCCTGTGTGCCGGAGCTGATCACGACTCCGGAAATCGTATCGTTCGCCGAGACGAACCCGCCAGCGGTGCCGGGGTGCTCATCGCCGTCAGAGTACTCGGCCGGCTGATGTTCGAAGATTTGGTATTCGCCCGGCGCGAGGCCGTCGAACCGGTACTCGCCGTTGGCGTCCGTCGTGGTGAACTGCAGAACTTGGCCCTGGGCGTCGAGCAGATCGACCTGGACGCCGGCCAGCAGGATGTCGTGCGGGTCGACTTCGCAGTCGCCGTCCGTGCTGGCGTGGACGACGCCGCTGATGCTGCTGGGCAGCAATTCGCCGAAGTTGTAGTCTTGGGCGTTCAAACCGAACGCGAGCACCACACCGCTGATAGCGTCGCCGGGATTGTTGGCCGTGCCGCCGCGATTGCCCGGCGTGTCGAGCCCGTCGAGATACCCGCCCGGCTGCACTTCGCGGACCGTATACGTTCCCGGGGCCAGGTTGGTGAACTGATACGAGCCGAGCGCAGCGGCGTCGCTGGACGTGGTGGTCGTGGCGACTTCCGTTCCCGACGCGTCGACCAGGATGATCGTCACGCCACCGATGCCGGACTCGGCATCGTCGAAAACGCCGTCGTTGTCCTGATCGTGATAGACGTTGCCGGATAGGTCGATGCCGACGTTCTCGCAGAAGTTGTACTCCAGCGCCTGCGTTCCGGAGGTGAGCACGATGCCGGAGATCGTATCGTTGGCCGAGACGCTCCCGCCCGCCGTGCCGGCGTGCTCGTCTCCATCGAAGTAGCCACTGGGTTGATGCTCGAATACCTGGTACTCACCGGGTGTGAGACCGTCGAAGCGATACTCGCCATTGGCGTCGGTCGTGGTCGATTGCAAAAGCTGACCCTTGGCGTCGAGCAGATCGACCTGGACGCCGGCCAGTAGGATGTCGTGCGGGTCGACTTCGCAGTCACCGTCGGTAGCGGCGTGAACGACGCCCGTGATACTGCTGGGCAGCAGCTCGCCGAAGTTGTAGTTCACGGCATCGAAACCGAACGCAAGCACAACTCCGCTGATGGCGTCGCCGGGATTATCGGCCGTTCCGCCGCGATTGCCGGGCGTGTCGAGCCCGTCGAGATATCCGCCCGGCTGCACCTCGCGCACCGTATACGTTCCCGGTGCCAGATTGGCGAACTGGTAGGAACCCCGCGAGGCCGGGTCGTCCGACGTCGTTATGATCGCTACTTGCGTGCCTGACGCATCCACCAGGATGACGCTCACTCCGCCGATGCCGGACTCGGTCGGGTCGAAGACGCCGTCATTGTCCTGGTCGTGATAGACGTTGCCGGACAGGTCGATGCCGACGTGCTCGCAGAAGTTGTACTCCAGCGCCTGCGTTCCGGAGGTGAGCACGATTCCGGAGATCGTGTCGTTGGCCGAGACGATCCCGCCCGCCGTACCGGAGTGTTCGTCGCCGTCGAAGTACCCGCTGGGCTGATGCTCGAACACCTGGTACTCACCGGGTGTGAGACCGTCGAAGCGATACTCTCCGCCCGCGTCGGTCGTGGTCGATTGCAGAAGTTGGCCCTGGGCGTCGAGCAGATCGACCTGCACACCGGCCAGCAAAATGTCGTGCGGATCGACTTCGCAATCACCGTCGGTGGCGGCATGTACGACACCCGTAATACTGCTGGGACGCAGTTCGCCGAAGTTGTAGTTGACGCCCGCGACTCCGCCGGCCAGTGTGACGCCGCCGATCGCATCGCCAGGATTGACGGCCGCGCCGACCGTCACGCCGCTGACGGTGCCCGCCGCATCCAGTCCGTCGAGATAGCCAATTGGCTGCGTCGCTTCCACGATCCGGTATTCGCCGGGCGCCAGGCCGCCGACGTGCCAGAAGCCTTGCGCATCGGTGAGGATCGTAAAGGTGCCGGGGCCGGCGAGCGTATCGACAGCGATTACCTGGATCTGGACGCCGCCGATGCCGGCCTCGGCCGCGCCGCGGATGCCGTTGTTGTTGGCGTCGTGGTAGACATATCCGCTGATCTCCGCCGGCAAGGCTTCGGCAAAGTCGTTGTCGACGCTGTCTTGTCCGCCCAAAACGTCGATCTGGCTGATCGTGTTGACATCGAGTACGACACCCTCGGTCGCGCCATCAATGTTGCCGGCGGAGGCCCCAACGCTAAAGTAACCGGCCGGCTGCGTTTCACGGATTTCATAGCGGCCGGGAAGGACCGCGATGCCGTCGCTGTCGTCGAAAAGGTAATTCCCACTGCTGTCGGTGGTCTTGCTCTTGCCGGTGAAGACAAACTCGCCTTCGGCATCGCTATAGATCCACAGAGCCACCGAGACTCCGGCGATGCCCTGCTCCCCCGACTCCTGTATGTTGTTTAAATTGGCATCAGCGTAAACGGTACCGGAAATGACGATCGGCAGCGGGATCTGAACCTGGTGTGCAACAGCTCCCGCCGTGCGGTCGGAGAGATCGGGGCCGGTCTGGTATGGATCCGGCGGCAGCGAGAGGCTGCTTCCCGCGGCGCTGGCGGCGGTGGCAAACTCGTCGTCGTAGGCATCCCAAAACGTCGCCTTCAATTCGGCGTCTTCGTAATGCGGCGCGATGAACTCGCCGGTCAAAAGAGAACGTTGAAATTCGCCACCTTCTACGACGGACGTGGCTTCGACCTCGCCGCTGGCCGTGTCGACAAAGCCCGCCTCGTCGACGTCGATGGAGAAGATCAGCACCTCGCCGGCATCGAAGCCTTCGAAGTCGAAGATGATCTTGGTGCCGCCATCCGCCACCGTGACACCGGTGATTTCAAATCCGTCGGTGGCTTCGATATTCAGCCCCACCGCTTCGAACGCACCGACATCGTTCTTGACGGTGTCGAAGAAGACATCGCCGATGCTCAGCCCATCACCAAGCTTATCGCCGTCGATGATCAGACGGGAAAGCTGCGTTCCGGCGGCTCCGCCTTCGAAGGTGACCTGGATCACGTCGGCCTGGGTGTCATCGCCGGAGGCTTCCTCAAAATAGACGGACCCGAAGTGGATGTCCGCGGCGAGCAACTGCCGCGATTCCATCCGCTCAAAACGTAACGACTTGAACCGGCCGCGGCTGTCTATTCCCCGCGGAGGCTTGCGGCGGCCGACCAAGCGACGACCGACATACGATGCAATATTAAGAATTCCCACGCGTCTCCTCCGTGATACAAGCGGGTGGGCCGGCGATGCGAGAAACTCTCGCGGCGGACGGGCGGCGTCGTTCCATAACGGCCCGAGAGGGGTATGACTTGCACCTTTTATTGCGCAGGCTTCTACCGCGAGTTATCGGGTGGTGGGTGTCGGCGGCAGGGCGGCGGTTTCATCGACTTCGAGCGGCTTGAGCTGCCAAATGCGAACCGTCGTGTCGAAGCTTCCCGAAATCAATGTGCCTGTCGGCCGATGCCACGAAAGCGCCGCAACCGTGCCGGTGTGTCCGACCAGCAGTCGCCGCGGTTCGCCCGTCGTCAGATCCCATTGGCGAATGAGGTTGTCGGTGCCACCGGTCAACAGGTTCTGCTCGTCGGTGAACTCCAGCGTCAGCGTCTTCGCGCTTTCGTAGGTCAAGGTCCGCACCGGCTGCCAATCCGTCGTGCTGTGCAAATGGACTTGCTGGCTGTCGCCGGCGGAGGCCAGCAGGGCGCCGTCGGGCGAGAAAACCAGTGTGTGGATCCGGCGAGGGTGCGCCGGAATGTCGGCAACCGTTTCGCCCGAATTGAAGTCCCAGACCCGGATCTTGCCGTTCCGCCCTGCGGCGGCCAACAGCCGACCATCGGGCGACATGGCCAGCGCCCTCAGGTCCTGGCATGGTCCGTTCAGGGTTCGGGCAATTTCGCCGCGGCTGGTGTCGTAGACGGTTATCTCGTCGCAAAAGCCGCCGGCAACCAGCCGCGTTCCGCCCGGCTCGAAGCACAAGTCGAAGATGGCCTGCGGAGAATTGGGCAACTGCCGGACGCGCGCGCCGGTGGTGACATCCCAAATGACCACACTTCGGTCGCTGCCGGCAGACGCCAGGTGTGTCCCGTCGCTGGAGAAGGCCACCGATCGCACCCAGTCCGTGTGCCCCCGCAGGACGTGCAGCAGCTCATGGGTTCGCATGTCCCACAGACGTACTGCGTGGTCGTCGCAGGCGGCCGCCAGGCGCTGGCCATCGGGCGAAAGCGCCACTCCGCTCACCACGGCGGCCGTTCCACGGCTCTCTCCCAGCTCGATCACGCGGCTGGGCGCAAGACGCACCAACTCGGCGGCTTCAGTTGTGGCGCAAATGGCGATTACAAACGTGGTCAGGAGAACGGCGGGGCGGGCAGTGTTTATCACCGGCGACTCTCCCAAGGCAGGCAGGTAGGGGACCGAATGCAACTCCTCTACCTGATGTATCGGTTGGGCGACGCTGGCCGCCCAAGTCGAACTACGCCGCGGAAGGCGATGGGGCATAGAGTTTGCGGATTAGGCGGCCCCGTCCGGCGCGACTTGCTCATGGGCCGAAGCATGTCCTTCGATCACCTCACCTGTACGGCTGAGACTCTGTAAATTCGCCGGGACCGAGCGTGTGACCGAAAACTTGATTAAAAGCACGCCGCCGGACCGAGACTACGGACCACTGCTGCTGATCCTCCGCACGCCGCCGATGTTCTCGCTTGTTGCAGTTGCAAGCACAAACCTTCCGATTTTTGGTTCGTAAATCATCGCCGACCGTTGAATTGATGAACCCGGTGGGTTTATACTTCGATCCGATCCGATTCTCGGGAAGAACGAACGCAGGGATTGCCCGCCTCCGGCAAGCGTAGGAGTGCCGGGTGAAGGCATGCGGACGTACGCCGGTAGGTACACAAGGCAAGGGCCACCCATGAGACTTGCGTCTTTGTTCGTCGCCGTGCTTAGCACCGCCTGCTTGGTGATCGGAGGGTCTCCGGCCTTCCATGGTGTGGGGACCGTCGCCTATGCGGACGAGGACGCTGTGGAGTCCGCACAGGGTGACGCACAAGAGTCAACGATCGCGGATGCCGACGTCCACTTCCGCGACAAGATTGCTCCGCTGATCGCACACCACTGCTTGGAGTGCCACGACGCGGCGACCAAGGAGGGCGGGCTCAATCTTTCACGGAAAGAAGCCGCCACGACTGGTGGCGATAGCGGACCCGCCTGGGAGGCCGGCGATGCCGAGGGGAGCCTGCTGTGGTTGTACGTCGAATCCGATGAAATGCCGCAAGATCGGCCGCCGCTATCGGGCGATGAGAAAATGCTGCTGCGCCAGTGGATCGAAGCCGGTGCGGCGTGGTCGGTCGAAAACATCGAATCGGTGGCCCACGGCCGCGGGACCGCGTATACCGGAATTCGCCGGCTCACCAT
This sequence comes from Pirellulales bacterium, assembly GCA_040880125.1. Taxonomy (GTDB): domain Bacteria; phylum Planctomycetota; class Planctomycetia; order Pirellulales; family JBBDJB01; genus JBBDJB01. The sequence continues at coordinate 81,133 of JBBDJB010000032.1, read as the reverse complement.
TCCGGAGTACATCGAGACGATAAGGGCCACAGTCGGAGTGAATATCGAGCAGGACGCCCGCCGCATCCTGCCACCGGACCTGCGGGCTGACGGCTTCAGCAACACGGCATACAACCTCAACGTCGATCTGGGCCACGTCGAAGCCTACGCTCGGCTCGCGCAGATCGTCGTCAGCCGGCTGGACGTTCGGACGCTGGCCAATTCGTATTCCGACCGGCAGGAACTTTCGGACGACTCGTTGCGAAAGATCATCGCCGGAGCGGGGAAAAAACTGCTGCGTGGCCCGCTCGACGAGCGAGAGATCGCGGCCTATTTGCAGATCGCGAAGTCCGTCGAGGAGAATGGCGGAGACTTCGGGGAGGCGGTCGGCTACATCTTCGAGGCGATGCTCCAGTCGCCCCGCTTCATCTACCATATCGAAGCCCAGCGCGGCGACGGCAAGCCGCGTCCGGTCGACGGCTACGAATTGGCGTCGCGGTTGAGCTTCCTCATATGGGGCGGCCCACCCGACGAGGAACTGATGAAGGCCGCCGACGAGGATCGTCTTTCCGACCGCGGCACCCTAGAAGCGCAGGTTCGGCGGATGCTGGAAGACCCTCGGGCCATCGAGCGGTCGGAGCAGTTCGTCCATGAGTGGCTGAATCTCGGCCGGCTGGAAAATCTACGGCCTAACACCGATCGCTTTCCGAAGTGGAACGAGCAACTTGCCGCGGACATGCGGGCCGAGACGCTGGCATTCTTCAAGGACGTCGCCTGGAAGCAGGATCGTCCGCTCGCGGATCTGCTCAACGCTCAGGTGACTTATGCCACGCCGGCGCTCGCGGAGTATTACGGGCTTGATGCGGCCGCCGCGGAAGCCGAGTCCGCCGCTCCGTTGCGGGGCATTCCACGGCGAAGTGCCCCGGGGCTCGAAGTGATGTACACCTTCGAAGAGGGAGGCGGCTCGGTGGTTCGTGACGTCTCCGGAGCCGGCGAACCAGTCAATCTGTCCATTGCCGACACTAAGGCGGTAGAGTGGGGCCCCGAAGGACTGACGGTGGGTCGCGACGGCGCCTCGACGATCATTGCCAGCGATTCGGCTGCGCGGCGGCTGATCGAAGCGGTGAAGAAATCGAACGCCGCCACGTTGGAAGCCTGGATAACCACCGCCGATACCGATCAGAGCGGTCCGGCCCGCATTTTGACGCTTTCGGACGGGGCGAATTCCCGAAACTTCACGCTCGGCCAGGATTCCAGCAAGTACGATGTCCGGTTCCGTTCATCGCGAACCAATGGCAACGGGTTGCCATCCGTGTCCAGCCCGGGCAATGCGGTCAAGAAACGCGCGACGCACGTGGTATACACTCGCGACGCGACCGGAAGATCCAAGCTCTATATCGACGGTGAGCAACAAGCGGCCGGCAATATCGACGGCGACTTGTCGAACTGGGACGGAAACTTCCGACTCGCATTGGCCAACGAATTCAGTAACGACCGTCCCTGGCAGGGCACCTTCCATCAGATCGCCGTCTTCAGCCGAGCATTGCCACCTGACGAAATCCGCTCTCGGGGAGCCGGATTGTCCCGCTTTGATCTTTCGTCGACGCCCAGCCGGGGCGGGCTGCTCACCCAGGGCAGCGTGCTAACGGTTGGCGGCGAGGAAGCCTCCATGGTGACGCGAGGGCTGTTTGTGCTTCACGATCTGCTCAACAGCGCTGTGAGCGACCCTCCGCCCTGCGTTGACACGACGCCCGTTCCAACCCAGGCCGGCCTGTCACAGCGGGCCATCGCCGAAGCCCGACTCGCCAACGCGTCGTGCGGCGGATGCCACAAGAAGTTCGAGACGCTCGCCTTCGGCCTGGAAAAATTCGACGGCTTGGGCGCGGTTCACGTGGTCGACGAGCACGGAAACAAGCTGCGCGAGGACGGAGAGATCCTTTTTCCCGGCGAGGAGTCGCCTGTCTCCTACGAAACTAGCGGAGAACTGATGGATCTATTGGCCGAGAGTCCGCGCGTGCAAGAAACCTTGACTCGGCAAGTGGTACAATTCGCGATTGGGCGGCAATTGGTCGCGGCCGATGACTCGATCGTGGCGCAAATTCACGACACGGCACAGCAGGGCGGCGGAACTTATGCCGATCTGATAACGGCGATAGTCATGAGCGATCTGGTGCGGATGACGGCCACCGAGCCTGTTCCACAACAAAACGCAATCGGAGATGGACCATGATTCCACGGCGCATCAGCCGGCGTACGATGCTCAAGGGTCTCGGTACGACGGCCATCGGGCTGCCGCTTATGGAGGAGATGCTCACCTCGACGGCGCTGGCGGCACCGCAGGGGGCCGTCCCGGTTCGGGCGTTCAATGTCTTCTTTGGACTTGGAATCCCGGCCCCGCTGCAGAGCGAAGGCTTCGACGGCGTGCTGGAGCCGCTCCAGCCGCTCGCCCGCAAGCTGCTGATCATGCGGAACGTCGACCAGATTCGCTGCGACGAATCCGGCATCAACGCGCACTTCGACGGCGCCTCCGGGGCCTTTACGGCCGAACCACCCGACGGCGAAGCGAAATCCGGCGGTCCTTCCATCGACCAGGTCATCCGCAAGGCCCACTATCCCGACGGGCTGCCCTCGGGCATGATTCCGACGCTCGTCGGCGGCACCTTCTTCCGCCGCAGCCGCATCAGCCGCTACGTCCACAGCTACAACGAGGACGGCACCGTCGCGGCAACGATGCAAGAGAAGCCGCGCGATCTGTTCAATCGCGTGTTCGGGGAGGTCCGGCGGCAAGGTCAAAGCCGCAGCGTGCTCGATTCGGTCATCGAGCAGTACAAGTTCTATACCGGCAGTAATTCGCCGCTTGGTGCCAACTCCAAAGCCCGCGTCGCAGATCATCTGGACCGGATTCGTGAATACGAGCAACGGGCCTTCGCCATGGAGGACAAGCGCAAAGAGAGTCAACCTGCGCCACCGCTCCCGCCGGTCTCTCCCTTGCGGCATGGTGGGGAAGCCGACCCGGGCGGGGAAGGTATCGACATCACGCTGGAAGAGCTCACCTCCGAATGGCGGCTGATGGCCGATCTGTACGCTCTGGCCATCCAGTGCGACCGCGTTCGTTTCGGGGCGCTGACGTTCCTGGCCGCTGGAGAGCGAATCCGGCTCACGGGCACCTACACGTACAACGGCAAGAATATCTGGGAATTCGACGACGCCAAGCAACTTAATGCCTCCGGCTCGGCCGGTTGCAGCCATGAGTGGTGGCACCAGTTCGACCCCAAGAAGAAGAACGAGCAACTGCGGGCTCACGCGCACATGAAGATGCGCGAGGTTGCGTACTTCCTCCAACTGCTCGACGGACCCGATGCAGTGGACCCCAACGGCAAGACGATTCTGGAGAACTCGCTGATCTCCATCTCGACCGAATCGGGCGACGGACGCCACTCCGACGTGAAGCGCGAGCTGTCGGGAGTCTTCCACGCCGCCACCGGGGCGGGAGGGCGGCTCAAGACCGGTCAGATAATGGACATCGGCAAAGAGGGACTCGACGTCTACAACACGATGCTTGACGCGATGGGTGCCAAGCGCCGGCTCGGTCCCGGCGACCGCCCGTCAATCGCCGTGGACGGAATTCGGGCTTGATCGGCTAGGCAGCCTGCTTGGAGGCGGCGATCGAGCGAGATGGTTCGTCGAAGCGCGAGACGACCAGCGCCGCGTTTTGCCCGCCGAAGCCGATGTTGTCCGACAATATATGGGTGCATCGCAGCTCGCGGGCGTAGCGCGGTACGTAGTCCAGATCGCAGTCGGGGTCGGGCTTCTCGTGGTTCACCGTGGGCGGAATGGCATCCCTTCGCAGCGCCGTCAGGCACACCGCCAGTTCAATCGCGCCGCAGGCGGTCGTGGCGTGTCCCAGCATGCTCTTCGTGCTGGAGACAGGCACACGATAAGCGTGACTGCCGAAGACGCGTTTGAGGGCGAGCGTCTCGACCTTGTCGTTCAGAACGGTGCCCGTTCCGTGGGCGTTGATGTAGTCAATGTCCTCGGGATTGAGCCGGGCATCCGCCAGGGCCCGCTCGATGGCCGCGACGGTGCCGCGCCCCTGGGGATGCACATCCGTGACGCGGAACGCATCCTGCGACGAGCCGTAACCGGAGACCTCCGCCAGGATCTCCGCGCCTCGCCGCCGGGCATGCTCCAACTCCTCAAGGATAAAGATGGCCGCGCCCTCGCCGATCACGAAACCGTCACGATCGATGTCGAACGGCCGCGCGGCCGTCGCCGGATCGGAGTTGGAGCTAAGCGCCGCCAGGCGATGGAACCCAGTGACACCGAAGGGGTGAATCGTGCTGTGCGCACCGCCACAGATCATGACGTCGGCCTCGCCACGGCGAACAATGCGTGCGGCTTCGCCGATCGCCTGCGTGCTGGAGGCGCAGGCGGCGATACAGTTCGCATTGGGTCCTTGGGCATTCAGAATCGAAGCGAGATGGATGCCCGGCATGTCCGGCTCGAACTCTCGCTCAGTTTCAGGATCGAACAGCCGCAGGGCGCACGATAGAAATCGCTCTTCCTGATAGCCTGCTTCGCCCAAAGAACTGCAGACGGAACTGGTGAACGCGTCGAACTCTTCGAACGGCTCCCCGCAGCCTAGATAGACTCCCATGCGAAGCGGGTTGATGCGTGCGTCCCGGATTTCTGCCTGCTGTGCTGCTTGTAACGCAGCGCCGACGGCGAAGCGCGTTTGTCGAGGGCAATGCCGCCAGCGGAGCGGATCTTCGCCAACGTCCTGAAGATGCCAATCGCGGACTTCGGCCGCGATCCGCACGGGAAAGCGGCTGGCGTCGAACACGGTCAAGTGGCCGATGCCCGATCGGCCCGCCAGCAGATTGTCGCTAAACGTACCGACCTCGTTTCCGATCGGCGTCACACAGCCTACGCCAGTCACTACGATTCGACGCCTCATAAAGTCTCTCCGCGGTGACCACGACCGTGCCGGCTCATGCAGCCCAGGCTTCAATCGCCAGACAGGTTGCCACGCCACCCGCTGTCATGTTCAGGTTCAAAAAGCTGGTGCCTGCCGCCACATCGTCGCCAGTCACCGGCAAGACGGGGCAATCGGGGTCGGGTTGTTCATAGTTCCTTACGGGGAACAAGCTACCGCGCCGCAGCGCCAGCAGGCTGCCGGCAATCTCAATGGCGCCGGAACCGGCACTGGCGTTTCCCATGTGCCCTTTGGCCGCCACCACCGGCAAGCGGTCGGCCTGCCTTCCAAATATGCGTCGGATCGCCTGCGCCTCCGCGATGTCGGACTGCCGCGTGCCCAGCCCGTGCGCGTGAACGTGGCCGATGTTCTCGGGCGCAATCCGCGTTTGCCCCAGTGTGAGGCGCAAAGCGTTTTGCATCGCCTTCTGGCAAGCGCCGAAGCTATCTCGGGCGGGTACGCAGGACGAAGCGGCTGCGCGGATTTCACCGTAGATAGTCGCCCCGCGCTCCGTTGCGGAGCAGAGCTCTTCGAGCACGAGCGCACCGGCAGCTTCGGCCGGCGGCGGTCCGGTCCGGCGAAGGTCAAATGGCCGGCATGGCTCGCTGCTGCTTCCCGTCTTCTCGCCCAGTTCGTTGTCCATCCGGCCGTGCAGCAAGTTAAATGGCTCCAGTGCCGTTCCGCAGGCGCCCGTGATCATCGCATCGGCATCGCCGTCGCAAATGAGGTGAAATGCCTCCGCGATGGCCAAGTTGGCGGCAGCTCCTCGCTGCGTAATGGTATTATTCGGACCGCGAAAGTCGTTGATGATCGACAGGTGGCAGGCCGGCATGTTTGGCAGGCATCGCAGCATCCACAGCGGCGCGACCTTTGGAATGCCGTCGGTGCCCCAGCGGGCAAAGTCGAATTGGTCCTGCTCGTCCAAGCAGGCGTGGATGCCGGCAACAAAATCCTCGGGCATGACCGAAACATTTCCGGCGCCGAAGCTCACGCCCACGCGATGCGGTTCGTACCAATTCGAAGACAGTGCGCTGTCGGCCAACGCGCGCTGCGCGGCGGCAACTCCCAACTGGGTCGCTCGGTTCATCAACTTCAGCGCTTTGCGCAGCGATTTACGAGCCACCGGCGTGAGTGGCCCAAAGTCGTCGATCCGGCCCTGAAAGCCGGCAATCGCACCGTTCGCCACTGACTGCGATAGAGTATGTAGCGGTTGTGTGAGCGACCGCCAAAGGTCATCGAGGGTGAGCCCCAGCGGGCAGACGACGCCCAATCCCGTGACCACAACGCGTCGCTCGTCGGACCAGCACTTCATTCCGCATCCTTGCGTGCGTGGCAGTTCCCAAGTGTATCTTATAGCGAAGCGGCCGCCGATCGTGAACGGCGAAAGCCGACAACGTCGCTCCCAGCTCCTGCAGTCGCTGGGGTGCTAGCGTGACCGGTACGCGGTGAATGCGTCCAAGTGGCAGCCTGGCGTTTCGCCTCAGCAAAAGCCTGCCGGGGACATCACAGCACGTCGCGGCCGTGCTCGAAGAAAGCGGCCACGGCGTCCGATTCGGAGTCGAAGATCTCGAAGAGCGTGCCGTCCAGGCTGGCGATGCGAAACAGCTCTCGCAGGTCGTCGTCCATGCAGAGCTTCATCTGGCCGCCCTTGGCTCGCAGTTGCTTCTCGACGCGGATCAGCCCACCGATCGCCTCGGAGGAATAACGCGAGACTCGCTTCAAAGAGAGCACGAGGTTGTTGACCGCCTCCGTGGCAACCAGCTCCATTAGATCGTCGGAGATGGCTTGAATGGCATCGTGGTGAACGATTCGGTCCAGGCTGGGCTTAACGACGGTGACCGGACCAATCTGTTGAACGTCAATGCTTTTGTAGTCGGGCATGGCGCGGCTGCCGAGTGAGGACAAGTACAGCGCAAAGCCACCAGATCGAGGCGTGGGAATTGTAGGCGTCGCGCAGACCATCGGCAACCTGGCCCGCTGTCGGCGGAACGCCTCGCCGGAAAAACGCCCCACCCGTGCGGGCACTTCGTCTCCGTCCGCCGCCGCGAAGCTACCTCGGCTTGCGGGGCGGCCCGCTGTCGAGCGCCATCTGTATCGCTGCTTGCAATGCCTCGGAAGTTACCGGCTTAGAAAGCCGCACGGTGATCGGCTCCTGTTCCAGCACGAGATATTCCGAGTCCGGCATCCCCGAGATCAACACGACAGGGATACCCTTCTGTGAAATCTCCTCGGCCGCCTCCAATCCGTCTACGAGTGGCATATCCAGGTCCACCAGTACGACATCGACCTTACCTTCGAAGCACGATTCCAGCAATTCCGCGCCGTTGGAAGCTGCGCAGACGACGTGGTACCCGAGATGGTCGAGCAATCGCACCATCAAACGCCGCATATCCGCATTATCCTCCGCCAGGGCGATGGCGATCTTCTCCGTCACATCCTGTTCCACCATTCCGTCGCTCCTCAAAATCCCGCCTGATATTTTGTCAACGTACGTTTTTGTCTCGATCCGTACTTCTCAATCCGTTTTTCCAGAATGTTGCGCGAGAATTGCCGTCAAGGCGTCGATTTGCGCGGGCTTTACCAGGTGATGATCGAAGCCTGCCTGTTGCGTCCGCCGGCGGTCCTCGTCCTGGCCCCATCCGGTCAGGGCGACGAGCGTCATCTCCTGTCCCCAGTGTTGCAACCGGATGTGCTGGGCCGCCTCGTAGCCGTTCATCTTCGGCATGCCCAGGTCCATCAGCACCACGTGCGGACGGAATTCGGACGCCACTTCGATCGCCTGCAGCCCGTCCGTGGCGGACCGAACTTCGTGTCCCAGCCGTCGTACGAGCGTGCCAAGCAGTTTTGCGGCATCGCGATTATCGTCCACTACCAGAACTCGCAGCTTTCTCGCCGGCGAGTCCGGCACTGGAGCCGCCGCCGGCGGCTCGGGGGACGGCTCGCCATTGCCGATCGGGATGCGCACGCTGAATTCACTTCCCTTGCCGGCACCTTCGCTGTGAACGGAGATCTCACCACCGTGCATTTCTACCAATTGCTTCGCCAGGGTGGGCCCGATCCCCAGTCCGGTGAATTGCTGATCGGGCCGTTCGATCTGGCCGAACATCTCGAAGATATGTTGCAATTCATCCTGCGGAATGCCGTAGCCGGAGTCCCGCACGGTAAAGAGCACGTCCGCATCCGTAACTTCGGCGCACAAAGAAATATGCCCTTCCGGAGGTGTATACTTTACGGCATTGTTCAAAAGGTTCGCCAGAATCTGCGCCAGTCGATTGGGATCGACGTGGAGAATGCAGGTGTGTTCCGGCAAACTTACGTTAAGTTGGTGTCTCGCTTCACCAATGAGGGGCCGCGAGGTTTCGACGGCGTTTCGAACCACGTCGCTCAATGGCACCTGGCTCCGTCGCAACTTGAATGCGCCCCGGGAGATGCGTGAGATGTCGAGCAAATCGTTGACCAGCGTGACCAGTTGATCGGTCTGCCGCTGCATCATTGCCCGCGTCTCTTCAAAGACGGCCGAGTTCTCGCGATCCGTGGCGATCAACTCCAACCCGGTCCGGATGGGAGCCAGCGGATTGCGCAGTTCATGAGCCAGTGTCGCCAGGAACTCGTCCTTGCGCCGGTTGGCATCGGACATCTCCGCCGCAACCTGCCGCAACTCGTCTTCCAATCGCTTCTGCTCGGTCTGGTCCCGCATCACTTTCATGAATCCGAGCAGATTGCCGTCGTCGCGCAGAGCCGTCGTAATGCCTGCGGCCCAGAAAAGGGTGCCATCCTTGCGCCGCATCCAACGATCATTGTTGGCTTTGCCTTTTTCGATCGCCGTATCGAACTCCGCCTGCGGAACCCCCGCGGCGACGTCCTCCGGTGTGAAGATCTTCGCGGAGACGTCCATCCCGATGAATTCGTACTCCTCGAATCCCAGCACGCGTCCTACGCCTTCGTTCCAACTGATTCCCCTGCCTTCGGGGTCCAGCATAAAGATCGCATAGTCCTGCACTTGCTCGACCAGGGTGCGAAACTGTTGCTCTCGCTCCCTCAGCGCCTCCTCGGAGAGCTTTCGCCCCGTGATGTCCCGGATGCCCAACAGTATCAACTGCACGCTGTCCAGCCGCCGGCCGTTGAGCAGCATCACCCTCCGTCCGATCGTGTCGAATTCGTGGGTGACCTCGTACTCGTTGAATTCTTCATTCGTCGGCAGCACATCTTCCAATACCTTACGTAGCGCCGGGATATCCCACTGCCCGTTGCCCAACTCGTAGACTTTCTTCCCCGCCGTATTGAGCGGACTTACCTGGAAGTGCTCATAAAAGGCCGAGTTGCACGACTTGACGTTCAAATCGCGGTCCAGCACCAATAGCGGCTCGTGCAGGGTCTCCACAATGCTCTCGGCGTACTCCTTTGCGGCCGCCAGTTCTTCTTCGGCCTTTTTGCGGCTGGTGATGTCCACGAGTGTAATGACGATGCCCAGGATGTGGTCTTCCAGGCTGCGATAGGGCATAACGCGAGTCAGGTAGCACCGCCCGGAATCGTCCTCGACCTCGCGTTCGATGGGGATCAGATTATCCAGCACCTGCGCCGCATCCTCGTGCAATGTTCCGTAACCGAGCCGATGCGTTAGATCCGACAGGGGCCGCCCCCGGTCGGTCATTCGCACGCTAAACAGCTCGCCGGCTCTGGGAGTAAACCGCAGGATGCGGAGTTCGCGGTCCAGGAAGACCGTGGCGATGTCGGTAGCCGCCAGCAGGTTCTGCAGATCGCTCGAAAGCTGCGAGAGCTCCTCCACTTTGTGGCGGTTTTCTTGGTTGACGGTTTGCAACTCCTCGTTCATGCTCTGCAGTTCTTCCTTCGAAGTCTCCAGTTCTTCCATCATCGAACGGAGCTCTTCGTTGGTCGACTGCATTTCTTCGTTCGAGGCCCTCATCTCTTCCTGGCCGGCCTCGTACTCCTCGATAATGACCTGCAACCGCTGCCGCGTCTGGCGCAGCTCCAGTTCCAAATCCTGAGCGTGGTCGGTCACTTGGTCGTTTGTCAGGGAGGAGGACTTCTTCGGCCCAGCGGCGTGCATCTCTTCGCCATGCACTTCCGCAGTCGGCCGCCCCTCAAAAAGGACCACGGCGAACTCGTCTGGGCGCGGCTCCACCGACGGCCGCACGTGCATTACCACAAAGCGCGCCTCGCCATCGAAACGGACGAGCACCGGCTGGGTCGTGACGGGCTCGTGCTTGCTGCGCGCGACGTCCAGAGCCGTTCTCAGTTCGAGATGGAGCTCCCGCCGCACAAGCTGGTACACGTTCATCGTCGGCTCGCCGCCGGGCGTGAGTAGATAGCGGCCGGCATGCTCGGAAAGGTGAACTACCTTATCGTCCGGGCTGATCAGAATACTGGGCGGAGCGTACTGCTCAACGATCCGCTGGTGCAGCGCGCCGAACGCCATCGGTGCGCTTTGCGGATCCGCGTGGCCGTCCTGCATTGCCTTCCGAGAACGCTCTAAGGGAAATACAGGCAGCCTCGGCTCCGGCGCAGGAACGTTTCGCTTGCGATAGATGCAGCACTTTTTGTCCTCGACTCGAAACAGATCGCCTGCCTCGATCATCTCGGACGTACCGAGCACCAGATAGCCCTCAGGCTTAAGCGCGTAGTGAAATAGTTCGATGATGTCTCGCTGCACGTCTCGCTGGATATAAATCAACAAATTGCGGCAAGTAGCCAGGTCCAGGCGTGAGAACGGGGGATCGCCCATCAGATTATGCGGCGCGTAGACCACCAGCTCGCGCACCTCGTTGCGTATCCGGTAACCACCCTCCTCGTGGACGAAGAAACGCTTTAGCCGCTCCGGGGAGACGTCGGTCTCAACATCGCCGGGATAAAACCCTTCACGGGCCTGGCGGAGGGAACGCTCGTGCAGATCGCTGGCGAAGACCTGAATGCGCGGAGGGCAGTCGCGACGCCGCGCCTCCTCCAGCAACAGCATGGCTACAGAGAATGCTTCTTCGCCCGTCGCGCAGCCCACGCTCCACACGCGAATCTCATCCTTCGGGCCCTTGCCCTCGAACAGTTGAGGGATGACGTCCTTCTCGAGCTTCTCAAATACCTCGCGGTCGCGGAAAAAGCTGGTGACGGTGATCAGCAGGTCGTCGGCGAGCCGTCGTATTTCATCCGGCTCGTCGTGCACCGTCTCGAGGTAGCGCGAGAACTGCTCGATCTGGCGAAGCTGCATCCGCCGCTGGATCCGCCGCAGAATCGTCGAGCGCTTGTAGCGGCTGAAATCACGGCCCGTACGGGCCCGAAGCTGGGCGAAGATCTTTTGCAGCAGCCGCCGGGTTTCCTCCGCCATCGACTCGTCCTCTTCCGCATGCGGTATCTGCGGCTGCGTACGGACGAAACGTAGCACTGCCTCCGGGATGCTGGCCAGAGGCAGGACCAGGTCGATCAGCCCGGTGGCGATGGCGCTTTGCGGCATTCCATCGTATTCGGCCTCGCCTGGATTCTGCACGACTGTCAGGCCGCCCTTCTCTTTGATCTCTTTCATTCCCAGCGTGCCGTCCGAGCCGGTGCCGGTGAGAATCACACCGATGGCGGAGCTTTCGTGGGTTGCCGCGAGGGTGCGCAGAAAGTGATCGATCGGCGCCCGCTCTTGCCGCCGCTTCTCGAGTTCGCTGAGTCGCAGATGCGTGTCGATCGTGTCGAGATTCGCGCCCGGGGGAATCACGTACACGTGGTTCGCTTCCAGCGGCAGCGTCTTGGACACCTGCTCGACCGGCATCTTCACGTGCGGCTGGAGCAGTTCCGCGAGATGGCTCTTGTGTTCGGGCGACAGATGCACCACGACCACGAACGCCACGCCGCTGTTTTCGGGGACGTTGGCGAAAAACTGCCGCAGCGCAGCCAATCCCCCCGCCGAAGCACCAATGCCAATGACGGGGAAATGTTTCTCGGGCCGTATTCGTTGGTCTCTCTGGTCCAAGACTTCCGTCGGCTGGTCAGCTTCCGTTCCGGCGGTGCCTTGCTCCGAGGATTCGCTTGGGTTGCCAGGTCGTTTTTTGGCCATGAACAATCTCGGATGCCACCGCGCGCGTCTGCGAAATCCTAATTTTATCGGCTGGTCAGTGGAGTGAACAGGCAACACCAGTTCAAACGAAACCCGAGACAAGCCGATTTTCATGTTCCTCCCGCGGACACGTACGAAGGGGAAAATCCCCCATCCACGAGCAAGCGGCGCTGCTGAATGAGCACCCGCGGTGGAGTGGAAGCGTCGGTGAGTTGGTTCAAACAGGCGAGCTCATTTTCGTCTAGTTCTCGGATAGCGCCTCGCAGTGTCGTGCGCTTCCGTGACACTGGCCGCTGCCAAAGTACATGCCAGGTCACCGGCATTGTCTGGTTGAAGGCGTGCCACAGGAGGACTATTGGACTCTTCGTCCGATTCCGAGCAAATTGGCCGCTGATGGAGCATCCGGCTTCGTGGTGGGAGCTCTTGGCCCAACCAGGTTGATTCCGCCGGAAAGTCTGTGCCGCAGTGGTGCGCTGGTCTACCGTGGGGTGCTCCGCTACGATGGTTTCAGACGTAGTGGAGTCAAATTGGCATGTTTTGAGCAGTGGCTGATGCGCAAGAAAGTACTTCTGATTGTGATCGACGCGCTGGCCACGCGTGTCGTCGCGCCTGCGCTTCAAGACGGTCGGCTGCCGAATTTCAAGCGACTGGTTGACGCCGGCTGGATGCATCCCGGATGCGTGCCGATCTTTCCCTCGATCACGCCCGCGGCGACCGCCGGGATCGTCACCGGCTGTTATCCGCGCGATACGGGAATCACCGGTGCACACTTCTACGATACAGCCGAGGATGCGGTTTACTACTACGGCGACGACTTCTGGATCATCCTCGAGAAGGGCATCGGTGAGTTCTTCGATGACTTCTTAAAGAAGCTGAACCTCGACCTCCTCAAGCAGGAGACTCTATTCGAGCGCGTTGAACGCGCCGGACTGCGCGCGGGTTGCATCAATTACCTTTGGTTCCGCGGCGATACAGAACACGCGGTGAACGTTCCCTGGCTGCTTCGCCTGCTACCGGGCGTGCCCAAGAGGGAAGCGGTGCGAGGTCCGCGGATACTGTGTCTGGGCGATTTCGTCACGAGCAAGCCGAAGCAGATGGACGAAGAACTCGAAGCCTCCGGCGGCCCCTTCCATCGGTTTGGCTTCGACGATTCGACGACCGCGGAGTATCTTCTGGAATTGGTTGCCGAGGCTGATCTGCCCGACTTCACGCTGGCCTACTTTCCGGACAACGACTTTCGCAGCCACGAGGTCGGCCCGCAGCAGGCGATCGACTCTCTCCAGGCGATCGACAAAACGCTCGGTAAGCTCATCGACCAGCTTGGCGGCCTGGAGCGTATGCTGAGCGAATTGGCGGTGGTGATTACCGGCGATCATTCGCAGACCGACATGCGCGACCTCTCCGGCCGAGAAGCCGTGGATCTGAACGAGGTGCTGCAGAACTTCGAACTGGTCGATGCCGGCAAGTCCTGGGACAGCGACGACGAACTGATGGTTTGCCCCAACATGAGGGCGGCGCAAATCTATCTGCGTCGCGGCTATTGGCCGAAGCTCGCCCAGATCAAGGATCAACTGCTCGCTGACGACCGCATCGACCAGGTGATCTGGCGAGGGCAACTTGATGACGAGAACCACACCACTTTCCATGTGGCCACTTCCGAACGGGGAGAAGTCGCTTTTCGTGCCGTCTCCGAGGGCCATGCGATGGCATCCGACGCTTACGGCGGGTATTGGCAATGGGAAGGCCAGTTGCGTGCGATTGACGCAGATGTCGTCGATCGCAGGCTTCAATACGGCGAGTACCCCAACGCCATGGAGCGGATCGCGATGGCGTTTCACAAGGACGTTTCGGGCGATCTGTGGATCACGGCCCGGCCGGGATTCGAGCTACATACGCCCAGAACCTCCAGACATCCCGGCGGATCGCACGGATCGCTGCACATCGACGATTCTCAAGTCCCGCTGATCGTCGCAGGTGCGCCCGGGGGCATCGCGCTGCCGGAACAACCGCGCACCGTCGACGTGGCTCCGCTTTGCCTTTCCATATTGGGATTGCCGCTGCCGCGCAGCATCGACGCCAGCCACGTACGAGAGCGGCCGGATGCCACTGGGTGACAGCCATTGACCAGCTTCGCGCGTGTAGCGCCGGCCGGACACTTCACGGTCACGAATCCGATGATCGGGCGATCGGGCCGAACCACCCGCGTCTTCTTGCCAGTCGCGCCAGCCACCAGATGGCGATGCCGGAGATAACGGCACTGCCGATCCATCCCACGTATGTGCCGATCTCACGATAGTTGTCGCGCCACATCCAACCTAGCCACGCGAGCGACACGTTCCAGACTGCACTGCTCAGCGCCGAGAATGCAAGGAATCGCCCAAATGGCATCTGGGCGAAACCGGCCGGAACACTGATTAGTGTGCGAAGGCCTGGGATCATCCTGCCCAGGAACACTGCCGTGGCTCCCCAGCGGGAGAACCACTTCATCGCCCGCTCCATTTCGCGGCGATTAATGGCCAACCACTTGCCGTGTGCGTCGATCCAACGACACAACCGCTCCTCTCCCAGCCACTTGGCGGCGAAGTACCAGGGTGTGGTTCCGAGGAGGGAACCGAGCGTCCCCACCGCCACTACGCCCACGAAGGACAATTGACCGCTTCGGGCCGCGAAACCTGCGGACGGCATGACAACTTCCGAGGGAATTGGCGGAAAAACGTTCTCCAGGATCATTAATAATCCGAGGCTCCAGTAGCTCAGCGACTCGGTGATGTTCTTTATCCAGTCGAACATGATCTGCCGAAACGACCAAACGAGGTGGTGTGCGTTGGCCCGGGTCGGGGCCACAGCGATACCCAGAGCGGACGAATGAAAGTGGTTTTGTGCAAGATAGATGCCATAGCATCCATCGAGTCGGCATGATTGACGGGGGCCGTGCCGCCCCCCGGGGCGGGATCCATTCATAAGCCCTTGCAGACGAGGCCCACCGAACCGGTCAGCGGCGGCTGGCACTCCATTTGCAATTGCCGGCATCGGCCACAATCGTTGTTTCAAGACGGCAACTTTTGCGTGGCGGCACGAAATTCTTCGCCAGCAAGTCCTCCGGATTGCGAGTCCCGTTCACACCACTCCTCGGCACTACAACTTATGCTGCAAAACATCGACCTTCGGGAATTGGCGGAAATGCGAGGCAACGGCCGTGACTTCGTGTCCGCCTACTTCTGCGGAGAGGAGGGACTTGACGCATTGGCGGCCCGGGAGCGGTCGCTGCGCGACCTCCTTGCAGATAACCAGACCGAACTGGAATTGTTCGACGAGAACATGAAGCTCATCCGCGGTGTCCTGGAAGAACATTCCGTTGAACGCGCCGAGAGCGTCTGCATGTTCGCCTGCGCGCTGCTCGACTTTGTCCGCGGCTATCCGATTTCGATGCCAGTGCCGACCGAGATGCACGTGGGGGCCGCGCCCTACATCCGACCCTTGGCGGAGTTGCAGGACGAGTATGAAACTTTTGCACTTGTCTCGTGCGACAACGACAAAACGCGAATCTTTCTGGTCACCAATGAAACGGCGAACGTCGAGGCGACGGTGCGCGGCGGCGTGAAGAATCACGTCCGCAAGGGCGGGTGGTCGCAACAACGGTACGAGCGGCGCCGCGAGAACGCCCTTAACAATTACGCTAAGGACGTCGGTGAGGCTCTCAGCGGGCTGCAAAAGCAACGTGACTTTCAGCGCGTGGTATTGATCGGCTCCAGCGAAACAATGCAGGAGATCGAGAGCGAGTTGCCGCAGCATCTGGCCGATTTGGTGGTGGCGAAGGACCCGTTCGACCTAGGCCGGGGACAGGATGCGCTAATTGAGCAGGCGTACGAGGAGTATTTTGCCGAAGAACGGCAAGATGAAAGGAATCTTTGGCAGCGGATCAAGGACGAGTACATGAGCCACGGACGCGGGGCCGTGGGAGGCACCGCCGTGTTGGAAGCGGCACTGGCGGGACGCGTGGACACGATGATCGTCACCCGTGATGCTCGCATCACCGGAACGCAATGCCGCAAGTGCGAGCACCTCGTGCACGGAACGCCGCAAACGTGCCAACTGTGTGGATTCAGCTCCGTATTTGAAGTCGATCTTGTCGACGCGCTGACACGACAAGTGGAACTTACCAGCGGTCAGGTCGACTACGTGGACGAGATGCCCGGCCTGACGAAGGTCGGCCACGTCGCCGCCTTCCTGCGGTATTGAACTGCTCAGCAGCAACTCGGTGCGCCTCACGCGAGCTCGCCGATGTTTCGGCCCGTTCTGGGCAGGCATTCCCATCCGCAAGCGGCTGCTACCTTCCAGCCGCGCACCACGGCATTGTCAACCGAAGCCGGTCCCGGCCGAACTGCGCGGTCCAGGCCTGCGGACGATCTGCGTCCGCGGCAGCGTGAACAAGCTAGAGAACCTTCGGGAGTATCAAAAGCAGCACGGACCGTGCCGCTCGCTCGACATGTCCCCGTCGACCGGGGTGCGACCCTCCTGACGAACGGACCGAAAAACCTTAAGCTACCTCGTGCGCTGTCGGCAGGGATAGCATAGAAGGTAACACTCGCATTTCGGCAGTTATTCGGGCGAAGGCTCACGACTACGTAGGCGTCCACGATAGCTTTGGAAGATTACGCTCCCAAATCATTGTCTCAATCTGGAGGGCTCGATGGATCGGCAACTACGCCGCGAGGTTCGTTTCATTACCACGCGGCTGGGGAATATCGTTCGCGAGCAGGCAGGCAAGACGGCCTACCAACATATCGAGCAGGCCCGGAAGCTGGCCAAGAGGATGCGGCGGAATCCCGACCCGGAACACACCGGCAACATGCAGCAGCTCATCCAGGGGCTATCGATCCACGAGGCCGAGCAGACGGCGCACGCGTTCAGCCTCTTCTTTCAGCTCGTGAACCTGTGCGAAGAACGGGCACGCATCCGCAAGCTGCGTGAAGCCCCCGAGCCGAAGCAGTCGCTGCATCGCATCTTGCGCGAGCTCAAACAGGCGGGCGTCACCGCGGAGAAGCTGCAAGCGGTGCTGGATTCGATCGAGATCGAACCAGTCCTGACTGCTCATCCCACGGAGGCGACGCGCGAGAGCGTGCTGTATCACCTGTGGCGACTGCGGGAGTGGCCGGCCGATCCGGATGAGATTCTGGAGTCGCTCTGGCAAACTGAAGAGGTCCGTCGTCGCCGGCCGGAGCCGCTGGACGAAGTCGACAATGCGCTGTCGTTTTTCGACCGCACGATCTTCCAAGCCGTGGCGGATTTCTACCAGATCATCGACCGTGGACTGGCCCAATACTATCCAACGGTACGGCTGGGGCGACCGATCCTGACCTTCGCCAGTTGGATCGGCGGCGACCGTGACGGCAATCCATACGTTACGCCGGAGGTCAGCCGCCAGTCGATGCAGTGGCAGCAGCAGCGAGTGTTGAGCTTTTATCGTAACCAAATCTCGAAGCTGTTCGCGGAATTGAGCCACACCGGCCAGGACGGCGATTTTGTAACTGAGGATCTCCAGTCCGGCACGATCTCAACGCGAGTGTCCGGATCAGCGGATGATGATGCCATGGGAAGTAAGGAACCGTCGAGCGAGCGAGGATTGCGGCGCGGCACCGAAGAGATCGATGTTTCGCGCCTGCCGCTCGAACCGGACGAGGTATTTCGTAAACAGCTTCTGGTGATCGCGGACAAGTTGCCAGGCGGATACGAGTCGTCGGACCAGTTCGTCGCCGATCTTGAGCACATCCGTGACCGGCTGTATCAGCAAAACGCCCGGCGTGCGGCCCTGGGGCGAGTATCGCGGCTGATTCGGCAGTCGCAGGTGTTTGGTTTCCACCTGGCGGAGCTCGACTTTCGGGACGAGAGCGACAAGCTGCATTCGGACGAAAACGCGATCCGAGAGCAATTCCGAACGCAGCACGATCTGCAAGCCCGGTACGGCGCGCGGGCGTCGAATCGCTACGTACTGAGCATGACTCACAGCACAGCCGACGTGCGCAAGCTGCTCGATCTGGCCAACAGCGCCGGTCTGCGCGATCTGGATGTAGTGCCGCTGTTCGAAACGATCGACGACTTGAAGCGCTGCGGCGGCCTGGTGCAAGATCTTTGGCGCGACGGCGTTTATCGAGCCCATCTCCGTCACCGAGGTGATGTGCAGGAGGTGATGCTCGGCTACTCCGATTCGAACAAGGACGGCGGCTACCTGGCCGCCAACTGGAACCTGTATCGCGCCGAACGGCAACTTGCGGCGCTTGCCGACGAGCAGGGTATTGGCTTGCGGTTCTTTCACGGCAAGGGGGGGTCGATCGACCGCGGCGGCGGGCAAAGCCACGAGACGCTCCGCGCGACGCCCACCGCAGTGCATGGCGGCCGTATCCGCATCACGGAACAGGGCGAGGTCATCTCGCTCAAGTACTCCAGCCCCGCCATCGCCGTCCGCAACCTGGAGCAGCTCACCTCCGCAGTCATCGCCGCCGAGTGTCTGCCTTCGCCGGATGAGAAGCTCCCGGAAGAGCACTCTCGCTGGGAAATCGCCATGGAGCGATTAGCGGACGAGTCACGCCGGTTCTACTACGGGCTGGTGGGCGAGACGTCGGGGTTTCTCGACTACTTCCGCCAGGCGACGCCGATCGACCTGGTACAACATTTGAAAATCGGCTCCCGGCCCAGCCATCGCAAGCAAGCCGCCAGCTTCGCCGACCTGCGGGCGATCCCCTGGGTGTTCGCGTGGACGCAGTCGCGGCATTTGATCTCGGCCTGGTTCGGCGTCGGGCACGCGCTGGAGCGGTTCATTGACGAGGAGCCAGACGGACTCGTGCGGCTGCGCGACATGCACGCCAAGTGGCCCTTCTTTGCGCTGCTGCTGGACAATGCCGAGATGTCGCTGGCCAAGGCGGACATGAACATCGCCAGGCGGTACGCCGAACTTGTCGAGTCGCATTCGCTGCGCGACGAGATCTTTGGGCGGATCGAACAGGAGCACCAGCGCTCTGTCGCGATGGTGCTGCAAGTTTCACAGCGACGGCGGTTGCTGGAGCGAAACCCGGTGCTGGCCGAGTCGATCAAGCTGCGGAACCCCTACGTCGATCCGCTAAACTATCTGCAGATCCAGTTTCTCCGGCAGTGGCGGCAGCGGCCGGAAGCCTCCAACTCGGACGAGACGCTGGAGCGGCTGCTCGCGCTGACGGCACATGGCATCGCCTTTGGCATGAAGAGCACCGGGTAAGGCGTGGCGATGCCTGATTGGTTTGTAGAACTGCATCCCTTCCGGCAGTCTCGTCCCTGACCAGTGGAACGAGCTGGCAGTTCGGGTGTACAACCCGGCAGTAAAGGCGGTTTCCTCACGGAGGCGCCGTTCGTGATGAAATACTTCTGGGAATGCGTGCTGGAAGGGAGCTGGGAGTTTCGACGCGGGGACGATACTCCGCCGCTGGATACCGCTCTGAATGCCAAACCGACGTCGTCCTCGTTCGACGAATTCCGCGAGTCTAACCGCGTGCTCGGCGAAGCGGACAAGCTGATTCACGGCGAGAAACTGCCGCCGGAAGCTTTGCTGGTGGGTGCTTGAATTCAATCTGGATCCCAATCGCAATGCAGTCGTGGCGCTCTTTGAAGACGCAGGCTTTCGCGCCGAGCCGATGGTCGTCACGCACATTCTCGCGAGGATGATGCGCGGCTTGGCTCTGAGGGAAACCTGCGTTGGTGACGTCGAGAAGTGAATTCTTTGGGGTCACGGTCCAGCCGGTAACGAGACCAGTTCGATCTTGTCAGGCTTCACAACTGACTGCCGGTGACCGCGTCAAGAAACTTGTAGAATTCCTGCGTTGCCGGATCATCAGACTTACCGAGGCCGTCATTTAAGCGGCTATGATTGCTGTCCTGCTTGCCATATGCCGTTACCTGAATGTCAGCTTCCTTCAGCACGGCTTCCAGACGCCTTGCTTGAGCCGTCGTATCGGGATTGCCGGAAAAGTACAGGATCAAAAACGGCGGAATGCTTTTGTCATTCGCGACGTGCGTCACCGCGGAAAAGTCGACATGCCTTTCCGGATCGTTTCCAAACTTCTGACGATGGCCGAACGTAAACATCTTGCCGCCGTAGAGAGCCTGCCGGTGTTCGGCCGTCATGATGATGTTGGGAATATCGTAGGTATCGCCGTCCACCGGTATGCATCCCTGCAGGACATCGAAGGAGACGCCTTCCGCCTTCAGGTAGCGATCGTCGATGCAGATCAACGCCGCGAGTTGGGCACCGGCGGAGTGTCCGCCGACAAAGATGCGTCTCGGGTCGCCGCCGTACTTGGCGATGTTTCGATGTACCCAGCCAAGCGCCTTCGCGACATCCCGGATCAAAACATCCATCTCCACCTCCGGCAGCAGACGGTAGTTCGCGGATACGAAGACGAATCCTCGTTCGGTCAACACCTTGGGTTTCAGCGAGACATCACTCTTGTCTCCGGCCTGCCAACCGCCGCCATGAATCCATATCATGACCGGGAGGCTCGCGTCGGGCCGTGCTTCGGGTGTGTAAATGTCAAGAACCTGGCGTTCGTGCCCGTTCTCGACGTAGGGAACGTCAGACGTACGCGTCTGCGCACTGCCGATCTTGCAGAGGAATAGAAGTGAAGTCGCAGAAGCGGCGAGGAGGGAACGATTCATGGGGAGAGAATCCGTGGTTGAGGATGAACTACGAGCTTTGCCTCGACTGTGGTAAGCAAGGTCCGGCACGCGGAATGGTGCCCCGGCGTCTTCGGAATTGTAATTCTGCCACCTTCAGCTAGGCCACGCCAGCAACTTGTCTTTAAATCACCGAAGACGCTTACTCCTCTTCGAGTAGTCACACGTGCGACAAAAAGTGCTTCAGCTCTCGCTCGATTGGCAAGTAGAACAGCACAAGCCACCGGCCGGAACCCTCTGGACATGGAGCGAACCCGTGCCCGTACGACAGCTGTACACGGCCAACGCTGAAAATCCTTGTGGCTCATGTGCAGGAACCTCGGAGCCGGATCAATCGTCCTTCGTCAACAAGGGCCGTGAAGGCAATCACGCCGCTGGTTGGATAGATCTGTTTCCTGCAGCTAGATATCTCGTGTACCGATGAACGTAGTTGCAACGTGTCGGATAGATCGAGATAATGTACGAGTGACATTTCCCCGGCGTTGTCGTCCCAAATCGCAACGCCGTAGCCGACGTCGAATTGCGTCGGATCGTCGACCGTTAGCTGTTGCTCGCCGAAGTCGCCATCGAGTGCCAAGGTTGAAACCACGCCGACTGCCTTGCGCAAGATCGTCTGACCTGGTGATCCCTTAACCGTCACATTCGAACGCAGGTGTAGCGAATCGTGCATCACGTACTCGCCCGGGCCAACCTCAACGACGCCGCCACCGAGCGCCGCGATATAGTCGACCCCTGCCTGCAATGCCCGATTGTCGCGGCCAATCAGATCTGCATCCTGCTGGCCGACGCGGATTCGTGGAAGCTGCTCCATCTTCGCGTGCATGGCGAACGGAAGCTGCTGTTCGTCTTTGCTTGGCGCGAATTCACGGCCTGGATCTTCGGCGAAGATGGCGCCTGGTCCAGCGATAGTAAGCCCTAAAACGATGCTGAGAAGCGGGTGTGCTTTCATCGCTCAGTTCCGTTGCGTGTTCTGGATTGTGGAATCGTAGTTCGACGAGAATATGTCCCACACCATCTTAACGGTCCGTGTCTGCGGCACCAGCGGCATAGGCGTTCCATCGTCCTTTCCGCACGTACAACAAGGCAACGCCCTCGACGTAAAACGCCCCTCAGGACGCACAGGTGGGCGTGCTTTTCGCCGCCAGCCTCCTGCCAACGCGACGGGTGACCTTTCGCAGATAGGCAAGCCGAATTCCGCAGAGGCGATCGAAGCCTTATGGAACGGTGTAGCGCAACAGTAGCGGCCGGAATCCTTCGTGAACGGTGATACCGTCAATGCATGCTGGAACGTCGAGCGACGATCTGAAGCCCACAGCAAGCCGATGGCGGAAGTTGTAGTTGGCAAGCCGTGCTGATATGCTGCTTCAACCTTAGCAAAATGAATGCGAAAGTGTGGCCCTCGGCCGTTCATCGCTAGGGGGGTCCGGCGAAGCAACGGCGAGCGAGCTAAACAAGATGGTTCGTATGTGGAGTCGCGAGATGTCCCATGACAACCGATGACGAGCGCTCTCAGACGGCCTTTGGGCAATCGCGATTTGAACTGGCGAGAAGGGCGTCGATAGGTGCTGGGACCTACGCGATCCTAGCTGGCGCCGTCACTCTGCTCGGATGGGGTCTGGGCCGCCCAAGGCTCACGGATTGGGCCGACACGGGCATCTCGATGTTTCCCAACACCGCGGTTTGCGCCAGCCTCATCGGCGTAGGATTGGTCTTGCTTGCCATAGGCGGTCGCCATCGGAGCCGCACGATACAAGTCTTGGCCCTCACGGCAGCCTTGATCGGTGGGCTGACGCTCTTTCAGCACGTTTCAGGTGTTAACCTCGGAATTGACACGCTTCTCTTCGATCGGCCGTGGGGCCAACGGGCTGCTGCCAGCCCGATGCGGATGGGGCCACCGGCATCCACCTCCTTCCTAATCCTCGGCATAGCGTTGTTCTTGGCCACTGGCGGCGCACGGGCGCAACGGTTCGCGAGCGCGCTGGCAATTCTACCCATTGCCATCTCCTCTCTTTCGCTGATTGGGTATTGGTTCGGCTCGGACAAGCTCTACACAGTCGTGCATTTGACCGGCATTGCATGGCAATCGAGCACCATCATCGCTGCACTTGGCGTCGGTATGATTGCCAGTGTCCCGGGGCATGGCCTGGTAGCTTTGTTGTACCGCGATGACGCCGGCGGCATGCTTGTCCGAAGGCTTTTGCTGCCGATCATCGTCCTTCCGCTGTTGATCGGCTGGCTGCGACTGCTGGGACAAAGAGCCGAGTACTATGACACTGCGTTTGGCGTTT
Source organism: Pirellulales bacterium (assembly GCA_040880125.1). Lineage (GTDB taxonomy): Bacteria > Planctomycetota > Planctomycetia > Pirellulales > JBBDJB01 > JBBDJB01. Next base: position 58,140 of record JBBDJB010000032.1, on the reverse strand, counting down.
CGCTCGTGCTGCTGACGACGGTGGCAATGCTCCTGGTACTGCTGACTTGGACGGCGACCGGCATCAGCGGCGCCGCACAGGCAACCAAGCAAAGCCAGGCCGAGCTTGAGTCCATCCTCAGAAAGGACATCGCTGAACGGAAGCAAGCCGAGTTCGCGCTTCGGGATCGTGAGCAACGATACGAGCTCGTCCTCCTGGGCGCCGAGGCGGCGATCTGGGACTGGGATCTTCTTCACCACCGGGTTCTGTACTCCCCACGATGGAAGCAATTGCGAGGGCTGTCGGACGCCGACGTCTCCGATAGCGAGGAGGAATGGAAGGCCGGAATTCACCCGGATGACTACGACCGCGTCATGGCGGCCCTTCAGGCCCACCTGACGGGCCGTGTGCCAATCTTTAGAGAAGAGTACCGGGTACGGCACAAAGCGGGACACTGGATATGGATTCTGGATCGAGGTATTGCGCGGCGCGACGAATCCGGCCAGGCCGTTCGTATGGCCGGATCCGAGCTAGATATTACCGAGCAGAGGCGGGCTGAGGGCGAACTGCGGCAGGCCGAAGAGCGGATGCGGTCCGTGGTGGATCACGTGGTCGACGGAATCATCACCATTGATGAGCGTGGCAACATTGAATCATTCAACCCGGCTGCGGAGATGCTATTCGGCTATCTGCGCAGGGAGGTGATTGGGCAGAACGTCAAAGAGTTGATGCCCGAGCCTTATCACAGCCAGCACGATGGCTACCTCGACAATTACCTCGCCACCGGCCAGGCCAAAATCATTGGCATCGGTCGTGAGGTGGTAGGAAGGCGCAAAGACGGCTCAACCTTCCCAATGGACCTGGCCGTCAGCACGTTCAACCTAGGAACGCAACGGCTCTTTACGGGCATCGTGAGGGACATCAGTGAGCGCAAGCAGCTTGAGGCCCAACTGCGGCTGCGGCTCGCGGAGTTGGCAGAAACGGATCGGCGCAAGAATGACTTCCTTGCAACGCTGGCCCACGAACTTCGAAATCCTCTGGCGCCCATCCGCAATTCGCTGCAGCTTCTACGCATGTCAACGCCGGTCAGTTCTGATGCTCTCCCAATTCAGGAGATTATGGAGCGGCAGGTCGACCATATGGTCCGACTGGTGGACGATCTCCTCGAAGTATCCCGGATCACCAGCGGAAAGATCGAACTTCGTCCCGAACTGCTCGATCTTTCAGAAGTACTCCACAGCGCCGTCGAAACGAGTAAGCCGCTCATAGAGGAATCTGGACACAGCTTCACTCTGTCGCTTCCCGAGGAGCAGCTAAACGTCGTGGTGGACCCTGTTCGGCTCTCGCAGGTTGTCGCGAATCTACTCAACAATGCAGCGAAGTATACCGAGGCTGGTGGAAGTATTTGGCTTTCCGCAGAACCAAATAATGGTGAGGTGGCTATTTCCGTTCGTGACACGGGAGTCGGTATTTCAACGACAGTGCTGCCGCAGTTGTTTCACATGTTCGCGCAAGCTGACCGAGACCATAAACGGGCGCAAGGCGGACTGGGGATCGGTCTGGCGTTGGCCAAACGTTTAGTAGAAATGCAAGGCGGCTGGATCGAAGCCCGCAGCGAAGGTGAAGGTAGCGGTGCCGAGTTCATCGTCCACCTGCCGCTTGCGGAACCGCAGGCGGCGTCCGTTATTGAAAGTCCTGTTGTAGACCGGTTCCTCAGCGACCTCGCCATGGGCAGCCGTGTGCTTGTTGTCGATGACAATCACGATGCCGCGAAAAGTCTGGCGTTGGTGTTAAGCAAACTGGGGAACCACGTGCAGACGGCGCACGATGGGCCTGCCGCACTGGATGCGATCCAGTCCTTTCAACCATCTGTGGTGCTGCTCGATTTAGGCATGCCGGGAATGAGCGGATATGAAGTTGCCAACCGTATCCAGAACATGCCAACGGGCAAACAGTGCGTTCTAGTGGCGTTGACCGGCTGGGGGCAGGAGGAAGACCGGCGGCGTACCAGGGAGGCTGGTTTCGAACACCACTTGGTCAAGCCGGTTGAAATCAAAGCGCTCCAAGCACTGCTTGCGGGGCTTCGAGCCGAAGTGCAAGCGGATACTAACCCGTCCGCGTCCATTTGATCGCCATCCGGCCTGATGCGGTTAGTGCCTCCGACCGATCCCAGAGCGGCCCATCTAGCGCGGCTCGGTCATATCGACCGCTGGCTGGTGTTGAAGTGACGAAATGATACCCCTACTCGTCAGGTGAGGTCGAATTTGCCGCTGGTGCTAACGCAGCGGAGACTGCGACCAATGAATTTGGCCATTCCACCACGGCTGCGTCGTCGACTTCCACGCACTGCGGACGACTTTCATCACCAAACTGACTCGCTCCGGAGTGGCCCCCAAGGTGGCCCAGCTGCTGGCAAGGCATTCGGACATCAACTTGACGATGAACACGTACACCAATTTGGGTGTCGCGGAGCAATCTGCCGCCGTGGAGTCCTTGCCCGCCGTGCCTGCCGCGTCACCGTCTCCGGATGAAAGCGAGCCGCGATTCGCCGTAGGCATCGACGCCGAGAACGGCCAGCAAGTGGTGCCCACTATGGTGCCGAGTGGTGCCGAATATGGTGCCGAACAGCTCGCGCCAAAACCGCCGTCCCTCGCACCGAATTGCACGAAACCGGTCGATCCGGAGCATAATCAGGGGCAAACCCAGCCGTGCCGTAAGCACCGCCCCAGTTGCAACTTCTGACATGGAACCGCGCCACATCGCACCGCAGTGCAGCCGCCAATGCGAGAGGGGAGACTCGAACTCCCACGGGTTTCCCCACTGGATCCTAAGTCCAGCGCGTCTGCCAATTCCGCCACTCTCGCAATCTCCTGCCCTTGTGCCAAGTTTACGATAATCCGCCCAATCGTCCACATCGACAAGCCAGTCCGCGAGACGTTGGGGCCCTTCGCAGGAACGCCAACTGCTCTTCCGCGTCTCGCCAGATTCTGCTAGTTAGGCGACTCCGCCAAGGGCGGCCGCTGTGCGGCAGTTCGCGCGCAACGCGAATTCAGCCGTATAGGCGGTGTTCCGCACCGGCTGTGACGCGTCATCATCGCACTTCTTCACGGGACTATGTCCATGAAGCGTCTGATCCTCCGATTAGCTGTTCTTTCGATCGTCGTCGCCCTGGGGTTGATTGCGATCGCTCAGGCCCGTTACGGGCGTTCGGACTCCGAAAAGCAGTCGGAACAAACGGAGGCGACCGACTCGCCAGAGACGCTCCCAAAGTCGCCTTCGCCGGCTCCCGGAGCGATCGCCGACGACGATGGCGAAACGAAGAACCCCTTTGCTCCCCCGGCCGATGCTCGGCGCCTTCCATCGGAATCCGACGAGCCTCAAGGGGTTGAGACGGCGAATCTGCAACTTTCTGGTGGGACTGACCGCTACGCCGAAAGTCATCGCCCTATGCAACAGCCGCAACAGTTGGCGGTTCAAGCGGGAGGCGCGGATAGCGACATCCCATCGGCAAGCAGCCTTGAGCAAAGCACCACCGCCACGGATCAACTCTCTTCAAACTCGCCCCAGGGGAGCAATGTCCGGCAAGCAAATCAAATCAACGAAAATCCATACCGGCAGAACCGCGGCGAGGAGGAACGCTACACTGCACCTCCGGCGAGTGCAGCGTTCGCTGAGGACACCACGGCGCCGGAGCTTGCAGGACCGTCATTCCAGGTCGGGCTGGGAGGTCGACCCAATCCGATGGCCCGAACTGCGGCAATCGGAGCGGCTGCAACCGGCCAATCCGTCACCGATGCCAGCGGCGCAACGGGAACGCTGCCGGAGGTATCCGGGCGGCAGCCGGCGGAGTCGACAGTACTTTCGACCTCGAACCAGGGCCAGTTCGTACCGTCCGACGAACTAGCGGGCAGCAACGCGGCGGTCGGTGAGCCAGAACATCTCTTACCTGCTGCCGACGTCCATCATGCCCAGCCATTGCCGGCTGCGGATGCGGCGAACGATTTCACTGCGGATGCCTCCTACGGGCAGCCGAGTGCGCAGAGCGGATTTGCCCCGGCGGCTGGAACCGACGGTACGGGTCGCCCCGGCGCGAAGAAGCTGGAAGGCCCACAGATTCCCACCATCACGGTCACGAAAATCGCTCCTCCGGAAATACAAGTCGGCAAAGAGTGCCGCTTCACGATCCAGGTTCGCAACGACGGCGAAGTGCCCGCCCATAATCTATTGGTATACGACACTGTTCCAGAAGGAACGCAATTGCTCGGTACGTCGCCACAGGCGACGGAGACTCCCGACGGTCAACTGGTATGGGAGCAAGGCACCCTCGAGCCGGGTGGCGAAATCACGCTGGAGATGCGACTGCAGCCTCATGCGGAGGGCGAAATCGGCAGCGTTGCACGAGTGCAGTTCGAGACGCAGGCTTCCGCTCGGGTGACCGCCACCAAGCCGGAGTTGAATCTTAAGGTCTCCGATTCCCGGCCGGTGATGATCGGCGAAGATGTGCTCCTCAAGATAGATATCTCCAATCCGGGCAGCGGACCCGCCACCGGAGTGTTGCTGCTTTACAACGTGCCGCTTGGCGTTCGACATCCCTCGGGCCAGGCGCTGGAGTTCGAAGTCGGCACACTTGCACCTGGTGAAACACGGGAGTTAGACCTGGTGCTGACCGCCGAGCAAGAGGGCCGCATTGACAGCGTTCTGACCGCCAAAGCCGACGCAGGACTACGCGTCGACAGTCAATTCGCCGTGGAAGTCGTTGCTCCGGGGTTGGATGTGACCGTCGAAGGACCGGCCGTCCGATATCTGGATCGCCAAGCAGTCTATACCGTCGGTGTGGCCAATCCTGGCACGGCCGACGCACAGGACGTCGAACTGGTGACGTATCTACCCAAGGGAATGAAGTTCGTGCGGGCGAACAACCATGGGCAATACGATGAAGCCAGCCATGCCGTCTATTGGGGACTGGATGCGCTGCCCGCCAAGGATAGTGGCAGCGTCGAACTGGTCACGCTGCCGGTGGAAGCCGGTGAGCAGATTTTGCGGATCGAGGGCAAGGCCGATCGGGGACTCCTGCGCGAGGCTCGCCAGACGGTAAGCGTAAAGGGGCTGGTGGCGATCCGCTTCGAGGTGGTCGATGTGCAAGACCCGATCGAGGTCGGCGGCGAAACAGAATACGAGATCCGCGTGGTAAATCAAGGCACAAAAGAGGCCACCAACGTCACCGTGGTGGCTATCGCACCGCCGGGCATGCAGTTGCTCAGCGGCGAAGGCCCTGGTGCATCTGAAATCCAGGGCAACCAGTTGCACTTCGAACCACTGCGCAAGCTCGCGCCAAAGGCCGATGTCACCTATCGGGCGAAGATCAAAGGAATTCAGCCGGGCGATCAACGCTTGGTCGTGCAGGTTCGAACCGATGAAGTAACCGACCCGGTCACCAAGGAAGAGAGCACGCAGGTCTACGGCGATCAATAGGACCGTGCCCGACCTCATCGGGCGTCGCAAACCGGCGCGCCGCCTGACGCTCGAACGCGCGCGCTAGCAACTGGTCCACGCGACGAGCAGGATGAAAATTAGCAGGATGCCGATCATCCACGGCCAAAACCCGCCCGCCTCTTCGCCGCTGTAGTTTGGATCAGGCATCGGTCACTTGAGTGGATAGCCGTTGGTTCGGCGATCGCCTCGTCCTTCTCCCTGAATCGGATAGGTCTGATCCGACCGTGAACAGTCCCGCCCCATCCTAGTTACCTCGGTCGCCTTCGGCCAATCCGGTGTCGGCCGAAGAGCTCGCGTGAAACACCCAGGCGCCTGGACAAGTTGACGCGGCAGCTTGTCGCCGGCGGCTCCGGATTCGCTACGAAAACTTGCCCCGCTCGCCGGTGGTAATCGTCGCGGACGTGTGTTAGGGTGAGCCCGGATTTGGATTTTCGGCGTTCGCTTTCCGCTTGAAACGCTCTGGGCCGTATGCCATTTCGATTGGCACGTAAGCTGCTGCCGATACGAACGCGTCTGCTTGCTGCCCTCTTTCAGCTATTTCCCACAGTCAGGCGCTGCGGCAAGGGTCGCGGTAACAAGAAACGTCGTTGTATTTTGATCGAATTGTTTACGATCGAACTGGGCAAATTCAATATATCTCCCCCACATTCGCCACCTTCGCGTGGCATCTAAGGAGACGCACCGTGGCCGCAACTGCAGTAACCAAGTCCACGACTTTACCTAGGAGGGATAGTGCAGTACTTCTGGAACTTTTCCGCACGGTCCGCCGCTTTAGCGAACGGCTCACCGAGCCATTAGAGCCGGAAGATGTCGTCATTCAATCCATGCCGGATGTGAGCCCGACGCGTTGGCACCTGGCACACACGACCTGGTTCTTTGAGAACTTCGTGTGGAGCAAGGTTCATCCGCAGGAGGAGCCTCATGATCCCGCTTACGGCTATCTGTTCAACTCCTACTACAACAGTGTGGGCAAGCAATTCCCACGTTCGCAGCGGGGCGTGCTATCCCGGCCGACGCTCCGCGAAGTGATGGACTATCGCCACACGGTCGACGAGCGCGTCGAGGATTTGCTCTCCTCGGGCCGTCTGGACGAAAGCGACGATCTGCTGGCGGTCGTGGAGATCGGGCTGCACCACGAACAGCAGCATCAGGAACTGATCCTCACGGACATCAAGCACGTCTTTTCGTGCAACCCGTTGCGGCCGGTTTACCACCGTACCGCTTCCCGGCCCGGTAGTGCTCAGCCGCAGCTGGCTTGGCAGACGTACCGGGAGCAACTGGAAACGATCGGCCACGACGGAGGCAGCTTTGCATTCGACAATGAAGGTCCCCGGCATCGGCGCTGGATCGAAGCATTCGAACTGGCATCACGGCTGGTGACCAATAGCGAGTATCTGGAGTTTATCGAGGACAGCGGCTACGCGCGGCCAGAGTTGTGGCTTTCGGATGGTTGGAGCACGGTGGTCAACGACGGCTGGGCGGCACCACTCTATTGGGAACACGTCGGCGATCGCTGGCAGATCTTCACGCTCGGCGGCATGCGCGACTTGGATCCCGCCGAGCCGGTCTGTCACGTGAGCTACTACGAAGCCGACGCCTTCGCCCGCTGGGCGGGAGCATGGCTGCCGACCGAGGCCGCATGGGAGACCGCGGCGTGCGATGTGCCACCCGAGGGCAATTTCGTGGAGTCCGAGCGGTTTCATCCGGCTCCGGTAAGCGACGAATCGGAAAAAGGGGCCATCTCGCAGATTTTCGGCGACGTCTGGGAGTGGACCTGCAGCCCCTATTGCGCCTATCCCGGCTATCGCCCCGCCACTGGTGCACTGGGCGAATACAACGGCAAGTTCATGTGCAATCAGATGGTCCTGCGCGGCGGGTCCTGCGCCACCGCGCAGTCGCACATTCGCCCGACCTATCGCAACTTCTTTCCGCCATCGGCTCGCTGGCAGTTCAGCGGCATCCGCTTGGCCAGGGAGCCCCGATGAACCCATCGCAAAAGCGAACCGGAATGCTGGACCGAAAGCCAAGCCGCAGCCAGATGCGGCAGGACGTGCTGCGTGGTCTCTCCGAGCCGCAGAAGAGCATCCCCTGCAAGTATCTGTATGATCAGCGGGGTTCGCAACTGTTTGATCGCATCTGCGAACTGGAGGAGTACTACCCGACCCGGACGGAACTCTCGATCATGCAGCAGCGTGTCGGCGAGATCGTCGATCTGCTGGGGTCGGACTGCATGCTGATTGAATACGGCAGCGGCAGCAGCATCAAGACGCGGCTGCTGCTCGACGCGATCAAGCGCCCGGCCGCATATGTGCCGGTCGATATTTCGGGCGAGCATTTGCAGCATACTGCCGGGCAGTTGCTCGCGCTGTATCCGGATCTGGACGTGATGCCGGTATGTGCCGACTTTTCACGGCCGTTCGAACTGCCGGACGCTCGCCGGACCGTCGCGCGCCGCGTCGTATACTTTCCCGGCTCCACAATTGGCAACTTCGGGCCCGACGCCGCCGGGCGGCTGTTGCGACGGATGGCCGAGCAGTGCGGGCCGGGAGGTGGTCTAGTTATCGGCGCCGATTTGAAGAAAGGTCCCGCCGTGCTCGAACGTGCGTACGACGATGATCGCGGCGTCACGGCATCGTTCAACAGGAATCTTTTGGTCCGGCTCAATCGCGAATTGGACACCGATTTCCGCCCGGAGCGGTTCCGACACCATGCTGTATACAATGCGGATCGCGGCCGAGTGGAGATGCACCTGATAAGCCTGGAAGATCAGGTCGTGACGCTGGACGATGCGGAGTTCTCCTTCTCGCTTGGCGAGACGATCCACACCGAAAGCAGCCACAAATACGATCTGGAGGGCTTCCGCGAGTTGGCGCGAACTGCCGGCTTTCGCGTGCACACCGTGTGGACGGATCCGAACGAGATGTTCAGCGTGCAGTACCTCGTCACGGATGCGGCCGGCACGTAAACACGCTTGACGAATCCGCGGATGGGGCGTAGCGCCGGCTATTGCTCGCGCGCGACCTCGACGTATTGCACCCCCGTCGTTGTGTCGCCATTGTCGAGCCAGGCCTCCAGTCGTTGGCTTCCACTAGGAAGCGAAACGTGGAACGCATGAGTCCGCTCACCATCATTGACGTGGCCTTTTGCTTCGACATCGCCCAAGCGGAAGTAAGCCGTCCGCATGGACTCGTCCGGCGCGAATCGCACAGTGATGTGATATGTGCCTGGCTCGTCGTTTTTAACTTCCCAGTGCCCCAGCGAGTTGTCTCCCCACCCGGCACGCGGCCCGCGCCAGTCCTGCCGCGTCAGCACCACCGGGTCTTCGTGCGGCGTGCCCAATTGAATCCGCGGCGGATCGTAGCCTCGCGTGGCGCTCACGTCGCGAAACCACGCCAGGTGATCCTCCTTCATCGAGGCAACACGGTCCGGCATTTCTTTGCTCAGGTCGCGGCTTTCGCTCGCATCGGCTTGAAGATCGTAAAGCTGTAAGTCTTGGTCGCCGGGGTTCGCGTCCGGCTGCACACCCCGTGGCTGAACTAACTTATACTGCTGTCCTACGGCCGCAAATGCCCGCAGCGGCTGCGGCTGATCGCCTCGATGCCACTGCAGGTAAAGCGTTCGCTCGGGCCAATCGACACGATCTCCACGGAGCAACGGCAGCAGGTTTCGGCCGTCGAACCGGACATTCGCCGGCGGCTCCGCCCCGCACGCCGCCAGGAGCGTAGGCGTCCAATCGATATGGGCGGCGATCTGGTCGACCCGATGCCCCGCGTCGAGTTCCGTCGGCCAGCGAACGAAGCAGGCGGTGCGAATGCCGCCCTCGTAGACGCTTCCTTTGACGCCTCTCATGTTGCCGTTGTAGCGCTGCCCGTTCGGGCCATTGTCGGTCAAGAAGACGACGATCGTGTTTTCGGCTATATCTTTCGCTTCCAAAGCATCGAGCAACCGCCCCACGTTTTCGTCGATGTTTTCGACCATGCCGTAGATCTTGGCCGTCTGCTCGTCGAGCCCCGTTTCCAGGTAGGGCTGCACATATCGGTCGGCGATCTCGAACGGCGAGTGCGGACAGTTGAATGGCAGGTAGACGAAAAATGGCCGATCCTCCGATTGCTCGATGAACCGGATCGCCGCGGTTGTGTAGATGTCACTGCAATACCCTTCGGTCTTCTCGGCCGCTCCGTTGCGATACAGCGTCGGATTGAAGTAGTGATCTCCGCCGGGCGGGTCAGAAGGCTGCCCGATGCCGCCTCCCTTGTGGACGAGCGAGTCCTCAAAGCCCTGGTCGTTGGGCCGGAGCGGGTAGTTGTCGCCCAGGTGCCACTTACCGAAGATGCCGGTTCGGTAGCCGGCGGCCGAGAGCATCTCTGCGATCGTTACTTCGTCGGAGTGCATCATCGCCCGACCGATGTAGGTGTCGACCACGCCCGTACGGTAGTTGTACCGCCCGGTCATCAGGCACGCCCGCGTTGGGGCACACACCGGAGAGACGTAGAAGCGGTCGAACACAACGCTCTGCCGGGCCAGGCCGTCCAGCCGAGGCGTACGGATCTTGTCATTTCCATTCATACCCAGATCTCCCCAACCCTGGTCGTCGGTCATAATCAGCACGACGTTCGGCCGAGACTGGGCGGCGGCTGTGTTGGCGATGGTGATGGCACAGATCGCGATCAGGATTGCGCGTAGGAACGATTGAATCACGTGTTGCGATATCATGTTCTGATGCTCATCGTACTCACAGTAGAAATTCAATTTCAACGCACTGGCCATTGCATGCCGCAGGGCATGCAACCTGTAGGGAGGCCTCGACACGGCCAGTATCACGACTAGTCCGAGCGAGGTCAAATCAGCTTGGCCGATCGATCGGCGGCAACTATCGCCGCCCGGATACAACAAGCTTCCTTGCAACATGGCACGACTCGACTGCCGCACACGCACCACGATTTTTCCGGAGCTTGCACAGAATCGACAAGCTTCTCTCGGTGTCGCTTGTGGTGGTGATCGCGGTATCGCAGACGAGCTCGAATGGTAGGTCGAGTTGCCGCGGTACTCGGCGGATGAGCTTTTCGCCCATACGCTGAGCTTGGGGGTGCGGACCCCGTTGGACGGCGACGAGCCTTGAAAATCGCTGCACTGGCGCTTGCGAGGATCGCCACCCGGCGGATTGGTTGACCGGCTCCGCACCGGCAAATAAGCTGGAACTACTGCCCAGTTGCTTGTCTTCCCCGCTTCGTGCGGTGGGGCTAGCCGCGTTTCTCCGCTTTCCGTCAGGTCGAACGAGCAGCACCGGCAGCGGAACAGACTTCCTCAGGCGATCCCTCCGGAGAGTGACTGGTCCGTCGGTATTCTGTACCGGCGCGTCCGGACGTCCACCGGAAACTCGCACTCTTCGCCACTGCGACTCGAACAAGGCAGCGTACGATGCCCGGAACGAAGAAAGTAATCATCACGACGTGCTTAGCGCTGATCGCCATTTGGAACATCCCCGCCGCGCCCGCCGCCATCTTCACGGGACTCGGCCATCTGCCCGGTGGAGGCGACAGCCGCGGCATGGCCGTCTCGGATGACGGATTGGTCGTCTCCGGGTGGAGTAGTTCCTTCGAAGGGACGGAAGCGATCCGCTGGACCATGGCAGACGGAATGGTGAGCCTGGGTGATCTGCCGGGCAGCAGCGTCTTCAGCCGCAACCTGGGTGCCATCTCCAGCGACGGCAGTGTTATTGCCGGCGAAGCTCGCTCCAGCGATGGGACGGAACTGTTTCGCTGGACGATGGCCGAGGGAATGGTCGGCTTGGGCGACTTGGACGGGGGCGGCTTCAACGCCCGCGGCTTTGCCATTTCCGGCGATGGCTCGGTGATTGCGGGCCGCTCGAATGTCGCCGCCGGGATCGAAGCCTTTCGCTGGACGGATGAGGACGGTTTGGTGGGCTTGGGCGATCTCGCCGGTGGAACTTTTCATAGCGACGCCCGCGGCATCTCGGCGGACGGGGCGGTTATCGCCGGCCAATCGGAGTCGGGCAATGGATCGGAGGCATTCCGCTGGACGATGGCCGACGGACTGGAAGGTCTCGGCGATCTTTCCGGGGGCGGGTTTTCCAGCTTTGCGCAGGGCATCTCGCCGGACGGTACGGTCGTCGTCGGCGAAGGCCTTTCCGCGAGCGGTCCGGAAGCGTTCCGCTGGACCGAAGCCGAGGGGATGGTCGGGCTGGACGACTTGCCTGGCGGAGCTTTTCAAAGCCGTGCTTTTGATGCTTCGGAAAATGGAGAATTCATCGTCGGGTTCAGCGCCGTACGCAGCGAAGGTTCCCCCTTCGAGCGCGACGCCTTCATCTGGGACGCGGATAATGGAATGCGAAATCTGAACGAGGTTCTCACCGATCTTGGCGTGGACCTGGGCGGCTGGACGCTGGTGGATGCACGGAGCATCTCGCCCGACGGCCGCTACATCGCCGGCTTCGGCCGGAATCCCGCCGGGCAAATCGAAGGCTGGCACGTCGATCTGCAGGGAGTTCCCATCCCGGAACCTTCTACGGGACTGCTGGCCGGCAGCGGACTTGTGATTGCACTTGTTGCCGCACTTCGACGTCGCCGATCGGCGGCGCGCTAGAACGAAGCAGACCGCCACCGGCAATCGCCTCGGTCTCATGCTTGGCACGTGCACGGGCGCGGCTTCCCCACGCAAGCGATTAATATCTCGGGCTCACGACGCGCTTTTCTGCCGCGGTTGACGTCGGTGGCGGCCGCAGGCGAAACTAAGGCGTAGCCAATCGCGGACGGCACAGGCATTCGCCGGAGCGAATCGCGATCGGACTGCCTGCTGTTGCCGGTCTTTTTTCGTCCTGAGTTTCCGTCGCCCCGAAGAAGTTGCGCATGCCCATCCGAGTCACTTGCCCTGGTTGTTACGCTCGCTTTAACGTCAACGAAAAGTTCGCTGGCAAGAGCGGTACTTGCCCCAAGTGTAAGCACGCGATTGCGATACCCAAAGCCAGTGACGAGGTCGTCGTTCACTCTCCCGAGCATTCGGAGGCCGGTGCCAAGGACGCCGCGGGACAGTACGTTCTCAAGCCGATCGCTCGCAAGAAGACCACCGTTCAGCCGGTTTTGGTGGTGGCGATCTGCGGTGCCGTACTGGTTGTGGTATTGGCAGCGTGGCTGTTACGCGGCGCGGAGGACAAGACGCCCTTTCTCGCGCTGGGTGCGGTGCTGCTAGCGCCTCCGCTTTGCTGGGCAGGTTACACTTTTCTGCGAGACGAAGAACTGGAAGCCTACAGCGGCATGTCGTTGGCAATTCGCACCGCCGTCTGTTCGGCGATCTATGCGGCACTGTGGGCCGCGCATGCCTCCATTTATCCGCTCCTCTTCGGCGAGTCTCAGCCGGAGGTGTGGTCGATGGTCATCGTCGCGCCGATTTATCTCTTTCTCGGCGCATCGACGGCCTATCTCTGTTACGACCTGGACATGGGCAATGGCTTTTTCCACTACTGCTTTTATCTGGTGGTGACCGTTCTGTTGCGAATGACGATGGGCCTGCACCCGGTCTATGAGGCGCCGCCGGCTCCGCCGGTCGCGCAAAGGTTTCACCAGTCAGTTCAGCAGCACCTCGTCCTCGGCGAGTTCGGGGATATTCCGCATTACCGAAGCGTGTACAAAGCCAAAAGCCTCGCCTAATCCATCGCGGTCTCCTCCGCGCGGCCCATGTCCACGATCCGCGAAATTCCAGAAGTTGCAGGGCTGGACGGCCACACGGGGCTGATCCGCATTCCGCCGGAGCTGGATGTACCGATGACGGACCGGGTACGCCAGATCATCGACGCGCCCGAGTTCCGCCGCTTGAGCCGAATCAGCCAGCTCGGGCTGGTGGGGCTGGTCTACCCGGCCGCCCACCATTCCCGTTTTGAGCACGCCTTGGGCGTGTATCGCCTGACGCTGCTCTACCTTCGCTCTTTAGCGGGCGACGTGAGATTTGCCGCGGCGATTGGACCCCACGATGCGGAGTTGCTGCTGGCCGCTTCGCTGCTGCACGACCTGGGGCATTGGCCGTTCTGCCACCCGATCGAGGACCTTCACCTCCCGGACGTCCCTTCGCACGAGGTGTTCGCCAACAGCTTTCTTCTGGAAGGCGAATTGGTCGACGTGTTGCGCGACAAGTGGGGAATCCAGCCCCGCGAAATCGTGGAAACGCTCTCCGGCGAGGCTGGCGACAGCAAGTCCCTGATGCTGCGCAGCATTCTGTCCGGGCCCATCGACGTGGACAAGATGGACTACCTCATGCGCGACAGCCTGCACGCGGGCGTGCCGTACGGGCGCAACTTCGATCAGTCACGGCTCATTCGCAGCTTGTGCTTGAGCGAGGACGGAACGGCCCTGGCCATCACGGAGAAAGGCAAAACCGCCGCCGAGATGATGGTCTTCGCCCGCTACGTGATGTTCAGCGAAGTCTATTGGCACCACGGAGTGCGCTCGGCGACAGCCATGCTGCAGCGGGCGTTTTACATCCTGCACTCGGAGCTGGACCTGGACGCGCTTTTTCGCCTCACCGAGCAGGAGATGATCGCCGCTTTGCGCCAGGCGGCGGGCGATGGTCCGGCCGGCGAACTGCTCGACGACCTGTTCGGCCCCACGCGGCGGCTGTACAAACGGTTGACGCAGTACAGCATCTTTGAAGATCGCTCGCTGTATCAGCGTCTGGCCCGCCGCCCCTATCCCTGGCTGGTCCAGTGTGCCCAGCAGGTCGCCGAGCTGGCCAGTGCGGAACTCGGCCAGGAGGTGGCCGGGCATCAAATCCTTTTTGACGCCCCACCGGTCCAGCGCGAAGTCGAATTCGATATCGACGTCTACTTCGCCAAGGAAGACCGCTACCGAAAACTGGGAGACGTGTCGCCGGTCGTCCGCACGCTGGCCCGCGAACAATTTGACGACTACGTCAAGCGCGTACGGATCTTCGTTCACCCCGGCATCGCCGAGCCGATGCACAGGCTCGACAATTTCGCGTCCCTGCTCGGTGAAGCGCTTGACCGCATCGAATAGTGTCGCCAGTCGCACGGCGGACGCATGCCCGAGCAGCCAACGCTGCAGCGGCCGCTCACTGCATTTGGAAGCGCTTGGCCACCTGTTCCGCTGCCCGCAACACCCGCATCATATTGCCGCCCATGATCTTGTGAATCTCTTCGGCGGTGTAGCCGCGGGTGAGCAGCTCCTGCGTAATGCGGGGGTAAGTGGAGACGTCTTCTAGCTGTGCCGGCAGCAGGTCGACTCCGTCGTAGTCCGAGCCGATGCCGACGTGGTCCACTCCGGCCACCCGGGCGATGTGATCGATGTGGTCCACGACGTCGTGAATGCTCCCCGGCTCGATCGGATTCTCCACTCGCCAGCGTGCCAGCTCACGCTCGAAGTCGGCATCGTCCGGGAATTGCTGCCGCAGCTCCCGGCGCACGTCGAACAGATTCGCTCGCCGCTCGGCCGACCCAGGGACGACAAAGCCCGAGTAAAAGTTGACCATCACCAGGCCGCCGTTTCGCGCCGTTTCCCGCAGGACGTCGTCCGGAACATTGCGCGGGTGATCGGCAATCGCCCGGGCCGAGGAATGTGAAAAGATGACCGGCGCCTCGCTCACCCGCAGGGCGTCGCGCATCGTCTCCACCGAGACGTGCGACAGGTCGACGAGCATACCCAGGCGGTTCATCTCGCGGACGGCCTCTTCCCCGAAGACGGAGAGGCCGCCGTGGCGAGCCTCGTCGGTTGCCGAGTCGGCCCAACTGAGCGTGTCGGAGTGGGTCAGCGTCATATAGCGCGCGCCGAGCTCGTACAGTTGCCGGAGCACGGCGAGCGAATCCTCGATCGAATGGCCACCTTCCACGCCGATCAGCGAAGCGATCTTGCCGTCTTGGCGGATCCGCTCGACGTCGCCTGCGGTCCGCGCCAGGGCAAACGTCTCCGGATAGCGCTCGACCATCGCGTGCACCAGCTCGATCTGCTCGAGCGTTTCGCGCAAGGCCGTGCCTTGCTGGGCCGTTTCCGCCGGGACATAGACCGACCAGAACTGAGCGCCGACGTTGCCGGCCCGCAGCCGCGGAATGTCGGTGTGCAGCGCCTCCTGCGGCTGGGCTATATCGAGACGATTGAAGTTCCGCGAGGCCTTGTTACGGACCTGCCACGGCAGATCGTTGTGCCCGTCGAAGACGAAGCCGGCGCGATGAATGGCGGCCGCCTTTTCGGATACCTCGACCGGCTTGCGATGGGCCGGATTCCGCCAGCGGCCGATGCCCCAGACCGCCCGTCCCGGCTTGGCGCCGGTGTACTCGCCCCCGGCCAGCACAAGGCCGCCGTTGACCAGCACGTCGCGCACGCCGGTTGCGTACTGGTGCGGCTTTTCGTACGTGGCGTGATCGATCACCTTGGCTGGGTCGAACACGACCAGGTCGGCGTAATAGTCCTTCTGGATGCGTCCCCGCCGCCGCAAGCCGAGGTTCGAGGCCGGAAACCCCGTCATCCGGTGAATGGCGGTCTCCAGTGGGATCACCTGCTCTTCGCGAACGTACTTGCCCAGCAGCCGGGCAAACGTCCCGTACGCGCGCGGATGCGGGTTGAAGTTGAGAAACACTCCCTCGGCCGACGGGGTCGATGCATCCGAGCCGAAACTGACCCACGGCAGCGCGACCTTCTTCTTGACGTTTTCCTCATTCATCAGAAAGTAGACGCACTCCACGCGGCTGCCGTCCTCGACCACCAGGTCCATGGCGGTCTCCTCCGGCGTCTGGTTTCGCAAGCGTGCGACTTCGGCCAGCGACTTGCCGGTCAGCGGCTTGAGCATTTCGCTCTTAAAGCCGACCAGCAGCACCTTCTCGGGTGATCCGGCCATCATCAGCAGATTTTCCCAATCGTCGGTCGGCGTGCGCATCTCATTGGCAACGCGCTGGCGCACGACCGGATCCTTCAAGCGGTTGCGCCATTGCTCAAAGCCGCCCTCTTGCACCCAGGGCGGCATGGTGGCGTTCAACCCGGTTGCGGCGGCCGGGTAGGTGTACATGTCGGCGGTGATGTACTGCCCATCCGCACGGGCGGCCTCGACCTTGGCAATCACCTGATCGAGCTTGTGCCAGTTCGCTTCGCCGGCGGCCTTAAGATGGTAAATCTCCGCGGGGATTTTCGCCTCGCGCGCGATCTCGATCAGCTCGTCGATCGACTCCAGCAGCCGGTTGCCTTCGCTGCGAATGTGGGAGATGTACATTCCCCCATTCTCGGCGGCGACCTTGCACAGCGCGATCAGCTCCGGCGTCTCCGCATAGAAGGCGGGCGCATAGATAAGTGAGGTGCCGACACCGAGCGCACCTGTGTGCATCTCGTCCCGCACCAGCCGCTGCATCTGCTGAAGTTCTTCGTCGGTCGGCGCCCGATCTTCGTATCCAAGCACGTGAATCCGCACCGTCGTCGCGCCGACGAACGAAGCGACATTCACAGCCACGCCGCGCTGCTCCAGATACCGGAGATAGTCGGCAAGCGTCGTCCAGGGTACCTCGTACCGCAGATCACCCTGCCTCGCGACGAGGTCGCGCCGCATCTCGTCGCTCAGCGGCCCCATCGACCAGCCTTCTCCGAAGACCTCCAGCGTTACTCCCTGACGGATGTCGCTCATCGCCCGCGGATCGACCAGTAGTGATTCAGTGGCCCAACTGAGCATATTGATAAAGCCGGGCGAGACAGCCATGCCTTCCGCGTCGATCACGGTTTCCGCGTGCGCATCCCCCAGATCGCCGATGGCGGCGATGCGTTCTCCCTGGATCGCGACATCACCTCGAAAACCCGGCGCGCCGGTGCCGTCGTAGATGGTCCCGCCTCGGATAATCACGTCGTAGACCTGCGCGTCGGCCGACTGCTGCGCAGTGGCGGGCGTGACTGCCATCGCAAGCGCAGCGCCAAGGCCGATGACGATCGCCGCCCACGCGTATCTGGTGCATTGCATATCAAGTACTCCTTCGAGCCGAATCGCCTTCGCGATACTCACGGGACGCCCACGAGACATCTGAATTACTGCGCGATGCGGGACGTTCACCTGCCGCGAATTGGCGGAAAGAGAGGAGTGAACGTTCCCGAAATTTACGAGCCGCGCCAGCATCTGCGGCCAGCGCGAATCCCTTCAGAGCATACCTTGCCCGGGCCGGCAAAGGCAAACGGCGACCAACCGGGCGAACCACTGTGGCTCAATTTGACAAGCGAAGACCTGCTATACGCCGCGGATTTGCCGATAGGCGCCGCCTTCGTTGAGCGTCGGCCGTTCCGGACGCCCCTTGTGCAGATACACCAACCGCGAATGGTCTACGCCCAACAGATCGAGCATCGTGGCGTGCAGGTCGTGGATGTGAAGCCGATCTTCGACGGCGTGCAGGCCCAAGTCATCGGTCGTGCCGATTGCTTGACCGCCGCGGACACCGCCTCCGGCCATCCACATGGTAAAGCCGGTGGGATTGTGATCGCGGCCGTTGCCCTTCTCGCTCATTGGCGTGCGGCCGAATTCACCACCCCAGACCACCAGCGTTTCATCAAGCAATCCGCGTCGCTTGAGATCCTTCAGCAATCCCGCCACGGGAAGATCCATCTCGCGGCAGAGCGTCGTGTGATTCGACTCGATGTTTGAGTGCGCGTCCCAACGGCTGCCGGCGCCGTGGTACACCTGCACGAAGCGGACACCGCGCTCGACGAGCCGACGTGCCAACAGGCAGTTGCGCCCCATCGCCCCCGACTGCTCGTCATCCAGCCCGTACAGCGTACGGGTCTCGGCGGTTTCCTTCGTCAGATCGACCGCCTCGGGCGCTTCGGCCTGCATGCGGAATGCCAGCTCATAACTGCGGATGCGAGCTTCCAACGCGTCGGCCAGCGGGTGCTGCGCTTGATTCTCCCGATTCAGCTCGCCGAGCAGATCCAGCTTCCGCCGCTGCCGCGCATCGCTGACGCTCTCGGGCGAGTGCAGGTTCGGGATCGGTTCGTCACCGGTCTGAAGCTGCGTGCCGTCGTACATACCGGGCAGAAAGCCGGAGCCCCAGTTGCGCGGTCCCCCGCTGACAATCGCCTCGCGATCAAGCAACACCACGAACGACGGCAGGTTGTTGTTCTCCGTCCCCAACCCGTAGCTGACCCAGCTTCCCAGCGACGGCCGACCGGCCAGCGTCGAGCCGGTGTTCATTTGGCAGACGGAGCCCACGTGGTTCAGCCCGTCGCACCAGCACGAGCGAACGACCGCCAGATCGTCGGCGCACTCGGCCAGGTGCGGTAGCCAATCGGACACCCAAAGGCCGCTCTCGCCCTGCTGCTTCCATTTTCGCTGCGAGGCCAACAGCGGCGCCCCCCTTTCGCCCATCGCCGTGATTACCCGACCATAACTCTCCGGCAACGGCTGCCCGGCCAGCTCGTTCAGCTTCGGCTTCGGATCGAACGTGTCGATGTGACTGGGCCCGCCCTCCATGAACAGGAAGATGATGTTCTTGGCCGTCGGACGATGATGCGGCCGAGGCGGAACGGCCGCCCGCGCTAGTTGACTGTCGATCGATGCGCCGAACAACTCCGCCAGCGCAAGCGCACCGAAACCGGCACCACCGCGGATCAGGGCGTCGCGCCGCGTGAACAGCGGCTGTCGATGTGGCAAGCGCATTGCGTTATTTGGCGTTGTCGGTTCGAACACGGTATAAAACCTGCTGGCTGCGGCCGACTCAGTTTCGATACAAAAAGGCGTTGCAGTTCAACAGCACGTGACACAGATCGACGAGGGCTTCATCCGGGAGTTCTTCCCGATCGCTGGATTCCGGCTTCACATCGCCCTCGTACCGCTCGACGAACTGAATAAGCGCTTCGCGCTCCGCCGCCGATGGCGCCCGCCCCAGCGTCCACAGCACGGCCCTTTCGACAACCTCGTCACACGTCGCGGCATCCGCGTCGTGCAACCGCCCAGCCATTGCCTCGGCCCGGGCGAGCAGCCAAGGACCGTTGATCATAAGCAAAGCCTGGGTCGGCGTAGTGGTTTCGTCGCGCCGGGCGATGCTCTCAAATCCAGGCGGAGAGTCGAACGCATCAAGCAGCGGATCCTGCGTGTTGCGAAGCACCTTCGTATAAATCGTCCGCCGCGACTGGTTGGTATCGACGCTCGGCCCGCCCATTGTCAGATTCAGTTCACCGCTGGACGCCAGTGCCGCGTCGCGAATCTGTTCGGCCGAAAGGCGCTGCACGTTCATCCGCCAAAGTAATCGATTCTCCGGGTCCGTTTCTCTGGCCTGCGGCTCGACCGGCGCATCGGACCGCTGCCGATAAGTTGCGCTCGCCATCATCAACCGGTGCATGTGCTTGGTGCTATAGCCCGAGCGGACGAATTCAACGGCCAACCAATCGAGCAATTCCATGTGGCTGGGCGGTTCTCCGAGCCGGCCAAAGTCGCTGGGCGTGGCCACGATGCCGGTGCCGAAGTGGTACTGCCAGATGCGGTTGACCATCACCCGGGCAGTGAGAGGATGATCCGGACGCACCAGCCAACGCGCCAGCGCCGTTCGCCGGCCGGTGGATTCCGGTGCGCTAGCCGGTGGCAAGATCTCGGCCGGTTCGGGATCGAGAATCGAGAGGAAACCCGGTGGGATTTCCCGCTGCTGCGGATCGTCGGGGATGGTCGTGGCGGGGCACGCACGGCGAACATCCGCTACGGTCGAAGCCACCGGCAGCGGCTCCGGCTTTGAGAACTCGCGCAATTGGGCCTGAAGCGATTCCCACTCTTTCTTTTCGTCACCCTTGAGCTTCCCGGCCAGGGCGTCGTACTCGAAGGTAACCTGCCGGAAGGCCAATTCGGCAAGTTGATGCTCCCGACCGCTGCGATTGCCAAGGTCGGTGCGGATCATCGCTTGAATGTTTTCAGGAAACTTCTCGATTGCACCCTGCGCGGCCGCCTCGAGATGGGGCCGCTCGATCTCCTCCAGTCGCTCGCGAATGGCGGCGGATTCCGCCTCCCAGCGGGCAAGCTCTTCCTCGTACTGCTTCTGCGCGGCAACGTCCGCCAACGGCGTCTCATCGCGCGGCATCATCGGCGCGAAGAACGCCCGCAGTCGGAAATAATCCTCCTGCAGGATCGGATCGAACTTGTGATCGTGGCACCGGGCGCAGCCCATTCCCAATCCCAGGAAAACGTCCGCCGTCACGTCGGTGACGTCGTTGAGGATGTCGTTCCACTGTCGCTCGACATTCCGCTGGTTGTACTCGTACGGCCAATGCCGCAAATAGCCGGTGGCAGTGAGCGCCTCCGGATCGTCCGGCGCGATCTCGTCACCGGCGAGCTGCTCCATCAGGAAGCGATCGTATGGCTTATCGTCGTTGAGCGAGCGGATGACGTAGTCGCGGTACCGCCACGCATGGGGTCGGTAGTGGTCGGCTTTGTAACCGTCGGAATCGGCGTAGCGGACCAGGTCGAGCCAGTGGCGGGCCCAATGTTCTCCGTACCGCGGGCTGGCGAGCAGCCGGTCGACCAAATTGGAGTAGGCCTCGGGTGAGCGGTCCGCGAAAAATTTTTCGATCTGCTCCGGCGTGGGCGGAAGCCCATGCAGATCGAGCGTCGCCCGGCGGAGCAACGTCAACCGATCGGCCGTCGGCGCCGGCGAAAGCCCCTCGGCTTGGAGGCGGTCCACAATGAATGCATCAATTTCGTTCGCGTCGTTCCGCTCGTCCGCGACGGCTGGGACATCCGGCACCCGCATCGGCCGAAAGGCCCAATGCCCGCGGTCCTCGTTTGTGAACTGCGAATCCGGCTCGGGCACTCGGGCGGCCTGCAGGTCGTGTGCCGGCCAGGGAGCACCCAGTTCAATCCAGCGGGTCAAAACGGCGACCTGCTTGGCGGAAAGTTCGCCGTCGGGCGGCATCGGCGCATCCGGCCCGGTGATCATCGCCGTCAGCAGGCTTTCGTCGACGTTTCCGGGGACAAGGGCCGCACCGGAATCGCCGCCGGCCATTACGGCATCGCGCGAATCGAGCCGGAGGGCGGCCTTTTGCTGCTTCGGCCCGTGGCACTTCCAGCAGCGATCTACCAGCAGAGGCCGCACGTCCGTCTCAAAGAAGCGCATCGCGGCATCATTCATCGCCGATTCGGGCGCGGCCGCGTCTTCACTTCTGGCCGAGCGCGCAACCCCAATCCACAGCACAAGGAAGGCGAGAAGCAATGAGAAGGGCAAATGACGTCGGCGAGCCGTACGACCGGTGGAACCGGCTATGTTTCGCGCACATCTCGCCAGCGCTGGTGCCATGTCGGAATCCGGGCGGCTCGCTCGAAAGTGTCATCGCCAGTGCATTCACTGCGAATCGTCAATGTAAAACGCTGGCCGATCTGTGTCAAATTCTCGCGCCTCCGGCGGCAGTTTGTGGCTTGTGCCACTTTCCTGGGCGCGAGACAATTAGCGGCTTGTCGAGCGAAAGCGACAGATTGAGTTGTGGAAATCAGGTTCAATTAGGAGCGTTACAACATGAAAGTCGTGCCCCTCGGCGACAAGCTGGTGGTCAAGCGCCTCGAATCGGAAGAGAAGACCTCCGGGGGAATTGTGCTTCCCGACTCGGCACGCGAAAAGCCACGCCAGGGAAAGGTCTTGAGCGTCGGCGACGGAAAATTATTGAACAACGGAGCCCGGGCAAAGCACGAAGTCAGCGAAGGTGATCGGGTGCTGTTCAGTAGCTGGGCCGGCACCGAAGTCGTCGTTGACAACGAAGAACTGCTCATCATGAGCGAGGACGAGATTTTGGCCGTGGTCCGCTGACAGACTGCTAGGGGCGAGGATACCTGCGAGTAAAAATTATCCTTTTCCCCTTCGCGGGCTAAAATTGGAGTGACGGTACGGTTGGAGCGGCTTTTCGGCCGAATTACATGCGCTCAGCAGCGGAAGCGGAGAGAGGGAGGATTCTCATGCGATGGTACCTCGGTTCACGTTTCGCCATATTAGCCTATTGCGGCTTGGTGGCGGTTCTCGCCTGGCAAACCTGCACCGGCAACGCATTGGCGCAAGCCGCCGATCCTGAGCCGGTCGCTGGGCCCGATCCGGCCGTCTACGAGCAAACCGTCGCCAAGGCCATCGCCTATTTGGAAAACCAGGGGCAGGCCGAGGACGGCTCCTACAGCAGTCACGCGGGACCGGCCATCACGGCACTGGCCACCACTGCCCTGCTTCGCACTGGACGCACGGCGGAAGACCCGCTCATCGCGAGAAGCCTCGAGTACCTAAAAGGCTTCGTCCACGACGACGGCGGAATCTACGCCGAAGGCTCGCGGCACCGAAATTACGAGACGTGCCTGGCGATCCTCTGCTTCAACGAGGCCAATCGCGACGGCCGCTACGACGAGCTCCTGGACGGGGCGGAAAAGTTTATCAAGGGCATTCAATGGGATGCCCAAGAGGGCCACGACATCTCCAGCCCCAGCTACGGTGGTGCCGGATACGGCAGTCATTCCCGACCTGATCTGTCGAACACCAGTTTCCTGATCGAAGGACTCAAGGCCACCGGCAACGGCCCGGATGACGAACATCTTCAAGCAGCGCTGGTGTTCGTATCGCGGTGCCAGAACCTCGAATCGGAGCACAACACCACCGAGTTCAGCACGAAGAATCCTGACGGCGGCTTTTACTACACGATCGCCGCGGGCGGTCAGAGCCAGGCCGGCGAGACGACTAGCGGCGGGCTGCGGAGTTACGGTTCGATGACCTACGCCGGACTGAAGAGCATGATCTACGCCGGTGTCGGACCCGAAGATATGCGCGTCAAGGCCGCATACGACTGGGCCCGGCAGCACTACGCGCTCGATGAGAACCCGGGCATGGGAAATGCCGGACTCTACTACTACTATCACACGTTTGCCAAAGCCCTCGAGGCAATCGGCGAGGACGTGATCGTGGAAGGCAGCGGTGACCGGCACAATTGGCGACGGGATCTGGTAGAAGAGTTGGCGAAGCGCCAGCGGCCCGACGGCTCATGGGTGAACGAGAACGACCGCTGGCTGGAAGGCGACCCAAATCTCGTCACAGGATATGCCCTGCTTGCGCTTTCCTATTGCAAGCCACAGACGCAGCCCCCGCAGCAATAGCCGACATTGGTCGCATGACCGGACAAATTCCGACTGCGGCGGCGCGGACGATCATCAACGGACCTTCGATCAGGTGGTCAGCGGCGGCTTCGCCGCGACCAGCTCGCGGTACCAGTTCACTGCGGCGACATCCTCGCTCTCGCGCGGGAGGAATACTCCGCGCAGGCGCGCTCGCAGGATGACCCCCTTCTCTAAGAAGCACGAGAAGAGGCTGAACCGCACGCGGGTTTGTTCGCCGTCCCGCTCGATGTGAAGACTCCGCCGATCCGCCGGGTGAATCATTCCGGCGAAGCTGAGGCCTGAACCGGCTATCCGCCACAGAAAGCATCCGGGGGCGTCGGCATCGTCCGCCGCGCTACGACACTCCACCGGTTCGAAGTGACCATCACCGCCCTCGCGCAAACGGAGCAGCTCGCCCGGTAGAGATATACTGGCTTGCAGTACCGGGCGTGTGTCGAGCAAATGCGTCTGTACCGAGATGATCAGGTCGAGCGCGGTCAGCGCAGCATTGTCCGCCACGGCGCGCCAATAGATTTGCGTCCGGAAGGGACACGCCTCCGTTGATGTGTAGGTGGCGACCAGGTCCGACCGGCGGATGTAGGCGTCGGACAAACGGGCTGACCTGTCCGAAGCTGCAGGATCGAACGCGACCTGCAAAATGCTTCCCGGCAGCGATTGTCCTCGCAGCGAAAGCCCCGACAGGCCTGGCCGCGGGGAGGTCAGATCGACTGTTCCGCGCAACTCGCCGGCGATGTACTGCGCGCGGGTGTCCTGCAGTGTCCACGTGGCGGGAGCAGGAGGACTCGCTTCGGACATGCCAGCACGTGGTCAAAAAAAAACCCCGCCGCTCACACGAGGTAAGACGACGGGGCCGGAACAGAGAAGAGGCCTGGTCGAAACGCGAATTATTACAGGGAATGATTCCGCTACGATGAACAAAACTTACTGCGTTCGACTGAGTCTCTCAATTCGCTTATCATCGTATCAGCTTGGCGGCGCTTGTCCAGTCTTTACGACAAAAAAAAGTTTCTGTCGCCGCCCAATTCGTTCTCGCCAGACCTCTAGGTGCTTCGCGGCGCGACCTCACCGATAGCACGACTGTCCGGCACCCTTTATAATCGGTCCGCGCGTGGTGGCCAGTTGCACAATTCCGAGGTGCAATGACGTAATGTCCCAATTAGTAAACGTTTGCGAAGAGGCCGCGCGCGCCGGCGGCAAGGCGATCCAACAGTTCCGCGGCCCATTGGGTGTCCGTGAAAAAGGCCCCTCGGACCTGGTTACCGAGGCCGATCTGGCCTCGCAACGCGCGATCCGCCGTATCGTCGAGACGGCCTTCCCCACTCATGGATTTGTCGGGGAAGAAGAGGGCGCAACGCAGCGTCCGGACGCCGAATACTGCTGGGTAGCCGATCCACTCGATGGCACCGCGAACTTCGTCCACGGGCTGCCGCAGTACTCCGTTTCCGTGGCCGTCGAGCGAGACGGCGTCGTGCAGGCCGGCGCCGTTTACGATCCGGTCGCCGAAGAGTGCTACACGGCGATTCGTGGAGGGGGTGCATACCTGAACGGAATTCAACTGCGCACGAGCCGAGTCGAACAAATTGGCCAGGCGATGCTGGCGATCAGCCTTCCCCCCAAAGTGAAGCCCGAATCGGTCGATATGCGGGACCTGGTCGAGATCACTCAACATTGCCAGGCGATTCGACGAATGGGGTCCGCCGCGCTGAACCTCTGCTATCTCGCCGCCGGAAGGATCGACGGCTATTGGGCGGCGGTAATCTACCCCTGGGACGTAGCCGCCGGCGTGTTGGCGGTCTGCGAGTCGGGCGGAGTGGTCACGGCTCGCGACGGTGGGCCCTTCGATCTGTGGCGGCCGGCCTTTCTCGCCGCTGCCACCGAGTCGCTGCACGCACAGATCGCCTCACACCTCACCGGCTGTTGAAATACGCCGCCACGTCGTTCTTCAAGTTCGCCAATTTCGGAGCAAAGCTCTTCACAGCGCTCGCAAATTATCGCCTTGCGGGTTCATTTTGGCATCACCTCCATGGGATGCAGCATCCACTTGCGAACATCAACGGCTGCAAAAAAGACGTTGACGGATTTTTTGTGCAGGGCAACGGCCGGGAGACTGCTGGCGAGACGATAGACTTGGGCCCACAGTGTCCGGAGACCGCCTCAGGGGGTGCTAACCGGTCCCGGGGAGCGGATTTGACGCTTTAAGCGAACTTAACGCCTGTGTAGACTGGATGGAGGAGCAACGCAGGTATTTCAGGTAGATGGTCCGGTCGTGTTGGACCGCAATCCGGTGCCTGAACTCCTGGGATGCTGCCCGGCTTCCGCGGCTCGCTCAGTGGGTGGATCAAGCGGGCGAACCTTTGCACTCTCGTCTTTGTTCTCCCCTTTGGCGGAGACGCATTCTTACTGGCGCCGGCCAACGACCGTACCGGCTTGCTGCGAGGGTCCGTGATCGTGCGGTACTCGATTAAATTGGCAGTGGCGATCTTGCTGTGGATGGCATGGCCGGCAGGTTCGCTGTCTGCGCAGCCGGCGGCGGCGCCGCCTAGCCCCGTGCTGCCGCCAACGGTCATGGAGCCGGCCGATTCTGGCGGCGCCGATTCCCAAAGCGTGGTGCAGCGGACCGAGCCGGACACCTTTCTGTTACCGGACGGCAACGGTCAACTCCAAAAAGTCTTGCAGTACGCCTACGAGGACTTTCTTGAGGCGATCCGGCTGAAGGGCGAGATGAACCGCGGCAGCGCCACACCGCGCTACAGCATGCAGCGGCTGGATATCACAGGCGCCGTCCACGGCGACCGCGCGGAACTGACGATCGTGATGGAGGTGCTGCTGAACACCACCGGCACGGTCGGGATTCCCATCGGCATGCGTCGCGTTGCGCCGAAACAGCCGCTGGACGCGCCAGATGCGTTTATCGACTACGACGATGACTCGGCCAGCTATTTGCTCTGGATGCGTGGCGAGGCGGGGCAGTCGCGAACGCTGTCGTGGACCGTTCTCGCGCCGGTCAAACGGGTGGCAGGCGAGTCCGTGTTGCAACTCAATCTTCCGCGCGCCGTGGCCTCCGAGCTCCGTTTGAACGTCGACCTGACCGGTGCCGAAGCACGAGTGAGCGACGAAGCGGCGCTCGTTGAATCAAATCCCAAAGGCGATGACAATTCGACTGAATTGGTGGCGCACGGCATTGGCGGGGAATTTGAAATCGGATGGAGTCGACCAAATGAACCGGCGCCCCGCGCCCGATTGCGCCTCGAGGCGAAAGGCGAGATTCTCTGCCGGATCGATGGCGGCGGTGTTCACACCGAAGCCGATCTGACGGTCCGCAGTTTCGGCGGTCCATTCGACCATCTTCAAGTTCGACTGCCGCCGGGGGCCGAGTTGGTAAGCGACGGCGAGCGCGACTATGCGATCGCGCCTTCCTCTACTTCCGAAGACGGCGGCATTGTCGATGTGCGTCTTGATTCAGCCACGGCCGGTCCGGTGACGATTCGGCTGGTGACCGAGCAGCCGCATCGCTCGGCGACGCCGGAGCAGCCGCTTGAGCTGGCCGGTTTCGAGGTGCTGGGGGCGGTCAGCCAGTATGGCCATATCGCCGTGGAGCGCGTCGGCAACTGGCATGTGCTCTGGCAGCAGCGTCGCGGCGCCTACCAGGTCGAGACGCTGCCGGAGTCGCTCCGCAGCGAAGATCTGGCCGCCGGATTCGAGTACTTTCGCCAGCCATTCTCACTCACTGCCAGGCTCGCACCGCGCGAGCGGACCGTGCGGGTGGAGCCGCAGTACGTGCTGCTGATCGGCGAGGAGCAGGCCCGACTGGAGGCGCGGCTACGCTACACGGTGCGAGGGAACAAGGCGTTTCAGGTCGAAATCGAAATGGCTGGCTGGGAAGTTGACGCGGAGACGATCGGGCCGGCCAATCTGGTGGACATCGACGCCATTCCGCCAGCCGATGGTGATCGATTGACCGTTCCCCTTCTGCAGCCGTCGATCGGGCAGATTGACTTGACGTTCAGCGCGCGACGAGCGGTCGACAGAGACGACAGCACTGCCCGGTTGCCTCTGCCTCGACCGGTGGCCGATTCGCAAACGCGGTCGATCGTGGTAGTACTTCCGGACGACAACGTAGAACTGATCCCGCAAACCGAGGCGATGGTGGGGCTTTCGCCGCAGCAGAGCGCGCCGCGGATCGAACTGCCGCCTCGTCAGCAGAATCCGTTGTACTTCTTGGGAGACGTCGAAGCGGCGGAATTTGCCGCACGCGTGCGGGTTTACGAGCAGGCGATCAACGTCGACGCGCAAAGCGACGTGACTATTAATCCTACCGGCGGCCGAGTGGCACAGACGTTCACCTATCGCGTCGCTTATGAGCCGGTGGACAAGCTTTCCCTTGAAGTTCCGCCGGAACTGGCAGCGGCCGGCGGGCTGGAAATCAGCATCGACGGCGAGCCGCTCTTGCCGGTGACGGTGCGTGAGAACACGGAGGCGAACAGCGACTCCGAACATACGCTGGTTCAGATTACTCTGAAGGAGCCTCGCATCGGCGCTTTCACCGTGAATGTCTCGTATGCGTTCGGTGGTCCGCTGTTGCGGCCCGAGCAGAGCACTCGACTGCCGGCGCCGCTGGTGATGCCGGCCGACGGCACACTCGGCAGTAACGGTGTGACGATCCTGCCAGCGGAGGGGACGGAGGTCACGACTTCCGCCACGGATTGGGCGGAGGTGAACCCGTCGGCAACGGCGACCACCCGGCGCCGCGAATTGCGGCTGAGCAAAGCGAGCCGGGCGCTGCACGTTCCGCTGGTAGCGCATCTTATACAACCGCGAAGCGAGGGCTCTACCGTGGTGCAAAGAGCCTGGCTGCAAAGCTGGTTGACCGCCACAGCCCGACAGGATCGAGCCACGTTTCGCTTCACGACGAATGAGCCGAGCTTCGAGGTCCTCCTGCCGGAAGGAGTGGCAGAAGACGCTATCGAGGCGAAGCTGGACAGTGAGCGTCTGGCGCTGATGCCCCAGCAGCGCCGGTTGACGGTTCCTCTGCCCGAGTCCCCGACGCAGCGAGAGTATCTGCTGGAGCTCCGCTACCACATGCAGGGCGGCGGGGCCTCGAATGGTCCGCTTGTGCTGGAACCATCGCGGCCGGCCGACGATATCTGGATCCGGCACATCTACTGGCAGGTCGTGCTGCCCAACGACTTGCACGTCGTGGTCATGCCGGCTGACTTTGCGCGCGAGTTCTTGTGGGACTGGCGGGGGCTGTACTGGGGCCGGCAACCGCTGATGGAGCAGTCGCAGTTGGAAACGTGGGTGGGGGCCCAGCGCGGCACGAGCGTTCCCTCGACCACCAATCGGTACCTATTCAGTTCGTTGAAGAACGTCCAACCGCTACGAATTTCGACGGCCGATCGCTCGCTGATTGTATTGCTCGCGTCCGCCGTCACGCTGGGTATGGGACTGTTGCTGCTGTACGTACGTGCCAGCCGGCATCCGGGCGTGTTGTTAGCCGGAGCACTGGCCCTGATGGCGCTGGGACTGGTGTACCCCGAGCCGGCGATGCTCATCGCTCAGGCGGCCACATTGGGACTGCTGCTGGCCGTGCTGGCGACGCTGCTCAAATTGGTCCTGACGCGGCAACGTCAGGCGCCGGTGGTGGTCCGCGGAAGTGCCAGTTCGATGGCGTCGCCGATCCAAAGCACAGAAAGCCTCGCTCCGCCCGTCGCCGAGCATCCCCCCGGCTCCACAGCGACGCTTCAGCCGTCGGAATCGAACTCATGATGCGCCGACGGATGATCGCGAGCACGGCGCTGGTCGGCGTGTTGCTCTTGGCGAACTGTTGCCGCGCCCAGGAGGCGCAGACGGTTGAGTCGCTGCGATACCATCGCGTCTTTGCTCCGGCCGATCAATCCGAAAAATGGCCGCTGGGCGACCAGCGCTATCTGCCGATCGACGTCGAACAATTCGAGCAGCTCGTGCGCCAGGCGGAACAAAATGGCTCGCGCGCCGAGTCGCTCTCCTCGACGCGAATAATTGAGGCCCGCTTCGAGGCCCGTCTGGCCGACGATCAACTCGTCGACGGCGCTGCGTCGTTGACAATCGTGCACGACGCCACGCAGCCGCGGATTCTTCGCCTCGGGCTGTTTTCGCTCCCTGCGTTCGAACCGAAGTGGAAGTCGGACCAGCGCGAAGCGCTGCTGGGGTTCACTCGGGAGCACGGGCCGTCCGTCCTGGTCGAGAAAACGGACACGCTCGAGTTTGGCTGGTCGCTGCAAGGGCGCCGCGACGCGTTTGGCGAACTGGTATTCGAAGCGCAACTCCCCCCGGTGCCGGCGAAGCGAATTCGGCTCCGATTGCCTCACGGAATGGCGCCGGCCGTGGAGGGGGGCTTCGTCGAGAAGCTCTCTCCCCATCCCGAAGCCGCCGCTAACCAGGAGGCAAAAGAGGCACTCTGGCACATCGAGTTGGGCGGAGCCGATCGACTGGTACTGCGCATCGAG
The DNA here is from genome assembly GCA_040880125.1 of Pirellulales bacterium. GTDB lineage: Bacteria > Planctomycetota > Planctomycetia > Pirellulales > JBBDJB01 > JBBDJB01. Next base: position 28,081 of record JBBDJB010000032.1, on the reverse strand, counting down.
CCGGAAACGACCGACAGTAAACCGAGCTGGCTCTCAGCCCGAGAGCTGCTGACGTACGACCTCTCTCCGCAGGGGTTAACGCTCTCGGGTCGCATCTCCCTCGAGACGCAGGGACACCCGATCTATCAGGTAATCATTGAAGCCGATCCGACGTTGCGGCTGGTCGCCGCCAAGTACCGTGACGCGGACATTCCCTGGACCGACGTCACCGAAGCAGGCGCCGAGCGAACGCGCATCGTGCTGGAACTTCCCGAACCGATCCAGGGCTCGGGCCGCGTCTTTATCTCGGCGATCGCGCCCCTGGTCACCGACGCGGCGTGGCGGCTCCCCCGTATCCGCGCGGCCGACGCTTTCTGGACCGAAGGCCAGTTGCAGGTCGTCGTGCCGCAGCCTCTGGTCCTGAATCGAATCCTCCCGATCCAATGCCGTCAGACGAACGTGGAGCCGTTGACGGGCACCCGGTCGGGCACGTCGCTGGAACTACAGGCGTTCGGACCGGACGCCACCGCAGAGGTGCGCGTCAGCCGGGTTGAGCCGCGATTAGAGGTGCTGGCGGGCACAACCACCGAAATCGCCGAGCACGAGATCAACGGCCGAACGATCGCCGAGTTTCAGACCAGTCGCTCCGAGTCGTTCCAGTTGAGTGCACGCGTTCTGTCGCAATGGATCGTCGACACCGTGGAGACACTGCCCGAATCGGCACTCGGCGACTGGAGCCTCGAAGAGGCATCCGACGGCCGCCGGACGCTAAGCATCCAACTGGCCCAGGCGCTAGGGCCCTCACGTCCATTGCGGGTGGTAATCCGGGGTCGATTGCGCCGTGGGAATCTTGCGCAGGCCACTCCTGTGGCCGAGTTGCGGATGCTCTCCTTTGAAAACGTGAGCCAAATGCGGGAGCTGATGCTGGTGCGCGCGGCCGCACCGTTTCAGCTCCGACACGATCGGGACCAGGCGCTGTCTCTGATCAACCTGGCCGAACTGGGAGACATCGAGGCGACCCTGTTTGGAGTACGCACCGACGGCCTACTGTTTCCGCTCGATTCGGCGGCCGAGGCGGCGAGATTCTCGTTGCAAGAAGAAACGCCCGTGTTCACAGGTCAGGTCGATACCGAGATCCGCATCGAGGGCGACTCGCTCGTCGAAGCCCACCGGCTGACGTGCACGCCGGCTTCGTCCAGATTGGACCGCGTGCTGGTGCAGTTCAGCCACGCCGGCGGTCCGCCGCTGAAGTGGTCGCTGGTGGGTGAACCCGCTTCCCAACTGACCGCCGAGCGGGTGAGTGATCCGGCCTCGTCCGGCGACGCGGCGGCGGAAGGTGAAACTTGGGAACTGGCGCTCCGCCGGCCCATGACCACTCCGTTTGCAGTGCGGGCACAGCGCACGTTGCCGTTCACCCAATCCGTGGACGTCCGCCTGGCATCGCTACCCGACGCGACGGAACAGACCGGACGGCTGACGATCTTTGTCGATGGCGACGCGCGGCCATTGATCCACAATCATCGGCTGGAGCCAATGCCCGCCGAGTTGACGCTGCCGCAACAGTTCCCCACCGCCCGGGCGACATTCCGATATGTTCCCTCGCGCGACGTCGCGGATCAAGCGACCGCGGCAGTAACCTTGGAGCCGACGCCGCAGTCGGCAGCTCATCCGCTGGCCTGGGTCTGGAAGTGCAGTCTTGACACTCGCTGCATGCCGGACGGCACGGCGGCCCACTTCGCTAGCTTCCGCATCGAGAACGCCGGACGACGCCAAGTCGAATTGTCGGTGCCGGTGGGTTCCGAGCTGCAGGCAGTGTGGATCGACGGCGAGCAGGTCGCCCAAGCCAAGATTCGCGAGTATCCACGGCGATTTCAGCTTAACCTGCCGGTCGGCCAGCGGTTTCCCGTCGTGTCGCTGCACTACGTGAGTGGTGGCCGGCCGCTGCGGATCTTCAACACGTTCAAACCGCGCATCCCGAGCATTGACCTGCCGATCGTAGCAAGCGACTGGACACTATGGCTGCCGCCGGGCTACGTGGCGACCGATTCGATCGCCGCCCGACCCGACCAGCGGATGTCTTGGAGCCAGCGTCTATTCGGGCCGCTGGGGCGACTACCGGCTGACGCCGAACAGGCGCCCGCCGTCGCTGATAGCGACGTCTCGATGGCCACTGCGATGCCCTTCGGTGATGTAACAAGTGGCGCGCACCCCGAGCAGCTGGCCCGCGCGGTCTCCCCGTGGGCCGCCAACTGGCCGGCTGCGCCCGACGTCACCGGGTGGCAGATCTACCGGGTAGAGAACGCGGCCGGCGAGCCGGCCGGCGTACGCGTCGTGCGAGAGCAGGCGGTCAGCATGCTCAGCCTGGTGCTATTTCTGGCGATTGCCGCCGTCGTATATTGGAAGATCGCCGAGCGGCTGCTGGTGTTGTTCGTCCTCGCGGGATGCGCCGCGACCGCGGCCCTGCTGCTTCCAGAGGCATATGCTAGTCTAGCCACCGGCGTCTTCATGGGTACGCTGGCCGGTGGGCTGATCCGCCTGTTGCGGCTTCGGCCGAGCCGCATTCCCGCCACCATTGAGTCGGAAGCGAGCTCCACCCAGTTTGTGCTGGTACAGTCAGTTCTGTTCCTCGCGATCGGGGTCTCCGTACTGCCCGGCGAAGCGGCACTTGGTGCTCCACAACTCGGCCAATCCGCGTCGGATCGAAACTCGGCAACTGCTGCCGCGCCAACGATACATCGACTGCTGATCCCCACCGACTCCAATGGCGATCCGATCGGCGGCAAGTACTACCTATCCGAGGAGTTCTATAAGGCGCTTCAGCAGCGGGCGGCGCCTTCCGACGTGCCGCGCGATTGGATGATCACCGGCGCCGCCTATCGCGGATCGCTGGAGTGGAACGAGGCACACGACAGCCTCACTCCGCAAGGACTCGAAGCGGATTACGACCTGGTCGTCTGGGGACGGCCGGCGAGTGTCTCGCTGCCGTTCGATGCCGGCACCCTGGCCGACTCGCTCGATGCCGTGCGGTTGGACGGACGGCGCGCCACTCCGCAAAGCGGCCCCGACGGAAGCGGCATCGTCGTTCCCGTCTCGGAACCGGGCCGGTATCGTATCTCCGTGTTGCTTCGGCCTGGTACGAAGATCGAGGAGTCAACCAGCGGCTTCACGCTGCCGATTCCGCCCGTGCCCGCTTCGCGGCTGGTATTGTCGATACCCGACGACGCGTACGGCGTGGAAATTGAAACCGCCCGAGGCGCTACGTCAATCGATCCAGACACCGGCGTATTGACTGCGGAACTCGGTTCGACGGATACACTCGCCGTCGGCTGGCCGAGTCTCGCTCCGACCAACGGCCAGCGGGCCGCCGCGGAAGTCGAAGAGCTTCAATGGCTGGACATCCGGCCCGGCGCGGTGACGCTTCGCGTCCGGTGGAAGCTCAACGTCCTGGAGGGGAGCGTTCGGCAATTGAATGTTTCGGCCGACCCGCGGCTGTCGCTGCTGCCGATCGACGAGCAGTCGGCGATCACCAGCCAGCGGACGCTGGTCGGCGAACGCCAACAGTTTGTCCTGCGATGGGATCGCCCCATCACCGATCGCGCCACGGTGGATCTGCGATTTCGTCTCAGCGGTGCCTCGGGCGTGGGACACTACCATTTGCCGGACGTTTCCCTGGAGTCGATGCAGCGGACGCGGCGGTTGCTCGCGGTCTCGGTCGGCCCCGAACTTCAATTCCAGAGTCCGCAGAACGACTCGCTCCCTGCGGTGGGCATATCGGAGTTTTCCGCCGCCTGGGGCGCCGCCAGCGAGACTCCGTCGCTGGCGTATCAACTGCCCGCTGGCGGCGTGGACTGGAGTTTGGCCACGCGTCCTCGTGCCGGGCAAGCCGCCATTGAACAGCAGATGGCGGTCTGTCTGGGCCGCGGCGAAGCCAAGTACGAGATGAACCTCACCACGATCAGTACCGCGGGGCCGGAGTTTCAATACACCGTCGCAATTCCCCAGCAGCTCTCGGTCAATGACGTGGCGGTCGTGGATGAGGGCGTCTCGCGGCCGGCCCATTGGTGGCGAGACGACCAAAGCGGCTTGCTGACGGTCTTGCTTGACACTCCACCGGTCAATGTCCCACAGTTGACTGTTCGTGGCCGTATGGACCTGCCGCTGGAGAGCGACTTCACGGTTCCGCGGATCGATGTACTTCCGGCTTCCGACGCACAAGGCGCCTGGCTTGTGCAGTCCTCGCGGCTGCGAGTTTACCGCCGGCCGGAAGTGCTTGTGAATGTTCCCGAGCAAGAGTCACTTTCTCCCGTGGAGCAAGTCCAGCCAGGCGACGGCACATTTCCTGACGCGCGGCTGGTGGGAGCGTTCGCGGTGGCTTCTGGTGGCGACGTGACGCTCTCGATCTCCCCCAACCGGCCGCAGACTTCCGCTGCCACGGCGACGGCCCTGCGATTCACCGGAGGCCGATGGCAGGCCGAGTGGATCTGCCGGCTGAACATCGCGGAGGGCGTTCTCGACCACGTCCGTCTGAACGTACCGACCTGGTGGGGCAGCAGCGATGCGTCCGCCTATACGGTTGAACCCGCCGCCTCCGTGCACGTCGTAAATCTGCCCGGCAACAACCGCCGGCAACTGACCATCCGCCCGCGATCGCCGATCGGCGAGCAACGGCTCGTAAGAGTCCGCGCCGCTGTTTCGCTCACTCCCACGCAGCGCGTGCGAGTGCCGCGGGTTGAGCTGCAGAGCATCGACAACGTCGAGCAGTATGTCGTCTTGCCCACGCAGTCCGATCTACAGCAAGTCAGTTGGGACACGCGAGGCCTGCGCGCGGCGGAACTGCCCGACCATCTCGGCACGGAGCGAAATGCCAACCGCACCGTTTACCAGGTGCTCGATGGCCAATATCAGGCCGTGCTGCAGTCTACTCCGCCGCCGACAGTGGCGCAAATCCGCCTGGCCGACGTGCGTGCCGCCGTGCAAGCCGATGGTTCGTACCAGGGGGTGGCGACGTTCGACCTGGAGCCAGCCGGCCGGGCCTCATGCGTCCTGGAATTGCCAGAGGGCGGTCGACTGATCTGCGCCACCGTGGCGGGGCTGCCGGCAACGCTCGAGCCGGTCGATCCGCAGCGCTGGCGAATGATGCTCGGCCCTCAGTCGCTGCCGCAGCGCGTGGAGGTGGTGTTCGCCCTCGATCGGACCGGCGTGGCCGAGCTGCCCGGCCGATTGCGACTTCACGCGCCGCGATTGCTATCCGCCGACCAGCAAGGCAAAAGTGCCGCCATCGAGGTCGAGCGGACTCTGTGGACGGTCCATAATCCGGCTTCGGCCGGGAGCGGGCAAACGGCCGACGCGCAGCCGATCAGCCGACTGCGGCAGTCGGTGCTGCGTCTGGAGAGCACGGCTTCGCTGATCGAACTGGCGGCGGAAACGGCCGCCGATCAACCCGCCGACGTGATTCGCCGGTGGTACGTGCCGTGGTCGCGGCGGCTCGAGCTGGCTCGCATGGAAGTGGCACGCGAGGCGGCCGCCAACCCGGACGCGATTATCGAGCGCTCGCTCGCCGATGCCGTGGCCGCCGAGCAGGCTGACGTTGCTCAGCGACTCAAAACGAGCGACCAATGGGCACAGGTGCGGGGCAGCCAGCAGATCGCCGACGAACCGGCCGAACTGTGGCGACTTTCCCGCGACGGGCAGGGGCAGACCACGCGGTGTATGTTCCAGGGCGGCGTCGAGACGGTGACGATGCACTACGACGATGTGCGCAGCGCGAATCTGTTTGGACGCATCCTGGCCGCACTGGCCCTGGTGGTGGCCCTGGAAGTGTGCGTACTATTGCACCGCCGCGGTCTACGGGCCGATCTGTACTGGCGGTGGCCGCACGCGCTGGGAGTGCTGGGGGGCCTGTTCTGGTCGCTGTTTCTCGCGCCGGGCTTTGTCGGCTGGATCATCATCGCTCTGAGCCTGGGTGCGATTGTGCATCGCGGCTGGCGAGGCACCGCGCCGGTCGATGCATCGACAGTACGCCTTCCGGCGGTCGGCAGCGGAAGTTAGCACGCTGTTGATTGTGCAACCGGCTGCTGCATCGCATGGAGGTGATGCCAACACAACGACGCGAATCGTTGTGTTGGCGAGTGGTGAGGAGCTATGCTCCGAACTTGGCGAGGTTGAAAAGCGCCACGACAGCGTCTTTCGGCAGCCGTTGGGCCCGACGTCCAGTCCACTACGATTTGCGCGACGTGCTCCCCTTGGAGGTCTTCTTCTTCGCGGCTTTCTTGCTTGCGGTGCCCGACTTCTTGGCCGACTTGGTGGAAGTCTTCTTCTTAGCGGTCGTCTTCTTATTGCCGGAGGATTTTTTCTTTCGGGCCGCCTTCTTTTTCGAGGGTCCGAGCTCCGCCCGGGCGGCCAGCAGATCAAGCGCTTCCTTGAACGTCAGCTCCTCCGGAGCTCGATCCTTCGGCAGCGATGCATTGGTCGTGCCGTCGGTCACATACGGTCCATAGCGGCCGCTGAGCAGCTTGATCGGCTCGCCAGTGACCGGCGACTTCTCGAACTCCTTGATCGCCTGCGGCGCGCCGCCTCGGCGGCGCCCCTGCGTCTTGGGTTGCGCCAGCAGCTTTAGCGCTTCGTCGAGACTCACTTCCAGCGGTGACGTTTCCGCCGGCAACGAGCGGGTTTCGTCGCCACTTTTCACGTACGGGCCGAACCGACCGTTGTGCGCCATCACCGGCTGGCCGGTTTCGGGATGATCGCCCAGATTCCGCGGCAGCGAAAGCAGCTTGATTGCGGTTTCCAGGTCGATAGCCTCCGGCGACATCCCCTTCAGCAGCGAGGCGTTCTGCGGTTTCTCGTCATCGTCCGGCGTGCCTCGTTGCACGTAGGGTCCGAATCGCCCGACCTTCAAATAAACCGGCTTATGCGTATCCGGGCAGATGCCCAGCGGCTCGTCGGCCAGGCTCGCCTGTTCAAGCAGCTTCAGCGCCGTCTGGACGTTCACCTCGTCCGGCGGCGTATCCTCCGGCAGTGGTGCGCGGCGCTCGCCCTGTTCGATAAACGGAGCATAGCGGCCCACTCGTACGTAGATCTCTTCGCCATCGTCCGGCTTGCCGATGAAAATGCGGCTGATGCCCCGCGCGTCGATCTCTTCCACCTTGTTCATTAACTGCGGCTTGAGGCCCACCTGCCCGTTGCCGAAGTAAAACCGGGTCAGATACTCCGTCGGCCCCTTCTCGCCGCGGCTGATCGTATCCAGGTCGTCCTCCATTTGAGCGGTGAACTGATAGTCCACCAATGTCGGCAGGTGATCCTCCAACAGCTTCACAACGGAAAACGCCACCCACGTCGGCACCAGAGCGGTTCCCTTTTTGAACACGTAGCCCCGCGCCAGGATCGTCTCGATAATCGAAGCATAGGTGCTGGGTCGGCCAATGCCCTTTTCCTCGAGCGAACGGGTGAGCGCCGCTTCGCTGAACCGGCCAGGCGGCTGCGTCGTGTGGCCGACGGGCTTGAGCTTTCGGCAATCGAGCTGCTGCCCCTCTTGGACGTCGGGCAACAGCGTTTCCTTGTCGGCCAGTTCGGTATCGGGATCGTCCGAACCCTCGACGTACGCCCGCAGGTAACCGGCGAAGTCGACCGTTTTACCGCTCACGCGGAACCGGCAGCCGTCGCCCTCGATCGTGATGGCAATCCGCCGGCCGCGGGCGTCGGCCATCTGGCTGGCCACGGTCCGCTTCCAAATCAGCTCGAATAACTTGAACTCTTCGGCGTTGAGCTGCGACCGCATTGCCGAAGGCAGTTCGAAGGGATGCCCGGCCGGCCGAATCGCCTCGTGTGCCTCCTGGGCATTCTTCACCTTCGACTTATAAGTCCGCGGCGAGTCCGGCAGATAGTCGCGCCCGTATTCGGAAGCCACCAGATCGCGGGCGGCGTCGACGGCCACCCTCGCCAGGTTCGTCGAATCGGTTCGCATGTAGGTGATGTGGCCAGTCTCGTACAGGCTCTGCGCGATCTGCATCGTCCGCTTAGCCGTGAATCCGAGCTTGCGATTTGCCTCTTGCTGTAACGTGCTGGTCGTGAACGGAGCGTACGGCTGCGACGTGTAAGGCTTCACTTCCAGCCCGACGACGCGAAAGGTTGCATTCCGCAGCCGCTCGACCAGCGCCGCGGCATCACCTTCCTGCAGCAAGTACAGGTTCTTGTCCTTGAGTTGACCGGTTGCCGAATCAAAATCCTTACCGGCGGGAATGCGCCGCCCGTCGACGGAGATTAGTGTGGCATCGAACGGCTGGCCCGCTTCGGCGGCAAAGGTGGCCAGCAGGTCCCAGTACGTCGCGGAAGCGAATGCCATCCGTTCCCGTTCGCGCTGGACGATAAGCCGCACCGCAACGCTCTGAACGCGTCCGGCGGAGAGCTTGGGGCGAACCTTGCGCCACAGCAGCGGGGAGACCTCGTAGCCGTAGAGCCGGTCCAAGATCCGCCGCGTCTCTTGCGCCCGCACGAGCCGGTCGTCGACATCTCGCGGATTGGACAGGGCATCGCGGATCGCCTCCTCCGTGATTTCGTGAAAAACGAGCCGGTAAACCGGCACCTTCGGCTTAAGCAGTTCGCACAGATGCCAACTGATCGCCTCGCCTTCGCGGTCCTCGTCGGTCGCCAGATAAAGCTGGTCAGACTCTTTCAACAGCGATTTGAGCTTGGCGATTTGCTTGGTCTTGCCGGGCGGAACAACGTAGATCGGGTCGAAATCCTCGTTGACATTCACGCCCAAATGCGCCCAGTCCTCGCCCTTGTACTTGGCCGGCACCTGTTTGGCGCCTTGCGGCAGGTCGCGCACATGGCCGATACTGGCGGCAACTTTGAAGTTGCTCCCCAGGATTTTTTCGATCGTGCGGGCTTTGGCGGGCGACTCGACAATCACCAGCGATCTGGTGCCGTGGTTATTAGCTTTTTTGGCCATTGAAACTTCGGGGATACGGAGGTTTGCTTGTTACTTTCCAGCACCGTGCCAGGAGCCATCGGGCCCCACATGGCAGCACGGCTTGTCGTCGAGGGGGTGTCGACTTATCGCTTGCGTTCCGAGACTCGATACGACCGTTTTGGGCGGCCTCTCATTGGGTGGCCGCGCGGCTTCGCTTTTGAAGAAACCCGGGTGCCGCGGCACGTCAGGGCGAGCATAGCACTCTGGCGACGCACGGGCCATCGGATGCCTTGGGCCGCCGGCCAATTTCACCACACTCCTTTTTGGGATTGCCTTTACGTCGATCAAACTTACAATCACGTACCTTCCGGTTGACTTGATCGGAGCCAATTCATTAATAGGCCGGCCAAGCTCCTGTCAAGTGAGACAGCCGCGCTGACCGTCGCCTTGCTTTAGCCAGGAATCCTCCCCATGGCCAGTCCATTTAGCGTTTTTCGCAAATACCAAAAAGCGATGCTGGTCGTGTTCGGCGTCGCCCTGATGCTGGTATTCACCATCGGCGACTCGCTTATGCAACTGATGGGCGGCGGGGATACGGCACCACAAAATCCGGTGATCGCTGAGTGGGACAGCGGCGAAATTCGCGATCTGGAAATGTCCCAGCTTCTCATGCTTCGCCGGGTCCTGAACGCCTTTCTCTATGAAGCCGCTCAACTCGGTGCGATGGCCAGCGGTCAGCCGCCGCAGGTGGAGCTGGTGGGCGGACCGGCAACCGAGGAGTCTGTACTGAACACCGTGCTGCTCGCGCAAAAGGCCGAAGACGTGGGGTACGTCGTCTCCGACCAAGCCATCAACCATTACTTGGAGCAGCTTACCAATAACAGTGTCACCGCGGCGCAGCTTCGCGGGATTACGGACAATATGCAACTGTCGGATCGCCAGAAGGTCACCATGCGGACGATCTTTCAGGCGCTCCGCCGCGAGTTGCTCGCCTGGAACCTGGTGCGGAACTATATCATTGCCGCCGACGGCGTACCGCCAGCCGCGCGATGGACGCAGTGGCTGCGCGTCAACGACCGGGTCGTGGCCGAGTTGGTGCCGGTTCGGGCCGAAGATTATCTGGACGAGGTATCCGATCCTACGGACGCACAAGTCCAGGAGTTTTTTGAACAATACAATCAGTTCGAGCCCCGGCCGGACGTCGCGCAGGGGACTGAGCTGCCTTCGCCGACTCCCGCCTTCCGTGTGCCCCGCCGGGTCGAGTTGAAGGCGGTGAAGGCCGACATCGAGACGTTCATCGACCAGATCGCGGCCGATATCTCCGAGGAACAGATCGCCACGTACTACGAGAACAACAAGTACCTGTTCGAGCGTGCCAGCCTGCTGGAGGACGAAACACCGGCCGGCGACCAGGCCGCGCCACCGCTCGAGGGTGCTCCACCTGCTCCCGAGCAGCCCGCCGCTGCAGCACCGCAAACTGAAGCACCGCCCGCGGAAGAATCCGCCCCGGCGGAAACGGCCGATTCGGTCGAGAGTGCGCCTCCCGCAGAGGATGCTCCGCCCGAGAGCGCCACGCCAGAGGGCACTGTTCCGGAAGACACTGCCCCGGAAGACACTGCCCCGGAAGACACTGCCCCCGAGGGCGCTGCCCCGCAGTCGCCGGAAGACGCATCGCCCACCGAGCCGAAGGCGGACGATACGTCGGCCGCACGGCCGGACGACTGGCAGTATGTGACCGCATTCAATCAGCCTGCCCAGGAAGCAAATGCTCCGGTGATCGATACGCAGGCGCCCACGAGCCAGTCTCCTCCGGCCTTGTCGCTTCCCGACGCGCTGGATACTCCCGAGCCGCGCCCGCAGGACGATCTGCCCGGTGCTCCGCCCACGCCGCTGCAGCCGCCGACCATCGATGCGCCGGATGGCGGCGCCACTTCGCCGCCGTCCGCGCCACCGGTCGAATACCAACCGCTGGAAGAGGTCCGCGATGAGATCCGCCGCACGCTTGCCCGGCAGAATGCCCCGGCCGAAATGGAACGGGCGCTGGAGCCGGTCATTTCGGCGTTGAACATCTACTACAACGATCTGATTGCCTGGGAGCTGGAGAACGTCGACCGGGCAGCGAGCGAGGCGGAGAATGCCGATTCGCAAGCGCCCAGCCAGGAGCAGACTCCCAAGCCGGAGCCGCCCGACTTGCAGGCTCTGATCGATCATCCCGGTCTTTCGATCGAGCCGCCCGTGCGAGGCTCTTACTTTGAAATTGTCTCTACGCCGCTGGGGCAGGCGAACATCATCGACGAAGGGACCCAGGTCGCGTATCGCGCGTTCACGGACCAGCCGCCGCTGCCGCTGTACCGGCCGCTGTCGGCCGAGGCCTCGGACACCGATCTGATCGGCAACCGCTACGTCATCTACAAGACGGCCGATGAGCCCGGCTACGTTCCGAAACTGGACGAGCTGCGCGACCAAGTCGTGCGTCAGTGGAAGATGCAAAAGGCGGCCGAACTCGCCAAACAGGCGGCGGAGAAGATGGCCGACACGGCCCGCACCGGCACCGTCCCGCTGGCCGAGCTCTATCCTGCAGCGGAAGGTTACGAGGTCATTCAAACCGACCCCTTTTCGTGGCTGACGATGGGCGCCCTGAGTCCCACGCGGCCGGAGATCACTTACCGCCTGAATGAAATCGAGGGCGTCGAGGCGGCGGGACCGGACTTCATGCAGACCGTGTTCGGGCTGGACGAGGGCGAGTTTGCCGTGGCGACGAATCATCCTGAAACGGTGGCCTACGTGGTCCGGTTGGCCAGCCACGTCACGCCGATCGAGCAGCTTCACGAGGACTTTTTGCTCGGCCAGCGCTCCGCCTATCAGCAAGAGCGGAGAGAGATGCGTCAGCAGGTGCTCAGCTCGTTGCTCAACGAGATCCATCAAGAGGAGCATCTGGAGTTTGCCCGATCGCTGGACTCGGTGTCGCGGTAGTGACAACTGGCTTTGCCGCCGGAACTGCAAAATGAATCTGGCACGGCGCACGGACAGGAGTATCTGTGCCACCGTGCAACCCCTCTCCCAATGCGAGACCGGCGAGAGGACTTTCGTCCGCTGGGTGCCATGCCCTCACCTATCTGCTTCAGGATTCTCGGCCTGCTTCAGGATTCTCGGCGGGGCTTCAGCACGATCATCCCCAGTGGCGGCAGCGTCAGCGTCACTGAGTAGGGCCGGCCGTGCCAGTCCTTCTCCTCCGCCTGAATTCCCGGTCCGTTGCCGACATTGCCGCCGGCATAGTACGTCGAGTCGCTGTTGCAGACCTCTTCGTACCAGCACTTCTCGGGCACGCCCAGGTGATAGTCCTTGCGGACCACTGGTGTGAAGTTGCAGCAGACAATCAGATAATCGCTGGGGTCCTTTGCGCGGCGCAGGAAGCTCAGCACGCTCGCCTCCCAGTTGTGGCAGTCGATCCATTCAAAGCCGGTCGGCTCGAAGTCAATCTGGTGCAGCGCCGGCTGCGCCCGATAGAGCTGGTTCAGATCGGCCACAAACTTTTTCAGCCCCTGGTGAGACTCCCACTGGAGCAAGTCCCATTGCAACGACTCATCGTGGTTCCACTCTTTCCACTGGCCGAAGTCGCCGCCCATGAACAGCAGCTTCTTACCGGGATGCGCCCACATGTAGCCGTACAGCAGCCGCAGGTTGGCGAACTTCTGCCATAGGTCGCCGGGCATCTGGTCCAAGAGCGAGCCTTTGCCGTGCACGACTTCGTCGTGCGATAGCGGCAACATGAAGTTCTCGGTGAAGGCGTAGATCAGCGAGAACGTCAGCTCGTCGTGGTGATACTTGCGGTGCACCGGTTCGTGCCGCATGTAATCGAGCGTGTCGTTCATCCAGCCCATGTTCCACTTCAGGCTGAAGCCCAGCCCGCCCAGGTACGTGGGCCGCGAAACGCCGGCCCAGGCGGTCGACTCCTCGGCGATCGTCATGGCCCCGGGATACTGCAGATGAACCTGCTCGTTGAACTCCTTCAGGAAGGAGATCGCCTCGAGGTTCTCTCGTCCACCGTACTCGTTGGGGATCCATTGCCCTTCGGAGCGGCTGTAGTCGAGATAAATCATCGACGCGACCGCGTCCACCCGCAGTCCGTCGATGTGGTACTTGTCCAGCCAGAACAGGGCGTTGGAGTGCAGGAAATTGCGCACCTCGTGGCGGCCGTAGTTGAAGATCAGCGTGCCCCAGTCGGGGTGCGATCCCTGGCGCGGATCGGCATGCTCGTACAGGGCGGTGCCGTCGAACTCGCGCAGCCCGTGGCCATCGCGAGGGAAGTGTGCCGGCACCCAGTCGATGATCACGCCCAGGTTGTTCTGGTGGCACAGGTCGACGAAGTACATGTAATCCTGCGGCGACCCGTACCGTGAGGTCACCGCAAAGTATCCGACCGTCTGATAGCCCCAGCTTCCGCTAAAGGGATGCTCGCTGACCGGCATCAATTCGATGTGCGTGTAGCCCATCTCCAGGCAGTACTCGACCAGCGCATGGGCCAGTTCGCGGTAGCTGAGCCAGCGCTGAGGGTCATCTCCCGGCCGCCGCCAGCTCCCCAGGTGAACTTCGTAAACCGAGATCGGCGCGTCCAGCGCGTTGTGAGCGGCTCGACCGTTCATCCACTTCGAGTCGCTCCAGCTGAAGCGCTCTAGGTCGGTCACCATCGACGCGGTGCGTGGCGGCATTTCCGCGGCGAAGCCGTATGGATCGGACTTTTCGAGGATCGCCCCGAAGTGCCGCACGGCGTACTTGTAAAGATTGCCCTCTCCCAGCCCGGGAATGAACAGCTCCCAAATGCCGCTGGGGACGTGCTTGCGCATGGGATGGCGGCGGCTGTCCCAGCCGTTGAAGTCGCCGATGACGCTCACGCCGCTGGCATTGGGGGCCCAGACGGCGAAGTTCACGCCCGCCACGCCGTCGATCGTCCGCAACTGGGCGCCCAGCCGCTCATAGCTGCGCCAGTGCCGGCCTTCGCCCAGCAGGTAGAGATCGTAGTCGGTCAGAAGGGGCGGGAAGGCGTAGGGGTCGTGCATAGTGGTTTGCTCGCCGCGCTTGTCTGCGACACGCAACATGTAGTCTTTGCGCGTCTTGTCATGGGGCGGGGGACAGATCGCCTCGTACAGCCCGGCCGGATGGATGCGACGCATCGGCCGCGAGCTTCCATGCCCAGGTTCAATCACCCAGGCCTGTTCGCACTCGGGCAGGTACGCCCGAACCGCCGTGGCGCGGCGACCTCCCTCTTCGATCTCGTGGGGGCCCAGGATTTCAAACGGGTTCTCGTGGTATCCGCCGACCAGCGGCCCAATGGCATCCAGCGCAACTTGGGTACGCAAGGTCATATCCTCCTCGCTTGGCCCATTCGACCAACTGGCGGCCGCCCGTTGTGCGGCTCTCCGGCCGCGGTGGCTTCGCCCCTCGTTCGATTGGGTCCGTTCTCGTTCGGTTTCGTTAACGTCGCTTCCTGCCGGAGCCCCTGTCGGGTGGGCTGTGGTGCAGACCCTTGTCTTAGTAGCTGGAATCGTAAGTTTCAGCCGGTAGCGGTAAAACGAGTGCCGGGGCTGAATTCATGCGAATTTTTTCGCTTTCGCACGCCACGGCTGCAGGTCTGGATGTCCATTCTCACGGCCGCGCGTGCTGCGGTCAAACTGCGCCCAAATTGCCCACGCTACCTGCATTTACCCATCCGGTCGGTCTTGTGGCCCAACGTGGCCGCCAGCTCCCGACTGCGGCGGCGATCCGCTGGCTCCAGCCGGGTCGAGACTGCGCCGCCCGGCGGACACGCGGGGAATGCGGCCGTGGGGCATCCGAGACTGCGGCTGCCGCTGCGGCAGAACTGTGCGCCGCGTCGACGCGCCACGTGCGACACTCCAGGCGGTGAAACTTCAACGCCTGATCGACCCGTTGCCAGAGGTCGCGGTCCTTGATTGGCACCAAACAGCCGAACCGCTCCCACATCCAGGCGTTTTCACGCCATTCTTCCAGGCCGTACTGCACGCCGCGGCTGACGTAGCGGCTCTCGGTGACCAGCGTCACGCGGGATGGCTGATCGAGCGCCTCCAGTCCGCGGACCAGGGCCAAAAGCTCGAGCCGTTCGCCGACGGCCTCCGGCTCGCGATCAGAGACGACCATCTTCGAGTCGCCTTCGACCGGCTGGAGGACAAACTTCCAAAGGCTCTCGCCCGACTCACCGTGATCGCCGGTGACGAAGAGAAAGTAGTGGGGCTTTTTCTCGCTCATGGTTTTCCTGGGCGGTTGAGAAGGACGTCACGCGGCCGCTCGTCACGGAGCAAGTCGGCATTAGCACCGACCTTGCGACGAGCCGCCGCCATCGCACTCCGTTGGTTGACTGGGCCACCGGAGGGCTCGCGTCCATTTCAAGCCCCCAAGAAAATATTGCTTCGCTGATTTTACCTATCGGAGATTTCGACCTATCTTCTCCAGCTTGTCGGGATGGAAAAGTCTCGCAGCCGCGTTGAGGCCGTGCTGGGTGCGGTCCATCAAAACCACGGAGACGGGAAGTCTGTGGCCACGCGATTTTTGCAACGCGCCCTTCAGGGGGGGCCCCACGTTTGTTGCAAAAGGCAGCCTCCCCACCCGGCGCCAGTCGCGCGAACTGGCACCTTTTTGCAACACCCGAGTTTCTGCTGCGTTGAAAAAGTCCTCCCTATTGTGATTCCGTCGTCGCTCCCGATTGCGGCCCGTTCACCGCTTGCCGCGTCCTCTGCCACGAACGGCATTCCTACTGAATAAATACACCCATTCCAAGGCAATGCTCCTCTCGCGGTAACCGTTCAATTTCTGCGATTCCGGAAGCCGCCTATGGTAAAGTATTGCAGAGAAATCTCCGCAGCAGATTCTACCGAACTTGCTGACGGAGTCAATAACTTCGAACATATTTTATATCATTTCGAATCGAATCGAACGGGCCTTTACTGTGGTGATTCGGCGCGAAGGCCAATGTCCTGCCCGTCGTTGCCGTTGTGGTTCTCCACTGGTTGCCCTGCCTCTGGCATTAGACCGCCCGCGCCATTCGCTACGAGCGATACGCGCGGCGCCTTCACGAAGCTTTCCCGCTTTTCCCCCGTCGCCAGAAGCGGGCGGATACTCTACGCCGCTTGCCGCGTATGTGCTGTTTA
This sequence comes from Pirellulales bacterium, assembly GCA_040880125.1. Taxonomy (GTDB): domain Bacteria; phylum Planctomycetota; class Planctomycetia; order Pirellulales; family JBBDJB01; genus JBBDJB01. The sequence continues at coordinate 12,031 of JBBDJB010000032.1, read as the reverse complement.
CCTAATGACCCTAAGCGGCAGTCTCCGATACCGAACACTGCGACCCCTAGCGCACACTCGATCCGTTCATCCCACCGCGGCTCTATTGCTCCCACACGTGCCGCGGGTCCAATCCCCGGAGGATATTCCGCATGATCCCCACTGGCGAACTGGTTGCTCATCTGGTCACGGTGTGTTCGTTGATCGTCGGTCCCGCGGGCGTGTCCGGCAGCCAAGCTGAAGTCGAGCACCTCAGCCTCGTCCCGGAAAGCTGCCTGCTGGTCGATGCGTCGGAGTGGGGCTGCAACCGTCCGTTCCTCAACACGTCGGCGCCGAACAAATCCGCATCGCCCGTGACGGTTCCATCAACGGCCAATTATCCAGAGCCGTATGTCTTCCGCACGACGCCGATGTGGCCGCTCGATTCGGCCGAGGTCGCGCCGCTCGGCGGTTACGCTGCCGCCAACGTGGGCGTTCCGTCGTGCGTGCTGGTCGAACTGACCAAGTGGGGCGACGAAATCAAGCAGCAAGTGCAAAACGCCCGGTCCAGCGCGTCCCCGCTGGGCAACTCCCGTGCTCTGACCGGGGCTCCGCCCGCTCCGGAGCGCCACGTCTCACTTCAGGCGAGCACTGTCGCAATCAGAGAAGCCCGCACGTTCGGCTACGATTTTGCAGAACTCAGCGCACGCGACATTTACGGGCGGCCAGCCGCGGCGGTCGATCCGGCGACTCCGTACCTTTCCGATTACGATGCGGTGTACGACCGCGAGCTGCTGCGCCAGCCGGCCTCGCAAAGGGAAGCGGCCGCCCGGACCATCGCCGACTGGCTGGACGCCCCGGTCGTCTCCCGGCCGATCCTGGCAGCGGGACAGGCCGCTGCGGACTTGCGGCAATCGGCCCATCGTTGGGCGATTCGCACCGGCTTGGTGCAGCGATACGCCTCGCTCGTCGGCCCTTGGCGGACCGCTGAGACATCGAGTGCCAAACCGCTTTACCTCTCCGGGTACGATGCCGAGTACGATCAGGTCATGTCGCGCAACGTCGGGATGTCGACACCGGACTTGGGCGGGCAGCGCTCGTTGGACAGCATGACGGACGCTGCGCGAGGTCTGCTGCTGAAGGCCGCCGCGGTGCTCGATCAAACCGGCCTGGCGCTGCAAGGCGCTTCTCAGCGGCTGTCAGTGCTGGCGGTGGGCGAGTCGTCCGCGGACGTGGACACCGCCAGCCGCGACGAGTATCGCAGTCGCTAAAGGCCCGGGATGCCCATTGGCGCCCTCTCTGCCAGAGAGGGTGTATCGTGGCACAGGCATTCCATTGTGTGATGGTTGCCGCCAGACTTGGGCCGAGACGTCACGGCGGGACAAGCCCGGCATGGCACCCCGAGGGTCGTGGTGGCACAGACATTCTTGTCTGTGCTTGTGCCAAAGCACGGTGGGACAAGCCCGCGGTGTCACCCATTTTTCAGACCCTCTCCCCGGCCCTCTCCCTGGAAGGGAGAGGGAGTTGAACAACACAGACAGGAATGTCTGTGCCACGTTCATAGAAAGCCTCGATGCGTCCGCGTAATTGGCGTTCGCTCCGGCCGGTTGTTAGCATGAAGCGGGGCAGGGATTCCGGCGAGTCGAGGCGCTCGATGGCAGATGTGACCACCACGGCCAAGAAGATCATCACCAATGTCGAGAAGGTGATCGTCGGCAAGCGTCAACAGCTTGTGCTGGCGCTGGTGGCCTGGCTGAGCGAGGGGCACATCCTGCTGGAAGACGTGCCGGGCGTGGCCAAGACGATGCTCGCCCGGGCGCTGGCCAAGAGCATCGGCTGCCGCTTCAAACGCGTGCAGTGTACGCCGGACCTGTTGCCGACGGACGTCACCGGGGCGTCGATCTTCAACCCCAAGACGACCGAGTTCGAGTTTCGCCCCGGCCCGATCTTCGCGCAGATCGTGCTGGCCGACGAGATCAATCGGGCGACTCCGCGAACCCAATCGGCGCTCTTGGAAGCGATGGCCGAGGCCCGGGTAACGGTCGACGGCATAACGCATGTGCTGGAGCCACCGTTCCTGCTGGTCGCTACGCAAAACCCGGTGGATCACGAGGGTACGTTTCCGCTGCCCGAGGCGCAGCTCGACCGCTTTCTGATGCGCTTCAGCCTGGGCTACCCGACGCTGGAGGAAGAGCTGCGGATGCTCGAGATGCTCGAGCGCTCGCATCCGCTGGATTCGCTTGAGCCGGTGGCGACTGCGGAGGAACTGCGAAGCTGCCAGGAGGCGGTGCGGCAGGTACACGTCGATGAGAAAGTGCGCCGTTACCTGACGCAGATCGTCCACGACACCCGCAAGCATGACGATTTGAGCCTGGGCGCCAGTCCTCGGGCGTCAATTGCCATGTTTCGCACGTCGCAGGCGATGGCCGCGCTGCGGGGGCGGAACTACGTGCAGCCGGACGACGTGAAGCGCGTGGCCAGCCCGGTGTTGACGCATCGCGTAATTCTCAAGCCGGAAGCGCGGCTGAGGCAGGTCGACGCCCGGGAGATCATCGAAGACGTGGTGGCGGACGTGCGGGTGCCCATACTGTCTCCCGAGCCGGGCGTGCCATGAGATGGTTTGCAGGTTCCGCGCTCTTGCTGGTGATCGCCCTGGTGTTCGAGCTGGGGCTCTTGGCGTACGCGATGTACGTGCTGCTGGCGATCATGCTGCTGGGGCGGTGGATCTCGCACGCCTGGGCGGCGGGCCTGGTGGCCGAGCGCGAGTGTAATCGCCTGGAGGCCAACGTCGGCGACACGGTGGCGGTGGTGGTCACGTTAGTAAACCGCGGCCGGCTGCCGGTCGGCTGGGCGCTGCTGGAGGACATGTTGCCGCCGCGGGCGCTGTTCTTCGAACCGCCTTCATTGAAGCTGCAAGGCAGCCGTATGCAACTGGTGATGCTCCGCCGCGGCGGGCTCAAGACGATGATGTATCAAGTCACCTGCAACCGCCGGGGCTACTACCAGCTTGGGCCGATGATCGTCGAGACGGGCGATCTGTTGGGCCTGCACCGGCGGTTTCGCGTGCTCACGCGGCCGGAGTATTTGATGGTCTATCCGAAGATCGTGCCGCTGGCCGGGTTTGGGCTGTCCTCGAAGCGGCCGATCGGCGAAGTGCGGATGACGTACCGACTGTTCGAGGACCCCACGCGGATCGGCGGCGTGCGGCCGTACGAGCGCGGCGATCCGCTGAACCGCGTGCACTGGCGGGCGACCGCACGCACCGGCGAACTGCACAGCAAGGTGTACGAGCCGTCGACCGTGATCGGGGCGACCATCCTGCTCGACTTTCATCAGGAGTCCTTTCCCAAGCACAACGAGCCGCACCGCTCCGAGCTGGCCGTGACGGCCGCCGCCTCGCTGGCGAATGCCGTCTACGAACTGGGCCAGCAAGTGGGCCTGGTGACCAACGGACACGACGCCGCCGATCGCGTCCGCCGCGAGGGCTGGTCGGACGAAGCCCCCAGCCGCCGAGCGGCACGGCATTCGGCCGGCATGCTCGAAGCAAGCGACCGGCTGCGGCCGCAGTTTGTCGCCACGAGGCGCGGGCCGGAACAACTGATGCGGATCCTGACGACACTTGCCCGGGCGGAGCTTTCCGACGGGCTGCGGTTTCCCGAGCTAGTGCAAGAGGCGAACAGCCGGCTGCCTCGCGATGCGACGGTCGTGGCGCTGTTGACCACGGTCACGCGGGAATCGGCCATCGCGCTGGGAAACCTGCGGCGTCGCGGCTTCGCCGTCACGGCACTGGTCAGCGTGTACGAGCCGTACGAGTTCGCCAAGGCCGCCGAGCCGCTGTTGGCCGAGGGCGTTGAAGTGCGGCACCTAAAGGACGAAGCCGGCGTCGCCACCGTGTGCGAAGATTTTCTGCTGCACCGCGCTCCGCAGTACAGTCTGTTGTAAATAAACCACGCGCAGTTTTTGTGTACATGAACCGCACCTCACCACCGCGACCTGACCTGGCCGACTACGTGGCGATCGCGCTCTGCCCGGTGCTGATCATGATCCTGGTGGGCAGCCTGGCCTTCTTCCTGATCGAGGTTTTTTATCAGGGCGACTACGGGGCGCGGCTGCTGTACATCATGGGCCTGTTCGTGATCGGGGCGGTGCTGATCGACCGCATCGCCATCGAGGACGGCTCCGCCAAGGCGGTGGTCTTTGCGCTGGCGCTGGGCGGCGTAATGCTGCTGGCGTGCAATCGCTTCGTCACGTTCGAAGGGAGCATGCGGTCGCTGAGCTGGCTGATCAACGCCATGCTGCTGGGCATCATCTGGGTGTGCATCCACAAGCTCGTGTGGGACTGCACGATGATCGACGAGTCGCAGGACGCCGTCGGCGAAGGGCTTTTGCAGACCGCCGGGCTCGATGTGCCGGGGCGTATCAAGAAGGGAACTGCTCCGAAGAAACCCACACCGGGTAGTACTGCTCCGGAAGGTACCTCGGCGCTTTCGCGATTTTGGGACGCCGTCACCGGCGCGCGCACGACGCACACACCGGGGCTGTGGGTTGTGTACTTCTCGCTGTTGGCGCTACCGCTGTTCGGCTTGGGCCAGTGGCTGATTCCGTCCGGCGAAGCTGGAAGGCGGACGTACGTGTTTGCCTTGCTGGTGCTGTACGTCGGCAGTGCGCTGGGGCTCTTGCTGACGACCAGCTTCCTCGGTTTGCGGCGGTACCTACGGCAGCGGGGGCTGCAGATGCCGGGATCCATGGCGGCCATGTGGTGCGCGAGCGGCGCGGCGCTGATTGCGATCGTGCTTGCCGTATGTGCGGCGCTGCCGCGGCCGGCGGCGGAGTATTCGCTGGCGCGGCTGCCCTTTCAGATTACTTCGCCCGAGCGCGAGGCGAACCAGCAAGCTGTCGGTGAGGAAGGCATTGAAGACTCGGACACGCCGGGCGAAGCGCAGGAATCGGAACGGACGAGCGAAAGTGAAAACGAAGCGGAAGGCGCCGGGGAATCTTCCGGCCAAGAGGGCGGCCAACAGGCCGGGCAGGGCCAAGGCGAACCCTCGCAGTCCCAGGGCGAATCCAGCTCCGGCTCGGACGAGCAGTCACCGGCGAGTGATTCCTCGAGCGATAGCGAGCAGCAGGAGTCGCAGGGCGCTCCGTCGGACGGCGGTGAGCCCGCGCAGAGCGACGAGCAGGCTGCGGAGCAGTCGAGCGATAGCAGCACATCGGGCGAACCGGACTCGGAGACTCCAGCACCCCAGAACATGCAGTTCGAGTTCGATCACGAAGGGCCGCTCTCGATCCTCAAGTGGATATGGTATGGCATCCTGGCGATCGTGGCACTGGTGTTGGCGTGGCGCTTCCGCCGCGAGGTCATCGCCGGGCTCGTCGGGCTGTGGCAGGAGATTATGGCCCTGCTTAGCGGGCTGTTCGGAGGGCGCCGCGCGGCGGATGACCAGGCCGACAATGAAGCGGCTAAAGCGGCCCGCGTGCCGGCCCGGCCATTTGCCAGCTTCCGCGATCCCTTCGCCGGCGGCCGGTCATCAGGCTACCCGCCGGAAGAACTGGTCCGATACAGCTTCGAAGCGCTGGAAGCCTGGGCGCACGATCACGGCGTGCCGCGGCGCGTCGATCAGACGCCGCACGAGTTCGCCGGTATGCTCTCGACGCACTTCGCCGAGATGCGCTCGGAGCTTTCCTTGATGGCCGAACTGTATGGCCGGGTCGCTTACGCGGGTGAGAAGCCAGACACGGCGCAGGTTGCGCATCTGGCAAAGCTCTGGCAAAAGATGGCCGCGACGGCGCCGCAGCGCCAGCTTACGCCGATCGACGGTTGAAAGTGGCTGCCGCCACCGGCTCGGCCGGAGCCGTGCGCTTTGCAGGTTCCGGTTGCTGGCTTTCGTCGCGCCGAGGACTTGTCGTTTCACGCAGCGTCTTCCAGCGGAAGGGCGAGGTGATCTGTCCCCAGTACGTGCGCGGGAATTGCGGCATACCGGCCAGGCCGACGTTCTCCGCCGCCAGCTCGCGGTCGGCCGGCAGAAAGCGCGTGCCGAAGAGCACATCCCAGACGATCAGGTTCGCGCCGAAGTTCGAGTTGCCTTCGCGCAGATCGCGGGAGTGGTGCCAGCGGTGCAGCTCGGTCAGGCTGAACACCCAGTTAAACACGCCGCAGCGCAGCTCGATGTTCGCGTGCTGGAACATGCCGATCACGGCGGTTGAAAGCGTAAACAGCGCGAGCACCTCGGCCGGGCAGCCCAAGAGTACCAGCGGAGCGGCTTCGAGCGTGTACTGGGCCATCGAATCGACCGGATGGAACCGGCACGAGTTGAGCCAGTACAAGCGGCGAGAACTGTGATGCGTGGCGTGGAACCGCCACAGGGCATCGTGCCGGTGCGCCAGCCGGTGCCACCAGTATTGGCCCAGCTCCGCCACCAACAGCGCCAGCGCAAGCTGCACTCCCAGCGGCCAGGCGGCCGGCCACAGCGAAACGCCGACCAGCGTCGAAATCCACACCGCGCCGGCGAGCAGTAAACTCGCCACGGCCGCTTCAAACATGGCCGGTACCAGCAGCGAAGAGAGCACCGCGTGCGTAACGTCCGTGGCGACGTCGCGCTGCGGCTGCAGCCAGTAGGTGGCGTGCGGCTGAAGCCGTTCCGCCACTAGCAGCACGGCACCGGCGATCAGCGAGATCGCCAGCACGGTCCAACCCGGCGATGCGCCGCCTCGCAGCGCTATCACACAGGCGACTAGCGAAAGACCGAGTACCAGGGGAAAGATCGTCCAGGCGACGAGCCACCGCACGCCGGTGAGCGGCCGTGGCGAACTGTCACTGCGGATGGCTGCGGTCATGGTTAAAGCAGATTGCCGGTGGTGCGGTCGAGTTCCATCGGATGTTGATCGGCAGTGCCGGGCGGGCGGCTGCGATCGAATTGGTCCGCATCGCGGACCCTGCCGGGCCGGCTTCGGCGAAACCGGCACGTGCGTCTCAACCGCGAAAAGACGTGCATTCGGCACATCCGCCAGACTTTTCGCCGTCTCCAAGGGTAGCTGTGCGCGGCATGACGATTGTTCAGCCTGGGCGTTTGCTTCTATCCGAAGGCTCGTAAGACGTGGCCGCTTGTGCAACATTTGGCGAGTCGAGCGTCCGAAGAATTCGTATGGCAAGGCATGCCCGCTCCGCGCGACTCGGAACCGCGCACCGCCACTTTGGCGAGCGAGCGGGAGACGCACCAGCGCCCCACTTTCGACCAGGACCGCCGATGACCGAAATCGACTCGCCCGGCCCCAGTTCGTTTTCGATCGGCTATCCCTGGGTGGCCGGCCCTGCCAGCAGTGTACGACGCGCGGAGCTCGTGCCGATTGCAAGAAGTGATGGGAGCACAGGTTCGAAAGACACAGTCAGGAATGTCCGTGCTACGGCGAAAAGTATCGCCGGGTTGGACCTTGAAGCGGCTCGGGTTCAGGACGTCGTCGCCTGGCAGGCAAAGCGCCGCCCGAGTGAGGCGGCCGTGATCTACCAGGGGCAGGAACTCAGCTACGCTGAGTTGGAGCGCCGCGCGACCGACTGGGCCGGCGCACTGGTCAAGCTCGGCGCCGGCCGCGATGTGCCGGTGGGAGTATGCCTGGCGCGGTCGAGCCGCTTGCCGGCGGCGCTGTTGGCCGTGTTGAAATCCGGGGCGGCGTATCTGCCGCTGGATGCCGCCTATCCAGAGCAGCGGTTGAGCATGATGATTGCCGATGCGCGGTCGCCGCTAGTGCTGGTCGACGAGCAGACGCGAGGACGATTGCCGCAGAATATGGCCCGCTTGATCGACATCGACCAATTGGAGGATGTCGCCAAGGGTGCTGCAAAGACTGCGAAGCCGGACGACGCGGAGAGCCTGGCGTACGTCATCTACACCTCCGGTTCGACAGGACGGCCCAAGGGCGTCGCCATGCCGCATCGGCCGCTAGTGAATCTGCTCGCCTGGCAGGTGGGCCAGTGGGGTATCGTGCCGGGCAGCAACCGGACGCAGCACGGTAGAAGCCGCCCGCGCAGGGAGGCAGAAAGACCCTCTCCCCGGCCCTCTCCCTGGGAGGGAGAGGGAGCAAGGGACGCCACCCGCCCGCTGCGCACCCTGCAGTTCGCGCCGCTGTCATTCGACGTCTCCTTTCAGGAGATCTTCAGCACGTGGTGGTCGGGCGGAACGCTGGTCATGCCGGACGAAGAAGTCCGCAAGGATCCCCGCGCGCTGGTGGAGTTTATGCAAGCGAACCGCGTGCAGCGGGCCTTCCTCCCCGTGATCGTGCTGCACCTGGTGGCGGAAGTGATCTCGCGAGGGAGTGCTGCGCCGTCCTGTCTGCAAGAGGTGATCACTGCCGGCGAACGGTTGACGATTACGCCCGAGGTACGGCGGATGTTCCAGCGGCTGCCGAACTGCCGCCTGGTGAACCAGTACGGCCCGAGTGAAACGCACGTCGTGACGCAGTACGTGCTGACGGGGCCTTCCGACCGCTGGCCCGAGGCGCCGCCCATCGGCCGCGCGATTGCCCACACGCAGATCCACCTGCTCGACGAAGCCGGCGGCCCCGTGTCTCCCGGCGAGACGGGCGAAGTCTACATCGGCGGCCGTGCCGTTGCCCGAGGATACCTGCACCAGGCGGAGTTGACCGACCAGCGATTCGTTCCCGATGACCTGACCAGTGATGGTGGTCGGATCTATCGCACCGGCGACCTGGCAACCGAGCTGCCCGACGGCAATCTCGCCTTTCTCGGCCGCTGCGATCAGCAGGTGAAGGTGCGCGGCTACCGCATCGAGCTAGAGGAGGTCGAGTCCCAGATCCTCGCGCACCCGGAGGTCGCCCGCGCAACGGTCTGTGCGGCCGACGACGGTTCGGGATACAAGCGGCTGGTCGCGGGCGCGGTTTTGCGTACACCAGGCGTGATTGACCGCAAAAAGTTGGTCGCCTACCTAAAAGTACGGCTGCCCGACTATATGATCCCGTCGGAGATCGCCCTGCTCACGCACATGCCCACCACTCCCAGCGGCAAGGTCGACACTACCGCCGTGGCGGCCATCGCCCGGGCACAACAAAGCGCAACGGACGTCCGCCCGGCCAGCGGCCTGGAAAAGCGCCTGTCGGAACTGTGCGGCGAGGTGCTGGGCTGCGAAGCGGTCGGCGTCGATCAGAACCTGCTGGACGTCGGCTTCGATTCACTTTCTATCGTGCAACTGAGCGAGCGGATGACGTCGCAACTCGGCCGACCCATCTCAGTGGCCGAACTGATCCGCACGCCGACCGTGGGCGCAATCGCCGAGCTGTTTCGCTCGGACGCGCGCACCGTGAATCAATCGCTTCTGATTCCGCTCAATGCCCGCGGGACGCTGCCGCCGCTGTTTCTGGTCCACCCCGGCGGAGGCAACGCCCTTTGCTACCTGCAACTATCCAAAGCGCTGGGCAGCGACCGCCCGGTGTATGCCTTTCAATCGCGCGGCATCGACACGGTCGATCAGCCGCCCACCGACATTGTCGAGATGGCCGGCGAGTACGTCCGCGCGCTGCGCGAGCAGCAGCCGCACGGGCCGTACGCCATCGGCGGCTGGTCGTTCGGCGGTGTGGTCGCCTACGAGATGGCCCGGCAGCTTGAAATGGCCGGCGAGCCGATCAAGCTACTGGCCGTGATCGACGCCGGTTTCCTGTACGCCTTCGAGATCATGCGCACGCTGTTTCCGTCGGACGAATTGGGACTGTTCGAACTGTTGCGGCGACCTTCGGCCGAACAGCTATCGTCGTTCGCCGCACGAACGGCGATAGCCCAACTCGTGCCGCCGGCGGCCAGCGAACAACTGGCTCAGCGGATCTACCGCAACTTCGTCGCCAACGCGAAGGCGATCCTCGACTACCGCCCTGCGCATTATTCCGGCCGGCTCGATTTGCTGCTCGGCGCGCAGCCGCTTGCGCCGGTGCGTCACGATCCGCGGGAAGAGTGGAGCGCGCTGTGCAACCGAGTCGTGCTGCACGAAGTGCCAGGCAATCACCTGACGCTGATTCATCCGCCGCACGTACAGAGCCTGGCCAACACGCTGAACCAGGCACTTGGTTCGACGGCGTGAGTGCGATTGCCTAGTTCTTATCCGGGGCGATGCTCTTGGCACCCGTCCCGGACGCAACCAGCTTCCACGCCATCGTCCGCATCCCCTGCGACTGGTCGCCTCGGAAGCGGTGCTTTTCGTACGAATAGGTGACTACGCCGAAGGGCGCCTCGGGGTGAACGCGGGTTCGAGTTACGAATCTCGTGTTGTTGGTGGTACTTTGCCCAAGAGTCCCTTCACACGTCCACTCCCGATCGTTGGTCTTGATCGTTTCCGCCGGCATCGCAGCGGTCTCTTCAAGCGGTGCATGAAAAAACTCGTCCAGGCTCGCGGTGTTCGGCGCCAAGGCTTGCGCACCCGCGGCGGTCGGACCCTTGTATGCCTTCAAGACGTGTTCGCGTGGATTCTCGCCTTGTTTTAAACGCTTCTCTGGGATGAGCAGCTTCAGGTACTCGAATAGCTTCTCGGGTTCCGAACCGGTGCGGTTGAAGTTAGCGTCCATTTCGAGCTCAATCCACCGGCACGGTTCGCCCTCGACATCCAACTGCCCGACGGAGCGAATGGTCTGCGTTCCCTGGACAGTGACTTGCACAGCGCCGTCGGGCTCGGTCGCGGTTCCGGTAATCTCAAAACGGGCCCACGTACCGTCTTCCGGGAGCCGGTGAATCAACCCTTCCGCGTGCGCAGTCGCGGGAACGGCTACTATGGCGACAATCGCCGACAGTACTAGAAGAAGTCGCATGGTCCCGCTCCTTTGAAAGTGACACCGGATCGTTAACGACAATTGTCCTGTGGAAAAACCGCGCCGCAACAAGATTCCACGGATTTCCTGCGTAATGTGCTTTTAGATGCTTGACACAAACAATCAAGGGCGAGCGAGTAAGATCCGCGCCTCGGCGGTTCGTTCCTTCCCCTGCTCTCAATACAGTGAAGCCTGACTGTCTCTTCCGATATCGGCAGCCGTGAAGATCCGCTTGATTTCACCCAACCACTTCTGGCTACAATGATGATGTACCGGCCGATAGACGTCGGCTAATCCCCTGGACTTGAAGGAGTATTGCCATGACTACCAGTAGGAGGGTCACTTACTCGATCGAGCGTGCTCTGGCAGTACTGCTGAGCGCAGCGCTCGTCACTTTCGTAAGTCCGGCCGTCGCACTTGCGCAACTGCCTGAAGCCCTGACCATAGACGGCCGCTCCACGGACAGCCAGCCGCTGCTCGTCGGAAACGACGGCAGCCGTAGCGCGCCGAATTTCCGGATGGGAGCCGACGAAGAACGCGACGCCCCCGACACGATGGTGGGATACCGATCCCCGGAGAACCTCGGCACTTCGTTCGATTTCCGCGTGACGGGTGCCGCCACGGGAATCATCTGGGGGAGCGAAATCTACACCGACGATTCGAAGCTGGCGGTCGCCGCCGTCCATGCTGGGCTAGTGCAGCCCGGCGAGACCAAGGTAGTTAGGGTCACGATCCTACCCGGCCGAAATTCGTATCGAGGGAGCCAGGAGCGAGGCGTTTCCAGTAATTCTTATGGCCCCTGGTACGGAAGCTACGTTCTCGACTCGGTGGAGAAATCTGCGCAGGCGGCGGCGATTCGGCAGGCGCCGAATAGTCTATCCGGCGTCGTGGGTGAAATCGGCCAATCCTTTCTCTATCGAGTCATCGGTGCTGTCGACGGATCCGTGTGGGGAGCGGATGTTTACACGGACGACTCTGCACTGGCTGCGGCGGCCGTCCACGCCGGTGCTGTGGAAGCAGGTGAGACGGCGGTCATCAAAGTGACGATCCTCCCCGGCCGTGGCTTTTACAACGGATCGCAGCGCCACGGCGTCTCCACCTACGACTACGGCTCCTATTCCCGCAGTTACATGATCGATCGTGAAGGGAGCACGGACACCAGTCCGCGGAACTTCACATTTTGAGGACGCTTCAGGAACAAGGATTGAATTGACTCTCGCTAGTTCTACAGCAGTGGTTTTGGCTTCACTTTTTTGTGCTTATGGTGCCAGGA
>JBBDJB010000031.1:72633-106482 GCA_040880125.1 Pirellulales bacterium | reverse complement strand
AATCTACTCCGAACCACGCGAAATCACGAAGACCAAAACCACTGCTGTAGAACTATGGCTGCCCCAGGAAAAAAACCGCCGCGGATCGCCACGCTGCTGGCGGCGGCGACGGAGATTGTCTACGGCATCGGACTGGGGGAATGCGTGGTGGCGATCAGCCACGAATGCGACTTCCCGCCGGAGGCGAGCTGCAAGCCGCGCGTGACGCGGTCGAATGTCAACGACCAACTCGCAAGTGGCGAAATCGACGCGCAGGTGAAAGAACTGACCCGCGCCGGGGCGCCGCTGTATGCCATCGACGAAGCGAGACTGGCGGAACTGGCCCCGGAGCTGATCGTCACCCAGGCGCAGTGCGACGTATGCGCCGTGCGCTACGAAGATGTGGTCGCCGCCGTGAAGCGTCATCCGTCGCTGGCCGGCTCAAAGGTCATTGCGATCAATCCCGCGTCGATTGACGACGTGCTGGAGGACGTCGTGCGCATCGGCGAGGCCGCCGGCGAGCGAGACGCGGCGATCGACTATCGGGCGAGGCTGCAGGGGCGGCTGGCGTCGATCACGGATCGCACGGCGCTACTAGCCGAGCACGAGCGGCCCCGCGTCGCGATGGTGGAGTGGATCGAGCCGCTCATGCTCGCCGGCAACTGGATGCCCGAAATCGTCCGCATGGCCGGCGGGCACGACGTGATGGCCGAGGCCGGTCGGGCAAGCACCTATGCCGATTGGCGGGAGCTGCTGGCCTACGATCCGGAAGTTCTGATCGTCGCGCCGTGTGGCTTCGATCTGAGCCGCGCGCATCGCGAAGCAAGTTTGCTGGCCGAACAGGACGGCTGGAGCGGGATCGCCGCCGTAGGCGCCGGTCGCGTGTTCGCGGTAGACGGAAACGCCTACTTCAACCGCTCCGGACCGCGGCTGGTCGATAGCGTCGAGATTCTCGCGCACCTGATCCACCCGGGGCGGTTCCCCGTGCCGGATTGCGTTCCTCTTCCCCAGCGTGTGTGGCGGCATTTGCCGTGACACCCGCCGACACGGGCGCGGGCACACCTCGCGGACCGGGCGAAGACGGGTGAATTGGGTACCGGAGTGTCCACTGGTGGTCACGTGATCGCGGGTTTGGCACCGTCGCAAGCCGGGGTATCGGCAATCCGCTCGGCCTGCCCGGGACGCGGGTGGCGGGCGGTGCCGTGGACGGGATCTCCCGGCACTTTCGTACCGTGCGCCGATGCGGTACAATGACGTTCCGAATCGACGCTTCTTGCCTCTTTTAAGATTATGTTGCGAGGGACGGCCATGGTATTGCAGTCGGTCCTTCGCCCGCTCACGGAACCGTCCCACCTAGTGGGCCGCCACATTGGCCCATTTCTTATCGGCCTGGAAAGTGGTAAAGCAGGCCGCCCTTCCCTCGCACAGGAGATGTTCGGTGGGAAAGAAACTGTATTGCGGGAATCTCAGTTTTAACGTCTCCAGCTCCGACCTGGAGCAGCTATTCGGCCAATTCGGAACGGTCGAGAGCGCGGAGGTCATTGCCGATCGTGACACCGGCCGCAGCAAAGGCTTCGGCTTCGTCGAAATGTCCAACGACGCGGAGGCCCAGGCGGCCATCCAGGGACTTCACGAGACCGACCACGACGGACGACCGTTGACCGTCAACGAAGCCAGGCCGCGAGAAGAACGCCGCGGTGGCGGCGGTGGCGGTGGTGGTGGTGGACGTGGCGGGTACGGTGGTGGCCGCGGCGGCGGTGGCGGCGGCTACGGCGGCGGTGGTGGTGGCGGACGCGGAGGCAGCGGTGGCGGTGGTAGCGGCGGCGGACGAGGTGGCCGCGGCGGCCGCTATTGAGTCCGGCACGTCGAGATTCCACGCCACGGATGGCTTTATTCCTGGCCGAGAATATCGCCACGTCGGGCGGGATGCGCGCAACGACCGGCGGTAAGAGGGTCGAACCGGCGTCCACTGCTTGAGGCGACAGCTTTGCCGCACTTGGTGGACATTCGTGACGCACATTGCGGATGAGCGCCGGCGTCCGCACGAAAGGGAATTTCCAGCGGTCCCACCCATCTCAAGCAACAACAACTCGAATGGAAAAGGGGGAAACCGTGCTGACGGAAACCGAACAAAGCGTCCTGAGAACCTTTCGCCAATATCTCATCACGCCCGGCCAGATGCTCTGCTTCGCAGGTCCGAATTTCAAGAAGTACCGTACGGCCCTTAGGAATATGACCGACAAGGACCTCCTGATCGAAGAGCGCTTCAAGGGCGGGTACTCACTCACCGACGCCGGTTTTGCGGCAATGAAGGAATACACCTGATCCCGAGGGTGGCGAGAAGTGGGCAGATGAACACGAATCGCGTGGGCTGACTTCATCAGGTGCAGCCGCGTGAACAGGTGCTGCAGCGTGAACACCGCCGCGTCGCACAGCGCTGGCCGAGAATGCTGGGTCAGCCGGGCATGCTGGATCAGCCGGGCATGCTGGATCGGCCCGGCATGCTGGCCAGTTCCTTGGACGTGGGAGCGATCGTAAGCGGTCGCGGCCCCTCATTCGTAATGGCCACGGTGTGTTCGAAGTGGGCGCTGGGCTTGCCGTCCATCGCCGATTGCGTCCAGTGGTCGGGCAGGCTCTTCACGCGTCGGCCGCCCATGTTCACCATCGGCTCGACCGCGATGACCAAACCCGGCTCGATCCGAAAGTCGCCACTACCGCGAAGTTGGCGGCTGACGAAATTCGGCACTTGCGGATCTTCGTGCATCTCGCGCCCGATGCCGTGGCCCACGAAACACTCGACCGTGGAGAAGCCGTTTTCCTTCACGTATTCGGCCATCTCGGCGGCGACTTCGCCCCACATCGATTTCTTCCCCATCAGCTCGATGGCCAGCTCCAGCGTCCCGCGCGTGACATCCAACAGCCGCTGCGCTTCGCGCGAAACCTCGCCCACCGGATGCGTCACGGCCGCATCACCGCACCAGCCGCCCAGCCGGACGCCGGTATCGATGCTGACGACGTCGCCCTCGACCAGCACGCGATCGCCGGGGATGCCGTGCACGATCTCCTCGTTGACGGAAATGCAGGTGACCGCCGGGAAGGCGGGCTTATTGCGCTGGCTGTGGGGATAATTCTTGAACAGCGGCTCGGCACCGCACTCGCGAAAATACTCTTCAACCGCCGCGTCGACTTCGCCGGTGGTCACACCGGGACGGATCAACTTCGCGGCGATCTGGTGGGCTTCCCAAACAACAAGCCCGGCCTTGCGCATCAGGCCGATTTCCCGGTTCGACTTCAGGTTCCGCACACGCGGCTCCTTTCGCTACGTTCTGACCGAACTATTCCACATGTTGTCGTACGATGTCGCCGATGACCTTGGCGATCTTCCGCGGAGCCGGGCCGATCCGCACTGCTCGATGATTTTCGGCTTTCGATTGCGCCCCCCGCGAAGCGGCACAGGGCACCGCCGCACTAGGAAGAACGGCTTTGCAATATCGGATCGACAATGGTTCGAATGCGGCCGGCGACCGCATCGGGAGTTCCGCTCCCTTCAATGTTGTGCAGCAGGCCGCGCGATTGGTAATACTCCAGCACCGGTTGAGTGAGCGACCGGAATTCGGCCAGCCTCTCCTGGATGGCCGCCAGGTGATCGTCGACGCGGCCACGTTGAACCAGTCGCCGGATGAGCTCCTCCTCGTCGACCGTCAGATTCAGCACCAGGTCGAGCGGCTGCTGTTGTTGGGCCGCCAGCAGGGCGTCGAGCGACTCGGCCTGCGGAAGCGTGCGGGGAAAACCATCGAACAGGCAGCCCTGGTCACAGTCCGGCTGTTCGATCCGCTGGGCCACGACCCGGACGATGATCTCGTCGGGCACCAGCCGCCCGTCGTTGATGTACTGGGAGGCGATGTCTCCCAGGGCAGTGCGTTGGGCCTGGGCCTCTCGCAGTATCTCGCCGGTGGAGAGATGAGGGACCTCTAGATACTCGGCCAGCCGCACGGCCTGCGTACCCTTCCCAGCGCCCGGTGGGCCGATAAATACGATCCGCATGATGCTGCAGCTCTCGGCGTGCGGAACCATCGGCAGCAAGAGCCCGACGAAGTGGCAACTATTCCAGCAGGCCTTTGTAGTTTCTCATGACCAGATGGCTGTCGATTTTCTGGACGAGATCGAAGGCCACGCTGACGGCGATGAGCAGCCCAGTGCCTCCGTAAAAGCTGGCGACGCTGTAACTGACACCCAGCCAGGCGGAGACGATGGTGGGGATGACGGCGACGATGGCCAAAAAGCCAGCGCCGACGTAGGTGATTCGCACCATGACCTTCTCCAGGTAGTCGGCCGTGCGCTTTCCCGGCCGATAGCCGGGGATGAACGTGCCGAAGTTCTTGAGGTTCTCCGACATGTCCTTCGGATTGAAGGTGATGGCCGTCCAGAAGTAGCAGAAGAAATAAATCAGCAGAATGTAGAGCACGTTGTACACCCAGGCAGAGTGGGTGAGCGACTGGTTGACCGGGTTCCAGATTTCCGGCCAGCGATTGGCGAGTTGCTGCACGATCATGGTGGGGAACAATAGCAGGCTGCTGGCGAAGATGATCGGCATCACACCGGCCTGGTTCACGCGCAGAGGGAGATACTGCCGCGTGCCGCCGAACGCCCTGCGGCCGCGAACGTGCTTGGCGGTCTGAGTGGGAATCCTCCGCTGTCCGAGCGTGATGAACACCACGCCCGCCACCACCGCGACGAACATGGCCGCCAACACGATCAGCGTCTCGACGCCCAGCTTGCCGGATCCGGTACCCAGTTCAAACTGCGTCTGCTGGAGAAGCTCCCAGCCCGCGCCCGGCATGCGGGCGAGGATACCGGCCATGATGAGCAGGCTGATGCCGTTACCGATTCCGAACTCGTCGATCTGCTCGCCGAGCCACATCAAAAAGACGGTGCCGGCAGTCATCGTCAGCACCGCCACGATCTGCCAACTGAAGTAGAGACTGCTGGAGTCGCCCGGCGTGGCGAGGAAGACGTTGCTGGCCAAGTCGTAGCGAACGATGAATTGAACGTAAAACCAGCTTTGCAGCAGGCAGAGCGCAACGGTAGCGTAGCGCGTGTATTCATTGATCTTCTTGCGGCCGCTTTCGCCCTCCTTCTGCAACTGCTCGATGGGCGCCCAAACGCTGCCGAGCAGTTGGAAAATAATCGAGGCGGAAATATAGGGCATGATGCCCAGGCCGAAGATCGTGGCCTGATTGAGCTGGCTGGCGCTGAAGACGGCCACGGCAGAGAAAAGATCGGACAAGCCGCCCTCTTCCTGCGCGAAGGCGGTCATCTGCTCGCGGTCGACAATCGGCAGCGGAATCTGCCAGCCGATGCGATAGACTGCCAGCAGGCCCAGCGTGAGGAGGATCTTCCGCCTCAGCTCGGGTATCGTGAAGACGATGCGAATCTTTTCCAGCATGGCTCGAACGATCCTTCTTCGGTGGGGAGGACCCCGAAACGACGCCTGGCCACTCCCTCGGCGCGGCGTGTGAGCCTGTGTATCGAGTCGAGCCTCGAAGCGAGGCTACGGCTCACCGGTGGTTATTCTTCCGTGGTCTTCGCCCGTTTGCGAGCCGGTCGGCCGGAAATCACGATGGCCTCGCCGCCGGACTGCTGGATCTTCTCCAACGCGCTTTTGCTGAACCGGTGGGCGGAGACCTTGAGCTTCTTAGTCAGTTCACCATCGCCCAATACCTTGAGCTGGTCGTAGACACCCTTGGCAAGATTCTTTTCGCGCAGCGTCTCGGGCGTAACTTCCTCGCCGGCGCCGAAAGCATCTTCCAGATCGCTAACATTAACGACTGCCACGACGGCCGCCCAGCGGTTATTGAAGCCGCGCTTGGGAATCCGCCGGACTAGCGGCATGGTGCCGCCTTGAAACGTCGGATGGACCGACGACCCGGCTCGCGAACCTTGGCCATTGTGACCCCGTCCGGCCGTCTTCCCGTGGCCGGAGCCAGGGCCGCGCCCGATCCGCTTGCGCTTCTTGTGCTTGTGGATGCCGCGATGAATTTCGTTCAAGTTCATGTGAGCTGAACTCCGCGCAAATGCTCGACCGCGCGGCGCGAGCGGGCACGCTGCAGCGCTTCGATGGTCGCCTTGACGAGCGAGATAGGATTGTTCGAGCCGAAGCTCTTGGTGAGGATGTCGCTAATGCCGGCCGCCTCGCAGACGGCCCGTACCGCCGCCCCGGCGATCACCCCCGTACCGGGCGAGGCCGGCACGAGCACGACTTGGGCGGCGCCAAAACGCCCCACGATCTTGTGCGGGATGGTGCCGTCTTCTATTTCGATCTCGACCATCGAGCGCATGCCCTCCTTGACCGCCTTCTCGACGCTGGGGGGTACCTCGTTGGCCTTGCCATAGCCCCATCCTACGCGGCCTTTGCCGTCGCCCACCACGACCATTGCCGCAAAGCTGAAGCGGCGACCGCCTTTGACCACCGCGGCACAGCGCTTGATCTTGACGACTTTTTCGACGTATTCGCCTCGGTTAGTATCCTTGGCCACGACGGGCTGCTCCTTGATCGAACGAACGATGCGTTGGGAGTAGGTTTTGTTGTAGGGGTAGTTCGGCGGTTCGATGCCTTGGATCGGTTTATAGCGACAAGCCGGCTTCGCGCGCGGCATCCGCCAGGGCCGCCACGCGGCCATGATACTTGAACGGACCGCGGTCGAAACAGACACGCTTCACGCCGGCGGCAGAAGCCTTCTCCGCCAGTGCCTTGCCGACCGCCTTGGCGGCCTCGATGTTGCCGCCATAAGACAACTGGCCGCGGAGATCGGTGTCCAGCGTGCTGACGGCCGCCAGGGTTCGACCCTGCGAATCGTCGATAAGCTGGGCGTAAATGTGCTTATGACTGCGATACACGCTCAGGCGCGGTTGATCGGTCGTTCCCAGCAGCCGCTTGCGGACGCGGAAGCTGCGTCGCTGGCGTCTTTGAAGTGATGCTCGTTCGTGGTTCACGGCGGATGGTCCTACTTTTCCAAACTGACAGGCGAGAGCCAAGATTGCCGGCTGGCGGTTCCGGCCGGCGACTACGAAGCCGCCTTGCCGGCCTTGCGGCGAACCTGCTCACCCTCGTAGCGGATGCCCTTGCCCTTGTACGGTTCCGGTTTGCGGACAGCACGCACTTCTGCAGCGAACTGCCCAACCTGTTGCTTATCGCGCCCCTTGATGACGACGTGCGTCTGGTCGGGGCAGGTGACGTCCAGGCCCTGCGGGATCTTCTTGTGAACTTCGTTCGCGAAGCCCACGCGCAACTGCAGGATGTCGCCCTGCACCGCGCCCAGATAGCCGACGCCAACGATCTCCAGCCGCTTCTCGTAGCCCTGCGAGACGCCGAGGACCATGTTCTGAATTAAGGCGCGGGTCAGGCCGTGCAGCGCCCGGGTCGGCCGTTCTTCGCTCGACCGAGTACAGATGACCTGCTTGTTCTCTTTATCCATCTCGACCTTGATCTCCGGACGGCACTTCCACTGGAGTTGTCCCAGCTTGCCCTCCACAGAGATCTCCTGACCCGAGACGGCGACCTTCACGCCGTCGGGGACCGAGACTGGTTGTTTTCCGATTCGAGACATTTCACATTGCCTTGTTGCTTGGCTGCCACGTTCACGCACGCTGCCACGTTCACGCACTATATGCGGCGTCGGCCGCCGCGGGTCGCGCTTACCACAGTTCGCAGAGGATCTCGCCGCCGAGGTTCCGCTGCCGGGCTTCCCGGTCGCTGATCACGCCGCGGCTGGTGCTGATGATGGAGATCCCCAGGCCGTTGAGGACCGGCTTTAAGTCCGAGGCGCCGCTGTAGACGCGCCGCCCCGGCTTGCTGATCCGCTTGACGTGACGAATCACCTGCTCGCCGTTGGGCCCGTATTTCAAATCGATGCGGAGGCTCTTGGCCGGCTTGCCTTCGACCTCGGTGAAGTCCCAGATGTAGCCCTCACGCTTGAGAACTTCAGCCACGCCACGCTTCACCTTGGAGAGCGGCATTTCCACGTCGGGTCGCTCGATGCGCACCGCGTTTCGAATGCGGGTCAACATATCGGCGATCGGGTCGGTCATCATAGTGTTTCAGGTCCCCTTACCAACTCGCCTTCTTAACGCCTGGAATCAAACCCTGGTCCGCCAACTGGCGGAAACAAATACGGCAAACGCCGAATTTGCGGTACACGGCTCGCGGCCTGCCACACAACTGGCAGCGCATCTCACGCCGACTGGAGTACTTCGGCTCCCTGGCGGCCTTCGCAATCTTTGATTTACTCGCCACGGCAGATCTCGACTATTAGCAGTGTGTTTAACCTGACGGCGTCCGGCACCACGGCCGCACGCGTTTTCGCCGCACGTATTGTCCATGTCGCCCGTGCGCTCATCCTACGCCGCACAAGGCCCCCTAGGCCGCATTGGCCGCGTCCTCGGTCCGGAACGGCATGCCAAAGCCACGCAGCAGTTCCCGGGCATGATCATCCTTGTCGGCCGAGGTGACGATCGTCACGTTCATTCCCTGGACGCGGGTGAACTTGTCCGGGTTCAGTTCCGGGAACACCAATTGCTCGACCAGGCCCAGGCTGTAGTTGCCGTGCCGATCGAAGGCGTCCGGGTTCAGCCCCCGGAAGTCACGCACTCGCGGCAGGGCGATCGAAATCAGCCGGTCCAAAAACTCGTACATCCGGGTGCCACGCAACGTCACTTTGCATCCGATCGGCATCCCCTCGCGAAGACGGAAGCCCGCCACGCTCTTGCGGGCGCGAGTCACCAGCGGCTTTTGACCGGTGATATGCGCCATGGCGTCGACCGCCTCGTCCAGGTGCTTCTTCTCGGTGGCGGCGCTGCCGACGCCCATGCTGACCACGATCTTTTCCAACCGGGGAATCGCATGGACGTTCGAGCATCCGAGTTGCTTCGCCAGGGCCGGCGCCAGCTCGTTTACGTATGTCTCTTGAAGCCGTGGAGTCATGGGACCAGATCGCTTCGAATAAATGAAACCGTTGTATTGTCAGGCTCGTGCTTAACTATCGCTTGGCGTAGGCCGCCCTGGCCGGGGCAATTTGTCCGATCGACGCGCCGCACTTCTTGCAGAACCGGTCCTTGCTACCATCGTCCTGAAAGCGAACGCCCGTGCGAACCGCCTGCTTGCACGATTCGCAAACCAACTGCAGGTTCGAAAGCTGAACCGGCATCTCCTTGGACAACCGCCCCCCCTGCGGGTGCTTCTGGCTGCGGCGGACGTGCTTGTACACGCGGTTCACGCCTTCAACGACCGCCTTGCCCTTTTCATGGTCGACCCTCAACACGCGGCTGCGCGTGCCGCGGTCAGCGCCGGTAATCACCTCGACCGTGTCGCCGCTGCGGATGTGCATTTCAGACTACCTCGCTCGCCAGGCTGACGATCTTCATAAAATTCCGTTCCCGGAGTTCCCGGGCGACCGCACCGAAAATCCGCGTACCGCGGGGATTCTTTTCGTTGTCGATGATCACCACCGCATTGCTGTCGAACCGCACGTAGCTGCCGTCGGTGCGCCGAGTGGGCTGCTTGCAGCGGACGATCACCGCCCGCACGACGGCCTTCTTTTTGATCTCGCTACCGGGGATCGTGTGCTTCACGCTGCACACGATGACGTCGCCCAGGCCGGCGAAGCGACGCCGCGAGCCACCCAGCACTTTGACGCACATCACTTCCTTCGCGCCGGTGTTGTCCGCCACCGACAGTCTCGTTTGCATCTGGATCATCGTACCGGTCACCTGCTACTGCGGCCGATTGCTCGCGGTCCGCGTTGACTTGTCTTTTTTCTCGAATGATCTGGTCGTACGCGGCGCTACTCCGCTTCGTGTTCCCTTTGCGCCGCCTTGCTGGCGGCTTTCATGGCCGCGATATCGACCTGCTGGCTCTTCGTGACGATGCCGGCCAATTCCCAGCACTTGGTCTTCGAATAGGCGCGGCTTTCCACGATCCGGACCGTGTCGCCCAGCTTCGATTCGTTGTTTTCGTCGTGCACATGACAGACGGTTTTAAACCGCAGGATTTTGCCGTACTTGGGGTGCTGGACCTGACGCGTGATCTCGACGCGGCGAGTCTTTTGCTGTTTGTCGCTGGTGACGACGCCGACCGCTTGTCGCTTGGGCATGGCTTTCAATTCCGTCGCTATTCGTTACCCGCTAATGTTCACTTGGACGCTTCGCCGGCGGCCGCCTCGGCGGGAGCCGCTTCCGCCGCCGCGCTGGCTCCGCTGGCGATCGCCCGCTCGGTCTGAATCGTCTTGATCTGGGCGATCATCCTCCGGTGCCGGCGCAGTTCGCTGGGGGCGTCGAGCCGCTCGGTCTGCGCCTGGATGCGCAGTCGAAACAGCGTCTCCCGCTCCTCGTTGAGCGTCAACTGAAGCTGTTCGTCGCTCATCTCGCGAAGCTCGGTTGCCTTGCTCATGCGTCTCGTCTCTTGCTCGTTCTGCTTGCCCGCACGTGGGGCCGGCCAACTTGGTTCATTTGCCCCGTCATGGGCGCCCAGTCACGGGCGCCCAGTCACGGGCGCCCAGTCACGGGCACTTGCAATTCAGTTCGTCACGCCGGCCGCCGCCGCACGAAGCGGACGCGGACGGGCATCTTGTGCGCCAGCCGAGCGAAGCAGATCTTGGCTGCCTCCTCGGAGATGCCGCCAATCTCGTACAGCACCGTGCCGGGCCGGACCACGGCCGCCCAGTACTCCGGTTCGCCCTTGCCTTTGCCCATCCGCGTTTCCAGCGGAATGGAGGTAATCGGCTTGTGCGGGAACACGCGGATGTACAGACGCCCCTCGTTCCGGATGTATTGCTGCGCCGCAATACGCCCGGCTTCGATCGTCGCGGCGCTGATCCAGCCGCCTTGTGTTGCCTGCAATCCGAACTCGCCAAAGACGACGCGGTTTCCGCGCGTCGCGCTACCTCTTATACGACCTCTTTGGCTTTTTCGATGCTTGACCCTCTTGGGCATCAGCGCCATGGCTATCGTCCTCGTACATCCCTTGGTTGACCCACACCTGGACGCCAATGTGTCCCTGCGCGGTCTTGGCTTCAGTAAACCCGTAGTCGATCTTTGCCCGGAGCGTGCTGAGCGGAATGGAGCCGGCGATTTGCTTTTCGCGCCGCGCCATTTCCGACCCGCCCAACCGGCCGGCCAGTTGAATCTTGATTCCCTTCGCCCCCGCCTCCATGGTCTGCTCCAGCGCCCGCTTCATCGTGCGGCGGAAGCTGGACCTTTTGGAAAGCTGGTCCGCCACGTCTTCCGCGACGAGCTGGGCCTGAATCTCCGGACGCGAGATCTCCTCGATCTTGATGTTGATGCGCCGCTTCACCAGCGACTGCAGCTCGTCCTGAAGTTGCTCAACCTGTTGTCCCTTGCGTCCGATGATTACGCCCGGCCTGGCGGCGTAAAGTATGACCTTGACCTCGTCGCGCGTCCGCTCGATCTCCACCTTGGGGATGCCGGCGAAGCGGTATTTGCCTTTGATGTATTTGCGAATCTTGTGGTCTTCGATGAGCAGCTCGGCAAACTCCTTTTTCGGAGCGTACCAGCGGCTCTTCCAGCCCATCATGATGCCGGTGCGGAAACCGATGGGATTGACTTTTTGACCCATGTGCTTGTTCTCTCGCTTGCGCTGTGGCGGTCATGCCCCAGCGCGGCTTGGTTCCATCGCGAAAGGGGGACTACTCCAACGCGATATAAATGTGCGACATCTGCTTCCGAATAATATGTGCCATGCCACGCGCCCGGGGACGCACCCGCTTGAACGACGGCCCGCCCTCGGCCCGCGCGTCGGAGACGGTCAGCCGCGACAGGTTTGGAGCGCGCCGGTCTTCGGCGTTCCCCAAGGCGCTCTTGAGCACTTTCTCCAGCATCCGCGCTCCGCGGTGCGGCTGGTACCGCAGGATGGCCAGCGCCTCGTCGGCCCGTCTACCGCGGATCAGCTTCGCCAGCGGACGAACCTTGCTGGCGCTGATGCGTGCATAGCGGTGAACCGCTTGGTAAGCCATGACACGAATCCTCGGTTTGCTTGCTCTCGACTTACTTTGTTGGTGAACGCCTTCGTAGGTGAACGACTCGACGCGGCACGCCGCCGCAACTCCGGCAACGGCTATCGCCCGCCCTTGCCGCCGTGCCCCTTGAACGTACGGGTCGGCGAAAACTCACCCAGTTTGTGGCCGACCATGTCTTCGGTCACGAACACCTTCAGGTGGTTCTTGCCGTTGTGAACCATGAATGTATGGCCGACGAACTCGGGAACAATCGTGCACGACCGGGCCCAGGTCTTGATCGCGTCCTTCAACCCGGTGTTGTTGAGCCGCTCCACTTTCATGTAGAGCTTCGGGTCGACAAACGGCCCTTTCTTTAGTGATCTACCCATCGTCGAGCGTACTCCGCGTCGTTATCTGCCGTTGAATGATCTTGGCCGCTTATGTCTGCGCAACTGCAAACTATTTCTTCGCCAGCTTGAGCTGTCCATATCGCCTGCTGCGACGCCGCCGCACAATGGCCTTGTTGGACGGCTTGCGTCGCTTGCGCGTCCCGCCGCCCTTTGCCGACTTGCCCTCGGGACTGACCGGATGCCGCCCGCCCTTGGTGCGGCCTTCGCCGCCGCCGTGGGGGTGGTCGACCGGGTTCATTGCCGTGCCGCGGACGTGAGGCCGTCGGCCCAGCCATCGCTTGCGGCCGGCCTTGCCCAACACGATACCGATGTGATCCGGGTTGCTCGTCGATCCCACGGTGGCGCGGCAGGCGGAGGGGATACGGCGGATTTCTCCGCTGGGCAGCGTGATCTGTGCCCAATCCGCCTCGCGTGCCGCCAGCGTAGCGCTGGTGCCGGCGCTACGGCACATGGCGCCGCCGCGGCCGGGCTTCATCTCGATATTGTGCACCGACGTTCCCAGCGGAATCTTCGCCAGCGGCAGGCAGTTACCCACCGTCGGCGGAGCGTCCGGTCCGCTCTGCACTTCGGCCCCCGCCTCGAGCCCTTCCGGAGCGAGGATGTATCGCTTTTCGCCATCGACATAGTGCAAAAGCGCGATTCGGGCACTGCGGTTCGGATCGTACTGGATCGAGTGCACCTTGGCCGGCACGCCGTCCTTGTTGCGACGAAAATCGATGACGCGGTAGCGGCGCTTGTGCCCCCCGCCGCGATGCCGCGAAGTAATCTTGCCCTGGTTGTTCCGGCCGCCGGTCTTGCGAACCGTGCGCAGCAACCGCTTGGCGGGCTCGGCGCCCGGGGTGAGCTCCTTGAAGTCGCTCACGGTGGCGCCGCGTCGGCCGGGAGTCGTCGGTTTGTACTTTCGAATGCCCATGGCAAAACTCTTTCGTCGGCGTAGCTTTCGTCGGCGTAGCTTTAGAAGAAGTCGATGTGGTGCTCGGGATCGAGCTTCACGATCGCTTTCTTCCAGTCGTTGGTGTAACCGTAGTGAAACCGCGTCTTGCGCGGCTTGCCCTTCCGGTTTTGCGTGCGAACAGATACCACGCGGACGTCGAACAGATCCTCGATGGCCCGGCGGACATCGTCCTTGTTCGCCAGCTTGTTGATTTCAAAGGCGTAGGCGTT
This sequence comes from Pirellulales bacterium, assembly GCA_040880125.1. Classification (GTDB taxonomy): domain Bacteria; phylum Planctomycetota; class Planctomycetia; order Pirellulales; family JBBDJB01; genus JBBDJB01. The sequence goes on along the minus strand of JBBDJB010000031.1, from coordinate 92,921 downwards.
ATGGCGCGTCGAGCGATGCACGCCCTTCTCGGTCACCAGAGGACGCAGGATGATCTGATGCGGCTCGAGCTGCACGCCTACTTGTTGTGGTTGATACTTGACCATCTCGGAAATTCCTACGTAGCTTTACCAGCGGCTGCCCGCCCGGCACGTTCTTTCAATCCGTCCAGTGCTGCCTTGGTCACCAGCAGCCGCTTGGCGCTGAGGATCGACAGGGCGTTGATCTCCGCCGCCGGCGAGACCGAGACGGACGGGATGTTTCGGGCGCTCTTGTATACGTTGACGTCATGCTGCGCGGTCGTGACGAGCAAGTTCTCGCCTGCACACCCCAGCGCTCGCAGCACGGCGACCATCTCCCGTGTTTTGGGAGCCTGGAACGACAACTCGTCGATAACCAGCACCTGGTCGTCGCGGATCTTCGAGGCAATGGCCATCCGAGTCGCCAGGCGAACCGCCTTGCGCGGCAGCGAGTACCCCCAGTCGCGGGTCCCCTTCGCGTGGATGTGACCGCCGCCACGGCGAATACCACTCCGCCGCGAGCCGGCACGGGCGTTGCCCGTCCCCTTCTGGCGATACATCTTTTTCGTCGAACCCACCACTTCGCCGCGGGTCTTGGTCTTGGCCGTCCCCTGGCGCAGATTGTTTTGGTACATCACCACGACGTCGTGCAGCAGTTGCTTATTGATGCGCGGCGCAAAGTCGCTCGGCGCGACATCGTACGTGCCGACTTCTTTGCCGCTACGGTCGAGTATCTTTAAGCTGGCCATCGTCGCTGGTCTCGTGGTTCGCAGTGAGCGAAGCTGTCTGCCGAGGGCCTGGCGCCCACCGGGCGGTTGGTTGCCTTGCCTTAGAGCTTATTGGTGCCGGAGATTACGAGGTATCCGCCGTTCGGTCCGGGAACGGCGCCCTTGATCACCAGCAAGTTGTTTTCGAGATCGATGCTGACGACCTTCAGATTCCGGGTCGTGCAGCGGGTGCCGCCGTAGCGGCCGGGCATCTTCCTGCCCTTGAAGAGCCGGCTGGGAAAGGCGCTGGCGCCGGTGCCGCCCAGGTGGCGGTGACACTTCTTCACGCCGTGGCTGGCCCGTTGACCGGAGAAGTTGTGCCGCTTCATGGCCCCGGCAAAGCCGCGGCCCTTGCTGAAGCCGGTTACATCGACCGCCTTGATCTCGGACAGGGCAGTGACGTCCACCTTGCCACCGACTTCGGCCTGGGCGACCGCTCCGCGGATCTCGCGGACGAATCGCTTCGGTTCACAGTCGGCCTTGGGAAGCGCCTCAATGCCGGCCTGCGAACGGCGGCGGGTGCGCTTGCTGTCGAGTTTCGCCACATGACCCCGCTGACTGCGGGGGGCGAGACGGCGCGGCTTGTCGAGAAAGCCCAACTGGATGGCTTCGTATCCGTCGCGATCTTGCGTACGGACTTGCAGCACGTCGCACGGCCCGGCCTGAATCACCGTGACCGGGATAGCCTGGCCGCTTTCGTTGTAAATCTGTGTCATCCCGACCTTGCGGCCGAGTATTCCGGTAGCCATCGTTTGCTTTCCTCGACGTATGCCGCCCTCGCGGGAAGATGAGGACCCGCCTCACTTTACCCGCGTGGCATCCGATTCATACGAATGACCTGCAAGATTTTGGTGAATCCGCTGCTGTGTTTCCTCAATGCCCGCGCTGTGCTTCAATGCCTGCGCTGTGGCTGCCGCCGACGACTCTTAGGCGCTGGTGGCCTTGATCTTGATGTCCACGCCCGCCGGCAGGCTCAACTTGTTGAGCGCCTCGATCGTCTTGGCGGTCGCCTGGACGATGTCGATCAACCGCTTGTGCGTCCGAATTTCAAACTGCTGACGTGCCTTCTTGTCCACGTGCGGTCCGGACAGGACGGTGTACCGTTCGATCCGAGTGGGGAGCGGAATCGGGCCGTGCACGACCGAGTTGGTGCGCTTCGCCGTATCCACGATGTCCGCCGCACTCTGGTCCAGGACCGAGTGGTCGTAGGCCTCCATGCGAATGCGAATGATCTCGTGGGACTGGTCCGCCACGATAGGCTCCTGCTACTGACCGAACACCAGGATTTCAAAGACACAACGACAACTGCCCGACAAATGGCAAACCACTAATAGTAGAGTTTGCCCCATGGGGTGTCAACGGCCGAAAATTCTGTTTTGTGACAGGAGTTAGGTGCGACGGCCGGCCGTGCGAATACCGGCTCGCCAAGCGCGGTGACGCGGAACTTTCATCCGCCCAAACGCTACTTGCTGTCGCCGCGTCCCGATTACAGAAATCCGGCCAGCACTTCCGGCGGAGCGGGGCCATACGAGGCGGGCTCCATCGTGCAGCTCGCCCGGCCCTGGCTCAGGCTTCGCATTGCGCTGGAATAGCCGAACAGGGTCCCCAGCGGCGCTTCGGCGTCGATGATCACGTCCGGACCGCGGGTGTTGGTGCGGTTGACGGTGCCGCGGCGCTGCTGCAGATCGGCCATGAAGTCGCCAAAGCTCTCCTCCGGCGTGGTGATCCGCAGCCGCATGATCGGTTCCAGCAGCACCGTATTCTCCGGCCGCAGCGCCTGATGGAAGGCGTCGGACGTGGCGATGCGAAAGGCAGTCTCGTTCGACTCGGTCTCGTGGACTTCGCCCCCCAGCAGCGTCAGCCGCACGTTCATCAGCGGGAAGCCCAGCGCCCCGCCGCCTTGCCCCAGGTTGTTCAGCTCGTCGAGAACGACCGCGGCGAATTCAGGCGGCAGGCCATGATCCCGCTCCATCCCGGTCATTACCTGGTCAGCTTCGCCCTGGGTGGGCTCCATCCGCAGTCGCACCTTCGCGAACAGCGACTGCCCGCCGATCTGCCGGTGACATTCGCCGGTCGCCTCGACCGGCTGCTTAACCGTCTCGCGGTAGCTCACCCGGGGCTTGTGGACCTTCACATTCAGATTGAAATCCCGCAGCAGTCGGTGCTTGATCACTTCCAGGTGCAGCTCGCCCATCCCGCTGATCAGCGTCTGCCCGGTCTCCTCGTTCTCCTGCGCGCGGAACGTCGGATCCTGGCGCTTCATCATTTCGAGTGTTTGCGAGAGCTTTTTGCGATCGGACGAGCTTTCCGGCTCGATCGCCATCGAGATGACGGTCTCCGGAAAGACAATCGTCTCCAGCAGGATCGGGTGCTTTGAATCGCACAGCGTATCGCCGGTGATCGAGTGCCGCAGGCCGATGATGCCGACGATATCGCCGGCGGCGACGGCCTTCACCTGCTGACGGTGGTCCGCTTGGATGTGCCAGAGCTGGGGCACGTTCTCCTTTTTCTCGCGGCCCGGGTTGAGCACCCGGCTGCCGGCGCCTAGCTCGCCCGAGTAAACCCGCACGTAGCACAGGTCGCCGTGCTTGTCGGCCACGATCTTGAACAGCAATCCGCAGAAGGGATCTTCGGGATTGCAGTGCCGCTTAAGGACCTTGTCCTTGTTTTTCGGGTCGACGCCTTCGACCGGCGGCAGGTCGGCGGGGCTGGGCAGGTAGTGCGCGACGGCATCGAGCAGCGGCTGGATGCCCATGAAGTCTAGCGCCGAGCCGCACAGCACCGGTTGCACGTAGTTGTGAATGGTCGCCTTGCGGAGCACCGAGCGGATCAGATCTTCCGAAACGATCTGCTCGGCCAGGGCCTGCTCCATCAGCTCGTCGCTGTAATCGTACAGCGACTCGAGCATGCGGTTGCGCCACTTCTCCATCTCCGGCACAAGTTCCGGTGGAACGACTTGCTCTCGAACTTCCGCCCCCTGGCTCTCCGGCGTGAAGGTGAGCAGCTTGCGGCCGATCAGGTCGATCACAGCTCGAAAGGAGTTTTCCAGGTGCGGGGGGCCGCTGCCCACGGGAATTTGAATGGCCACCGGATTGGACTGCAGGCGCGAGCCGATCTCTGCAAGTACGGCCTCGAAATCGGCCCCCTCGCGGTCCAACTTGTTGATGAAGGCCAGCCGCGGCACGTGGTACCGGTTCGCCTGCCGCCAGACAGTCTCGCTCTGGGCCTCGACCCCCTCGCGCGCACTGAACACCACCACGCCGCCGTCGAGCACCCGCAGCGAGCGCTCGACTTCGGCGGTGAAGTCGACGTGGCCTGGCGTATCGATCAGGTTGACCATCACGTCCTTCCACTCGAACGTGACGCAGGCCGAGTAGATCGTGATTCCCCGCTGCTGCTCCTCGGGATCAAAATCGGTCTCGGTCGTACCGCGATCGACCTCGCCCATCTTGTGCGTGGCGCCGGCGTAATACAGCATCCGCTCGGTGACGGTCGTTTTGCCGGCATCGATGTGGGCGATGATGCCGATGTTCCGCAGGTTTTCGATCTGGCGGGGCATGGGCGGAGACTGCGTCGATCGTTGCTACTGCACTTAATTGGAATCGGCGTGCTCGGGGCGCTTCACCCTTGGCCGACGCGCCCCGGCGCACAAGAACGCCGCGCCGCAGCTACTCACTGCGCCGCGGCGAATATGCTTGTGCGAGCTTACCAGGCAAAGTGCGCGAAGGCCTTGTTGGCGTCGGCCATGCGGTGCACGTTCTCGCGCCGGGACATCGCCGTCCCTTCGCGGTTGTACGCGGCTACCAACTCGTCGGCCAGCCGCTGGTGCATCGGGCGGCCCTTCTTCTCCCGGATCGCCATCAGCAGCCAGCGGATCGCCAGCGACTGCTGCCGCGTCCGGTTTACCTGCATCGGCACTTGGTAGGCGGCACCGCCGACGCGCTTCGAACGCACTTCGATCGCCGGCTTGACGTTTTCCACGGCTTGCGTGAATACCTCGATCGGCTCGGCGTCGGGCACCTTCTTATGAACGATTTCCAGGGCGTCGTAAAACACCGACTGGGCGACGCTCTTCTTCCCGTCGAACATCATACAGTTGATGAACTTGCTGGCCAGCACCGACTGGTGCCGAGGATCCGGCTTGAGTTGCTTGCGGCTGGCGGTGATCCGACCCATGTTTGGCGATTCCGATCGATACTGCTTATTGGTTCAAATTACGATTTCTTGGCGCCGTAGCGGCTGCGCGACTGCTTGCGGCCATCGACCCCCAGGGTGTCGAGCGAACCGCGGACCACCTGGTAGCGCACGCCCGGCAGATCCCGCACGCGGCCGCCCCGCACCAGCACAATCGAGTGCTCCTGCAGGGTGTGCCCCTCGCCGGGGATGTAGACCGTCACTTCCTTGCCGTTGGAAAGCCTCACTCGGGTGATCTTGCGCAGGGCAGAGTTCGGCTTTTTGGGCGTCATCGTCCGCACCTGCAGGCACACGCCCCGCTTCTGCGGGCAGGCCTCCAGGACGGGAGCCTTCGTGAACTTCCGCTTCGATTTGCGCCGCTTGCGCACCAACTGGTTGATCGTCGGCATCCGATTCGTTTCTACTGCTAGGACACTGCTTGCAAAATACGCGAACATTTTAGCGTACCGGATCGGCCGGCGCTGTCAACCGCGAAGCAGCCGCAGCTCGAAACGTGCCGATTCGTACGCGGCCACGCGTCACTCTTCCGGCGGCGGTTCACTCGATTCCTCCTTGCCTCCGCCTCCGCCTCCCAGCAGCGCATCGAGTCCACTGCGGGGCGCCGCCTGCTGGCTTTCCGGGGTGCCGCCGTCGGTCGCTTGTTGGCCGTCGCCGTCGCCGGCGGTATCCAACAGCGGGAAGCTCCGCGAGAGCACCCGCTCCTTCTCCTTCGCCAAGGCCTCCAGCGCCTGGGGCCGGATGCGGACTTCCGCTTCCTGCACCGTGTGGAAGCCGGTGCCGGCGGGGATCAAGTGGCCCAGGATAACGTTTTCCTTCAGTCCGACCAGGTTGTCCACCTTGCCGGCCAGCGCCGCCTCGGTAAGCACCTTCGTCGTTTCCTGGAAGCTGGCAGCCGAAATGAAGCTCGCACTTTGTACCGACGCCTTGGTGATGCCCAACAATTGCGTGCTGGCGGTAGCCGGCTTGGGACGCGTCCCCTTGCCTGGATCGCCACCCAGCGCCTCGATCTGGGCATTCACCTGCTCCAGCGCGTCCTTCGGAACGACGGTCTCGGGCGCGAAGTCGCTGTCGCCCTTGTCGGTAATTCTCAGACAACCCGCCAGGTCGGCGTTGACGGAGCGGAACTCGAACTTGTCGACCACGCTGCCCGGCAGCAGGGTCGTGTCGCCGGGCGACTCGATCCGCACCTTGCGAAGCATCTGCGCGACGATGATCTCAATGTGCTTGTCATTGATCTCCACGCGCTGGCTGCGGTAGACGTTCTGAATCTCGCGCGTCAGGTACTGCTGCACAGCCTCCTCGCCGGAGATCCGCAAGATGTCGTGCGGAACCAGCGGCCCGTCAACCAGGGCCTCCCCGGCCCGCACAAAGTCGCCGGCGTGCACGCGAAGGTGCTTGCCGTGGGCGACCAGGTGCTCGCGCTCGATGCCGCTCTCGCTACGGACGACGATCGTCCGCTTGCCGCGGCGCTTCTCGCCCAGCAGTTCCACCACCCCGTCGATCTCGGCGATCACGGCCGGTTCTTTCGGCTTGCGGGCTTCGAAGATTTCCGTCACGCGCGGCAGGCCACCGGTGATGTCCTGCGTACCGGTCACTTCGCGCGGCGTCTTGGCGATCAAGGTACCCGGTGAGATGACGTCGCCTTCGTTGACCTCGATATACGCCCGCTCCGGCAGGTAGTAGAAGTCGAGAATCTTCCCCTCCTGCGGATCCTCGACGACCACCTGCGGGTGCAAGTCGCCCTTGTGCTCCATGATCATGCGGCGGATGTGACCACTGGGGTCCTTCTCCATTCGCATGGTGTCGCCTTCCAGCACGTCCTCGTAGCGAACCTTACCGCCGGTTTCCGCGAGGATCGGGATGCTGTGCGGGTCCCACTTGCAGAGCACCGTGCCGGCCGGAACTTCCTGATTCTCTTCCACTTCCAGGATCGCACCGGTGGGAATCTCGTTCTTTTCGAGTTCCCGGCCTTTGGAGTCGACGATGAGGATCTCGCCGTTGCGGGTCAGCACCACGCGCTCGCCGCGGTCGTTGGTGACGACCTTCAAACGCGTGTATTTGACGATCCCTTCCTTCTTGGAGCGAATCTCGCTCTCTTCGACCGCACGGGCCGCGGTGCCGCCGATGTGGAAGGTCCGCATCGTGAGCTGCGTTCCCGGCTCGCCGATGCTCTGGGCGGCGATAATGCCGACGGCCATGCCTTCCTCCACCATCGAACCGGTCGACAGGTCCATGCCGTAGCACAGCCGGCAGACGCCCAGCGGCGCATCGCACGTCATCGGACTGCGGACCTGGATCTTTTCAAGGCCCAACTCCTCGATGCGGCGGCCAATTTCTGGTGTGATCAAGTCGCCTTCGCGAACGATCACCTCGTCGGTGATGGGATTGACGATATTCGCCCGGCTCACGCGGCCGCGGATCGAGTCGGATAGCTGCACCTCGACCTTTTCGCCGCGATAGATGACCCCCTTGGTGATGCCTTGGGTCGTGCCGCAGTCGTACATGGTGATGACGACGTTCTGCGCCACATCCGCGAGCTTGCGAGTCAGGTAGCCCGAGTCGGCCGTTTTAAGGGCCGTATCCGCCAGGCCCTTGCGGGCACCGTGCGTCGAGCTGAAGTACTCCAGCACCGAAAGGCCTTCGCGGAAGTTCGCCTTGATGGGCGTCTCGATAATTTTGCCGGACGGCTTGGCCATCAGGCCGCGCATGCCGCCGAGCTGCCGCATCTGCTCGACACCACCGCGGGCTCCCGACTGCGCCATCAGGTAGATCGGATTGACGTAGCCTTCCTTGCGATAGTCGGTTTCCAGGGCCGCCATCATTTCGGCAGTAATCTGCTCGCGAGCGTGCGTCCAGGCGTCGAGCACCTGGTTGTAGCGCTCCCCCTCGGTAATGATGCCGCGCTGGTAGAGCTTGTTCTTCCGCAGCACGTCCTTCTCGGCCAGGGCGATGATCTTCGACTTGCTATCGGGCGTGATCAGGTCGTCCGTGGCGAACGAGAGCCCGCTCCGGGTGCTTTCGCGGAAACCCAGGCGGTTCATATCGTCCAACAGGTCGATCGTGGCCCGGCGGCCGAGCAGCTCGTAGGAGTCCGAGATCACCTTGGCCAGCTCGCCGCCGCGCATCGGCACGTTGTAATACGGCATGCCGCCTGACAGCACGGAGTTGAAGATCACGCGGCCGACGGTCGTGTCGATCAACTTGCCGAAGCCACCGTCCCCCTCCATGTCCGCCTTCAGTCGGCGCTCTCCCGGGAGACGAACCCGAATCTTCGCGTGCGTGCCGACTACACCGGCGGCGTACGCCTGCTCGACCTCGTCCAGCGAGCTGAACGTCATGCCGTCGCCCTTGGACTCCGGCACGTTCATGGTCAGGTAATAGCAGCCCATCACCACGTCCTGCGAAGGGCTGATGATCGGCGCGCCGTTGGAGGGGCTGAAGATGTTATGCGTCGACATCATCAGCGTGTGTGCCTCGACCTGCGCCTCGATCGAGAGCGGCAGGTGGACCGCCATCTGGTCGCCGTCGAAGTCGGCGTTGAAGCCCCGGCACACGAGCGGATGGAGCTGGATAGCGTTCCCCTCGACCAGCATCGGCTCGAAGGCCTGAATGCCCATGCGGTGCAGGGTCGGCGCCCGGTTGAGCAGCACGGGATGGTTCTGGATCACCTCCTCCAGGATGTCCCACACCTCCTCGTCCTTGCGCTCCAGCATCTTCTTGGCGCTCTTGATGGTGTCGGCGTGACCCAGCTCCTTCAGCCGCCGGATGATGAACGGCTGGTACAACTCCAGGGCGATCTTCTTGGGAAGACCGCACTGGTGGAGCCGCAAGTTGGGGCCGACCACGATCACGCTGCGGGCCGAGTAGTCCACGCGCTTGCCGAGCAGGTTTTCGCGGAAGCGCCCCTGCTTGCCCTTGATCATGTCGGTGAGCGACTTGAGCGGGCGGTTGCTGCTGCCCAGCACCGGCCGCTTGCAGCGGTTATTGTCGAACAGTGCGTCGACCGACTGCTGCAGCATCCGCTTCTCATTGCGGATGATCACTTCCGGCGCATTCAGGTCGACCAGCTTCTTCAGCCGGTTGTTGCGATTGATGATCCGGCGGTACAGGTCGTTCAGGTCACTGGTGGCGAAGTTGCCCGAGTCCAGCAGAACCAGCGGCCGCAGGTCCGGCGGGATGACCGGGATCACGTCCAGCACCATCCACTCCGGCTTGTTGTCGCTGTCGCGGATCGCCTCGACCGTCTTCAGGCGGTTGATCAGGTCCTTGGCTTTCTGCTTGGAGTTCGTCTCCCGGAGATCCTTGCGCAGATCAATCGAAAGCTGGACCAGGTCAAGAGTTCGCAGCAGCTTGCGGATCGCTTCGGCGCCCATGTCGGCCTCGAACGAACCTTCGCCGAACTGCTCGCGGGCGGCGCGGAACTCCTCCTCAGTCAGAAGCTGCTGCGCCTTGAGCGGCGTGTCGCCCGGCTCGACCACCACATAGTCCTGGAAGTAGATCACTTTCTCCAGGCTGGTGGTCTTCATGGCCAGCAGGCTCCCTAGCCGGCTGGGCATTGCCTTGAAGAACCAGATGTGCACGACCGGCGCCGCCAGCTCGATGTGCCCCATCCGCTTGCGGCGGACGCGGCTGTGCGTGACCTTCACGCCGCAGCGGTCGCAGATCATCCCCTTGTACTTCATGCCGCGGTACTTGCCGCAGGAGCACTCCCAGTCCTTTTCCGGGCCGAAGATCCGCTCGCAGAACAGCCCATCTTTTTCCGGACGATAAGTGCGGTAATTGATCGTCTCTGGCTTTTTGACTTCGCCGAACGACCAACTGCGGATGTCGTGCGGCCGGGCCAGGCTGATCTTGACCGACGCGTAGTCGTTAATCCGGTCGTAAGTAGAGCTTTCACCAATACTCATCTGAAGCTCCTTAGCGTATCGCACGCAGTGCGGGAGGCAGCAATAATTGAATTCAAGGCAGTCGGCCGCTGGGTCAGATGCGGCGCTTCTCCAGTTGCATATTCAGTCCCAGGCCACGGATCTCGTTAGTCAACACGTCGAAACTGGCCGGAGTGCCGGCTTCCAGCGTGTTCTCACCTTTGACCATCGACTCGTAAATCTTCGTGCGGCCTTCCACGTCGTCGCTCTTGACGGTCAAGAGCTCTTGCAGAATGTACGCGGCGCCGTAGGCCTCCAGCGCCCAGACTTCCATTTCTCCGAACCGCTGCCCGCCGAAGCGGGCCTTGCCACCCAGCGGCTGCTGAGTGATCAGCGAGTACGGCCCGGTGCTGCGGGCGTGGACTTTGTCGTCCACCAGATGGTGCAGCTTGAGCATGTAGATGAAGCCGACGGTCGTCTCCTGCTCGAAGGCTTCGCCGGTGCGTCCGTCCTGCAGACGCTGCTTGCCGTGCGACGGCAGGCCGGCCTCTCTCAAGGCGGCGTTGATGGCCTCTTCGCTGGCCCCGTCGAACACCGGCGTGACGGCGCGGAAGCCCAAGGCGGCGCCCGCCCAACCCAGGTGGGTCTCCAGAATCTGGCCCACGTTCATGCGGCTGGGCACCCCCAGCGGGTTGAGCATGATCTGCACCGGCGTACCGTCGGGCAAGAACGGCATGTCCTCTTCCGGCAGGATCTTGGCGATGACGCCCTTGTTGCCGTGGCGGCCGGCCATCTTATCGCCCACCGAAATTACCCGCTTGGTGGCGAGGTAGACCTTGACCATCTGCAGCACGCCGCTGCGCAGCTCGTCACCGCGCTTCATGGAGTTCAGCCGGCGGTCCCGCTCGTCCATGGCGACTTCCACCAGCGGCCACTGCGTCTTGTAAATCCGCTCGACCTCCGCCTTCCGCTGAGGGCTGCGGATGTCGACCGAATCGAGCTTGAACGTCTGCGCCTGCTCGGCGATGAATTTCGGCTCCTGGTCGCGAACCAGCGGCGTGCCGTCGTCGTCGGCCAGGGTGCGCTGCAGCACGGTTTCCATCTCGACGACCATCGCGGAGAAAGCTTCGGCCACCAACCGATTGCCTTCGCCCTCGGTCGCCTTCAGCGACTTCTCGAACTCCTTGCGCTCGTCCTCCGAGAGGCTCATGCGTCGGGAGAACTTCTGCGTATCGATCACGATGCCTTCGACGCCGGAGGGGACTTCCAGCGAGTCGTTCTTCACGTCCTCCCCGGCCCGCCCAAAGATGGCGTGCAGCAGCTTCTCTTCCGGCGTCAGCTCGGTCTTCGACTTCGGCGAGACCTTGCCGACCAGAACGTCACCCGGCTCGACATACGTGCCGATCTGCACGATGCCGTTGTCGTCGAGGTTCCGCAGCGCCTTTTCGCTGACATTGGGAATATCGCGGGTGAACTCTTCCCGGCCCAGCTTGGTCTCGCGGATCTCGACGTCGAACTCCTCGATGTGGATCGACGTGTAGGTGTCGTTCTTCACCAGCTCTTCGCTGATGATGATCGCGTCCTCGAAGTTGTAGCCGTCCCAGGCCATGAAGGCCACCAACACATTTCGCCCCAGTGCCAGCTCTCCGAGGTAGGTGGCCGCGCCGTCGGCGATCGGATCGCCCTTTTCGACCTTTTGGCCCAGCTCCACAATCGGCTTCTGGTTCTGGCAGGTCCGTTCGTTGAGGCCCACGAACTTGCGGAGCTTATGCACTTCCGGACCGATCTCGATTCGGTCGGCGTCCACGTACGTCACGGTTCCCTTGTGCCCGGCGCGAATCAACATGCCCGAGTGCAGGGCCACGTCCTTCTCCAAGCCGGTGCCGACCACGGGAGGCTCGGTGACCAAAAGCGGCACCGCCTGCCGCTGCATGTTCGAACCCATAAGAGCGCGGTTGGCGTCGTCGTGCTCCAAGAACGGGATCAACCCGGCGGAGACGCCCACCATCTGGCTGGGGGCGACGTCCATGTACTCGACCTTGTCGGCCGGTGTGATGGCGAAGTCGGCCCGGTGCCGGGCGATAATCGTATCGCCGGCCAGCTTGCCGTTCTCAACCGCCGCGTCGGCCGGAGCTACGAAGGCGACGCTCTCCTGGTCGGCCCGCAGCCACACGATCTCGTCGGTCAGCTTGCCCTTGTTGATCTTCCGATAAGGCGTCACCAAAAAGCCGTACTCGTCGACCGTGGCGTACATGGCCAAGCTGGAGATCAGCCCGATGTTAGTACCTTCAGGCGTTTCGATCGGGCAGATGCGGCCGTAGTGGCTGATGTGCACGTCGCGGACTTCGAAGCCGGCCCGCTTGCGGTTCAAACCGCCGGGCCCGAGCGCCGACAGCCGCCGCTCGTGCGTGAGCATCGATAACGGATTGGTCTGGTCGACCACCTGCGAAAGCTCGCCGCGGCCAAAGAAGTACTCGATGGCCGCCGAGATGCTCTTGGGGTTGATCAAGCTCCGCGGAGTCATGTCCTCCACGTCCTTCAGGCTCATCCGCTCCTGCACCGTACGGCGAAGCTTCAAAAAGCCCTTGCGCAGCTCGTCGCACGCCAGCTCGTCGATCGTCCGCAGGCGCCGGTTGCCCAGGTGGTCGATGTCGTCCAGGTAGACGTCCGGAGTGCCGACGACCAGGTCGATCAGGTAGCGGACCGAGAAGATGAGGTCCTCGGGGCGGAGGATCATCTCGTTCTCGGGCACGCTCAGGTTCAGCTTGCGATTGATGCGGAACCGTCCGACGCGGCCAAGGCGATAGCGATTGGTGTCGAAGAACTTTTCGTTGAACAGCGCCCGTGCCTTTTCCAACTGCGGCGGATTGCCGGGGCGCAGCCGCTGGTAGATTCGCAGCAGGGCCTCTTCGTGGCTCGACGTGTTATCGTCGGCCAGAGCGTTCAGCAACAGCGGCGTGCGCGGCGGATCCATCACTTCCACCGACTTGATGTCGGAGGTGCAGATCAACTCCGCGGAATTCTTGCTGATCCGCTGGCCGCCCTCGACGATGATCTCTCCCGCGCGCTCGCTGCCCGGCGGATAGACGATGTCCTCCACCGCAAAACGGCCTTCGATCTTGCTGACGCTTCGACCGTCGCCCACCTTCTGCACGGAGGTCTCGTAAAACGCCCGCAGCAGGTCGGCATCCAAGCTGTACTTCGGGTCCATCGCCCGCAGCAGCGTGGCGACCGAGAACTTACCGCTCTGGTCGATGCGGACGGTGAGGCTTTCCTTCTTGGTGGTGTTGATCTCGATCCAGCTTCCGCGCTCGGGAATGATGCGGCAGCTATGCAGTTGACGCTCGCCCGTGTCCGTGTCCGCGACAAAGTCCACGCCAGGACTGCGGTGCAATTGACTCACCACGACGCGCTCGGCACCGTTGATGATGAACTCGCCGCCGCCCAGCATGATCGGCAAATCGCCCAGATAGACCTCCTCGTCGATCGGCTGCTCCTTGTTCAGACGCAGCCAGACGCGGAACGGCCGCCCGTAAGTCAAGCGAAGCTGCCGGCACTCGTCCGGCTCGTAGCGGGGTTTGCCCAACTCGTAGCGGAGATACTCCAGGCTGAGCGACTTGTCGTAGCTCTCGATCGGGAAGATCTCGCGCAGCACCGACTCCAGACCTTGGTCCTTGCGCTTGTCACTCGTTCGGTCGCCTTGCAGGAAGGCCTCGTAGCTGCGGGTTTGAATCTCCGTCAGGTCCGGGATGGAATGGGAATCACGGCCGCTGCCGAAGCGACGAATTTCTTTGCAGTCCAGACGTCTTTGAGCCGTCGTAGCCATAGGGTCAGCGACTCCTAATTGGAAGAACGAGGACGAGGCGCACAGCGCGCAGCACCGAGCGGGTCACGCGGCGCGGGCGCTCGCGAATCGAAACGATCAGTGCTCGGGGGGCCAGCGGCCACAAGCACCTTCTAGTGGGGAACGACGCCGGACGCGCGAAATCCATTGCAGCGCAAGCACAATGCGGCCGACGATCGAAAAACTACGGTTACTTTACAGAGACGGTCGCGCCGGCTTCTTCCAGCTCGGCCTTGAGCTTCGCGGCATCTTCCTTGGAAATGCCCTCCTTGACCTTGCTGGGTACGCCTTCGACCAGTTCCTTGGCCTCTTTCAGGCCCAGGCCGGTCGCCGAGCGGACCACTTTGATGACGCCGATCTTCTTGTCGCCGAATCCTTCCAGAACCACGTCGAACTCGGTCTGCTCTTCCGCGGCCGCGGCTCCGCCTTCGCCACCACCACCGCCCTGCATCATCACCGCGCCGCCTGCGGCCGGTTCGATGCCGTGGACATCCTTGAGGTAGTCGCTCAGTTCGACGGCTTCTTTGAGCGTCAGGGCGACGATCTTGTCCCCCAGTTCCGTGGTCGTCGCGGAGAATTCACGCGCTTCGGCCGTGTCGGTTGCCATGATGCTATTTCTTCCTTTCACGCTTACTGTCGAGCCGCCGGCACGCCCAGCGACCCATACAATTGTTTAATGACGGGTTCGTTACTGATTCAAAAAAATGCTGTCTGTAGCTGAATTCGTAAGAATTCAGACCTGCCCCGCACTTCGGCTGAACTGTCACCAGTCCAGCTACGGACCTTCCGGCGATGGCGGTCATTCGCCTTCGCCCGACTCTCCCTTCTTCTTGATCTGGCTGGCCAACTTGGCACCGGCGCCGGTAAGCTGCGACGAAAGCCGCGCCCCGGGGCTGAGGATCTGACCCGCCAGGATGCTGAGCTGCTCGGCGCGGTTGGGCCACTTGCTGACCTCGGCGACCTGCTCGGGCGACAACCGGGCGCCTTCCATCACGCCGCCACGGGCTTCGAAAGCCTCGAACTGCTTGTCTCCGGCCAGCCGCGCCACTTCCTTGGCCAACGAGACGACATCCTCGCCGCCCCAGATCACCGCGATCGTACCTTCCACGCCCTCGAACGCGGGAGCCAGCGGCGTCCCCTCGGTCGCCCGGCGGGCCAGGCTGTTCTTGACCACCGTCAGGTGAATATTCTTCTCCCGCAACTGGTGGCGCATCACCGTGTTCTTGTTGGCATTCAAGCCCACCACATTCACCAACAGCGCGTCGGTCACCCCGTCCAGGCGGCTCCGTAACTCGTTGGTCATCAGGTCTTTGACGTACTTGCTCATCGCTTACTCGCTTGACTCGCTTGGCACTTGCGGCGGAACTTCGGCTCCGGCGAACACCGGCGCTACGTGGCAATCTGCAGGCTGGGGCTCATCGTGGCGCTGACGTGGACGCTCTTCACGTACGCGCCTTTGACGGTGGAAGGCTTCATGCCGATGATCTTGTCGATGAAGGCCTGCACGTTTTCGGCGAGCTTTTCCGGCTCAAAGCTGAGCTTGCCCACCACGGCGTGCACGTTGCCGCTGGAGTCGTTGCGGAACTCGACCTTGCCGGCCTTGTACTCCTGGACCGTCTTGGCAATCTCCGGCGTCACGGTTCCGGCGCGGGGCGAAGGCATCAAACCCCGCGGCCCCAGTACGCGACCCAGCGGTCCGACCAGCTTCATCATGTCCGGCGCTGCAATGCAGGCGTCGAAGTCCGTCCAGCCGCCCTTGATCTTTTCGGCCAGATCCTCTTGCCCGACTTCGTCGGCGCCCGCCTCCACCGCCTCCGCGGCCTGCTTTCCTTTCGCGAACACCACCACCCGCTGCGTCTTGCCGATGCCGTGCGGGAGCACGATCGAACCGCGGACGATCTGGTCCGCCTGTTTCGGGTCGATCCCCAACCGCATCGCCACTTCGACCGACTGGTCGAACTTCGTGGTGTTGAAATCCTTCAGCATCTTCGCCGCCTCGGAAACCGGCAGCGGCTGACTGTCAGGCCGCTTCTTGAGCATCGTGGCGCGGCGCTTGCTTACTTTGGGCATGGCGTGAGTAACCATTCTACGAAAATGAACGCTGTTGATTGAAAATTCCTGTGCCCGTGCCGGCTCAGGCCTCGACCGTAATGCCCATGCTGCGGGCGGTTCCCTCGATCATTCGCTTGGCATGCTCGACGTCGCGTGCGTTCAGATCCTGCAGCTTCAGCTTGACGATCTCCTCGATCTGGGCGGAATTGACCGTCCCCACCTTTTCGCGATTCGGCTCGCCTGAGCCCCGCGCAATGGCGGCCGCCTTCTTCAACAGCGCCGCCGCCGGAGGGCTCTTGGTGACGAAGTCGAAGCTGCGATCGTTGTACACGTTGACCACCACCGGCGTCGGCATGCCGCCGGCCTCTTTCGTGCGGTCGTTGAACTGCTGCACGAACTGGCCCAGGTTGATGCCGTACCTTCCCAGCGCCGTACCCACCGGCGGCGCGGGCGTGGCCTGCCCCCCGGGGATTTGAAACTTGGCCGTACCTACGAGCTGTTTTCCCATGTTTCCTTTCCGACGCCGCGTTGTTTCGCCGCCGGTCCTAAATCGTTTCTACCTGCCAGTATTCCAGTTCGACGGGCGTGGACCGCCCGAAGATGTTGATCATCACCGTGACGCGGCCGCTGGCCTCGTCGAGCGTGGAGACTTCGCCCTCGAAGTTGTCGAAAGTCCCTTCGTTGATCTTCACCCGATCGCCGACGTTGAAGTTGATCTTCAGCTTCGGCGCCTCGTCCGTCTTCTCCTCTTGCTTCGAGACGATCCGTAGCACTTCCTGCGGCAGCATCGGCGTGGGCTTGCCGGCCGAGCCGGTGAAGTCGCCGATACCCGGCGTCTCGCGCACCAGGAACCAAGTATCGTCGTTGATGCACATGTGCACGAGGATGTAGCCCGGATAGAGCTTGCGCTTTACGATCCGCTTCTTACCCCCCTTGAACTCCGTCACCTTCTCGGTGGGGACGATGATGTCGCCGAAGTACTCTTCCAGTCCCTCGATCTTGATCCGCCGCTGCAGGGCCTCGGTAATGGATTTCTCGCGATTGCTCTGCACCTTGAGGATGTACCAGTCCATCCGCCGCTCTTCTTCCTCGGCGGCCGCCTCTGCCGCGGCCGCTTCGGTGGCGTCGGCTTCCTCGTCGTCGCTCGGGTCGGAGTCTTCTTCCGCTTCGTCGGCCTCCGCTTCTTCGGCTTCGCTCGGCGCGGCGGCTTCTTCCGGCGCCTCCGCAGCATCTTCCTGCGGAAGCTCTTCGCCGGGAGCGTCGTGATTGGTGGGGGCCTCGGCGGCAGACGGGTCGCTGGGCTCTTGCGCTGCGGCCTCGCGATCGCCCGGCTCGCCCGTGACCGCCTCCGGGCGATCGTCTTCCCGGCGATCGTCTTCCGGTGGACGCGACGCAGCCGCTTCCGGCGTTTCGCGCACACCATCCCCGCTCGGGTGCGTGCCCGACGATTGCTCCGACTGGTCGGCGACAACCGGATGATCGGTCAGATGGTGCGGTTTGTCGCTCACGCCAAAGTCCCCCCTAATCCCAAGGCAGCAAAAGCTGCCGCAACCGCCTTGCGAGCCGCCGTGTGCGCCCGCGCTAGTCGAGCACGTTTACGAAGGTGAATAGTTGCTGCCAAATCAAGTCGTAAAGGAACAGTATGCCCGCCAAAAAGAAGATGGTGAAAATGACCACCAGCGAGCTGCGAAACAGCTCCGTGCGGCTAGGCCACGATACCTTATTCATCTCCGCCTGCACCGACACGAGAAAGTCCGCGAAGCTGGGCATGTTCACCAGCCGAAAGCCGATCCACAGCCCGGCGGCCAACAGCACCGACGGCAGCCCGAGCCCGATCGCTTCGCTCGCCCCCAGCGTCTGACTCAGCCGCCAGCAACCCAGCGCGAGAATTACCGCCAGCGCCGCGAACGTAATGTCCCGCGCCGGGCGGCCCTGGCCGCGCTTGTACACGCTGGCCCGCGTCAGCTCTTGGAAAAACTCTCTCACCGTATGCGTTCTTTCCTTCTGAACTTCCCGCCCCGCAGCCGCTTCCCGCCGCCAGCAACGTCTCGCCCCTTGGGGCACCTCCGCTTGTGCGGCACTCGCGTTACGAAGCTCGGCTCCGCCGGTGCGGGTTCTCCGCGAATTCCCTGTGCGAGGCAGGGGTGGTGGGACTCGAACTCACAACCCCCGGTTTTGGAGACCGGTGCTCTGCCAATTGAGCTACACCCCTTTGTTTGGTCACGTCCTTCGCGGCGCCACGCGCGGTCGAAGGCTACTCGATGATCTTCGTCACGACGCCCGACCCGACGGTCTTGCCGCCCTCGCGAATGGCGAAGCGGACCCCGTCGTCCATGGCGATCTTCTTTTGCAGCTCCACGCTGATCCGCGCATTGTCGCCGGGCATGCACATCTCGGCGTCGCCCATCAGGTTGGACGAGCCGGTCACGTCGGTCGTGCGGAAGTAGAACTGCGGGCGGTAGCCGCTGAAAAACGGCGTATGACGGCCGCCTTCCTCCTTCGACAACACGTAAACCTCGGCCTCGAACTTCGTATGCGGGGTGATCGAGCCGGGCTTGGCCAACACCTGGCCGCGCTCGATGTCCTCGCGCTTAATGCCGCGGAGCAGGCAGCCAACGTTGTCGCCGGCCTGGCCCTGATCCAGGCTCTTGTTGAACATTTCCACGCCCGTGCAGGTCGTCTTGCGCGACAGATCGGTCAGGCCGACGATTTCAACTTCCTCGCCCACCTTGATCATGCCTCGCTCGATACGCCCGGTGGCCACGGTGCCGCGGCCTTCGATCGAGAAGACGTCTTCGATGGCCATCAGGAAGGGCTTGTCCACCTCGCGAGGCGGCTCGGGGATGTAACCGTCCACCGCTTCCAACAGGTCGGCGATGCACTTGGTCGCGTCCGCGTCGGCCGGATTCTCGTACGCCCCCTTGGCCGAGCCGCGGACGATCGGCACGTCGTCGCCCGGGAAACCGTAGTGCGTGAGCAGCTCGCGCAGTTCCAACTCGACCAATTCGAGCAACTCCTCGTCGTCGACCAGGTCGCACTTGTTGAGGAACACCACGATGGCCGGCACACCCACCTGCCGGGCCAGCAGGATATGCTCCCGCGTCTGCGGCATGGGGCCGTCGGCGGCCGATACCACCAGGATCGCCCCGTCCATCTGGGCGGCGCCGGTGATCATGTTCTTGATGAAGTCCGCGTGGCCCGGGCAGTCGATGTGGGCGTAGTGGCGGTTGTCGGTCTCGTATTCGACGTGGGCGACCGCGATGGTCACGGTCTTCGTTTCGTCGCGGACGGTCCCGCCCTTGGCGATGTCCGCGTACGACTTGAAGCTGGCCATCCCCTTTTCCGCCTGCGTGGCCAGAATCGCCCCGGTGAGTGTCGTCTTTCCGTGGTCGATGTGGCCGATTGTGCCTACGTTAACGTGTGGCTTGGTCCGCGTGAAAGTTGCCTTGGCCATGCTTTCTCCCCAACTGTCGAACTGACGTCATGAAGGTTTCAATGGAATTGTAAAGTTGAATCCGCAAAAGCTGCTGAAGGGACTTGAACCCTTGGCCTCGTCCTTACCAAGGACGCGCTCTACCAACTGAGCTACAGCAGCGCGCTCCTTGGTCTGCTGCCCCCACGCCACATCTGGGTTTTCGTCTTCTCGTTCAAGTTTGTCGCCGTTTGCTCGCCAGGCCGCAACCGCCGTTTGAGTTGCGCCTCAAAGCGGGTGAAGGGAATCGAACCCTCGTCTTCAGCTTGGAAGGCTATTGCTCTACCATTGAGCTACACCCGCGTTTTGTCCTTCAAGCACCGGATCGGATCCGCACCGAGCCGCCGGGTGATAACTCACTGCGTGAACAACTCCGCCCCGGGAAGCTCCCCAACCGGCAAGTTTCCCAGTGGAGCAGCCGGGCGGCTAAACCGGCGAGCGTGACCGAACTTGCTGGAGGCAGTTCGCCCCGCGCCGCCGATGGCGAGGCGAAGTGGGGGGTGCAGGATTCGAACCTGCGAAGGCATAGCCATCAGATTTACAGTCTGACCCCTTTGACCGCTCGGGAAACCCCCCGCGGATGCTCCCTTTCCCATCAGTGGGTCGTCCCCGATCAGCCGCCGCTCTGGCGTCTAATGTATCTCGTATCTTCTTGCGTGTCAGAAAATTGCGTTTCAAGCTAGCGGAGGGACTTGAACCCACAACCTGCTGATTACAAATCAGCTGCTCTGCCAATTGAGCTACGCTAGCCGAGTTTGGATTGGCTCGTGAGAATCACTTAATATAGTGAATCCGCGGGCGTCCGCAAGCCGGGTCAAACCCAATTTCGGCACGAGATTTGTCCCCTCGCCGGCCGGCTGCCGCCGGACTCCGGGGAGCGGAGTTCGGGAACCCAGAACCGGGGATCGGGATGCGTGAACCGGGGTGCGGGGTGCGGGATGCGTGGATCGGAATGCTCGGATTCCGGAACTGGGACCGGGTAAATCTTGCAAAGTCACTACGCCGCCCCGCGCCAGCATGAATCCGATGCGGCACTGCGGCACCCGCACCCCGCACCAGACCAACCGAAAACGGCC
>JBBDJB010000031.1:0-72623 GCA_040880125.1 Pirellulales bacterium | reverse complement strand
TTTGTCCCCTCGCCGGCCGGCTGCCGCCGGACTCCGGGGAGCGGAGTTCGGGAAGCGGGAACCGGCGATTCGGAACCGGGAATCGGGTAAATTTGAATTCTTGCAATTCATCACGCCCGCCCTGCGGCAGCGTGAATGTCATGCTGCACTGCGGCACCCGAACCCCGCATCCCGCTCCCCGAACCCCGCACCTGACCAACCGAAAACGGCCCCCGCCGCTCCGCGGACGGAACGGCGACGGCCGCCATTGAACGCTTCTTCGATTTTAAGCTTCGATTTAGTCGAAGTCGTAGTCGGAGGTGATCTTCTCCTCTTGAACGGCCAGCCGCAGCTTGTTGAGCGCCCGGGCCTCGATCTGGCGCACCCGCTCCTTGGTCACGCCCATCGCCGCCCCGACTTCCTTGAGCGTTTGCGGCTCCTGGCTGTGGTCCAGCCCAAAGCGATTGATGATGATCTTCTGCTCGCGCTCGTCGAGCCGCCGCAGAATCCGCTCTACTTGCGTCTCCCGCTCGTTTTGGGCGTTCTCTTGCCCCAGGTGATCCGAGCGGAACTCCTCGGTCGAGGCGAACAGCTCGTCGTGGCTGGTCCGGAAGCGGTCCCGGTGCTTGAACTCGCCGGGGATCGTCCGGGCGAAGTTCTTCATGATCGCCCAGCTCGCGTACGTGCTGAACTTGTTACCCCGGGCGAAATCGAACTTCTCCACCGCCCGCAATAGCGACATATTGCCATCGCTGACAAGCTCGAAGAAGTTCTCGTTCTGGCCGAGGTGACGCTTGGCGATCGATACGACCAGTCGCAGGTTCGCCCTGACAATCTCGTTCTTCGTGGCGACCGCCTTCTCGTAAAGTCGCTCGATTTCGTCCATCAGCGCCGCCTTGGGCCGGGCCGGATCGAGCTCTTCACGCAGCTTGGCCGCCTTGTACTTCAGGTAGTTGAACCGCCGGAAGATGTGCGCCTCTTGCTCGCGCGTGAGCAGCGGCACCTCGTACAGGCTGGCCAGGTAGGGCGGCAAGCCGCTGGGACGCCGCGGCTTCTTGCCACCGTCGTCTATCTTGGGCATCGGCGCCAGGCACACCCGCTCCGCACCCTTGCGAGAGAAGCGCGGATTGGGGATGTAATCCAGCGGCAGCTCCATCAGTCGCTTCGCCCGCATCTCGCCGACGATGCGATAGACCGTGGTCTTCGTGCGGCAATAGCGCTTGGCCAGGGCGTCGACCGAGGTCCCCCGCCGGAACTGCTGAAAGATCTTGCTTTTGATTTCGTCGGTCAATGGACCGCCGGCCTGCGGGAAAACCGCCAGATCCGGGTGATCCTTGTCGAACTGGCGAAGCGTGTAACGGATCGTCTCCACGCTGCGGCCGGTCCGCTTGGCCAGACGCCGGGTGATCTCCGACTGGCACCCGCCGGCCAAAGCCAGGCGACGCGCCCGCTCAATGATCTCCTGCCGCTCTTCGCCCGTAAGCTGGCTAAACTGGGCCCCGCGCTTCACGCGGTCCTCGTTCTTCCGGACAAAGCGGTCGACGCTGCTCTGCAGGAAGCCCACCCGCTTGCGGCCGTCGAACACGAATCGCCGGCTGACCAGCCCCTGCTGCCGCCAGCGAGAGATGGTCTTGGTTGAGACCTTGAACATCTTGCTCATTTCCTCGACCGTCAGCACGCGTTCGCCCACGGCGTCGGCGTACAGGTTGGCGGAATCCGACAGGTCCTCGACCAACAGACGCAGATCGTGGATGGTGTCGGCACCGCTGAGCTTGGTGTTCGGAAACGACTCGGGCCGGTAACCGGTTACCCGATAGCAGAGATATTCGTACGTATAGATGCGCGCAGGATCGATCTCGCTGATCAAGTGCTCCGCGCGGTCGATCTGCTCGAGCTTCTTCTCGCGAGGCGCGAAGCGGATCTGTTGATCCCGCAAATGACGCATCACCGGATTGCGGTATTCGCTATGCATCAATGACCTCTTCATTCTGTCCGCCGAATCGGTGTTCCCTGCGAATCGTTCGCCCGAATCGGACCTGGTTTCCTGACTTTCTGGGCCGTCAACTGGTCCCCAGCAGGCAGCAGCACACCCCGCGGACTATTCTCCGCGAGGTTGTGACAACCCACTACTAAGTGGTTCGTCGCGACGCGGGCTGCCTTGTGTTCAGCACACCACGTGCCAAAACACTTGTTTGATTAAGTACGCTCCCTTAATACGCAGGTAAGTCGGTTTGGATCGGAAAATGTTCGCGTGGTGGCAGCCCGAATTCGTTCCAAGCCATACCGAGTGTCCTCTCAGGACCGGACGGCCCGACCGATATCATTCACAAACCGTTTTTACAGAAAGACTTGTGTCGATCGCAGGACGTCCAGCAAGCCGCTCGATTCTCCATATCTGACCCGGTGCTGGCAAGCCCAGCATTCACCCCAAATGGGTGGATCGAACCCGTCTGACCGTCGTAAGCCGGCAATCCCGCTGAACTTGTGCCCGCGGGTCGTCGATCTCTCTTGAGTGCCCTCCACTGGAGCACATCGCTATTTTAGAAAGACTCTTCCGCGGCTGTGCAGTTCCCAACCGCAGCTCGCGACCCGTCGCAACTGTCTCATATTGGGACGCTGGTGTCTCGTTCTCGTACGCTTGAAGGGATGACAAGATGACCTGCTTTCGCGGCTTTGCCACTCTTCTAATACTCTGCCCGGCACTTGTCCTGGCCCCGTCGATCGCGTTGAGCCAGTCCGCGTTGGAACAGCCCGCTGGCGAGGCCTCACCCAGCTACGACCTTTCCGCCTCCGATTTGCCGGATCAGATCACCCAGGTTGCTTGCGAGCTGGAGGTAGGTGGCGATCTGTCGTTGCGGTCCGACGGCAAGGTTCGCACCCTGCCCACCAGCGTTGTCGCGGGCATCCGCTACGCCGAGCGCGTCCTCACCGGCCCGGAGAGCGATGTCCAGCGGTCCGTGCGCTACTACGAGAAGGCCCAGGCGACCATCAAGGTCGACAAGGGCGGCGTCCAACCCACCCTCGGCGATGACCGCCGGCTGATCGTCGTCGACGCCCAGCCGGATCGAACCACGATGTTCAGCCCCCAGGGGCTGCTCACCCGCGATGAAGTCGATCTGATCGACATCGTCGGCAACAGCCTGCTGGTCGGCGGCCTGCTGCCCGGCCGACCGGTCGCGGTTGGCGAGAAATGGGACATTCCTCAGACGGTCCTCGCGCCGCTGGTCGGGCTGGAAGCGGTCGCCCACAGCGACGTCCGCGCCGCGCTGGGCCGTGTCGAGGACGATCAGGCAACCGTGATCCTGGGCGGCCGCGTCGACGGGGCTGTCTCTGGCGTCTCCGGCGAACTGGAAGTGAAAGGGGCCTACCGCTTCGATCTTACGGCGCGGCGGATCACGCACCTCGAGCTGGCGATCCAGGAGAAGCGGGGCATCAGCCACGTCGGCCCGGGGCTCGATATCACCGCCAAGCTGAAGATGACGATCGAGCCGCTCGCCAACGCCGAGCAACTCACCGACGAACGCCTCGCCCAGTGGGATCTGGAGCCGACGCCGGAGAACCTGCGGCTGGCGCATCAGGCCCGCAAGAAGCAGTTCGACTTCAGCTACCACCGCGACTGGTACATCACCAGCGACGAGCCGGAGATGGTGGTGCTGCGGCTGGTACGCCGCGGTGAACTGATCGCCCAGTGCAATCTCTCCGCGCTGCCCGAGCAGTCGCCGGAGAAGCTCACCACGATGGAGCAGTTTCAAAAGGACATCCGCTTCGCGCTAGGCGAGCGGTTCGGCCAATTCGCGGAAGTCGGCGAGTGGACGGACGAGCACGGACAGCGGGTGTTCCGCGTGGTCGCGGTTGGGCAGGTCGAGGAGCTGCCGATCCAGTGGCACTATTACCTGATCGCGAATCGCACCGGCCGGCGGGTGGCGGCGGCGTTCACTGTCGAGACCTCGCTGGCCGAACAGCTCGGCGACGCCGACCGCCAGTTGATCGACGCGATCGCACTTCCGACCGAGGCTCCACCGGCCGAAACCGCCAGCCGCCCCACTCCGGTCCGAAACTCGCCGAAATAGGTCCGCTTCGCCATTGCATCTCCACGATTTCGATACAATGCACGCGTCGTACGGCTTCTCGATCACAGCGCGGCACCTCTAGCCTTTTCCTCGTTACATGATCCGCCGCCCGCACGGCAACCCGGCCGAGCCGCAGCAGTGGCTTCTCATCCCGCAGATCGACCACGCGCACCTGGCGGGCGAGCTTGCCGGGGCGTGGGGGAACGACCGCTTCGCTCCGCTGCCCGGCGGCGAAGAAGCGCTGGCGGCGATCTACGCGCACGACGACGGCTGGCGCGCGTGGGACGCCGCCCCGGACATCGATCCGGAAACAGGCCGTCCACGCAATTTCCTCGAAATGCCGCTCGATACGCAGCTTGCGATCTGGCGGGCGTCGATCGATCGCGCCGCATCGCACGGCCCCTTGGCCCCGTGGATGGTCGCCGGGCACTTTGCGGCGCTTTTGCAAGGCTCCAGTTCGAGCGACACCCGGGAGGGCCGCGCCTGGCTGGCGGAGTTCGACCAGCGCCGCCAGTCGTGGCTCGCGCAGTGCAACGCGTCGGGCTGCTGCACTCCGGCTCAAACGGACCAGGCGCTGGCCATGTTGCAGATGTTCGATGGGCTGAGCCTCTGGTTCTGCTGCGCTCCGCGCAGCGAGCCACATTCGTTCGGCGTGCCGGCCGGGCAGCACGTGAGCCTCGCACCTGACGCATCGCAAGACCCGGCCGAGACGACGCAACGCGTGAGCATCTCGCCTTGGCCAATGGCCACCGATCGGCTGGAAATTCGCGTGGCTGGGCGCCTCGTGCCGGCGTCTGGCTATCGCGATCAGCAATCGCTGTTGGCGGAGTTGCAGTCCGGACCGGTCGCGCTCTTGCGGTGGCAGCTTTTTCCTGGCTAGCGGTGCCTGTCCGGCTAAACTGGGTGCGTGCGGACGTTCGGGTGCCACCGTTCACCTTATCCAGCGAAGCACTTGAAATTGGGTCGAGCATGGCCACCAGGATCATACTGATGCCGTCGGCGGAGCGTGACTTGCGCGGGTTGGACGCGGTGGTAGCGCGGCGGGTGGGTGGCAAGCTGCGGGCAATCGAGGCCGCGGGCCGGGTGGCGGTGATGTGAAGCGTTTGACCGGCCAGCCGCCGCGCTTCCGGCTGAGGGTGGGCGACTATCGGGTGTTTTTAAATGCCGTGTCGACGTCGTCGCCCACACCGGCGTGGTCGGCGCAGTGGCACCGTTGGGGGGGATACGATCAGAGTGTACCGGATTGTTCACCGACGGGAGGCTTACGAACGATGATCAAGCGACCGCAAATCCTGGAGCGTGAGGGCAAGCCGGCATTCGCCGTGTTGCCGATTGAGGAATATGAGGCGCTGCGGGAGCGCCTGGAAGACCTCGAGGACCTGGCGTTGCTCCGCGACGCGGAGGCCGCCGATGGCGATGCGCCCGGCCGACCGCTTGAGGATGTACTGCGGGAACTGGGTTTGGACCAACCGCCGGCGATCGGCTGATCGGGAAGTGGCGATGGACTTGCCGTGCCGAGCGCTCATCATGC
This sequence comes from Pirellulales bacterium, assembly GCA_040880125.1. GTDB lineage: Bacteria > Planctomycetota > Planctomycetia > Pirellulales > JBBDJB01 > JBBDJB01. The sequence goes on along the minus strand of JBBDJB010000031.1, from coordinate 67,043 downwards.
CAAGGCGGTGACGATGTTTTCGATCTCGCTTCGCGGAATGTTGGTCTGGATCGCTTGGGCGGCGATTGTCTTATTATCGCTGATGTACGCCTCCGAGCTTTGGGTGGCGCTGGTCGCCGGCTTGGCCATGCTTATGTTCTTTGGGGCGCTCGCGAACTCCATCGCCGCCCGAGGTACGCGCCGAGCAGGTGCCATCGTGTTTTGTTTGACGATGGCCGCGTACGCTTGGATCGTGCTGAACATGCCAGACAATTACGGGGATACCTCGTTTGCCGTTGAGCTGAACCCGATCGTAGGCGAATTAATGCCGGGAAGATTGCCGACTACGCGACTGTTGGGATACGTCTACCAAGTCATGGATCGCGGGCAGCGGGTTAGCACGAATCCGAGCGAGCGGTTTCTGCTCCCTCCCCCGTCAGTGGAATCCGTGCCTCTAGAAACTACGCCACCACCGTCCGCGCCCACGATTACCTACTCTGAAAATCCACCACGCGCACAGTTCATGATCGTCGGTCACCTCTGGTGGTCGCTGCTCTTGGGCTGCCTCACCGCTCGCTACGCGCAGTGGATCTACGTGCGGGGCAGCCGGGAGCAAGAAAGTACCGAGAGCGGCTAACTCCGCGAAGTACCCTGACAGGGCCAATCACCGCCCACCTGCGCCCTTCCCCAGCACTTCCAGCGCGCGCTCCAGCATTGTATCTCCCGGTCCGGTGATCGTGCGCAGGTCGAGATCGACACGCACGTCGGGCGGCACGCCGCGGCCGTCGATGAGCTGGCCCTCCCGGGTGAGCGTTACCGACTCAGTCACCGCCGCTGTGCGGCAGACGATGTGCCTTGGGTGTGCCTTCGATCACCAGTTGCATTCGGCGCCGCGTCGCGTTTAAGGCAGAATTTAACGGCAACTGTTTTGACAATCGTGATTATTTGTGTATAATTTCTGGCCTTGCAAAGGCTTTTGAAGGTATTATTTCCGGCGGTTTTTTTGATTATCCGACGCAGCCACCCCAATCACGAACAATCCAATTCCACTCAGACATGCCACCAGAATAGGCACCGTCGCTCACCGCACGGGCCGCTCCCAGTTGGACAGCAAAAACACGCCTGTCCATTTGGGCCTCGCAAACACTGTGGGCGCAGAGTGGGCGGCGTTCAATCGGACAACTATGGCCCCCCGACGGACGACTCTGCAGGCAGACTGCGCCGGCCGTGCACAACAGGGTGAGCAAACGTTACACTAGCGAAACTGCCTTGGCGTCCTTCGCCGAGGTGCGGGACAGGCAAGATGCATCGGCGATGAGCCGCCGGGATCATGCGAGAAAACTCGAAAGGTACAACGATGAAGACGCGCACACTGCTACTGCTGGTTATCAGCCTTCAGGTTCTGTCGCTCCGCGGCGACGCCGCCGACTGGCCGCAATGGCGCGGACCGGAGCGCAACGGCATTTCGCAGGAGACCGGCCTACTCGCCCAGTGGCCGGAAGCCGGCCCGGCGCTGCTTTGGGAGCAAAGCGATCTAGGCGAGGGCTATTCCACACCCGCGGTCGTCGGCGATCGTATGTATCTGCTCAGCAACGAAGGCATCGAGAATGAGTTCGTCCAGGCCCGTAACGCCAAGGGTGGCGAGTTGATTTGGAAGGTGCGGATCGGCAAGGTGGGCGAGCCGGATCAACGTCCGCCGTACCCGGGCGCCCGATCGACGCCGACGGTCGACGGCGACGTGCTGTACGTGCTTGGCTCCGACGGCGAGCTGGTGTGCATGAACACGTCCGACGGTGAAATCCGCTGGCAGAAGAACGTGCGCCAGGAATTCGGCGGTCAGCCCGGCGAGTGGGCGTATTCCGAGTCGCCGCTGGTGGACGGCGACAAGCTCATCTGCACTCCCGGCGGAAGCACCGCCACGGTCGTCGCCTTGAACAAAGAGACTGGGGAGCCGATTTGGAAGTCTGCCGTGCCGGGCGATCAAGAAGCCGGGTACGCGTCGGTCATCGTGGTTGAATTGGCCGGCACGAAGCAATACGTGCAGTTTCTTTCCAAGGCTGTCGTCGGCGTGGCCGCCGAGGACGGCAAGTTCCTGTGGCAATACGAGAAGACGGCCGACGGCAGCGCGGCCAACATTCCCACGCCGGTGGCGCGTGACAGTTACGTCTATACCGCCGCGGGCCGCACGGGCGGGGGACTGGTAAAGGTCGAGCGACAGCAGGGCGAGATCGCCGCCGAGGAAGTCTACTTCTCACCCCGCCTGCCTAACAGCATCGGCGGCGCCGTGCAATTGGGCGACTACATGTACGGCACCGGAGGCCAGGGACTGATGTGCGTCGAGTTCACCACCGGCGAGGTCAAATGGCAGGACCGCTCGATCGGTGCGGCTTCGGTTTGCTTTGCCGAAGGCCTGCTCTATCTGCACGGCGAAAACGGCGAGGTGGCGCTGGTAGAAGCCACGCCCGAGGCGTACCGCGAGCGGGGCCGCTTCGCGCCGGCGGACCAGCCCGACCGCGGCCAGTCGCAGGCGTGGACGTATCCGGTGATCGCGAACGGCCGGCTGTACATCCGCGACATGAACAAGCTTTGGTGCTACGACATCGGTGCCACGGCGAGCAGCCCGTAAAGGTACCGGTGACACAGACATTCCTGACTGTGCCGGATTTGTCATCGGCCGCAGCTCGTTACTCACCGGGACGAAAAGCCCTCTCCCCGGCCCTCTCCCAGTGTCGGGTTTGTCGACAGTGACTGAAGTGCTTCCTCCCGGGACGAAAAGCCCTCTCCCCGGCCCTCTCCCAGAGGGAGAGGGAGGAGTAAGAGGTGGCACAGACATTCCTATCTGTGCAAGATGCTGCGGCCTTAGGTGCCACTGCTCACCTTGCCCAGCAGTTGTCTTGCCTTGGGTGCCACTGCTGGCTTTGTCCAGCAGTGCTTCGGCGATGCGCTTGCATTTAGCTATCTGCTGGTGTGGCCCCGTTTGCTCTTGCATGCCCTTGCAAGTGGAGGTCGTGCCACGACGGGCGATGCATTTGCCGCTGGTGGCAAGTCAATGCACGCCTCGCTAGTAGAAAAGTGATCCGCAGTTCGCGGATGCCAGGTCGAAGGGCAGTTGGTTCTGCACGCTGGATACAAGGGCATTCAAGGGCACGCCGCTACGGATGCGGACAGTCTGTAGCAAGCTTAGGCAACGGCACTGCTGGACAAAGCCAGCAGTGGCACCCGGCAGTGACACTCGGTGCCGACGGCAGCTCATCTCTCAGCTTTCCACTCCCGGTTTCCAATCAAAGCCTGCATTGCGTGAAAGTGGCCGGTGGCCTAGAATCCGCCGCCCATTTTTGCCCTGCCGGTGCGGCTGCGCGATGGGAAATGGCATTTCACCGATGCATGTTGCCGAGTCGCAATGGCCAGCGAACACCCGCGTTTCCGTGCGAAATACGCAACCATTGACCGTTGCTGGCGGCGGCTGGCCAGCTCCGATCGGGCCGGGCTATACGCGGCGCTGATCGTGGCGCTGGCACTGCAAGCCGCGGCGACGGCCGTTTCCCCAGTCATCGCGCCGGACGGCATCAAATTCATCGAGTACGCGAAAGCATTGGCCGCCGACCCATTGGCGGCGATTCGCTCGCACGATCAACATCCCGGCTTTCCGGCCCTGATGCTGGCAGTTCGGCCGCTGACGGGCTGGCTGTTCACCGGCGAATCGGCATGGATCGCCGCGGCGCGGCTCGTCTCCGGGTTGGCCGGCATTGCGGCAGTCGTGCTGGTTTGGGCAATCTGCCGGCAACTGCTGGACCGACGCAGCGCAGGCGTGGCGGCGCTGCTGTTTGCGCTATTGCCGGTTCCGCGGCAGAATGCGGCCGACGCCCTGAGCGACTCGACGCACCTGCTGCTGTTTCTGGTGTCCGTGTGGCTGGCCTGCCGTGCGCTGCACCATGGCTCGACGCTTCGCCTGCTGGCGGCCGGGGCAATGGCGGGCGTCGCCTTTTGGGTTCGGCCCGAGGGAGTGATCGTTGCCACGGCCGTGGTCGCTTGCGCGCTGTTGGATCCGCGCTGGCGGTCGATCTTCGGCTGGAAGCGCACGCTGACCGGATGCGCCGCGGTGGCGATCGGCGCCGCCGCCGTGGTCGGCCCGTACGTGGCGCTCTCCGGCAAGCTCACCAGCAAGGTGACCAGCAAGCCCGGCTGGCAATACTTACGGGCCGCCGCCCGTCCCGATCCGCAACCGGCCGATGCGCTGCGCCGCATCGGCATGGGCGAAGATCAACACGACCGGCCGTGGCAAGGGCCGCTCGTTAAGGGAATGTTGGCGGCACTGGAGAAGTTCATCAATCGCCTGGCCGAGTCGTACGTGGGCGTACTGCTGATCCCGCTCGTGATCGGCATCGTGCGCACCACTCGACAAGTCGAGCGGCCGGTGGCGACGATGATGTGGCTGCTGTCGAGCGGCTACCTGGCGCTGCTCATCCTGCTGTATCAACTCGGCGGCTATATCGACCGCCGCCATCTCATCCCGTTGATGGCGCTGTTGGCGCCGTCGCTAGCCTCCGGTTCGATGTACCTGGCGGAGCTGGCGCGGCAGTGGTCGCGGCGCTATCGCACGGTAGGCGTCGTCTCCGGCGCACTGGCGGTGAGTCTGCTCGTGGTATTGATCGTTCGCAGCGCCAGACCGCTGCACGAGAGCTACCTGCACCGGCTGGAAGTAGCCGGCTGGCTGCGCGACACGGCACAGCCGGGCGACTCGGTCGCGTCGAATGCCATCCATGTCGTGTACTACTCGGGTATTCCCGGACAGTATCTGACGGCGGAGAGTCTTGTGGGGCAACCACCGCTGGACAGTCCACAGTTCGCTAGCCAGAACCGCTTCCTGGTGGTCGAACTGGATGAGGATCGGCACATGCCGGCATGGCTGGCCGATGTCGGCTCAGACTACCAGTTGGTCGCTCGCGTGGCGGGAAAGTCCGGCACCTATCAGCGCGATCTGGTTCTGTATCGCGCGAGGCGATCCAATCGAACGGCGTCGACCGCGGGAAGAGCGCCTTCGCTGCAGCCTTCGCGATGAGCCGTTGACGCTGGCCGGCGTCCACAGATCCATGCGAGGCGACGGTTTCAAGCCGCCGCACGATAGGCCGCCAGCGTGGCCTCGCCGCATCGAGCCCAGGTAAATGGTGCCGCCCGCTCGATCGAGAGCGACGCCAGTCTCGCGCGACGTTCGTCTTGTTCCAACAGCCGTGCTAATCCGGCGGCGATGTCGTCAGGGCTATCCGGTTCAACATATTCCGCGGCCTCGCCGAGGATCTCCCGCAGCGGCTCGATCGCCGCGCTCAGCACCGGCGTACCACAGGCGGCGGCCTCCAGTGCCGGCAGGCCGAAGCCTTCATAAAAGCTCGGGAAGCAGAACACGCTGGCCGCACGCATTAAGCCGGGCACGTCTTGTTGCGGCACGTAGCCGGTGAGCCGCACCAGGCCTTGCTGGCGCAGCCGTTCGATCGACTCGTGAAAGTAGCCGCTTCCCCAGCCCGGCGTACCGGCGAGTACCAGCGGGAATTCTTGTTGTAATTCCCTCGGCAGCAGCGCGTATCCGTCCGCCAGCCCCTGCAGATTCTTCCGCGGCTCCAGCGTGCCCAAGTACAGCACGAACCGCGGCGGCAGCCCGTACTGCTCCCGCAAGGCAGCCGCTTCTGCCTCGTCGCGTCGCGGATGGAAAGTTTCGTGGTCGACGCCCAGCGCCGTGGTGAACACCCGTGCCGGATCGATCTGCGGAAAGCAGTCGAGGATCTCATCGCGCGTGAAGCGGCTGATGGCCACGACCGCCCGGGAACGCTCCAGGCTGCGAGCGAGATTTGCCCGCAACCAGTCGCAGCGGCCGCTGGGCATGAACTGCGGATACCGCATGTAGCACAGGTCCGCCACGGTGGTGACCAGCGGGCAGGCGACGCGCGGGCCGACGTAGTTGGTCTCGTGAAAAATGCTCCAGTCGCGCGACGCCCAATGCACGCGCACCGTGCGGAGCCAACCGGCCATGCCGCGGCCCAATCGCGGGAGAATGCGACCGACCAGACGACGCGCGGCGGCATGGCCGCTCCCGGGCGATTCCGGAGCGAGCATTTGCAACTGCGACAGCGTCAACAGCCGTGTGGCAGTGGCCAGGCCGACGGCCTCCACCTGCCCGGTCGCCTCCAGGGCTTGCGCCAGTCGAAGCGTGTACCAGCCGATGCCGGTTCGCTGGCGGACGACAGGCACTCCATTGAGCAGGATTCGCATGGGATGTTCTTCAACAGTGACCGGGCCACCACGTGCGGAGCTGCTCCGCACGACAGCGGATATTATCCCAACCCGTGCCTGCGCAGCGTCATCGTCAACCGGTGGCGAACGTCGAACCGCCCGCGCACTCGCTCTCGCAGTCGGACGAACCGCGGACCGCGAGGGCAGACGAAATACGCGAAGTCGCTGGACAGAATCCCGGAGCGAATCATCGATCGCTCGAACTCGATCAGGTCGCGCAGGTACGCCATGTCCTCGCTCGAGGTGAGGTCGAAGTTGTGGTGAATGTTTTCCAGCGCCAGGTTGAGGATCGAGCCGCCGTAGTCGTAGCGCCGCAGGGCGGGAAAATTCCGTTGGAGAACGCGCGGGATCTCGTCGCTCCGTACCGACTCGGTCGGATCGTAAGCGACCCAGTGCCGCCTCGGATAGCGGGGGTATTCCCGTTTGATCTCCTTGGCGATCGGATTCCAGCGCAGCCGCTCCGGCAACAGGCTGAGGCGATGACGCACCATTTCCAGCCGCTGGTCGGGATATTGGAACTGGCTCGGCCCGACAAACTCGTTGGCGAGAAAGACCCCGCCCGGCCGCAGCGTCTTATTGATCTGTGCCGCGACGCGCTCCAGCGCGCTGATGTGGTGCAGCGACATGTTCATGAACACCACGTCATAGCTTTCCGCAGGAAGCGAGATGGTGTTCACGTCCGCCTGTTGAAAGTCGATCTGCGTCAGTCCGCGCGAGGCCGCCTCGCGCCGCCCGACTTCAATCGCGCCGGTGGAGATATCCACCGCGACCATGCTGGCGAACAGTCCTCGCTCGGCCATTTGCAGTTCCAGTCCCGCGCCGCCACAGGCGAGACTCAGCCAGCGGCCTCCCAGCGGAACGCCGAACGCCCGCACCGCGTTCTCGCCCCAGCGATCACACGTGGTGGTGCCGAAGATCTGCGGAAAGACGTAGTTCTCGACGATCCACGGGTTGTCGAGCCAGCCCAGTCCTCCGCAGTTGGCCAGGCGATCGGCCATCTCACCCCACAGATCGGGCTTGTCACTCGGCTCACCAGGCGGCGTATCAAGCGCGACATCGTCCGGAGCGGCTGGCGGTGCCGCTGCCGGCGATTCGCTGTGATTCGGAGCGGCACTGGCAGCAGCAGGAGGCCTGCTTCGCGCGACGGCCAAAGCTACTCGCCGCTTTGCGCGTCGCACGAGCGCTCTGGCACCGTTGTGCAGCCCATCCAGCAGGACATGCGACAAGCCGGGCGGACGTTCCGGCTTCCAATGCTGTTGCGGCCGAGCCGCTCGTCGGGTGGTCTGTTGCGGCGTGGCGGTGCTCATCGGGAAGTCCTTTCACGTGGAAGCGCTTACGCGGCATCCTTCGAGTCACGCACTTCGGCCTCAATCGGCGGTGCAATCGCCGGTGGCGCCGGCTTCGGCGGAACGATCGACGTCCGGGCCTTGCGCAGTGTAAAGGTGGCCGCGGCCACGCCGGCATCAAAGGCCCCGCGACTGGCAAGCACCTCGCCGAAGCGCTTTGCCTTGGCTGCTATTTTCACAATGGTGCGGCCGGCGGCTTGCTCGGCGCGGCGAACGGCGCTGTTCCAGACAGGGAACAGCCGCGACGTCCTGCGCGTCTGCCAGACCGTCTCGCCCTGAATTGCGTCGAGAGACGCCTTCATCTCGAACGCAGCCCGCCGCCAGGTGTAGTGCCGCAGCACGTGCTGCCGCGCCGCGTGAAGCATCGGCTGACATTCTTCCGGCGTCATGTGGTAGGCGGCCAGAAGCTGGGACTTGAGATCCTCCAGCGAGGGATTCCACCACTGGCCCACGTCGTGAAAACCCTTGTCCGAGTAATCCGCCGAGACGGGCACGCCCGAAATGGGCAGGCAATTCTCGCCCGCGATGAACTCCGCCGTGGCGCTGTAGGCAGGCACGATCGTAAGCGTTCCACAGGCCATCGCCTCGACGATGGTCAGCCCAAAGCCTTCGCTGTGCGAATTGGAGACAAGCACGTCTGCGCCGCGATACAGTTCCGCCAGTTCCGCCGCAGTCAGCGGCTCGACCGGCTCCAGGAAGAGCAGCCCGCGCTCCCGGAACCAGATCCGCCGCAGCTTTCCATACACGGTGCACGAGCTGGGCGTGCCGAGCTTCCGCCAAGGGTTGTGCCACCCGTAGACGACCAAAAGCGTATCGCCACGGCCGGCCAGCGTGGCATCCCAGGCGGCCAGTGTCGTCGGCAGCGCTTTGCGCGTCTGATGCCAGGCGACGGTGAGGAATACCTTTTCAGCCTGATAGTCGAACGCCTCCCCCCAGGGGCTGTTGACGTCGGTATCGACGCCCAGCGGCACCATGGAGACGTTTGGAATGTCGTGCCCGCGGAGCACTTCTTCGCCCCAGTGCGAAGGGACGAAAAGATGCTGATATCGTCGGGCCGCCTGGCAAAACTCCTCCGGCAGCCGCGTCGTCTCCCAGACGGTGAAGAGGTAGTCGCAGTCGATGCCGGGATGTCCCAGCCGCATCAGCGGAGCGCCGTCGGCGTGCAAGCCCAGTCGATGGATGTGCCGGGCGAGCTGCACGTTGCACACGGACCAGGAAGACGGCGCCGGGGCATTCGGGGCCGTGTACGAGACGCGGGGCCGCACGTGCTTTTGCTGAAAGTATTGCCGGTTCTGCTCGACGAAGTGCTTCTTCTTCCGCGGCCACTGGCCGATCGTGGCGGACATGTAATGCCGGATTTGCGCCGCCTGAAGATAGACGGCCCGATAGCCGCGCTGGCCCAACCGGAAACCGAAATCCGCGTCCTCGTAATAGAAGCCGAACCGGTCGTCCAGCAGGCCCACCTCACGAAACACTCGGGCCGGAACGACGACGCAGGTAAACTCGCAATAGTCCGCTTCCAATGTCTCCGGTCGGCCGAGCGGCGGAGTCAGATCGTGCTCGAAGCGGGCAGTGCCGCAGTCCCAGCCTACTCGGTAAATCAGAATCTCCCGGTCCGCCACCACGGCGATCTGCGTCGGCGCGGCCGCGCCGATCGACGGCTCCCGGGCGCAAAGCTCCGAAAGCTGATGCACCACCGGCGTGGACAGCTCGACGTCGTTATTCAGCAGGCACACGTACTGCGCGCCGCGGTCCAGCGCCCACCGGGTGCCGGCGTTCGAGGCAGAGGTGAACGACGCGGGCGAGCCGAGTTGCAGGCAGTGCATGCCCCGGCTGCGGCAGAAGTCCTCGGTGCCGTCGCCGTTGCCCTGGTCGACGACCACCACCTGCTGCGGCGGAACGTCGAGTGTCGGGACGAGCCGCTCAAGCAGATGCCGGCCGTTGTACGACGGGATGACCACGATCGTCGAGGCCACCGCATCGCTTGCGGCCTTGGACTCCGGGTCGAATACATTGATGAGACTGGTCATGGGATTATGCCGTTCGTGCGGTCGAGCATCCGTGGCACAGACATTCCTGTCTGTGCGTAGCTGAATTCGTGAGAATTCAGATTCGCTCCGGATTCGGCTGAACTCTCACGAGTCCAGCTACGATCGGGCCCTCTCACGCGGCTTCGCTAAGCTTGTGCATGAAGTCTTCGTACGCTTTGGTCACAACATCGGGGCTACCCTGCATGCGGACGCGGCCGTGATCCATCCACACCACCGTGTCGCACAACTGCCGCACCAGGTTCAGATCGTGGCTGGCCATGACCATGATCCGAGCCCGCTCGACCATCTCGAACATGCGGCGGATGGCCTTTTCCTGGAACGCGATGTCCCCGGCGCCGAACACCTCGTCGACCAGCAGGATCTCCGGCTCGATGGCCGTGGCGATCGAGAACATCAGCCGGACGATCATGCCGCTGGAATAGCAGCGGACCGGCAGGTCGAGAAAGTCGCCCAACTCGCTGAACTCGGCGATCTCTCCTGACAGCCGCCGCAGCTCGTCGGGCGTTTGTCGCTGCAGATAGCCGCGGTAGAACATGTTGTCCCAGCCGGTGGCATCGGGCTCGACGCCCAGTCCGATGTCCAGCAGCGAGCTGACGCGACCCTCTATGCCGACGTCTCCGCGCGACGGGACGTACACCCCGGCGAGCAGCCGCAACAGCGTGCTCTTGCCCGCCCCGTTGTGCCCCACGATGCCGATCCGCTGGCCGTTGCGAACATCCAGATTCACATCGGCGAGGGCCTGGACAACCCGGGGCTTGACCAGCGGCTTGCCCTGGAAGCGGCGGACGAAAAACTCCTTGAGCGACACGTGCGACCGGCGAACCGTGAAATCGAGATCGACGTTCTGCAGCGAGATCGAGGCCATCGGGCCGACTTTCCGGTTGTGGGACGCGTTCGGGAAATTCACTCGCACATGCGCTCCCGCCACGGGCGGAAAGCACTCGACATCACCGGCATCGCTTCCGCTACAACAGCGCGAACACCAGCCGCCGCTCGCAGCGCCGCGTCGCCGCCACGGCCCCCAACATCGTCCCGCCCAGCAGCAGCAGTGCCACCACATACGCCGAGGCCGATGGGAATTGCGAGTGGAGTACCGGGTCGCGGATCAACTCCAGCAGGTAAGTCAAAGGATTCAATTTCAGCACCGTGGCGATGCGCTGCGAGGTGATGATCTCAGGCGGGTAGATCACCGGCGTCAGGTAGAACAGCAGTTGCAGGGCGATCGTCGAGATGTGCTGCAAGTCGGGAAAGTGAACGGTGGCGAACGCCATGATCGTGGCCACGGCCCAGCCCAGCAGCATCAAAATGGCCAGCGTGGGGATCAAGCTGAAAAGCGGCAGCACGCCGTCAAAGCCCTTGAACACGCCGCACACCACGATGGTGGTCGCCAGCACGATGAGAAAGTGGAACATCGTCCCCAGCACGACGCGCAGCGGATAAATGGCCAGCGGCACCCGTACCGACTTGATAAACCCGTGGGCGTGAAAGAAGGCGTTGCAGCCTTCGGAAGTGGTGCCCGCCACGAAAGCCCAAAAGGCCATGCCGCTCATCAAAAACGGCACGTACTCGCGGAGCGAGACGTCGAAGATCCCCCGGAAGCAGATGCAGATGACGGCCGTCATGGCCATCGGATGGAGGAGCGACCAGCCGACGCCGAGCACGGAGCGCTTATAGCGGTTGCGGAGATCGGTCTGCACCAGCGACCGCCAAAAATACCGGAGTGCCCAAACCTCTCCTAGATAGCCGTTCTCGAAGGGAATCGATCGTGCTTGGGCCATGCGTCGAGCTTTGCGGGGCAGTGCTAGCTGAAGGAGCGTTCTTTTCGACGTGAAAAGCCGCGAAAGAAGCCGGGATTGTAGGGGGATCGGTCGCTTGGGCAATATCAGATTCGTCCGATGCGAACGTGCTGCGGGCAGGCCGCCAATGCTCACTCCCCTCGCGTCGAGACGCTCGGGCAGTACGGGTCGTAGCCAGCAAAGGTCGCGGTGCGGATTTTCACTCCGCCCTCTACCGAGCACGCGGAATTTCGCCCAACACATCTTGACTTTCGATCTTATTTTTACTATTATAAACGCAGCGAATTGGCCGCGGCGGAGACTAACTATACCGACTCTATTAGAGGGCCTTGTCGCGATATCGAACGCGGACCAGCACACGGATGCGGGTGTAAATGCACTAAACCTCCTGCTGTTCCGCAGCAAAATGTCCCCATTAGCGGCACACCCCGGACCGAAGCGAAAGAGGAGACTTTTTCAACACTTCACGAAACGGCCCGTTGCAAAACTTGGCTTGAAAATCGCGTGGCGCTCGAGCGCCACGCACTAGAGACGCTGACTTTTTCAACAAAACATGGGGCCCCCCCTTAAGGGCGCGTTGAAAAAAACCTGTGGCCGTAGGGACCGCTGTCAGAGTTTGTAATCCGCACTCAAGAAGGCGACGATGTGGCGAAGCCGCCAACTTTCACAAGACTGGGTAGACCGATGAAAGCGCCAGCCCGACTCCCATCTGCCGTCGCGGTGTTCGCCACCGTGTTGCTCTCCTTTCCCGGGCCGGCCGCCCGTTGGCCGACTGCCGGCTCATCGCCGCACGTGGCCCGCGCGCAGGAGACTCCCGCAGCGAATCCGCCGCAGGAAGAGCAATCGGCCGAGCCGCAGCACCGTAATCGACTGGCCGACGAAACTAGTCCCTATCTGCTGCTGCACGCGCACAACCCGGTCGACTGGTATCCCTGGGGCGAAGAGGCCCTGGCCAAGGCGAAGCGCGAAAACAAGATGATCTTCCTCTCGGTCGGCTATTCGAGCTGCTACTGGTGCCACGTGATGGAACGCGAGACGTTCAGCAACGACCAGATCGCCCAGTACATGAATGAGCACTTCGTCTGCATCAAGGTCGACCGCGAGGAGCGGCCCGACGTCGACGATCTCTACATGACCTCGCTGCAGGTATTCTTCGAGCTGGTGGGCACGCCGCAGTCCGGCGGCTGGCCGCTGTCGATGTTCCTCACGCCCGAGGGCAAGCCCGTAATGGGCGGCACCTACTACCCGCCCCGCGCGAAAGACGGGCATCGTGGCTTTGACGAAGTGCTGCGGCACGTGCAGCAGTACTGGGAAAAGGAACCCGACACGGTCCGCACCCAAGGCGATCGACTGGCCGCGGCGGTCCGTGGAGTGTTCGAGCAGCGCACCGTGCTGCTCCCGGCGGACGCTGGCGCGGAGACTACCCAGCGGGTAAGAGACGGGCTCGCCAAACAGTTCGATGAAGAACACGGGGGCTTTGGCTACTCGGCGGCCGATCCGCGTCGGCCGAAGTTTCCCGAGCCTTCGAACTTGGAGTTCCTATTGCACCGCGCGGCCGGCGGCGATGAGCGGGCGCTCGGCATGCTGCGCAAAACGCTCGATCACATGGCCCGGGGCGGCATCCGCGACCACGTCGGCGGCGGATTTCATCGCTACAGCACGGACCGCACGTGGCGGATCCCGCACTTTGAAAAGATGCTCTACGACAACGGCCAGCTCGCCGGCGTCTACGCCAGGGCGCATGCCACCACCGGCGAGCTTGCGTACCGCCGGGTGACCGAGGAACTGGTCGATTTCGTGCTGCGCGAGATGACCTCGCCCGAGGGCGGGTTCTATTCCGCGCTGGACGCAGAGACGGACGCGGTCGAGGGTGAGTTTTACGTCTGGACGAAGGAGCAGCTCCGGCAAGCGGTCACCAGCGAGCAGTTCGCGCTGTTGGAGGCGGTCTACAACGTCGGCGGCGAGCCGAACTTCGAGGAGCGCTATGTGCTGGTGCAGTCCCGCCCGCTCGCAGAGGTGGCTGGCGAACAAGGCCGCAGCGAAGCGCACGTCGCCGATGAACTGGCCGCGGTGAAAGCCGCGCTGCTGAAAGCAAGATCACAGCGAAAGCGGCCGCTGACCGACACCAAAATCCTCGCCAGTTGGAACGGCTTGATGATCGGCGGTTTGGCCGACGCGGGCCGAATTCTGGAAGAGCCGCGGTACGTGGCTGCCGCCCGACGGGCCGCGAATTTCGTGCTCTCGGATCTTCGCTCGGAGGACGGCCGGCTGTGGCGAACGTACAGCCAAGGCGAGGCCAGCCTGAACGCCTACCTGGACGACTACGCGTTTGTCGCCCAGGGACTGCTCGCATTGCACCTCGCCACCGGCGAGGCCCGATGGCTGGAGGAGGCCCAGCAACTGACGGACAAACAGATCGAGCTGTTTTGGGACGAGAAGATCGGCGGGTTTTACTTCACCTCGCACGACCACGAGGAGCTGTTCGCCCGGATCAAGAAATGGACCGACGGCGCTCTGCCGGCCGGTAATTCGGTGGCGGCCGCCAACCTGCTCGCGTTAAGCCGCCGACTCTCGAGTGACGATTATCGCCAGCGTGCGGACAAGACCGTCAAAGCGGCGCTGCCGCTGCTGAACCGGCTGCCGGCTGCCGCGCCGCGGATGGCCGTGGTAAATGACGAACTCCTGGAGAAGTAGGGTCCGCTCTTGCAGACTAGCGTAGTAGGGTCCGCTGTGCGGACTAGTCGGCGAAGCGAACGATCGCTCCCTCTCCCCCGCGGGGAGAGGGCCGGGGAGAGGGGGTAAAGAGAACCTGACTTAGTCCACCAACACACATAGCGGTCCTGCTACCCGCAAGGGCCGAACGAAACATGGCTGAACAAGGTGAGCCGTGGCACTCGGCGATTCAACGCACAGACACGAATGTCTGTGCCACCAAAATATAATCGGACTCTGCACCGATGTTGCTGTTCAAGAAGAAATTCCTCGACGCCATCCGCAGCGGCGAAAAGACTCAGTCGATCCGGCTGTGGACGCACTGCCGGATGAAAGCCGGCATGCGCAGCTACATCCCCGGCGTGGGATACATACGGATTGAATCCGTCGAACCGGTCGCGCTGGATCGCCTGAGCGACGAAGACGCGCGGCCGGACGGCTTCGCCACGGCAGAAGCGCTTCGCGCGGAGCTGGTGCAGATTTACGAGGAATCGCCGGACGTGTCGCTCACGCCGTACCGGGTGGTGTTCTCGGTCTTTCCACCGGAAGATCAGGCGCAAATGAAGCGCGAGCGGCAGGAGCGGAAACGGTTGGCGGAGAAGTAGCCGTACGATGGTCCTACAGCGCACAGTGGGGAGGCGAAAGAGGGCTGTAGCAATAGGGGGCAAACGAATCGCAGGTACGGGGCAATCGCCGCTATCGCCAGAGCATGTCCTGCATGCCCTGAGCCAGTTCGGCGGGATACGTGAGCATGTAGTACATGCTGGCGGCCATCAACACGACGGCCAGCGTGATCATACCCACCCCACGCGTACCGCCGACCGCGCGCGACTCGGACAGCGCCGAGGCGAGGCTGATCTCCAATTGCCGCCAGCCGGCCAGGTCCTGGCGGTCGCCGCTGGCGATGAGCGAGACGTTGCGCATCACCGGGAAGCTATCCAGGTGCAACTGCACGCCCAGCCGCGGCAGATACAGGCTTTCGCCCGCCCAACGGGCGTCCGGGTCGACCGCGGCAACGACCTCGGCCAGCACGGGCCGCAGCTCATCCAGGCTCGTGTTGTAGATCACCAGCCGCGGACGGCTGAGCATCACCAAACAGGTCACGCACAGAACATAGAAGGAGACCAGCAGCAGCCACACGAACGGCTGCCCGAACTGCGCGGTGGCGGCCTCGGGCATGAACAGTTCCAGCGGGCCCACCACGGCCAGCCCAGCAAGGGCGACGCCCAGCGCCGCGGTGTCTCGGGCGCCGGTCGTAAGAAACGGCCGCCGCGACAAGTTCATTAGCCCCAACAGCAGGCAGTAAACCGAAAGCGGACCAATCGCCAGGCAGATACGGAAAGGGTCCATCAGCAGTACCCGCGAGTGCGTCGGGCGGGGCTCGCATCCGAACAGTGGCCCGCGGGGCAATTCCGCCCCGCGATGATGCAATGCTTTTCCCGCACGCGGCTTCAATGTATCGGTGAGCTCGAAGATGGTCAATTCAAGAGCAGCTCGATCTGCGTGGCAGACGGCGCCAGGACTTATAGGCCAACTTAATGGTGCCGGCTCAATCTGCCGGTGTGCCGGAGTCTGCGCCGCCAGTCGTCTCGGCGCGGCGGATTTCGGTGTGCAGCTTCTCCTGCTCCGCCAGGTTGCGGCGGTGTTCCCCTTGATAGTAGTTGCGGCTGGACAGCGCGTCGCCCAGCGCCATCAGCAGCAGCCAGAACAGAAACAGCAGTATGGCGAGCCACCACGCCAGTTCGAGCCGCCGGTCGTCGATCCATCGGCTGGCGAGGATCATCAACCCGATTACGCCGATCAAGCCGCTGGCCTGCACGCGGCGGCGAAAACGCCGCCAGACGAAGTCGCGATAGCGGCCAGCCTGTGCAGGAGCACCCACCTTGCGCCACTCGATCAGATGCCAGAGGATCAGCCCCGCCGAGACGATCAGCAGCATCGCGGAGACAAAGACAAGTGACGGCATCACTCGACCTGCTGGAGCCACCGCAGCACCACGTAGCCCACCTTGGCCAGCGATGCGCCGGAGCATCGCTCGGGCGTGTCTTCGGTGGTGTGCCAGAACCGGTTGCCTGGGCCAAAGTCGAAGTCGATGATGTCGCACGTGGGGATCTTAGCGATGTTCCGCAGCTTGAGATGATCGTCGCGAATCTCATGCTTGACACGGGGGATGAACTCGCGGACGCCAAGCTCGCGGGCCGTCGACCAGATGTCCTCGACCAGCGGCCGCGTGTCGGGCCACCACACGCTGTTGCGCTCCTGGAAGATGTCCAGATCGGCGTCGCCCACCATGTCCAACAGCACACCCCAGCGGTACGTGTGCGGCGGCGGTTCGGCGACGTACTTCCGCGAAAACCATTCCGACCCGAGGAAGTACGTGTCCTGCGAGTCGTACACGAGCTCCTCGGCGTCGAACAGCACGAAGTCAATTCCGTAGCGGCTCTCCAGTTCCGGCATCTGGTGCGCCAGTTCCATCAGCACCGCCACGCCGCTGGCGCCGTCGTTCGCGCCGAGGAACGTGCCGCTTTGCCGCTGGGCCGGATTGGGATCGCGATCGGGCAGCGGCCGCGTGTCGTAGTGCGCGCACAGCAGAACGCGCTCCTTGCGGTCGGGATGCCACGTGACGATCAGGTTCGCCATCGAGACGCGGGAGCCGTCGATCGGGTGCCGGGCGGCGAACCGCTGCATCGTCACCTCGCCGCCCAGCTTTTCGAAGTGGGCCGTGAGCATTTCCTGCTGCCTGCGCATCCCCTCGGTTCCGCTGATGCGGGGACCGATTTGGCAGATCTGGCGGAGAAAACCCATCGCCCGATCGGCGTCGACGGGGATCTGATCGAGCCGCGGCGGAGCGATCTGAAGTGCAGCGGGTTGTGTTTGCTGAGGCGGCCGCAGCACCGAATCGGGGACGGGATCGAACAGCACCGCCCAGGCAATGGCAATGCCACTGGCCACCAGCACCGCGCTGAGAAACAGCGTCTGCCCCGAGATACGCCCTGTTTTCGCAGTTGGCTCGCCCATGGCCCCATTCTAGGTGACCGGCTGGCAGGGGCAAAGCGCGACTGCGATGCAACCTTACCCAGCTTCTCTTTGATCGACTGCCCTGTCGACCTAGAATCCGCCCCCCATGCCACGAAGAGCAATCGGGAGAACGCGCCGTCGGGCCGATGGCGCGACAGCCGCAACTCGCAGCACAGAGGGTGTTCGTTCATGATGTTCGACAGACCGGATCATCTCGTCCGCCGCGTCAGTTACCTGCACCGCGATACAGTCCAGCGATGGCACCGCCAGGATATCGCCAATCCGTACGCGGGCTTCCTGCAGGTGGTCTGCCAACAGCACGAGTTCAATTTTCGGCTGTGGCACGAAGAGGACATCGCCCGCAGCCGTGACGTGAGCGACGAGCAAATCGCCCAGGTAAAGCGTGCCATCGACGGCTTCAACCAGCAGCGCAACGACTGGATCGAGAAAATCGACGTCTTCTTGCTGGAGCATCTCGCCGCCCGGGGCGTCGTGCCGCACGCAAAGGCCAGGCTGAACACGGAGACGCCCGGCAGCGCGATCGACCGGCTCTCGATCCTCTCACTGCGAATCTATCATCTGAACGAGCAGCTTCAGCGCGACGATGCGACCGCCGAACACCGGCAAAAGGTGCAGGATCGGCTCGACATCTGCCAGCAGCAGCAGGCCGACCTGTCGGGCTCGCTCGCGCAACTGCTGGACGACATCTTCGCCGGCCGCAAGCTGCTGAAGCTCTACCGCCAGCTTAAAATGTACAACGATCCGACGCTCAATCCCTACCTCTACGGGGCGCAGGTGCGCAAAGCCGGCTGAGGCGGTGCCAGGCCACGGCTCGCAAGTCGGGTCCGCTGTGAAGCACTCCCTCTCCCCCACGGGGATAGGGTCGGGGAGAGGCTATGCAAGCCGCACAGACAGGAATGTCTGTGCCACCTTGGAGGTGCGGCAATTTAAACCGTAGCTGAACTGGCAAGTCACGCCACTTGGCTGCGTGGCTTCTCGGCGTCTCGCGCAAGGATCGTGTCGCAGGCCTGGCAAACCAAGTCTGCGCCGATGGCCAGCATGCTCGCATTGTCAGCACGACGTAGATGCCGGCTGCGCCCGGTCAGTCGCTCGACCTGCACCGCGACGTGCTGCACACCGTAGGGGCCGTTGCGTTCATGCGGCATCGGACCGAACAGTCCGACGCACGGCGTGCCGACGGCCGCCGCGATGTGCAGCGGCCCCGTGTCGGAGGCGACCATCAGCCGCCCCCGCCGCAACAATGCCGCCAGTTCGCACAGCGTGGTCGGCGGCGCGAGGCGGCCCCAACCGTCTGAGCGCGCGACTATCGTCTGCGCCCACTGGTGCTCGTCGTCTCCCGCCCAAACGACCACCGACGCCAAGCCGAACGATCGTCCCAGGTGTCTGGCGACCTCGCCGAAGCGCTCCGGGCACCAGAGCTTCGAGGGCCAACCGGCCCCGGGATTGATCACCGCAAAGCCGCCCGTCAGGCCGGCGTCGTCGAGAAAGGCTTCAACCCGGCGGGCGTCGTCGGAGGCCTCCGGTAGGTCAAAGCTCACTTTGCCTTCGTCGATCCCCAGCGGCCGAAGAAGCTGCAGGTTGCGGTCGATCACGTGCGTCGCTGAGGGCACTACCGGCTCGTTATTGAGCAGCGGGCTGACCTCGCGGCCGTCGCGGCCGCCGGGTCCGATCCGCCGCGGTGCGCCGGAGAGCCAGGAGACAATGGAGCTTTTGCTGAGCCCCTGCACGTCGATCGCGATGTCATAGCGGGCGGCCCGCAACTGCTGTCGGAGTTGCCACACGGCCCGGGGCGACTTGAGCCAGCGTCGCGGCACGCGGATCAACTCGTTCAGCGCTGGATGGCCTTCCAACAGATCGCCCGTGCGGCCCTCGGCGACCCAACCGAGATGTGCCCCCGGAAAGTGCTTGCGCAACGCACACAGAACGGGCATGGCGTGAACGACGTCACCAATCGCGCTGAGACGCACGACGAGAATCCGCGCACCCTCGGCTGGCGTTTTCCCTGCATGCGTCGCTGTCACGATTGGACTTCCTCCAGGCGAGACGGTTAAGAATCTGGCGATAAAGCTCTTCGGAATGGGGTGGTCGGCGAACGACCGCCCGCATGATAGCCCCGTCCCCCGGTGGGAACCAATAGACGTTCGCGCGAAGAATAGAAGCGAACTGGCCGGCGTTCGGCGCATGCGGGGCTATATTTCGCTTCCGTTGTCCGCGCAGGAGGCCGGCACTTTTCGCTTTTCGCGCCGCGACCTACGATGGCACATCATGGAATCGCGGTCACCCGGTTACGAACTGCTCGACTTCGGCGACGCGCGGAAGCTGGAACGCTTCGGCGATTGGGTCCTCGACCGTCCTTGCCCGGCCGCCGACTGCGCAGCGGCACATCCCGAAGCCTGGAGCCTTGCCAACGCTCGCTTCGATCGCTCCGACGCTCAAGCCGGCACTTGGACGCCGGCCGGTGCGCTACCGGAAGCCTGGATCGTCCAACTGGGGTCGGTCGTGCTGGAGCTGAAACCGAACGAGTTCGGCCACGTGGGCGTCTTCCCCGAACACGCGGCCAGTTGGGCGTGGCTGGCGAAGCACATCCGTGCGTCGGGCCGGCCGATAAAGGTCTTGAACCTGTTTGCCTACACGGGCGGTGCCACTTTGGCCGCTGCGGCCGCCGGCGCGCAGGTCGTGCACGTGGACGCGGCTCGGAACGTGGTCGCTTGGGCCCGCCGCAATGCGGCACACTCCGGGCTGGCCGAGGCCGCCATCCGCTGGATCGTCGAGGACGTGCCGAAGTTCGTTCGCCGGGAAGTCCGTCGCGGGAACGCCTACGACGCGGTGCTGCTCGATCCTCCCAGCTATGGGCACGGGCCCAAGGGCCAGCCGTGGCACTTGGAAGCGCATCTGCCGGACTTACTCGAGGATTGCTCGCATTTGACGCAGGGGCGGCTGACGCTGGTTCATTTGTCATGTCATACTCCTGGCTTCGAAGGACCGCGGCTGAAGTCGCTGTTGGAATACACTTTCAGCTTCGCCGATGCCGGGCGCATCGAAGCGGGAGCATTGGCATTGCAGACGACCGACGGCCGTGTGCTGGACGCCGGGAGCTTCGCTTCTTGGTGTAGGACGTGAGCTAGCGATGGCCCAGCACGATCGGCAAATCACCAGTCGGCAGAACCCCCGTGTCAAGCAGACGATGCGCCTGCGGGACCGTCGCCATCGCCAGCGGCAGGGGCTGACCCTGATCGAAGGCGTTCGCGAGGTGACGCGCGCCCTGTCCGCCGGCATCGTGCTGGAGGAAGTCTTCGTCTGCGCGGAGCATCTGCACGGGCAGGAGGCCGGCAAATTGCTGCAGGAGCTTGCGCGGCAGGGCGTCGCCCCATGGCACGTCCCACCGCCGGTGCACGAGCGGCTGGCGTTCGGCGATCGAGCCGAGGGCGTGCTGGCGGTGGCGCGAACGCCGAGCCCGACGCTGGAGGAATTGGCCCCGCTGCTGGGCGACCGTCCGCTGGTGGCGGTACTCGACGGAATCGAGAAGCCGGGTAATCTCGGGGCCGTGCTGCGCAGCGCTGACGCGGCCGGCATTTCGGCGGTCATCGTAGCCGACGGCGGCACCGATCTATTTAACCCCAACGCCATCCGCGCGAGTCTCGGTACGATCTTCACCGTCCCCATCTGCGCGGCGCCCGGCGAAGCGGTCTTCGCGTGGCTTCGCGAACAGAAGCTCGCCATCGCTGCTGCGCGTCCCGACGCGGAGCAATCCTACACGAGCTTCGATTGGCGACGGCCGGCCGCCATCGTGCTGGGGAGCGAAGCGACCGGCGTGTCGGGCGGTTGGGCGGCCGCGGACGTGACGCCCCTGGTGCTGCCGATGCGCGGAGCGGCCGACAGCCTCAACGTCGCGGCGACCGCCGCGATCATCTTCTACGAGGCCCTGCGCCAGCGGGAAGCGTCTCCCTAAATCGGCGCGATTTTCGCCGCAAACGCGCAGGCTCGCCACCGGCATATCCTCCCCAGCACGCGTCGTTCCTGGTAGGATAGATATCATCCAATGGGATTCCGCCGCAGCACTGCAGCCGGCGGAGAAACTACTGTGACTCCAATTCGATAGCGGACCGCCGCGATGACTTTCGACCCGAAGCGCCTGCACGAAACGCTCCAGTCCCTGCGGACGCAGTTGTCCGAAACGGAAGACCTGGATGACTCGACCGCGGAAGAGCTTTCCACAACGATCGCCGACATCGAATCGGCCCTGGAGCGGGACGACCCGCACGCCGCGCGGCATCCGTCGCTGGTCGACCGGTTATCCGATGCAGGGCGAAGCTACGAAGAAACCCATCCGACTCTCTCCGCCACGCTCGCCCGGCTGATCGACACGCTGGCCCAGATGGGCATCTAAGCGTTGCTGCGATTCACGGCCGGTTGTCACCTTGCCGGGGCACGGTCACAATGAAAACGGCCGTGGCCATTTCCCGCGGTGTTTCCTGCCCATTGCACTAGGGTTCGCATGAGTAAGCCGCAGTCTCAGATGACGGTGCCTCGCTTTACCGCCATGAAAGGCGAGCGGCGCCGCATCACCATGCTGACCGCGTACGACTTCACGATGGCCCAGCTTCTCGATGGCGTGGGCGTGGAGGGCATTCTCGTCGGCGACAGCATGTCGATGGTCGTGCAAGGGCACGGCAACACCCTGCCAGTGACGCTCGACGAGATGATCTACCACGCGGAGATGGTTGGCCGCGCCGTGCAGCACGCGCTGGTGGTGGTCGACATGCCGTTTCCCAGCTATCACCTGGGCAAGCACAAGGCGATCGAGAACGCCGGGCGGATTCTTAAGCGGACGCGCTGCCAGGCCGTGAAGCTCGAAGGCGGCGCCGCCCAGGCCGACATTATCGCTGCGCTCACTTCGGCGGGCATACCCGTCATGGCGCACTGCGGACTGCGGCCGCAGAGTGTGCACCAACTTGGCGGCTACAAGGTACAGCGCGACGCTGAGCAGCTTCTGATCGACGCGACCGCCGCCGAAGCGGCCGGAGCGTTTTCGATTGTGCTGGAGTGCATCCCGGCGGCCGTGGCGCGGCAGATTACGGAGCGGGTCAAGGTGCCCACCATCGGCATCGGGGCGGGCGCGGACTGCGACGGGCAAGTCCTGGTGATCAACGATCTTTTGGGCCTGACCAGCGGCTACGTGCCGCGCTTTGCCAAGCCGTACGCGGATCTGCAATCGACGATCCGCCAGGCGGTGACCGCGTTTCGCGACGACGTCCGAGAAGGCAACTTCCCCACGGCCGAGCAGTCGTACGAGTAGCTCGGCCACGATGCCGCTTCCGCATGCTTCCTGATAGCGATGACAGCAATCCCTCTGCAGCGCGAACCGCGGTAGATTGATTTGCCGATCCTCGCTAAACTTTCCAGGCACACATTAGCCGCCGCTGGCGGCTGCGCGCGTGGAGACGCCCAATGATCGCAAGGAGGCGAACATGTCCTGCCGTCCGCTGCGGCTGGTTCATGCCGCGGACTTCCATCTCGAACGGCCGCTGCACGGGTTGAGTGAAGTGCCCGAGCAATTGCGCGAGCGGTTTATCGACGCTCCCTACCGCGCGGCCGAGCGGGTCTTCGACACCGCCCTGGCCGAAGAGGCCGACTTCATCTTACTCTCCGGCGATTTGCTCGCGCCGCAGAGTGCCGGCCCGCGGGGGCTGGTGTTTCTCGACGGGCAGTTCCAGCGCCTGGCGGAGCGCGACATCGCGGTCTTTTGGGCCGCGGGCCGCGTGGATGCCGACGATCAGATGCCGCCGGGAATCACCTTTCCCGACAACGTCCGCCGCTTCCCGCAGGGCGAAGCGCAAGATTTTCTGCACGATCGTGACGGGGAAGCGGTCGCGCGGATCATCGGTGCCGGCTACCAGCGCGGCAGCAAGGTGGCGGTGGGCGACTTCCGGCCCGACCCGACCGGACTGTTCACGCTGGCGGTTGCCTACGGCCAAGTGACGCCGGCCGCCTTAAAGCAGCAACGCGTACATTATCTGGCGTTGGGGGGGCGGCATGATCGCTTCACCTGTTCAGCCAGCCCCCAGGGAGCGCACTTTCCCGGCACACCCCAAGGACGATGCCCCGACGAGAGCGGCCCACATGGCTGCACGGTTGTGACGGTCGACGAATCGGGACGCCCGCGAACGCGATTCGCACCCACCGACGCAGTGCGCTGGGTCAACGAGCGCGTCGTGTTCGAGGCACATGAGCCGCTAGACAAAATCGGCGACCACCTGGTCCAGCG
Organism: Pirellulales bacterium; assembly: GCA_040880125.1. Taxonomy (GTDB): domain Bacteria; phylum Planctomycetota; class Planctomycetia; order Pirellulales; family JBBDJB01; genus JBBDJB01. The sequence goes on along the minus strand of JBBDJB010000031.1, from coordinate 43,573 downwards.
GATGCAAGAAATTCGCCAGCGATCCGGCGAGATCGATCTGGTTGTGTGTTGGTCGATCACGGCGGCCGGTGCCGACCACAACCGCGCCGCGGCCGCAAAGTCGTTGTTGCAGCGGCTTCGCGACGGATTCAAAAACCACTCGCCGCTTGCCTGGTCGGCCTCGCTGACGATCGAGCCACCCGACCACCGCCTGGCCCCGCGCGAACATAACGAGTCGATCCTGGCAGAGCTGTTGCGCCTCGTCGACCAACATCGCGGCGATGAGCAAACGATCGATTTGAGCGAAGTCCTTCCCGACCGGCATTCTGGCAGCGCGTTGGCAAGTGCCGCTCGGATGGATGACGCCGAGCAGCGTCGCCACCTATTGCGGGAAGTCGCCCTGTTGGGAAGTGAACTTCTACGGCCGCATTCCGAGGCGAATGCTGAATCCGAGGAGACGCAGGCATGAAGATCAGCGAAATCCACGTCGAAGGATTTGGCGTTTGGCGTGAGCTGAAGCTCGATCGCCTGGCGGAGGACATGACGCTCGTGCACGGGCCGAACGAGGCCGGCAAGACCACGCTAATGCAGTTCATCCGCACCGTGCTGTATGGAGTTTCGCCCGAGCGCAGTCGGCGCTATCTGCCGCCGCTCGATGGCGGACGGGCCGGCGGATCGCTGCGCGTTTCAACCGCGGCCGGAGACCTCACCTTCAGTCGGTATCCGCAGGATGGCGACCAGGCGAGCCCCTTGCAGATCCGCGACGCCGACGGTGCCGCACATTCCGCCGACGCGATCGATCGGGCGCTGGTCGAGATCGATGAAGCGATCTTCAACAACGTCTTTGCAATCGGACTGCACGAACTGCAAGAGCTCAATTCGCTGAGCGACTCGCAGGCCGCCAATTGGCTGTTCGGTCTGACGGCGGGGCTGGACCGCGTGTCGCTGGTCGAAGTGATGCACGAGCTGCAGAACTCGCTCGCGCGGCTGATTGCCCCGGACGACCGCTCCTCCCAATTGACGGACCTGGCGGCGCGGCGCGAATCCCTGCAGGCGGAGATCCAACAGCTTTCGACGCAAACATGGAAGTGGTCTCGATTGGCGGCCGAACGGCAAGGCCTGGACCGACAGATCGACGAACTGGAAACCGTCAGCGCCCGGCTGCAGCGAGAGATCCGCAGCCTGGAGCTCGCTTCCGCTGTGCGCACCACGTGGCAGCGGCGCGCCGACTTGGACCAGCAGCTCACTACGGCCGGCGCGGGGCTGGATTGGCCGCAGGACTACCTCGCGCGGCTCGACCGGCTGGAGCAAAGTCTGGCGAAGCACCGTCATCAGAAGCGGGAACTGATCGGGCAGTTTCGTGATCTGCGTCGCCAGGCGGGCACACTCTCGGTCAATGAAACGCTATGGAAGCAGGCCCCGCGAATCGAGGCCCTGGGCGATCACCAATCGTGGCTGGAATCATGCGAAACGCAGGTGACTTCGCTGCGGGAGGAAGTCGAGCGGCTGCGGGTCCAGCGAGACAGCCAACGCGGTGAGTTGGAGATCTCGCCCGAACAATTCTCGGAGCTCGTCAAAACCACAGGCCGCACCTACGATGCGCTTCGCCGGTCCGCTCGCTCCGTCCAAGAGGCGCGGCAAGCGTGGCACGCGGCACGCAGCCAGGCCGGGCGTCAGCGGCAGGCGGCGAGCGACAGCGCATCGCGCGTTGAAGCGCGAATGGCAGCCCGTTCCGAAGCCGACCTGAGCGCGGCGTTGGAGCGAGTAGGCGGCCAGGTAGCGCAGCTTCGCCGGCGAATCCAGGTCGACCAGCACCTTGAACAATTGGAGCGGCGCCGCGGAGAGCTGCATGAACAGACCAGCTCGCTGTTAGTGCGGCAGCTTACGCCGACTTGGATCTTGGCCGGGCTGGGGACGATGTTCGTGCTGGGCGTCACCATGCTGCTGGCGGGGCTGTGGATGCCCGCTTCCATTGTGGGAACCCTCGGCGGCACGCTGGTGTTCTTCGGCATCAGCGGCACGGTCGCCGCGGCCGTGGCAAAGCTGGTCCTGGACCGATCGGCCGCCAAAAACGTGCAAGCGGCGCAACACCAATCCGAACTGCTGGAACGGCAGCTCGCGCAGGTGCAAAACGAGCGTCATCAGCTCGACGCGCAGCTCCCCTCGGGCGGCGGCCCGCTGGCTGTCCGATTGAAGGCGGCCGAGCAGGAACTGGCCACGCTTGAAGAACTGCTGCCGCTGGATGCACAGCGCCAACTCGACGCGAAGCAAGCCGCTGCTGCGGAAACTCTGGCCGACCAGCGCCGCTCAGAATATCGCGCGGCCCGGCGGCAATGGCGGCAGACGCTTGTGCATCATCACTTGCCGACGAGCCTGTCTCCGAAGCAGGTGCGGTCGATTGCCTCTCGGGCCCGAATCTGGGCCGAAGTCGACGATCAGCTTCAGCGGCGCGAGCGGGACCTTCATGAGCGATCTCGCGAGTACGACTCGATTGCCGCCCGGGTCCGGCAACTGGCCAGCGATGCCGGCTCGAACGTACCGGAGGGTGCGACTGCCATGGAGCTGCTGCGGGTGCTGCTCCAGGAGCTTCAGCGAGAAGAGGCGACGCTGGCGCAAAAGACGGAGCTGCGACAACAGGCGCGGCAGTTGCGCCGCCGTATCGCAAAGCACGATCGGCGAATGGCGCAGTTGGCGCACCGCCGTGCGATGCTGTTTACCGAGGCGGGCGTCAGCTCGCCCGAAGAGTTCCGCCAGCAGGCCCTGCATGCCGCGCACCTCGCCACGTTGCGGCAGGAGCGGGCCGCCTGCTGCCGCGAGATCGAAAACGCCCTGGGAGGGCATTTTGCCGAGGAAGAGATCGCCGCTCATCTGACGGCCGGCGAAGCCGAGGATCTGGACCAGCGGTGGGAGCAACTTTCCGCCAAGCTCGACTCCACCGCCGGAAGTCTCAAGGAGCAAGTGGAACGGCGCGGCGCCTTACGGCGGGAACTGGAGGAACTGGCCGAGGATCGCCGGTTGGGCGAGAAACAGCTTGAGCTGTCAATCGTCCAGCAGCGTCTGCGAGAAGGCATCCGCCAATGGCAGACGCGGGCCACGCTTTGGCTGTTTCTCGATCTCGTGCGCCGCGACTACGAGAAGAACCGCCAACCGCAGACACTGGTGGAGGCCTCCGGCTACCTTCGGGAGCTTACCGGCGGCCGATACACGCGGGTGTGGACGCCGATCGACGAGGCGGCGCTGTATGTGGACGACGCCCGGGGCGAGTCGCTGTCGCTGACCGTGCTCAGCCGCGGCACGCGTGAGCAGTTGTTTTTAAGCCTGCGGCTCGCGCTGGTTGCCATGTACGCCCGCCGCGGAGTCCGCTTGCCGCTGATTCTCGACGACGTGCTGGTGAACTTCGACACGCGACGTGCTAAGTCGGCCGCCCGCGTGCTGCGCGCCTTTGCGAAGCAAGATCATCAAATCCTGGTATTCACCTGCCACGACCACGTGGTGAAGCTGTTCAAGTCCCTCAAAGTCGACGTGCGCAAGCTGCCCGACCGCGAGACCACCGGCGACGAGGTGCCGCCTCGCAAGCAAAAAGCTGCCAAGAAGCCCCAGCCTGCGAGGAAGAAGCGGCGCGTCGAAAAGCCGGTGGAGGTGCGGACCGAGCGAAAGCCCGAGCCGGTGCCGCAGGAGGTCAAGGTCGCTGCCGAGCCGGAGCCGGTGAAAGCCCGCCGGCCGATCCCGGTGGAGTACCTCGACGCCTTTGTGAGTGGCCGGACCGACGAGCAACTGCTGATCGACGATGAGCACGAAGCGGACGAAGCGAACATTCGACTCGCGCGACGAGAAGCTCCGGACGAGTTCGAGGAGGACGAGGACCTCGTGGAGGACGCCGACGAGCAGGACGCCGACGAAGTGGACGAAGAGAAACAAGCGGAGGACGACGAAGAGGAGGAAGCGGATGAGTATGAAGAGGACGAATACGAAGAGGACGAGTGGGAAGACGAGGCCGGCGACGAGGAGGAACGGGACGAGGACGACGACCACGAAGAGGATGAGCTAGACGAAGAAGACCTAGACGAAGAAGAACTCGATGACGAGGAATATGAGGACGACGAAGACGATGCGGAGGCGGCGTAACCGGCGAGCTTACGCGCCCGACGGATGGTGGCGGGCCAGCGTGCGATAGCGTCGACGTGTATCCCAGGTGATCCAGATCAAATAGAGATTCGCTCCTACCGACAGACACAGTCCGACAGTCAGCAGAACCACCGGTAGCCACGGCTTGTCGGAGCCGGTGGCGCCAGATGCTTCTTCTCTAGCATTCTCACCCGCTCTGGACTTGTCGGTGTTGTGCGGTTGCTGCGGTTCCGCGGCGGAAGCTGGTACTGCCCGCACCGGGTCATTTGGATCGGCTGAAAATGTCCCCGGCTCCATGTCGCCGGGCGAAGCCAGCGGCGTCTCCGCGTCCACTTGCTGGGTATCGGGCTCCGGCGGCGCGGCAGGTGGGCGGAACCCGGCTCGGACCTCGCCGTCTGGCGAAGACGGCGCAAGCCCTTCCCGCGGCAGCGTCCCGTCTCCGATCAGGATGCGGTAGCTGCGCACGCCCGCCAGCTCGGCGGGAATCTCACTGGCAATTTGCGTTCCCTCGCGCATCGCGCTTAGCAATTGCGGTTCGATCTGAATGATATAGACCAGGCCGCCGTCGGGCAGCGGCTCCCAGCCGGTATCCACACCGAACGTGGCAACGGCCAACAAGGCAGTGGCGGCAATCATGCTCTTGCTCCTGAGGCAAGCGGGGAAGTTGTACTCGATGTCCGTATCCTTACTCGGCGGAATGCGAAGCGCGAACCCTCAACGCGCCACCTGGTTATCGCTTCACGCAGGTTGTTTCGAGGTCTTCGCATCCAGCGTATCCAGTTCGCTGCGGAGCATATTCAGCACCGCCTGCAGGAAGGCGACGGCCATCGGCCCGACCAGTATGCCGATCGGGCCCAGAACTTGAACGCCGCCCAGCACGCTGAGCAACGCCAGCAGCGGATGGAGATTCGACTGCCCGTGCAATATGTACGGCTTGATGATGTTGTCGATCATGGACACGACCAGCATCCCATACAAGGCCAACGCGATGGCTGCGGCCGGCCGGCCGCCACCGCCGGCGAAGAAAAACAGCCACAGGCTGCAGGGCACCCACACCGCGGCCGCGCCGACAAACGGCACCAGCGCAAGCAGCATGGTCACGCCCGAGAGCAAGATCACCCCCTGCAGCCCGGCGAAGTAATAGCCAATGCCGGCCAGCAGACCCTGGACCAGCGCCGAGAGCAAAGACGCCACGACGACAGCTCGGCTGACGCGGTCGAACTCGTCCAGCAGTTCCTGTTCGTAGCGGTCGTCCAGCGGGGAAAGCCGCATCACCGTGCGGATCATGGCCGGACCGTCCACCAGGAAGTAATACATGGCGATAATCATAATCACCAGCCCGATGATAAAGCCGATCAGGAACTGCGCTCCGCCCAAGGCGGCGCCTCCCAGTGCGGCCGGCCGAACGAACGACGACCGTACACCCTCCATCGCCGTATTGATTAATTCCTGGTCCGCCGGAAGCACTAGCCCGAAATCGGCCAACCACTCCCGCAGGTCGTTGGTCTGGGCTTGAAGATTGTTCGCCAGCGCCGCCTGATCTTCCGCGGTGAAGTCATTGATGATCGCAATGCCGTCGGTAATCGCGCGAAACATCAGCAGACTCATCGGCAGCAACACAATTAACAAAATCGTGAGCGTCGTCAGCGCCGCAGCGATGCGCTCGCGGCCGCGACAATGCTCGACGAACCAGCGGTGCATCGGCCGAAAAACCACGACGAGCACAACGGCCAAAAAAAGCGGCACGATGAACTGGGCCATCACGCGAATGAACAGCACCCCGACCAGCATCACGATCGCGAGGAGGACGATAAACGAGATGATTCGCGCCACGCGAAAGCTCCTTGCGCCGCCGAAGGATGTTACGCCGTCGAATGAAAGGGGGTCCGTCGACTGGCCCACAAATGGTCGTCCGCGAAAACGCCTGAGCATTTTAGCAGAGCGCAGCTTCAGCAGCGACCGCCGCTTCGGCTTGTCGCGCGCCGCCAAAGCCGGCAGAATAGCTACGCGAAGCCGTAACCGAAGAGTTGATATCACTAGACGGCGATTCATTCGCGGCTTCTTTGCTTCACCCTATCTACGCCCGGGCCAGGCAGCCTCGTGATGATTTCACCCCACCGCCGTATCGTCTGGCTTGTGCGGGCGTTCAAGCTCATCGTGATCGCAGCAGTATTGTGGGGTGTTTACCGGGCGCTGCGCGGCTCATTCGACGAGCTTCGCGAGCACACGTTCGAACTGAACTACGCGTGGCTACTTGTCGCCGCGGCCGTTTATCTGGTGAGCCTGCTTCCGTCCGGTTGCTATTGGCTTTCGATATTAGACTCCCTCGGACAGCGGTCAACGTGGCTGCGCGGACTGCGAGCCTACTACATCGGCCACCTTGGCAAATACGTGCCGGGCAAGGCGATGGTCGTGATCTTGCGAACCGGCCTGGTGCGCGGCCGGGGCGTGCGGGCGTCGGTGGCCGCGGTGAGCGTCTTTCTGGAGACACTCACCATGATGGCCAGCGGCGCGTTTTTGGCCGGCCTGATGATCCTGATCCAGTACCGCCAGCACCTCTGGTTGGCAGCGTTGGCCGGCGTACTGACGATCGCCGCGGGTCTGCCGACCTTGCCGCCGATCTTCCGGCGCCTCGTCAGGTGGATGCCCAAGCGAATGTTGCCCGACGCCGACCAACTGCCGCTCGAGCGGATTAACTTTCGTCTGCTGGCCACTGGCTGGCTGGCCACCTCTGTGGGCTGGGTACTGATGGGGATCAGTCTTGGCGCGACGATGCGGGCGATGGACATCGCCGGGGCGGACATCCTGCGCCTCTTGCCGCTGTACATCGCCTGCGTGTCGCTGGCGGTGGTGGCGGGCTTCCTCTCGCTGATCCCCGGCGGTGCGGGCGTGCGCGAACTGATCCTGGGCGTGCTCATCGCACAGCAGTTCGGTCAGACAGCCGCGGTGCTCACCGCGGTAATGCTCCGGCTCGTGTGGCTGGGATCCGAAGTCGTGATCTCCTCCGTACTGTATGTAGTGGGGCGTTCAATGGACCTGCGCGTCAGAGAAGAACAGGCGTAAGGCTGGTGTGCGCTATCTCGCCGAGCCGCTAGGGAACTTCGCCGTTTGCTATGGCCTTTGTGCTTGTCAGATTTCTGCTCATGTTGCGCGGCGACGGCGATCTCCAATCCCACGACAAGCAGATATACGACCGTTGAAGCAAAGGCGGCGCCAGGGAATGGCCAAGCGTGGCAAAATCTCCCGTGGCCACGATCGAATAACCATACGCCGCGGCGTTGTTGCGCAGCGACGTGCGGATGCCCCGACGGTACGCCGTCAGGTTCCAATGATTCATCGGGAGCTTCCCTCAGGGCAAATGAGTCTCGCGACGAATTCGATAAGGTGGGCAATAAGTGCTATCCAGTCCTTGGCGATCGTACTGCTGGCCAGGTTGTTGCACTTAGCACAAGCCGACCGTGACTGGGGAAATCACAAGCAAACATTGCGCCGATCTTCGGCCTGCCACTTTCCTGGAGTTATCAACGTGACGACCGGCGCACTTTGCCACTTCTGGTGTTTCCCGGTTTCACCATTTAAGATTATGGTTTACGGCGAGTCCGATCCGGCTGTCGCTGCCCCCTTGCGACGCTTGCCACCACCGACTGAGGCTTCCTGGTTCTGCAGGGACGGCCACTCTCCTCGAACGTTTGCCCATGTTGCTCTCGATCGTTATCCCGGTCTACAACGAGGCGGACAGCCTGAGCGAGCTGCACGCCGAGTTATCCGTGATCGCCAGCGACCAGAACTACGCGGTTGAAATGATTCTGGTCGATGACGGCTCGACCGACGACTCCTGGAACGGCATCCGGCGGCTGGCAGAGACCGATGGCCGTGTGCGGGGAATCCGCTTCCGCAGGAATTTCGGCAAAGCGGCGGCGCTGGATGCCGGCTTCCGCGCCGCGCGGGGCGACCGGGTGATGACGCTCGACGCCGACCTGCAAGACGACCCGATTCACATCCCCGAGTTTCTCGCCACCATCGACCAGGGCTACGACGTCGTCAGCGGCTGGAAGCAGGTCCGTCACGATCCGTGGCACAAGGTCGGCCCCTCGCGGATCTTCAACTGGATGGTCAGCCGGCTCACCGGAGTCGCGCTGCACGACCACAACTGCGGCATGAAGTGCTATCGCCGCGAAGTCCTCCGCGAAGTGCGGCTGTACGGCGAGCTGCACCGGTTCGTGCCGGTGCTGGCCGCGGCGCGCGGCTTTCGCGTCGGAGAGATCGTCGTGCGGCATCGGCCGCGTCGGCATGGAAAGTCCAAGTACGGGCTGAACCGGATCGTCAAAGGGTTTCTCGACCTATTGACCGTGAAGTTCCTGACCGGCTTCGGCCAGCGGCCGCAGCATCTGCTGGGAAGCGTCGGCCTGATGTCGCTCTTGCTCGGTGTGCTCGGCATGGGCTATCTGGCGCTGAAGTGGATCTTGTCCCGCACGGTGTGGGACGCGCCGATCGACCTGCACGAAACCGCGGCGCTCTACTACTCGCTGGGCTTGCTGCTGATGGGCGGCCAGTTACTTTCGGTCGGGATCCTGGCCGAGCTGATTACTTCCTATCTGGCCGGAAACTCGGACGCCTACTCCGTGGCGGAGCACACGCCGCCCCGGCACGAGACGGCAGACGATCTTGAGCCCTCCTCCCACGACGCATGACGCATGACCGACGCTCCCCATTCCGACGCCACTCGCCGCATCCGCTACGCCGCCTACACCCTGCTGATCGCCGTGGCCGTGGGCAACATGACCGGCCGGCTGATGGCGGTGAACTCCGTCGACCTGGTGCGGTTGGAAGCCTACCGAATCAACGATGCGCTGTCGGAGACGCGGCGGGAACTGGAGAGCGAAGGCGTCTCCGGTGAACAGCTCGAGCGGCGGCTGGAAGAGCGCCGGGCGGAATTGGAGCAGAAGCTCCGCCTGCAGCGGCCGTTTCTCAGCAGCAACGACCGCAGCCGTTGGGCGGCCGTGCGGGCATTGGTCGAACACGGCACATTTGCCATTGACCAGATCGTGGCCGAGCCCGGCTGGGACACGATCGACATGGTCAAGCACAAGGACCGCTCCGGCACGCCGCACCTGTATTCCAGCAAGCCGCCGCTGCTGACGGTCTTGATCGCCGCCGAATACTGGGTCGTTCACCAACTGACCGGAGTAACCCTCGGGACGCATCCGTACGAACTCGGCCGGTTGATGCTCTTCACGATCAACATCATTCCGCTGGCGCTGATGTTCGTGCTGGTCGTGCAGCTTGCCGAGCGGTTCGGCGAGACCGATTGGGGGAAACTATTCGTTGTGGCGGCCGCTTCGCTGGCGACAATGCTCAACACGTTCGCCGTGGTGCTGAACAACCACATTGTGGCCGCCGTCAGTGCCGCGGTGGCGCTATATACAGTTGTGCGAATCTGGTGCGATGACCGACCTCAGCGGTGGCATTTTGTGCTGTGCGGGCTGGCGGCTGCGTTCACCGCGGCCAATGAGCTGCCGGCGCTGGCGCTATTCGCTGCGATCGGAGCAGGGCTGCTGTGGCGATTCCCGCGGCTGACGCTGGCCGCCTTCACTCCGGCCGCGCTGCTGGTCGTCGCGGCTTTCTTTGCCACCAACTACGTGGCGCACGACAGCCTCCGTCCGCCGTACATGCATCGCAGCGAAATCGACCAGGACGACAACTGGTACGAATACACGTACGTCCGCGACGGCCGGGAGCGGCAAAGCTATTGGATGGATCCGGCCGGCATCGACCGCGGCGAGCCCTCGCGGGCGTGGTACGCGATGAACGTGCTGGTCGGGCACCACGGCATCTTTTCACTGACGCCGGTGTGGCTGCTCAGCGTGGCGGGACTCGTCGGCTGGCTACTGTCCGGCGATATCAAGCGGCGCGACCTCGCGCTGTTGATCGGCTCGGTGTCGCTGGTCTGCCTGGTGTTTTACCTGATGCGGCCGCAGGTGGATCGGAACTACGGAGGCATGACCAGCGGCTTTCGCTGGATGTACTGGTTCGCGCCGCTGTGGCTGGTGGTGATGCTGCCGGCGGCGGATTGGCTGTCGCGGCGCCGCTGGGCCCGCGGGCTGGGGCTGGTGCTGTTGGCCTGGTCGGTGATGTCGGTCAGCTATCCCACCTGGAATCCCTGGACGCACCCGTGGCTGACGAACTTGTTCATCTATCTCCGCTGGGAGAGTTTCTGAGAACGTGTTGTCACGCAGCACGACCGAATAAGTGTGCCACGGCACTCGGTCATGGAATACTTTCTTCCACCGCACGCCACGCTTCGGGCAGCGGCGCAACGATGCTGACCGGCTCCCACGTCATCGGGTGCTGAAACGCCAGCTCGCGGGCGTGCAGGGCGATGCTGCGCAGCCGGGTATCCTCAAACGGCTCGCCGAACGGCAGTGACGCCCCGTACTGAGCGTCGCCCAAGATCGGGTGCCCTCGCGAGGCGGCTTGCACGCGCACCTGGTGCATACGACCGGTTTCCAGCTCGATCTCCAGCAGCGATCCCCACCCGGTGTGGCGGAGCGACTTGTAATGCAGCACGGCCTGACGGCCGTCGGGATCGCTTGGATTGACCACGTCGGCATGCGCTTCGCCGGGCCGCTTCTTGATGAGATCCTTCCAGGTTCCCTCGGGCGGATCGATCTGACCCTCGACGCAGGCCCAATATGTTTTGCGGACGGTGCGCGCCTCGAACTGCTCGGCCAGCCGCCGGGCGGCGCGGACGTGGCGAGCGAAGACGATCGCGCCGGACACCGGCCGATCGAGCCGATGCGGCACGCCCAGGTAAACGTTGCCCGGCTTAGCGTCCCGCCGCTTGATGAAATGCTTGATGCGGGTTTCGAGACTGTCGATGCCCGGCGGCGCCTGGGTCAGCAGTCCTCCCGGCTTGCATAGGACCAGCACCGGGCCTTCCTCGTAGAGGATGTCGAGCGTCGGCCTCATCCGCCTCGTCCTGCGTTCTAGGCATGCACTACGCCGATGGCGGTAGTCCTGCCGGAAGTTGTATTCTTAGCGACTTTCCGTGGCGGATCCGATCGGTGGCGTCCATCGGCGATGAAAATCAGAGATGCTTTTGATGCGCGCCGCACTACGGGATCCTCTTCTCTGGTTCCTCTTCCCGGTGGAGGGGTGCGGAATACCGCGCGATCGGTGACGCTAGGGCCATCCCTCCCAATGTCGTGGGCGGAAACGGTTCCTGACACCATTTCCGGGGCCGAGCTACCCGCTCGACCCGACCACGTCAATTCCATGGGCGGACGCGGCGTCGAACCGCTGCCGTGGGTCTTGGACACTGCACGGGCGGCCCGCCGGTCACTTCTCTCGGGTTCCTTTCCGACAGACAGTCTTCCCAGAGGTACTCTCTTCAACAGAGAAGAGGAACCCGTGAAACCCTTCTTTCGCCGCAAACGCAATTGCCCGTTCCACGAAAAAACGCCGATGAGCCAAAATAAACAGGGCAATTGAAGCTCGGAAGCTCCAATGCCCTGTTCGTTGGCGATTACTATTTGTATGGCGTGCGCGTCTCGCGGACTAAACGTCGGCGGCCCGAGCCGGCACGACAAACGGCTTACGATAGTCGCGCGTCAGCATCGTGTCGGCCGTACTGTTATCGATGAACTGTTCACTGACCGGATCGATCTTCAGCATCGGACCCAGCTTCACAGAAGTCATCTGGAGCTTGACGTCGTTTTCGGCCAGGTGCTCTTCGGTCCGCTCGAAGGTCGCCACGACATCGTCTTCCAGGTGGTCGTAGCTCTTCAGTCGGTCGACCGCCTCGTCGCGGGAGACTTCGTCACCCAGCAGGTAAGAGATGTTGCCGAGGTGGCACAGGGCGCTGGAGAGGTGCCCTTCGAGGATGTCCGCATTAAGATCGTCGCGATTGCGGCTTTTGACCGCCTTGACGAAGTTGTCGTAGTGACTGGCTCCGCCGCGGAAGGTCTTGATGATATTACCCTCCTTGTCGAAGGCGGTGCCGCTGTCGTACGACGCGATGACCATGTACCCGTCAGTCCCCTCGAAGATGACGCCCACGTCGGCGCCCTTGTACCGGTCGGTTTCCAGGCCGCGGACCTCGAACACCAGCGTCTTGTCGTCGTAGTCGTGGATCACGACCTGCGTGTTGGCGGTCTCGCCGGCGTCCTCGTAGCCGAACCGGCCGCCGTAGCTGATCACCGCATTGCTGATACTGTCGACGCCCAGCCCCCAACGGGCGATGTCCATCTGGTGGATGCCCTGATTGCCGAGGTCGCCGTTGCCATAGGCCCATTGCCAGTGCCAGTCGTAGTGGAACTGTGGCCGCGTGACCGGGCCGTCGGGCGCCGGACCGCACCACAGGTTGTAGTCGATATGCTCCGGCACGGAGCGCGTGCCTTTTTCGCCGATCGAATCGCGACGCTTGTAGCATAGCCCGCGTCCGACTTTGACGGTGCCGATGCCGCCTTCTTGCACGAAGGCGATCGCTTCGCGCATGCCGGGATTGGTGCGGCACTGCGTGCCGGTTTGGCAGATCTTCTGGTGCTTTCGGGCGGCGTCGACGATGCGGCGGCCTTCCGTGACGTTGTGGCTGACCGGCTTCTCGACGTACACGTCCTTGCCGGCTTGGATCGCCCAGATGGCCGCCAGGGCGTGCCAGTGGTTCGGGGTGGCGATGGAGACGATGTCGACCGACGGATCGTCGAACACCTCGCGGAGGTCTTTCACATATTTGGCCGCTTTACCGTTCTGGCGGCGGCTGACGCCTTCGGCTTGTCGCTGACCCACCCGCTCGTCGGGATCGCAAATGTGAGTGACCACTGTGGAGCCTTTGCCGGCGAATCCGCCCAGATGATCGCGTCCACGGTTGTTCACGCCCAGCACGGCCACACTCAGCGTCTCGTTGGCGCTGCGAACCTGCTCCTCTTGAGCGAAGACTTGCGTGGCCGAGCCGGCCGCCAGTGCCGCCGCGGTGGCGAACATCGAGTCTTCCAAGAACTCGCGACGGGTGCGTCTGGACATGGACGTATCTCCTTGCAGTGGTGGGCCGGGATCTTTTGCCTGGAAGGGGGGTAAGTTGGTGCGGCTATTGTAGCAGCGCCGAAAAGCGGGCGACAAGCAAGATCTATCCGCAGGGGGACTTGGCTTCGTACCCGGAACGTGGCGAAGCGATAAAACCCGCAGTTTGCCGCATCTGCACATAACTATCCCGGCCCCAGCCCAGAGTCGAGCTAAAGAACTCAACTCAACAAATTGCATTTGCCTCGCGAGGTGGTTACTTTGAGGGCTGCACGGATAGTTCGGTCGTGGTGGGTGGAATCTCCCATCGCGCTGGGGCTGTTTGCCGTTGGAATGGACTTTTGCGGACGGTTCTACTCTTCTCCCGGAGGTACGTGCTAATGACATCCACTTTGCAAAAACGACGTTGGGCTACGGCGACTGGCGGTTGTCGCCTCCCCGTGGTGCTTGCCCTGGCCGCTCTGTTTCTGGCCGGTGCACTCGATGCGAATGCATGGGCCGGCCCCTGGGTGCCGATGACTTCGGCGTTCCCCATCCCCGGGAACGGGATCCCGACCGCCCAACAAGTGCCGGGCAAAGACTACTCGGACTATCGCGACAAAGACGGCATCACCGGCGCCGGCGACCCCGAACAGGTGATCGCCTGGGACGGCATGGGCGGAATTCGCGACAGCGTCGATTACTCCGGCAGCCGCCTCCCCTTTCCTGGTGTGGATATCGACCTGGAAGTCGACGCCCTCGCCGCCGGCATTGACGCGTTGTACAACGAAGTAATCGCCGATAATGCCGCGCTGCTCTTCTCCGTGGGCGACCTCGGCATCGGCGGCCTGGTCGGTGACGGCAACATCTACGTCGAGCCGACGGCCGCGGCCGGTGGCGCCGGCGCGTTTTCCATTTGGGCCACTCCGACGGACATCGATCAGCACGGCGTCACGGACGTCGACGGTCTGGAAGTGTGGGGCGCGGACAACGTCGACGATTCCACCCTCTACTCACTCTACGGCGATCCCTTCGCGGTGCTCACTCCCGCGCTGGTGGCGAAGGTCGCCATCTGGGAATTCAGCGGCGGTGCAAGCACGCCGCACACGCTCACCAGCGAACTAGCTGCTGCGATGGACCTGCAGTTCACCGGCTTCGGCCTGGGCGGCCCGGCCTGGGGTCAATTGGTGGAGCTAATGGACCTGGACGCCATGATGGTCCTCGGCAGGGAGGTGCTGTTCAGCATCGCCCCGATCGATCTGAGCCAGTTCGACCCACTGCTGCCGAACCTCGATGGCGGCGAAATCTTTGTCTACACCGACCCGAACTCGCCGACCTCCTTTCTGCGTCACGGCGGACACGAATGGGATACGGCATTCGATGTCATGGGCACGTTCAATGTCCTCAGCGAGAATATCAACGCGCTGGAAGCGGTGAGCGTGCCGGAGCCCTCCAGCCTGGTGTTGGCCCTGCTGGCGATTGCCGGCCTGATCGGCCGGCCGCTCTGGCGCACGCGCCGCACCGCGTAATCAATTGACTAACGTGAAACTGCTCTTTGCCCCTGCCCTCGCGGCCTGTCGGTCGCGGGGGCATTTTTATTGAAGGCTAGGCTAGGCTGAGCGCAAGCGCGCGGCGCCCCCAGCCGTGGCAGGAACGAACGTGTCCACGCTCGATCACGTTTCGCTGCGCAGCTTCGGGTGCTCCAGCAGCGCGTGCAAGGCTTCGACCGCGACCGGCTTCACCAGATGCTCGTCGAACCCGGCCTGGCGCGACCGGCGGCGGTCTTCCTCCTGACCGTAGCCGGTGACCGCCACCAGCAAAATCCCATTGTGCTGGGTGTCCTCCCGGACGCGGCGGCCCACCTCGTACCCGTCCATGCCGGGCAGGCCGATATCCAATAGCACAATGTTCGGGCGAAGCTCGCCGACGCGGCGAAGCGCGGTTGCGCCGTCGTGGACCGTCTCCACTTCGTGCGGACCGAGCCGGGAAATTAACAGCGACAGCATGCGAGCGGCGCCGACGTTGTCGTCCACCACCAGGACGCGCCGCGGAGTGGGCGCCGACTCCGGCTCGAGCGGCACCGGCACGTCGTCCGGGCCGGTCTCCACGACTGGCAGCCGGACCGTGAATGTGCTGCCGCAGCCGGGGCCGTCGCTGTGAACGGCGATCGAGCCGCCGTGGATCTCCACCAGCTTTCGCACTAGCGTCAGCCCGATACCCAGCCCGCCCTGGGCCCGGTCGAGCGCGCGGGAGGACTGCGTGAACAGATCGAACACCCGCGGCAACAGATCGGGCTCGATCCCCATCCCGTTGTCCTTGACGGCGATCACGGCGCTGTCGCCTTCTCGGGTGACGCTCAATTCAATGCGGCCGCCGCGGTCGGTGTATTTGGACCCGTTATTGAGCAGGTTCTCGATGATTTGTCCCAGTCGGACGCGGTCCGCGTTAAGCCAAATCGTCGACTCCGGCAGATGGACGATCAGCACTTGATCGCGAGCGTCAGTGACCGAGCGAAGGTATTGCTCCGTTCGCTTCACCACCGTATCGAGGGCTAGAATCTCGGGGCGAAGTTCCACTTTGCCCCGCACGATCCGCGAGACGTCCAGCAGATCGTCCACCAGCCGCGCCAGATAGGCCACCTGATCCTGCATCAGCCCGATCGTCTCGCCGTGATCGCTAGTCCCCAGCGCCAATAGTTCCAAGCCGCTGCGGAGTGGCGCCAGCGGATTGCGCAGCTCGTGCGCGAGCATCGCCAGGAATTCGTCCTTTCGCCGGTCGGCCTCTCGCACCTGCTGATACAGCCGTGCGTTTTCAATAGCCACCGCCGCCCGATGCGCCAGGTCCTCGGCCACCTCCAGATCATCTTCGTCGTATATGCGGCCGGTTTCGGCGGAGATGAAGATAATCACGCCCAGCACCTCGTCGCGGATCTTGATCGGCACGCCGATATACGACCGCAGCCCGAGCTGGCGGATTATTTCTCGGCGCTGGGGATCTTCAATCGTCTCGTCGAGCAAGCTTTGCGGGATGGACGAGAGCATCTCTGAGGATTTTGTACGAACGATGTGCCACGCCCCCTGGGGCGCATCCGGGTCGGGCGGAAACCGCTCGTGCAACTGGTGGGCGAGCTCCACCTTGTCCGGATCGACATGCGCCACCGACACCCGGCGAAGCGCCCCGTCCGACTCGACCATGTCGACCGCGCACCAGTCTGCAAAGAACGGCACGGAGAGCCGAGCCACCTTCTGAAGAGTGCTGTCCAGATCGACTAGACTGGCAAGCTCCGCACTGGCTCGGGCCAGGAACCGCGCCGTCTCTTCGGACAGCTTGCGATCGGTGACGTCCGTGCAGACGCCCACCATGCGGACCGGCCCATCCTCGTCATAGTAGATTTGCCCCTTGCCCGACGTCCAGTGAAGGCTGCCGTCGGTCCCAATACTGCGGAACTCGATCTCGTAAGGCTGGCGAGTGGCGATCGCGTGCTGAATGACTCCGATCACCGACTCGCGGTCCTCCGGATGGATGAGCTGTTGGAAGGACTCGAACGTGCCGTCAAAGGCCCCGGACTCGATCCCGTGCAGGGATTCCAGGTTTTCGGACCACTTCAAGGCGCCCGTGCGGATGTCCCAGTCCCAGACTCCCATCTGCCCGGCGTCGAGCGACAGCCGCAGGCGCTCTTCGTTGTCGCGCAGTACTTCCGCCGCCCGGCGGCGCTCCCCGATATCGCGTGCGATCACGGCCGCCCCGATCGGGTTCCCTTCCGCGTCGTGAATGGGCGAGTAGCTCAGCGTGACGTGGATCAACTCGCCATCTTTTCGTCGACGCACGGTTTCAAAGTGCGTGATCCGTTCGCCGCGGTGGAGCTGGTCAAGAAAGACCGCCAGTTCATCCTCGCGTCCCTCCGGCAGCAAGACGGAAAACGGCTGGCCTACCACCTCTTCGGCCGTATAGCCGTACAGGTCCTCGGCGGCTTCGTTCCAGGAGGTGATGAGGCCTTCCAGAGTCTTGCCGACAATCGCGTCGTTGGAGGACTCGACGATCGCCGCCAGTTGCCGGCGCGACTCTTCGGCCTGCCGTCGCTGCGAGACGTCGCGAAACACGAGAACCACACCGACGACGTCGCCGCTGGAGTCGCGAATCGGCGCGGCGCTGTCGTCGATGGCCATCTCGGTGCCGTCTTTTGCAATCAAGACGGTGTGATTCGCCAGCCCGACAATCCTGCCCTCGCGAAGTGCCTTCGTGACGGGAGACTCCACGCTCATGCGCGACTGCTCGTTCACGATCAGGAACACCTCTTCCAGCGGCAGACCGGCCGCGTCGCTGGTTGTCCAGCCGGTAAGCTGTTCGGCGATCGGATTGAGCATCGTCACATAGCCTTCGGCGTCGGTGACCAAGACTGCGTCGCCGATGCTGGTGAGCGTGGTTTGAAGTTGCTCGAACGCCGCCTCCGCCCGGCGGCGGGCGGAGGCCATTCCGGCGCCTAACGCGGCGATCCCCAGCGCAATGAGCAAAAAGAAAAGCAGTCCCCAGGGATTGTCGTCTTCTGGGTTGGGGTCCGGAAAGGCAGCAGCCAGAATAAACAGGCCGCCGATACTCACCAGCATCGAGGGCCCGAAGCCGCCGTACCACGCTCCCAACAAGGTGCCAAGAAACAAGCATCCGACGGCGAAATCGCTCGTGATCGCGGGAGCAAACAGCCCACGCGGAGCGACGACCAGCGCGATCACCACCAACGCGAATCCGTAGCGGTTCCAAGCCGAACGTTGGCGAGCGGGCATGCGCACGGATCCAGAGGGAGTGGATCGAATCGACGGGCCGCCCGCTCCGCCGCCACCTCGGAAGGAGACGACCAGAAAGCGGCCCCGCGGCTAAAGGCGTCAGTATGGATGGCCACCTGATGGACGTAAAGTCATCTTCCGCAGCGCCTGGGGCAAAGCCCCATCGGGCAGGGATTCGGTAGAGTCCCAGGAACCCGGCTAGATATTCAGCCGGTGGCGCACAGACAAGAATCTCTGTGCCACGGCGCTGCTACTGGAAGATCAGATAGCCGAAGCCTTGCGGAACGACCGCGGGATCGGCCGGCAGGCTCCACGATTGGAACCCCGCGCCCGGCACGGTCCGCTGAACGCCCACCGCCCAGACGTAGTTCGAATCGGGCGGTGTATCGACCAGTTCAGTCCACGGGATGGCGGCTTCGGCCGTCCACCGATCCGGCTGGTCGGCCGCGGCAACGTACCAGGTCGGATCCCATGTCGCGTCCTGCCAACAAGCCTCGCCGGTCCAGCCGCGGTGGTCGATCGTCAGGCGATAGAAGGTCGCGTAGTCCCGGTCGACGTCGATCAACAGATCGACGCGGTCGAAGGCGCTCAGCTCCGGATCGCGCGGTCGCGGAGCATCAGAAGCCTTGTATTGGAACTGTCTCGCTTTTCGACAGGACAGCGCGATGTATAAGAACTCACCGTCGTACGCCAGCTTGGCGGAAGCCGGCGATGCGTCGCCCTCCGACGTACCGGTGCCCTGCAGTTGCACGTCACGTGCGGCTTGCCAGCAGGCATCGTCGAGCTGGCCGTCGAGATGCGGTCGCTCAGCAGCACGCGCGCACTTCCAAATCGGCTTGGGCGCGACACCGGTCGGTTCGACGAGCCACCGCTCGCCCTGGGCACAGCTCCACCAGGCATCTTCCGGCCGGGTGCGGCGCATTCCGAGAAAGTACCGTTCGGCCGAGTTGTGGTAGCCGAGCTTGCGCTGCGCGACGGCCAACGGAAAGCGGACTTCCGGCGTGGCAAACAGTTCCGGCTGCAACCGCTCCAGTTGCCGCGACAGGCGCAGTGCCTGCTCCAAATGCGGATCGCTGGAGTCGCCCACGGCGTGCTGGACCTGCGTGCGCCCGGCGAGCGGCAGCGCCGCGGCAGCGGCCCTCAGGTCGCCCCCGTCACGCGGCACGGCAGCCGCGGCGATCGGAGGCGATACGGCCGACTGTTGGGCAACCGCGAAATTGCCCTTGCGCATTCGCCAGGCGGCCTCTCCGCTGGAGTAAAACTGGATCAGCCATCCGCTGGCAGACTCGGCCAGCGGATGACCGGGATACTGCATCACGAACATCTCCAGCGCATCGGCTGCGGATTGCCACTGCCCGCGCTGGTAGTACTGATGGCCGAGTTGATAGAGGACTTCTCCGGCGCTGCGGCGGTCGAGCCCTCCGACGAGGTCCGCAACCTGGCCCGACCAGGCGGGATTGTCCTGGCGGTGCTCTAGCAGCCGCTGCATGTTGCGGCGTTTTTCGGCCATGCGCCGCAAGCGGTCGATGGAGTCCACGTCCGGCGCGAGCACATACCGTCGTGCCTCGCCGCCGGGTGCGAGCGGAATGCCGCTAAAGAAGTCGCGCTGGCCACGATCCTGCGGCACGTGATCGAGCAAAAGTCGATACGCTACCGCCGGCGGCCCGAGCGAATAGCGGCTCGACAACAGGCCCCGCGCCTCGGTGGCGTGGTCGGCCAGCGAGCGGCCCAGCACCGGGACCATCTGCGATGTGTCGATTAAGTTCGGCGCCCGTGTTCCCGGCGGAAGCGTGCTGTAGACCTTCTTCACCTTCCAGGGCGGCAGGCCGGCCTCGGTAGCCAGTTCGACGAACTGCGTCGGATCGGCCGCCGCTTGTGCTGCCCACAGCACACGCTGATTGACCAGGTGCGCCAGCGGATGCTCACCGCGTGGGTCCACGTCGTGCGTGAAGAGAACTTCCGGCCTCCACATGCGAATCTGGCGTACCAGATGCGCGTCGAGATACTCCAAGCCGCGACCGTCGTTCGCCCGGTCGAGCGCTTCGATCAATCGCTCCGGCGGCAGTTTCAACTCTTCGTCCGGCAGCGGAAACTGCCAGGCGGTCTGCGCTTCGCTGCCTCCGACGGCCACGATCGCGTCGTGTGCCAGCCGCGGCGGATCGGCAGTCGAGCTATTGTTCTCGGAGTTCTCCGAGCGATTGAGGATCGTCAACACCCCCAGATAGCCATCGGCGGCGGAGAGCTGCGAGACCAGTTCCAACGGCACGCTTTGCGACTGCGCATAGATGCCTAGTGCCGCCGCCCGCGCTCCGCCGGCACGTTGACGATGCCAGGTGCTGCCGCCGTCGTGCGTGGCCAGAATGCTGCCGAGCGAGCCGACCGCCCAGCCGTGCTGCGTGTCGGCGAACGAGAGCGCGTGGACGGGAAGGTTGCTGCCGGTCGGTCGGGCCGACCAGCTTTGCCCCGCATCGGTCGTACAAAAGACGCGGCTGCCCGGCGAGCCGGCTACCCATACATGTGGACCTTGTGCGGCAACGGTGCGAAAGTCGAAGTGCTCCGCGGCGGCTGGAAGCTGGCCGGCGGGCGTCTGCCAACTTCGGCCCAGGTCTCCGGTCGTGAGGACCAATGCCCCGTCGCCGACCAGCCATCCGCCGGTGGGGCCGACAAGTTGCATATCGTGCAGCCCGCGCAACTGGGACGGATCGCGCGGCAAAAGCGCGATCTCGCGCCGCCGCAAGGTGGCCAGTCCCCCGCGACGTCCGGCCAGGGCACCCGTGAGCGGGTCGATGAAGTCGCCGGTCAGCCATGACTGCGCCTGCTCGGCGGGCAGCGGCTGAAAGGACCGTCCTCCGTCTTCGGTCTTGAACACGCCCGAGGGAAAGAGCCCCGAGGTGTGTCCCAGCGCGATCCCCTCGTTGGCGGAGAAGAAGCGAATCTCCTCGACCACCGGCAGTAAGACTTTATCCATTACTTGCCAGTTGCGGCCGCCGTCGATGGTGCGCAGTAACACGCCGCGCGGAGTGTGCGAGTACGGTTGCCAGTATCCGCCGGCGGCCCAGCCTCGCTGGCTGTCGATGAATTCGACGGCGCTCAGCCGGCAGCTTACGCCGCTGGTTTGCCGGCGCCAGGTCTGTCCGCCATCGAGCGTGTGCCATATCACGCCGCGGTCGCCGACCGCCCAGCCGGTCGAAGCATCGACGAAGTCCACGTCCCAAAGCGTGGCGTCGCCTTGCATATTCGCTTCGATTTTGGTTGGTTCGGCCGCGGAAGATAGTGCCACTGAACCGAGAATCGACAAGGCAGCAATCAGCAGCCCGCAGGTGCGGTGTTGCATAGCGCATCGCCTCCGTGCGTGCGACTGGTGGCGGCAAGGACGTGTCGTGGGATTCTAGCCAGAGTGGGCAGCTTCACCTAGAGAGAGTTGACGGCGATGGCTGCCTTCACATTCGCACAGCGAGTGTGTACCGGCTCCATGCCCTGTTGGGAAGCGGCACCCGGCACTGCGTACCCGGGCAGCGGCTGTTGCGTTCTTGCTGAAAAACCGGCAAGATTTCGCCATTCGCTGCGAATTCACCAACAGCGCGCCGCGGCCCGCTGGCAGCGTCTCAGGCCGCCGACTAGAGTGACGCGTGAGGTCATCGCACCCGAAACTCGCAGACTTGATCGAATATGGATTTAGATATGGATATTGGAATCGGCATTATCTGTTGCGGCGGCTTCAGCGGCTTGATCGGGCTGGCCCTGACCGTATTTTGGATCTGGACCCTGGTCGACTGCCTGATGAATGAGCCGCCGCAAGGCAACGATAAGCTCATCTGGGCTCTGGTGATTATTCTGCTTTGGATGTTTGGCGCCCTACTTTACTACTTTATCCGTCGCCCACAGCGGATCGAACAATACGGCAAATAGCAGCCGATTCGCCACTACGACTGCGGCGGTTCCTTCTCGGAGTCGATTAGCCGGGCGTCGATTACCTTGTCGTGCTCGAAGGGCGGATCTGCTTCGCCGGATCGCCGCCATGGCCCCCGAAAGCCGCGCATGTGGAGTCGGGCACTCAGCCGGCGCCGCATGCCGCGTTTGATGCCTCGCCGAGTCACCGGAACCAGCAGGGCGAAGCCGACCACGTCGGTGAGCACGCCCGGCGTGAGCAAGAGCGCTCCGGCGATGAGGATCATCAGTCCGTCGAGTAGTGCATCGCCTGGCAGCTTGCCCTCGGACAGGTCCCGCTGAATGCGGCGGACCGTCTGCCAACCCTGCCAGCGGGCAAGCCACACTCCGATGACCCCTGTGGCCAGCACCAGCACGATCGTCGTCGTGGTCGACGTCGCCTCGGCGATCTGTACCAGCAGGACCAGCTCGACGAGCATAACGAGCGAGAACAGCAAAAACAACCGAAAGAGCATGCGAAGCCGCCGTGCGGGAATGAAAGGAACGGAGGCCGGGGCCGGTGAACACTGCCTCAATTGTACGCGGCGGGCCCGTGAGGCGAGTGCGATTTGATGGGAGAATCGCTCTTAGCGGCCTAGTGCGGCCGAGGGGCGCCTGGCCAGTTCCGCGAACTCTTGGGCTCGATCCGTATCGCCCGCCTGGCGGTGCATCGCGGCGAGATTGCCATAGGGGACGCGAAGCGCCTCTTCGAGGAAGGCTCTCTGCTGCACGGCTTGTGCGATCAACTGTGCTCCGCGCTCGGTGAAGGCAATCGCTTCATTGCGGCGGTCGACTTCCCAGTACGAAACGCCCATGCTCACCAGCGCTTCCCCGTGCCAGCCCACGTGCGAGAGGAGACTCGCTCCCACCGGCTCGGTCAACTGCGGCGCGGCCTTGTCGTACCAGCGCACCGCCTCGCGATGATCCTGACGATGCACGGCCTGCACCGCACCGAGCTGGAAGAAGATGCGGCCTATTAAATGGTTCTGCTCGGCCGAGAGCGCGCGCAGGCTCGCCAGTTGCCGCATGTTCTCGACCGCCGCTTCGCCGTACTGCTCGCTCTCGCTCACGTCGCCGCGAGCATGGGCGATCTGCAAGGCGTGGTAGTAACACAGGGCCAGCTTCCAATGGACTTCGGTGGCCAGGTGCGAGTCGTCGCTTTCGCTTAGCACGACCTCGGCGGCGTCGCGCGCTTCTTCCAGCCAGATGCCGCCGTCGGTGGCGCCCCGCAGAGACGCGTGTGCCGCCAGTACGTCACAGGCCACATCGAGCACCAACAGCGCACCGGCGTCCTCCGCAATCAGCGACTGCTCCACGTAGTCGGCCGCGCGATCCGTCCACTGAGCAATCGCTTCGGGCTTGCCTCGCCAGTCGCCCCAGGCGATGTCCCCGGCGACGCCCAGGTGCGCCTCGATGAGCGTGGCACTCGCCAATCGGCGAACGCCGGTGACGCGATCGCCGGCCAGTGGCGCGGCCAGGCGGATGGCGGCTGTGTGATGCTTGATCGCCGACTGGGTGTCTACGGCCGGCCCCTGCAACGCAAGATCGCCAAGCTGGGCATAGGCGGCGGCTCGCACCACCGGCGGCAAGTCGGTCGACTCGAGAACCTTGCGCGTCTCGCTTTCGGCCTGATCGTAACGTCCCTGCCGGGCGAGTGCCCGAGCCCACGTGAGCAGGTAATGCGGCTGGGAAGCATCCAGCGCGACGGCCCGGGCGGCCGAGACTTCCGCCTCCTTTGCGTGATCCAGCCGCAGCAACAGCACGCCGCGCAGCCAGTGGGCACGGGCGTAGCGTGGATCGAGCGTGAGTGCCCGGTCGAGGTCCGCAAGATTCGCCTTGTATGGCCCCAATAGCTTGGCTTCCGCCCGGGCGACGAAAGCCTGGGGATCAATCGGCTCCAGCACCACCTGCTTGACCGCGGGCGTTTCGCTGTGGGGTACGAAGCTCAATAGCACGCCGCGTTCGGGAATCGTCATCCCCAGCGGCAGACCGGAGGAATCGCGAATGATCGCGGGACGTTCATCTTCCAAGCCGAGCTGAGCCAGCAGCGGCTCGGGCGCGACCGCTTCGGACAATTCGATCATCAGCGACGTGACGACGTTCGCCTCGACGACGATCTCGATCCGCTCGAACGGCTCGACCGCATAGATGTAGGTGACCAGTTGACCGCCGCCCAGCAGCGTCTCCTGCGGATCGCCCAGCGTCTGCTGGACATCGGCCAGTGTCGACTCGCCGGGTCGCAGGCCGTTGAAGCTGGCGGGAAGCAGGTCGTCCTCCGCGGCGGCATCGGCGTCGTGGGCAGCGGCGGTGTCGGGTTCGGTCGACGGAATTGTCGCTCGTGGCTCGGGTGCAGCCGGGTTCATCTTCAACGTCGTCGGCAGATCGTTCGGCAAGGTCGCGACCGGCGGCGGCAGGTCTGCTGCCTCTGCTGCCGGTTCGGGCGTCTGCGCGGGGACTGGCTCGGGTGTGGCCGGTTCTTCCGATTCCGGTTCAGCGACTTGTTGAGGTTCCGCCGACGGAAGGAAGTCCTCGATCGCCGGTTGCTCCGTGGCTTCGAAGGGATCGACCGGTTCGGCGGCCGGCGGCGGGGCATCGCTTTCGGTTTCCAGCGGCACCGGTTCCGGTGGATCGTCGTCCGCCGCTGCCAAAGAAGCAGCCGCCAGGACGGTCGAGACGCACAGCCAGAACAGCACCATCGCTGGCGAGAATCGTCGCAGGTACGCGGGAGTGGGCATCGGCCGTTCCTCCTGAACCGTGACGCCGCTCAATCGATACACCTTCGGCAAGGGAGTCGCTCCGCGGCGTCGGCCATCCTGGCTCATTCACCGGTGCGAGTTAGGAGTCCTCACCACGCGCGAAGCCCGCGCTGTTGATTGCGTCGACCGCCCGTCCCGACGCGCTCACTGCGGCTTCGCGCAGTTTAGGACGGCGTAGTATATCGCCGTGGCACATGGCGTCTAGGTGAATATGACTCCAGCCGCCGCGAGGTGCTGGCGGAGGATCGCTAGCATGACATGCGAACCCTACTGCCTTGCTGTTCCTACTTTTCGATTCTGCGTGAGCTCCTTCAGGTGCTCGGCGGCGGCAGCCAGGTCGCCCGAGTTGACAGAGTGCATCGCCGCCTCGATGGCCTCGGCATGTCGCGGGCGAAATGGCACAGCCGCCCCGTCTGCGGGAGGTAGCGGAACCAGTCGAGCTCCCACGGCACCGATAAGCTCGTCCAGTCCGTCGCCGCGCACTGCGCTGGTGGCGATGCCATCGGGTCGGTCCGTCGGCGGTCGGTCGATCAAATCGGACTTATTGTGAACGACGACGGCGCGGGCATGCGCGGCCAGCAGTGACTCGTCGCGCGGGCTCCACGGCCGCGAGGCGTCCAGCACCAGCACGACCACGTCCGCAGCGTTCAGCAGCGTTTCAGCTCGAGCGATGCCGGCCGATTCGATCGGGTCGCCGTTGCTTCGCAGCCCGGCCGTGTCCGCCAGCTCTACCGGCCAACCGTCCAGCGCCGTGGTGGCAGTGACGATGTCCCGGGTTGTCCCCGGCCGCGGATCGACGATTGCCCGCTCGTAACCGACCAGCGCGTTGATCAGGCTGCTTTTACCGACATTCGGCTGCCCTGCCAGCACGACGCGCCACGGCTCAATCAAGTGCAGTCCCAGCGCGGCGCGTTCGGAGAGTTCTTGCAAAATGGACAGCGCCGCTGGTCGATCGCCGTCTTGGAGGTGCGCCGCCAGCCGGTCGATTGCCCGGCGCAGCGCTCCTTGCGCCTGGTCGAGCAAGATGCCGGCGGTACGCTCCGTGCGGGCGCTCGCCAAGTCGATCCGCGCCTCGGCCGCAAGCGGATCGTCCGAAGTGCGATGCAGCCAATCTTGCCACTGAACCGACTGGCAGCCGTGTTGCTCGAGACTCGCCATGATCGCTTGCACCGCGGCCGCGCCGCCGTGGCAGTGAATCTCGACGTGCGTGTCGTCGTGGCAGCATATGACCAGGTCTTCACCGCCGGCACTTCCCCAGCGGCCGTAGACGATTGCCTCGGTTGGAATCGAACGCAACGCCGCTCCACTAGCCGAGCGGAAGTGCGCTTGCACGCAGTCGATCGCACCGGGCCCATTGACCAGTACCGTTGCCACGGCGCCGCGGCCGGGCGGAGTCAGTACGACCGCGCTTGTCTGGGAGGCTTGGCGACACATGCCCGCGCTACACATTGCTGATGGTGGCCGGCCGCACCAGCGCGATGCCGGCGAGTACCAGGTGCGGCACGTATTGCGCGTCAGGGCCGAATCGCTCCGCAACGGCCGGGGCTGCGCCGCCGGTCAGGAAGATTTCCGGCTTGCGGGACTGATCCTGGCTAAGCTGGTGAACCAACTCCCGCATCGCACCGACGGCTCCCCAATAGAGCCCGGACTCGATCGCCGCCACCGTCGAGACGCCCAGGGCCGGAGGCGCCGCGCCGAGCCCCTTTTTATAGAGATGCGGCAAGAGGTCGGTCTGCTCGTGCAGCGCTCGGGCGGACATGCCGATGCCCGGCAGTATCGCGCCGCCGGCAAACGCACCTTCGGCTGTCACCAAGTCGACGGTGATCGCGCTGCCCAGATCGATGACCACCGCGGGCCGCCGCTGGGAGCGCAAGCGATTCACCGCCACTGCGGCCAGCAAACGGTCGATGCCGACCCGTTCCGGTTCGTCCAGCGCCACCACCAGCGGCAGATCGGCCACGTGCAATTCGGCGATGTTTGCGGCCGTGTCGTGCTGCTCGATCCACCCGACCAGCCGCGCGCACGTCTTGCGATTGACACTTCCCAACAGCCAGCGGGCCCTTGGCTCCCCGGCCTTTTTCAGCCACGCATCGATCGGCGCCGGGTCCCAAGGCTCGGGCGACAGTTCGAGCGTGCTGGCCGGCTGGGGCAAATCGGCGGTGCCGCGCGCAGTGTCTTCGGTATCGAACAAGCCGAACTTGATTCGGCTGTTGCCAATGTCGACGGCGATGAGCGACGCGTCCATCGATGCGCACTCTCTTGAATGTTCAGCTTTCCCGTGGCCCGCACAGCGGACACTACCATCGCTGTAGCTGAATTCGTGAGAATTCAGCTTAACTCCAGGCTCGGCTGAACTCGCACGAGTCCAGCTATGCTTTTAGCGGACTGGCCCGCACGGCGCCCTGCGCGTTCAACCCGAGCTTGCCCGTTCCGCCGCTTGCTGCTCCTGCTCAACTTGAGCGTCCACGGCCGCGGAGAGCCGGGCCAGCAGCCGATCCAGACTTTGTCCGGTCACCGACGAGATCAGCATCACTTCACGGCCGGTCGCCTCGGCCAGTTGTTGGCGAACTTCTTCTGCCCCCGGCAGTTCCGCTTTGCTAATGACGATAACCTCTTCGCGCTGTGCCAGTGTCTGGCTGTGTTGTGCCAGTTCATTGCGGATGGCGCGATAGTTCTCGAGCGGATCGCTGCCGTCGGTCGGCTGCGGCTCGACCAGGTGCACCAGAATCCGCGTGCGCTCGATGTGCCGCAGAAACTCCAGCCCCAGCCCGGCACCGTGATGCGCCCCTTCGATTAAGCCGGGAATGTCGGCCAGCGTGAGCGAGCGGTCGATGTCGAGGTAGGCGATGCCCAGGTTGGGCTTTTTGGTGGTGAACGGGTACGCAGCGATCCGCGGCCGCGCGCGAGACAGCCGGCTGAGCAGCGTGCTCTTGCCGGCGTTCGGCTTTCCGACCAGCCCCACGTCGGCGATCATCTTCAGTTCCAGCACCAGCTCGCGGTCTTCGCCCTCAGTACCTTTGGTGGCGGTACGGGGAGTGCGATTGGTGGACGACTTGAAGCGGACGTTGCCCTTGCCCCCGCGACCACCATGCGCAGCGATCACCTGGGCGCCTTCTGCGGCCAGATCCTTCAGCACAAATCCGCCAGCGGCGTCCATGACCACCGTGCCGGGCGGCACACGCAACACGAGATCGTCCCCGTTAGCTCCGTGGCATTGCTTGCCGCCGCCGGGCCCGCCGCTCACGGCCTTCCAGTGCCGGCGGTGCGCCAAAGCGGCCAGGCTGTCGACACCCGGCTCGGCCACCAGCAGCACGCTTCCGCCATCGCCACCGTCGCCGCCATCCGGGCCGCCGCGCGGAACGTACTTCTCCCGGCGAAAGCTCACGCAGCCATCGCCGCCCCGGCCGGCCTGTACGCGGATAGTGACTCGGTCGACGAACATGGCATGGCTGGTTGAAGAAATGTGGGAACGAGAGAACGTGGCGCGCCCACCGGCAGGGCATGAAAAAGGGATGCCCTACTCGGTGCATCCCTTTCCAACGACTACAAACTTGAAGTGTCGGCCGCGCCGGCTAGGCCGAGACGTCGACGTTCACGCGACGACCTTCGCGGTCGAAGCGAACGACCCCATCGGCCAGTGCGAACAGCGTGTAATCGCCGCCCATGCCGACGCCGCGGCCGGGGTGGAACTTCGTTCCCACCTGCCGCACGAGGATGTTGCCCGCACGAACCTGCTCGCCGCCGAACCGTTTGACGCCGCGGCGCTGTGCGTTGGAGTCGCGGCCGTTGCGGCTCGATCCTTGACCTTTCTTATGGGCCATTGCTTCAAATCCTTCGAACTCGAATACAAGGAAGGCCGCCCGGTGGCACGCGGCACGCACCATGGGGCTGCCGACGCACACGCTGGCTTGGCGATCGATTCAATACGCTCCAGGCAAACGTGTAGTTCTACCGGTAAACCCAGGTGTAATCAACCCCTTCCTCGACGCCATACAGTTCGTGCTGACCCTCGGGCGTGCCGAAGCGGATCTCTTCCTCGCGCTGCTCGTTCTCGTCGCCGGGCCGCCAGAAGTTGAGCTGCAGCGTCTTGCGGACGAAACGGCGTCCGGTGGCGGGCGGATCGCCCAGCGCA
Organism: Pirellulales bacterium; assembly: GCA_040880125.1. Classification (GTDB taxonomy): domain Bacteria; phylum Planctomycetota; class Planctomycetia; order Pirellulales; family JBBDJB01; genus JBBDJB01. The sequence continues at coordinate 14,879 of JBBDJB010000031.1, read as the reverse complement.
TAGGCCCCCGGCGGATCGACCCACTTGTAGGCGTTGGTCAGCCCTTGCACGTGGACGGTGAAAAAATCTATCCGCGGATCGACGTCCACCCACATCGTCACGCCCCAGACGCTGCGGTCTTCGTCTTCGGTGCTCACAGGAATTTCGGTCTCGGCCATCTCGACACTGGTTCGCAGCCGCATGGGCGGCGACTCCCGCTCCTGGATCTGCGGCAACGCCACTGGAATGATCCGATCGACGTAGGCCTTGTCGAACTCCAGGCTCTCCAGCACGAACTGGGGAATGAAGCGAACCGGCGCGGCGTCCTTCGTGAGCTCGTACTCGCCCAGATCGCCGATCTGGGGCCGGTAGGCCTCGCCGGTGTTCTTGACGCGGTAGACCATGTACCAGACGGGCTTGCGCTGCATTCGGCCCGAGGGCTGAGGGATGTCGACGTAGATCATCCGCAGCGGCTTGAAGTAAAACTCCAGGCCCCAGATGCGCCGCGTGAAGCGGGCGTTATCCGCCTTCGCGTGGAGCGTGCGGCTGGGGGCCGTGTAGTTGGGCGTCCAGGGGAGATCGGGGATCGACGTCAACTCGACAATGTTATGAATGCTGGACGTCTCCTCCGCTTCGACCTTGGCGGGAATGTGCGTCTCCACGCCGGGTGCAAGCCGCCGGGCTGGACGCGTGATGTCCTCTTGCCCCGCGGCGGAGTTGACCATTGCGAGTGCGCCCAATAGCAGGGCGGCGATACCCAGCGGGCGGTTCAATAGCGTGCCGTGCATAGAAAGTCTGCCTCTTGTGGTTCCGGAAGCCGTCGAACGAAGCGGAAGCGAGAGAAAAGCCGAGTGGGTCGATTGCCGCGAGCAGCCTCCTGCGAGATGGGCCGAACGGCCCCTGCGGGAGACGGCCGCTCGCTTGCCGCGCCGAGTCCTCACGTGAAACAGCCACGTGCGAGAAGCTCGGCGGCAACAGGTCGCTCCGTCGCAAGTCATTATAATTGCGGTTGTTACTGGCGACAACGGTTCGCGCCGTGACGAACGGCGGCAGTCGCACTCGACCGGCTGCTGGTCGCACCGCCTGTCGCGGTCGTGCGGCCGACCGGCCGGGTCACTTGCCAGGTTCGTTCGCCTTAACTTTGAGCCTCGCGGATAAGCCGGAGGCTCGTTTGCCCCAGGTGTGCTGAGTTGGGTTTTTCAACGCGCCCTTTAGGGGGGGCCCCATGTTCGTTGAAAAAGTCAGCTCCCCCGAGCCGCGCCACTCGAGCGCGGTGACAGATTCAGCGATCTTTTTGCAACGGCTGGTTTTGCGATGCGTTGAAAAAGTCCCGGCCGTAATTGAGGACATTGGCGCTCCCGTGGCAAGCCGGACGGCCTGTATTCCTCTCCCATTTTCTAGTGTGATACTTCTATAAAATCGCCGGTGAGTCTAATCGCAAGGCGGTATCCAGACGAACATTGTACCGCGCATGGCCAATGAAAGCAACCATTTTTATGGTATTCTATTCGCCCCTGTCGTGGCCGTGCGGGGTGTTCGTTAGGGATTGCGGCGGCGGTGCTTGCTGACGCCGCGTAACGCGGGAGAATGAGCCAAGCACCACGCTTTCGCCCGCACGGGGCGGAAGCCCTTTGCAGGAGAACTTCGTTTGAGAGACATACGCGTCGCCGCGGTGCAGTTTCAGCATGCGCCCGGCGAGAAGTCCACCAACCTGCGGACCATGCTCGATTTCGTGCGGCAGGCCGCCGAGCAGTCAGTCGAGCTGATCGCCTTTCCGGAGTGCTGCATCTCCGGCTACTGGCATCTCCGCCAGCTTTCCCGCGAGGGGCTGCTGAATCTGGCCGAACCGGTACCCGACGGCACGGCGAGCCGGACCCTGCGGCAGTGGGCCGCCGAGTTTGGCATGACGATCGGCGCCGGGCTGGTCGAGTTGGCCGACGATGGCCAGCTCTACAACACCTATGTCGTCGCGATGCCGGACGGCGCCTGGGTGCGGCATCGCAAGCTGCACACCTTCGTCAGCGAGCACATGTCCAGCGGCGACGAGTATACGGTGTTCGACACGCCGCACGGTTGCCGCGTCGGCGTACTGACCTGCTACGACAACAACCTGGTGGAGAACGCCAGGGCGACCGCCCTGGCCGGCGCGGAGATTCTGCTCGCGCCGCACCAGACGGGCGGCTGTGCGTCGGGCAGCCCGCAGGCGATGGGGTTGATCGACGTGTCCCTGTGGGAGAATCGGCACGCGGATCCGGAGACGATTGAAGCGGAGTTCCGCGGCGACAAGGGTCGCGGTTGGCTGATGCGGTGGCTGCCCGCCCGGGCGCATGACAACGGTATGTTCCTGGTGTTCGCCAACGGCGTGGGGCGCGACGATAACGAAGTGCGCACGGGAAACGCGATGATCCTCGACTGCTACGGCCGCATCCTGACGGAGACCTGGCAGGCGCGGGACGCGATGGTGGTGGCCGACCTGGACGCTTCGCTGCGCGAGCGCTCGACCGGCGTCCGCTGGATGCGTGCCCGGCGTCCGGAGCTGTACACTCCGCTCACCGTGCGGACCGGCGACGAGAAGAGCGCCCGAGAGGCGCGGTTCGGGTAAGGCTTCGCGGCGGCGAGTTTTGAACTTCTGGTTCGGGACATGGTAGAATTGTCGGTCGAAAGGAGTTTACTCATGGCCCATCAGATTCCGCCAGATGTTCAGAAACGCATCGAAGCGCAGATCGCCAGCGGACAGTTCAATTCACTTGAGGACGTGCTACACGAGGCATTGGACGTTCTCGAGCGACGGCAACAGAGCCTGCATGCGCTTCAAGAAATGGTTCGAGAGGCCGACGCGGATATCGCGGCAGGTCGCGTGGGGCCCTTCGATGCTGAAAAGACGAAAAAGTCGGTGCGCTTGCAACTCCGCGAACGTGGCTGCGTCTGACGCCTTTCCACCTCGCCGCCTCTGGCGTACATTCAACCGGCTCGGCTGACCCTGTTCGTTTGTCGCTTCAACGGGCCGCGTCGCCTTGGAAATCCATCCGGCCTACTACCTCACCGGTGTACTGGCGCTGGGCATTGCCGCACAGTGGCTTGCGTGGCGGCTTCGCGTGCCGGCCATCGTCGTGCTGCTGGCGGTCGGCTTTGCCGTCGGTAACTTCGTGCGGCCCGAGTCGGTCATCAGCACGGAGCTGCTGTTTCCGTTCGTCTCGCTGTCGGTGGCCGTCATCCTCTTCGAAGGCGGCCTGAGCCTGCGACTGCAGGAAATCCGCGCCAGCGGTGTCGCCGTGCTGCGGCTGGTGACCGTGGGCGTGGGGGTGACGTGGATTCTGGCGGGGCTTGCCGCTTGGTGGCTGTTGGACTTCGCCCCGTCGCTGGCCGCCGTGACCGGTGCGCTGTTGACGGTGAGCGGGCCGACGGTGATCTTGCCGATGCTGCGTCAGGTGCGGCCGGCTCGCCGCGTGGGCGCCGTCATCAAGTGGGAAGGCATCGTCAACGATCCGATCGGGGCGGTCCTGACCGCGCTGATGTTCGAGATCGTCGTGACCGGCGGCTTCCGCGGCGAGGAGACGCTGGGCCACACGATCGCCGGCCTGTCGTTGACGCTGATCGTCGGCACCGGGCTGGCCTTTGTGGCCGCCGTGCTGATCATTCAACTGCTCAAGCGCTACCTGGTGCCGGACTATCTGCAGAACGGGTTCGTGCTCGCCATCGTGCTGATTGTGTTTGTGATCTCCAATCGACTGCAACACGAATCCGGGCTGGTGGCGGTCACGATCCTGGGCGTCATCCTGGCCAACCAGCGGAGCGTGACGCTCCAGCATCTGATCGAGTTCAAGGAGAACCTGCGCACCCTGTTGATTTCGGCACTGTTCATTCTGCTCGCTTCCCGGGTCGAACTGCGCGACGTGGTCGACCTGGGCTGGGCGAGTGTGGCGTTCGTGGTGCTGTTGCTGGTGGTGGTCCGGCCGCTGGCGGTGTTCGCCTCGACCGTCGGCACCGATCTTACGCGCCGTGAGCGGCTGCTGCTGGCCTGGCTGGCGCCCCGCGGTATCGTGGCGGCCGCGGTCAGCTCGCTGTTCGCGCTGCAGTTGGCCGGGATGGCCGGACCGGAGGGACCGCCCGCGGAAATCATCCAGCAGGCGAGCGCGTTTGTGGCGCTGACGTTTCTGGTGATCGCCGCCACGGTCACCGTCTATGGGCTCACGGTGGGGCCACTGGCAAGGCTGCTCGAACTGTCGCGGCAAAACCCCCAGGGGGTGATGTTCGCCGGCGCGCAGCCGTGGGCGATCTCGATCGCCAAGGCGCTGCACGACGAGAAGATCTATGTGCTGATGGTCGACACGAACCATCGGCAGATTGCCGCCGCGCGGATGGCCGGCCTGCCGGTATGCTACGCGAGCATTGTATCGGAATACGTTCGCGAGCAGCTCGATCTGGGCGACGTCGGCCGGCTGCTGGCGATCACGGCCAACGACGAGGTGAACGCGCTGGCGACGCTGCAATTCGTCGAGCGGTTCGGCCGCAGGGAGGTGTATCACCTGGCACCGCCGGAAACCACCAGCGAGCGTAAGGAGACGATGCCCACCCACGGCCGCAGCCGCGTGCTGTTCGCAAAAGGGCTGACTTATGAGAAGCTCGCGCAGCGATTTGCCGAGGGAGCGACGATTAAAAAGACGCCGCTGACGGAGGATTTCACCTTTGCGGAGTTTCGGCAGCGGTACGGGCCGACGGCGCTGCCGATGTTCCTGTTGAGCGAGTCCGGCCGACTGCGCGTATGGACCGCCCAGCAGCCACCAACCCCGCAGCCGGGCGAGAAGCTGATCTCGCTGATCGCTGCCGACAGCGACCAAGCCGCCACGGCGAAGATAGAAAAACGCCGCAGCGCGCGGGAAAAGGACAGGTCCGGACAAGAGGAGCCGGCGCAGCAGGAAAACGAGTAACGAGACCTCAGGGTGCCGCGGCTGGGTTGTCCAGCCGTGCAGTGTGTGGTGCGTAGACGGAACAAAACTGCTCAGACAGGAATGTCTGCGCCACGATTAATTTCACGTGCGAGGATGTGCGGCCGGGAAAGTGCGGACCTCTCGGGAGGCTGCCCGGATTCCCGCTGAAATTGCTTCCGGGCCTACGCTGGACATCAGGAAACGGCAAACTCCAGCGCCTTGGGATTGGACGAATGTTTGGAGGCGTCGAGCAATTCGATGCCCATGATCGCGCCCTGCTCGTCGAAGGCAAGAACCACTCCCTTGGCGACCTGCTCGCTCTCGAACACCTTGCCTTCCCGCAGCCGCACGGACAAGGTGTCGGTCTTCGAGTCGTAGCTCACCTTCACGGCCGTCTGCCGCAACCGCAGTGTTTCCGGAGGTGGCAGAAAATCCTTGACGATTTTCGCTTCGATGGGTTCATTCGTATACTTGATTGCCTTCTTCATACAGCTCTTGTCCCGGGGCAAACCCTCCATCGCCGTTACGAAAAGATCGACAGGAACCTCGCACGGCTCGGAGGGGAGACCCTTTGCAACGAAGCTACGCCTCGCGCGTCGCGCCGGGCAGATTCTCGCCGGGCATGCCGTCGGACTTGCCGAGCACGTTGTTCATCCGACGCACAACGTCGGCCAGCCGCTCGCGGTCGCCGCCGCGGACTTCGGCCGCCACCCAGCCGCGATAGCCGACCTCTTCCAGCGCCTGCCGCACGGCCGGCCAGTCGGCGTCGCCCTCGCCGATGAGCGTCATCTCCCGCGTCGTCTTGTTGCGGTCCTTCACGTCGAGCTTGCGGATGCGGCGGCCGAGGATGCGGATCCAATCCGCCGGTGGGCTGTGGGCGATGTGGTTGCCGATGTCGAAGTGCACGCCAACCAACGGACTGTCGATCTCGTCGATGTACCGCGCGAACTGCCGCGGATCGGTACAGAAGCCGTTGCCGACATTCTCGATGAGGATCTTCATCTGGAGCTCTTCGGCCAGCGGCAGCATCTTGCGGATCTCCGTGATGGATCGCTCCCAGACCTGGTCATGATTTTCCGCCAGGGGGTCGTTGACCTTGCCGGGTACCAGCAGCACCGAGTCGGCCCCCACGCGCTTGGCATCGCGCATAGCAGTTTTCATGTTCTCCAGGGCCTGCTGGCGGACGGCCGGGTCAGGGTCGGAGTGCCGGACGTTCCAGTGCGTCGAGTTGACCACGCCTTCGATCGGCAGGCCGGTCTCGCGGCTGGCGGCGATCGCCTCCTCTTTGTCGACGCCGCCGGGGCTGTCGATCTCGACGCCGTCGTAGCCGAGCTCCTTGAGCATCTTGAACTGAGCGAGCGTCGGGCCGGGCGTGCGGACCATGTTCCACTTGAGCGACTTGTAGATGTGCCGTCCGATGGGGTGGTCGTCGGCGGCTTGCTCCTGGGCGAGGATATCCCGCGGTACGGAGCTACTTAAGACCACAGCCGCGCCGGTGACTCCCGCGGCGCGGAGAAATGTACGGCGGTGGACCGAATCGGCGGAAGACTTTGATTGCCCGGGCGTGGCGAAGTTCATGGCGATGGCTCCCAGGAAGAGGGTGCGGCGAGTGCGCGACCCTATTAATCGATGAAGAAGAGCGGTCGGCCCCGCGACTCTAGCACCGGCCGCAGGCGATCACAAGCTTTTGCGATTGCTGGCTGTCGACGTGGATAGGGTCCGCCGTGCGGACCATTGGTAGGCAACGTTTCTTTCAGCCTGTGGCTACGTGATGCGAGCGGCTTCACTCGGGCGAGTGTCCGCACAGCGGACCCCTACGGATGATTCGTAAACAAATATGCTGTAAATACTTAAGACATGTCCTCGCACCCCGCACGCTTACCCCGCCCCCCACGCCGCCCTACAAATCCTGCTTGCGCCTGCTAGACGGGACCTAAGGAGATAGCTAACTTGGTAGATTCATTCGTAATCTTCTCTTCTCGCTGTATTTGTTTTTATCATCCAACCTCCGGCTCCCTCTCCCGATGCACGTCAAATCGCTCAAGGTGTTTTGCGACATTGTCGGCCGGCGAAGCTTTTCTCGGGCGGCCGACGAGAACGGTCTGTCGCAATCCGGCGCCAGCCAGATCGTCCACCATCTCGAGGAGCGGCTGGACGTGAAGCTGATCGACCGCACCAAGCGGCCCTTCGTGCTGACGCCCGAGGGGGAGATCTACTACGACGGCTGCCGCGACCTGGTCCAGCGGTATTACGCCCTGGAGGAGAAGGTCCGCACCGTTCACCGCGATATCTCGGGCCGGGTGAGCATCGCCTCGATCTATTCGGTCGGGCTGGCGCATATGAACCAGTACGTCCAGCACTTTCTTACGCAGCATCGCAAGGCCGACGTACGGGTTGAATATCAACACCCCGACCGGGTGTACGCATTGGTCGAAGAGGATCAGGTCGAACTGGGGCTGGTCAGCTATCCACGAAGCTCGCGAAATATCGAGGTCATTCCCTGGCGCGAGGAGCCGCTGGTGCTGGTCTGTGCGGCCGGGCACCCGCTCGCTGGGCGGGACTCGGTGACGCTTTCGGAACTGGACGGCGAGCGGCTGGTGGGCTTCGTCCCGGAGCTGAAGATCCGCCGCGAGATCGATCGGGCCTTGGCCGCCGCGCACGTTGACGTGCGGGTGGTAATGGAGTTCGATAATATCGAAACCATCAAGCGGGCGGTGGAGATCGACTCGGGCGTGTGCCTGCTGCCGGAGCCGACCGTGCGGCGCGAAACCGCCAGCGGCGCCCTGGTGGCGATTCCGCTTTCGGACGTGGTGCTGGCACGCCCGCTGGGAATCATCTATCGTCGCGGGAAAGAGCTCAGCGAGACCGTCAAGAGCTTCATCGATTTGCTTCTCAGAAAAACGGCTTCCCGCGAGCACGCGTTGGAATCGACCGGCGGCACGGACGACCACGCCACGGCTGCCGTTCGAGCGCCATAAAAGTCAGCAGACGGCGCACCCGTCACTTCCGGCCGGCGTCCGGCACCGAACTAGGTGCACGACGGACCACTACGGGAGCGGCCTGTGCCACCGATCGTTCTACGGAGTTGAAGGAAACCGAGGGACCTGTGAAAAGAACGCATCAGAAGCGCCTGTGGGGCCTGCCCGAAAAGCAAGGGCTGTACGACCCGGCCAACGAGCACGAGAGCTGCGGCGTCGGCTTTGTCGCCCACATCAAGGGCGTGCGCAGTCACCAGATCATCCTCGACGGCGACGAAGTGCTGCGCAACATGGACCACCGCGGCGCGTGCGGCTGCGAGCCGAACACCGGCGACGGCGCCGGCATGCTCACCGCGCTGCCGCACGAGTTCCTGCAGCGAATCGCCCGCGACGAATTGAAGGCCGATCTGCCCGAGCCGGGCAAGTTCGCCGCGGGGTTGGTGTTTCTGCCGACGATCGACTCCGAGCGGAAGGCCTGCAAAGACGCCATCTCGCGGATCGTTGCCGACCGGGGGCAGCGGCTGGTGGGTTGGCGTCGCGTGCCGACGCAAGCCGAAAAAGCGGACGTCGGTCCGACGGCGCTGGCGGCCGAGCCGCATATCGAGCAGTTGTTCATCGCCTCCGGCGGCGACCTGTCCGGCGACGCCTTCGAGCGGCAGCTTTACCTGATCCGCAAACAGGCCAGCCACCTGCTGCGCAACGACGCCAGCATGGAACAGGCGAAGATGTTCTACGTCTGCAGCCTGTCGACGAAGGTCATCGTCTACAAGGGCATGCTCACGCCGGCGCAGTTGATGCCGTACTTCCCGGACCTGGCCGACGAGAGCTACACGAGCCACCTCTCGATGGTGCACTCGCGGTTCAGTACCAACACGTTCCCCTCGTGGGACCGCGCGCAGCCGAACCGCTTCATGAGCCACAACGGCGAGATCAACACCCTGCGCGGCAACATGAACTGGATGCACGCCCGGGAAGGCGTGTTGGGCAGCGACCTGTTCGGCGACCAGATCGACAAGCTGTTTCCGGTCGTCGAGCCGGACTGTGCGGACTCAGGCACGTTCGACAACGCGCTGGAGTTTCTGCTGATGTCCGGCCGCACGCTGCAAGAGGCCGTCATGATGATGGTGCCCGAGGCGTGGCAGAACCACGAGTCGATGTCCGAATCGAAGCGGGCGTTCTACGAGTACCACTCCTGCCTGATGGAGCCCTGGGACGGGCCGGCGTCGGTCGCCTTCACCGACGGGCAGTACATCGGCGCGGTGCTCGACCGCAACGGGCTGCGGCCCAGCCGGTACTACCTGACGAAGGACGACCGCGTAATCATGGCCTCCGAGGTGGGCGTGCTGGCGGTCGACCCGGACAACGTCCGCGAGAAGGGACGCCTGCAGCCGGGTCGCATGTTCCTGGTCGACTTCGAGCAGGGGCGGCTGATTCCCGACGAAGAGCTGAAGGGGCAGTTCGCCACGCAGCGGCCTTACGGCAAGTGGCTCCGCGAGCAGCGGATCGCGCTGGCCGATCTCGCGCCGAACAAGGAGCCGCATGGTTTCTATCCCGAGACGCTGCTGCCGCGGATGCAGGCGTTTGGCTACACGGTCGAGACGATGCAGTTCATGCTGCTGCCGCTGGTGCACGAGAAGCGCGACCCGGTCGGCTCGATGGGCAACGACTCCGCCCTGGCGTGCCTGTCCGATCAGCCGCGAATGCTCTACGACTACTTCAAGCAGCTCTTTGCGCAGGTGACCAACCCGGCCATCGACTCGATCCGCGAAGAGATCATCATGTCGCTGGAGTGCTACATCGGTCCGGAAGGCAACCTGCTGGAGACGACCGAGCAGCATTGCCATCGGCTGCTGGTGCCGCATCCAATCTTGACCAATGAAGAGCTGGCGGCCCTGGAACACATGGACCACCGCGGCTGGAAAGCCAAGAAGATCGACATCACCTGGCCGCGCGAAGAAGGCAAGGCCGGGCTGCGCAAGGCCCTGGACCGCATCTGTGCCGAGGCCGAAGCGGCCATCGACGACGGCTACAGCATCGTGATCCTTTCGGATCGCAAGATCGCCGCCGACCGCGTGGCCGTCAGCGCGCTGTTGGCCTGCGGTGCGGTGCACCATCACCTGGTGCGGCAGACCAAGCGGACGCGGATCGGCATCGTGCTGGAGACCGGCGAAGCTCGCGAAGTGCATCACCACTGTCTGCTGGTCGGCTACGGCGCCGACGCGATCAACCCGTATCTGGCGTTCGAGTCGCTGTGGCAAGCCGGCCGCGACGGGCTGCTGCCCGAGGGCGAGGATGATGACCATGTGGTGACCGACTATCGTAAGGGCGTGGCCAAGGGCATGCTCAAGGTGATGGCCAAGATGGGCATCTCGACGCTGCAGTCCTACAAAGGCGCGCAGATCTTCGAGGCGGTCGGCGTGCAGGACGAGGTGATCGACCGCTGCTTCGTCGGCACGGCCAGCCGCATCCAGGGCGTCAGCTTCGACGTACTGGCCGAGGAACTGCTGCGGCGGCATTCAATCGGCTATCCCGAGTCGGACGGCCAAGCCACCCGGGCGCTTCCCAATCCGGGCGAGTTCCACTGGCGGGCCGACGGCGAGCGGCACATGTGGGATCCGCTCTCGATCGCCGACCTACAAGTCGCCGCCCGCGGCAACAACGAGGACGCCTACTGGCGGTTCGCCAAGCACACCAACGACGAGGCCAGCCGGCGCTGCGCGCTGCGGGGCCTCTTGAAGTTCAAACCTTCCGCCGGCGGGCCGATCCCGCTGGACCAGGTCGAGCCGGCCAGCGAGATCGTCAAGCGGTTCTGCACCGGGGCGATGAGCTTCGGCTCGATCTCGGCCGAGTCGCACGAAACGCTCGCAGTGGCCATGAACCGCCTGGGCGGCAAGAGCAACACGGGCGAAGGCGGCGAAGACCCCGACCGCTTCAACCCGCTTCCCAACGGCGACTCGAAGCGCTCCTCCATCAAGCAGGTGGCCTCGGGCCGCTTCGGCGTGACGATCTGGTATTTGACCAACGCCGACGAACTACAGATCAAGATTTCGCAGGGGGCCAAGCCGGGCGAAGGCGGCGAGCTGCCCGGCCGCAAGGTCGACGACAACATCGCGCGGATTCGTTACTCGACGCCGGGCGTCGGCCTGATCAGCCCCCCGCCGCACCACGACATCTACTCGATCGAGGATCTCAAGCAACTAATCCACGACTTGAAGAACTCCAACCCCACGGCGCGGGTGAGCGTCAAGCTGGTGTCCGAAGTGGGAGTCGGCACCGTGGCCGCCGGCGTGGCCAAGGCGCACGCCGATCACATCCTCATCTCCGGCGACAGCGGCGGCACCGGTGCTTCGCCGCTAACCAGCATCAAGCACGCGGGCCTGCCGTGGGAGCTGGGCATCGCCGAGACGCACCAGACGCTGGTGATGAACGACCTCCGCTCGCGCGTGGTGCTGCAGACCGACGGCCAGCTCAAGACCGGGCGCGACGTGGTGATCGCCGCGCTGTTGGGCGCCGAAGAGTTCGGCTTCTCGACCGCGCCGCTGATCACGCTGGGCTGCATCATGATGCGAAAGTGTCACTTGAACACCTGCCCGGTCGGCATCGCCACCCAGGATCCCGTGCTGCGGCAGAAGTTCACCGGCAAGCCAGAGCACGTGGTCAACTACCTGTTCATGGTCGCCGAGGACGCGCGGCGCGTGATGGCCGAGCTGGGCTTCCGCACGGTCAACGAGATGATCGGCCGGGTCGATTGCCTGGAGTCGGACGCGGCCGTGCGGCATTGGAAGGCGGACGGGCTGGATCTGACGCCGATTCTCGCTCCCGCTGTGCGGCTGCACGACGGCGTGGGCGTCTACTGCCAGGTGCCGCAGGACCACGGCCTGGACAAGGCCCTGGACATGGAGCTGATCAAGCGGGCCGCCCCGGCCATCGAGCGCGGCGAGAACGTGCGGCTGGAACTGCCGATCCGCAATATCAATCGCACCGTCGGCACGATCCTCAGCCATACGGTCGCCAAGAAGTGGGGCGAGGACGGACTGCCCGACGGCACGATTCATATTAAGTTCAAAGGCTCGGCCGGGCAGAGCTACGGCGCGTTTCTCGCGCACGGTGTGACGTTGGAACTGGAGGGTGACGGCAACGACTACGTCGGCAAGGGGCTGTCCGGTGGACGGCTGATTATCTATCCGCCCAAGGGAAGCTCCTTCGTGCCGGAGGAGAACATCATCGTCGGCAACGTCGTGCTGTACGGTGCAACCGGCGGTCAGGCCTTCTTCCGCGGACGAGCGGCCGAACGCTTCTGCGTACGAAACAGTGGTGCCTGGGCGGTGGTCGAGGGCGTCGGCGATCACGGCTGCGAGTACATGACCGGCGGCCGGGCGATCATTCTCGGACGAACCGGGCGCAACTTTGCCGCCGGCATGTCCGGCGGGGTGGCCTATGTCTGGGACGTGGACGGCGACTTCGTCTCGAAGTGCAACCTGGGCATGGTCGAGCTGGAGCCGGTGGAAAACGGCGACAGCCGCGGCGAACTGCTTGAAATGATTGAACTGCATCATCGCTACACGGGCTCGACGGTAGCGCAGCGCGTCCTCGACCAGTGGCCGGACGTGATCGACCAGTTCGTGCGCGTAATGCCGACCGATTACAAGCGGGTGTTGAAGGATCGCCAGAAACACGACGAGGAAATCGAAAACCCCGTGCATGGAGTTCCGGCGAATGGGTAAGCCTACCGGATTCAAAGAATACCCTCGCAAGAAGGTCCCCTACCGCGATCCGATCGAGCGGGCGGGTGACTATCTGGAGATCTTCACGCCGGCGGACGAGCAGCATCTGCGCACCCAGGGTGCGCGCTGCATGGACTGCGGTGTGCCGTTCTGCCAGTCGGAGACCGGCTGCCCGATCGACAACCTGATCCCAGAGTGGAACGACCTGGTGTATCGTGGTCGCTGGCGCGAAGCCTTGGACCGGCTGCACAAGACGAACAACTTTCCCGAGTTTACCGGCCGCACCTGCCCCGCACCGTGCGAGGGTGCGTGTGTGCTGGGCATCACCGATCCGCCGGTCACGATCAAGAACATCGAGAACGCGATCATCGACCGCGGCTTCGCCGAAGGTTGGGTCGTGCCGCAACCGCCCCAGCGCCGCACCGGCAAGCGCGTGGCGGTGATCGGATCCGGACCGGCCGGCTTGGCGGCCGCCGCACAGCTCAATCGCGCGGGGCACGAAGTTACCGTCTACGAGCGGGCTGACCGCATCGGCGGCCTGTTGATGTACGGCATTCCTAACATGAAGCTCGACAAGGGCGTCGTCCAGCGGCGGCTCGACCAGATGGCCGCCGAGGGAGTGCGATTCGTCACTGGGGCCGACGTCGGCAACAACGTCGATCCGAAAAAGCTCCGCGAAGAGAACGACTCGCTACTGTTGGCCACCGGCGCCACCAAGCCGCGCGACCTGCCGATCCCCGGCCGAGAACTGGGCGGCGTCCACTACGCCATGGAGTTTCTTACGGCCAATACCAAGAGCCTGCTCGACAGCAAACTGGCTGATGGAAAATACATAAGCGCTCAGGACAAGGACGTGATCGTCATCGGCGGCGGCGACACCGGCACCGACTGCATCGGCACATCGGTCCGCCACGGCTGCCGGTCGATGGTCAACTTCGAGCTGTTACCGCAACCGCCGCAGGATCGCTCGCCCGAGAACCCCTGGCCGGAGTGGCCGCGGATCTTCCGCGTGGACTACGGGCACGAGGAAGTGGCCGCCAAGTTCGGCGCCGATCCGCGGCAGTTCAGCATCGCCTCGAAGGAGTTCCTCGACGACGGCCACGGCAACGTGGCGGGCATCCGCACCGTGCAAGTCGAGTGGATAAAGGACGACGCCGGCAAGTGGATCATGGCCGAGGTCGAAGGGAGCGAGAAGGTGTGGAAGGCCCAGCTCGTGCTGCTGGCGATGGGCTTTCTCGGGCCGGAACATTATGTAACCGACCTGCTCGATTTGGAGTACGATCCGCGCTCCAACTACAAGGCCCAGCACGGGCCGTTCGCCACCAGCGTGCCGGGCGTGTTTGCCGCCGGCGACTGCCGCCGGGGACAATCGCTGGTGGTGTGGGCGATCAACGAAGGCCGCGGCGCCGCCCGAGCGACCGACGAGTATCTGATGGGCCGCAGCAGCCTTCCCGCACCCGGCATCACGCTGGGCAGCACGCTGGCGGTCTCGGCGGTGTAGGTGCGGCCCAGCCGCACTGGTGGCACAGACATTCCTGTCTGTGCTTTTCCAACTCCTCTCCCCTCCGGGGAGAGGTCGGGAGAGGGGGTAGAAAAATACCGGGTCGTGTACGCGCGAAGGCGACGTCTCGTGAGACGCGCAGTGGTGCGATTCCTATCCGCGACGGCGGAGCGCTTTGCGCTAGCCGACGAAACCCTCTCCCCGGCCCTCTCCCAGAGGGAGAGGGAGTAAAAGAAGACGCGTGTCCCACTCGCGCGGCCGGGTACCACGGCTCACCTTGTCGAGCCGAGCGTTGTTGCGCACCGTACACGCGCTCTTTCCGGACCGCACAACCACTCCCATCGTCACCGTCGCGCGAAGCTGGGCACCACAGGCGGAAACTTCGCGTCAGCGCGAGTTTCCCGCTCAGATGCGAAAGGTCGCATTACGATAACTACGGTGCGGACGGAGGCTGGGAACCTTCCGCCCGCGGGTTTGCGGCGCGACATCGGCCGATGACGCTCTCCGCAGGCTGTTGACAAAACCGGCACTCACGGAGCAAAACAGCGCAGCCGAGCCGACGAGAAGACGACGGGGCGTCGCTTCCCCCGTGACATCTGGGTGTCACGTCTTACCGCCGCGCGAAGGCCGTGCTGTTTTGCTCCGGCCGGTTCTTTTCCTTTTCGCTCGTCTTCTCGCCCCCCTCTGCCGGCTATGTGATTCCCGCTGCCAGCAGGTCCGCTGTCAGGCTGTGAATTTTTCACCTTGGTGCGCGCCGGATTGATTTTAC